>JAOPKD010000001.1 GCA_025517565.1 Halapricum hydrolyticum
AGGAGAGGTCATACAGGTAGACTCCGGGCTGTGCCAACCAGCCGGTACTCCTATCCCCGGACAACTGCCCGAAAGACTCGGAGTTACTTTCGTTGATGTTCAGACGGATGTTCTCCGCCCCGTTCACGTCGGCGTTGAACGCCACATTACAATCCTCACACACGTACAGACCGCGTTCAACACGCTGACTATCGTCTTCTTTACCACATACGCAACACGTCTTGCTCGTGTCCCGTTCGGACACTTCCACGACCTCGATACCCTCAACCTTCGCCTTGTATTCGAGAATCGAGGTGAAGCGGTCGAACGCCCACCCGTGTAAGTCGAGGTTGCCGTGTTTGCCCCAGTTCTTCGATTCGCCCTTCTCATTCTCACGCACGCCCTCCAAGTCCCCGACGTTGATGCGGCCAACACCCTTCTCGACACACCTTTCAATGATGTGTTTCGCTAAGGAGTGAAAGAAGTGAGTGCGGCGTTCCGACCACTTGTGATGTAGTCGCGTGGCCCTGTCGCCACCACTGTTGTCGCACTTGGCGATCTCTTTCGGGAAGTAGTACCCGTCTTGTTTCAAGCGATTGCCGGGGTAGAGGTCAGCGTCTTCGGTGCTGTAGGCGACGGCGGCGAAGTTGCTGATACCGAGATCGACGCCCGCCGTCTCGTTGCCGGGAGCGTTGGGCGTCTCGATTTCGTCTTTGCAGACGAGGTGCAGCTCCCACCGCTCTTTCTGCTGGTCGTAGACGGCTCGAACTTGTTGCAGGTTCTCGACCGTAACGCCGGGTCGTGTCTCGTATTCGACAAGGATGTACTCCCACGCTTTCGGGTGTTCCTTGTGATTCGCCCCTTTTGAGAGGCGAACACGGCTGTTCTTGGTGTCGTGACGGATGCCGTGTTGCTTCCATGTGATCGTGCTGCGTGGGTGTTCTTCGTGGACACAGCGACCCTCGTCGTCGTAGTAGTTTTCTTTGCGGTAACCGGGCGGATTATCCCTGTCATCGTCGCTGGAGTACCACGAGTTGAAGGCTTCAGCGAGTTCCTCCAGAACCCGCTGACTGGACTGACTGTGCAGTCCCTTGTACGTTGGATGGGTCTTCAACTCGTCTTTCAACTCCTCGTGGTCGGGAATCTCGCCCGTCTCTTCCCACACTTCTCGGGAATGGTAGTTAGCGACGTTCCAGAGTTTGCTGGCACTCCACCCGTGGCGGTCGAGCGAGCCCTCAACCTGTGAGTGGTTGCGGATTTCCGCTCGATAGGTGCGGTGGACTTCCAGCATTCTGAACGTCTGTATAATCGATTATACTCGCTTCTTTTGTAATGGTTGGTGTTTGATAGCGGTAGAATATCCGGCCCTGTCGGAGTCGGTGGAACGTGGTGCTGAGTGACGGCGCGTATCCACGGCCTGAAGACCGTGGTATTGCGCCTGTTCAGCCTATAAGCCCGAGCGAACGTCTGAGTAACGCAGTAACGGACGTGTTAGGTGATACCGATCAATGGTCGTGGTCGTGTCCGCCGCCTCTACGGGTGAACTGCCCCGAGAACGCCCGCTGGACGACCTCGGGCAGTGCCGGGTGGATGTGGATCGAGTTCCGGATGTCCTGAACCGTGCCCGAGCCGGATTTCATCGCGACGACGACCTCCTGGATCAGCGTCGAGGCGTCCGGCCCGATGATGTGACAGCCCAGTATCGCTCCGTCGAGGTCGATGATGGCCTTCACGAATCCGTCGGCGTTCATCGCGTCGCCGCGGGCGGTGTCCCCGTACTGGTAGGTGTTCGTCGCGTACTCGCGGTCGTCCTCCCGCAGTTCCTCTTCGTGTGCGCCGACGCCGGCGACCTCCGGGGAAGCGAACACAGCAAAGGGCATCGCGCTGTAGTCCACTGGCTGGAGGTCCTCGCCGAAGACGTTCCGGGCCACGGTCCGGGCCTCGTGGTTGGCGCTGTGTTTGAGCAGATACTCCCCGACGATGTCGCCCAGCGCCCAGACACCCTCGGCGTCGGTCCGGAGGTACTCGTCGGTTTCGACGAACCCGCCGTCGTCGGTCTCGACGCCGGTCGCCTCGACGTTCAGGACGTCGGTGTTGGGCACGCGGCCCGAGGCGACCAGCAGCGCGTCGCCCGTTACGTTCACGGGGTCTTCGCCCTCGATGACGCCCGCATCGTCGCCGTACTCGTACGGTCGTGCTTCGACCGTGATCCGGCCGTTCTCCTCGCTGACCGCCGTGGCCATGTGGCCCGTGTGGACGGTGAAGCGATCGGCATAACGGTCGGTAAAGGCCGCGGCGACCTCCTCGTCGGCTTCCGGCAGGAGGTTCGGCCGCCGGCCGACGATCGTCACCTCGCTGCCGAAGGTCCCGAAGAAATGGCCCAGTTCCGCGGCGATGTATCCGCCGCCGACGATCACGAGGTGCTCGGGCGGCGTTTCGAGCCGGAGCGCCTCCGTGCTGGTCATGTACTCGACCTCGTCGATGCCGTCGATGTTCGGGACGGCCGGGCGCGTCCCGGCGGCGACGAGGACCGTCTCCGCGCGGAGTCGGGCCCCGTCGTCTTCCCCCCCAGAGATCTCGACGGTCCGGTCGTCCACGAACCGGGCCTCACCCTTGAACAGGTCGTGTCGCGCCGAGGATTCGAGCCCTCGCCGGATCGATTCGGCGTCGTTGCCGACCTCCTCGTTGACCGCCCGAACGATCTCGGCGAAGTCGACGCTTTCGACTGTGGCGTCGATCCGGAACTCGTCGGCGCGCTCGACTGTCTCAAGGACGTCGGCGTGATACAGCAGGTGTTTCGAAGGGATACAGCCGCGGTTGAGACACGTTCCGCCGAGCGGCCCCCTCTCGACGACGGCGACCGACTGGCCCTGGTTGGCGGCGACGTTGGCGACGTCCAGCCCCGAACCGGAGCCGATGACCATGAAATCGAATTCTTGCATGGAGACACCGACGAGTGCCTCGCTAAAGAAGGTCGAGTAACGTTTCGGTTAGGCGGCCACGGCGATCGTACCCTTACCCCCGGGTGACCGTACTATTTAGGAGTCTGCTGCAGTATCGACGAGCGTGTTACCAGGGTTGCCGCCGGAACTGATCGCCGGAATCGCCCTCGTCATCGTCGTCGCCGGGGCGGTCAACGGGCTCGCGGGCTTCGGGTTCGCGCTCGTTGGGACAATGGCGCTGGCGACGGCGATCGACCCCGCCACGGCCGTCGTGTTCATGATCGCGCCCATTCTGGGCGTAAACCTCTCGCTGATCCGGGACCTCTCGCTGGAAGACCTGCGGACGTGTGGTCGCCGATTCACCCCCCTGATCCTCGCCGCGCTGGTCGGTACGGTCGTCGGGCTCGTCGTTCTTGATCGTCTCCCCCAGGGGCCGCTGAAGGTCGGACTCGGCGCGGTCTCGCTGGCCTTTGTCGCCAGTGCCCAGCGTGTGGTCCCGGTTCCGGGGCTGGACCGCGCGAAGGAGGGCTGTTTTGTCGAATCGATCCCTGGAATGATCGGTGTTGGTGCCGTCTCGGGGCTCTTGTTCGGCGGAACGAACGTCGGCGTCCAGCTGATCGCCTACCTCCGGAGCTGTGACCTCTCCCACGGCGTGTTCGTCGGCGTCGTCGCGATGGTCTTTCTCGGGCTCAATGCGGTCCGCATCGGGGCCGCCGGCGCGCTCGGTCTCTACCCGAGCCTCGCGATCGCGCTCGCCTCCGCTGTCGCCGTGATCCCGGCGGTGGCCGGCGTCGCGGTCGGAAAACGCCTCCGAACGAGCGTCGGTAAACGACAGCGCCGCGCCGGCGTCCTCGGGCTTCTGACCCTGATCGGGATCCGACTGATCCTCGGCGGACTCGGTATCGCGTGATCGTCGTCCGGTTTTGTCCGAGAGGGTTCGTCAACACGGTTTTGTCCGGCGAGAGCCACGTCTACCCATGCCACGCACAGCAGTCATCGCCGGCGTCGGCTCGGGGCTCGGTGAATCCCTCGCGCGGAAGTTCGCGGCCGAGGGGTTTCAGGTCGCGCTGTTCGCCCGATCGGCGGACTACATCGAGGAACTCGCCGCTGATCTCTCTGACCCCGGCGAGGGACTCGCAGTACAGACCGACCTCACTGACATCGAGGAGGTCCGCGACGGGTTCGAGGCGGTCCGGGAGGCGTTCGGTCCGGTGGACGTCCTCGTCAACCACGCGAGCGCCGCCTCCTGGACGGGTCTGATGGACACCAGCGTCGAGGAATTCGAGCAGGCCTGGGCGGTCAACGGCCGCGGGGCGTTCGTCTGCTCACAGGAGGCCGTCGGGGACATGCTCGAGACGGGTGGTGGGACTGTCATCTTCACCGGTGCGACGTCCGCAGTGCGGAGTCTCGGCGGAGCGATCGGGTTCACCGCGGCGAAGTTCGCTGCCCGTGGCATGGCGATGGACATCGCCCAGGAGTTCGGTCCCGAAGGAATCCACGTCGCGCACGTGGTGATAGACGGGCAGATCGACTCCCCGGGCGTCCCCGAACGGTTCTCCGGCCGCGAGGACGAGACGTTCCTCGACCCCGACCGGATGGCCGAGACCTACTGGCACCTCGTCGAACAGGACGACGTGAGCACCCAGCCGTTCGAGGTGCACATCACGAACGGCCCGCAAAACTCTGAATTTATCTAGCACGCCAACCGCCCACCGGGGTCGATTACCTCGATCTCACTCGACTTCTTTTCCGATCGGAGCCCGTACTGACGGGCGATGACCCGAACCAACGATCGGATCGCTGTGTACTCGGATTACGTCTGTCCGTTCTGCTATCTCGGTCGACAATCTCTCGAAGAGTATCAGCAAACCCGGGAGAGCGAACTGACGATCGACTGGCGTCCGTTCGACCTTCGGAGTCACAAGCGCGGACCCGACGGCGAGATCGATCACTCGGTCGAGGACGGGAAAGACGACGCGTACTTCGAGCAGGTTCGTCAGAACGTGGCCAGGCTGCGCGACGAGTACGGCGCGGACGAGATGCTGTCGCTGGACTATCTCCCCGAAGACGTCGATTCCTTCGACGCGCAGGTCGCCTCGCTTTATCTGCAGGCCGAGTATCCCGACCGGTGGCTCGCCTTCGACGAGGCGGTCTTCGAGGCGCTCTGGGTCGAAGGGCGGGACATCGGTAACGTCGACGTGTTGGCCGACATCGCCGAAGAGGCTGGCGTGGACGGTGACGAAATTCGACAGGCAGTCGCGGACGAGGAACGCCGTGACCGCCTTCGAGAACGATTCACCGACGCTCAGCAAGACGGCATCACTGGCGTTCCGACGTTCGCTTACGACGGGCACGCCGCACGGGGCGCGGTCCCGCCCGAACACCTGAAACGACTCGTCGAGGGAACGCGCTGACGTCCTGTCGCCGGATCCGTACGTCGTGAATGGGTGTCGAGGAACGCCCAGGCGTTCAGTGACGAGTGGTCGGGCTTCCGCTCCCGCTGGTGCGGTCTGTTCGTTTTCGAAAACGCAGATCGAGCGCGTTCCGGACTGCTCAGGACTGGGACCGCCCCATCTCGTAGGCGAGCCGGTGTGGCATCAACGCGAGAGCGCGGACGATGGCCGCCAGCGCGATGAAGATGCCGAGCAGGATGTGTCCGATCCCCCCGAGTTTCAACCACAGCAGCGTCGACGGCCATTTGTGGATACTCGCAAGCGCTTCGTTGACTGCCCCACCCCGTGGACCCCCGCTCCCGCCAGCGAGACTCGTCTCCGTGTACGTCCTGAAGAAGTCGTCCAGCAGCGGATGGAACTCCGTCAACTCGAAGACGATTGCGCTGCCGACCAGCAGGTAGCCGACCCCCGCGAAGACGGCCCCGACTTTGAGCATCCTCGTGATACTTTCGACGGTCGCTTCTATCTCTTCGGCGGACTGCCGCTGCAGCCTCACCGCGCCGTTATCTTCCGTCATAACTCGCTCGAAATATCGAAGGTCCGGTATTAAACTTCTCTTGAGGTGTCCGTGAGGGGATAACTCGGTCGTAACTCCCGTTTCACAGAATAATCGAGGCGGATGCCACGGGGTCGTCCGAGACGGCTTGCCGTCTCGTGATGACGAGAGAGCTCTGCTCTCTCGAACCACTCGATCCCGAGGCAGTTGACGCAGGTCGATGCAACATCAACGCGAGAGTACGGGGGTGAGGGCCACGTAACGCGGTCGAGTGAGGGTAAGCAACACGTATGCGACGGGGCGCGGGAGTGTTCCCATGTACGCTGACCGTCCCTGAGGCACCCCATGTCTCCGTCTACACACACTGTGCTGGTCGAGATCGTCGAGGAGACGCCGACTGGGGACGCTGTCTCGAAACGACGACTCGCCGAGTCGCTGGCCGTTCCGGAGACGGCTCTCGACCCGGCTCTGGAGAAACTCCGCGAGTGCGAGTTCATCGAAGCGACTGAGGAGGGATACCGCCCGACGACCACGACACGAGAGGTGCTCGCCCTCGACGTCGACTTCGACGACATCCTCGTGCTGGATGTCGTCGACGATGATACCACGGACGCCGTCGACGAGTGAACTCATAGACATCGCCGACGAGTGAGTTCAAAGACGTCGCTGACGGGTGACTCCATGTTTCAAGACGCTGCCGCGAGTATGGCTACACAGACACCGCCGGACAGAGCGACCCCTTTCGAACCATGACTGACGATACCAACTCGGCAGGCGAGTCCGATCCATTCGGAGCGGCCTGGTCCGAGGACGAGCGCAGCGAGATCGACCTCCGCGACCGGAAGTATTCGATCTACCGGTGTACGGACTGTAACAACGTCGTGCTCACGATGCAGGATCTTGACGGCGGGATGACCTGCCACGACGAACCCATGGAGCGGGTCACGGAGACGAAACTCGACATCAGACCACCCGACGTCCGCCAGGTATTGCTCGACGCGTTCGGCCTTCCCAAGCCCGGACTCGACGTCTGTCTGTGTGTCATCGGTGAGGGGCCGCTGTCGCCGGAGGAGCTGGCCGAACGACTCGATTACGACGTCAGCACCGTCCGGACGTATCTCAACGACCTCGTCGAGTTCGGACTGCTGGAGAAATCGCAACTCAACCGTGAATCCGGCGGATATGTCAACGTATATCACTCGATCGCGCTCGACGAGATGCGCGAGGAGACGCTGGTCGGCTTCTACGCGTGGGCCGGCGAGGCCGCGTCGCTCATCGAGGAGGCGAACCTCACCAAAGAGGATTACCGGGACGCCGAATCCGAGCAGGGGCTGAACGAGGTGTTCTGGGAGCGGTTCCGGGACGGTCGTCCAACAAACTGATATATAAATTTTGCGGGCTCCGGAGAACGTACTCCCGGCCAGGGTGTGGTTAACTATCCGCCCGGGCGTCTGTCACAGTACTACATGAGTTCAGAATCGGGGACCGTTTCGTCGAGCGGATCGGGCGCGGGAATTGACAGGCCGATTTTCGTCGAACCGGACGAGGTGTTCGACGCGGTCCAGGAAACACTCAGTCGGAAGTGGCACCTCCGGATCGTCTACCAGCTGCTGGAGAACGGTCCGCTGGGGTTCAGTGCGCTGAAACGCGAGATCGCTGGCGTCTCCTCGAAGATGCTCTCCGAGAGTCTGACGACCCTCGAAGAAGAGAGGCTGGTCGACCGGGAGATTGTCAACGACCAGCCCGTCCGCGTGGAGTATTCGCTGACCGAGCGCGGGGATGCACTGGAGCCAGTGGTATCGGAACTGATCAGTTGGGGTGTCGAACACGGTCTCGAAGAAGGTGTATAGATGGCACACGTCGACGTGCTCGTGGTCGGTGGCGGGACCGGCAACAACGTCGCCGAGGCGGCTGCCGACGCGGGTCTGGAAACGGCACTGATCGAGAAGGGGCCGCTCGGTGGAACCTGTCTCAACCGCGGGTGTAATCCCTCGAAGATGCTCATCCAGGCGGCGACCGCCGCCAATCACGTCCGGGACGCCAATCGGTTCTTCCTCGATGCGACCCTCGACGGGATCGACTACGAAGCCATCGTCGACGATATGGACGGGACGCTCTCGTCCATCGCCGAAGGGATGGAGGAGCGTTACAGGGGGAAAGAGAACCTCGCCATGTACCGGGACGCGGCTGTCTTCGTCGACGAGCGAACCGTCGAGGTCGACGGCCAACGAGTCAGCGGAGAGAAGGTCGTCGTCGCCGCGGGCTCGCGACCGCTCGTGCCGCCGATCGACGGCCTCGACGATGTCGAGTACATGACCAGCACGGAGGCACTGTACCGCCGCGACCAGCCCGAGTCGCTGGTGATCCTCGGCGGCGGGTACGTCGCGGTCGAACTGGGATATTTCTTCGAGTCGCTGGGGACCGACGTGACGATCGTCGAAATGCTGGACACGCTCGTCCCGCGAGAAGATCCCGCAGTCGCCGAGGCGTTCACGGAGATCGCCCGTGAGCGTCACGAAGTCTACACCGGTCACCGCGCGACGAGCGTCGAATCCGAGGGCGACGGGATCGTGGTTCGGGCCGAGACCGAGGGCGGTGAGACCGTTTCCGCACACGGAACGGATCTGCTGGTCGCGCTCGGCCGGCGTCCGAACACCGACACCCTCGACGTCGACGCTGCGGGTATCGAAACCGACGACGCCGGTTTCATCGTGACTAACGACCGCCTGGAGACGTCCGCCGAGAACGTCTGGGCGCAGGGTGACATCGCCGACAACGCGATGTTCAAACACTCCGGGGACTACGAGACGGGGATCACCGTTGACAACGTCGTCCGCGATGGGAACAGCGAAGCCGACTTCACGGCGATGCCACACGCGATCTTCACCGAGCCGCAGATGGCCGGCGTCGGGCAGACGGAGGCGGAGCTAGCGGACGCTGGAACCGAGTACGTCGTCGGCCGAGCGGAACTGCCCGGAACGCCGATGGGCCGGGCGAAGAAGCTCGACCACGGCTTCGCCAAGGTACTCGCGACACCCGGCGGCGCGATCCTGGGCTGTCACATGCTCGGCTACGAGGCGTCGACGATGATCCACGAGGTCGCCGTGGCCATGCGGGCGGGTTCAGGCCACGTCCGGGATATTACCGACACGATCCACGCGCATCCGACGCTCAACAAGGTCGTCCAGTACGCCTTCGAGGACGCACTGGCGTGAGTGATACTGTACCGATTTCCCGCTCCGACCGACCTCTGGCGGTCGATACGGAAAGACGTACGATAATCCGTATGAACGGAGGCAGAGACTCGTCCGCTCGGCTGTGCTGGTCACTGCGAGCGATCAGTCGTCGTGTTACTCTCGGGTGACTACATCTATTTACCAGCCGACGACATCGATCCCGGACGTGAGCGACGAAACCGATCTCCACGAGTACGAAGTCGTCGTGGTCGGGGGCGGTCCCGCGGGCATGACGGCGGCACTGTACAGCACGCGACTCGGCCATCAGACGGCAGTCGTCAGTCGCGGCGGCGGCCGTGCGGCGATGATGCAGGAAGTCCACAACCTGCTGGGTGTCCGTGAGGAGACCAATGGGATGGAGTTCCTCCAGATCGGCCAGGAGCAACTGGAAGCGTACGGCTGTGACAGCCACCGCGATATGGTCACCTCGTGTTCCCGTCCCGAGGACGGCGAGAAGCAGTTCCGACTATCGGGCAATAGCGCCGACTACGCCGCCGAGATGGTCGTGCTCGCGACGGGGTTCAACGACGTCCGTCCGGACCCACCGCTCCCCAGAACCGGCCGGGGACTGCACTACTGCCTGCACTGTGACGCCCACATGTTCGTCGACGAACCGGTGTACGTGATGGGCCACGGCGAGAGCGCCGTCCACGTCGCCGCGATTATGCTGAACTTCACCGACGAGGTGGACCTGCTGACCCGTGGCAAGGAGCCCGAGTGGAGCGACGAGAGCGCCGCCGTCCTGGAGAACCACCCCATCGACGTGATCCACGCGGACGTCACGGGCGTCCAGAACGGCGAGGACGGGTGGCTGCAAGCCCTTGAATTCGAGGATAGCGTGGGACAACGTCCCACGAGCAGCCGGACGGAGTCCGGCGACGGAAAGACTCGCGAGTACAAGGGCGGATTTGCGATGTACGGCGCGGAGTACAACAACGGCCTGGCCCGGGAGCTCGGCTGTGCGATCAACGACGACGGCACGATCGAGGTCGGCGACCACGGCGAGACCTCGGTCGACGGCGTTTACGCGGTGGGCGACTGCACGCCGGGGCACAACCAGATCCCGGTCGCGCTCGGTCAGGGAGCGAAGGCGGGGATTGACGTGCACTTCGAGTTGCGAGACTTCCCCCGCGAACCCGAGCGACTCGACAACCTGGGACCTGTCCGCGACGAGGAAGTGCCCGGGATTCCGGACGAACTGCTGGAGCAGGCGGTCGATTTCCACACGTACGAACGCCAGTAGCACTCGAAGTCAGTCATACTGCCGGCTGTACACACTTCTGCAGGAACGGCTACCTGTTATCATTGCGGACGTCGTGTGCCCCGAAAGTACCTGTCGCTGGGACGTGTAGGGATTATCGTAGGAACCCGTAGATTTCGCCTGTGAAATCGAACTCCGCCGTCCGGTCAGAGGTCGGTATCCCTCCGATCGGGCACAGTAATCCCGATCAGTACGAGCCCGGTTCGGGGACCCACGGCTAGAAAGGAGTGGTTACAGTATGCCGACGACGGACAGCAGTCCTGTACTCACTCCCGCTTTTTCACGCCCAGAGGTCTCTTGCACCCCTTGCAGAGGAAGAGATCCCTGTTCTCGTAGAGGTTGAACGACCCGTCATCTTGCGGCTCGATTTCGGCGACCTCGTGTGCGGTTTCGAGGTGGTCCATCGATTCGATGTCGGCTCCACACTCTGGGCAGGTTAACGTGTCTCCCATACGTCTCTATTCGCATTGATGAGTATATAATTGGAACTTACGTGTGGGTAAGTGGGGTTCTGAGACACTTCGGAACCTTTCCAACCGGTTGCGAAGGGAACTATGACCGTTTTGACAGCGTCCACGACCAGTACTTCTTTGCCAGTCGGCAGAGCAGTCACGGGGGATGGCTGGCAACAGCAAGGGGGTCGTGATCGCGGCGCTGCTGGCGAACGGGGCGATCGCCGTCCTGAAGTTCGTCGGATTCACGCTCACCGGGAGTCCCGCGATGCTCTCGGAGACGTATCACTCGATTTCCGACACCGGGAATCAGGTGTTCTTGCTGATCGGCATCCGCTACAGCCAGCGATCGGCGGACCAGCGCCATCCCTTCGGATACGGGAAAGCCCAGTTCTTCTACAGCTTTCTCGTGTCGGTGCTGCTGTTCGGTATCGCCGGCTGGGAAAGCGCAACCCACGGCTACGAGAAACTCGTCCACGGCGGAGCCCACAGCGTCCCGAAGCAACCGGAACTGCTGGGGATTAGCTTCCCAGCTGTCTACGTCAACTACGCCGTCTTGGCCGGTGCGATCTGCTTCGAGGCCTACGCCCTGTACAGGGCCAACGCGGAGCTCAAACGCCAGATCGAGGTCCACGACTGGAGCGGCTATCGGGAAGCGTTCCACAAGACCAGCGACGTGACGACGCTGACAGCGTTCACCGAGGACACTGTCGCGCTCTCGGGGGCCGGACTCGCGCTGTTCGGCGTCTACCTCACCGAGGTCACCCGCAACCCGGTCTACGACGCCGCTGCGGCGCTTTTGATCGGGATCATGCTGATGGGCTTCGCTCTGGCGCTGGCCTGGGAGAACAAGCGTCTCCTGCTGGGCGAGAGCCTTCCGCTCGAAGAGGAGCGGCGGCTCCGGGAAATCGTCGCCGCCCACGACGGCGTGGCCGAGATCATCGACTTCCGGACGGTCTTTTTCGGGCCCGGCCGTCTACTCGTGACGACTGACGTGTCCTTCGAGCCCGGGATCGCGACCGCCGAGATGGACGAACACATCACGGACATCGAGGACCAATTGATGGCGGCCGAGCCGTTCGTCAAGAAAGTCTACATCGAGCCCGAAAAGGAGGTCTGATAGTGACCGCTGTCGGATGACCTCTCGGACGGCACATCACTACTCGGACGACGTGATCGGGGACGCTTTGGCTCGTCGCTATCGCAGGCGCGCCAGTTCGTCACTGTTGGAGACGGCCTGGTTCGTCGCTATCGCAGGCGCGCCAGTTCGTCGTCGCTCAATTCGATCTCGGAGGCAGCGACGTTCTCTTTCAGGTGGGTTACGCTCGAGGTGCCGGGGATCGGTAGCGTGACCGGCGAGTGCTGGAGCAGCCACGCCAGCGCGATCTGATACCGGGTGGCGTCGTGAGCCTCGGCGATCGAATCGAGGGCGTCGGCTTTCTCGTCGAGTTCGCCCGCACCGAGCGGGAACCAGGGGATGAACCCGATGTCGTACTCCTCGCAAGCCTGCAGGACGTCCTCGTCCTCGCGGTCGGCGACGTTGTACTGGTTCTGGACGGTCGCCACGTCGACGATATCGCGCGCAGTTTCGAGCTGTTCGACGGAGACGTTGCTCAGCCCGACGTGGCGGATCTGCCCCTCGTCTTTCATCTCCGCGAGCGCGTGGACGGAGTCCTCGAACGGCGTATCGGGATCCGGCCGGTGATACTGATAGAGGTCGATCGTGTCGACTCCCAATCGATCCCGGCTCGCGAGGACGGCGTTGCGCAGATAATCCGGGTCGCCTTGCGGGAGCCAGTCTCCGTCCGTATTGCGCAGCAATCCGCCCTTGGTCGCGACGACGAGCTCGTCCGGATACGGGGCGAGCGCTTCGCCGATCAGTCGTTCGCTGACGCCCGGGCCGTACGAGTCCGCGGTGTCGATGAAATCCACACCGAGCGAGAGCGCCTGATGGAGCACCCGCCGGGCCTCGTCCTCGTCGTCGGGTCGGCCGATGATGTCCTCACCCGTGATCCGCATCGCGCCGTAGCCGAGTCGGTGGATGGTCGTCTCGTCGTCGAGGTCGAACGTGTCGCTTCGGTTCGCGAGTCCCATACTCCCGCCCACGACTGCCAGCGTCATGGGCTTTGGCCCGTGCGTGCTTGAGAACCTGTATCACGACGCCACAAATGCTTTCTCTCCCCATCCGGAACAGAGAGGCATGCCCGGTCCAACCTTCACGTCGGGCGAACGCGTCTCCCTCCACCCCGTCGAAGAGGAAGATCTGGATGCGTTCGCTCGCGCGCGAAACGACCCCGATCTTCGCGTCCCGCTCTGTATCGATTCGGCGACGAATCGCGAGGCCCTCGAGGAGTTCCACGAGGACACCGTCTCAGGAGGAGACGGCTACTGGTTCGTCGCGACGGCCGACGACGAGACAGTCGGGGCCGTCACCTTCCCGGACGTCCGAGAGGGGGACGGCCTGGCCGACCTCGCCTACTGGATTCTGCCCGAGCATCAGGGCCAGGGTCTCGGACGGGAAGCGGTGTCACTGTTGCTCGAATACGGCTTCGCAGAACTTCGACTCCATCGCGTCCGGGCTGACTGTCTCGCCACGAACGAGGCCTCTCGCGACTTGCTCGACTCGCTCGGGTTCTCACGCGAGGGGCGGTTCCGCGAGGCCGTGTTCCAGGACGGTGCACACGTGGACGTGTTGCGCTACGGACTGCTCGAAACGGAATGGAGTGGTGTCTGATGCCCGGTCCCGCGTTCCTCCGTGGCGAGTCGGTCAGCCTCCACACCTGGGAAGAAGCGGACTACGAGTTCTTCGAAGAACACCGCAACGAGGAGTCGATCCGGCGACCGCTGACGGACGTCTCGCCGCGGAACCGCAAGCAGGTCGAGGAGCACTTCGAGGAGCGCGTGTACGGCGATGACGACGACGGGATGGTGTTTCTGATCTGTACGGGCGACCGCGATGCGATGCGAACCGGCGACGAGGACCGGTTGACCCGCGTCGGCGAGGTCGGCATTCCCTGGGTCAACCAGCCCCACGGGTCCGGGATGCTCATGTACTGGGTCGCACCGGACCACCAGGGCAACGGCTACGTCACGGAAGCGACGGCACTCCTGCTGGATCACGCCTTCGGGCAGCGACGCCTCAACAAGGTCTGGGCGATGGTCATCGAGCCCAACGACGCCTCCCAGGCCGCCCTCGAATCGCTCGGCTTCGAGCAGGAAGGTGCCTACCGGAAGGAGACCTTCTACGAGGGCGAGTACGTCGACAGCCGTCGCTACGGCATGCTCGCCGAGGAGTGGCTGGCCGATCGATGACCGCGAGTGCGTCTCTCCGGACCTGCGTTCGTACACACTCCACAGATCGAAGCGAAATTCATACACTTTCCGCAGACCGAAACGTACCGAGACGCCTTCAATCGTAGACTGATCAATACCAACCTACATCCATGGTCGACGCCTCTCGCACCGTCCTGAAGTACTACCTCTACCGCGCGACCAGCGGTCCGGGATTCACGTATCCGATCTACACGCTCTTTCTCCTGTTGAACGGGTTGAGCTACACCGAGATCGGTATCATCGCGACGATACAGGCGCTCATCGTCGTCGGTGGGGAGATCCCGACGGGCTACGTCGGCGACCGGATCGGGCGCCGCAACAGTCTCGTCATCGCGGCCGTCATGTTCCTGATCTCCAACGCCGGCTATCTGACCGCGACTGACTTCTGGGGGTTCCTGTTCGTCTTTGGTACGCTCTCGTTCGGCCACACGTTCGTCTCCGGAAGCGGGAGCGCCTGGCTGTACGACACGCTCCAGGAACACGACATCGAGGGCGAGTACACCAGGATCAGCGGCCGCGCGGGGGCAGTCTCGAAGGCCGTGCAGGCGGTCACGATGATCGCCGGGGGGCTGCTGTACGTCGCCGATCCGTACTATCCCTTCTACGCCGCCGTCGCCCTCAGCGTGCTCAACGTCGGTCTCGTCCTCCGCCTGCCGAAAAACGCCGCCTACGCCGCCGACGACGAGCGACAGGCCGAGGGCGAGAGCCTCTCGATGCTCGACGCCCTGCCGACGATCCGGGACCGGATCACCGCCCGGGAACTCCGCTGGTTCGTGGTCTACCTGTCGCTGTTCTCCGGCGCGTTGATGACCGCCGACATGTACATCCAGCCGGTGGTCCGCGACGCGCTCGAACAGTCCTTCGGTGCGGTGCTCGCGACCTATGGCGTCGAGGAGGCCGCGACGCTCGGGTTCTTCTACGCCTCGTTCATGGGCGTGTCGGCGATCGGCAGCGACTACGCCGCCGAGGTGGAGTCCTGGCTCGGCGTCCGGAAGGCGATGTTGCTGTTGCCGGTCGGGATCGCTGCCTTCTATCTGGTGCCCGTGGTCGCCCCGGTCGCCGTCTTCCCGATGTTCTTCGTGATGAAAGGCTCCAACAGCCTGATCTTCCCCATATCGAGCCGCTACATCAACGATCACATCGGATCTGTCGGCCGCGCGACGGTCATCTCCGCGATCGCGATGGTCCGGGCGGTCGCTGGCGTCCCGTTCCGGGTCGGCAGCGGCGCGTTCGCCGACCTCTTCACGCCGATCGCCGCCGTCGCTGCACTCGGGGTCTCGTTCCTCGTCGGGGCCGTGCTACTGTACGTGTTCGCGACGCCGATCCGCGAGGTAGACGTACCCGACCGGTCGGGGGAGTCGACCGAAGCGACTCCTGGTCCCGTCGACTAATCGTCGATATCGTCGCCTTCAACTGTTCGCCACAGACACAGACTCGCGTAGCTCCGGTAGGGTTCCCATCGCTCGGCGCGGTCGCGCATCGCCGCTCGATCCTCGACAGCGAGGTCCTCGAACAGCTGAACCATCCCTTTCCGGATCCCGAGATCACCGACCGGGAAGACGTCGGGCCGACCCAGCGAGAAGAGCAGTTGCATGTCGGCAGTCCACGTTCCGACGCCGGTGATCGAGATTAACTCCGCCCGGACGGCGTCGTCGTCTATCCCCTGGAAGTACTCTCGGGAGTATCCCTCCTCGCGGAACGCCCTGGCGACGTTGTTGACGTATCGGGTTTTCTGGCGAGACAGTCCGGCGTCCCGGAGGATCTCGTCGTCGGCGTTCAGGATCCCCTCGGGCGTGACCTCGACGGCGTCGAATAGCCGCTCTCTGGTCGCCGCTGCTGACGCCATCGAGACCTGCTGGCGCAGGATCGAGACGACGAACCGCGCGAAGAAGTCCTCGGCCGGCTCGACGCGGAGCGGTCCGACTGCGTCGACGACGGGACCGAGCTTCGCGTCGGCTCGAAGGGACTCGTTGGGATCGGGGGTCATTGGTGCTCGTACGCGTCGTCGGCAGACATCGTGTGGCGCGCTATTCGAGTCCGCTGTCGTCGTCACAGCAGTCCGCTCCGAGCAGCGCGTCGCCGTCCGAACCGCCGTTCGCGAGGACGTCTTTGGTCAGCGGGACTTCCTCGTCGCCCACAGGGTGGGCGGGGTTGCCGGCGACAGTCGTCTTCGGCGGCACGTCCTCGACGACGACCGAGCCGGCGCCGACGCTGGCGCTCTCGCCGATCGTGATGTCGCCGAGCAGCGTCGCGTCCGCACCGATCGTGACGCCGTCTTCCAGGGTCGGATGACGTTTCTCTCGGCGCATCGACTTCCCGCCGAGGGTCACGCCGTGATACATTAGCACGTCGTCGCCGATCACGGTGGTCTCGCCGATGACCGTTCCCATGCCGTGATCGATGAAGAACCGATCGCCGATCTCTGCGGCGGGATGGATCTCGATGCCGGTGAGAAAGCGGCCGACGTGCGACAGGAGACGAGCGATCAGCGGGAACCCGCGCTCGTGGAGCGCGTGGGCGATGCGATACAGCCAGATAGCGTGCAGCCCGGGATACGTGAGCAAGACCTCCAGCGAGTCTGTCGCCGCCGGGTCTTTGGCACGCGCGGTTCGGACGTCCTCTTTGATTCGATCGAACATTGATGGGATGGTGTCTGTGGTGGATTTCGAATACGCTCGTATGGTCTCTGCTGCTGGCAGCGAGATGAACGAGAAGTTACCGGCACCGACAGCCCGGTCCGAGCGGGCGCGGCTGGCTGTCGATTCGCGGGCGGACTGCGGCGGCGCGCAGTTCCTGCATACCCGAACGTAGGGAAAGCACCACCAAAAATGGCGTGATCCCGGTAGCCCGCGTACCGACGTCTCGAGACGATCCGGCCACGCGGCTTTCCTCCAGAGAGGGAAACATCCTTGCCGGTCCCGTGACATTCCTCAGTCGATGACTGACGACGACGAAGAGGACGTCCGGGAGGCCGTCGAGCGCTCGCGGAGCGGCGCGCCGGCCGCCGGTCGCGTGATCCGGGATCGGTTCTCGAGCGACGAGGTGTTCCAGCGGATCATCGCGGCCGCGGACGAGGAGATCACCTCGGGCAGCCGGGAGCTGTTCTTCAGCGGGCTGGCCGCCGGCTTTGCGATCACGATCACGTTCCTGCTGTACGTCTCGTTGACCGCCTCGACGGGCGGCGATCCGATCCTGAGTGCGCTGTTGTACCCGCTGGGGTTCATCTACATCATCATCGGCGGGTACCAGCTGTACACCGAGAACACGCTGCCGCCGGTCGCGCTCACGCTCGAACGACTGGCGAGCGTCCCGGCGCTGTTGCGCAACTGGATCGTCGTGCTGACGGGGAACTTCACCGGCGGCGCGCTCGGTGCGGCGGCGCTGGCCTACGGCGGCGTCCTCTCGGACGCCGAGGCGACGGTGGCATACGACATCGCGCACAAGGGGATCGAGGCCGCCCCGGCCGTGCTGTTCACGAAGGCCGCCTTCGCCGGCCTGATCGTCGCCGGCGTCGTCTGGGTCGAGTATGCCTCTCGCGATACGATCTCCCGGCTCGCCGTCGTCTATCTCGCCTTCCTGTCGATCCCGCTCGGCGGGCTCTTTCACGTCGTCGTCTCGTTCACCGAGATGCTGTATCTGGTGTTCGTCGGCGATCTGGCCGTCGTCGTCGGTATGACGGACTTCGTCATCCCGGTGCTGCTCGGAAACACGATCGGGGGCGTGGTGCTCGTCACCGCGGTCAACTACTTCCAGACGACCGAACACCGGCTCGAATCCGCCCGTTTCGAAGGGGCGAACCGGCGGCTCTCGCTGAAGGAGTGGGCCTTCGGCGGACTGGTCGGGCGGTCGTACGTCCCCGTGATCGACACGGCAGCGAAACACGCCCGCAAGGACGAGGGGACCTACCGGATCCTCGTCCCGATCACGAACCCGCGAACGGAACAGCCGCTGGTCGAGTTCGCCAGCGCCATCGCCAGCGCGCACGAACAGGCGGTGGTCCACGCCGTCTACGTCGTCCAGACGCCGACCCGGAGCCGGTACGACGACACTGCCCGGCGGCAACTCGTCGAGGAGTCGGACCAGTTGCTCTCGGAGGTCTGCAGCGTCGCCGACGCGTACGACGTCGACGTCGAGACCTCAACGGTCGTCTCCCATCGCTCGTTCGAGGAACTGTTCACGATCGCCGACCGCGACGACGCCGATCTCGTCGTGATGGGGTGGGGCGAGGACCGCCTCTGGGACGCCGCTCGCGCCGAACGGCCGATCGGCGAACTCACGAACCGACTCCCGTGTGACTTCCTGATCGTCGACGATCAGGGAATCGACACGTCGAAGCTCCTGCTCCCGACGATCGGCGGCCCCAACTCGGAGCTGAGCGCGGAAGTCGCGTCCGCGCTGCAGTCGGTCGGAGACACGGAGGTGACGCTTCTGTACGTCGCGGACGGTCCCGAAGACGTCGAAGACGGCGAACAGTTCCTCGAAAACTGGGCGATCGATCACGGGCTGGAGGACGCCGACATCGTCGTCGACGACTCCGGCGACATCGAGGCGACGATCGAACGCGAGGCCGAGGATCACACGATGCTGTTCCTCGGGGCGAGCGAGCGCGGCGTCCTCGCGCGCCTGGTCCGGAACACGCTCCACCTCGACATCCTCGACGAGGTCGACGCCTCGGTCGTCATCGCGGAGCGATCGAACGGGCGGAGTCTCTGGCGACGTCTGTTCGGACGGCGATAAGAGCAGCGTTACGGGCGACCGACTAGGTTCGTTGCAGGCTCAGATACGCCACGTAGGCGACGAAGACGAGCAGGTACGTCACTGCGATTCCCTCGGTCAACAGATTCCGCCCTGCGAGGACGATGAGGGCGACGACGACCGGTCCCGATAGCAACAGGCCGTCTAACACCCGGTCGTCGGCTCCTGATTCAAGTACCTGCCCGATCAACGGGATCCGTTCGACGTTCATCGGTAGACACCTCCGCGCTTGAAGATCGCCCGAAGCAGCACCAGCACGGGGATGATCTCCAGGCGGCCGATCCACATGTTGAACAGGAACATGACCTTCCCGAGATCGGGCATCGACGGCCCGGTGATCCCCGCGGACAGGCCCACGTTGCCCTGGGCGCTGGCGACCTCGAAGATGACGTTTTCGAGGGTGTACTCGCCCATCGGCAGGACGAGCAACAATACGAACATCGCGACCGTGAGGAACGCGACCCAGAGGACGGCGATGATCCCCGCCTCCTCGAACTCCCGTCTGGCCTCGCGCTCGTCCAGTCGACGGCCGTCGATCTCCAGTCGCCGGACCGCCGATGCGGGATAAAACACGTCGGAGATGCGGTGCTGGATGCCCTTGATCAGTGTCGCCAGCCGGATGAGCTTGATCCCGCCGACGGTCGACCCCGCGGCTGCGCCGACTACCATCCCGCCGGTGACGGTTAACTGTGCGGCGGCCGTCCAGTTGCCCAGCGCGACGTTCGTCGAGCTGACGGCCGTCTGAAAGCCAGTGCAGGACATCGCGGAGACGAACTGGAAGAGTCCGTAGCGCAACGCCGTGAACGCCGAGCCGTAGGTGCCGCCGAAGTACACCAGCGCCCAGAGGAACGCCGAGCCGAGGGTGAACCCGCCCAGCACCCACCGCGTCTGGAGGTCGGTGTAGAAGTTCTTCAGGTCGCCCCGGAGGATGAGAAAGTGGATCGGGAACGCGATCGAGCCGAGCGTCATGATCGGGAGCAGCGCGAAGTCGATCGCGACGCTGTCGTAGGTCGCGATGGAGTTGTCGGTGATCGAGAACCCGCCGGTCGCCAGCCCGGTCATGCCGTGGTTGATCGCGCCCCAGATCGGCATCCCGGCCAGCCACAGCAGCGTGATCGAGACGAACGTGAAGAGAACGAAGATCCACCAGATCGTTCGGACCGTCGAGACGATGGAGGGATGGATCTTCTCCGAGCGCGCCTCGCTCTCGTAGAGCGTCAGCGACCCGCTGCCGGGCCGGGCGAGGATCGCCGTCGTCAGGACGATCACGCCGACGCCGCCGACCCACTCGATGAACGACCGCCACCACTGCAGCGTTCGGGGCAGGACCTCCTCGTTGTCCGTCATCGTCAGCCCCGTCCCGGTGAAGCCGCTCATGCTCTCGAAGAACGCGTTCAACGGTTTCGTGAACGCCGCAAGCGTCGTGGTCCGGGCCGAGGACGGGACCGAGAGCAGTGCCGGATCGAGTTCGGCAGTCCAGGCGACGAGCAGGAAGGGGAGCGAGCCGAACAGCGCGACCGCGAACCAGCCCGAGGCCGCGACCATCATGCCGTGGAGCTTGCCGGGATCCTCGGCGTCCGCGAACAGCGTCGTCAGCGCGTACCCGACGCCGAACGGGATCGCCGCCGAGACCGCGAGCGCGGGCACGACGTAGAACTCGCCCCAGACGAGTGCGACGATCGCCGTGACCACGATGAGTCCGGCGAGCGCTTCGAGCATCCGGCCGATGTCACGTCCGAGCGTCGCTTTCGTCCCGTTCATTCCGTGGTATCCTCGTAATGCCCGAAGATGTCGGTGATCTCCGGATCCGCGCCGACCGCCGAATAGACAGTCAGCAGGTCACCGGATTCGATGCGGGTATCCCCACGCGGGGTGATCGGCTTGTCCGATTCTTCACGTTCGATGGCAACAACGAGCGTGTCACCGGTGAGGTATCCCTCCTGTGCAGCCTCCTGCAGTGTCCTGCCGGCAATCGGTGCGCTCCCAGTGACGGTGATCTCGAACACCTCGGCCTCCTCGCTGATCCGCATGTAGTCGACGATCGCAGGACGGGCGACGGACCGATAGAGGTGCTCGGCGATGAGTTCCTGGGGGTTCTCCATCGTGTTCACGCCGATCTGCCGAAAGAGACTCATGTGCTCGGGGTTGTGAACGACCGACAGGATGCTCGGAACGTCGAACTCCTTCGCGAGGAGGCAGACCATGACGTTCGTCGCGTCCTGGTCGGTCGTGGAGATGACCGCGTCGGCCCGGTCGGCTCCCGCGTCCTCGAGCGTTTCGCGAACCGTCGCGTCCGCGTTCAGAACGAGACAGTCGTGTTCGCTGGCGACCCGGTCGGCCTTCGCGTCGTCGCGTTCGATGACGACGACCTCGTTGCCCGATCGAGTCGCGATCTCGATCAGGGGCGTCCCGATGTCGCCTGCGCCGACGATGATGAGATACATTATCGGTTGGTCGTGGAGAGCGGATAGAAAAACTATCGACTTGTGGATGGCTCGATCCGAGTTCCCGACTACACCGAGAGTCGGCGAGCGATGGCCTCGCGGATCGACATCGTCGACTCCTCGGGACCGCGGGCCATGACGACCGTCCGGTCGACCTCTTCGCCGACGGCTTCGGGAACTGATCCGAACACCGCCTGCGTGACCGGGCCGGACCGCGTCGCACCGACACAGATCGTGTCGTAGTCGATGGCAGCTTCGAGTATCGCCTCCTCGATATCTTCCGCGATCACGACCTGGCGGTCGTACTGCATGTACTCGATGCCCGCCCGCTCGGCCAGGTCGTCGATCAACGCCTCACCGCGCTCCCGGGGCGACTGGTCTTCGTCTCCGTCCTCTGACGGTTGCTGAACGTTCAACAGCGTGAGCGTGGCGTCCTCGCCGGCAGTGGTGACGAACTCGGCTGCGCGGCGAGCGGCAACCGGAGCGTGGGGGCCTTCGCCTGCGAGCACCATGATGTCGCCCTCGCCGGGCGTCTCCTCCGGCCCAAGCTTCACCAGCGTCGCGTCACACGACGCCCTGCCGACGACCGGATCGATCGTCGAACCCAGCACGTGCTCTCTCGTGCTTCGACTCCCCTTCCAGCCGAGGAAGACGTGGTCGGCGTCCTCCTCTTCGATGACGTCGAGGATCACCGATCCGGTGTCGCGGCCGACGATCGCCCGCGTTCGCAGGCCGATATCCAGCTCAGCCGCGATGTCACGAGCAGCGGACAGCAGTTCCTGCTGGCGCTCGACCCGCTCTTCCTCGAAGGCGACGTCCTGGGAGAGCGACGTCTGCTGGGGGACCTCGATGACGTTTACCGCAATAAGCTCGGCGTTGTCGTCCTCGTGGGCGTGGGCGCTCGCGGCTGCCATCCGAAGGAGATCACGCTCGGTTTCGGGGTTCGCGACCGGGACGACGACCCGATAGCGACCTTCGCTGTCCGCGGCTGCGGCTGGCTCCGGAGCGATCGCGTCGCCGACCAGGCTCTGACTCGGTGCGCGGTCGCGAGCGTACGTGTAATACCACGCGATCCCGGCGACGATGATTCCGATACCGATGATGCCGACGACCGAGAGCGTGAACGGCAGCGCGATCTCGACGCCGACGACACCCTCACCGAGAAGCACCATCGGCTCGAAGGTGACGACCATCTGGAAGAGAACCGCGAGGCAGGCAAGCGCGCCGAGGATCGGAACGAACGGGTACAGTACGCTCGGGATCTGGAAGGTGGGATCGTAGTCGGCCGGCTCGGCTCGCCGGAGCACTACGACGGCGACGTGGACCAGGGCGTACGTGACGAGGTACATGAAACTCGCCACCTCCGCGAGCGTCCCGATCCCGGCCCCGACAGCGATGAGGACCAGCGTGATGACCCCCGTCGCGGTGATCGATCGGTACGGCGTTCGGAACCGGTCGTGGACCTCGTTGAGCCACTCGACGAGGATCTTGTCACGCCCCATCGCGAAGTTGACGCGTGCGGCCGAGAGAATCGACGCGTTCGCCGAGGAGATCGTCGCCAGCACTGCGCCGACAATCATGGCGATTGACCCGGCCGCACCGAGCGCACCCGGCGACACCGAGACAAAGGGGATCGCCGACGCGAACCCGCGGAGGAATTCTGCGGCGACGTCGGCGACCGGAATGTTCGAGGCGTCGAGCGCGCCGATCGACAGCGTCCCGGTCGAGACCCACATGACGCCGACGTACATCAGCGTCGGCGTCACGACGGCGGCGATCATCGCCAGTGGGAGGTTACGGCTCGGGTTCTTGATCTCCTCGGCGCTGGTGGCGATCACCTCGAAGCCGATGAACGAGACGTACACCGTCCCGATGGTCGCGGCGACCGCGGGCCAGCCGGACGGATTAAACTCGCCGATCGTCGGTCCGCTGAGCGCGCCCAGCGCCAGGAACGCGAGAATGAGCGCGACGAGCGAGAGGACGATCACGTTCTGCAACGAACCGGTCTCCTTGACACCGTAGTAGTTGACCCCCGTCAGCATGGCAGCCATCACGAGCGCGGCGACGGTGATGCCGAGTTCGCTCTCCGCAAGGAACGGAACGTAGGATCCGAGTCCCGACAGGAAGTACTGGCCGAACCCGATCATGTAGAAGGCGCTGGCGAAGGTCAGCCCGGCCCACATTCCCCAGCCGACGATGCTCCCGAAGAACGGGCCCAGCGCCCGGTTGACGTAGTAGTAGCTCCCGCCGGCTTTGGGCATGCCCGTCGCCAGTTCCGACAGCGACAGCGCCGCCAGAAGCGACACCATCCCGCCGAAGAAAAACGACACCATGCTCGCCGGCCCGGCCTGGTTGGCGGCGATGCTCGGGAGCACGAAGATGCCGGCCCCGATCATCGTCCCCAGGCCGATCGTATACGCTTCGAGAAAGCCCAGGTCCCGTGCGAGTTCCTGATCGCCCGCGCTCATCCGTCTTCGACCTCCGGTTCGTCGGGAAGAACGACGACGGGGAGATCGCTCTCGGAGATCAGCGACAGCGCGACGTCCCCGGCGAGCAGCCTGATCCAGCGGCTCCCGCCCCGCGGCGTGAAGACGATCGAGGAGGCGTCCATCTCGTGGGCAGCTTCGACGATCGTCTCCGCGACGTCCGTGCCGTACAAGATCTCTGTCTCCAGGTCCACGTCGTATTCCTCAAGCTGTGCGCGAACGATATCGAACATCTCCTCGGTGTCGCGTTCGCGTTGCTCGACGGAGGCTTTGTCCGGCGCGCCGCCGGCCTTCTCGATGACGTGGACGGCGACGACCGTCCCGGCAACGCTGTCGACGTGGGAGGCGAGCGCTCGCGTCGTCGCGCGTGCGTCGTCTTTGCTGGCAACTGGCACGATCACTCGACTGAACAGTGAGTCAGACACGATAGATCACCTGTGTGCCGAATCCGACTGTCGCAGCTTGCGGACGGTACTCATATCTGTACTCTACCTGAGGGCGTTCTTAATTCGTTCGACTATGGTCCGAGTTTGCTCCCCCAATATCACGGGGAAGGGAAAAATCCACGACCGTTCGGTGGGCCAGTTCTAGATCGCGGTGTGTCGTTCGAGAGGGAAATCGACTTGTAAGACCCGCTGCTACAGCGAACCCGATGCCTGAATACGGGGGCCCACAATGCGCGTCGTGATCGTCGGTGCGGGCGAGGTCGGTTCGACAGTCGCCGCGAGCCTCGCTGGCGACCACGAAGTCATCGTGATCGATCTGGACAGCGAGCGAGTGGACACGCTGACGTATTCGCTCGATGTCCTGGCTGTCGAAGGCGACGGAGCGTCCGTGAAGACGCTTCGTGAGGCCGGTATCGACGACGCCGACCTCCTCATCGCCTGCACGGACGACGACGAGACGAACATCGTTTCCTGTGGGACCGCCAAGACGATCTCGGACGCGTTCACGATCGCCCGCATCCGCAACACGAAGTTTCTGGACACCTGGAGTCAGTCGGAAGGTGCGCTCGGGATCGACCTCATGGTCGGGACGAACCTGCTCGCCGCCCAGAGCATCGTCCGCGTGATCGGGCTCCCCGGTGCCGAGGACGTCGATCGGTTCGCTGACGGCCTCATCCAGATGGCGGAGTTCCGGATCACCGACGAGACGCCGGTCACCGGGATGTCGGTCGCGGAGGCCGACACGTTCGATTCGCTGACGTTCGCGGCGATTATCCGAGACGAGGAAGTCGTCATTCCGAGCGGTGACACCTGCCTGCGGGACGGCGACGACGTGGTCGTGATCGGTTCTCCGGAGAGTATCAGCGACTTCGCGCGGGGGATCGAGCCGGACACCGACGGCGTCTCTGACGTGTTGATCGTCGGCGGGAACGAGATCGGGCTCGAGGTGGCCAGGCTCCTCGGTGAGAAGGGGACCCCGAACCGCCTCGTCGAGCCCGATCCGGAGCGAGCCAGGTATCTGGCCGAGACTCTCCCGAAGACGACTGTCCTGGAGAACGATCCGACCGACCAGGAGTTCCTCTTGCGCGAACACATCGGCGACGTCGACGTCGCCATCGCGACGCTCGACAGCGACGAACGGAACCTCCTCTCGGCGCTCCTCTCAAAGCGACTCGGTGCCGCTCGTTCTATCGCAGTCGTCGAAAACGGCGATTACAGCGACCTCTTCGAGGCCGTCGGCGTAGACATCGCTGTCAATCCCCGCGAAGCCATCGCCGAGGAGATCACGCGGTTCACCCGCGAGCAACACGCCGAGAACGTCGCCATCATCGAACACGACCGTGCGGAAGTGATCGAAGTCGAAGTCGATAGCGGCAGCGTGCTACTGGATCGGCCGATCAGTCAGTCTATCAGAGATCTCCCCGACGGCGTCGTGATCGGCGCGATCGCCCGTGATGGCACGTACGTGATCCCGCGTGGGGACACCGTCATCGAAGAGAACGACCACATCGTGGTCTTCGCCGCACAGGAGATCGTCGAAGAGACGATGGAAGCCATCTGAGAGCGGAAGCGATCGAACCCGACACGCATCATCGGACACCTTTCCGATACTTTGATACCGCCAAGAGGATTTGCTACCCCTATGTCGTGGCGAGTTGACTGGCAGGCGAGTGTCGGCCTTCTCGGCACCGGCCTCAAGTACCTCGCGGTCACGATGTTCGTGCCGCTGTTCGTCGCGGTCGTCTACATGGAAGACATCTGGGTGTTTGCGCTCTCTATCGTTCTCGTCACGGCGCTCGGGTTCGCGCTCGAACGGGTCGATACCGATCCCGACATCGGACCCCGGGAGGCGCTGGTGTTCGTGTCGCTCGCCTGGCTCACGGCCGCTGTCGTCGGCACGATTCCGTATCTGCTGGCCGGGTTCGGGACGAGTTCGACGCTCGCCGATCCCGTCAACGCGCTCTTCGAGTCGATGAGCGGGTTCACGACGACCGGGGCGACCGTGATGGGCGAGATCAGCTTTGAACAGCACTCTCACGCCCTGCTCATCTGGCGCCAGCTCACTCAGTGGCTCGGCGGGATGGGGATCATCGTCCTGATGATCGCGATCCTCCCCGAGGTGGCCGTCAACGGCGCACAGCTGATGGCCTCGGAAGCGCCGGGTCCCGAACTCCAGAAACTGACGCCGAAGATCGCCGAGACCGCGCGCGTCCTCTGGCTGATTTACTTCGGGTTCACGCTCGTGTACATCGCAGTGATGTACGGCCTGCATCTGTCAGGGTTCGCGCCGAATATGGACCTGTACAACGCCGTCGCGCACGGGTTCACGACGCTGCCGACGGGCGGGTTCTCCCCGCAGGCGGAAAGTATCGCGTACTTCTCTGCGGCTGTCCAGTGGGCCGCGATCCCCTTCCTGGTCGTCGCGGGGGTCAACTTCGCGCTGTTCTGGCACGTCCTGAAAGGCGAATTCGACGTTATGCTCGAGAACGCGGAGTTTCGGGCCTACACCGGTGCGATCGCGGTGACGGCCGCGCTGCTCTCGCTGTTGCTCGTCCGGGGGGCGGCCCCACCGCTCGACATCGGTGGCGTCACGGGAGGTGCCACCGAAAACACGTTCCGGCAGGCCGCCTTCCAGATCGCCTCACTCTTGAACTCCACCGGATACGCGACCTCGGATTTCGCTCAGTGGGACACGCACGCACAGGTCTTCCTGCTGTTCGTGATGTTCATCGGCGGTTCGGCGGGTTCGACCGGCGGCGGCGTGAAGGTCGTCCGGTGGCTGGTCGTGTTCAAAGCGATCCGACGCGAGCTGTATACCACCGCCAATCCGGACGTCGTCAAGCCGGTTCGGCTCAGCGGGAGTGTCGTCGACGAGGACGCGGTACGCGGGATCGCGGCGTTCACCCTACTTTACATCCTGCTGTTCGGGTTCTCGGCGGTGTTCATCTCTCTCGATACGGCCCGGATCGGGATCGAACTCACGACGCTGGAGGCGGTCAGCGCGTCCCTCGCGACGATCGGGAACATCGGCCCGGGTTTCGGTCGCCTGGGACCGTTCGGGAACTACCTGTTTTTCTCGGACGCCTCGAAACTGCTGATGACCTTCCTGATGTGGGTCGGGCGACTCGAGATCGTTCCGGTGCTCGCGGTGTTCATTTCGGTGTTCGACCGCAGCCAGTAGCGATCCACGCCATCGCCGCAACCCGGGGGTCTATTTACGACCGGCCGTAAGGCTCGCGCATGTCGACAGGCGTCGTCCTGCTGAACTTCGGCGAACCGCCGACGGCCGACCGCGAGGCCGTCGAGGACTACCTCGAACGCATCTTCTACTCGAACATGGACATCGAGGAGGAGCCGGATCTGACGCCCGGGGCCGCCCGCAAGCGCGCCAGCAAGCTCGCGGAGCGTCGCGCGCCGGGGCTCATCGAGGAGTACGAGGAGATCGGCGGCGGCTCGCCGCTGAACGACCAGGCCGGCGCCCAGGCCGACGCCCTGGAGACCGAGCTCCGAAACCGCGGCTACGACGTCGCGACCTACACCGGGATGCTCTACACCGAGCCGTTCACCCACGAGGCCGCCGAGCAGGCCGTCGCCGACGGCCACGACGAGGTGCTCGGCCTGCCGATCTATCCCCTCTGTGGCCCCTCGACGACGAACCTCTCGCTGGATCATCTCGCCGACGGCCTTGAGGAAGCCGGGTTCGACGGCGAGTTGCACGAGGTCAGCGGCTGGCACCGCCACCCGACCTACAACCGGCTGCGCGCCGAGAACATCCGCGAGTACGCCGACGGCGAAGGGGTCGACCTGCACGACGAGGACGCCGTCCTGTTTTTCTCGGCCCACGGGACGCCCCGGTATTACCTGAACGAGGGGAGCCGCTACGACCGGTACGTCGACGAGTGGTGTGCCGGAATGGCTGCGATGCTGGGGATAGACGAGTACGAACTGGGCTTCCAGAACCACGACAACCGAAGCGAGGTCGCCTGGACCGAACCCGACGTCGAGGCGGCCATCGAGAGTCTCGACGCCGAGCGGGTCGTCGTCGAGCCGGTCAGTTTCATGCACGAGCAGAGCGAGACGCTCTCGGAACTCGACATCGAACTCCGCGAAGAGGCCGAAGAAGTCGGGCTGGAGTTCTACCGGGTCCCGATCCCCCACGACGACGACCGGTTCCCGTCGGTGCTGGCGGACCTGTCCGAGCCGTTCCTCGCCGACTTCGACCCCGGCTACTTCCAGTTCCGGCAGTGCCACTGCCGGGACAAGCCGGGCACGATGTGCCTGAACGCGCCCGATCCGGACTGGGACTGACAACCACTTTTTACTTCGTCGGGTTTCCTCGGGCCTTCGGCCCTGCGGGAACCACTCCTCGCAAAAACGTGGGGAAAAACCACCTCGACCTCACTGTGTTCGGTCGAGTGAAACGCCGCCTCCGGCGGCGTATGCAAGTTACCACCGGAAGTTCTTCGCTGTCTCGACGCCACTTTTTACTGCGTCAGGTAGCCTCGCTTCGCTCGGCTACCACTCCTTGCAAAACGTGGGGAAAAACTACCTGCGGCCTCCTTTCAGTCGGCCGCAGTGAAACGCCGCCTCCGGCGGCGTATGCTGGTCACCATCGGACGTTCTTCGCTGTCTCAACGAACGTCCGGACACTGTCGACGGGCGTCTCTCGATCGACGCCGTGGCCGAGGTTCAGCACGTGACCCTGTGGGCCGGCCGCCTCGATGATCTCCCGCGTGCGCTCCCGTATCGTCGCCCGATCGGCGAACAGCACGGACGGATCGAGGTTCCCCTGCACACCCAGATCGCCGAGCTGGTCGCGGGCCGCTCCCATCTCGACCGTCCAGTCGAGGCCGACCACGTCGGGGTCGGCCGCGGCCAGTTGCCCGAGTCGTCCGTTCATGTTCCGGACGAACAGGATCGTCGGCGCGTCGACGGCCGCGACGATCTCCCGGTGGCGGGGGACGATGTAACGCTCGTAGTCGGCCGGCGGGAGGACGCCGGCATAAGTGTCGAACACCTGCACGACGTCCGCCCCGCGGTCGACCTGATACGCCAGGAACTCGGCGACCGCCTCGGTGAACAGGTCCAGCAGCCGCTCGAACGCCTCAGGGTGCTGGAGGCGGAACTTGCGCGCCGGGAGATGGTTGCGCGTGGGCTCGCCGGCGATCGCGTAGGAGGCCAGCGTGAACGGGCCACCGGCGAAGCCAATCAGCGAGGTCCGATCGCCGACCCGGTCCTCGAGCCGGTCCAGCAGCTCGCCGACGTAATCCAGCCGCTCGGGAATCGGTTCGCGGGAGCGATCGACGTCGTCCGGTCCCGAGACGGGGTTCTCGATCACCGGTCCGACGCCCGATTCGATATGGTATTCGAATCCGAGCGGTTCGAGGATCGTCAGGATGTCCGAGAACAGCACGAGCCCGTCGGGGCGATATCGCTCCCAGGGCAGCAGCGTAATTCGTTCTGCGACCGCGGGATCGGTGACGGCCTCGACGAACGAGTAGTCCTCGCGGATCTCGCGATACTCGGGGATGTGTCGGCCGGCCTGGCGCATCAGCCAGACGGGCGGCCGTTCGGTCCGCTCACCGCGGGCAGCGCGGACGAGGAGGTCACTCATCGGTCGGCTTTCGGCGGCGAGCGATTAAGACGTTCCGACCACGGACGTACTCGCGTCCCGTTCGTGGGTGTGTCTGGACGGCTCCGACCACGGACGCGTTTGGACAACCCTTTAACTACCGACGTGAAATCGACGCCCATGAGCAAGCCACGCGTGCTGCTGCTCGGGCCACCGGGCGCTGGCAAGGGTACACAGTCGAGTAACATCGCCGAGGAATTCGACGTCGAACACGTCACGACGGGGGACGCGCTCCGATCGAACAAGGAGATGGACATCTCCGACATGGACACGGAGTACGACACCCCCGGCGAGTACATGGATCAGGGCGAACTGGTCCCGGACGCCGTGGTCAACGCTATCGTCGAGGAGGCGCTCACCTCCGCCGACGGGTTCGTGCTGGACGGCTACCCGCGCAATCTCGAACAGGCCGAAGAGCTCGAGGACATGACCGACCTGGACGTCGTTCTCTCGCTGTCGGTCGGTGAGGAAGAACTCGTCGATCGGCTCACGGGCCGGCGCGTCTGTGCCGACTGTGGCGAGAACTACCACGTCGAGTTCAATCAGCCCGAAGAGGACGGCGTCTGCGACGAATGTGGCGGCGAGTTGATCCAGCGCGAAGACGACACCGAAGAGGCGGTACGCAACCGTCTCGACGTCTTCGAAGAGAACACAGCTCCCGTGATCGAGTACTACCGTGACCACGACGGCTTCGTCGAGATCGACGGCGAGCAGACCCCCGAAGGGGTCTGGACGGACGTCGAGACCGCCATCGAACGCAAAGCCTGATTTAGACTGGAACATTAGAGAGTCACCAATGGCACGAACGGCACAGAAGGTAGAATCCCTGGTCGCGGAGGACACCAGCATGGAGTCGTCCATCGAGACCGTCCTCGAAACGGCCGAGGACAAGGGCGTCGTCAAGTGGGGCGATGTCAGCGACGACCTCACGAGCGGCCAGTGGGGCCGTCTCATCGAGAAGGGCATCCTCATCGACGCCGACGGCGACGGGTTCGTCATCGACGACCCAGACGGCGTCAGAGACGCACTCGAAGACGCCGAACCGGACGACGAAGAGAGCGACGGAGGCTGGTCGAGCTGGGACAAGATCGCGCTGGTCGGATCGCTGGCGTTTTTCGTCGGCTACTGGAACCCGTCGATCCGTGACCAGATCGGGGCTGTCCTCGATCTGGTCATCGGCCCGCTCGATGCAGTGCTCCCGTTTTATCTCGTGATCCTGGTACTCGCCGTCCTCACCGGTCTCTGGTCGACACTGCTGCAGGATCGGCTGACGAACCTCGAAGGGATGAGCGACTACCAGGAGAAACAGAAGGAACTCCGCGAGCGTGAAGAGCGCGCGAAGGAACAGGACGACGAAGAGGCACTCGAAGAGATCCGCCAGGAGCAGATGGACATGATGAGCGACCAGTTCGGCATGATGAAACAGCAGTTCCGGTCGATGCCCTGGATCATGCTGTTTACCATTCCGGTGTTCCTGTGGGTCTACTGGCAGGTGCTCGGCGTCGGTATCGGCAGCGGGAGTGCGACAGTGATCGTCATGCCGTTGATCGGCGAGGTGAGTAGCTGGCAGGCCGGTATCATCGGGCCAATGCAGGCATGGATCTTCTGGTACATCCTGTGTTCGATGAGTCTCTCGCAGTTCTTGCGCAAGTCGCTGAACATCCAGACCTCGCCGACCTGAGGCCGTCGGTGATCTGCCCCTCGTGTCGTCGCCGAGACGCAATCTCTTTGAATCACACTCTCCGAGTAGGGATATGTTGATCACCGTCTCCGGACCGGCCGGGAGCGGCAAGAGTACGCTTGCCGAGAGTCTCGCCGACGCACTGGACTACGAACACGTCTCCGGTGGCGACATCTTCCGCGATCTCGCCGAGGAGCGGGGCATGACGCCCCTGGAACTGAACAAGCAGGCTGAAGAGGACGAGGACATCGACCGCGACCTGGACCGGCGGCTCCGGGATATCGCTCGCGAGCGTGACGAAGTGGTTCTCGAATCGCGGCTCGCGGGCTGGATGGCCGGCGATTACGCCGACCTGAAGATCTGGCTGTCCGCACCCCTTGAAGTCCGGGCCGAACGGATCTCTCAGCGGGAGAACAAACCCTTCGAGCAGGCCCGTGAGGAAACTCTCGAGCGGGGCGAGAGTGAGGCCCACCGGTACAAGGAGTACTACAACATCGACTTCGACGACCTGTCGATCTACGACCTGTCGATCAACACCGCACGCTGGGGCCCGCAGGGCGTGCTCAGCCTGACGCTACACGCCGTCCAGTCCTACAAGGAGACCGGTGACGAGGGCAAGACGCCGATCACCGACGTCAACTACGATCTCTGAGATGACTCGTGGCCCACCGTCCGAGCGCTCGCCGGCCGAACTACTCGAGTTCGGCGTCGTCAACCTCGACAAGCCGCCCGGCCCCTCCGCCCACCAGGTCGTCGCCTGGCTTCGAGACATGGCCGATCTCGACCGGGCGGCCCACGCCGGCACGCTCGATCCGAAGGTCACGGGCAGTCTGCCGGTCTTGCTCGGCGACGCGACCCGGATGGCCCAGGTTTTCGACGACACAATAAAGGAGTACGTTGCAGTTCTGGAGTTGCACGCCGACCCGCCGGCGGACCTGCGTGACGTCGTCGACGAATTCGAGGGGCCGATCTACCAGAAGCCCCCGCGAAAGAGCGCGGTCGTCCGGCGGCTGCGCGTCCGCGAGATCTACGACCTGGACGTCCTCGAAGTCCGGGATCGACAGGCCCTGCTCCGGGTGCGCTGTGAGAGCGGCACGTATATCCGGAAGCTGTGTCACGATATCGGGCTGGCGCTGGGCACCGGCGCGCACATGGGGGATCTGCGTCGCACCGCGACTGGATCGTTCGACGATTGCTCGCTGGTGACGATGCACGATCTGGCCGACGCGCTGGCCTGGTGGCGCGAGGACGGCGATCCGGCCCCCCTTCGAGAACTCGTCGACCCAGCGGAACGGGCGCTCGCAGACATCCTCGGGGTCACGATCGCGCCGAGCACCGCCGAGAGCGTCGCGACCGGAGCCCCCGTGTACGCCCCCGGCGTGGTCGACTGCCCACACGACCCCGACGGACAGCTGGTCGCCTGCTATACGCCCGATGGAGCGGCCGTGTGCCTCGGACGGCTCGTGGGCGATCCCGACGCCGACTCGGGGCTCGTCGTCGATCTGGAGCGGGTCCTGGTCTGAGATCGGGGCCCACACGTCGGCCGAAACGACACCCTTAATTACGACACCGTACTCGATCCACGTGCGGGACCGTAGGGTAGCGGTATCCTCGGCGCATGGGGTGCGTCGGACCCGTGTTCGAATCACGGCGGTCCCACTCGAACTTCTACGGAGCACAATCGAACAGCACGGCGTCGGCGATACCGAATGGCGTTCTCGAAAAGTAATTCAACGAAGCCCCACACACTCCTGGCGTGGCACTGTTCGGGCTCTCGGCCGGCGCGGTCGTCGTCTTCGCGATCATCCTGGCAGCGCTGGTGCTGTTCGCGACGGAGTTCGTCCCGGTCGACATCACAGCTCTCGGGATCCTGGTGGCGCTTCTGCTGGTACAGCCAGTCACCGAGCAACTGACCACGTGGGGGCTGCTGAGCGGACCAGTGTACGTGCTGGTCGATCCGGCGAGTGACGTCGCGCCCGTCTCGCGGGGGCTGTCCGGGTTCGCGAGCACGGCGACGATCACGGTGCTGGCGATGTTCATCCTCAGCGCGGGCGTCCGCCGGACCGGCGTCATCCAGATCCTCGGCTCGAAGATCGCGGCCTACACTCGCGACGACGAGACCAGACAACTCGGGGCGACGATCGGCCTCGTCAGCCCGATTTCGGGGTTCATCAACAACACGGCCGCTGTCGCGATTCTGCTGCCGATGGTCATCGATCTCGCACAGAAGGGCAAGACATCGCCGTCGAAGCTGTTGATGCCGCTGTCCTTTGCCTCGATGTTCGGCGGGACGCTGACGCTGATCGGCACCTCCACGAACATCCTCGCCAGCGAGATCACGGGCCGTCTCGGCCGCGAGCTCGGGATCGCCGCCCTCCACGAGTTCTCGATGTTCGAGTTCACAAGTCTGGGACTTATCGTCATGACCGTGGGGATCATCTATCTCATGACAGTCGGGCGGTTGCTCACGCCGGAGCGGATCAAGCCCGCCGAGGACCTCACCGAAGAGTTCGAAATGGCCGACTACCTGACCGAAGTCGTCGTCCGCGAGGACTCCCCGATCGTCGGCCAGACTGTCCAATCGGCGTTGCAAGACACCGATTTCGACGTCGACATCGTGCAACTGATCCGCGGCGACGCCGCGTTCCTCGAACCCCTCGGCCCGAAAGTCATCCAGTCTGGCGACGTCTTCGCCGTACGAACCGATCGGGACACGCTCGTCGAACTGATGGACGTCGACGGTCTCGACCTGCTCCCGGAAGTCGAAGTCACGGAGGCGGAACTCGAGACCGCAGAGAGCGGTCAGAACCTCGTGGAAATCGTTATCGCCCCGGGCTCGTCGCTGGTGGGCGAAACCCTCGCGAGTTCGAACTTCCGCCAGCGCTACGACGCGACAGTGCTGGCGTTGCGCCGCGGTGAGTCGCTGATCCGCAAGCGTATGGACAGAGCGCAACTGCGGGTCGGAGACACGCTGCTGGTCCAGGCGACGTCGGACAGCATCGACCGGCTGAACAACAATCGCAACTTCATCGTCGCCCAGGAGGTCACGCGCCCGGACTACCGGGAATCGAAGATCCCGGTCGCCGTCGGCATCGTCGCCGGGGTCGTCGGGCTGGCCGCACTCACGCCGATCGACATCGCGACGGCAGCGCTGACCGGCTCGCTCGGGATGGTGCTGACCGGCTGTCTCAAGCCGACCGAGATCTACGACGCCGTGCAGTGGGACGTCATCATTTTGCTGGCCGGCGTGATCCCGCTCGGGGTCGCACTCGAGGTGACGGGCGGTGCGGCACTGATCGCCGACGGTATCGTGGCCGTCGCACCGTCGCTCCCGCCGATCGCCGTCCTCGGGCTCATGTACGTCGTCACTGCGCTTTTGACGAACGTCATCTCGAACAACGCCTCCGTCGTGTTGATGATCCCGGTCGCCGTCGAAGCAGCGACACAGCTGGGCGTCAACCCCTTCGCGTTCGTGCTGTCGGTGACCTTCGCGGCCTCGACGGCCTTCATGACGCCCGTGGGTTATCAGACGAACCTCTTCGTCTACGGGCCAGGTGGCTATCGGTTCACCGATTACGTGCGTGTCGGCGGGCCGCTACAGGCCCTGCTCGCGGTCGTCACGACGATCGGGATCGCAGCTATCTGGGGCCTCTAGAACACGAACAGTCCGGCGACGAAGGCCACCTCCAGATACGACAGGAGGATCACGAGCAACGCGCCCGGTACGCCGGCGATCGCCACGACGAGGAGCGTGAGCGGGGTGATCGCGACCGATAAGCCGAACAGCAGATCCGCCAGTACGAAGACGATCAGCCCGACGACGGCGTTCCAGACGAACGGTTTGACCGCTTTGACGATCTTGTAGGCGCCGACGAGCAATGCCAGGAGGACAAGGACCAGACCGACTTCGATCGGGGTGACCATACGCGAACGGAGGCCGGGCACAGATATGTGTTTTCGGGCCGATCTCCGGGCGCGCACAAGGCGGCTCCCGCCATCCGTATCAACGCGTCGTCTCGTCGGGTCGCGCTCTTCGTTCAGTGGCGGGCCACGGTCACGGTGAGACGGCAACGAAACGTTTTACCACCCCACCACACTACAGAGAGATACGGGGTCGTGGGGTAGCTTGGTAACCTTCGGGCCTTGGGTGCCCGTACCCCCGGTTCAAATCCGGGCGACCCCATGCTGTATAAAAGTAAATCAGAAACATCTGCCGGTTCTTCTGGCCGGCGAATGTGCGACTTTTGCGGGGGTTATATTACCGAAAACCAGCAGCGCTGCCCTGCACTCGACCAGGGGTGTGTCGGCCTTGAGTCTCCGCAGCCGCAGCTGGCAGCCGATCGACGACGTCGCCGACCAGATCGGCGGCCCGTCGACACTGTCGCCGCCCGAAGACTGGACGCTCTCGACAGCGTGGCGGCGCGCACAGGCGACGTCCGACCAGGGCGGCCCGATCTAACCGGGCCGAGCGTCTTGTCGTTCTCAGCGACTCACAGAACACCCACAGAGTGACGTTCGCGATCGAGGGCGAGACTGTCGTCGCCGAGTGCGACTGTGCCGGCTATCAGTATCACGACGGCTGGTGCGCCCACGTCGCGAGCCTCTGGTGGCGCTGGTCGACCGGCGAGATCGTCGTCTCGCACCTGGACACCGGGCGCGAGTACGAGCAACCCCCCGCGTGGCTGGAACTGGACGGACGCACCGACTTCCACGCGCTGACCAGCGCTGAACTTGACGTCTATCTCACCTGCGAGCGGGCCGACGTCGGCGTTACGCACGACCTTCCGCGCGTAGCCCGCTGTCGCGATCGCTGCCGTCGCTGTGACCGTTGACGCCGCCGGCACGATCCAGTCGAGGACCACCGACATCTTAGCCGTCACCCCCCGATGCCTTCGCGGTTTCGGCCAGCCCCGGCCCGAGCGTCGAGATGAGCCACAGCACGATCAGCGCGATCACGACCTTGTCGAGATTGTTGAGCACCCAGTCGACCCAGTCCGGCACGTCCGGCACGTCCGGTAGGTCGACCGGCTCGGTGCTGATCTTGTCCTGCTCGGCACCGTCACCAGACTGAACGTAGAGGTACAGGAGGGCCCCGCCGCGATCAGACCGACCACCAGGAAGAGGGTGGTCGTATCGACCGGGATTGGAAGACCAGCGTTGTTGCCCTTTCTGCCTGCTTGAGGGGGTTGAGAAGACGAATCTGAGTCGCGGCCTCGAGCTCGGCGCGCTCGATGACGCGATCGGGGACGTCTTCGACGAACGCGACCGTCTTGAGTCGACGGTCGTCGTCGGGACAAAGATGCTCGCCCCACTGCTCGCGAGCAGCGTCGGCGGCGTCTTTGCTCCCGAACTCTACTGTTGGACTCATTACAGCAGACAGGACAGTCTACGCTCTTATCCGTCGGTCGCAGGTTCCCCAATCTCTGGGGGACTGACTGGCAGGCTGGCACCCCATCGTTTGGGACATATTAGTGGTGTAAGCCACTACATCGGCGTGATGAGCCAGGCAGACGCTCAACGTCGCGTGCAGGCCGCAATGATCGACTCCGACGTGCTGAGTCCCGAAGGGTCGGCGTCCGTCCAGAACCGGGGCGGCACTGCCTACGTCGCGATCCCGCGCCGGCTCGTCGAGCACTACGGGATCGAATCAGGGACGTCGCTCTCGCGAGCGTTCCATCCCGAGAGTAGCGCGCTGATCATCCCGCTGTCCGACGATGTCGACCTGTTCGAAGACAGTTCGAACTAGTCCGCAGATTAAAATAGCACACAGACCAACTATGAAACAGATGTCGCAACAGACCGCTCGTATCGCTCACGACCTACTTGATGAACCCCACATCAAGGGCCGTCGGATCCCTGTCCTCACGATCGTCGAGCGGGTCGAGGGGCGAGGGTTGGAGCCGAAGACCGTCGCCGATCGGCATGATCTTGACGTGGCGGAGGTGTACGCCGCGCTCCTGTACTACCACGAGCAACCCCGAGAGTTCGAGGAGCTGCGGCGCGAGCGGGACGAACTGATGGACGAAATCGAGGCCGACATCGATCGGCCTGAAGATGTATCGCCGCCAAACTGACCATGCGCTGGGCCTTTTTCGTCGATTCAAACCTGGAGGCACGAGTCGCTGAATTGCTCGAAAAAGAAGGGTATCGGGCAGAGCATTCCGATCGGACACTTGACCCAGATGCAGACGACGTCGACGACATTCTCCCGTACGTCCGGCAAGAAGAACTCATCGTCATCACAGCCGACGTCAAGAACTTCGCCCGGTTCGATGAATCCCGGCACGAAGGCGTCTTCTTTCTCAACAACCAGCGCGAATCTGCCTACACGATCGCGAACGCTGTTCTTGACATCGTCGACGCCTACGGCACCCCGGACAATATGAGCGGGAAAAAAGAGAACCTCGACAAGTGGATTCGATAGCGTCCGGTTCTGTCCTCAGTCTCAGACGATTCCCTGATTGGTAGAGACAGAAGGGATGTTCTATGCTGCCGACGGATATGTGAAAATAGCCTACAGGATTCATAACAAATGGCTATGAAATAGTAAGTATGGCCATACCTGGTGGTCCCGAAGTATTGGTGTTTCCGGCCTTCGTCCTGCTCGTAGTCGGCGCTTTTGTCGCAAAATTCCTCCTCAAGTGGATACGAGAAGGGTACGAAGAGGAAGTAACAGAGAATCGGCTAGAATAGTTTCCTGCTGGGACAAGTGGATCTGCCTCGTATTATTTCACATGTGCGATCTATCAGCCAGTCCTTCCAGAAGTTCGTGAAACGAAGATCGAAAACAGCGTCCGGTTTTGCGTCCAGTCTCGGACGATCTGCCGATTATTAGAGACAGAGCATAACCTGAACATTATGAATCATATGATAGACCTGATATATCATGGGTGAAATCTACGTTACTGGCATTCGATAACAAACTGCAATGTATCAGCCAGACACATTTGCACCGCTGCAAGGAACGATAGATAATACCATCGATGATACGATTGCAGATGTAATCGAATTCCTGCCAACGATAATCGCTGCCCTGGTCATTCTCCTCGTCGGATATATCATCGGTCGTATTTTGGGGAACCTCGTGACCCGGGTTATCCAGAAGATCGGTGTCGGGCGCTATGCTGAGGGGACAGCCATCGAAGAGGTTTCGGACGGTGATGGAATCGCACGCGGGTTGGGCCTGCTTGTATCCTACTACGTCTACTTCGTCGCGGTGTTCGCTGCGGTGAACGTCCTAGAGATATCGGAATTATCGGATCTCTTGCGTGATCTTGCAGGCTTCCTGCCAGTCATCCTTGGAGCAATTGTTATCCTGGTAATCGGGTTTGTCGTCGGCCGGATCATTGGTGATATTGTTTCGAAAATCGTCGGTTCGTTCGGGATTGCACCGTATCTCAGAGAGACTCCATTAGAACGGTTTTCTGACCAAAAGGGCGAATTCGGTCGGATCGTCGGCAAGCTAGTCACGTATTATATTTACTTGTTGACGCTGCTAACGGTCGCAGAAGTAATCGAAATCCCCGCACTCTCGGAGCTGTTGAACAGGTTCGCGGCGTACCTGCCGGCTCTGGCGGGTGGTTTGATCGTGCTGCTGGTCGGTATCTGGCTCGCCGAACGGGTCAGTGATATCGTCCGTGAGAGTGGCGAAGGCCGACCCGTCGGCCTCGCTGCAACCGGTGTTAAAATTCTCATCTACTATCTCACAATCACAATTGTTCTGGGAACGATCGGGTTCCAAGTCACGGCACTGACGACGATGTTCACTGCCTTCGTCGTCGCATTCTTCGGTGCACTGGGGCTGGCACTCGCGATCGGCATCGGTATTGCTGTTGGACTCGGTGGCCAGGACTTCGTCGCCGAGAACATCGACGACTGGGCTAACTCCATTAGTGGGATTGGTGACGGGGAGGAAGAATCAAGTAGCGACTGACTCTCATCCACGACCGACGCCCCCCCCCTATGTAGCAATATCGTGACAGAAGTAGACTGGTTACAAACTGACGTGATACAGCGTTCCTCTCAATCTAGCAGCCAGTTCTTCTCGGAGTGCGTGAAACGCAGATCGGAAACAGCGTCCGGTTCTGCGCCCAATCGCGGACGATCTCTCAATTGGTAGAGACAGACCGTGGAGTTAACATGAGTAGGTGAATGTGATACCTCCTGGTTCGACTATGATTTGAACGTCTTCTCCATCACGTGAACAGATCTCGACGTCTTCGGGATCGTACTCGTGTCTCAGTTGTTCTCCGCCATTCAGTGAGACTATGAGATAGTCAACACGATTTTCGACACCTTGCGATTCATCAGCATGACCCGCATCCAACGAGTACGTGTGTTCGAGAAGCAGGGAGCCATCCGTCGCGTAGACAGCGACATCGAGAGAGATCTCGTGATCAGTACTGTTCGTCGGAATGATTTCGACGGTCGTTCCTTCTCCACTTCGTGCTCCGCCGATACTCAGACACCCAGACATGAGAACACTACTCCCGAGAGCGGTGGAAAGGAGGGCCCGCCGTTTCATGGGTAGAAAATGTGTCCAGATCGTCAAATGTCTTTTCACTGTCTGATAGAGATGCATTCTCAATCTAGCAGCCAGTTCTTCCAGAAGTTCGTGAAACGAAGATCAGAAACAGTGTCCGGTTCTGCGCCCAGACTCGGACGATCGCTCAATTGGTAGAAACAGGGGAAGTAGGTACCACAGCAAGGGGGGAAGTCGCTGGTGGCGACACGTAACTCATGTTATTGATCCACTGATTGCCCGTGGCTATCTGTGGGTATCTCTTTGAGACATCGTCCGATGGCGCTACTCAGGGCCATAATCGCTTCGTGGTGTTTCTGTTTCGTTTCGTGAATGCTTGATGGACATGTCTCAAGTTCGTTGTATGCAGTAAGCCTATCAACTGGCATGGTCTCGTTCTCGATCAAATATCCCGTGACTTCCGCGAGCAGAGCGTGAGTGTGGATATACTCTTTTTTACGCATAATTGTGTCTCAGTCAATTGGGATGTTTGGCTGTCCACGGTGATTCTCCTGTTTGAATGGAGGGGGAGAGACATTTATTGGGCGTCGGTAGAGTTGTCAGGGGGATGTTGGTGGAGAGTCCGAAACTGAACACCCAGTTCAATACTCGATACCAGAGGTCAATTGTATTTGGTATGGTAAACCAATCCAATTAACACAGTCTAGTTGATACCTTCGCCTCATAATCGAACTGGTGTTCCCTAAATGTGCAGATGTGATCTGTCACCAGTTCTTCTCGGAGTTGATGAAACAAAGATCGGAAACAGCGTCCGGTTCTCCGCCCAGACTCGGACAGATCCGGCCTGATCACGCTGGGGATTCCCTTCGAATCGCCCCGATCACTCTCTCATTTGGGACCTTTTTGTCCGGTTAGGGTAACATTCCGGACGTGAACCTCGACGACTACCCCGACCAGGACGGAAAGAAGGTGTGACTCTCCCAGGACGAAGTTGACCAGCTCCTCGACGCGACCGACGACGCGATCACTGACGTCGCGTTTCGGCTGGCCGTCCGCTGTGGACTTCGCAGTGAGGAAGTCATCGGCGTTGCTCCGAACGACGTCGTCGACACTGACGCTGGCATGATGCTCCGGATCTGGAACGGCGCGAAGACTGGTGAGCATCGCGAGACACCGATCCCCGAAGCGCTCGCGAACACGATCACCACGATCGCCGACGTGCGCGACGAGCCCGACGATTATCAAGAAACACTACGACCAGGCGACGGCCCTGGAGCGGATGCGACGCCGTCGACAGCAGTACATCGACCACCTGGAGACCGACCGTGAGTGACGAGAGAGACCAGACCCCAACGACCGAGAATCGCACTACTGAACGGCCGGAAATCGTCAGTCGGCGCAAGCCGGGCGACCTCATCGTTTTGCGCCGAACAAGTCCGTGAGCGATAGCTATTGTACGACACCAACGTAACCAGTGTCACACCGTTTCGGGCAACCACCCGCCGTCGACCTCGACGTTCTGCCCGGAGATGTACCCGCTGTCGGGATCCAGGAAGAACAGCATCGCTTGCGCGAGGTCGTCGGTGGTGGCCCAGCGACCGCGCGGAGCCTCGGCGGGGAACTCGTCGGAGTTCTCGACGACGTACGGCGAGACGGCGTTGACGGTGATGCCGTCGTCTTGCGTGTCGGCGGCGAGCATCCGCGTGAACATCAGAACGCCGCTTTTCGCCACGAAATACGGAAAGTTCTTGGTGTTGACCAGCCCCTTCTCGCTGGAGGCGTAGCCGACGTTGACGATCCGGCCGTACCCCTGCTCGCGCATCGGCCCCAGCGCGGCCTTCGAGCAGAGGTACGTCCCGTTGATGTTCGTCTCCAGCACGGTGTTCCAGGTCGAGAAGTCGATGTCTTCCCAGTGTTGGGGGGCGAACGTGCCAACGTTGTTGACGAGGATATCGACCGTCCCGAGGTCGGCCTCGACCCGCTCGAACATCCCGGCCACGTCCTCGGGCTCAGTGATGTCCCCCTGAACAACCGTCGTCTGCACCCCGGCTTTCCCTGCCCGGTCGGCGACCTCGCTTGCAGCGTCGTCGCTCGTCCGGTAGTGGACGGCCACGTCCGCACCACGTTCAGCCAGTGCGAGCAGGAGTCCGCGACCGACACCCTTCGCGCTGCCGGTGACGAGCGCTGTCTGTCCGGAGAGATCTGGTTCTATCATACCCCCCGTTCGACCGCGTGGATAAAAAGCGCGTGCTCGATGACCTGCCTATGCCAGATCGAACGTGACCAGCGGTCGCTCGGTCGTCTCGGATTCGCCCAGTCCGACCTCGACCGCTGATCCGACCTCGACGTCCTCGGCGTCGGCCTTGACGCGGCCCGTCAGCCGCACGTTGTCGAATTGGGCGATGCCGAGCACGAACGGCACGTCGTCCTTGAAGTCAGGCGTCGGGACGTACGTGACGTTGTAGCTCAGCAACTCGCCGGAGAGGGGAATCTCGACCTCTTCGAGATCACTTGCACCGCACTCGGGACAGACCCGGCGCGGCGGCATCGACTGGTGACCCTCCGGGCATTCGAGCGCGTACGGGTTGCCATTTTCGATCGCTTCGAGCGCCTGATCGTAGCCGTCGTTCTGGATTTCGTCGTCGCTCATTCTGCCACCTCCAGGACGTGCACCACAGCAGAGGCGACCGTCCCGCCGGCGTTGTGGGTCAGCGCGACGCTCGCGTCCTCGACGGCGTCGCTGTTGACGTGGTCACCGCGGAACAGCTTGGTTATCTCCGTGACCTGTGCGACGCCGGTCGCGCCAACGGGGTGACCCTTGGCCTTCAGACCACCTGAGAGGTTCACCGGCAGGTCGCCGTCGGCGGTCGTCTCGCCCTCGCGGGCAGCGGTGATCGCCTCGCCTTCGTCGTAGAACCCGAGTCCCTCCAGGGCGAGTACTTCGGCGATAGTGAAGCAGTCGTGGACTTCGAGGAAATCCACGTCGTCTTTCGAGATGCCGGCGTCCTCGTAGGCTTCCTGTCCGGCGTCCTCGGTCGCGGGCGTCCAGACCATCGAGTCGCGTTCGGCCAGCGCGAGGTTGTCGGTCCCCTGGCCGGTCCCGGTGATCGCGACTGGCGTCTCTAGCCCGTGCTCCTCGGCGTACTCCTCGCTGACCAGCACCGTCGCGGCCGCACCGTCGGTGATCGGCGAGGAGTCGAACAGCCCCATCGGCAGCGCGACCGGCGGGGCGTCCAGGACCTTCTCGACGGAGATCTCGGTCTGATACTGCGCGAGCGGGTTGTTCGCGGCGTTGGCGTGGTTCTTGACGGCGACGTGAGCCAGGTCCTCGCGGTCGCCGCCGTGGACGGCGAAGTACCGCTGGGCCATCAGCGCGTACGCGCCGGGGAAGGTAATCCCCTGGCGGATCTCCCAGAGATCGTCCGCCGCCACCGACAGGCCGCCGGTCGCACCGGTCGTTCCCATGTTGTGCATGCGCTCGACGCCGCCGACCAGTACCACGTCCGCCTCACCGTTGCGGACGTCCTTGACCGCCTGCCGGACGGCCATCCCGCCGGAGGCACAGGCGCTTTCGACCCGTGTGGCGGGCGCGTCGATCCCGACGGCCTTGGCCATCAACGGGCCCATGTGCCCCTGGTTCTCCGAGAGTTCGCCCATGAAATTGCCGACGTACAGCGCGTCGATCTCCTCGCGGTCGATCCCGGCGTCGTCGATAGCGGTGTCCCCCGCTTCGCCAAAGAGGTCGCGACCGGTTCGCTCGGGGAACTCCCCGAATTCGGTCATGCCGACCCCCGCGATGTGTGCGGATGCCATCTGTATTGGATCCTCCGTATAATGGCAGGGCCTACCCAGTGATATAACTTCAGTAATTTCGTGTCCTCTCGGCGGCGACACCGTTAGACCGGAAGGACGTACAAAAGCAGGTAGACGACGATCCCGAGCGCGAACGAGAGCAGCCACAGACTCGCTGCGACGCGCCCGACACGCGGATGTGGCGTGTCGCCGAGTTCGGACGGGGCGTGTGTGACCGCGAGCAGGAGAACGTAGTATACCAGCGGCAGACAGACGATCGCCAGCAGCATGTGAACCCCGAGCACCGGGTAGTAGACCCACAGTTTCAGCGTCTCCGGTCCGTCGAACGTGGTCGGCCCTTCGATCGCGACCCGGAGGAGATACAGTCCGAGAAAGGAGACAAAGAGCACGAAACTGGCGAGCATCGCTCGTCGGTGCGCTCGCACGCGCCCGGCGCGAATCGACCGCCAGCCGTAGGTGATCGTCCCGATCGCCAGCGCGCTGATGAGGGCGTTGACGTGCGGGATCGTATGGAGCAGTCCCTCTGGAAGCGCCGGCAACAGCGTCTCTGGAACGAGCTGTCTGACGGCCGCGACGACGACCACCAGCGAGACAACCGTCAACAGGCCAGTGACGAACGGGATACGTCGGCGGAGTGTCTCTCGCATCGGTCGGCCGTTGGAGTGATGGTTGTAAGTCCATTCCGGATCGCCAACCGTCCCGAGTTCCGTCGATCAATACCGTATCAGACCGTTTTCGAGGTGTTTCGGCTTCGTCGCGAGATAATAGCCCAGACTCGCGACGTGAACGAGCAGTCCGATCATGCCGATGAGACCGACCGTGTTCCCACTGTATTTGACAGCTTCCAGGACGTGTGGCGTGAGGATCGGGTTGACGCCGAGGACGAACGCAGTGATTCCCCCGTAGATGCCGACGATCGAGAGTGCCCGAAGCAGCGCTGCCACCCGAGCGTCCGAATGGACGGCCGCGAGCCACTCCCAGAACCGACGCTTGAGATCGTCTGCTGTCATCGATACTGTCGTGCGTGCTTTGGGCTGTACGTGGAAAACGGTAGTGATTGTCACACATTTGTCGCCGCTTCGGCAGTCGTCGCGCGGCCGCAGGCAGTTCGGTACAGCAACCACTATAATCCGCCGGCGAGTCGCATCTGACATGTGCGCGTCACGTGCTGGAACGATCGGTGATGGAGAACAGGCCTGGTGGAAGGAGGCGGTCGTCTACGAGATCTACCCGCAGAGTTTCAACGACAGCGACGGCGACGGGATCGGCGATATCCCCGGAATTATCGAGAAGGCTGACTATCTCGACGAGCTGGGGATCGACGTCGTCTGGCTGACGCCGCCCTACGACTCTCCGCACGCGGACAACGGATACGACGTTCGCGATTACCGCTCGATCCTCGACGAGTTCGGCGACATGGACGACTTCGAACGGCTGCTCGAGGAGTTGCACGACCGGGACATCCGGTTGATCCTCGATATGGTCCTGAATCACACCTCGGACGAACACGAGTGGTTCCAGAAATCACGCCGCGAGGAAGACGGCTACGAGGATTTCTATCACTGGGTCGAGGGCGACCCCGACGAGCCCCCGAACAACTGGACCTCCGGGTTCGGCGGCTCGGCCTGGGCCTACGACGAGGTCCGCGAGGCGTGGTATCTGCACCTCTTTCACGAGAAACAGCCCGACCTGAACTGGCGCAATCCCGAGGTGCGCCAGTCGATGTACGACGTCGTCGAGTTCTGGCTCGAGAAGGGGATCGACGGGTTCCGCTTCGACGTGTTCAACGTCATGTCCAAGCCCGAAGGGTATCCTGACGGCGACTCCGAGGGCGGCTGGGTCGGCATGGAACACTTCTCGGACGGTCCCCGCATCCACGAGTACATCGGCGACCTCTACGACGAGGTACTCTCCGAATACGACGTCATGACCGTCGGCGAGGGGATGGACATCACGCCGCGAGCGGCCAAGCGGTACTGTGGCCCCTCCGGTGACGGACTGAACATGGTCTATCACTACGACCATACGCTGCTCGATTACGGCGAGGACGGGTGGTGGGACGTCGTCGACTGGGAAGTCTCGGAGATCCGGGAGGCGCTGACGAAGTGGGTCCACCAGCTAGAAGTGACCGACGCCTGGAACACCGTCTACCTGGGGACCCACGACACGCCACGGATCGCCTCGCGGTTCGGCAACGACGACCGCTACCGTTACGAGTCGGCGACGATGCTCGGAACGCTCCTGTTGACCTTCCCGGCGACGCCGTTCTGCTTCCAGGGCGACGAGATCGGCATGACCAACTACCCGTGGTCCTCGCGCGAGGAGATGCGCGACGCCGACGCCACGAACCGCGTCGAGATGGCCTTCGAGGAGGGCCGCGCCGAGGGCTTTTCGGACGTGCAAGACGTCGTCCGCTATCGCTCGCGGGACAACGCTCGCACGCCGGTACAGTGGTCCGACGACGACATGGCCGGGTTCACCGACGGGGAACCCTGGATCCCGATCAATCCAAACAGCGAAGACATCAACGTCGCCGACCAGCGCGACCGTGCCGAGTCGGTGCTGGCGTACTACCAGGAGTTGATCGAGTTGCGCCACAGCGAGGACCCGCTGGTCTACGGCGTCTACGACCTGCTGGCTGAGGACCACCCGCGCGTGTGGGCGTTCGCGCGGTCGCTCGACGACGAGACGCTCCTGGTCGCGCTCAACTGGGCCGGCCGCACCTCCCGGGTCGACCTCTCCGAAGCCGGCTCCGTCGAGTCGGTGCTGGCCTGCAACTACGACGACCCCGGAACGGACCTGGGGTCGCTCGCGCTGCGACCCTACGAGGCGCGAGTGTATCGGCTAGAATGAGTCTCCGGGGGATGCCCCTCGAGGGCGTGCCGTCCTACGGTGTGACCTCGACGACTGACTCTCCCTCGACACGCTCAGCCAGGGCGCGGTTCATCGCCTCGTAATCGCGCCGGAGGTCCCTGGTGAGGATCGGAACGAGGAGTCCGTCGGCGCTCCACAAACGACAAATCTATCCACGTGATAGCATCGCTGAGGCGTTCGAAATCTGGCATGGACACTCAGAGATCGAACGCCTCATTCTCTAACTTAACGCGACCCATATACGTTTCCTAACATTGATGATAGTCCTTCGATTGTTTGCGAGAACTTGTCTCGGACGATGTGGTAAACTACAAATGTTGTAAATAACCACAGACAACTATGGACAGCGAAGTCGACGACACAGCCGGAATCGAGCGCGCCTGGTGGAAGGAGGCGGTCGTCTACCAGATCTATCCGCGCAGTTTCAACGACAGCGACGGCGACGGCGTCGGCGACATTCCCGGAATTATCGAGAAAGTCGACTATCTCGACGAACTGGGGATCGACGTCGTCTGGCTCTGCCCGGTCTACGATTCGCCGAACGCGGACAACGGCTACGACATCCGCGACTATCGGTCGATCATGGACGAGATGGGGGCGATGGCCGACTGGGAGCGGCTGCTCGAAGCGCTGCACGCCCGCGACATCAAACTCGTGATGGATCTCGTCGTCAACCACACCTCCGACGAACACGAGTGGTTCCAGAAATCACGCCGCGAGGAAGACGGCTACGCGGACTACTATCACTGGGTCGAGGGCGACCCCGACAAGCCCCCGAACAACTGGGAGTCGTACTTCGGCGGCCCGGCCTGGAGCTACGACGAGACCCGCGAGGCGTGGTATCTGCATCTCTTCGACGAGAAACAGCCCGACCTGAACTGGCGCAATCCCGACGTCCGGGAAGCGATCTACGACGTGGTCAACTGGTGGCTCGAGAGGGGGATCGACGGGTTCCGGATGGACGTGATTAACCTCCTCTCGAAGCCGGAGGGGTACCCTGACGGCGAAGTCGCGGGATATCCGACCGGACACGAGCACTTCGTCGACGGCCCCCGTATTCACGAGTACCTGCGCGGCCTCTACGAGGAGACGTTCGCTCACTACGACGTGATGACCGTCGGCGAGATGGTCGACCTCGACGTCGAGACCGCGAACGCATATCTCGGCGCCGACGGCGACGGCCTCAACATGGTCTTTCACTTCGATCACACGTTCATCGACTTCGGTCCGGAGGGACGGTGGGACGTCGGCGAGTGGTCGGTGTCGGACTTCGAGGAGATCTTCACCGAGTGGCAGACCGGACTCGACGAGACCAGCTGGGACGGTCTCTACTGGGAGAATCACGACCAGCCGCGGGTCGTCTCCCGGTTCGGCGACGACGAGCAGTATCGCTACGAGTCGGCGACGATGCTCGGAACGCTCCTGTTCGGCCTTCGGGGCACGCCGTACGTCTACCAGGGTCAGGAGATCGGCATGACCAACGCCGACTTCGAATCGCTGGAGGAGACCCGCGACGTTGATACGCGCCGCCCCGTCGAGATCATGCTCGAAGAGGGCGAGATCGACAGCTACGAGGAGATCCGTGACGTGGTGAACTACCGCTCGCGCGACAATGCGCGCACGCCGATGCAGTGGTCGGGCGAGGACAACGCCGGGTTCACAGACGGCGACCCCTGGATCAAGGTCAACAATAACTACACCGAGATCAACGTCGAGGCGTCTCGTTCGGCCGACCGGTCGGTCTGGCAGTACTATCGCGAGCTGGTCGACCTGCGTCACGACGAACAGACGCTCGTCTACGGCGAGTACGACCTCGTCGAAACGCCGGATCCGCTGTACGCGTTCACCCGAACGCTCGAAGACGACCAGTTGCTGGTCGTGTTGAACTGGAGCGACGGCGAGCGGTCGCCGCCGTCGCTGTCGATCGAGAACCCGACGCTGTTGATCGGGAACTACGAGGACGCCGAGGCGCGCCTCGATAGCGCGCTCCGGCCGTACGAGGCGCGGATCTACCGGCTCTGAGCCCCTCTCGCTAGTCCTGCATCTGGACGATCTCGACCATCGAGTACACCGGAACACCGAGGATCTCGTCTTCACCGTGCTTGTCGGTGAGGACGACCGCCGCGTCGACGTCGCCGCCACGATCGCGGATGTGCTGGATCGTCTCGGTCATCGTCTGGCCGGTGTCGATGTTGTCGTCGACGACGTAACACTGCCGATCGCGGATCGACGCGAAGTTCCGCGAGAACGAACCTGACCCGCTCTCGCCCTCGTCGTTCCACTGGTACTTGCTGGGCAGGTACACGCTGAGATCGGTGTCCAGTTCCCGGCTGATGACCGTCGCCAGCGGGCCGCCGGACTTGCCGATTCCGACGGTCAGATCGACCTCGTCGCCTTCGTCAGCCAGCAGATCCGCCATCGCGATCCCGACGTGCGTCAGGCGCTTGCTGTCCCGGCCGATCGCGCTCCAGTCGACGTGGACGTCCGTCGGGCTGGCCGCTTCGGTGGATTCGACGGACCCTTCGCCGCTCTGTTCGACGAGCCAGCTGGCCGTCTCCCGGGAAACGTTCAGCTCGTCGGCGATTTCCCCCTTCGAGAGGCCACGGTCTGCAAGCTCGCCCGCACTGTCGATGAGTTCGTCGGTAGACTTCATTCGTTCGCCCGTTCGGCCGCCGAGGATAAAACCACCTGTGGTCTCGTCTCGCTCCCCTCACGCCCCGTAATATTTAACAACAGGTATTGTAAACTACTAGCCAAGGGACGAACGATGATAGACCAACCTGAGTGGTTCCGGGACGCTGTACTGTACGAACTTGACGTCAAGCGATTTTACGACGCCGATGGTGACGGCTGGGGCGATTTCGAGGGGTTGCGCCAGCGGCTGGACTACCTCGACCGGCTGGGTGTCGACGCCATCTGGTTGTTGCCGTTCTATCCGAGCCCGATGCGTGATAACGGCTACGACGTGGCCGACCACTACGACGTCGACGACCGGCTGGGGACTCTAGAAGACTTCCGGGCGGTCGTCGAAGAAGCCCACGATCGGGACATCCGCGTGCTGATCGACATGATCTTCAACCACACCTCCGACCAGCACGAGTGGTTCCAGCGCGCCCGCGAGGACCCCGACTCGAAATACCGCGAGTTTTACTGCTGGACCGACGACCCCGAGTCGGCCTACTCGACGGTCAACATCTTCCCCGAGCACGAGGACGGCGTCTGGAGCTACGACGAGGTGGCCGACGCTCACTACTTCCACCAGTTCTATCACTACCAGCCCGATCTGGATATCGCCAATCCACAACTCCAGTCCGAGGTCGAGGACATTCTGGAGTTCTGGCTCGAACAGGGCGTCGACGGCTTCCGGGTCGACGCCGTTGCGCCGATGACCTTCCGGAAGGGCGAAGACGGCCACGAACTCGACGATCCGCATGCCTTCTTCCGGCGGCTCAACCAGACCGTCCGCGAGAAGAAAGCAGACGCGGTCTTGCTGGCGGAGGCCGACGACCAGCCGGAACTGCTGGGCGATTACTTCGGCGACAGCGACGAGTTCGACCTCCAGCTCAACTTCGTCGGCAACGCACATCTGGTGTACGCGCTCGGGATCGAGGACACCTGGCCGCTGGAACGGTTGTTCGACATCCTGCCCTACGACGTCTTCGAGAACGGCCAGTGGGCGAACTTCCTGCGGAACTTCGACGAGCTGAACCTGCTGAAGCTGCCCGACGACGCCTTCTGGCACGCCAAGGAGCTGTTCAACCCCGACGACGAGGACGCCTGGATCTTCGAGCGCGGCCACGCGCGCCGGACCGCCGGCATCTTCGAGAACAACCCCGATCGCATCGCGATGGCCCACAGCCTCATGTTCTCCTTGCCGGGGTCGCCTGTCATCCTGGCCGGCGACGAGATCGGGATGGGCGAGGACCTCTCGCTGGAGGAGCGCGACCCGGTCCGGACGCCGATGCAGTGGTCCGACGACCGCAACGCCGGCTTCTCGACGGCCGACGCCGATGATCTCATCCTCCCTGTCATCGACGAGGGCGAGTTCAGCTACCGGGAGATCAACGTCGCCGACCAGCTCGGCGAACCCTATTCGCTGTACAACCGGGTCGCCGCCCTCGCACACACGCGCTCGCTCTGTTCGGAACTCTGGAAGGGCGAGTTCGGACAGGTCCCGGTCGAAGCCGACGACGTCTGGGTGTTCCGGGCCGAGTACGAAGACACCGTGCTGATCACGGCGCACAACCTCTCCGGGGAGTACCGCGAGGTGACCATCGACCCCGGTCTGCCGTGGGGCGCGACGGCCGACCTGCTCGGCCCCGGCCACTACGACTTCGAGGAAGACGGCCCGATGACGTTCTATCTGGACGGCTACGACTACATCTGGGTCCGTGGCGACAGCGAGGGTGAGCGCGTCCCGCTCGGACAGCCCTGAGAACAGTCACGTCCGCGACCGACGACTCGAAATCGTCGCTGTGGACCGGTTCACTCCAGCAGCCAGGCGGTGTCCCAGCCGGCTTTCGTGAAGTAACGGTCCCCGGACCACTCGATCGGTTCGCCGTCGCGTTTTTTCAGCCACTCGAACTCGACGTAGGTCCCCTCGGGGAGGTCGAACTCACCCTCCCAGGTCGGATAGTCCTCGCCGGATAGCGGGACGGCCGACTCGACGTCCCAGTTGCCAAGTGCCTCCTGATCGCCGGTCAGGAACACCTCCTCGCCGTACTCGGTCTCGACATCGATCTCGACGTGCGTCGACACCGCCTCGCCGGGCGCAGCGTCGGTCGGTTCGAGCCACCGATAGCCGTACGGTTCCAGGAGGATCCGGCCATCGGGGTAGACGGCGGTCTCCTCGCGGATAATCTCGTGGTAGCTCCCGGCGTCCCAGGGCTCGGGGAGGTCCTCGAAGGCGACCGCCCTCGACTCCCCCGAGAAGTTCGAGACCGCGAGCAGGTGCTCGCCGTCGTGTGCGCGCTCGACGACGAACACCGAATCGTTCGGCACGTCGTGAACGATCTCTTCGCCACGGTGGTGCAACGCTTGCCGACCTTCTCGGACCGCCGAGAGCCGCTTGATTCCCTCGAAGACGCGCTGTTCGACCGACCCCTCCAGGGTGCGGCGCTCGGCGGCGTCCCAGTTCATCGGCGAGCGGTGCACCCAGCGGTTGTCTTCTGCCTTGATCGGGTTGTTCAGATACGAGAAGTCGTTCAGCTGGGCGACCTCGTCGCCGCTATAGAGCAGCGGCATTCCCTGCATGACGAATGCGGCCTGGTGCATGAGCAGGTACCGCTGGATCGCCGCGTCGACGTCTTCAGGGTCGCCCTCGACGCGGGCTTTCTGGAGGCCAGTCAACGCCGCCGCTGTCCCGGATGTCCGGGCGACGCCGGTCGGTTCCTCCTGGAAGCGATACCCCTCGGCGTAGCTGTCGGGGTGATCGCCCGCGTAGAAGTCCGAACAGAACTTGCGCGTGCTGGTCGGGTCCTGGCCGACCGCGCGGACGTCCTCGTCGTCCAGGCCCCAGCCGATGTCGTCGTGACACCGGACGTAGTTGAGCCAGGAGGCCCCCTCGGGCGTCGGCGGGAGCTCTTCGAGAGCCTGCTCGAGCAACCGGGTGTTCTCGCTGGCCAGCGCGTGCCAGAGGTGAGCCATCAGCGGCGCGTTGTAGGCGATGTCACACTCCTCGCCCTCGTAGCCGCCCGTGCCGAGGTATTTGATCGTTTCCTCTGGGGCGACGATGGCCTCGGCTTTGAATAGCACGCCCGGCGCGGCGATCCGCATCAGCGCCCGGTAGGCCCGCAGGATCCAGTGAGCCTCCTCCAGGTTCCGGCAATCGGTCCCGAGTTCCTTCCAGAGGAACGGGACGGCGTCCAGCCGGAGCACGTCGGTCCCGACGTTCGCGAGAAACGCCATCTCGCGGAACATCTGGACGAACACGTCGGGATTCGTGTAATCGAGGTCCCACTGGAAGTCGTAGAAACTCGTCCAGACCCACTGCTCCAGATCGTCGACGTAGGTGAAGTTCCCCGGCGCGAAGTCCGGGAACACCTCCGGGAGCGTCTGCTCGTACTGGTCGGGAAGTTCGCGGTCCTCGAAGGTCAGATAGAAGTCCTCGAACCGCTCGTCGCCGTCCATCGCGGCCTGTGCCCACTCGTGTTCGCGAGCGGTGTGATTCATCACGAAGTCCAGCGCGAGTTTGATCCCCTCGTCTTGCAGGTCGGCGGCCAGTTCACGCAGGTCCTCCATCGTGCCCAGGTCGGGGTCGACCGACCGGTAGTCTTTCACGGCGTAGCCGCCGTCGTTGCGCCCCTCCCGCGGCTCCAGCAGCGGCATGAGGTGGAGATAGGTCACGCCGAGCTCTTTCAGATAGGGGATCTTCTCGCGGACGCCCTCGAGATCGCCTGCGAACAAATCGACATAGCACATGTAGCCGACCTCCTCGGGGTCCTGAAACCAGTCGTCGACATCGGCGCGCGATCGATCCAGCGAACGCAATCGGTCGGGCCGCTCGTCGAACGCCTCGACCGCCGCCTCGACCGCCCCGAGCAGCCACGTGACGGACTCGCGATCGTCACCGTAAACCTCGGTGTAGGCCCGCCAGAGCGCGGGTAACTGGCGTTCGATTCGCTCCTGAACCGTATCCGGGCGATCTCCGTACCGATCCGCCAGAAACGACTGGAGCGTCTCGACGGGGTCGTCCGGAGGCCACGCCTCGATCGGCAACTCCCGCTCGCTCGTGTTCATACTACGTTATTGTCGCCCCCGGAACAAAATTCTTTACAACGGGTGTGGTGACGTGACCTCTCACGAGCGGAAGATCGCCCCCGGTTTTTATGCTGGTGGCCGACGTCGGGTACAACAAGAGTTGTACCAGCATGACCACCGAAGTCACCTTGCTCGAAGACGCCACAGAGGCCCTCTGCGAGTGGCACCGAGACTGTCGCGACCGTCACGAAGACGACTTCGAGGCAGCCAAAGAGATCGTCGCCCGGCTGGGCGCACACTACGAGGACGGCGTCACCGAGGTCGGGTTCTGGACGCCGGAGATCGTCGAGGCGGGCGTGCCCCACGAGGACGTGTATCTGGAGGTACTGACGCCGACAGAGGACGTGCAGGTGTTCGAAGACGGCGTCGATCAACAGCGGATCGAGGTCCGCCGCGATCGGTTGCCGATCTACCGGGAGGGCGAGTATCACTGGGCCGTCGTCGAGGGCATGACTCCGGGGACGCGCGAGCAGTTCGGATCGCTCTACCAGCTCGTCTACCGCCAGGACGGCGAGTGGCACACCGTACAGGATCCGATGGCGTACTCGGTGCCGTTCGGCGTGTTCGGGCCCGCGGAACTGATCGATCTCGACACGCTCGACGCCGAGCGTGACGATCGGGAATACTTCGAACAGTTCGGCACCGACGAGGAACCGATCCCCACGACCGAAGACGACGGGCTCCCGCGAGTCGACCCGGCGACGAGCATGGTCGAAGTCCATCCCGGCACGGCGACTGAAAGCGGCTCGCTCGGCGGGCTCGCACGGCGATACGAACGGATCGGCGAGAAGCTCCGGAGCGACGAGGACCTGACGGCGGGCGAACGGATCCACCTGGGCTACGACGCGATCCAGCTGATGCCGGTCGAGCCGATCACCGAGCACCGCGAGAACCACGACTTCTGGTCGGTCGAGGGCGATCGCGTCGCGCTCGAAGGAGGCGAGACGGTCGAGTTCGTCGCCGAACAGCCCGACCTGATCAACTGGGGCTACGACATCGTCATCCGGGCGTTCTCGGCCCCGAACCCCGCGATCCTGGAGACCGGCCGGCCACACGAACTGGTCGATTTCATCGCCGCGTGTCACAACCTGCCCGAGCCGATCCGGATCGTCTTCGACATCGCGCTCGGCCACGCCGAAGGTCGGGCAGACGAACTGCTCGACGAGACGTTCATCGAGGGGCCGGGAATGTACGGGCTCGAACTGGACTACCTGCATCCGGTCGTCCGGGCAATCGTGCTGGATCTGCAGCGCCGGAAGATGGATTTCGGCGCCGACGGCATCCGCGTCGACGGCGCACAGGACTTCAAGTACTACGACCCCGGCCCGGACGAGTTGTTCCACGACGACGAGTTCCTCGCGGAGATGGACGAGGTCACACAGGAGGTCGCCGGGACCGAGTACCGACCCTGGATGATCTACGAGGACGGTCGGCCCTGGCCCCGCGGGGACTGGGAACTGGCTTCGACCTATCGGGAACTCATCAAACAGCACCCCCACAGCTTCCAGTGGTCGCCGATCACCTTCGCGCACAACAAGCCCGCCCTGCTGACCTTTTGGGCGAGCAAGTGGTGGCGCGTCTTCGAGGTCGCGGACTTCGGCAGCAACTGGATCACCGGCGTCGCGAACCACGACACGCTGCGCCGGGGGACCCAGCAGCCGCTCCCGAAGGGCTGGGAAGAGGATCCGATCAACCCCTATCTGGGTGAGGACGGCCCCGAGATCATCGACGAGGCCTACGACCAGCCCTCGACGAACATGCTGTTGCACTGTCTGTTGCCGGGCGTGCCGATGGACTTCCTCAATGCGAACGCCCACGCGCCCTGGTCGTTCATGCGTGATACCGACGACGAGTGGAACGTCAAAGTCGTCGCCGAAGAGGACAACTTCCTCGATTGGCACGTCCCCGCCGAGTTGTACGACGACGACCGGTTCTTCGGGCGTCTGAAGGCGATGGGGGTCAACGACCGCGACGACCTGGACCAGTTCGTCCACGTCCTCCACGACGTCGGCGAGGCCACCGACTGGGAGCTGGAGGACATGGCGGCGACCATCGAGGCGCTCGGATCCCCACTTTCGGGGAAGGCAGTGACTGCAGCGGACCTCGAACGCTTCGGCGAGGCCTGGATGGCTGACGTCAACGAGTTCGCGAACCTCTCACACTGGCTAGACACGCTCGACGACGATCGTGCTGCGTTCATGCACCGCGTCCGGCAGTTCCGCCAGGAGCGGCCGTGGCTGTTGGAGGACATCGACGTCGACGGCGACGAGGTGTTCGACTACGTCCACCCGGTCGACGGGACCGTCGTCTACTACGGCTTCCGGGGGTCGCCCGATGGCGACGAACAGATCCTGTTCGTCGGGAACATGGAAGGGCCCGAAACGACCGTCGGACCGACGGCGCTCGACGATGCGATTCCCGGTTCGGGCTGGGAGCCCGCCCTGGTCGCCCCGGGTGTCGATCCCGACCTGCAGGAAGTCGCACTCGACAACGGCCAGGCCGTCGTCTGGACCCGCCAGCCGTAGTCACACGCCCGATATCGGATTCGCACCTTCCGCTCGATATCGAAACGATTTTTACAATCAGAGTTGTAACTCCTGGTAGCCCGTGGGTACCCCGTCGTGACGACGTTCTCTCTCCTGGGTGCCCTCACGGGCCACCCCCACCCCCCACCCCCACCACACCCTTTCGAAACCCCCACCCAACTGTAGTGGCGACGGTCTCGCTTCGATCCCCTTCTCGATCGAGACCCCGTGAAGGTCGTCGTGTCACCGTGTAGCTCTCGACGGATTGTTCAAGCTAGCAGACACACAGCAGATTTTTACAACGTCGATTAAAATATACGATCATGGACAGTGACGTGGTACCATACACGACGCTCGGATCGACCGGTCTGGAGGTGTCCCAACTCGCCCTCGGCTGTATGAACTTCGGCAGTGAGGCCGAGTGGATGATCGACGATCGCGAGCAGAGCTTCGAGATCATCGACAGAGCGATCGACCTCGGGATCAACTTTCTGGACACCGCGAACGTCTATTCGACAGGTGAAAGCGAGGAAATCGTCGGCGAAGCCATCGCCAGCCATCGCCGGGACGAGCTGGTGATCGCGACGAAGGTCTTCGGGGAGATGCACGACGGCCCCAACGGACAGGGACTCTCGCGCAAGCACGTCATCGATCAGGCCCACGCCAGTCTGGATCGGCTGGGCGTCGACTACATCGATCTCTATCAGATCCACCGCTGGGACGAGGAAACGCCCGTCGAAGAGACGCTGTCTGCATTGACGTATCTCGTCGACGAAGGCCTGGTTCGGTACATCGGGGCCTCGACGATGGCGGGCTGGCAGTTCTCGAAAGCGCTGTACACCGCCGACATCGAGGGCTACGAACGGTTCGTCTCGATGCAGCCGGAGTACAACGCCGTCGATCGCCACGAGGAGGCGAACCTGCTGCCGATCTGTGCCGAGGAAGACATCGGCGTGATTCCGTGGTCGCCGCTGGCCGGCGGATTCCTCACCGGCAAGTACGAACGCGACGATGAGCCGGGCGAAGACTTGCGGGCTGCGACCGACGAGTACACCCAGAATCGCTTCACCGAGGAGAACTGGGACGTCCTGGACGAGATTCGGGACATCGCCGAACAGAAAGACGCGACGCCGGCGCAGGTCAGCCTCGCGTGGCTGCTCGAACAGGACGTCGTCACCGCACCGATAATCGGCCCCCGACGGCTCGATCACCTCGAAGAGAACGTCGCCGCCGTCGATATCGAGCTGACCGACGAGGAAGTAGAGCGGATCGCCGAGCCGAAGTTCCCGCAGTGGCCACAGCCAGGGAAGGATCGATGACGACGGACACTGGATCGATGACAACAATGGATACGTCCACGCTGACGACGGTACTCGAAGACGCCGGCCTCTCGCCGTACCAGGCCGACGCGTACGTGACCATCCTCGAACTCGGCTCCGCGTCGGCCACCGACATCGCCGAAAAGAGTGACGTCCCGGATCCACGGATCTACGACGTCCTCCGGGATCTGGAAAAACACGGCTACATCGAGACCTACGAGCAGGACAGCCTCCACGCCAGGGCCTACAGTCCGGATTCGGTGCTCGAAGACCTCCGCGAGCGTGCGGATCGGTTCGAGCAGGCCGCCGACGAGATCGAAGATCGCTGGGAAGCGCCGACGATGGACTCCCATACCGTGAGTTTCGTCAAGCGGATGGACACGGTTCTGGACAAAGCTGAGACGAAGATCAGGGAGGCAGTAAACCAGGTCCAGGTCGCCGCCGATCGCGAGCAGTACGAGCGCCTCCGTCCGGCGCTCAAAGCGGCCCACGAGAACGGCGTCCACATCAGGCTCGCACTGTACCTGGAAGAAGGCGAATCGCTCCCTCCGAAAGAAGAACTGGATAGCGTCGCGACACAGGTCCGATACCGGGCGATTCCGATGCCGTTTATCGCGCTCGTCGACCGGACCTCGACTTGCTTCGCCCCACACGTCCTCTCGGCGAACCGCTACGGAATCATCGTCGAGGACCGGACCCACGCGTACGTCTTCCACTGGTTCTTCATGGCTGGACTCTGGGAGTCGACGGAGCCGCTGGTCGAGGACACCGACGACTCGCTCCCGCGGACGTACGTCAACATCCGTCAGTGCATCCGGGACGTCTGGCCGCTGCTGGAGGACGGCGCGACGCTCTCTGTCAGCGTCGAGGGTCTCGAAGTCGAGTCCGGTTCGACGGTGTCCTTCGACGGCAAGATCGTCGACGTCTCGTACCCGAGTCTGGAAGCCGCGGGGACGGACGCGCCGTTCCTCTATCTGGGCGGACAGGCCACGATCACTATCGAGACCGACGACGGGACCGTCGACGTCGGCGGCTGGGGTTCCGTCATCGAGGACTACGAGGCGACCAAGATCGTCCTCGAAGGCGTCACCTACGAGTAGCTGTCATCGACTGCGGGTGGCAGACCAACACACCTTTGACGCTGTCCGTTCGTCCGGTTAGGACATGGTGAATAGCAGTACCACACCACGCGTCGGGATCGTCGGCCTCGGCGGTATCGGGGCCTATCACGCCGAACTCGTCCGCGAAAACGACGCCGAACTGGTCGCCGGGCTGGACGTCGACCCGTCCGCGCGCCAGCGTTTCGAGGCCGAATACGGAATCGACACCTACACCGACCGGACCAGCTTCTACGACGCGGTCGATGCGGTCATCGTGACGACGCCGAACGCCTACCACGAGGAGTATGCCGTCGGTGCGTTACGGGCCGGTCGTTCGGTACTCGTCGAGAAGCCACTCGCACACACGCTCGAGAGCGCCGAGCGGATCGCGACCGCAGCACAGGAGGCCGACGAAATCTGCATGGTCGGCTTTCACAACCGGTTCGACCCGCGTGCCGAAGCGCTGGCGGCCTACCGCGCCGACGACTTCTTCGGGTCGATCCAGCACGTCGACGCGACCTACGTCCGTCGCCGGGGCGTTCCCGGCAAGGGGACGTGGTTCACCGACGCTGACGTCGCCGGCGGCGGTGCGCTGATCGACATCGGCGTCCACGCTCTCGATCTCGTGCTCTCGGTGCTTTCGTTCCCCGATATCGAGGAAGTCAGCGGCGTCGCGCGATCGACGTTCGGACAGCGCGAGGACTACGTCGACGTCGAGGGCTGGGGCGGCGAGGACGGTACCGTCAGCGTCGAGGACTCGGTCACGGCGCAGCTACGAACCGCCGACGACGCGACAATCTCGCTGGATGTTGCGTGGGCCGCCAACCGCACCGACGAGAAGGCCTTCCGACTCCGCGGGACCGACGGCGGGGCGTACCTCGATATGAACGGCGAACTGACGCTGTACGAGTCGGTCGGTCACGGCGTCGATCACCACCGCACGACGACTGTCGAGACTGCCGACTACGACGGGCACGCGGCCGAGCAGCAGGCGTTCTTCGAGGCCGTCGCGACCGGCGAGCCGCCGGAGCGAAACACGGTCAAACAGGCACTGACAATCCAGCGACTCGTGGAGGCGATCTACCGCTCCAGTGCCGACGGCGAGGCCGTCTCACCACGATAGTCCCGGCGTGATCGACGCCCCGACACCGGGTCAGTCCGCCATTCCTACAATATACCCCCCGGTGACACGCACGTCAGCACGAATTCAAGTTCGTCCGACCCCTACGCTCGCTGATGACCGATCCGACTCCGACGCCCGGCATCCATCACGTCACCTGCATCGCCAGCGATCCCCAGGGGAACCTCGACTTCTGGGTCGAGACGCTCGGCCTGCGGCTGGTCAAGCGGTCGATCAACCAGGACGACCCCGGCACGTACCACTTCTTCTTCGCCGACGCCGAGGGCACGCCCGGCACGAGCATGACGTTTTTCCCGTGGCGCGATCTCCCCCAGGGTCAGGCCGGTGCCGGACAGGCCGCTCGAACGGCGTTTCGGGTCCCCGAGGGCAGCCTCGACTACTGGGAGGCGCGCTTCGAGGAGTACGGCGTCGACTACGACGACCGGTTCGAGCGCGTCGTCGAGAGGCCGGAAGACAGCACAGCAAGGGCGAACGACGGAGCCCGCCACGCCGAAACCGTACTGCCGTTTCGCGATCCCGACGGGCTGGCGCTCGAACTGGTCGCCGTCCCGATTCCCGAAGACGATCCGACCGTCCCGTGGACGGCCTTCGTCCCCGAGGACGCGGCGATTCGGGGCTTTCACTCGGTAACGCTGTGGCTGTCCGATCCCGATCCGACGGCCGAACTCCTCCGGACGATGGGGATGGACGAACTTGGACCGGTCACGTCTGAAAGTGGCGGTCCCGAAAGAGAGCGACGGCGCTTCGCTGGGTCCGGACCCGTCGGGACGTACGTGGATCTCGTCCGGTCGACCGATCGGGGGCGACAGGGCCACGGGACAGTCCATCACGTCGCGTTCCAGACGCCGACCGACGACGACCAGATGGCGATGCGGGCGGCCGTCCGGGAAGCGGGACTGAACCCGACCCGGCAGATCGACCGCCACTGGTTTCGGTCGGTGTATTTCCGGGAATTCGGCGGCGTGCTCTTCGAGCTGGCGACCAGCGATCCGGGCTACACCAGCGACGAACCGCTCGACTCGCTCGGCGAGCGACTCGTCCTCCCCGGCGAGTTCGAACGGCGACGCGAGGAGATTGAATCGCAACTGACAGACGTGACCGTCCCGCGTCCGGAGTCGGCCACGGAAGGAAAGTAAGGGGTCCGCTATTCGGATTCCAGCTGGGTGACGTACTCCTTGACGATCTGCTCTTCGGCGCGATGGAGGGTCTCGCTCGCGGTCGATTTCGCGATGTCTAGACGGTCGGCCAGCTCGGTCAGCGAACTCTCCCGGGGTGTGTCGTAGTACCCGGCGTCGACGGCCTCGACGACGAGGCGACGCTGGCGATCGGTCAACAGCGGTTCTTCGGCGACGTGCTGGCGGATGTAATCGACAGTGTAGCTGATGTCGAACTGGTCCAGCTGCTCGCCGAGTGCCGACAGCCGATCCTGCGGAGCCGTCAGTTCCCAGACGGCCTCGCCGTCGCCGATCTCGAAGGGCATCTCCAGCGGGATCCCCGAATCACGGGCCGGAAAGAGCAACAGCGGCATCGTCGTCCGAAACCGGATCAGTACCTTGCCGTCCTCCTCCTGCAGGCGGTCGATGTCGGTCACGTCCTCGTAGCTCGCCATCTTCGAGAGGACTGCAGCGGTGTCCTCGGCGATCACCTCCGCGAGCCCGACGCCGGCGTCGACGTCGTCGCTCAGGGCCGCGAGCACTCTGAACGTCGCGTCCGGATACAGTCGGGTGAGTTCGCCCAGCCACACCTCCCGTGGCACTGTCAGCGTGAGCTTCGCCCGTGGCATTACCCGATCGAACGTGTTCGGGACACTAGTCCCCACCGGTTCGAAACGGGACGGGACGATACGTCGTCCCCGAACACGTTCGCGCGAAGACACTCGCTGCTGGCGAAGAGAGTACCGACCATGGCCGAAACCGAGCTCGATCTCAGGGACGTTCCGCCGCCACAGCGCCATCCGAAGATCCACAACGCCTTCGAGTCGCTCGACAGCGGTGACGTACTGACGATCCTCAACGACCACGAGCCGAAACCGCTGTTCTACGAATTCCGGGCTGAAGTCGAGACCTTCGACGCGGAGGGTTACGAGGTCGAACAGCGCGACGAGCGGACGTTCGTCGCGAAACTCCCGAAACAGTAACCGCAGCTTGAAACGCTGTCAGCGTCCAATCACAGCTATGGAGTCCGTCACCGTCACACGCACGATCGAGGCACCGCCCGAAGAGATCGAAGACGTGCTCGCGGATCTCGAGCCGTTCATGCGAGCGTCGGGATTCGACGAGGTCGACGTCGAAGGCGATCGACTGGAGATCTCGAAAGCGCTGGGGTTGTTGCGGATCTCACTGACGCTTGAGGTGTACGAGGACGACGAGGCGGCCCTGGCCTACGAGCAGACCGAGGGGAACTTCGAGTCCATGACGACGACGTACGCACTCTCCGAACAGGACGGGGAGACCGAGGTGACCGCCGAAACCGAGTTCGCGCTCGACGCACCCGGCGGATCTATCCTCGACGCGACGGTCGTACAGCGCCAGCGCCGCAAGGAACTCGAAGCGCAACTGAACTACCTCGAAGAGGAACTGTCCTAGCGGCCCCACCCGCGCCGGTGTCGAGCGAATGGGCGAACACGTTCGGGAGAGTACGCTTCGGGAAGCAGAATGCAGTATTGGATATGTCCAGCACCGACGCCGAACCGATCACGGATCGCCTCCATACGGGGTCGTGGTCCGCGAATCTCGAACAGCCCGAACACGCCGCCGACCGCGAACTCCTCGTCGAGCAGGCGATCGAGGCCGTCCGCCACACGGCCGAGGGAACACACGTCAACCTCGTCACTCACGGAGAGCACGGTCACCCGGACGGATACCTCTACGAGGCGCTTCGGGAGGCGATCGGGGGGATCGACGTGACGTACGTCGACCGGTGTGGCTGTGGCGGCCACGTCACGCGAGTGTTCGTCCGGGACCGACAGTGAGGTGAACGACCGATGTATTCAGAACACGGCGACCCCGAACCCGACGATCCGGAGACCGAGCAGACGGGCGCGTTTGAACGGTCGCCCATCTCAGAGAGAGAACGCGGTTCGTCGGCACAGACTCGCGATCCGGAACGGCTCGCGCGGGCGATCCGGCGACGCGGCCGCGAGATCGAACAGCAGGAACTAGAGCGTGCCCTCTCGCGCCTGGAGGCGATGGATAGCCTGACCGACGATCGACGGCAGGTGCTCGCCGAGACGGCGTCGGCGATTACCGCGAGCGTCCTCGCCGCGCCGCTCATGTCGCTTTCCGACCACGACGACTTCGGGGACGCGGATCTCGAACGGATCGAATCGCTGCTTGCGCCCGAGACTCCCCGGTGACACCCCTCGTGCCGCCAACGGAGCGGGACCGCAGCCTCACGCAGTCGGGCAGAACCCGACGACGGCGCGAGTCGAGCAGAGCAGTTGACGCGGACATCCGGAGTTGCGGGACCTTCCCAGATCACACTCGGGGGCAGAGTCGTTTGACGGCAACTGACTCGCCAGCGGGTGGGGACGATCTATCGGGTTCGCCGGCGTGCGAACGCCTGGAAGGGGTTGACGTGTGTCAGTCGTCGCGTTTCGTCCTCGCCCACGACGTCACTGAGCTTCGGCAGAAAGGTCTCCGGGAGGTACGTGTAAGGATCTGGTTCGCCCCCGCCCGGCGCTGAGGGGTCGTACCATCCGCGATCCATGCTGAGGAGAACGTGATCGCCGAGTCCTGCATCCAGCGCTGACTCGATGCGATCCAGGTAGTACGCGTCTGACTTCTCGCCACCGATAGCGTCGTATTCGATCCACGCGCCTCGCTCGGCGACCTCCCGGTGTAGCGAGGGATCGTCCTCTGCCTGTGTGTGAATCCAGACGAACCGACTGGGATCGTAACCGACGTCCTCGATCACGTCGAGTTGGTCGTGGGCGATCCGTCCCGCGGTGGTGTGGCTGCCGATGAGCGCGCCGGTTTCCGCGCCCGCCGCCGCTGCGGCGCGGAGGATTTTCTCTTCTATCTCGGTCACGCCGTCGTCGCTCGACGCGAGTTTGATCCAGGCCGCACGGACTCCGGTGTTCTCGATTCCCTCTGTCAGTTCTTCCACCATCCACTCGCGAATCTCGGTCTCGCTCGCGTCGCGGGCCCAGTCCGGGATGTGGGGCTCCCGGTAAATCCCTGTCGGGAGGACGAGCGGGAGGCCGGTCGCCTCCGAGACGGCGACGTCGATGTCAGCACGCCGACCCACGCCCGTCGGCGTGCACTCCACCAGGCACGTGACGCCGGCGGACATCGCCGCCTCGACCTCGGGGCCCATTAGCTCGATCACGTCGGCCGCCTTTGCGTCCCGCCAGTTCTCTTCCTCGATCGGCCCGAGGTCTACGAAGACGTGCTCGTGGGGCAGAATCAGCCCTAGGTCGTCGGAGCGTAGGGTGCCCTGTGTTGTGATCAGTTCGGCCATGGTTTCGCCACTCGGCGGACGGGTATAGGGATTATGCAAAAACGGTTCGGCGTGCAAGACGTCTCCGCTGTATTCACCACGCCAATCATCTGCCGGCCTGATCAGGGCGGTTCTCATAGCTGTGAAAAGCTTTCTATCTTCATACAGCGAGAGAATCTCGCCTTTCCGGTTGGTTCGGGAAGCCCCGTCGTCGTTGGGTTGCGCCCGACTGCCTGAGGGAGGTCCGCTCGCTCTCTGTTCACGACGGGGAGGAGGCCACACCGCGCTGTGTATTGAGATGGCTGTCGCCCCTGCTGAGGCCGACAGGTATATTCTCGATCTGATATCGGGCGTCGGCTTTTCTTTCAGCAGCGCCAAGCCCCCACCATGACAGATATTGACACCGTTCTTTTCGATCTCGATGGGACGCTCTGTCGGCGCACACAGGACATGCAGATGGTATACGAGCAGGCGTTCGAACGTATCGGGGAGACGCCGTTCGGCCATCCGGAGGCCCTCTGGACGGCGCTGGAGGGGCCGCCGGACCACAGCGACACGGTCGGGTACTTCGGTGCGGGATTCGCCAGGGTTGCCGCCCAGCACGGGCGATCCAGCGTCGACACGCTCGCGCTCGCCCGGGCAATGGTCTCGGCGATCGACGACAGAGCGGTAACTCGCCTCCCGGGTGTGGAGACTGCACTGGAGAGTGCAGCGGCGGTCGGTCCGATCGGCGTCGTCACCAACGGTCCACGGGACCGTCAGCGGACGAAACTCGAGGCACTCGGCGTTGCAGACCGGTTCGACGCGCTCGTCTACGGCGCGGAGCTTCCCCGCTCGAAGCCACACACTGCGCCGTTCGATCGTGCCCTCGAGGAACTCGGCGTGTCCCGAGGAGGGACACTGTACGTCGGCAACTCGCTGGGGTACGACGTCGCCGGCGCGCACAACGCAGGGCTGTCGGCGGCGTGGTTGCACGAGGACCGGGAGGTTGGGGCGTACGAACCGGAGTACGTGATCGACTCGCTCGTCGAGCTCCCGGCGATCCTGCGGGGAAGCCGATGATCGAGTCGCTGCTGGCGACGGCGTTCGACGCCGAGCCGTTGCGTACCGCGGCTGCGGTCGCACTCGATACCATCGACGGCACTCCGGTCGAAGTCGTACCGATCGATCGCGGTCGTCGAAAGCAGACGGCAGTCGCCAGGTTCGCGGACCGCGGGCCGGTCGTCGTACAGGTCTGCACCGAGCGGACCTGGCTGCGCACGGAGGCGGCGCTGTTGGGTGCGATCCGCCGGCAAACGTTCGTCCCCGTTCCCCCAGTGCTCGCGGCAGGCACGCACGGCGGCGTCGCGTACATGCTTACCGCCTACGTCGCCGGCGACGATCTCCACGAAGTGTTCGCCTCGACCGGCGACGAGACGCGCCGCGACCTCGCGCGCTGGTTCGGCACGGCACTCGCCCGGCTGCACGAAGCGTTCCGGTTTGACGGCCACGGGCGACTGACGCTCTCGGACGGGACGTTCGTGTCGGACGGTCGAGACTGGGGAGCGTGGTTCCGGGAGTACGGGCGGCGAGCCATCGACCGACTCCCCTCGGAGTTCGATCCGCTCCGCGACGACCTCCGTGCCCTGGTTGCGGTCTCACCGGGCACCGATCCTGTCGCCCGACTGTTTCCGTGGGACTTCCGTCCCGGTAACGCCCTGGTCGCCGACAATTCGATAACGGCAGTGCTAGACTGGGAAGCGCCGCTTGCGGCCGCGCCCGCCCTCTCGATCGCGAAATCCGAGTACCTCGTCGCAGACTGGTATGTCACCGATCCCGAACCGCTCCGTCGGGCGTTCAGAGACGGGTACGCTGAGGTCAGGGCCGTCCCGACGATCCGTGCTGCGCATCGCGTCGTCGCTATCGCCGAGAGCGCGGTCGATTCCGCCGGCGACGTGACGAACCCTCGCTATCCGCCGGTCGGCAGAGACGAGTCCGTCGCGTTCCACCGGGCATCACTGGAAGAAGCGCTGACTGCGGGCTGATATGCGGTACTCCGACCACTGCCGCTCCCGGGGACTAGTTGTGATACACTTCGATCACTGCCGTTCGGAACGTGCCGTTCGCGACCGTTCGAGCAGCTCGTCGAGCAACTTGTGCTGGGCGGCCGAGAGGTGTTCAGTGAACGTCGGCGTCGCGATGTCCAGCGCCTCGGCGACTTCGCCCGCGCTCGCGCACTTCGGATGCGAAAAGTAGCCCATCTCGTGGGCGGTTTCGAGGACTTCTCGCTGACGAGTCGTCAGCACGTCCAGATCGACGATTGTCCGCCGGGTTCCGTCATCGTCCTCTTGTGAGCGGGTGAGTCGGCGGATCTGTACGCCCTCGTGGCTCGCTTTGAGATCGCTGACGACATCCCGGATCGTCTGGAGATCAGTCGTCATGAACGTCACCAGGACCGACCCGTCGACGATCTGGATGTCGCGGACAGCACACCCGCTCTGCTCGACGAGTTCGCAGACACAGCCCTGGTTTGCGGGCCGCGAGAACCGGTGAACCGTCTGCTCGCCGTAGGAGAAGATCGGCTCCGACTCGAACGTCGAGAGCCACGCCGCGTCGTCGCTGACGGTAAACTCTTCGGTGACCGTGCCGCCGTCCGCGGGTGTACTGCCCCGCGATACCGACGTGATCGTGCCGGACGAGCCCGCATGGGTCGCCAGCTGACAGACGGCTGGCCCCTCGACGCGGACCTCCGCACAGATCCCGGTCATTATATTAAGCTACTCACCCCACAGCGAAAGGCGTGGTGGCGAATATGTTCGGGCAAATCGCCGTAGTACTCGCAACTTCCCCCGTTATAAATCGATCGCCGAATATATTCATAGAGAATCTGATATAAAGTCCCTCAGGCGTTAGGTCGAGGGCCTACACCGGACGGGTGTGTATCACTGGTAGAGCCCGTACTGTGTCGGCCGGCACGTCGAGCAGTACGGTCACTGAACCATGAACAGGAAGACACTCGTCATCGCCGCGGTGGTGATCGCGGTCCTCTTGCCGATGTGGTACGTCGCACTGCACGGCGAGCCGCCGTCGGAGGAGATCGCGATCGACCAGAGTGTCTCGGAGATACAGCCTCTCGACGGGGTCCTCGACACGCCGAACAAGCTCTCGCCGAGCCAGGTCGGCGTGATCGTCTGGGTCGCCCTGTTCGGGCTCTTCGGGACACTCGCTGCGGTCCACCGCTTCATGAACCGGGCAGTGAGACCACCTGATCCGGACGCCACCACGGACGGTGGCCGGACGGGGTGGTCCTGGATCGACACCGACCACCGGTGGGTGGTCGAGTACCACGACGCGACCGAGTCCGTGGAGGGACTGGCAGCGATGGGCGGTCTGACAGTGCTAGCGATCGTCTTCGCCGCGCTGTTCACCGGCGAGTATCTCACGCTCGCGCGCACTCAGTACTTCGGGCTGTACGCCACCGGGATGTTCCTCTCGCTGGCACTGCTGACCGTGGCGTATTACGCCTGGTTCCTCCCGCACGTCGAGGTCGCCGAACAGCGAGGGCACGAACCATGACCGGATCGCACGACGACCAGTGGGACGAACACGACGACCAGGGGCACGGTGAGCACGATCACGACGATGACAGTCGCGGACAACCGAGCATCTACACTGACGTGCGCGCGCAGGTGCGCCGCCGCGACTATGCGAAGGCGCTGGCGACGGTCGGCGGACTGACGGCGATCGCTAGCCTGGCGGCACCGCTGGCGAGCTTGCAGCGCGTCTTCGAGCGCGAATACACCGGCCCAGTCTACGGCGACGGGATCCCGCTGGTCGACGGGAGCGGCGAGCGAATCACGGAAAACCGCCTCAGCGACGGCGAGCAACTCACCGTCTTCCCGGAACCGCGACCGGGGCTGGAGGACGCGCCGACGCTGCTCGTCCGGTTCCCCGAATCGGAGTACGGCGGCGAGACCAACATGGCGTTCACCGCTGGCGGGTACGCCGCCTATTCGAAAGTCTGTACGCACGCAGGCTGTATGGTCGACGATCGGGAGAACTCGACGTGGGTCTGTCCCTGCCACTACGGCAAGTTCAACCCGAAGAGCGGGGCGAGAGTCGTCGGCGGTCCCGCACCGCGGCCGCTCCCGCAGCTGCCGATCACCATCTCCAGCGAGGGATATCTGGTCGCGACCGGTGACTTCGAGGGCCCCGTCGGGCCCGGAGGTGAGTGATGTCGCTGTCGAGCGCACTCTATCGGTGGTTCGACGACCGTCTCGATCTCGGCGACGCCGAGGAGTACGCGGGCAAGGCCTTCCCCGCAGAGGATTCGTTCCTGCTGGGCGAGGTCGCGCTGTTCAGCTTCGTGATGCTCGTGCTGACGGGGATCTTCCTCGGCTTCTTCTTCGAGCCGTCGACTTCCCAGACGACCTACGAGGGCTCGGTCGTGAAGTTCCAGGGCGAGGAGCTGCCGGCGGCGTTCGCGTCGGTGTTGCAGATCACCTACGACGTGCCCTTCGGCATGTTCATCCGCCGGTTCCACCACTGGGCGGCGCACCTGTTCGTCGCCTCGATCGGCCTGCACATGCTGCGCGTGTTCTTCACGGGCGCGTATCGCAATCCCCGCGAACCAAACTGGATCGTCGGGACCGGCCTGGCGATCCTGGCGATGGGCGGCGCGTACACCGGCTACGCGCTGCCGTTCGACGAATTCGCCGCGACGGCGACGGGGATCGGCTACAACGTCGCCACGTCGATCCCGATCGCTGGCGACGCGATCGGGAAGATCGTCTTCGGCGGGTCGTTCCCCTCGAGCGCGACGATACCGCGCATGTACTTCCTGCACGTGCTGGTGATTCCGCTGTTGATCGCGGTCGGGCTGGCAGTACACATGGGCGTCTTGATCCGCCAGAAGCACACCGAGGCCCAGCGCGACGACGACGTCGCGCCGACCGAGACGAGAGGGAAGACCGTCGATCGCGACGACGATACGGTCGTCGTCGGCCTGCCGGCGTTCCCCAACCAGGCGGCGGTTTCGGCCGTCGTGTTCTTCCTGACGCTGGCGACGCTGTCGATTCTGGCGGGCTTCCTGCCGGTTCACAACATCGCCGAGTACGGGCCACAGAACCCCGCCGGAACTCCTGCACTGATCATGCCGGACTGGTTCTTCATGTGGCTGTACGGATTCTTGAAGGTGCTACCGTCGGGGCTGTCGTTCACGATCCCGGGCATCGGGATCCACGTCAGCACGGAGTTCATCGGTGGCGTGCTGCTGCCGACGCTCATGTTCCTGGTCATTTTCGCCTGGCCGTTCATCGATCGGGACGACGAGCCGGTTCACTTCACCGCGGATCCGCTCGATCGGCCCTGGCAGACCGGTCTCGGCGTCGCGGCGGTCGTGTTCGTGATGATCGCTTCGATCGCGGGGATGAACAACCTGCTCGCGGAGGCAGTCGGCCTCAGTACGGACGTTCTGAACCCGACTCTGCTGGCCGCGATGATCGTCGGCCCGATCGCGGCGTTCGGGATCGTCTACCGGACGCTACAGGTACCCGACAGCGACGCTACCCCGGAGGTGCCTGCCGATGACTGAACTCGAACTGCAGACGCGGACGTATCGACACGTAGACATCGCGAGCAAACTGCTCGGACTGGCGCTGATCGCGGCCGGCCTGGAAGTCGGCCCGGTCAGCGCGGCCGGAGCGGTGCTCGTGACGCTCGGAATCGCACTCGGAACAGCAACCGTCTTCATCCAGACCAATGAGTAGCAACGACGATCCGGACGACGTCTCGCGCCGTGACTTCATGAAGGGAGTCGGCGTGGCGAGCGTCGTCGGCGCGACGGGCGCAACGATAGCACAGCAGGGCATGAACCACCTCGAACTGGTCGACGATCCGATCGGCTCCTACCCCTACCGGGACTGGGAGGACTTCTATCGCGAGGAGTGGGACTGGGACTCAATCGCCCGGTCGACACACAGCGTCAATTGCACCGGCTCCTGTTCGTGGGACGTCTACGTCAAGAACGGTCAGGTATGGCGCGAACAGCAGGCCAACGACTACCCTCGATTCGACGAGGATCTCCCGGATCCGAACCCACGTGGCTGTCAGAAAGGGGCCTGTTACAGCGATTACGTCGACGCCGAGCAGCGCGTGAAATACCCGCTCAAGCGTACCGGCGAGCGCGGCGATGGTCAGTGGAAGCGGATTAGCTGGGACGAGGCGTTGCGGGAGATCGCCGAACACGTCATCAACGAGGTGACTGAGGGGCGATACGACGCCATTTCGGGTTTCACGCCGATCCCGGCGATGAGCCCCGTCTCCTTCGCCTCGGGAACGCGGCTGATCAACCTACTCGGTGGCGTCAGCCACAGCTTCTACGACTGGTATTCGGACCTGCCGCCGGGCCAGCCGATCACCTGGGGCCACCAAACCGACAACGCCGAGAGCGCCGACTGGTACAACGCCGATTACATCATCGCGTGGGGTAGCAACGTCAACGTCACGCGCATCCCCGACGCGAAGTACTTCCTCGACGCCGGCTACGACGGTGCCAAGCGGGTCGGAATCTTCAGCGATTATTCCCAGACGGCGATCCATACCGACGAGTGGCTCAGCCCGAACCCGGGGACCGACACTGCGCTCGCGCTGGGGATGGCCCGTACCATCGCCGAGGAAGGTCTGTACGACGAGGACCACCTCAAAGAGCAGTCTGACATGCCGTTGCTCGTCCGGGCGGACACCGGGAAGTTCCTGCGGGCCAGCGAGGTCCCGGGACTCGGCGAGGACGTCGACGATCCCGAGAAAGTGATGGTCATGCAGGACGGCGAGGGCGAGTTGCGGATCGCGCCCGGCTCGCTCGGCGACCGCGAGGCCAAGTACGACGACAGCAAGTCGATCGAACTGGACTTCGATCCCCAGCTGGACGTCGAGACGGAGGTGACGACCACCGACGGGCAGGTTCCCGTCCGGTCTGTATGGGTCAATCTCAATGAAGAGCTGTCGAACTACACGCCCGAGTACGTCGCCGAGGAGACCGGCGTCGGCGAACAGACCCACCAGAAGATCGCCAGGGAGTTCGCCGAGGCGGACGCCGCGAAGATCATCCACGGCAAGGGGATCAACGACTGGTATCACAACGACCTGGGCAACCGCGCGGTCCAGTTGCTCGTCACGCTGACCGGCCACATCGGCCGCAACGGTACCGGCGTCGATCACTACGTCGGCCAGGAAAAGATCTGGACGTTCAACGGCTGGAAGACGCTGTCGTTCCCCACCGGCAGCGTCCGTGGTGTGCCGACGACGCTGTGGACCTATTTCCACGGCGGGATCCTCAATAACACCGACGAGGATACTCGATCGAAGATCCTGAAATCAGTAAACGAGGGATGGATGCCGGTCTATCCCGAGAAGCGCGAAGACGGCTTCCGGCCGGAACCGACGACGATGTTCGTCTGGCGGGGGAACTTCTTCAACCAGGCCAAGGGGAACGTCGCCATCGAAGAGGTTCTCTGGCCGAAACTCGATCTCGTGGTGGACATCAACTTCCGGCTGGACTCGACGGCGCTGTACGCGGACATCGTCCTGCCGGCCGCGAGCCACTACGAGAAGACTGACCTGAACATGACGGACATGCACACCTACGTGCACCCGTTCACGCCGGCAGTCGAGCCACTCGGTGAGGCAAAGACCGACTGGCAGATCTTCAGAGAGCTCGCAGCGAAGATCCAGGAGATCGCAGAACGGAGAAGCATCGACTCGGTCCAGGATCGCAAGTTCGACCGCGAGATCGACCTGCAGTCGGTTCACGACGATTACGTCCGCGACTGGGCGACCGGCGAAGAGGGCGCCCTCGAAGACGACGAGGCCGCCGCCGAATACATCCTCGAACACTCGGAGGAATCTAACCCCGAAGACGGCGACCACATCACGTTCGCGGACACGGTCGAACAGCCACAGCGGTTCGAAGCCGCCGGCGACCACTGGACCTCTGACCTCGAAGACGACAAAGCCTACGCCCCCTGGAAAGACTTCGTTCAGGACAAGGAGCCGTGGCCGACGTTCACGGGCCGCCAGCAGTACTACATCGACCACGACTGGTTCCTCGAATACGGCGAGCAACTACCGACGCACAAGCGACCACCGGAACAGCAGGACCAGCGGGAGTACCCCCTGCGGTACAACACGCCCCACGGCCGGTGGTCGATCCACTCGACGTGGCGCGACAGCGAGAAGATGCTGCGGCTGAACCGCGGTGAACCGGTCGTGTTCATTCACCCCGACGACGCGCAGCGACGCGGGATCGAAGACGGCGATCGCGTCGAGATCTACAACGACCTCTCGGAGATCGAAGCGATCGCCAAGATATACCCCTCCAGCGAACCCGGCACGGTCCGAATGTGGTTCGCCTGGGAGAAATACCAGTTCCCCAATCGCGAGAACTTCAACTCGCTGATCCCGATGTACATGAAGCCGACCCAGCTGGTGCAATACCCCGAAGACAGCGGCGAACACCTGCACTTCTTCCCTAACTTCTGGGGGCCGACCGGCGTCAACAGCGACGTTCGCTGTGACGTGCGACCCAAGGGGGGTGAGGACTGATGGCTCACGATAACATCGAGATCGCCGACGGGGTCGACCACCAGGTCGCGATGGTGATGGACCTCAACAAGTGTATCGGCTGTCAGACGTGTACGGTCGCCTGCAAGACCCTCTGGACCGAACGCGAGGGGACTGAGTACATGTACTGGAACAACGTCGAGACCCGTCCCGGGAAAGGGTACCCGCGAAACTGGGAGCAGAAGGGCGGTGGCTGGGAATCCGAAGAACACACCCAGCGGACGCCGGGCGAGATCCCCTCGAGCGAAGACTACGGCGAAGCCTGGGAGTTCGATCACGAGGGCATCCTCAAAGAGGGCGAGGACAAGAAGCTCGCCCCCGAGGGCGGCAAGCCCGAGTGGGGACCCAACTGGGACGAAGACCAGGGTGCGGGCGAACACCCCAACAGCTACTACTTCTACCTGCCGCGGATCTGCAACCACTGCACGCATCCCTCTTGTGTCGAAGCCTGTCCGCGCCAGGCAGTCTACAAGCGCGAGGAGGACGGGGTGGTCCTGGTCGATCAGGACCGCTGTCGCGGCTACCGGTACTGCGTCGAGGGCTGTCCCTACAAGAAGATCTACTACAACGCCGTCTCGAAGAACTCCGAGAAGTGCGTGTTCTGCTACCCCCGAATCGAGGGCGAGGGGCCGGACGACGAGGTACACCCGCCGGCCTGCGCCGACCAGTGTGTGACCCAGCTCCGGCTGGTTGGCTATCTGGACGATACCGATGGGCCGATCTACAAGCTCGTCGAGCAGTACGAGGTCGCGCTCCCGTTGCACCCGGAGTACCAGACGACCCCGAACGTCTACTACATCCCGCCGTTTGCACCGCCACAGCACTCCAGGGACGGCGAGACGGTCGACGCGGAGCGGATCCCGCGGTCGTACCTCGAACAGCTGTTCGGCGACCGGGTCAACGACGCCCTGGAGACGATCGAACGAGAGCGACAGAAAGTCGAACGCGGTGGATACAGCGAACTCATGGAGATCCTTCAGGACACCAATCCGGCTGAACAGTACAGACTGGAGGTGTTCGACGATGTGTGAACGAAGCGAACAATCGTCGAGCTCGCCAGAGCTTTGCTCTGGAGGTGTTCGACGATGACTGACCGATCGACGTGGACGTTCGTCGCGCTTGCGGCACTACTGGTCGTCGTCGCGGGCGCGATGCCGCTGCTCGCGGACGCTAGACCGGCGTACGAGATCCCGTCACCGACAGTCGAAGACGACCTCGACGGGACGGACGCCTCGGGCTGGGAGGATGTCCCGGCCGCTGAAGTGCCGCTCGAATCCGCGCCGAGCGGGCTGCCGAACGCCGAGATGGTCTCGACGCGGTCTGTCGAGGTGCAGGCCGCTCGCTCCGATGGCGAGGTCTACCTGCGCATGCAGTGGCAGGACGAAGAAGCCAGCGAGAGCGCCAGCGCACCACAGGCCTTCGCCGACGCGGTCGCGGTCCAGATCCCGGCCGATCCCGGCGTGCAGCCGGCGATCGCGATGGGGAGCCAGTCGAACCTCGTGAACGTCTGGTACTGGAACGCCGACACCGGCACCGAGGAGCTGCTGGCCGGCGGGCAGGGATCCACGACGGAGTTCGAAGACGCCTCGGTACAGACGTGGGCCGAACACACCGGGAGCGGCGAGGACGGCACCTGGACTGTCGTGTTCAACCGACCTGTCGATCCGGCGGGTGACAATCGGACGGCCATCACCGGCGGCGAGGATCTCGATATCGCCTTCGGCGTCTGGGACGGCGGCAATGCCGAGCGATCCGGTCACAAGGCCGTCAGCGAGTGGTACTACCTGCCGCTTGCCGGCGACTCGGGCGGGCCACCGTTCGAGTCGATCCTGTGGGCGATCGCCGGGATCGCGATCGTCGCCGTCGTCGTCGTGACCATACAGGGCATCCGACGAGTGCGAACCGGCGGAGGTGAGTGACGTGGCGACCCGGAGCGACACCGCCGACACGTACGACCGGGACGCCGCGGCCAGGAGCGCACTGTACGCACTGCTTGCGCGCGCCTTCGACAACCCCGATCGGGAGTTCCACGCGGCCGCGACCGACGGAGATCTGGCGAGGGAGGTCGATACCTACCTCGAACGGTCGTCGCTGTCTGTCGAGCGTCCGCGCCTCGAAACAGAGCAGGGATACGAGGAGCTCTGTGGGACGTACAACCGGCTGTTCACGCTCGGCCACGCCGAGTACACCGACCGGACCGACGGCTCCCTGGAGAGCGAGGGGCCGCCCGTCCCGCTGTACGAATCGAAGTACCGCGACGTGGACTGGAACGCGATCAACGTCGATCTCGCACGCGCTTACGAGCACTTCGGGCTGTCTGTGTCCAGCGAGGAGCGCGACCACCACGACAACCTCAGGCTGGAACTGGAGTTCGCGGCCTATCTCGCCCGGCGCGAGGCCGCAGGCGAGACCGACGCCGCCCGCGCACGCCGGGACTTCCTCGATCGACACCTCGACCCGTTCGCGACGGCGCTCGAACGGCGTCTCGAAGACGTCGAGGCGACGTTTTACGCCGACCTGGCTCGACTGCTCGAACGGGTCGTCTCCAGCGACAGCCGCGACCTGCGGGAGCGCTACGGGGCGAGTGACCATGACTAGGGTAGCGACTGCCGACGCGTTACCCGAGCTGCGCAGTCTCGACGTCGACACGCGTCTCGTCGCTGGGGTCTTCGGACTCGCCGGCGCGGCCGGACTCCTCGTCGCGCGCGTTGCCCTGAACGCGAATCTCGCGTCGGGCGTCGCAGGATCGATGGGGACGCTGCAGCTCCTGGCGACGCTCGGTCCGGCGCTGGGCGCGCTCGTCGTCGCGACCGCTACTGACGACGCCCCGGAGCGGATCGGCCTCGCGTTCGTCGGCGTGTTCGGCCTGCTGGCGGCGATCGTCCCGGCAGCAACGACGGCTGCGGTCGTCGCAGTCGTCGCCGGTGGCTCGCTCGCCGTCGCCAGGCGCTGGCGGCAGGTCGATCGCTCCCTCGACTGGCACGCGCTGCCCGTCGTGGCGCTCGTGTCGGCGGTCGCCGTCTCGCTGGCGGCCGGCATCGGCGTCGCGTCGGCGACGCTGTGGCCGATCGGGACGAACCTCGCGTTGCTCGGCGCGGCGGCCACACCTGCGCTGCTCGGGCACGGACGGACCGACTGGGCGTTCGGTGGCCTCGTTGCGGCAGTGCTGGTCGCGATCGGGCTGAGCGCACCCTTTGTCACCGGCGCAGTGACGCTGATCGGCGGTGGCGTCGTCGGCGCGTCGCTGCTCGTCCTCGCCGTCGGGCTGGCCGGGCTCACGACGACCGCCAGCGCGGCCGCACGGACGCGCCACTGGCACGCACTCCTCGGGGCGGGACTCCTCTTTGCCGCCGGCGTCCCGGCCTCGCTGCCGCGGGCGCTCGCAGTCGTGCTGGGCGTGCTGCTGCTGGTCGAGCGCCGAGGAGGTGTCTCGGCGTGACCGATCCGGACGACTTCCAGCCCGACGCCACGTCGGAGTCAGGGTTCGACAGCGACGACCTGGCGGACCCGGAACTCGGGGCCTCGGAGAGCGAGCACCCCGAAGCGGACGGCCCGCCGGACCCGCAGCTCGATCCCGCGAAGAGTCCCGGATTCGACGCCGAGATCGAATCGCTGGCCGACATCGAAGTCGGGCGCGACGACGTCACGATCGGTACGGCGACGCCGGCGGAACTGACCGTCGCCGACACGACGCCGGTCGCAGACGACGGGCATGCGGAGCTCCTCGAAACGCTCGAAACGGGCCCGGCTCCGAAACGACGGCGGGCGGCACTGGCGCTCGCCGAGCGCGAGCCGATCGACGCCGTCGTCGACGCGCTGGCCACGCGGGTCCACGAGGACCCCGATCCGGACGTTCGCCAGTTCGCCGTCGAGGCGCTGGGCGACCTCGGGGCCGATGTCGCGTCGACGGTCGCCCGCGAGGCGCTCGACGATCCGAACCCGTGGGTCCGTGCGGAGGCCGTCGTCGTCCTCGACGGTCGCGATCGGCGGGCACACGCTGACGCGATCGAAGCACGGCTCGAAGACGAGCATCACGCCGTGCGGCGCAACGCCCTGCTGTCGCTGTCGAAACACAGCGGGGCGGACCTGCTGGAGACGCTGCTCGCGTTCGAGGACGACGACAGCGAACGCGTCCGCGAGTGGGTCGCGGAGTTGCTCGGCGATTTCGACGACGAGCGGGCGCGAGCGGCGCTCGACCGTCTTCGTGATGATGACAGTGACATCGTCGCCGAGGCGGCCACGCACGCACTCGACAGCGACAGCGATCGTCGCGAGCTGTTCACCAGGAGTACCGTTCCGACCGACCAGCCGCGCCACGACGTCCCACCGGACCTCTGACAATGTCCACATCCGAACTCCCCGACGATCCCCACGAGGCGGTCAGAGAGGCGCTTTCGGAGGTGTCGGTGCCGGGTATCGAGTCGGATCTCATCAGCGCCGGCGTCGTCTACGAGATCGACCTTCACGGCGGCAATCTGACGGTCATCGTCGACATATCGCCGTATCCGGCGGCTTCCGACGAGAACGTGATGACCGCGATCCTGGAGGTGACTGAAGCGATCCCCGGGATCGAAAACGTCCAGGTCGAACAGGCCGGGCCGGACGCGGAGTTGCGAACCAGCGTCGAGGATTTCGACCGCGTGATCGCCGTCGCCAGCGCGAAAGGCGGCGTCGGCAAGTCGACAGTCGCGACCCATCTCGCGGCGGCGCTGGCGGCCGACGACGACGTCGCGCTGTTCGACGCCGACGTCCACGGCCCGAACGTCGATCGGATCCTCGACGTCGATGGACCCGTATACGCGACCGACGACGGGAATCCGATCCCCATCGCTCACGATGGACTGGAGCTGATGGGGATCGGACTGCTCCAGTCCGACGTCCCGCTGGCCTGGCGCGGCGCGATGGTCCACGACGCCGTTTCGGATCTGTTCGGCGACACTGCCTGGCGTAGCGACGGGACGCTCGTGATCGATCTGCCGCCCGGCACCGGCGACGTGGTGCTGACGACGTTGCAGGACGTGCCGGTCGACGGACTGATCGTGGTGACGACGCCGTTTCACACCAGCGTCGCCGACACCAACCGGACGATCGATCTCTTCCTCGACGAGGGCGTCCCCGTGCTCGGCGCCGTCGTCAACATGGCCGAGTTCACCTGCGACCACTGTGGCGAGCCGAACGACCTCTTCGAGGACAACCTCTCGGATCTCTCGACGGAGGTCCTGGCGACGCTCCCGTTCGAGGCGGAGTTCCAGGAGCGTCCCGAGGTCGGCTCCGCACCCGATGGGGTTCGCGACCTCGCCGAGGCGATCGAGACCGAGTTCGACGCGCTTGCGGCCTACGAACCGCCGGCAGACGCCGTCGACATCCGCGGCCTTGACCCCGAGCCGCGACGCGATCGGGTCCGGGAAACCTTCGAGACGCTCGAATCCGGCGAGCAGTTCCGCGTGGTCAGCGACCGCGATCCGACGCCGATCCGACAGTACCTCGCGAACCTCGCCGAGGTCGAACCGGCGGCGATCGAACCGTTCGAAGTACGCCGCAAGAGCCCGGACGCCTGGGAGCTGACGACGGTCCGCCCCTGACCCGATCGGTCTGTCCGAACGGATCCGTGTCGGACACGTATTTCCACCGTCCCGTTCTCAGGACTGGCCTGCACTGTGAATGTCTTCAGGTATGTCCATAATGAACCCTTCTATCTGAGTCACGTCTCCCCCGGTCCGTGCGGGCTGTCCCTGCTCCCAGACCCATCGCCGTTCGCCGGATCGCGTCTGGATCCGGTAGGTCAATTCGAAGGGCTCGCCGCCCGAGGTCGCCCGGTTGACGTCTTCCCAGACCCAGTTTCTGTCTTCCGGGTGGATGATATCATCGCCCCAGCTCACCGTGCCACGTTCGATCTCGTCGGCCGTATAGCCGGTCAACTCCTCCGCACGGCCGCGAACCATCTCCATCGGCCACCCCGGTTGTTGCTTGCACCGGTAGACGATCCCGGGCAGGTTGTTGATGATCGTCTGCAGCCGCTGTTCGCGTTCTTTCTGTTCGGTGACGTCGAACGAATAGCCGAGGAGTCCGACGACGTCGCCGTCCTCGTCGCGCCAGGGTACTTTCGACGTGAGGAAATATCTGCCCCGAGCTTCGTCGTAGGTTTCTTTGTCGATGATTCGCTCTCCCTCTTCGATAACCTGCATGTCGTCTTCGTACGCCTCTTCGGAGAATTCTTCCGGGACGTCGTACTCGACTTCCGTGTCCCTGTTGCCGATCCATCGCTCGGGATCGTCGTAGAACTCGCTGCTCACCCAGAGGTGGCGACCCTTTCGATCCTTGATGAACAGGTGAATCGGAACGAAATCGAACAGGGCGTCGAGGAGTCGTTTGTGGCGTTTCAACTCCTGTTCGCGCTTCTTTCGCTCCTCGATCTCGTCCCGGAGTCGTTGTTCGGTCGTTTCGAGCTGCTCGGTATACGCTTCCAGCTGTTGATTTTGCGCCGTGAGCTCCTGGTTCAGTGCCCGTAACTCGGCTTTCGTCTGGTGTTTCTCGATCTCGTTGCGGACAGCATCAGCCAATACGCTGTACTGAGACGTGGGATCGCCCCCCTTCTGGAGGTACCGATCGGCCCCGAAATTGAGCGCGTCGATCGCTACCTCCTCACGTCCTTTGCCGGTGAAGATGATGAACGGGATATCGCTATCGAAATCGTCTCGAATCGTCTCCAGAAAGTCGAGCCCGTCTACATCCGGCATTTGATAGTCGGAAATGATCGCATCGAACACTTCCTGGTCGAAGCGATCTATTGCCTCGGTCGCTGACGTAGCGGTCTCGACGATGAAACGGTCGTCTTCCCGAGGTAAGAACTCGGTGATCAGCTCCGAGATGCCCGGATCGTCGTCGACCGCTAGCACTCGGAAAGACTCGTCCATCTTCCGTACTTTGTCGAGGGTGGATCATAAATACCATACCTTGCCCGCACTCGGCGTGCGAGGCAGCGTCACGTCGCTCAGCGCCGAAGCCGCGGGGCGGGTCCACACGGCCAGTGACACGTCAGGGCACCCATATCGCAGTGTAGACCGGATCGTCGCCCACCGACTCGTGTTCGAGCCCTCGCTCCTCGAGTTTCGGGAACAGATGCTGGGGCGTTCGATCGTTGATCTGGATCAGGACGCGCTCGTCGAGATTGACGACTGCTTCGAGCGTCTCCTGAAGCGGCTTCGGCGGCGGGAGCTCGCGGACGTCGAGCGTTTCGTAATCGGGCCGATCCGGAACCACCTCGCTGTCGAGTACGACTGTCGGCTCCATACCTATCGCGTGTGTCCGCGTGCTGGCAACGGTTCACCCGAACGTGTTCGCCCGCGTTCGTTCTCCCGGATCCGATCGAGCGCACCACACCGAATCCGACGAATATGTTCGGGGCGCCTGACTCGGACGTGGCGCGGCAATCATCGGAGAGAGACGCATGCATCCTCGGGACATCGATCTGTCGGAACGGCCGTTCGTTCTCATCTGGGAGGTCACACAGGCCTGTGAACTCGAATGCAAGCACTGCCGGGCGGACGCCCAGCCCGATCGCCACCCGGGTGAGCTGACCACTGAAGAGGGAAAGCAACTGCTCGAAGACGCGAGCGAGTTCGGGGAGGGACAGCTCGTCGTGCTCTCCGGCGGGGATCCGCTCGTCCGGGACGATCTCGTCGAGCTCGTTCGGTATGGCGTCGATCAGGGGCTGTCGATGACACTCACGCCGAGCGGGACCGACGCGCTGACGCCCGAGATCGTCGACGAGTTGGCCGACGCGGGGCTGCGACGGCTGGCACTGAGCATCGACGGAGCGACCGCCCGAGCCCACGACGAGTTCCGGGGCGAACCGGGCAGCTTCGAGGGGACGGTTTCGATCGCGCGCTACGCCCGCGAGCAGGGGATTCCCCTCCAGATTAACACCACTGTCTGCCAGGAGACGCTCGCTGAACTGCCTGACCTGGCGGATCTCGTCGAAGAACTCGGCGCCGTTCTCTGGTCGGTGTTCTTCCTCGTGCCGATCGGTCGCGGGACGGTGCTCGATCCGATCGACCCCGACCGATCGGATCGCGTCATGGAGTGGCTGCTCGAACAGTCGGAAGCGCGTTCGTTCGGCATCAAGACCACCGAAGCTCCACACTACCGCCGGGTCGCGGTCCAGGCACGCCAGGGCGGCGAGGCCGTCGCACCCGCGACAGCCGACGAGATCGGTCGCCGGACGAGCATCCGGGCCGGCAACGGGTTCGCGTTCGTGAGCCACCGCGGGGACGTGTACCCGTCGGGTTTCCTCCCCGAGTCGGCTGGCTCGGTTCGGGAACGCTCGATCGTCGACATCTACCGGCACTCCGACCTGTTTACCGACCTCCGGGACGTCGAGAACCTGAAAGGCAAGTGCGGAGCCTGTGAGTACCGTGGCGTCTGTGGCGGCTCTCGATCGCGAGCGTACGCCTACACGGGCGATCCCCTCGAGAGCGATCCGCTGTGTCCGTACGTCCCGGAAGCATACGACGGGCCGCTGCCAGCACAGACGATCGACAGATCGATGTCGAGCCCGGCCGACGATTGACTGAGCGAGGACAGAGACGATGCAACAACTCTCGGGCGACCTCGATACCGACAGCCAGCCGCCCCTTGCGATCCCCGTCGCGCACTTCGTCGTCGGCGTGGCGATCCTCCTGCTCGGCGGTGCGATCGCCGGTCTGGGATCGTTCGTCCCGGGGATCGACCCCGCTGGAGCCGGATCGTTGCACCTCCTGCTGGCGGGCTGGATCGGCCTGACGATCATGGGCGCGATGACGCAGTTCGTCCCCGTCTGGTCGGGAACGAGTCTCCACTCCCGGCAGCTCTCGGTTGCCAGTCTCTGGCTGGTGGCCCTGGGCGTCGCCGGGCTGGTGGCGGGCTTTCTGTTCGAGTACGCGTGGCTGCCGATCGGTGGCGGCGTGTTACTGGTTGGGTTCTGGGTCTTCGCGTACAATATCGTGCGCACGCTTCCCGACGTGCGGACGTTCGACATTACCGAGGGGCACTTCGCGTTCGCGCTCGCCAGTCTGCTCGTGGCTACCGTCCTCGGCTGGTTGCTCGCCGCCGACATCTCCGTTCGGCTGCTCGGCGGGCTGATCGAGCCGTCGCGACTGCTGCTCGCACACCTGACGCTCACAGTCTTCGGGTTCGTCCTCGCGACCATCGTCGGGGCACTCTACCAGCTCGCCCCGATGTTCACGCAGGCCGAGAAGACGACTGTCGACGCTCACCTCGCGCACGTCGAGATGGTCTCGCTCCCGGGCGGGATCGCACTGCTCGCGGCCGGGCGGCTGCTCGGGTCGACTCGCGTCGCGACGATCGGCGGCGTCGTGTTGCTCGCCGGCGCACTGGCCTTTTCGGGATTTCTCGCCCGTCAGCTATGGCGGGCCCGCGTCGAAACCGGCCCGCTCTTGCGGCGATACGGCCTCGTGACGGCGTCGCTGGTCGGCTGGATCGCGCTCACGATCCCCTACTGGCTCGGCAATCCGATCTCGGTGTTCACGCGCTTTGGCGGTCCGACGGGGACGCACCTGCTTTTCGTCGGCGTGTTCACCCTGACAATCGTCGGGACGTTCTACCACGTTGTCCCCTTCATCGTCTGGTATCACCGCTACAGCGACCGGCTGGGATACGAGTCGGTGCCGATGGTCGACGACCTCTACGACGACCGGATCGCGACCGTCGAGCTCTGGCTGCTCGCGGCTGGACTGGCCGGTCTCTGGATCGGTGACGTACTCGCGACGACGTGGGTGGTCGTCGCCGGGGGGAACCTCCTCGGCGTGGGCGTGGTGCTGTTCGGCGCGAACATGGCCGGTGTCGTCTGGCGACACCGTCCGGAGACCGTCCGCGAAGTCCTCGTTACGCTGCTCGGGCGGTCCCCTGGATGAACCGGGAGAGAAGAGTTCGAACCGCCGAAAAATACTGTCAGAAGGGAAGATCTGCTTGCTCGTCCGTCGCCGGGTCCTCATCGAGTTCGCCGTCAGTGGCATCGGTCTGTAGTTGTTCGTTGATCGCGTCGCTGTGCTGGTGGAGGTCGGCGATCCGGACCTCGACCTGCTCGAACCCGTGGCGATCGGCAAGATCGTTGAGCGCGCGGTTCGCAGCGGTCGTGAGTACCTCACCCTGCGGGCAGAATGCGGTCGTCGGCGTGAACTCGACGTGCAGTACCTCGTCGTCTTCGGTCGCGTACCTGAACCCGGCGTCAGGGTGGCGCGGATCGAGGTTGAGCTTTGCAAGGTTGTACCCGAACGTCGTGTCGTAGACGCCCCGCTCCTCGAAAATGTCCCTGACTGTCCGGTGGATCTCGACGTGCTCCTCGCCCTCGAGCACTTCGTGGTCGGTCAGACGTTCCCCCGGCTCCGGGAGGTTCGACGGGACGAGCTCGTCGTACGCGTCGAAATCCGGTCCGCCACTGTCGCCTCGGCTGAACAGGCCCATCTTGACTCTCTGTTCGGTCTCTCCGCCCCTGTGGACTTTCCCGAACACGTTCGCACGTCGTTCGGTCACGTCCCCGTGTCGAGCGAGTGGACCGAAAACAGGTCGTCGTCGGCGAGAACGGCCCGAACGCGTCCGTGCCAGGCGTCGGCGAACGCCTCGCGGTCGTCCGCGGTCGCGGTTCCGTCGAGGATCCGCTGGAGGTGGCCGATCGCTGGGCCGCCGTCCGGAACGTCCCGGACGTGATAGACGACTTCGACGGTATCGCCGGTGTCAGTCCGCTGGAAGCGAAACGTCGGGTCGGGGCCCACTGGCTCGAACGCGTCGTACTTCAGCAGGTTCTGCCGGTCGCCGTGGCCGCCGCCCAGTCCTCCGAAGCCGTCGTCGCCCGCTGCGCCGGTCACGTACGAGACGAGTCGGCTCATCACGCCGTAGGTAGCGTCGTCGGACGGCCCGCCCGCGCGGACTTCGATCTCGCCTCTGACCGGGAGGCTGTTCGGATAGAGCGCGTCGAGACCGAGCTGTGTGATCCGGTAGGCGCCCGACGCCGTCGGACAGGAGTGGCCCGCGGTCTTCACCACGTCCTCGTAGGTGACGACAAACGGATCGCCGGGATCGAGGACGGCGAGTGCCTCGGCCGCGGGATCGCGGATCCTGATCGGTTCGGCGTCGTACTCGACAGCCCAGTTCGTGCTGTTCGTCTCGGTCGGAGTCGTGTGTTCTGTCATCGGTATTCGTGAATTGTCATCGGTGTCCGTGAATCGTGCTCTGTCATCGGTGTCCGTGGATCGTCTGTCTGTTTTTCAGTACCGCAGCAGTCGCATGCCGTTTCCGATCACCGCGAGGACGCTGGCCTCGTGGACGAGCATCCCCGAGGCGAGCGTGACGTAGCTGGTCAGCACGCCCGCGAGCAGCAGCGCGACCGTCGCGATCGCGATAGCGACGTTCTCGTAGACGTTCCGACGGGTGGCTTTGCTGAGCGTGACCGCATACGGGATGTGCCCCAGGTCGTCGGCCATCAGTGCCATGTCCGCGGTCTCGATGGCGGTGTCAGTGCCGGCCGCACCCATGGCGATTCCCACGTCTGCGGTTGCCAGCGACGGGGCGTCGTTGATCCCGTCGCCGACCATCGCGACGGTGTGATCCTCGCCGAGTTCCTCGACGATCGCCTGCTTGTCTTCGGGGAGTAACTCGGCGCGGTAGTCGTCGATCCCGACCGCCTCGGCGGCCGCGGTGGCGACCCGCTTGTTGTCGCCGGTCAGCATCGCCGTCTCGACGCCGGCCGCCCGTAGCGACTCGATCACGCCGGGGGCGGCCTCACGCAACTCGTCGCGTATGGCGACGACGCCGACGACGGCGGCATCGTCCGCGACCAGAACCGCGGTCTCGCCGTGCTGTTCGCGCTCGCGGACGTGTTCTTCGACGTCCGCTGGCACCTCGACATCACAGTCGTCGAGTAGCGTGCGGTTGCCGACGACGATCTCCCGCCCGTCGTGACGGGCGACGACGCCCTTGCCCGCGACCACGTCGAACTCGTCGGGGTCCGGGATCGAATACGACTCACCGGGAGGGCTTGCTGTCTCCTCGACCGCAACGGTACCTCCGTCGGCGACGGCAGCCGGCCGCTCGTGTGCCGCTTCGACGATGGCGTCGGCGAGGTGGTGTTCGCTCTTCTTCTCGGCGACGGCGGCGAGAGTCAGTGCCTCGCGGTCCTCGACGCCGAAGCCCTCGACGTCGGCAACGGTCGGCTCGCCTCTCGTCAGAGTCCCCGTTTTGTCGAACGCCACGAGGTCGATGGTCCCGGCCGTTTCGAGGTGTTCGCCGCCCTTCATCAGGACGCCGTTCCTGGCGGCGTTGCCGATCGCACTGACGACGCTGACGGGCGGCCCGATCACGAGCGCGCCGGGGCAGCCGATCACCAGCAACGTCAGTGACAGCATCGCGTTCCGCGTGACGGCAAAGGCGACGATCGACAGCGCGATCACGCCCGGCGTGTAGTACTTCGCGAAGCGGTCGATCAGCCGCTCGGTCGAGGACTGGGCCTCCTGAGCCTGCTCGACCCGGCGGATGATTCGCTGGAGGGTCGTGTCCGAGCCCGCACCGGTCGTTCGGACTTCCAGCGAGCCCGCCTGGTTGATCGTCCCGGCGTAGACCTCGTCACCGTCCGTCTTGTAGACGGGCGCACTCTCGCCGGTCACGGGAGCCTGATTGACGGCACTCTCGCCGGTGCGGACTTCGCCGTCGACGGGGAGCTTCTCGCCCGGCTTGACGACGACTGTCTCGCCAGTTTCGACCTCGCGGGCGGGCACCTCTTTCAGTTCCCCGTCCCGCCTGACGGTCGCCGTGTCGGGCGTCATCTCCAGCAGCTCCTGGAGGGCGGTGCGGGTCTTGCGCATCGTCCGTCCTTCGAGATACGATCCAAGCGAGAACAGGAAGACTACTGCCGCGGCTTCCCAGTACGCGCCGATCGCGATCGCGCCGATCGCTGCCAGCGTCACCAGGGTCTTGATCCCCAGCGTCCGGTTTCGCACCTCGTGATAGCCCTGTCTGGCGATGTCGTAGCCGCCGACGACCGCTGCGAGAATTAAGATTGCGACACTCGCAGTGTCGAGCCCGGCGAAGTACCCGATCGACCAGCCGCCCGCGTACAGGAGACCGCTGGTCGCGGCGATTGTCGCCGTCCGGTGTTTGGCGTAGTACCGATACCACTCGGTCGGCAGCCGTTCGGAGATGTCGATCACGCTCGACCCACCTCAGGCACGCTGGGGCGTGTACCCTTGCTGTTCGATCGTCTGTGCGAACGTCTCGGGATCGACGACGGTCGTGTCGTACTCGATCTCGACTCGGCCGGTCGCGTAGTGGACCTCGACGCGCTCGACACCCGCAGCGTTCTGCAGGGCACGCTCGACGGTACTCGCACACGTCGGACAGTCGAAGTCCAGTACGCGGAACTGTGTCGTTTCGCTCATTGCGTCCCTGTCTATGGACCGGCTTTCAAAAAGGATTTCTCAAATGATATGTTTGATTTGTTAAATAGGTGGTCGGGACGGTCAAACGGGTCGTCTAGGGCTTCGGCCGGGTGAGGTGGATTCATCTCGTCTCTGCGAACAGACGGATCTCGGCGACATTCGAGTTCTTTCCGGACCGCGTCGAAGCCGTCACCGCTGTCGCTCCGGTCACCACCAGGCGTTGTACTTCGGGTTGTCCCAGCCGCTGCCAATCCGCGCCGTAAATCGTTATAGCGGTCACGATCAGTCGTCGTCCAGCACGCCCCGCGCGACAGCCATGTCGTCGACGCTGGGGTCGTCAGCCGAGCTGCGGAGGACGAACCGCTTTCTGAGCAGATCGGCCACGTAGACGACGGTCCCCAGGATGAGCAGCGTGTCGCCGGGCAGTCGAGCCCAGAACAGCGTCTGCACGACGTCCTGGTTGTAGAACGCCAGACTCCGGGAGAGTGCGTAGCTCTCGGTGAACGCGGCGTCGAGCTGGAGGAAGCCGACCGGGAGCACCGAGACGAACACCATCAGCGCCAGGCCGACGTTCCACAGCCAGAACGACGCTCGAAGCCAGGACGCGTCCCAGCGTTCGGGTTCGATCGCGATCTGGAGCATGTACGCGACCATTCCCAGCGCGAGGAAGCCAAAGGCACCGAACATCGCCGCGTGGGCGTGTCCGACGGTGAGATACGTCCCGTGCTCGTAGTAGTTGATCAGCGGGAGGTTGATGAAGAAACCGAGGACGCCCGCACCGACGAAGTTCCAGACGCCGCTGGCGACGATGAACATGAACGGCAGTTTGTAGGGGAACGACCCGGTCTCGGTCATCGCCCGATACTGTCCCAGCGCCTCGTAGAGGATGAACACCAGCGGAATCAACTCCAGCGTCGAGAAGACGCTCCCGATCGGGATCCACATGTCGGGCATCCCGATCCACCAGTAGTGATGCGAGACGCCGATGACGCCGGTGCCCATAACCAGCAGGGCCTGTAGCATGACGGCCTTCTCGGCGCTACGTCTCGAGAGGAGGTTCATCGACACTAGCGTCAGCCCGACGATGGCGACGATGAAGAATTCGAAGGCACCTTCGACCCACATGTGGACAACCCACCAGCGCCAGAACTCGGTGACAGCGATGTTCGTCTCGGGCGTGAACAGGAAGCCGGCCGTGAACAGCAACGCGATGGACCCGCCGGCGTAGAGGATCATGTGAGCGAGCCCGTAGGGTGGTTCGCGGTCGAGCAGCGGCTTCAGCCCGCGAACGGACAGCGCCGCCCAGATGAGAAAGCCGGCCAGCAGACCGAACTGCCAGACCTTCCCGACTTCGAGGTACTCCAGCCCCTCGTTGCCCAGCAGCCACCAGAGTTCGCCCGGCAGGTGGCCGTTGGCACCGAGCCAGATCCCGGCCATGCCGCCGACCGTGACCACCACGATCGCTCCAAGCAGCCCGTCGACGAGCGTCGACTGGCGGTCGGGTTCGTGACCGGTCAAAAGCGGCGGCAGGAACAGTCCAGCACCGAGCCACGTCACGGCGATCCAGAGAATCCCCAGATCGATGTGCCAGGTCTTCGCGATGGCGAAGGGCAGCCACTGGAGGATGTCGAACCCGAGCAACTCGCCGATACCGAAGAACGCGTCGCGCTCGATGTAGAAGTGTGCGAGCAACCCGCCGAGGAGCACCTGTCCCAGGAACAACACCGCGGCGATCGGGATAAACCGCAACGCCGAGCGCTGGCTGGGGAAGACGCTCACGTCGCCCGGTTCCGGGACGGAGATGTCTGTCGCAGACGGTTCAGGTAGGTCGACCGACTTGTACAGCCAGATCGCGAACCCAGCCCCGGCGACCAGCAGCACCATTGCGATGACGCTCCAGAGCATCGCTGAGCCGGTAGCGTCGTTGCCGGCGCCGGGCGCGTAGGGCCACTCGTTCGTGTAGGAGTTCTCGCCGTCCGGGCGGTCAGTGTGAGAGAACCACGCCGTCCATAGTGCAAAATCCGCGAACTGACGGGCCCCCGCCTCCGAATCGATCATCTCCGAGGGAATCCCGCGTTCGGAACTCCCCTCGTGATACCGCTCGACGTACACCTCCTGGATCTGTTCGTGTGCGTATCGCTCCGCCGGCGAGTACTCGATGTCGCCGCCGTCGTAGCCGCTATCCAGGTCCTGTTTGACCACTTCGGCGATGGCAGCCTGCCGGTCGGACGGCAGCGATTCGTACCCGACGTCGAATCGCTCACGCGCGTAATAATCGCGCATGTGCGCTGTCTTTAAATCCAGCGTATCTGCAGTGTAGTCGACCCCGTAGTAGGCACCGTTGCCGAGGATCGATCCGTGGTTCATCAGACCGTGCTGCTGGAACTGCTCCTTTCCGTCTCTGATCTCCTCTTCCGTGACGACCGTCTGGCCGTCGGGGCCGGTGATCTGTTCGGGGATCGGCGGTGCTTCCTGATAGGCGAAGAACGCACCGGCACCCATCACGACCAGATTGAACACGAACGCAATGACGATCACGATCGCGATTGTCTTTCGTCGAAGCTCCATGTGCACCCTTTTGATAACCCCAAATATAGGGGGAACTGGCGTTCCCAGCCGCCTGGAGTGCGGGGGAATATATTCGACCGGCTTTCTTTTGCTTCCTGCAGGTAGCCGCTCGCTCGAATCGCAATCGTTCCCAATACGTTAAGGAATAATGACAGGTTGTTTCGATCACATCGAGCGGATATGAGCATCAAGTATCGGTCCAGCGTGCGCTCACGTCAGCAACGGTGGTAACGACAGTCGAGGTCAAGTGCACCGGCCACGTTCGGTCGGCAGTCGGCAAGGGGAGTTTCGAGTACACGTTCGACGGATCGTCGGTTCGGGAGTTTCTCAACGCCGTCGAGGAGTACGACGTCGCCGACATGCTCATCGGCGAGACGGAGGCCGACGCGACCGCACGCGGATGGGCACCCCTGGAAGGGGATCCGCCCGAGACGTGGAACAAGAACCCGGAGGGCGAACAGACCAGGGCGTTCGCCCGCGTCGCCGTCAACGGCCGGTTCAATCAGGGCGGACGGGCAACAGTCAACTTGCCCTGAAGTCGGGGACTGTGACGCCGAACCGAGGATTTGTCTCGTACTCTGCTCTAGAGTCAGAGGCGGAGTCCACCGACAAGCCCCACCCTCAACGAGCGAGGTCGTCGGACCGAGCGAAGTAGGGTGGGGTAGTTGACCGAACATCTCGACGGGCTCGATACGGAACTCGAGGACTGCGACCGGGTGGCACTGATGTATCCGTTCGTGTTTTGTTTCTAGCGGAGCGTCCCGACGGCGACGAGACGGTTGTACGCGTGGACTTTTCTGTCCTCGGCCGAACGTCATCGGGTAAATATACAGGTGCGGGACGGCCGTCAGTGCGTCTATGAGTTCAGACACGACAGAGACAGCGGACGAGCGACTCGACGTGCGGAACATCGATGGCGAGCCGTTCGGAGACATCATGGCCGCACTGGGCAGTCTCCCCGAGGGAGAAACGCTGTTGTTGATCAATAGCTTCGAGCCGGAACCGCTCTACGACGTCATCGAGAGTCGCGGGTTCACCTACGAGGCGACCGAAGTCGGATCCGACGAGTGGCACATCGAGATCGAACACGCGTAGCTGTTCTCGACCGGCCTCGCGAGAGAAGACACCTCTCGGCCACCATCAGGCCGGTTTCTTCCGCGCCGTATAGTCCGAAGACGGATCACGCTGGAAGTGCTTGACGATGTGTTCCTCCGCCCGGTGGAGAATGTCGCTACAGGTCGATTTCGCCATGTTCAGCCTCTCAGCCAGATCTTCCTGGGTACAGTCGCGCGGCGAGTCGTAGTATCCGGCGTCGATGGCGGCCTGGACGACCTCCTGCTGGCGCTCGGTCAGAACGCGTTCGAACTGGGCACTGTCCCAGACGTGATTGACGACGTACTGGAGTTCCGAGCGATCGAGTTCCGAACCGAGCTCGGACAGTCTGTGTCGCGTCGTCGTCAGCGTCCACTCGACCTCGCCACCGACGATGTCGAACGGCGTTTCGATCGGGATGCCGGTCCGTTCGAGCAATCGCAAGAGCACGGGTTCATCCGCCTCGATCTGGACCAGCGCTCGGCCTTGCCCGCTCTGAAGCGGCGTCACCGAGTGAACAGGGTCGTGCGTCTCCATCTCGCTGACGACAGTCTCGATGTCGTCGGCGCTGATCTCGACGAGCCCGACTCCGAGTTCGTCGGCGGAACGGACCGACCGGACGCGGAACCGCGCCTCGGGAAACTCGCGCGAGACAGTACCGATCCACACTCGCTCCGGCACAGTCAGTGTCAACGACGCTCGGACCATATTAGGTCAGCCTAAACCTTTTCAGGACTTAAACCTGCTTCCGAACATCTCCGGGGCGGTTGCACGCACAGACGACTGTTACGACGAACCGTCTGTCGCATATATTCGCCTCAAACGCTTTCTCTGTCGGGACGTTCGTTCGTCTCGATGCCTGAGAAACGGACTCTGCTCAGTCGACGCGCTGTACTGGCTGCTACCGGCGGAGGCGTGAGTGTCGCGCTCGCGGGTTGCAGCACCGACGACAGGAGTTCACAGCCCGATGAAGACGACACCACTGTGGTCGTCGGCCCGAACGGATCGCTCGCCTTCGAGCCGACCGACATCACAGTTTCCGTCGGCGAGACGATCACCTGGACGTTCGAGAGCGATAGCCACAACGTCAGTGCATGGCCGGCTATGCACGATCGGATCTCGATCCCTGGCGATGCGACCGGGTTCGGGACGATGCAGCAGGACGGCGATCCGTACGAAACGGTGCCGAGCGGCGAGACGTTCGAGCACACGTTCGACGAACCCGGCGAGTACACCTACGTGTGCGTTCCACACGCCGCGAGTATGGTCGGAACTGTCACCGTAGAGTAACGCTCCGCCAGTCGCTGGCCTGGCTGTCGATCATGCCGGGTCCGGATCGAAAATATCCAGCCGGGGCTCGCCGTCGGCTTCGATGACCGCCGAAAACCCCTTGCGCGCGACTCGCGAGAGCGCGTGATCGACGAGTTTCACCGGCCCCGGAACCGAGAACTGGAGCGTCGTAATCGCGCTCGAACCGGGCATGACCGGCGTCGTCTGGACGTTTTGCTGGGGCTGTGCGCCGATCGCACCCTGCGGACGGACCGCGTCCCAGACGCTGCCGATCGGATGGAAACTCGACGTGAGGTTCGGCCCACCGTTGACGAAGAAGACTCGCGCCGTGTCACCGACGTCGACGGATACGGGACCGTAGCCGTCCTCGGTAATCGCGTATTTCTCGCCGTTTGCGAGGACGTACGTCGGGTTTTCGTCCGCCATCGCGTCCATGTCGAAGTCGTGGTGACCCGCCTGACCGGCGTTGCCGGTCGTGTACAGTTCGTGCTGACCGAAGTAGAACTCGTGATCGACCGCCGGGAGGCCGTCCTGCGGTTCGACGAGGATCAACCCGAACATTCCCGAGGAGATGTGGTAATCCAGATCCGGCACGGCACAGTGGTAGATGAACGCGCCGGGATAGGTGGCTTTGAATCGGAACCGTTCGGTCTCGCCGGGGGCGACCATCGACGCCGCTGCCCCGCCGCCGGGCCCGCGCACCGCGTGCAGGTCGATGTTGTGCGGCATGAGGTTGTCCTCGTGACTGGTGATCGTGAGATCGACCGTGTCCCCCCGGCGGACGCGGATCAACGGCCCGGGAATCCGGCCGTCGAAGGTCATGGCAGTGTAAGTCACGTCCGGCTCGATCTCGGCGACGAGTTCTCGCGTTTCCAGTTCGACCTCGACGGTCGCCGGCGACGAGCGATCAATGGGGTCTGGCACCTCGGTCGGGTCGGCCGCGATGCGGTCGATGTCGGGCGACTGCGGGTCGTCCACAGAGGGTTCTGTCGGCGTCGCGGGTCCGTCGTCCGAGAGTGTCGCACACCCGGCGAGCGAACCTGCTGCACCGACTCCGAGCGCCTGCAAGACCCGACGACGGGTAATCTCGGGTACGGTTGTCATCGGTCGACCTAGACGGTCTCGCACGCATACACTTCACTGCGAATATATTCGTGATGGTCGTTCACACTCACCATGCCAGGGATACTGGTGTCAATATACGGTAGGTCTCGAATAGCCGACAGCACGAGACCCGACGGCATTTATTCTCGGGCGCGCAACTTCCGATAATGGCTGAATTCGCGTCCGAAGTAACGATCGACGACATCGTCGTCCGGGATACGGACGTTTCTCGGGCCGTCGAAGAACCGCTCCGGGCGATGATTCTCGACATGCTCGCCGAGCAGGCGATGTCGATCGATCAGCTTCACGAATCGCTGACCGAACGGGGATACGATCGAACCGAGAACACGGTGCGCCATCACGTCAACGAACTCAGAGATGCCGGGCTGGTCGAGATCGCACGGCTCGAAGAGGGCCGTGGCGGGACGAAGAAGTTCTACGAGGCCAATACGATCGTCCTCTCGTATGCGCTGCCGGACGACAGGGAGGCCGACATCGAACGGATGGTCGAGTCGATACAGCCGGGGGTCGCCGCGATCCTCGACCAGCTAGCGGACGAGTACGGTGCGGACATTGATGCCATCGCCGGCGAGATGGCTCCCTGTGAGCACTGCGGAACCCAGAAGTACGAGCCATACGTTATGCTGACTGTCCTCAGAAGGGCGTTCGTCCGGTCGATGTCTAACGGGTAGCTCGGGCAGTATTGCGCGCTTCTGCATTGTCGGCCCGGGTGGATCGCTGGCGACGAACTCGTCGGGCTTTTCAGCGCCAGCGACGAACGACCGTCGATGAGTCTCTTCGAGGTCGTCGCAACCGCGGGCGCGGGCGTCGTCTTCGGGCTCGCGCTAGCCGCGCCGCCGGGGCCGATGAACGCGGTCATCGCAGAAGAGAGCGTCGTCCGGGGGTGGCGAGCGGGCTTTACCGCCGGACTCGGCGCGATGGTCGCCGACGCGTGCTTTCTGGCACTGTCCCTGCTCGGTGCCGTGACGATCGTCCAGCGATCGCCCACGCTCAGGGGTGTGATGGTCGGGATCGGCGGACTGCTGTTGTGGTATTTCGCGTACGACGCCGTCCGCGACCTCTCTGTAACCTTCCAGAGCGAGGGGGCAGCGACGAACGGGCACGGCTTCCTGAAGGCGTTCACGCTCGCGATCACGAACCCCTATCAGATCGTCTTCTGGCTGACCGTGGGCGTCGGCCTGCTCGATTCGGGGCGGATCGACGTGCTCGCGACGGCGCTGTCGCCCGAGTCGCCCCTGGCCGGACACCTGATCGTCCGGACTGGTACCCCGCTTTTGATCGCCGGACTCTTTGCTGGGATCGTCGTCTGGATTGTCTCGTTCCCGGCAGCGCTGGTCGCCGGCCGCGAGCGCGTCGACCGGTTCGCCCCGGCAGTTGCCACGCTCAGCGCGATCGCGTTCGCTGGCTTCGGCGTCCTGTTCGTTTTCGACGCCGCGAGCACGCTGCTCTGATCGGATCGCGTCGGGTATTCCGGCGGCCGGCCGCGACTGCGGCTACCGCTTTGCCGAGTCGGGTTCGTCGGCTCCCTGGAAGTCGCTCTCGTCGTCCATGTTCGCGACCTCGGCTTCGAGCCACTCCTTGAGCCACTTCACGCGCTTGATCCGGCGGTGGGCGACGCTCTCTGCGGCGTCGCTGTGGATGCGGTCGCGGGCGTCCCGACCGCGTTCGAGGACGCGCCCGACCATCTCCGCGGCGTCCATGTGCGTCCGGGATTCATATCCCATCCGCAACAGCAGCAGCGTCGCACCGTTGGCACCGATCTTGTCGAGGATGTCCGCCTCGATGAGACACTGCGTCTCCAGGGGCAGGTCCGTCACCTTGCCCTGGTAAGAGTGGTCGCGGACCGCGCTCACGACCTGCTCGACGAACGACGGGGGATAGTCCCCGTGCGTCGTCAGATACTCCTTGGCGATCTTCGCGCCGGCTTCGGCGTGACGATCCTGCTCGGCTTCGAGCTTGGCGACATCGTGAAACAGCGCCGCCACCCGTGTCACGTCGATGTTCGCCCCTTCCTTTCGGGCGATCTCTCCGGCGAGATCAACGACGTTCATGATGTGATTGAACCGATATTCCGCCGAGTGCCAGGGATACCACCGCATGCGCCCACCCTCGTCTTCGGTCTCGACACTGGCCGTAAGGTAGTCGCGGACGAACTCCTTCATCGCCTCGAATTCGGCGTCCGTCACCGGCGACTCCTTAATCTCGACACCCACAGGACCACCTCCCGACAGGACGTTCGTTGTTCATGTTACATACAAAAAGGTCTGTTTGACTCTTTAGCGTTACGACACTCTTATGGCGTTCCGCGTCTCGAGCGCAGAATTCGCACGAGCGGCTGTCTTTTTAACGAATGAGAGCGAATACCCCAGCATGAATGTCCGGCCTGCGACGCCTGCAGACCGACCGGCGATCCGGGATATCGCCCGTCGGTCGCTACAGACGTCCTACTCGTTGAGTCCGCAAGCCATCACCAGCGCGATCGAAGAATGGTACACCGAAGACAACCTCTGTGAGCGATTGAACGACGAGGACCGACTCTTGCTCGTCGCCGACCGCGATGGACAGGTCGTCGGCTTCTCGGAAAGCACGCTCGAAGACGCGGTCGTCTTCGAAGACTCCGGGGCCCAGCAGAAGGCGATGTTGCTGTGGCTGCACGTCGACCCGTCCTATCGCGGGGAAGGGATCGGTATGGACCTGTTCGAGGCCACGCGTGATCGCCTTCGCAAACAGGGTGCGAGCACGATTCAGGGTCGAGTGCTCGCGGAAAACAGCGAGGGCAACAGCTTTTTCGAGCGTCTGGGGTTCCAGCAGGTCGGCCGTCGGGATGTCGAGATCGCCAGTCGCACGCACGTCGAGAACATCTACATCGAGGAGCCGTCGGGACTCACGGTCTGTGAAACGCCGGCCGGAGAGACGGTCTACGTCGATCGCGACGACGCCGAGAGAGGGTCGCTGGGCCCGTTCTACCCGGTCTATGCAGATCAGAACCGAGGCGAGCGCTACGGGTACTACTGTGGAAGCTGTGAACAGCTCGCGAACGCGATGGACGCGATGGGACGGATCGAATGTGACAACTGCGGCAATAGCCGCAAGCCCACCCGCTGGGACGCGGCGTACCTGTAATCACTTTTCGGACGCTTCGTCTGCTGTCGCTTCGGAGGCTTTACCCCCTGTCGTCGCCGTCTCGACGGCGTCGCTGATGTCCGCGTCGAGTGCCTCGAGTTCGTCTTTCGTCTCGGCGATGCCGGTCGTGACCATCAGCCGGATCCCCCGTCGGACCGAAATGTCGAGTTCGTGGACTTCGGACTCGGGGACGAGCGCGAGGTGACCGTTCGTTGGGTTCGGACTGTTGGGCAGGTACACGTTGTAGGCTTCCCCGATTGCTGTCTGGACAGGTTCCGGGCTCTCGGCAGTGACGAATCCGAGCGCGTAGACGTTGTCCCGGGGATATTCCACGAGCACGACGCTCTCGTAGCGATCGGTCGGCTCGACCAGCGAGTTAGCAACGCCCTGGACACCGGTGTAGATCACCCGAACCATCGGTATGAAGCCGATGACGCGATCGAGACTGCCGAAGAGGCGACTGGCAATCCCCCACTGGGCCAGAAACCCGACGAACCCGATCAGCGCGAGCATGATTAGCACCGCGAGCAGTCGCGCCAGAAACTCGATCTCGCCGGTGAATCGCGCGAGATCTGTCGCCGAGACGACCGGCTCTACGAAGCCCGTCAACCACCCGAGTGCGAACCGCAGTGCCACCAGCGTGACGATCAGCGGGGCAACCAGGATCAAGCCGGTGACGAAGCTATTGCGGAGCCAGCGCTTCCAGTTCACGTCCGGGTCTCCCACGGCAGCATGAAAAATGTTCACCTCGCTGGCTGCGCTCACCGTGATCGTTGCTAGCTCTTTCCGGACTGACTCCCACTGGACGACCAGGATTCCGAGCTACCACCCGCCTATCGGGACGCACGAAGTGATCCGTCACACCCTGCGTCAGGACGCAGTCGGTCTACCGGTGAGTCGTCACACCGACCACTATTACTCGTTTCGCGACGGGCGGACGTCTGCTGAGGGCCCGCAGCCGACCGCAACGCGCCCGGCGTCTCTTGTGATACGCCCGATCGGTGTACTGATGTCAGACAGACACACACCGCTGTTGCAAGTGAAGCTGGGATATCGAAGAGGGGGAGAGAGAAGCCAGGGCCAGTCGAAGGAGAGCGATGTGCCGACATGGGCTCGGAGCACCCATGTACAACGGAGGTTCCGACATATGTATCGGACCAAAAATGTAAACGCTTTAGTTGAAATCACGGACTGTCGCTCTGATCACGACACTCCGGCTAGTGTTTCACTTGCAACGGTGGTGTGTGTCTGTAGGACGGCGGCACGTCTGCGAAGCGGGAGCTGTCTGCGAAGTAGTGGCACATCGTGACGGATTCATCCCGCGAGTAAAGTCGTGGGCTTTCTCCTGTATTTCTGTAAGAGTGGGATGTACCGCTGCGGAGTCGTGGTTGCTAATAATATGGTGGGGTGTTGTAGAGGTGTGGTCTCTCTGTGGAGCAGTGGTGTCCCTGCCCTTTCACTTGAAACGGATGTGAGAGTGGGCTTATATGTGCGACACGAAAAGGCGGAGTCATGCGTCGATTCGTGCGGAAACAGAACATCTTCCGCAACAAAGATGCTCTCGGGGAATCCTATCAACCTGACCAGATCGCGGAGCGAGACGAGGAGATAGAGCAGTACATGGACGCGCTCCAGCCTGTCGTCGACGGCTGGGAGCCGAACAACATCTTCCTCTACGGAAACACTGGCGTCGGGAAAACTGCCGTCACTGACTACCTTCTTGAGAGGCTGAAAGCGGACGTCGAAGACTACGACGACGTCGACCTCTCGGTCATCTCGTTGAACTGCAAAACCCTGAACTCCTCTTATCAGGTCGCCATCGAACTCGTAAACGAACTCCGACCGACTGGTGGTGAGATCAGTTCGACCGGCTATCCCCAGCAAACTGTCTTCAAAAAGTTATACGAGGAACTTGAGGCGATCGGCGGCACGATCCTGATCGTCCTGGACGAGGTCGACTCGATCGGCGACCGGGACGAGTTACTGTACGAGCTCCCCCGGGCGCGGGCAAACGACAAGCTCGACGCGACGAAAGTCGGTGTCATCGGGATCAGTAACGATTTCAAATTCCGCGATCAGCTGGATCCGCGCGTCCAGGACACCCTCTGTGAACGAGAATTGCAGTTCCCGCCGTACGACGCACCGGAACTGGAAAACATTCTCGAATCCCGCGCTGACATCGCGATCACCGAAGGTGCCATCGAACAGGGCGTGCTGAACTTCTGTGCGGCTCTCGCTGCTCGCGATAGCGGAAGCGCCCGTCAGGCGCTCGATCTACTTCGACTGGCCGGCGAGATCGCTGAAAACCGTGAAGCAGACCTCATCGAGCGTGACCACGTCGAGGCGGCACGCTCTCGTCTCGAACAGGAACGCGTCGAGGAGGGGATGCGGGAACTGACGACGCACGGCCGTCTCGTACTGCTGGCCGTCATCTCGAAAGCTGCCAGGCAAGAGACGCCCTGCCGCATTCGCGAGATCTACGAGGAGTACGCTGCGCTCTGTGATTCCTCCGGGATCGACACGCTCGCCCAACGATCCGTACACAATCACCTGTCTGACCTCCGCATGCTCGGAATCCTCTCCGCATACGAGAACCGAAGTGGCTCCCGCGGCAACTACTACAGCTACGAGCTGGACGTGCCGTTTGCGAGTGCGATCGAGGCGATGTCCGACGTACTCCGACTCGATAACGAAATAGAAACGATCCGAGAGATCGCCTCGATGAACAACGTTACGTGAACCGCCTCGGGGTCCAGTCCCGAGGCACTCGACCAGTTCCGTCAGTAGACACACCACCCTTGCAAGTGAAATCACCAGTGTGTGATGAGTTCTCGTGTTCACTTGCAACAGTGGTGTGGCCGGCCCAGTCCTGTTCACGGAATTGCGAGGCAGATGTCCAGGAGTCGTCCGAAAATCACATCCCTTCGTGATCGCGGGGGTCTCGGACCGCCGAGCGATTTGACCCTGCGGTCGTTGACGTCAACTGAAACGGCGGTGTGTTTACACTCGCTCGTATCAGTACGAGCCGTCGTCAGACAACGTGTCAAATCTCACGTAGCGATTGCCAGGGCTCTATCGATCGTCATGGCCGTTTCACAGACTAATTGAGGCGGTTACCACGATACTCAATCTCATATCATGGTCAATCATCAATTTTATTCCCTTTCGAAATCGCGCAATTTATGCCTGCGCAGGGAGAACCGTCGCGCATGACTTCGCCCTCCAGCGAACGAGACCGACCGCGGAAGGCAGTACTGATATGTTCGGAGTGTAGCCACCAGAGTCCGCCTGACGGCGACTGGGAAGTGCGTCGCGAAGCGTCGACAGACGTCTACGAGTGTCCCGACTGCAGCACCGAGATCACGCGTCGACCGGCCGACCGCGACCGTTTGGAGCGCCTGTTTGACGTTTCCACCACGGCCACGTCACTGTGGAATCAGTCGGTAGAGGCCGTCCAGCAGCGCTTGCTGCCCTGATCGTCGTTTCGTGCTCCTGTCCTGGATCGACTGCACGAGACTGCCTCAGCGACGCGAGTTTTCGTTTGCCGGATGTAGCAACTACCGGCAGTATCATACTGCCGGCTGTAAGTTCGTAAAGATACTCGGCACGACATCGTGCCGAATCATTTCGAAAAGTTACAGCCGGTAGTATCAGTCCGCGGGGCGCTCAACGTCGGTTTGCTCGGATAGGGCGTCGGCCTGCTCGCGGGGGAGACGCTCGCGGAGGCGTTCGAGTATCTGTCCCCCGTCGCCGCGTTCGTTCTCGATCGCCCGGACCAGCGCGAGCGCGCGCTGGACTCTGGTCGTCCGCCAGGACGCTTCGCGCGACTCGTAGGTCCGAATTGCCCGCAGGAGATCGATCTTCCGGAACTCCGGCCAGTAGGGTGCACAGAAGTACACGGCCGCCTCGTTGCCGTTGGCGTGCCACGGCAAGAAGTTCGACGTCCGTTCGTCCCCGCCGGTCCGGATGATGAGATCGACGTCGCGAGTCGGCCCGTCGTAGAGCCGCCGGTCGACTGTCTCGACGTCGACTGCGTCGGGATCGAGGTCGCCATCGCGCACGTCCTGAGCGATGCCGCGGGCCGCGTTCAGCAGTTCCGCGCGGCCGCCGTAGGCCAGCGCGACGTTGAGCTGAAACTGATCGTACGAGCGCGTGCGCCGGTCGGCGTAGGCGACGGCATCTTGCACCCGTTCCGGCAGGCGGTCGATCTCGCCGATCGCACGGATACGGACGCCCGCCTCGTGGACGCGGTCCGCGTCGGCAAACTCCCGGAGCTTCGTTTCGAGCAAGTCGAACAACGCTTCGCGCTCTGCTGGCGGACGCTCGAAGTTCTCCGTCGAGAAGGCGTACAGTGTCAGTTCCTCGATCCCCAGCTCTTCACACCACTGCAGGACTGCTTCGGTCGTCTGTGCTCCTTCCCTGTGACCGTCGGTCGCGTGCTCGCCCTGCTTTCGGGCGTACCGGCGGTTCCCGTCCTGAATGACAGCCACGTGGTCCGGCGTCCCCGATAGTTCCCACTCCAGAAGCGTCTCGTACAGCCGCGTCGCCGGGCCACGAAGCAGCGATCGCACACGTGAGTCATAACTATCAGTCGATATGAGTGTTGTGTTCCGGGACGGGTCCTCTGATGGGGTCCCGGAACCTCTGATGGGGTCCCGGAACGGACATCGTGAGGCGTATTAGGCCGGCCGCCGGATATTCGACAATGCCCGAAGAGATCATCGACGAGGAACTGTACGAACAGGCCGAGGAACTGCTCGAACCCGGTGAGATCGAGCTCAACGGCCTGATCGTACACACGGATCTCGGTCGCGACAAGGAAGCCGAACTGAACCAGGCGACCATCGAGATCGGTGACATCATCGCCGAGTACGCCGCGCCGGACGAGGAGACGTTCGTCTACTCGGGCACCGACGATCCGCAGTTCGGTCTCAACCAGCATCAGGGCCTGACGCTCGAAGACGAGGAGTTCGTCTGGGAGTGTCAGCAACTCCTCCGGGAGGGAACGTTCCGGATCGTCTTCTACTACGAGGCCGACGCCGACCAGGACGCGATCCTCGAAGCCGTCTCCGAGGCCGGCTACACCGTCGTCGGTGTCGAAGGCCCACACGCGTCGTGACCACCCCAGCGTGTGGAAACCGATCATGACCTCCCCAGCGTGTGAGACTGTGCCCCCGAATATATGATACCGCGGCACATACTCTTTGAACAGGTTTAGATACTGGCGGATCCAACACACAGGAAGGAACGACAACGTGATCGTAGTGACCACGGGTGAGACTACGTGACACAGGCGACAGGCGTCATCACCGGCATGAGCGTGTCTCACCGCCAGGCGAACGTCCACGAGATCGAGTCGGCAGCGGCGACCAGCCAACGCGCTGCGGCCGGCCGTCTACTCGACAACGCGTCCGTCACGGAGGCGTTCACTCTACAGACGTGCAACCGGGTCGAGGCCTACGTCGTCACTGACGATGTCGATACCGGACGGGCTGTTCTCGAAGAATACGCCGCGGAGATGCCCGATTCGGTGATCGAGTGGATGGATCACGAGGCGAGCCTGCGTCACCTGATGCGTGTGGCAACCGGACTGGAATCGCTCGTCATCGGGGAGGACCAGATCATCGGACAGGTCCGAGACGCCTACGAGGACGCCCGTAGCGTCGACGGTATCGGTTCGGTGCTGGAGCACGCGATTACCAAAGCGATCCACGTCGGGGAGCGCGCCCGTTCGGAGACAGCGATCAACGACGGCGTCGTCTCGGTCGGTAGCGCCGCCGTCGAACTGGCCGCCTCCGAGCACGACCTCGATGGGGCGACCGCAGCGGTGATCGGGGCCGGCGAGATGGCAACCCTCTCGGCGAAAGCCCTGGATGCCAGGACCGACGCGGCTCGGCTGCTCGTGGTGAACCGCACGGTCGAGCGCGCGGATCGCGTCCTCGATATGGTGTCCATCGAGGGCGAATCGCTCGGCATGGACGACCTCGAACGGGCCGTGTCTGCCGCTGACGTCGTCATCTCGGCGACCGCGACGTCCGAGCCCGTCGTCGAACCGGCGTTGCTGGCCGACGCTGGCGAGACCGTCGTGCTCGATCTCGCCCAGCCACGTGACGTCCCGCAACGCGTCGGTCGGCTGTCCGGTGTGACGCGATACGACCTGGACGCGCTGGAGTCGGTCACCGACGAGACGCGCGCACAGCGCCGGGACGCCGCACTGAAAGTCGAGGCCCTGATCGACGAGGCGTTCGAGGAACTGCTCACGCAATACAAGCGCAAGCGGGCCGACGAGGTCATCTCGGCGATGTACGAAGGCGCGGAACGCCGCAAGGCCGCCGAACTGCAGAAGGCGTTCGCGAAGCTCGATCTCGACGAAGACGAACGGGAAGTCGTCGAGTCGATGGCGGACGCGATCGTCAATCAGCTACTCGCCCCGCCGACGAGCGGCCTCCGGGACGCGGCCGAAGCTGACGACTGGTCGACGATCAACACGGCGCTGCAACTGTTCGATCCGTCTCTCGAAGATGGGAAGCCATCCATCCCGGAACTCGCGACGCGCGTGCCCGGATCGGATTCAGATCACGAGGTTCGTCCGGATCGCGAAGTTCCACCGGTGGTCCGAGATCAACTCGACGATTGACCGCAACTGCTGTCGGCTAGCTTCACATTAACCGGCTTGAGCGACTCGCTCGAGCATGCTATCCGGAGGATCGACCTCTCCAGTGACGTTCGTCCCGTCGTAGTCTTTGACCGTCAGCAAGATCGGCTCCTCGCCGACCAGCCAGTAGAAGGTGTAGCGTTTCGTCCGCGTGACGATCCCCGTCTCGGGGGAGGCGTCACTATCCGCCTCGCTGATCGTGAACGGTGCTGCGTGTTGTGTGCGCATTGATGTAGCCATGATTGCATGTGATGGTAGACTCCAAACAGTAATAAGTCTTTATTCAGAGGTGAGTTAATACTTATATGAGTGTTAACAAGAAACGTGGCGGCCGCGAATCAGGGCGGGATGGACGTGATTGGCGCGTCCGATTTTCCGTTTTGATAGGCCGGAGCGTATTTTTATAACGTGTCGTGCCGGAGTCCCGTGCAACGGTAGAGATGAGTACCGACAAGCGGTCCGCGCGAGTCTGCGTCACGAACGCAAAGGGCGGGACCGGCAAGACGACGATCGCCATCAACGTCGCGGGAGCGCTCAACGAGCGCGGCCGTGACGTGCTGTTCGTCGATCTCGACCCCCAGGGCAATGCCACGGAAGGGCTGGGATTGCTGGACGCCTACGACAAGGAACCGCCCACGTTCTTCGACGTGCTGACCGATCACCGCCAGCGTGATCGAGTAAATGAATTGATCGTCGAGCACGAGGAGATGGACGTCCTGCCGAGCAACATCGACCTCCTGCAGGCCGAACACGAGCTGACGATCGCCGACCTCATCGCTCGTGTCAAACACGATCCGGAGACGGACATTGACCCGTCGGCACTGGCCTCGCTCGGGATCAACGTCACTCCCGAAGCAATCTCGGGTGCACACGCGCTGGACGTGCTCGACGAAGCGCTGGCAGGAATCGAGGGCGAGTACGACTACGTGATCATCGACTCGCCGCCGTTTTACGGCAAGCTGACCGACACTGGGATCTACGCCTCCCAGCACATCCTCGTGCCGGCGCTGACGGAGGCGACCTCCGAGCGGGCGATCGAACTGCTCATCGATCAGATGGCGGCACTGGAAGGACAGACCGGCATCACTGTCGAGACGATGGGCGTCGTCGCGAATCGCGTCGAAAAAACCAACGAAGACCGGATGATGCTGGACTGGCTCAATGAGGTCTTCGACGAGTTCCCGGTCTGGGAGGTCCGAAAGCGGGTCGCGCTCCAGCGAGCGTTCAAGGACGGGAAATCGATCTTTGCCACCGACGAAACGGTCGACATGGCGGATGTCTTTCTCGACATCGCCGCGGCGTTCGACGAGCGATTCGGGTTTACCAGCGAAAACGAGCACGAGGTGACACATGACTGACGACGACGAACGTATGGAACGGGCGAAACGTATCCGACGAATGCGCGAGGGGCGTCGCACTGACTCGACCGAGGAAGACAGCGTCGACTCGACCGGCGATGAGGCTGACGGGAACCCGGCACCGGACGGCGTCGATATGGCCGAAGACGAACCGGCCGCCGATACTGACGCGTCGGCCGAAGACGAACCGGCCGCCGGTGATGAGACACCGACGACTGCCGGGAAGTCGACGACCACTGACGGACCAACCGAGGAGCGTATCGACGGCTCGAGTGAAGCGACTACCGAGGACGAATCGGACGTTGAGGCGGCCGAGTCCACGGACGACGAGCCGTCCGAATGGTTCGAAGAGTCCCCTGAGGAAACTGAGCCGGACTCACAGTCCAAAGCTAACGAAATGACTGCAAACGATGCAACGGCCGGCGAAACGTCGGAATCGACGGACGAAAGTGCCACGACCGGAAACGGTCAACAGGCAAACAACAGGAACGACAGCCCGGACGGCAGCACTGACGACGGCGCAGACGACAGCACCGGACTGGACGACGGCACCGAACCGGACGACGACGCGGCTGCGGCTGTATCGTCCGCAGCGGCCGCAGCGGCGGCTTTCGAGAGTACCGACTCCGGGAGTGCTGGGGATACCGAAGGTGACGCGGAGGCTGACGGAGACGCCGACGCGGACTCCGGTGGCCCGGCAGAAGTCGACGAAGACACGCCCGAAGGCGGTCTGCCGGCGGAGATCGAGGGGCCGGCAGCGACACAGCCGGACGAAACGACGAAAGCGGAAGAAGAGATCCGCGTGCTGGAATTTCGCCTCGGCGGCGAGCGGTACTGCCTGAACATCCACCACGTCGAAGAGATCGTCAAAGAGGAGACAGTCACGCGCGTGCCGAACACCCCGGAACACGTTCGCGGCGTCGTTGATCTCCGGGGGCAGATCACGACGATCCTCGATCCGAAGGTGTCTCTGGATATCGAAGAGACCGACGACGAACAGTTGATCATCGTCTTCGACGACGGGACGTTCGAGGAGCAGGGCCACGTCGGCTGGGTCGTCGACGAAGTGCGGCAGGTCATGCCGATTACCGAATCGGAGGTGAAGGATTCGCCGCTCGATGAAAAGGCGGTCAACGGTGTCATCGAGCGCGACGGCGAATTCGTGATCTGGACCGAACCCGAGGTCGCGCTCCTCGACGACTAACGCAACTCTTCTGCGAGTAGTTCGACGGCGTCTTGAACGGCACCGATAGAGGTCAGGTACCCGACCCCGACCGATCGCTTGACTGCCGTCGCTGCCGCTCCGCGAAGGACCTGCGGGCCGACTTTCGCGACTGCACCGTCGCCGACGCTGACGAGCCACCCGAGCTGATCGTAGTCGTAGCGGTCGAGTCGGGGTTCGAACCCGCGGCCACCCTCGCGGTCGAACGCGAGCAGTGCTGCCAGGTTCTCGGCGACGACCGGAGCCTGCCTGATCGCGGTGTGGGCGCTCGCCGGAGCGACGCGCCCGTCGACGTCAGTCACGCGTGCCGCGTCGCCGAGTGCGAACGTCCGATCCGTCAGCCGGAGCGTCGCCGGAACCGCCGGCCGATCCGGAACGGCGTCGGTCCCCCTGATCCCCCCGGTCCAGATGAACTGATCGTAGGAGGTCTCCGAGCCGTCCTCGAGGCCGACCGTCGCCTCGTCCGCTCGCTCGACGCCCACGCCGGTTCGGACCTCGATCCCGCGTGCGTCCAGTTCCTCGTGCAACCCGCGGCGCATGTCCGCGGGGAAGCCAGGGACGATCGTGTGTGCCTGTTCGAGAAGCGTCACCGTCGCGTCGACGTCATGTTCGGCTGCCAGCGCGGCGATCTCGCCCGCGACCTGGATCCCTGACAGCCCCGCGCCACCGACGACGATCCGACCGTCTTCTTCGAACGCCTCGAACGCGCCGGCCCGGATCTCGCGGGCGTGCTCCACCGTCCGCAGTGGCGTCGCGTGGTCGCGAACGCCTTCGAGCCCGTAGAACGCCGTCTCGACGCCGAGGGAGATCGCGCCCGCGTCGTAATCGACCGTCTCACCGTCGACGAGTGTCGCTACCTGTCGCTCGGGGTCGATATCGGCGACGCGTCGCTGGCGGTGGTGGGCGCGACCGAGGATATCGTCGAAAGGGATGGAGATCGCCTCGGCGAGGTCGGGTCGTCGGATGACTCGATGCACCTCGTGGCGCACGGTGTGCGTGGGACTGTCGTCGAAGAGGACGATCTCGTCTGTCGCCGGGAGCCGTCGTTCGAGCCTGCGAACGAGCGGGAGGCCGGCGTAGCCGCCGCCGAAGACTGCAACTCGCATACTTCTCGTTAGGATCGGATCGCCGTAAACGCGCGGGTGGAATCGACGGGCCGACCAGAGTTCGGGGTGACGTGCTGGCCAGGTCGACAGGACCCACCGGCCAGGTTTTTTGCCCCGGCCGGACGGGATGGGACACATGCGAGCGATCGTCGTCCGTCGGGAGCGACACGAGCCGGAACTGATCGAGTTGCCGCGACCTGACCCGGACGAAGGTGAGGTACTGGTTCGGATGCTCCGGGTCGGAATCGACGGTACCGATCACGAAGTGCTCGAAGACGGTCCCGGGTCGTTCCCGCCCGGCGACGATCACCTCGTGCTCGGTCACGAAGCCGTCGGCGTCGTCGAGGACCCCAACGGAACGGCCTACGAGACGGGGGACGTGGTCGTGCCGACAGTCCGCCGGCGGCTGGACGACGGTCCGAACGAATATTTCGATCGCGGGGAGCCGGACATGGCCCCGCCCGGGAAACACCGGGAGTGTGGAATCTCGGGCGCGCACGGGTTCATGGCCGAGTACGTCGCCGTCTCGGAGCGCAGGCTCGTCGAGATCCCGCGACGACTGGCCGAACGGGGCGTGTTCGTCGAGCCGATCAGCGTCTCCGAGAAAGCGATCGAACACGCCTACGCGTCCCGGTCGCCGTTCGACTGGTCGCCCCAGCGTGCGCTGGTGCTTGGCAACGGTGCACTCGGGCTGGTAACACTGGCGATGCTCCGTCAGGAGTTCGACGACATCTACTGTCTGGGTCGTCGAGACCGGCCGGATCCGACGATCGAGGTGATCGAACGACTCGGCGCCACCTACATCGATTCTCGGGAGACGCCCGTGCCGGAAATCCCCGAGGAACACGGCGGCATGGATTTTATTTACGAGGCGACGGGGTACGCGAAACACCCGTTCGAATCGATCCGCGCACTCGCGCCGAACGGCGTCGTCGCTCTGCTCGGGATCCCCGACTCCTGGACGTTCGAAATCGACGGTGGATCGCTGCACACCGAACTGGTGACCCACAACAAGGCGCTGATCGGCTCGGTCAACTCGAACGAACGCCACTTCCGCCGGGCTGTCCGAACACTTCGGGCGTTGCCGGAGTGGCTGTTCGACGAACTGCTTACGACCGTCGCCGCACCGACCGAGTTCGAACCCGCGTTCGCCGACAGTGACGACCAGATCAAAGCCATCGTCGAGTTTGCAAGTCTGAGTGACACATCGGACCAATAACAAAGGACTGATTTATTCGCTCGTAGAATAACGTTGTAATGGCGTCGGACGACCTACTCTCGTCGCTGGAGCACATCGCCGAACGGCTCGACTTCGGCGAGTACGAGGCGAAAGCGTATTTGACGATCCTGGAGCACGGCGAACTCACGGCCGCAGAGATCGCCGAATACACTGACATCCCCCAGCCGCGGGTGTACGATACTGTTCGGAGCCTCAGCGACAGCGGGTTGGTCGAACTCCGGGAGTCTCGGCCGATGAAGGTTCTGGCAATCGATCCCGAGGAGGCGTTCGCGGACTATCGGGATTCGCTATCCTCGCTCGTCGAGGGGCTCAACGAGCGGTACACGAAGCCGGCCCGCGAGGCCGAGGGCGTCTCGCTGGTGAAATCCCGGCCGACGATGCTTCGGTATCTGGAAGACGTGATCCAGTCGGCGGAGTACGAGCTGATGGTGTCGCTGACGCCCGACCTGCTCGAACGGTACCACGAGACGCTCGCGTCGGTCCAGAGCGGGGGCGTCGCGGTCGAGATCCTGCTCTCGCCCGCCGCCGCCGTGCCGAGTCCCGAAGAGTTCGATTACGTCGACGTTGCCACGACCGTCCGGACGCGACGCGGCGTGACGACGCCGATCGTCGCCGTGGCTGACGGCGAGTACGCGATGTACGCGACCCGGGAGGGGATCGAAGGCGCAGAGGACCGCTACGGCGTGATATTCAACCGATCGGAGCTGGGTTTCTTGCTCTCGGGCTTTCTGAACACGGTCCTGTGGACGACGGCCGAGACGGTCGTCGAGGAGCCTGTTGCGGATCGGTTCCCGCGCCGGTACGGGACGATCCGGCGGTGCGTGGCCGACCTGTCGCGACTCGATGGGACGTACTACGCCTCGATCGACGGGCGGGACGTCGAGACGGGCGAGCACACGCTCGTCGAGGGAAAGATCGTCAACGTGAGCTCCAGGAGCAACTGGATCGCGGCGTCGATCGTCGTCGACACCGGCGACCGCGAGATCGAAGTCGGCGGACAGGTCGCTGCGCTCGAAGACATCGAGGCACACGAGATCGTCGTCGGCCGGGACGGGCCACCCGGGGTGTGACTAGAATGAAACCGAGCGAAGTTCTTATAGAAAATGCGGGACGAAAACCCACGACTTCAGTCGTGGGTAGCTCAAACTGTCGTTCCGCCGCCGAGCAGGATCAGGAAGAGTAGATTCATCACGTTCTCTTCGATGTAGGTCTTCACCTGCTCGATGTCTTCCTCGTAAGACATCGTCACAGTCTGATCCGAGACCGTCACCTCGATATCGTTGATCCGCTCTTTGAGTTCCTCGCTGATATCCGAACTGAGAGTGAGAGCGCCCAGGGCATTATCCAGCTCCTCACCCAGATCGCCTGCAGTCTGCGAATCGCCGGTCCACATGTTCATCTCGATGCCGTACGTGGTGTCGGTCTTGTAGACGCTGCCGGACATGTACTCGATCTCGTCGACGTTGTCCAGACTAATGTCGTCGTTCTGGAAGTCCTCCTCGTTGAGCGCGTCGTCCGGCACGACAGTCGCGAACGCGACGTGGCCCGCGGTCGTGTCGTCGTACAGCGTGGCGAGTTCGCCCGCGATCGGGTCGGCGTCGCCGTTGACGACGTCGATGACGTCCTCGAGAACGTTCATCGTCCCGAGGACGTACTGGCCGTCCGAGAGCACCGCCATGCCACCTTCGTCGGTACTGTCCTGGGACGTGTAGAGTGTATATCCCCCATACGTGGACTGCTGGAGCTGTTCGTCGCCCTCCGATTCGATCGCATCGACGAGTTCGTCCTCGGTCCAGTCGGTCTGCATGGCGATCCCGACGTACTCCTCGTCGGCGCCGGACGCTTCGACTTCCATGAACAGCAGCCCCTGCTGGAATCCGGTCGGATCGAGATTGGCTTCCTGGCGGGCCATCTCGATCGCCGAATCGACGTCCTGGGGCAGGTTGCCTTCCTGGTCGAACTCCTGGAGCTGGGTGAGAATCGAGTCGCCGACGTCCCGGAGGTCGTCGTCGTTCAGCATCGCCTGAACGTCCATCGAGACGACTGCACCCGCTCGTGCCGGCACGATGTCGCCGGGACGCATCTCGACTGCTGGCGGACCGTTAGGCGTCTCGGTCGGGGTCTCCTCGTCAGTCGGAGTCTCCTCGTCAGTCGGCGTTCCGTTACCGTTGCCGTTGCCATTGCCGTTCCCGTTGCCGTTCCCGTTTCCGTCGTCGCCGTTACATCCCGCAAGCGATCCGAGCGCGACGAATCCGGCCCCTGCCGCGCCCTTCTGCATGAGGCTGCGGCGCGTGTACTTTCTGGATGACATACTCGTACCCTCGTTACTGTTGGCAAAGTAGAAATAACCAACGGGTGTGCACACCGATCGCCAGCGAAATCCGGCAATACATGCCCCAATGCACCCGCCAATCTTTTTGGCAAGCCTAAAATACGGCCGGGGCGGAGTCGGGACACACGATGAGCGAGTACACCTTCGACGATGTCACAGTCGTCATGGGGACGTTCAACGAGGCGGCGGCGATCGGAACGGTGCTCGACGACATCGAGCGTGTGACGAGCGGCCGAGCGTCGGTCGTCTGCGTCGATAGCTCCAGCGACCGGACGCCGGAGATCGCTCGCGAGAAGGGCGCACGCGTCATCGAGCAGGAGCCACAGGGATACGGCGTCGCCGTCGAGCGCGCCCTCCGTGCTGCTGACCGGCCGATCGTAGTCACGACCGACTGCGACGATACCTATCCCATGGAGCGGCTGCCGGACTTTCTGGCGGCGATCAACGGCGGTGCCGACGTCGTCAGCGGCGATCGACTCTCGCGCGGGGCCGAGACGATGCCGCGGTTCAACCAATTCGGCAACCACCTGTTCGCTGCCGTCGCGAGCTTGCTGGTCGGCCGGCGCATCCGCGATACGACCACCGGTATGCGCGCGTACCGGAAGTCGGTCATCGAGGACATCGAGTGGACCGAGAACACCGGTCTCTCCGCGGAATTGCTGTTGCGCCCGCTCTGCCGTGGCTACGACGTTCGCGAGATCGATATCGACTACCGCGAGCGAGCGGGCGAGACGACGCTGGATCCGATCTCCGGCGGGGCCGAGATCGCCGGGTCGATCCTGCGCGTCGGCGTTCAGGAACGACTCCGCTGACCTCGCGGCGTTCGGTCATCCACGTGGGCCGCGCTGGTAGGTCTCGATGCCCCCCGGGTGGCCGGGCGGATTCTCCAGGCCGATCAGCGACCCGCCGGTCGGTGACGAGTAGAAGGCAAAGAGCAGTTCGTTGATCAGGTAATACCGGACGCGCTCTCGCTCCGTTCCGTCGGGGTCGGGATCGCGATCGGCCAGACCGTAGTCGTCGAAGACCGCCTGGCGCGTCCCCCGATCGAGCGCTGCGAACGGCTGGTCGTACCAGTGTCGAGCGTAGTCGTCGAGGTTCCGAGCGGCGGTCCGGACGCCGTCGAAATACGCGGGGCGGTCTTGCACGCGACCGACGACGTACCGCTCGACGAACGAGTCGATCCCCGAAACCCGTTCGGGATACAGCGCCTCGGCCGCCGCGACGATCGTTTCGCGCTGTCCGGACGGGTCGTCGGTCCCGCGCTGCTCGGGTGGCTCGTCACCGAACTCGTCCCACGCCAGCGCCCCGAGTCCGGCAGCGCCGACGCCGGCCGCACCGAGCGCGACCAGCGCGTCCCGCCGCGAGAGCTTCGGCGTCTCCGTGTCGTCTTCTGCTCTGTTCAGCCGATCGTCTGTTTCATGTGTCATGGTTCGATCACTTCGAGTGTCGCGTTCAGAGTCTGTCCCTGGCGCGTCGCTCCCGGCACATACGCGGCCGCGCCGTCGCAGCGCTGTGCCAGCTCGCAGAGCTGCAGCCGCGGCGAGATCGCCCGCACGGTTCCGTCTGTCGCCGCCACGGGAGTCGAGAGCGCGTAACTGAACCCGGTACCGGTCCCGTAGTCGACGAACAGATCCAGTTCGAGCGTCTCTCGACCGTCGACCGGGACGCGGACCGGATCCTCGATCTCGGGGCCGTCGAGCGTCGCGACGCCGTCGGACAGTTCGAGCGAGAGGCGTAGCGTGCTCCCAGCAGCCGCAATCGCTCGCCGCTCGCGGCCGTCGCCGCTGTCCATGCGGATCGAAACGCTCTGTGCGTACGTCGGCAGGCCTGCAGCGATCGAAAGCTCGACGGCGTCCCCCTCGACGACTTCGACGGGCCGGAGTCGCGGCTCGACCGGCTCGCCCGCCGTCGGCGGCCACGGATTGCGGAAGCTATACCGGTAGGGCTGTCGCTCAGGGAACGCGTCGACGACCGCAAACGGTCGCTCTTCCAGCGCGAAGACTACCGGCCCGTCGTAGTCCGGATCGTTGCGGAGCGGCTGGAGGGGATGGTTCAACCACGGGCCGTACGGCTGGGGAAGGAAGACCAGCGCGTGTTCGAACGACTGCTCCTCGAAGGGTTCGTAGGCGGCCTCGTAGCGTTCGGTGACGGCTCGGTTCCGATTGACCGGTTCGGCGGCGGTTGCGACGGCCGCCGCGCCGCCGACCGCGGCGACGACTGCAGCGATCGCCAGCGACGCTGCCAGCGCCTGTCGTGATTCGAACCGGCAGTCAAGCGTCACCCACGCGCGCGAACCGGCAGCCCGGAGCGAAAGCGCTGCGAACAGCGCAAGCGGCACGAGCAGATCGAAGTGATAGTACGGCCCCAGGTAGGCGATCAGTCCGTCACCGGTCTCGGTGACATCGCCCAGAATGTTCAGCGTCCCCCAGAAGTACGCCTCCCCGATCGGGACCGACACGACCAATCCGGCGACGGCGAGCCGTCGGGGCGTCCGGTTCCGTAGCGCCACGACGAGGCCGACAGCAGCCAGAGCGACGCCGAGCAGGCCGGCTGGGGCCCAGTCCCTCGCGAGCGTCTCCAGCGCACGAGCGTTCGACCGCGCGGCGAGTTCTGGCGTGTATTCGAGTTCCCGGCCGAGCAACTCGCGCGTTCCGAAGCCGACGCCGTCACGGGGGGCGAACGCGTGATAGGGGAACTCCAGGATCGAGCCGGTGACAAGGGCGTTGTACCCCAGCGCGGCGACGACGCCGACCAGCCCGACCGCCGCGACGATCCCCTGGCGGACCCAGACCTCGCGATCGCGGGTTCGCAGCGTCCACAGCGCGTGTCCGACGAACGGGGCGGCAAACAGTACTGCAGTGTACGGCCGGGCGAAAAACGCCAGTCCGATCGCACCGCCGGCGACGGCTGCCAGCCGGGGACTCTCCGTGCGATCGGCCCGAAGATACGAGAGCGCGAACGTCAGGTTCAGCAACGTCGTCGGCGCGTACGGCAGGAAGGTCGCCGCGTTCAGCAAGAACAGCGGCGACGCCAGCACTACGACGCCCGCGAGCAGTCCAGTGGGGCGGTCGAACAGCTCGGCACCCAGTGCGGCGACGAGTGCGACGATCCCCGCGCCGACGGCCGCGAGCACGAGCCGGGGAGCGCCGAACGCGAGCGCGGGCGCGTACATCGCCGGAACCACCGGCGAGTACTTCGAGTACATCCCGGCGTCGCTCTCGACGAAGAACCACGGCCGGAACGCCTCCGGGACGGGCGGCCGGAGGAAGAGCTGTCCGTCGAGCAACATCCGGGCCTGCTGGAGGTAGACGCCCTCGTCGTGGTTCAGCGAGTGAGAGGGGAAGACGCGCGTGGCGATCAACAGTACGACCGCTCCGGCGAGCAGCGCCAGCAGCCCGACTGCGACGCGCCAGCGCGTCTCCGGGTCACGTGCCCGTTTCCGGAGGGGCGCGGGTAGGCGCCGCATGAGGGCGTCTGGGCCCGCCATCACTCCGCGGGATACCAGGCCAGCGAGTGGTCGGCTTCGAGTTCGACACAGACGCGGGTCCCGTGGTCGAACTCCGTCGCGTGGTTGTGCTGGCAGTGGACCACGTCACCGGCGTCGAGTTCGACCCGGTAGACGAACGAGGGGCCGGTGTACTGGCGGTGGACGACCTCGCCGTCTGTGCTGGGGCCGGGACAGGGGATCGCCCGGAGGTCGTCGGGCCGGACCAGCACCTCGATCTCGGCGCCGCGATACTCTTCGATCGAACCGTCGAGCTGGCGGTCGTCGAGCAGTCCCAGTGAGGTGTCGACGCCGCCCTCGACGACAGTGCCGGTGAGGAAACTCGCCTGGCCGAGGAAGCTCGCGACGAACCGCGATTCGGGATGGCCGAACACGTCCTCCGGGCGGCCGACCTGTTCGATTCGGCCGTCGTTCATGATCGCGACGCGGTCTGAGATCGACAGCGCCTCCTCCTGGTCGTGGGTGACCGACACCGCCGTCACGCCTGCGGCCTTGAGGATCCGGCGGACCTCCTCGCGCATCTCCTCGCGCAGCCGCACGTCCAGATTCGAGAACGGCTCGTCCAGCAGCAACACGTCCGGCTCCGGAGCGAGCGAGCGCGCCAGCGCGACCCGCTGGCGTTCTCCACCCGAGAGGCTCTCGGGACTCCGGTCGGCGTACCCTTCGAGGTCGACGAGTTCGAGCAGTTCCTCGACGCGCTCGTCGGCGTCCGCGTCGTCGAGTCCGAAGGCGACGTTCTCCCCGACGGTCAGATGGGGGAACAGCGCGTACTCCTGGAAGACCAGCCCCACGTCGCGCTGCTCGGGTGGCGTCGCGTCGCGCGCTCCGGCCACGCGCTCGCCGCCGATCGTGATCGTGCCCTCGGTGGGCGTCTCGAGCCCGGCGATCATCCGCAACGTCGTCGTCTTCCCACAGCCGCTGGGGCCGAGCAACGTCACCAGTTCGCCCTCCCGGACGTCGAGCGAGACGCCCTCGACGGCGCGCTCGCCGCCGAAACGCTTGGTGACGTCGGCCAGTTCGAGGACCGGCTGGCCGAACGAGTCGGTCTCGGTGGTCGTTTCGAGGGGCTGTTCGACCGTCGTCGTGTGATCATTCCTTGACATCGTATCGCTCCCGTCCGAGTATCACGAGCATCGACAGCGCCGAGATGCCGACCAGCACCAGTGCCGGCACGGCGGCCTGGCCGTACGCCGCGGCTTCCTGTACCTGCCAGATGTAGGTCACCAGCGTCTCGAAGCCGAACGGCCGCAACAGAAGCGTCGCGGCCAGTTCCTTCATGCTGGTGAGAAAGACCAGCGCGGCTCCGGCGACGATCCCGGGCATCACCAGCGGCAGGACGACCTTCCGAAACGCTACCAGCGGCGGCTTCCCGAGCGTCCGGGCGGCCTCGAGCAGCTGCGGATCGACCTGCAGGATCGAAGATCGGGTCGTCCCGACGGCCTGGGGGAGAAACCGGACGACGTAAGCGAACACCAGCACCGCGAGCGAGCCATAGAGGAACGGCGTGACGTTCAGCGCCACGGACAGCAGTCCGAATCCGACGACGACGCCCGGAACGGCGTAGCCGACGTAACTCGCCCGCTCGGGCAGCGACGCGAGCCGCCCCTTCCCGCGGGCCGAGAGATACGAGAGCGGCAGCGCCGCGAGCACGGACACGCCTGCCGCCAGTGCGGAGACTGTCACCGAGTTCCACGCGAACGTCCACTGGAAGTCGACGGCTGCACCGGCCAGTTCGGGCGTCGAGCGCCCGAGCCACGTAAACAGGATCGCCGGTGGCAGCGCCAGCGCCAGCGTCGCGATAGCGAGCGGGAACAGCGCCGCCACCCACCGCCATCGGCCGAGCCGGACGACACCGGGTCGGTCCGTGCCGCGATTGACGTACGCGGAGGTCTCGCCGCCGCGCTCGATGCGAGACTCGGCAAGCAGGATGACGACCGTCAGCCCGACCAGCAGGATCGAGAAGATCGACGCGAAATCGACCTGTCGGGCGGTCGTACGCACGTAGATGATCCGGGTGAACACGTCGAACTGCATGATCGCGGGTGTCCCGAAATCCGACAGAGTGTACAGTGCGACCAGCAATGCGCCCGCGGCGATACCGGGCTTCAACTGGGGGAGGGTGACCCGCCTGAACGCCCCCAGGCGAGTGTGGTTGAGCGTCCGGGCGGCCTCGACGCTGCGGCCGTCGATCGACAGCAGCGACGCCCGGGTCGTGAGAAACACGTACGGGTACGTGAACAGCGTCAGCACGATCACCGAGCCGACGAGCCCGTAGATAGAGGGAAGCTGTTCGATCCCGAGTGGGGCGAGCGCGTCGGCGAGTACGCCTCGCGGGCCGAACGCCGAAACGAACGCGAACGCCCCGATGTAGCTGGGAACGACCAGCGGCAACGCCGCGAGGATAGTGAACAGCCGACGAAAGGGCAGGTCCGTCTGGGCGGTCAACACCGCAAGCGGGACACCGATCAGAATCGACAGTGCCGTGACCGCGACCACCAGCACGACCGTATTGAGGAAGATGTCGAGGGTCGTCTGCCGGAACAGGATGTCGAAGAAGCGATCGACGGGGACCGATCGAGCGCTGTTGAGCACCCACAGAAGCGGCGTCAGTACAGCCACCGCGACCGACCCCGCGAGCAGCGCGAGTACGAGCGTCTGGACGTCGCTCGGCGAACGCTGTCCGAGGCGGCGAGAGACGCCCTCGATACGGTCGCTGACTGACATCGTGCCCGTTACAGCACCCCGGCTTCGGTCAGCAGGTCCGTCGTCGGACCGGTGTTTGCCAGTTCTGTCAGGTCGATGTCCGGCGTCTCCAGTTCGTCGATCGGCGGGAGGTCACCGACCGGCTGCACGCCGGGCAGCATCGGATAGGCGTAGGTCCGGGTGGCGAAGAACTCCTGGGCCTCCGCCGAGAGGAGATGACGAACGAACACGTCCGCGAGTCCAGCGTTCTCGTCGCGATCGAGCAATGCCGCCCCAGAGACGTTGACGAGCGATCCGGCGTCACCGCGGGTGAAGTGCAGATCCAGCGGTCGCTCTGGCGAGCCGTTGAGCACGCGCAACGCGTAATAGTGGTTGGCGAATCCGGCCGCCAGTTCGCCGGTTGAGACCGCATCGGAGATCAAAAACTCGTTGTCGTAGGACTGGATGCCGGCCGCCTGCATGTCCTCGAGCCACTGCAGAGTCGCGTCTTCGCCTTCCTGGAGACGCATCGCGGTGACGAAGTCCTGGAACGCACCGTAAGTCGGTGCCCACCCCATCACGTCCTGCAGGGCGTTGGCGTCCGGGAACTCCATCACGTTGTCCGGCAGGTCACCGTCGTCCAGTTGTTCGGTGTTGTACGGAATCGCCCGGGCGCGGCCGGCGACTCCGACCCAGTTGTTGTCCGGTTCGACGAACGCCTCGGGCACGGGCTCGACCGTTTCGTCCGTCATCGGGCGAGTGGCGTCTTCTTCGACGACGGTCCCGAGCGACCCCGCGCCGATCGAGATGAACAGGTCCGCCTGGAGCTGGTTCGCCCGTGCTTCCTCTACGATCTGTGTCGCGAGTTCGCTCGACGGTTTGGACTGGGAGGTATAGGAGAACTCGGGGTAGACCTCTTCCAGGACGTCGAACAGATCGAGATACAGGCCGCCTTCGCCACCGCCCAGATAGATCGCCAGCTCACCGGAGAGGTTGGGTAACTCCTCCATCGAGCGCCCGCCGGGAGCGGGACGCCCCTCCAGGATCGCACCTGATCCCTGGAACTCGCTCAGTGCCGCCGCTTCCATCGCCGCATCCACCGCGTCGTAGTTCGGCGCCCCGTAATCGCCGTCGTCGCCGCCGAACAACCCGCTACATCCGGCGAGCGCGCCAGTCACGGCGACACCGCTTGTCGCCAGAAAACGGCGTCGAGAAGGCCGGAAACCTGCGGTCGCTGCACGGTCGTCGCGCCTGCTGTCGTCAGCTGTCATCATTGTTTTAGGCTGGCCTAATAAACATAAGGCTGGCGGTTCGTCTCAGTCGTCTGCAATCGTCCGGGTCGACTGCGTGGCTTCCGTGCCGTCCGCTTCGAGGGCGGCGAGACAGTCGAGCCAGTCGTGCATGTGCTCGCCGACGTACGCGAGGAACTCGCCGTTTTCGTAGGCGTTCGCCTCGGCGGCGAGCAGTTCGTCGGCCATGCGCTCGAACGCGTCGGCGAAGCTGTCGGCTTCGGAGACGCGGTCGGCCAGTTCCCAGACGTGTTCGTTCAGTTCGAGCCCGGCGACCTCGTTGGCCAGGTCGCCGAATGTCGATCGCGGTGCCTTGTTGTGCTCACACAGCGGCGCGCCGTTGTAGATCTGCTTGCCAAGCAGGTCCGCGGCGCGTTTGAGGAAGACGCCGCTCCAGATGTCGTCGAACCGGCCAACGTCCCATGGGTTGTCGTCCATCGGCAACTGGTAGAACGCCGGGACGACCTCGCGCTTGAACGCGAGGTTCATCGAACAGACGGTCAGGTACTGGCCAGGCGCGGCCACGAAGTCGCGACCGTACGCGTCGGTGTCGAGTCTCGTCTGGGCCTGCCCATCGAGGTCGCCGTCCATCAGGATGCGCACTGCGTCCAGGTCGGGGACGTTCGTCCACAGTCCCTGGGAGGCGACGACCTCGGAGACGGTCGCCGTCTCCGTCCGGACGGTCTCGCCCATCGCGCTGTAGGGGTAGCCACGCGGGTACAGGTCCGTGTCCGTCTGGTAGAGGACGTTCACCCAGCGCTCGTCCGACTCGACGGCCTCGATCGCGCCCCGGTACTGGAGGTTGTCCATGTGCGTCCCGAAGAAATCGATTCCTTCGTGGGGTAGCGTGTCGTCGTCGATGAACACGCCGTACTCGAACTCGCCCGCCCAGAGATACAGCAAGCCGAAACTCGTCTGGGCGTGGCTCGCCTCGGGAATTAGATGGCCGTATTCCTCGATCCCCTGCTCTGCGAACCACGCTTCGCGGGCGCTTCCGTCGAAAACCTCGCCCGAAACGTCCAGTTCTTCGAGCATCGTGTCCATCGCATCGGTGTCACAGAAGTCCTCCGTGACGAGCACGAAATGCAGCCGGTCGGTGTCGAACCCGTGGCGGCGAGCGTTCGCCACGTACTCGCGGACGCACTCGTACTCCCGGATCGTCGGCACGATCACGCAAATGTCGTCGGTCATCGGATATCTGCCACTCTTTAGGCCAGCCTAAAGAGTGTGTCGTTCCCGACCATCTCAGACGAGAAACGTCGCGAGGGGCGGTGAGTAGCGGGTCACAGCGAAAAACGCGCCGTTGAGTGATACAGATTATCGTACCGATTTATCGCTCGGCCGCCCGGTGGTCGATGCGGCACAGACGTACAATAATCCGTATGAGAGGAACGCAACGATCAGAGCCCTGCCGTATCGTCGGCAGTCGGATCAGCGAACAGCAGCGCGAGCGCGACGGCGCCACTGCCGGTGAGGAGTCCGACGAGCACGCTGTCGGTGGCCACGCGCATACTCGGATATTACTGCTCGTCGTCGTTGTCGACCTGATCTTTGATCGACTGGAGTTCGGATTCGACGTCGACTGACGGGCCGGTCTCGACCGGTTCGTCCCCGTCACCGAGTTGCTCTTCGATTTCGGCCTGGAGTCGCCGGGCGTCTTCGAGCAGGTCGCGCGCCTCGCTGTCCGGCGGCTGGCTGTCGAGAGCCGACTGGACGTCTTCGAGCGCGCTCTCCAGACGCGACAGCGCCTTCGATCCGGCGCGCTCGGCCCGCTGTGAGACCGATTCGCCGCCGTCCTGTGTGTCGGTCCCGTCAGCCAGCCGAATGGTTCGCTGGAGGAGCCGCAGCGCGCGGACGTTCGTCTCGAGCAACAGTATCGCACCCGGGATCGCGACTTCGCTGGTGAACTGCCGGAGTTCGTCGGCCCGTGGCGGTCGCGGAGCCAGAAGCGGGCGTCGCTCGCGCTCGAGCTGCTCGCGCAATTGCGCGACCGTCCGAGTGAGTTCCGCGAGCTGCTGTTCGACGTCCGGAGGGTCGTCGTCGGCCATAACGTCCGTTCGTTCCCCATCACCCTAAAACCGACGCGGTCCGTTCTCACGTCGTCGGGAACATCCGAACGCTTTTATCTTTAGGCTCGCCTAATCCATGGCGATGGCAGATACCCGTACGCCCGACGACGCGGTCGAGGACTGGCCCTCGGTGTCGGCTCACTCCCCGACGGAAGACAAGACCGTCTTCACCGAGGACGGCAACCCCGACGCCTGGATCGCGACGGACACGACCGTCGAGCCGTCGCGATAGTCCTCCTTCTACAGGCGGAGCAGGCCGAGTGCCTCGGGGCTTGACCCCGAGGGTGAAGGCCGTAAGCTCGGTTAAACGTGCTCCGTTCGCTCGATGTACTGTTCAATCGTATCGGTCGAAACGTCACCAGCCGTCCCCACGTAGTACGATTCTTCCCAGAACCCACCACCCCACAGGTATTCCTGTAACAGGAGTTCGTGTTGTTGCCACATCTCTCGTGCTGTAATACTCTTGACTGTCCGTACAATCTTGCTCGGAGCGTGTTTGGGATGTGCCGACAAGAACAGGTGTACGTGGTCGGGTGAGATGTGCAACGACAGAATCTCGTAGTTGTACTTGTCGCACACCTCTCGAAAACTCGATTCTAGTGAGTCTTCTATCACACCCAGTATCGGGTGTCGATACTGAGCGGGATCGAAGATCCCGCGAGGTACGCAAAGCTACGCTTTGCTTGACTTTGGACACCACACAAAGTGGTGGTTGACGTTGTATACCGTGTGGTTTGACCGTTTCTCACCCATACAGACCAGTACGTGGACAAGTTTTAAGTATTTCAGCAAATAAGCAGTATGTGTGAGATGACTAAACGACTCACTGTGGACTTGGAGGACGAATTATACAAGGAGTTCTCGAAGCAATGCATAGACGCTGAGAAAACCAAGTCCGAAGTCGTGCGTGGACTCGTCCGAGACTGGGTGAACGACCAAGAATGACGCACACACAGGCTCTCACCAAGACACTCGTGTTCCCGCTGGACGTGCAGAGTGGCAACGAGAGCTTGCTTCACGACGCTCGATTGGAGTGTCGCCGGGTGTTCAACGAGGTGCTACGCCTCAACTATGACGGGTGGGACTGGGACGAGATAGAAGATGTTGTTGAGCAGAACGCCAACCTCGTGCAAAACACCGCACAGCGCATCATCGGCAAAGCCTTCGACGCACTCGACAACTACTACGACAACGACGACTGGGGACGCCCGTGGTACAAACACGAGACGTTCCCGTTGCGGATGAACTACGGCGAAGGCTACAACCTCTTTCTCGAAGACGAAACAGTACGGTTCCGCATCAGTGCGAAACCGTACAATCACGTCAAAGGCGAGCTTCGCGGCACGCAAGACCAGTTCGACCTGCTCGCACAGGCAATCGAAGATGATGACTGGCACGTTGGTACCGCCGAGGCGCTTGTCCGAAACGAACGCGAAGAATTGCACGTCACCGTCACGAACGAAACCGCCGAAGTTGGTGCAAAAACAGCGGCAGAAACAGTCATCGGTGTCGATATTAACGAAGACTGTGTTGCGCTAGCGGCACTGACCGAGAGTGGTATCGAAGATTCAATCGTTATCGACTACCCGGAAATCAAGGAAGAACGACATCGGTACTTCACGATGCAGAAACGGATGCAGGAAGCCGGACAGACCGCGTTCAACGACGTGTTCCGCGACAAGGAACAACGGTTCGTTCACGACCAGCTACACACGGTTTCACGGCGCGTGGTCGAGTGGATTCAACGGTTCGACAGTCCTGTGATTGTCTTCGAAGACCTCGAAAACATGCGAGACGACATTGAATACGGGACTCGAATGAACCGCCGTCTGCACTCACTACCGTTCGCCAAACTTCGAGAGTTCATCAGCTACAAAGCCGCGTGGCAAGGGATTCCCTCAGACGATGTTGACCCAGAGTACACCAGCCAGCAATGCCCTATTTGTGGACACACAGAATGGGCGAACCGCCACAAGAAGCGGTTCAAGTGCTGTGAGTGCGAGCATCAAGACCACGCCGACCGTGGCGCTGGCGTGAGTGTCGCACAGAAGTGGCTGCGAAAGCAAGACAATAGAGATGTGCCTGCTCTCAACACACTCCCGCAGGTGCGGAAGTGGGAGTTGCGACGGCAGGCATCGGGGCCTGTGGACGGCCCGACCGTGACCTCTGATACCGTTCGAGGCGACCAGACCAATGGTATCCGAGGCGTGTCCGACTAATCCACGGGAAGAAGCCTCGGGGTCGTACGGAAGACGCAGTCTTCCGTGATGACGAGAGACGAAGTCTCTCGAACCACTTGACCCCGAGGCGGTTCACAAGATCGGTCTCTCTGGCCTATTCGCTGACGACCAGCGTGTCGTCTTCGAGGTAGTGATCGAGGTGGTGAGCGTCCTCCTCGACCTCGACGAGGATCTGTCGGAGGATCTCGGCGGTCGCGTGATCGCCCAGGTTCGTCGCGAGATCGACGTGATCCCGGAGGCTCTCGATGATGTCGCCGTAGATCTCAAGATCGTTCTCCAGGGACGTACGGATGTCGTACACGTCGTCGTCTTCGGGCTCGACCGGGGCGTGCGCTTCGAGGTTCTTCCCGCCCGCGACCGGAGCGCCACCGATCGCCTGCAGTCGCTCGGCGAGTTCGTCGGCGGCCGCTTCGGCACGTCCGGCGGCCTCACCGAGGAACACGTGCACGTCTCGGAACTCCGCGCCTTCGACGTTCCAGTGGTGCTTCTTGAGCTGGTGGTACAGGACGTACGTCGCGGCGAGGTCGGTGTTCAGCGCCTCGACGACCTGTTCGGCCTTCCCCTGCTCGAGGCGGAGGGGATTCTCGTCGACGGTTCCCGCTTGCTGGCGGATATCCTTCTGGGTACTCATTGCGATCGTGTGTATGTGCGCGACCCACTTATAATTTCTCTATTGAAAAACGAGATTTCGCAAAACAAAAACCGAATTTCTGATTTGCGGAAATTCTTGCGTCGATCTATGACAGGCAGCGCTCTCGGGAAGCGACTTCTCGCTACAGAGACGCGACAGACAGTCGCAGCAATCAGTTGGCTCCGCCGCCGTACTTCTCGGGGTAGGCCCCTGCCAGCAGCTCCGGCTGGTCGTCGAGCCGAGTCCGGATCGGATCGATGATCTCGGAGATGTACTCGCCAGCGGCGTTCTTGAGGTCCTGGGGATGCAGTTCCTCCTCGACGAAGTCGGCTTCGAGTTCCTCGTAGCTCTCGTAGACCAGATCGCCGCCGTACTTTTCGGGTCGTTCGACGACGAACGACTCCTCGCGCTGGTCGAGGATCGGGAAGACGAGATACCGGACGTACTCCAGGACGCCGTTGTCTTCGACCTCGCCCATCGGACAGTAGGCGTCGTGCAGCTTCTCGGACACTGCTTCGGGCGAGTCGTTCAGGTTGACCTTCGAGGATTCATCGGAGGCGCTCATCTTCCCGCCCGACAGGCCCGAGAGAAGCGGGGCGAACAGGCAGATCGGCGCGTCCCCGCCGTGATCGGGCAGGATTTCCCGGGAGAGCATGTAAATCCCGCGCTGGTCGACGCCGCCGTATGCGATGTCAGCGTCCAGCGCGTCCACGTCGAGCGTCTGCATCAGCGGGTACAGCAGGCCGCCGAGTTTCGGCGAATCGGACTCGCGGACGACCTCGCTGGCTGCGCGCTTGGCACGGGAGATCGTCGTCTCGGCAGCCATCCGCAGCAGTTCGAGCGAGTAGTCTTCGTCGAGTTCGAACTCCCGGCCACGGACGAACTCGATCCCGTCGGGATCGGCTCCGGCGGCGTCGATCATCGCCCGGATGGTTTCCTCGTAGTACGCTGAACGTGCCTCCAGCAGATCGAACGGGCTCTTCTCGTCGTCGAGATGGGCGTGCAGATCGGCGATCAGCACCGTCACGTCCAGTCCGGCATCGAGGAAGTCAGCGAGCTTGCGCATCGTCGTGAAGTGGCCGATGTGCATCTCGCCCGTCGGGGCGTAGCCGATGTAGACCCGCGGCTCGTCGCGCTCTTCGAACAGCGTCTGCAACTCCTCCTCGGTGACGACCTCCCGCGTGTGGCGAGTCGTCAACTCGAATCGCTCGTCGATGTCCATACAGTTGGTTGCCGCTGGCGGTGACAAAACCGTTGTTATACTGTCGGCTGAAAGTTCGTAACGATATTTACCACTCGCTTCTGCACACGTCTGCCGATCGACGAAAGACACTCTCGTCAAAGCGCGTCCCTCGACTCGATGCATGCCACCTGCGTCGCCTAGGAACCGTCGGTTTGCGAGCAGTACAAACCCTTCCAGCCCGGAACGTCGATGAATGTACACCGGCAAGACCGAACGGCCGTGCTGTCTGTGCGGCTCGCCGGAGACGACCGCCCGGATCGATATCCCGCCGCGCGCGCTTCAACTGTGCAAACACAGCGATCCGATCGCCTGGCAAGACATCGTCGGGGACGTGTCGATGTATTTCTGTGCGAACGACTGGGAACTGATCGAAGAACTCGTCCTCGACGTCGGCGTGTTACCGCTCTCGCGCTGTAACGCCGCGCGGGCGAGTTTCGATCTGCGGGAGGACTTCGAGGCGCTTTTGAACGACGTGCGGAACCAGCCCGACCAGCGACCGCTGGAAGCAGAGATGCTGTCAGACGCCGAAGAGGCGCTCCGATCCCACGAGCGTGGCGAGAACGTCGGACCCCAGCGGCTCGTCCAGGCTCGGATCGTTCAGTGGGCGCTTGGTGAACTCGGTACCGACGGGTGACCGGTACTATCGCGAACTCCGCCTCTTATCAGATATCCCACTGGTGGAAAGAGACATTATGTATGCTACCGAAGTGGGGCTATGGACGCAATTGTCCTTGCCGGTGGGTTCGCGACCAGGCTCTGGCCGATCACGCGCAATCGTCCGAAGATGTTTCTCCCGATCGGGGAGACGACGGTCATCGACCGGATCTTTCAAGATTTCGAAGACGACGACCGGATCGATGACGTTTACGTGTCGACCAACGAGGAATTCGAGGACGTCTTCGAGGAATACATCGAAACGTCGTCCTTCGAGAAGCCGCAGCTATCGGTCGAAGAAGCAAGGGAAGAAGACGAGAAGTTCGGCGTCGTCGGCGCACTCGGCGAACTCGTCGAACGCGAGGGGATCGACAGTGACACGCTGGTGATCGCCGGCGACAACCTCATCAGTTTCCCGCTGTCGGACTTTATCGACACGTTCAAAAACAACGACGGAACGACGATCGCCGCCTACGACGTCGGCAATCTCGAGCGCGCGACCCAGTACGGCGTGATCGACGTCGAGGGTGACCGCGTCGTCTCGTTCGAGGAGAAGCCCGACGATCCGCCGAGCACACTCGTTTCGATCGCTTGCTACGCGTTCCCCGCCAAGACGCTCGGACTGTTCGACACCTACCTCTCCGGAGAGAACAATCCAGACGAACCCGGGTGGTTCATCCAGTGGCTGCTCGACCGTGATCCCGTCTACGCTTACTCCTTCGAGGGCGCCTGGTTCGATATCGGCACGCCGGACGCGTATCTCGACGCCGTCGAGTGGTATCTCGACGGCGGCACGCTCGTTCATCCCGACGCAACCGTCGAGAATTCCGACCTCGGACAGAACGTGCACATCATGGAAGGCGCGGAGGTGATCGACTCCTCGCTCGAACGGGCAGTCGTCTTCCCGAACGCGCGGGTCAAGGACTGTCGGATCTACTCTTCGATCGTCGACGAGAACACCGAACTTGAAGAAGTCAACCTCTCGGAGGCACAGATCGGCGCGCACACCTCTCTCGCACAGTCCCAGTCGCCGCCGGCCGAGTGGGTGTGGGAACAGAACCGGGATTCGGAGTGACGACCGATGACTGACTCCACAGACGACGATCCCACGATGGCCTTCGACGTCGAGGTCAGGGCCGACCGAACGATCCTGACGATCGAAGGGGTACGCGACGCCGCCGTCATCGTTCGGTCCGAAGAGGGCGAGCGGATCTATCTCCCGCCCGAGGACTTCGACGCCGAACCGGGCGTGACCAGCCCCTACAGCACGAGTCCCTACAGCACGGCAACTACAAGTGACGACGACGGCGAGAAAGAAAGCGGATCCGACGACAGCAGGCAGTCGCCGTACACCAAAGCCAGCGACGACACCGTCTCGGACGGAGTCACGTACGGCCGCTCTGTCACGCCCCAGGGGATCCGAATCGTCCATTCCGAACCTGCGACGGACGTCCGGGTCGTCCGCTAGAGCGCGATCGGTGGCTGTTAATCGCCGTCGAGGATCCCGCGGTAGAACTCCTCGTGATCGTCGGCGACGTCTTCCCAGGTCCGCTTCTCGTACTCGATCGGTGCATCCATCGCGAGTCCGCGCTGGATGCCGCCCGCGACCGCTCGCGAGTCGGGCGTCACCTGCACGAGCACGTCGTCGGGCAGGATCTCGGCCGCACCGCAATCGGTCGTGACGACGCGTGTATTCACCGACAGCGCCTCGACGATCGTGATCCCGAACGGCTCCGCCCGCGACGGGGAGACGAACAGGTCCGCGCTGGCGTAGTAGTCGGCCAGTTCTTCTTCGGGGACGTACCCGACGAACTCGATCTGGTCTTCGATGTCGAGCGCGTCGGCAAAGCGCTTGAGCTGGTCGGTCAGGTGTCCGGTTCCGCCGACGACGAGCGTGACGTCCTCGCGGCTGATCCGCTCGACAGCGGCGAGCAGGTACGACAGTCCCTTCTGGTGGGTGTGCCGGCCGACGAAAAACAGCATTTCGCCGTCGATTCCCAGCTCGGCTTTGACGTCCCGACCGGTCGGCGTCACCGACGGGAACCCGTTGTGGATGACGTGCGCGTCACCGTCGTAGTGATCCGCGATTCGCCCGCGGGTGACGTTGCTCACGGTGATCAAATGATCGGCTTCCTCGACGATCCGCCGTTCGGCGTCGAGTTCCTGACGCGGCGGGTCGAGGTTGCGCTCGACCGACAGCGAGTGAAACGTCGTTATCCAGGGAATATCGTGCGTTTCCCTGGCCGTCGCACCGGGCCGGTAGCCGAACCAGTCGTTGGTGTGAACGGCGTCGGCCTCGGCGGCCAATCGAACGAACTCGTCTTCCATCCGGTTGACCCGGGTGATGAGGTCACCCGTCCCCGTTTCGATACCGTGGATGTTCTCGCGGTCGCCGGGGTCGAACTCCGCGGGCAGCGCCAGTTGCATGTCGATGGTCCCGCGGCGCTCGAAGACCTCGAACAACTCTGCGATTGCGGTGTCCAGCCCGCCGGTGATCTTCGGCGGGAATCCCCAGCCAAGGTGCAGGACAGTCGGTTCCATGCTATCGTCACCGCCCCACCACAGTGGGTGTCGTGTACATACTACCAAGACGAAGGGGGCGCGGTTAAGACTGACGGCAGGCGCAACGATCGCCCCGAGAACAGCGGACACGACCCGAGAACCAGGCGCTACTGCGGCTGTACCTTCTGGCAGATATTCGGGAAGACGAATTCGTGGTCTGGTCGGCGACAACAGTTGGCCGTCGCGTTACTCCTCGAGCAGCACGTCGACGTCGGCGTGGTCCTCGAGCAGTTGCTCCATCCGTTCGACGGTCTTCGGGTCGCGGGTGGGGCCGCTCTGGAGGACGTCTTCGGCACGGTCGATCGCCATGCGGGTGTCAGACTGCAACAGCAGCACGGGGACGCCGCGCTTTTCGGCCTCTCCGAGGACCGCACCGGTCGGGCGGAAGCCACCACCGAGGATGATACACTTGATGCCGGAGGCCTGCAACGCCGCAGTGACGATCTCCGAACGATCGCCGCCGGTGATCATCGCGGCGTTCTGGGTGCGCCGGAACTGGGTGAGTGCGCCCTCCGCGGACATCGCACCGACGGTGATCCGCTCGATGAACACGTCCGTCGAGACGTCGGTCGTCAGCACCTCGGCACCGAGACGCTCGGCGAGATCGCCGACGGTCATCCCTGCCAGTTCCTGGACGCGGGGCATCACGCCCAGCACGTTGATCCCGCGGTTCTCCAGGAACGGGACGACGTCGGTCGTCAGCTGGTCGAGTTTGCTGTTCGGGACGGCGTTGAACAGCACGCCGGCGAAGTCCTCGCCGATCTGCTCGGCGGCCGCGAGGATGTCGTCGACGTCACCGGCCTCGTCGTACCGCGACAGCAGGACGACGTTGGCGTCGATCATCTCAGCGATCTCGGGGTCAGTGAGATCGACGATCCCACCCGTTGAGAGTCGATCCGTTCCCTCGACGACCATCAAATCGCGCTCCGCTGCCTGCTTCTCGTAGTTCTCGAGGATCCGCTCGCGAAGCTCATCGGGCTGCTCGCGACCGCGGATGGCCTCCTCGATGAACGTCGGCGTGTAGACGATGGGTTCGAGTTCGTGCATCTCGGCGTCGAGCTCCAGCAGTTCCCGCGCGAGCATCGGGTCCTCGTCGCGGGTCTTGCCGGTCGCGCTCTGCAGGCGCGTGCCCTTGGGCTTCATGTAGCCGACGCTGTGGCCTGCTGCCTTGGCTAGCTGCGCGATTCCGAGACTGACAGCCGTCTTGCCGGTCGCCGCTTCGGTCGAGGTAACAAGTATTGGGTCCATAGTGTAATTCCTGTGTGGGAATCGTTATAGTTCTTCGTGGTCGATCGTCGCTCGGATGTCGACGGCTTCGACGCCGTCGGGCGTTGCAACCAGGGGGTTGATGTCCAGTTCCAGAATCTGTGGGAAGTCTGTCACGAGCTGCGAGATCCGCTGGATCGTCTCGATGACGCTCGCCTCGTCGACGGGATCGCGACCGCGAGCCCCGCGGAGCAGGGGTGCCGAGTCGATCTCGTCGATCATCTCGCTGGCCTCGCCTTCGCTGACGGGAGCGACCCGGAACGTCGCGTCTTCCAGGACTTCGACGAAGATCCCGCCGAGTCCGAACATGACCAGCGGCCCGAACTGGGGGTCGCGATTCATGCCGACGATCGTCTCCGTCCCGGCGTCGAGATCCGCCATTTCCTGGACCTGCACGCCCAGGATGTTGGCGTCAGGCTGGTAGTTGCGTGCCCGGCTGATGATGTTGTCGTACGTCGAGGCGACCTCGTCGGCAGGGACGTTGACCTCGACGCCACCGATGTCGGACTTGTGGAGGATGTCCGGGCTGACGATCTTCATCACGACGTTGCCCTCGATCTCCTTGGCGGCCTTGACAGCGGCCTCCTTGTCCGAGACGATCGTTCCCTCGGGCGTGGGGATCCCGTACGCTTCGAGCAGGTCCATCGCCTCGATGCCGAGCTTGTTCGTCTCGCGCTCTTTGGTCCGTTCGAGGATCTCGCGGGCGCGCTCGCGGTCGACGTCGAAATCGGTCGCCACGTCGTAGTCGGTCGATTTGATCTCGCTGTACTGGCGCAGCGCGTCGAGGCTCTTGACGCCGCGGGCGGGGTCAAAGTACGTCGGGACGCCGACCTCGTCGATGATGTCCTTTGCGTTGCGCGCGGTTTCGCCACCCATCAGACTGGCGGCGATCGGAGCGCCGTACTCCTGCTGTTTCTCGGCGATGACCTCCGCGAGATCGCGGAAGTCGATCGACTGGGGCGAGGCAACGACGATCGCCGATCCCACGTTCGGATCGTCCAACACGATGTCGAGTGCCTGCTCGTACCGGTCGGCCGGCGCGTCACCGAGCACGTCGACCGGGTTGAAGATGTTGGCTTCCTCGGGCATCGACTCCTCGAGTGCTTCGAGCGTCTCGTCGGTGAACGACGCCATCTGGAGGTCCGAATCGCCCACTGCGTCGGTCGACATCACGCCCGGACCGCCGGCGTTGGTCACGATCGCGATTTCGTCGTTCTCGGGCAGGGGCTGCCCCTCCAGGATCGAGGCGTAGTCGAACAGTTCCTGAACACTCTCGGCGCGGATCACGCCCGCCTGCTTGAGGCCCGCCTCGTAGGCGCGCTCGCTGCCGGCGATCGCTCCAGTGTGAGAGGAGGCGGCCGAGGCACCGGCTTCGGTCCGACCGGATTTGACTGCCACGATCGGCGTGTCCTGGGTCACCTCGCGAGCGGCGTCGATGAACTCTCGGCCGTTCTCGATGTCCTCCAGATAGCCGAGGATGACGTCGGTGCTGGGATCGTCTCCCCAGTATTCGATGAAGTCGACCTCGTCGAGGACGGCCTTGTTGCCCAGCGAGACGACGTCGTTGAACCCGATGTTGTGATCGCTGGACCAGTCGAGAACGGCAGAGATGAACGCGCCCGACTGGCTCATGAAGGAGATCGAGCCCTCTAGCGCGGACTTGGTGGTGAACGTGGCGTTCATGCCGATCGACGTCGAGATGACGCCGAGGCAGTTCGGACCGACGAGGTTCATGTCGTATTCCTCGGCGATCTCCTGCATCTCCTGCTCCCGGGCCGCTCCTTCGCTCCCGGACTCGCCGAACCCGGCCGTGATCACGGCCAGGTCCTTGACGCCGGACTCGCCTGCCTCTCGCAACACAGTATTGACGATCTGTGGCGGCACGACGACGACGGCGAAGTCGACACCTTCGACGTCAGCGATACTGTCGTAACTTTCGAGCCCGAACACTTCGTCGGCGTTCGGGTTGATCGGCACGACATCGCCCTCGTACCCGTCGAGGAGGTTCTCCATGACGGAGCGCCCGACGGCCCCTTCACTCTCCGTCGCACCGATTACGGCCACACGTTTCGGTGAGAACAATGTTTCTAGCTTGCCCATCGTATCATCGAGAGTTGGCAGTGGCCCCGGAAATACTTACCTCATTGGCGCCGACACTGTCACTGTTCGACAAACAAATATCAATCAGCTTACCACACTTCTGTCGGCCGATTTCGGCTGCTCCGGGTCTGGTTCGCGACCATTCCACATAGTCTCGTGTGACATTGTCCCATATTTGACTGGCAACCATATGTCAATTTAAGTATAGGTATGATCACAGGAAGGAGAATTGCAGGCTGAGATATCATGAACGAACGTCAGACGACGCCGCAACCCTTTTTTCTCTCGGCTGAGTTGGTACGATAATGACTGCTGTCGGAAACTTCCTCGAGGAGTTCGCGGACGATATCGGAGGCGTTTGTTTGTTCTCGCCGAGTTCGTCGATGTACAACACGTTCGCCGAAGCGGACGCGCCGGTCGTGGTGATCGGGACCGAAAACGAGGTCGACGCCGACGTGTTCGTCGAGTTACCACTCGAGTTTCGCGACCCGACTGAACGGATCCGTTTCGGGGTCGAAGGGGCGCTCGGACAGGACGCTATCGAAGAGGAGATGACGCTTCTGTGTATCCTGGGGAGTTTCAGCGACGACGCGGATACCGTGATGCGCGTCCGCGCAGGCGCGTTCGCCGATTCGGGCGTCTACGACCTGTTCATGGACTCGCGGCCCGACCCGTCGGTCGTGCGTGACGTGCTCGAAGTGGCGGTCGAGCTCGGGAAGAAAGGGCAGAAGGGCAAGCCCGTCGGCGCGCTGTTCGTCGTCGGCGACGCCGGGAAGGTGATGAACAAGTCCCGGCCGCTCAGCTACAACCCCTTCGAGAAGTCTCACGTCCACGTCGGCGACCCGATCGTCAACGTCATGCTCAAGGAGTTCTCCCGGCTAGACGGTGCGTTCGTCATCTCCGACTCGGGGAAGATCGTCTCCGCGTATCGCTATCTCGAACCGTCTGCTGAGGGCGTGGACATCCCGAAAGGACTTGGCGCACGGCATATGGCAGCCGGGGCGATCACCCGCGACACGAACGCCATCGCGCTCGTTCTCAGCGAGAGCGACGGGCTCGTTCGGGCGTTCAAAAGTGGCGAGTTGATCCTGGAACTCGATCCGGAGGACTACTGATGGTACTCGAGCAGTTTGATCTCCCGACGCTGATCAGATCACTGTTTTCCGAGCGAGGTGCGGTCGCGGTGGCCGTGCTGGTGCTCGTTATCGGGGCGATTGCCGGGTATCTCGTCTGGCGCGGGACGAAGCGGTTCCTCTGTCGACAGGGCATCGACGACGCCGTCGAGGGCACGCTGTTCGAACACACCGCCAACAACGTCGGACTCTCGACGGTCGGAATCCTCTCGCAACTGGCGGCGCTTGCGGTGTATCTCCTGAGCGTGATCGTCGCGCTGAACATCGCGCGACTCGTCGACACCGAGTTCTTCTGGATCAGGTTCACGACGCTGCTCCCCCGGCTGTTCGTCGCCGCGCTGGCGGTCATTCTCGGGCTCGTGGTCGGCGACAAGGCCAAACTCGTCGTCAGCGACCGCCTCAAGAGCGTCAAACTCCCTGAAGTATCGATCATTCCGGAGATTGTCAAGTACAGTATCTTTTACATCGCCGCGCTCATCGCGCTCGGGCAACTGGGCGTGACGACGGCGGCACTGCTCGTGTTGCTCGCGGTCTATACGTTCGGGCTGGTCTTTCTCGGTGGGCTCGCGTTCAAAGACCTGCTCGCCGCCGGTGCTGCCGGCATCTACCTGTTGCTCTCTCAGCCGTACGGGATCGGCGACGAGGTCGAGATCGACGGCACGCGCGGGATCGTCCAGGAGATCAACGTCTTTGTCACCCACGTTGAGAGCGACGATGTCGAGCACATCATTCCGAACCAGCGGGTGCTCAAGCGCGGGATCGTCCGCATCCGCGAGTGAGCGGTTCGGCACGTCAAAAATCGAGACGTAGTTGAACGCCGATCAGCACCGGTGCGTGGCCCGACGGCTGATCAGCGCTTGAGCGCGGGCGTGTCGGCCTCGGCAGCGAGCAACTCCTTGAGTTCGTCGTCGACGGTCGCCACCGTGATCGAGGCGCCCATCATGTCCAGCGAGGTCATGTAGTCGCCGACCATCGCGTCCCAGACCTCCAGGTCGTGCTCGTCCATCAACGCCTGGACTTTGCGGTTGAGGACGAACAGTTCCATCAGCGGCGTGCCGCCCATGCCGTTGACGATCGTGACGACTTCCTGACCTGCGTCGGGGTCGAGGTCCTCGATCACCTGGCCGGTCAGCTCCTCGGCGATCTCGTCGGCAGGCATGATGTCGACCCGTTCGGTTCCGGGTTCGCCGTGGATCCCGATCCCGAGCTCGATCTCGTCGTCACCCAGATCGAAAGTCGGTTCGCCCTTCTCGGGGGTGACACAGGAGGTCAGGGCCGTCCCCATCGTTCGGACGTTGTCGATCATCTTCTCGGCGAGCCGCGCCACTTCCTCAAGGTCGTCACCGCGGTTGGCGGCGGCACCGGCGACCTTGTGGACGAGGATCGTCCCGGCGACGCCCCGACGGCCGGAGGTGTACAGCGAGTCCTCGACGGCGACATCGTCGTTGACGACGACCTGTTCGACGTCCTCGACGCCTTCCATCTCGGCCATCTCGGCGGCCGTCTCGAAGTTCATCACGTCGCCCTCGTAGTTTTTCACCACGCAGAGGACGCCTTCACCCGAATCAGTCGCCTGGATCATCTCGCTCAACTCGTCGGCGGTCGGTGAGGTGAATACCTCGCCCGCGGCCGCGCCGTCGAGCATGCCGTCGCCGATGTAACCCGCGTGTGTCGGCTCGTGGCCCGATCCTCCGCCGCTGACGATCGCGACCTTTCCATCGACCGGGGCGTCTTCCCGTACCATCACGTTCGTCCCGTCGAGTCGGCGCAGTCGGTCTGGATACGCTACCTCCATTCCATCGAGCATCTCGTCTACGACGTCTTCCGGATCGTTGATCAGTTTCTTCATGGTTCATTGTGATTGTCTACGCGTATCGTGAAATAGTTTTCTTTACTGTGGGTGTTAACACCGGTCGTAAATTTCCGGACCCTTATATAGGGCCGATAATGTGATGCTTTCCCGCTCGTTCGGTCCAAGGGGTCGCTTTGTTCACTCTCGCCCCTCTCATACTGCCAGCCACAGCATTTCGGAACCGTTCGGCACCCCGTTGTGCCGAATGTCTTTACAGGGGGCTATCAGGCCTCGACTTCGAGTTCGTCGTCGGTCTCGTCGATCTCGATCGACGCTGCCGGTTCGTCGTCGCCGAACAGGCGACGAGCAATCGCCGTCGCGACGACCGAGACGATCAGACTCGCTGCGACGAGTCGTCGGATGTTCGGACCCTCATCAGACGTTTCGGGCTCTGTGATTTCGGTTTCGTGTGTTTCGATCTCGGGCCGGGGTGTCTCGATATCCGCCATGTCGGCCGCCTCTAGCGCCTCGTTCGTCCCGAACTGGGCGTCGTCCAAGTGCACCTCGAAGAGGGTCAGTTTCTGAACCATGGGAAGACTACGCTCGATGTCGTCTTATAGCTGCTGTGGCACATGCGGTCACAGGGACGGTACCGCCGGTCAAGGGAGACTCTGACCCCCGCTGGCGGTGGAACCCGCTCCCGGCGGCGACATCGGTGGTAGTCCACGATACCTCCGATCACTGCCGAAAGCGCGTCTGACGGGCGTCTGACCGGTGTGGAAGATTTAACATCCGGTAGGATCAATATTCGCCCAGCAGGTATGACGATCAATCCCAGGGACTACGACCTCGAAGAATTACGGAAGATGGCGCACGGCCGCGAGCGCGGCTCGGTCCCGGACGAAGAGAACGTCCCGGACTCGGAGCCGAATCTGGAGTGGGGCGAACTCGAAGGCGAGCGCACCGTGACCGACGACGGATTTCGAGCGCGCCTCTACCGGGAACTGATGCCGCTGATGGCCGGCAGCGACGACACGACCAAGCCGTACCTGGCAACGCTGCCGGAGACGCAGGCCGCGGAGTTTCTCATCTTCGAGTGGCTCGAATTTCTCCTCCTCCACGGCGGGTTCCGCGGCGCACAGGAGGCACTCGACTACTACGAGTCGATCGGCTGGATTACTGACGACGTCGAGTCGGATCTGGACGACTACCTGATGGGCATCGAAGAAGTCGGTGCCAGCGACGGATCCCAGCTGGACGTCGATGACCACCTGTTGAGTCTCGTCTACATCGCGAAGTTGGCCGCGATGCACTGATCGACTGCCGCGTGCGCCGTACGAGCAATTCTCGCCAGGATCGCCCGGCCGTGCTGAATCCCGTTGATCGGATCACTGATCGTATCCTCAAAGAATAGTAAATTCTATTACTTTTTCCGGGCGGTTATATACTTCGGGGAGTCCATCAAGCAGCCGTATGAGCGAGGACGACGAGACTGACGACGCGACTGACAGTTCGACGGACGGGCCGGTTCCGGTCGGGGTAAAACTCGGCAGTACCAGGACCGTAATTGCCTATCCTGACGACGACGGCGATCTCGAGATCGTGAACACGCTCACCTGTATGGCGACCTACGAGGACGCGCTCACGGGCGAAGAGCGGGTTCTCTACGGCGAAGAGGCGGCCCGAGAGTATCCCGACCGGGTAGAGTTTATGCTCCGGTCCGGGCTCCCGGAAGACGACGACCGGGCAGAGCTGACGAGTACGTTCTTCGAGGAAGTCATCGAGACCAACGACATCCCAGAAGACAGTGCCGTCGTTTACGCGATCCCGACCATCGACAACGAGGCCGGCTTGAAGAACCTCGAAACCGTCATCGAGAACAGCTCGATCGGGACGGAACTCGTCGAGAGCTATCCCGAATCACTGTGTGGCACGATCCCGGGATTCGGCGACGATCTGGAGGCGATCAACGAGATTCTCCTGGCCGTTAATCTGGGGTCGACGAACCTTGAAGCGTCGGCCTACCGCCGCGGCGAGCAACTCGCGCCGTATACGACGGGCGCTGTCACCGGTAACGAGGTCGATCGCGTGATCGCCAACCACGTCGAGGAAGAGACGCAGGGGCGGGTCAACATCGACGTACAGACCGCACGCGAATACAAAGAAGAGCACGCGGACTTCGAGGACTACGAACCGTTCACGGACATCATCCAGCAGCCCGGCGGTGGTGCACACGAGTTCACTATCGAGCGAAGCGTCATGGATGCCGTCGACGAATACGTCGACGACGTCGTCGACGAGTTCGCCAACACCTTCCTGCCGGAACTGGCCAACGAACACATGAAGGTGTACAATCTCGCGCTGGAGAAGCCGGTCGTGCTCACCGGCGGGATGGCCTGTATCCCAGGCATCGTCGACGAGTTCGCCGAGCGGGCCAGCGACGAACTCAACCGCGACATCGACGCGATCGCACCGGACGAACCGGCACTCGCGGCGACGCTCGGCGCACAGCGAATCGCCGCCCGACTCACCGATTGATCGGCGACCAGCAGGCGAACCACGACAGGAACCGCCGCACGTCCGGCGGAAGTGACTCTCTCTTTGTGTCGCCGTTCGCACACGGTTGTGGACCCTCGGTCGTTTCCGGCCGAACGCGGAGTTCGGTCGGCATATCGATGACGAGACGTGCCATTGTGTGAACCTGTGTGTCACGATGCCTAAAGGCCCGTCAGACAGTTGTCTGCCGACCGTCCTATCCCGACCGTCGCTGCAGGACCTCGGCGACCGCGCTTCGAAACGCCGGCGAGGAAGGGTCGATACCGGCGTCGATCAGCGTGGCCCGGTGGCGGCGAGCGAGCCGCCCCAGCGTCGTCTCGACGCTCCCCTGGGTCGGGAGTTGCTCGGATACGAGCGTCTCGGCGGCGGATTCGGCCGACTCGAACGATGCGGCAGGCTCTGGCGGTCGATCGGGATCGAGCAGCCGACCGCGCCAGCCGTGTTTGTCCGCGAAGACGACTCCGGCGACCGCTCGGTCGGCCCAGTTACTGTCTGGAAACGTCTCGCGACCGGGGTCGATCGCGTCGGCTCTGACTTCCCGGTCAAGCGGTGGCGCCGGGCTGAGTCCGAGCCGGTCGAAACTTGCGTGTGCGTTCTCCGGCGCGAGCAAGCCACCACGCGCAGGAACGCGAACGTCGTAGCCCAGGAACGCGGGTAACCGGTCCCAGTCGTAGTCGATCCGGTGCTGGCAGGTCGCGACCCCGTAGAAGGTGACCGAGTCGGGGTCCCCGATCGCCTCGCGGAACGCGTCCCGGCGGAACGCCGACCGGATCGTCTCGATCGCGGGGCTGACAGCCGGCGGTTCCGAGCCGTCTTCGTATCGCCGCCGCTTCCCGCCGAAGACGAACCGTCCGTCCGACTGGAGCGTGAATCTGAGCAGCTGCCCCTCGACGTACTCGAGGAGCCAGTGGTGGCCCTGTCCTGTCGCCGGGTTCTCGGCCACGTCGACGCACGTCGGGAAGGAGTCCATCGAGTGGCCCGAGGGGCCGCAACCACCTAAAACAGGGGTGATTCTAAGTGGGCGGATCGTGTACGTGCGACTGAACTATGGAACTCACCTGGCACGGCCATTCGACGTGGTACGTATCGGTCGATTCGACAGACCTGCTGATCGATCCGTTCTTCGGAAACCCGAAGACGGACGTCGACCCGGCGGCGCTCGATCCGGATTACGTCCTGCTCACGCACGGCCACGCCGACCACATCGGCGACGTGGATCATTTCCAGGGGACGCCAGTCGCGGCGACGCCCGAGGTCGCGGGCTACGTCGAAGACAACTACGGCGTCGAGGAGACGATCGGGTTCAACCTCGGCGGTACGGTCGAACTGGGTGACGCGTTCGTGACGATGCACCGGGCCGACCACACAAACGGCATGGACACCGACTACGGTGCGTCGGGGGGGATGCCTGCCGGATTCGTCGTCTCCGACACACAGCCGACGCAAGTCAGCGACGTCGAATCGACGACGTTCTACCACGCCGGCGACACGAGTCTGATGACCGAAATGCGTGACGTGATCGCGCCGTATCTCGAGCCCGACGCCGCCGCCGTCCCGGTCGGCGATCACTTCACCATGGGACCGATGCAGGCCGCCGTCGCCGTCGACTGGCTGGACGTCGATCACGCCTTCCCGATGCACTACGACTCGTTCCCGCCCATCGAGATCGACACCGACGAGTTCGTCCGCGAGGTCAAAGCGACCGGCAGCCTCGCCGAGGTGCACGTGCTCGACGGCGACGAGACGTTCCAGCTATGACATCCTCCGCGCCGTGAACAGAGCGGGACTACGTCCCTCAAGCAGTCGGGCGAAGCCCGACGACGGCGCGGTTTCCTCCGTGGGAGTCTCAGCCGGCCTAGGATTCCCCGGAGGCAACATTCCCGTTGTGGTGGACGGTACTCGGGTCTGTGCGCTGTTCTTTGAGACGGTGAGAGCGTGGTGACTCCGACCATTGGTGGTCGTCCCACTGGAACCGCACGGGCCGTGCCATCGGCCTGACTACCTGTTCTGTATGCCGCTTCAGGAACGTTGCTGACGCTGTAAGGTCGGCGTGGCCCTCGAACCCACACGGACAGGTCAGCGTGCCTCGGTGCCGTGTCGTTCGGTCTGTCGAACCGCACTGCGGGCACTCTTGGCTCGTCCACGCCTCTGATCGGACCTCGACGGAGATACCGTATTCCTCGGCGGTACACGCCAGTCGTTCGGTGAATTGCTTGAACGCCCAGAAGTTGTGCGTCTTCTCGTTTACCCTGACCGACCAGTGCGTCTCCAGTACGTCAGTCAGTCCGCCGATATACACCGTATGCACGCCGTCCTCGTAGAGTCGTTCCAGCAGGCCACGACACAGGGCTTCTTGTGCGTGGTCGCGGCGACGGGTCCGCTTCCGGTACAGCCGCCGGATACGCTTGCTACTGTACCGGCCTTCACGGAGTTTCGACTGTAACCGGGCGATTTCTCGCGTCGTCTCGCGGAACCGCTGGAACAACTCGCGGCCCTCGTACAGGTATTGCTCGCCGGTCGTGGTGGTACACGCGACGAGATTGTTCGCACCAATGTCCAGAGCGGCCGTCTCTGCGGCCAGTGGAGTGTCCCGTGCATCAGTAATAGTCACGGGTTGCGAAGCTCGGAAGGTGCTGTCAGTCTCGTCGTACCACAGTTCTAACCGGCCCTGTTTCTCGTAGTCGGGCCAGTTCGGGTCGCCAACGATTTCCAGCCGGAGACGGCCGGTGTGGTCGTACCGGTCTTTCAACTCACTCCCGACCAGTATCTCAAGCCGGGACCGCTCGCCCCATTCGACGGTATAGGCGTCGTTGCGAATGACGCCTTTGAGTTGTCGCCCATCGTCCTCGTTGTCGAGGCGAATCTACGATTCGCCGACCATTGGAAATCTCCGATTTCCAAGACCACGGAATCCCGGCGGTTCCGGGTGTTCCGTGACCGACGTGTTCGACTCGTCATGGTACTGGTCTTTCAGGCGGAAGAAAGCCCGCCACGCTTCGGTGTTTTTCCGAATCACCTGTTGGGCGGTGGACGCGCCGAGAACGCCTTTGTATCGGCCTTCGAGAGCGCCGGTATCGGCGTCCCACACGTCCTCCCCCTCGAAGCCGTCTTCGTCGTTGTACCGTATGAGGCGCTGATAGTTGACTTCGTTCCAGAGAGCGGCGGAAGCGTCCAACAAGTCGCGTAGCAATTGCTCCCCTTCGTTGGAGAGCGGTCGCACGGCAAACGTGTTGGTACGCTTCATCAGCCACTCCTGTATACGTCCGCTTCGGGTTTGAATGTCAGCCATCCGCAGTGGAAGTGAAACTCGTCCGTCTTGTTGGAATCTCAGGGTCAGCGATCTCTCGGCAGAATCTCACTAGAGCTTACGCGCTTCACGCCCGCCCTGTTCGGTCCTCGGTTCCGACCGCATGTCGGAACACTCGTCCCTCACGGGAAGGGCGGGACTCTCGCGCTGTTACAGGTAGCCGAGGCGACGACGAGGGAAACGGTCTCGTGACGGTTCCCGGATCAAGCACGGTGATCTTTTCCCAGCCACCGTCGCGGACAGTTTCGTCGTCTGCTCTCCCTTCTCAATCACGGGCTTCGAGTCGCGCCTTGATGTTCTCGAGCGTCGTCCGCAACTCCCGCTCGTTGTACCGGCGGACGAACGGCCCCGCTACGGCCGAGAGGACCGTGCCCGGGAGTTCGTAGTCGGCGCTGTAGCGCAGTTCCGTCCCGCCGTCGTCGTCGACGGTTTCGATCTCGATCTCACCTTCGAGGCCGCCACGCATCTCGAAGACCATCCGCTCGTTTTCCTCGTGGGTCCGCTCGACGAGTTCGCCGTCGAGTCCGACGCCGGCCATCTTGTAGGTGTGCTCGACTCGCTTGCCGCCGTTGTCGAGCGGTTCGACGTTTCGGACCTTTGCCAGGCTCGGCGTCACTTCCGCGTGGTTTCGGGGGTCGTCCAGGTACTCGAACACGTCCTCGACAGGTGCGTCGACGTGAATTGATCGGCTGACCGAGACCATGGCGGCATTTCGTCCGACGACACAGAAGACGCTTTTCTCTGACGACACAGAAGACGATGCTCTCAGGCAGACGTCACGACGGACAGGCCGGCTGGACGAATCGGGTCTGCGGTCAGCTGTCGTGTTCGGCACGCGATTTTATTCCCAGCATCATACCTCGTTCCATGATGAAATGCGGCAGTTCGTATGTCAGGTATCGGAGGGCATATCCGACAGCCGACCGGGTCTCGGGTTTTCGCCCTCGCACGAGAAAGCGGGTTGTGTCGTCATCGATCGGGTCCAGGTGAAACGTCCAGATCCCCCCGTCGTGTCCCTGGAGAATGAGGGTTCGACCGGAGTCGATACGCTCGACAGTCATCGACGTGACCGAGCTCTGCAGCCAATAGTCCTCACGGACCATACGAATCGAATCGCCCTCCTGTAACTCCTGCAGTTCCGGAACGATGCGATCGACGTTGTGGATGTCTGCGCCGAAGAGGTTTTCGAGCCACGTGTAACTGTAGAAGCCGCCGCGCCCCTGTCCAAGCTGGACTATCCAGGGCCAAACCTCCTCGCTGGGTGCCTCAACCGTGACAGCGCGAGTGGTTTCGTCACTCGGCTCGGGAACGATCTCGTCGCCAGGCAGGTGTCGATTTACTTCGTCTCCACTAGCACCCCATCGCCGGTGCCACGGGCGGAGAAGGAAGTGATACACTGCCAGAATCACGCCGCCCGCGATGATCGCAGTCCCTGTTCCACTGATTCGCCCACCCGATGCTCTCGCTGAGTCTGTTTGTGACTTGGTTCTCATCGCTCTGGATATTCTCTCCCGCGTCTATATATACGTACCAGCGTCAGGTGGTACGCTCTCTTCCGGGCTACCGACCTGAAGCCCTCGCCTGGTCCGCTCGTCGCAGCGAGACTGCTGCATTAACATAGGAATATTTATATGTTATTTTGATTACCAGGAACTTGTGATGGTATTGAAATGGATGTTCGCAGGACTGCTGGTACTGCAGACACACTTCGTGGCTTCCTACGTCGTTCCGCTGGACAAAGAGGCCCAGGGCGAGTTTGGCGGCCTGTTGAAATGGGTCTGGCCCTGGAGCGGTGGTGACAGTGGGTTGCTGGGTCAGGTCACAGTGTCTTCGGGCTTTCCGCTCTCGGGGTTTTTCCTCGCCGCGATCGCTGCAGTGCTGTTTGCCCTTGCGGGCCTGGCAGTGCTGGAGGTCTGGGTCTCGTTCCGCTGGTGGAGAATCCTGGCTGGTGGGGGAGCTATCCTTTCCATCGTGCTGATGGCGGGGTTCTTTGGAGCGACGAAGGTGCTGCCGATGACTCTCGATTTCGTCGTTCTGTGGGCTGCGATCACCGACTGGCTTCCGACTACCGGCTGAACGCCGAATCCAGCCTAGTGCGGTGATGGAGTGAGCGCGACAGACGACTGCACGACAGTACCGTAGACGACGTACTGTCGTCCGTGACTGTTGAGCGATTGCGGGCTCCCTCGGCGAACTTGACGGCCGCGAGCGGCCCGCAACGGATCTACAGCGACGACTCGAAAGGCGATACGCGTCCATCAACGCGAGGCGATTCCACCTGAGAGGTGTTCAGCGAGTTTCCATCCCGATATACAGGGAAAGTATAGCAATCAGATACAGCGTCATACCTCCGACGACGCCCCACGTCAGCACGTTCGACGGGTCGAAGTTATCCCAGACACGGACGACACCGATCAAGACCAACGTGAAGCCAAGTATCTGACTTTGGACCAGTATTCGGGCGGCACTCCAGCGTGGATCGAGTACGACGACGCCGTTAACGACACCAAAGAGTGCAAACCATCCCGCCAAAATTCGGGCCGTGAACGGGGAGACGGTCCATGGCCACACACCAATCATGGGATCCGGGGCGACAAACAGGACGATGGCACTGGCTGTGACGATAACTCCGATACCACCACCGAGCACCCGCACTGCTTGTGGAAGACGGGGCTCACTTCCTGCCAGTTCCCCGGAATCGGTCCGCCGATTGAGCGCCCAAATAGCTGGAATAAGGACGGGAGTGACTGCGTAGAGGAAGACCCAGAGATCGAACGTAAAGTGACTGTGGTTGAACTTTCCCCAGTGGAGCACGGTGGCGATGGCCATCAACCACGTGAATGTGGCGATCCCGAGGAAGACCGGGGCGACAGTGTGCCACTCGTCAACAGTGGAAACCCGATAGAAGAAATACACACCTGCTCCATAGCCTGCGCCCATGACGATTGGCGTCATTTCGGGTCTGATGGTCCACGCGAAGTATTTCGTGGTTTGATCTGGGAGTCCATAGAGGACCAGAAATGCCGCGGCTAGAAACGGGATAATGAAGCGCGCGACCCATCGGGTAATCGGAAGGACTTGCCCGTCACGGGCAGGGGTGCCCACCCATCTTCGAAGGACTGATTTTCCCTTGCCCATTGCTACCACACATTTCACATCTTTATTCAGCGTACGAGCATATATGCGTTCCCCACCGTATCATCTATATCAAAATCTTCCCCCTTTCGGAGCACAGCCATCACCCCTGAGAACGTGGTAAGTGTCGGAATGCCCTGGGAATCTCAGTAGGGACGGCGCAGATAGTCGAACGCGGGAAGACGGTCGCTACGCTCGCAGTCTTGTGAAACACGGGCAGGAATGGGCCGGCGCAGCGCGGAACTACCCCGTCGCCGACACATTCTGACTGGCGGTACTGTTCGGCGGAGTTACTGGTCCTGATCATGGTCGATATTGAGGTTGGTAAGTAGCGGCCGCCGGCGATTCTCCATGCGGTCACGGAGTCGCTGGCGTCGCTGTTCGGGATCGGCTTTGTCGTAGTGCTGTTCGATCGTCTTCACCGTCGCGTTGACACGTTCAGCGACGTCCTCTGGCGGCCAACCCTCGTTGAGCAGCCAGGTGATCGTTCCCGTTCGGATGTGGTGGGGCGCGCGGCTGGACGGGCACTTGCTCGCATGTGCGTACTCCGTCCACTGACACGTCTCGCGCTCCTTCCCGTGCGGACACGGGCTATGCAGACACGGCTGGGTCGCCTGATACGACCAGACGCGAACAGTGTTCTCTCCGGGCCGCCCCTTCGCGCTCGCGAGTAGCGGCTGACGACCGTAGTCGTCGTGGACGTCGTAGCGGTGATGCTCGATATACGCCTCAAGGACATCGGCCGTCTCGCGCGTGATCCCGGCCGGACGCTCACCGCCGAGCTTGTTCTTCAGCGGTGTCCCCGTATCCGGCCGGTGGCGAAACTCGACGTATGGGTCCTCATCGAGATGGACGTCTCGAAGATCGAGCGCGCGGAGACCGCCCTGTCGCGCACCAGTGAACCAGGCGAGTTCGATCCAAGCGTGCGGGCGCGTCCCGTAGGCCTGCTCGTCGTTCCGATAGTACTGGATCAGCGCGAACGCGTCATCGGCGTCGAGCTTCTTGTTGCTCGACCGATCCTCGGGATCGAGATCGGGAATACGGACGCGCTCGGCGAGCCCATCGTCGACGGCCTCGACGTCCTCAAGGAACTCCAAGAACGATCGAAGCGTCCACATCTCGCCTTCGAGTGTGACCGGCGCGATCTCGGCGCTGCGGATCTCGTAGTACTCGTCGAGGTCGTAGCCCTCGAGCTGGCCGACCTCACCGATCCCGACCGAGTCGCACCACTCGACAAAGAGCTTCAGGCGGTACTCCCAGCCTTCGATGCTCTTGTCGGTCGAATCCGTCCGACGACGTCGGAGGTACCGCTCGACTGCAGCCGCCGGAGTCAACTCTTCCGGGTTCTGGCGGCGACGGCCTGTACGCTCAGTCATCAGCGATTGCCCTCCTGGGGCCGGTCGAGGCGGTCGGATCGTTCCCGAGCGCTCGCTCGACGACGTCGCGGTGCTCCATCAGGATGTGGCGATAGACGCCGTTCTGGGTCTCGAAGGTGCGCCCGCAGTACTCGCAGGTCGTACTCTCGTGGTCCTGATAGGGGTCCCACTCGCCGGCACAGTGGCTACACTGCTGGTGGTCCGGCAGGTCATCGAGATCGCGCGCGGCGTAGTTCGCAGCCTGATTCAGCATCCGACAGTCCTCGTCGGTGTGGTAGATGTGCCGATTCGTCGCGTTCGTCGAGACGTAGACGGTCTTACCCATCCCGACCACCGTCCTGGAAGACGTCGAGCTTCGAGCGCGCTCGCATCAGCAGATTCGAGACGGTCCCCCAGGATCGATCCGTCTGGCGGGCGTACTCGCGGCCGCTCATCCCCTGCTCGTAGACGGCTTCATAGGCGTCGCGCTCGGCGGGCGAGAGCTTCGAAAGGTCGGGTTCGTGGTCGGCGAGAGTAGTCTGTTTGGCGGCGCTCATCCGCCGATCCCTCCCGTGGCGGTCTTGAGATCGATCGCGGCGGTGTGACCGCAGGGCGCGAAGGTGTGTTCGGTCGGGCCGGTCGTCGTGATCGCGGCGACCTCCTGGCCGCAGGTGGGACAGCGCTCAGTCATCGGCGATCGCCTCCTGGCGCTCAAGTTCGATTTTGCGACGACGCAGCCGCTCGCGCTCGTGATGAATCCGGACCTCAGCGTGTAGATCCTCGTGCGTCGCCATTCCGAGCATCTGGTCGATAAATCCGAGTTTCACCGCGAGGTCATCGTCGACGAATCGGTGTTGTCGGATCTCGCGAAGTTCCGAGTGAGCGTCTCCGATCCGTTCGCGCAGTTCTCTCGCCTCTGCCTTCTCCTCGCGAAGTTCGTCGAGTCGAGCCTCGATCTCGTCGAGCGTCATGTCGTCGACGTCAGTCATCGGCGATCGCCTCCTGGTCGACGTCGTCGGCCTCGACGGTCGGCTGGGCGATCCGGTGGGCTTCTTCGAGCGCGTCGGCGTCGACGAGCCGCTGCTCTCGGTACGTCTGTGGCTCTCCGTCAGGGTGGAAGGTCTCGGTTTCGACGTATTCGATCTTCTCGACGGCGTGGGGCGGGATCTTCACCTTCGAGGTGTCCCAGCGCTTCGCGCGCACCCAGCCGTTCGGCAGGGTCGAGACGTCAGCCGCAAAAAGGGTCTCGTCCCTGCTGAAGATCACGGCGGGCGTCCAGTTGACCGAAAATTCTCGCGGGTCGATCACGTCGCGACCGCCGTCAGTCATGACGCGCTGGTTGTCGTCGGCAGTACTATTATCCGGCGCGACTCCCCGGCTGGCTTCCCGGCTAGCCTGCCAGTCGCCCCTGTCCTTATCAGAGACGGGAGTCTTTTGCCGATCCGATACGATACTCTCAGTACGGGCCTTACGGCCCGTGCGTGTGGTTTCGGACATGGTTGCTCCGACGGAACCACCTTTTCGGGCCGGCGCTAGGACGCTGGCCCGACTTCAACAACCGACGAGAGTCATCTGCGAGCGAGTCGGTGGCTCCGCATGTCGTCCATGCACCGGACATGTTATAGATGTTATGGTCACCTAAGGAAATACCCTATCTCCACATGAATGCTATATTGCTGGCATTAACGTGCGGAGAGCGCATTGATGATGGTAATGAGAAGGTCCGGCGCGTGGATGACGATCTGGGATGACCGAATCTTAGAGGTGGCCAGGGACCGGGATTCAGTGTCGCCGAAAGAACTCGAAGAAACAGGCTACTTCAGAATCTCCCGGCAGCAAATTTCTCGCCGGCTAAGCAAACTGAAAGATCACGGCCTCCTTCAACACCTCGGGAACGGGGTCTATATCATTACTGAGCGGGGCGAACGGTATCTCGCTGGAGAAATCAGTACTTATGAAGACGAACCCGACGAAATCCGAGACACTTCGGAGTCTCCAAACGGAGTGGGCGAGCCTGGAAACGCGGGGTGATCGAATGGATCGCCAAAGTGCTCACTGGATGAAGCGGGAAGACGAGCGTATCCTGGAGTTTCTGGAAGAAGAAGGACTCTCGACAGCGTCACTCATCTCTCGCGAGGTTTTCGAGAGCGTGTCGATGGGCCACGTTCGCGAGCGGTTGCATATGCTCGCTGGTGCGGAGCTCGTAGGTTCGCTGACCACTGACCGGACTCACTGGGAGCTCACCCAAGCGGGACAGCGGTATCTTGACGGCGATCTCGACGCGGAGAATCAGCCCCGCCCTCGACTGGGTCGGGTGCTGCGGAACGACTGACTACTCGTCGTCTGAAATGCCGACCAAAATCAATACAAATAGGATTTGGACGGCAGCTAGGACCGAGACAACTTGCGGGTCCAAGGTTTGAAGCATTTCAGCATTAGCGCCAATTGAGTAGATGGCCAGATACCAGCTCGGGAATGATACAGCCAATACAATCGCGGCATCTCGGTAGAAGCTACTCATGGGTAAGCGTCTCTATTGCCACTCCAAAATTTCTATCGGAGAGGCGGCGATCTCGACGCGGAGAATCAGCCCCAGCCGAGACTTAATCGTGCTCTTCGAAACGATCAGCGTCAGTTGGAAGACAGCGTACAAGCGGACACCGTTTGAGGCACCTGATGATATCGCAGATTAGCTCAGATACTAAGTCGGGGCAAAAACACTCTCATACAAGTATATATGTATCCAGTATCCATTATGAGGTAGACACTGGAATGCGGAACGAGGAGATCCTCACGCTCTCGCTGCTATATACGCGCAACCGAGAAGCAGTTGAGGGTGCAACTCGCTTCCAGAAGCTCGTATTTCTCGCGCAGAAGGAGGGGAAATTTGCTGACGTATTTGAGTTTGAACCGTATAAATACGGCCCATATTCAAGTGGACTGGACGCGACAGTACGCGGATTAGAAGCTCGGGGACTCGTGAAAACCGAGACTGAGAGGAACACGTATGGGAAAGAGCGTACGATCTATAGGCTCACGACGGATGGGATTGCAAGAATCCGTGAAGAAATTAGGGAAAAGGATCTCGATGAAGTGCTTGACGCGGCAGAAGGAATCAAAGCCGATTACAACGACTGGGGGACTGAACGGTTATTAAAGTACGTTTATAACAAATACGAGGAGTACACAACCGCCACTGAACTTGATCTTGACCGTCTCTTCGATCCCGATGCGTCGATTTTCGAAGAAACAGTGGCTCGCAGCTCTGACTCAAGTAATTTCCGGCCGTACATCGAAGAATACGAAGTTTCGCGGAACACGGATGGTACGTGGACTGCACGCGATCCTGTTCAGGAATTCACTGCACTTGGTGAAAGTCAGAAAGATGCGATCAACAAACTTGGAGAGGTAATCGCCACAGCCCACGGCGATGCCGGTGAGTCTGTCACAGATAAGAGTCTTAAGGAGTGGGGGATTGATCCTGATGAGGTAAATGAGACTAATTCTGGAACGTTGCCTGATTTTATGACCTGACTGGTGAGAGACGAGATGGTGTCGTATGATTACTCGGGGCGGGATGTGGTTAAAGCGATGGTCAATTCCAGTGTGAGCTGGGTTCCGGAGAGGCAAACCGGAAGTCATATGATTTTGAAGTGGGAGCCACCAGATGACCATCGGGAGTCGGAGCCGCGTACAGTTAGTATCCCAAATCATAACTCAATACCCCGAGGAACACTTAAGGGAATTAGCGAGGACGCCGGTGCGGACGACCTCGATAAGTTTTGTATGTGGATAGAATCCAATCTCTAAATCCAGTTTGTCGACTCAAGAGTGCTTGCCATCATAGCGGTTGAAACTACGAGCGCTCCTAGCCAAAGGTTGTCAAATGACTAACTCTTATAGTCCGTAAAGTTCAGCCCGTTCAACAGCGCGATTGATAGTCGCAGTACCACAGTCGAGACGGCGAGCGGCTTCGCGGGTTCCGATCTCATCTTTGATCTTCAATTCGAGAACGCTGACCACATCATGGTAGTTGTCGGCCTCGATCAGCTCCCCATTGTCTTTCTCAAATCCGAGGGGGGCAGGCCCATGATGGTAATCGTCCCGCTGCTGCCGGGCAGCGATCCCATCTTTCGTGCGCTGTTGGGCCATATTCGCTTCGAGCTCAGCGAATACTCCGAGCAACTGAAACAAAGCAGTCTGGTACGGATCACTTTCTCCTGGTCGGAGGGTCAGACCTTCATTGAGGATGTGGAGCTCGACGCCGTAGTCTTCAAGACGGGAAGCCGTGCGCTCCAAGTCGGAAATGGATCGGCAGATGCGTGAGATACTGAGTACTACGACGGCGTCGAGATGGCCGGCTTCGGCGTCGGCCATCATTTCCTGATAGCCCGAGCGTTCAACGTTTGTGCCTGTGCTCTTGTCCTGATATCGGTGAACGTTAGCGAGGTCTGCGCCGATCGTCGACTGTGCGTACTCCGCAGTCTGTGTCACTTGTCGTTCGAGGCTTTGATCTTCGGTACTGACTCGACAATAGCAGGCCACAGTTGACATAGATATGGGACGGTAGGGGCAGTATATAAATGTCCGAAATTATGGGACGTGTATCGGGAACGGTGGTTTGTGGGACGGTTGCCCCCAAGTTTGTAGGAGTTTCCGATAATAGTGCAGAACGGAATGACAATCCACGCATCAGAGAATGACGGGGCGATTACACTAACTATAGACGGACGGCACCGATCTCTGAAATTGGAGGACGCTAAGGATCTTCTGGAGGATTTGGAAGAAGCTATTCAGACTGCAGAAGAAGATTAGAACTGACCCTGGCCGAAACTGGGTCGAGAACCAGACACTGTTTCCAATCTTAGTTTCACGAACTCCTATAAGAACCGGCTGATAGGTCGTAAGATATGCAGGGAACAATCCGAATTAGCACGTATGGTTATTGAGCAGATCGCGTAAGAAGGTTTTACCCAGAACAATTAACGGACATGTCTGATTGGGGCGGGTTATAAATCCTATCGGGACTTTTTTCGGGATATGGTCAATGATAATACTTTCTCTGTTCTTCTTCAGGTGGTGGCGTTGTTTCTCCCAGCTTGGGCGATTATGGTGCAAATTTTTGCCCGACTGATGGAGGACTCAGATATTGATGAGAATCCCAGCCTGATTCCATTCTTTGGGGTTGGGCTCGCCTTAACCATCGTTTCAATCTGGCTGTTCGGACGTGCGGTCATCGGTGCCGCCCTTTCTCACATGATACAGCAGGCCGAAGCCAATGAGGCCAACCAACTCCTCTTTGAGGGATTACTTGACGCTATTCAAGGTGAGCTTGCATTCACTTTCCTTGGTCTAGTTGTGCTCATTATCGCGGGGATTCGGTACTTCAAACAGTGGAACGGGGCCCACGTTCTAGGAGTCGTCCTCTTCAGCATCTTCGCCATGAAGCTTGGAATAGAGTATGGTTCGATCGTCACCGTCGCTGCGATTCTTTTCATCCTCATCATTGCCGATCTCCTGTTCTGCTGGACATTCTGGCCCGGCCTCCGGGAACAACTTAGGAAGCGTGAACCGTTTCTTGATCGGCTGATGAAGGGCTGAATCATAGAAGACAAGAAACTACTCACATGGGTTATGCTAAATCAAATGCAATGTTGCCAGCGTCTCGGTTATTAGGTGATTTTGGTATATGAAACAGGTAGCTGTCCCCAATAAAGATACTCACCCGACTAACATTTATACTACGCGGAAAACAACAACCTGTAAACAATGCCACTTTGCCCAGCCTGCAAAGAAGACACAACTCTCACAACAGCAAAGAAATCGAAAAAAGGCCTGATCTGCGACGAATGTGGCCAAGAATTCTAAAATAAATCATGCCCCTCTGTCCAGACTGCAAAGGCGAAGCATTGACAGTGAGTACCGAATTTGACAAAGATAAACCTCGTACGTGCGACGAGTGTGGGAGAACCTTCTAAATCTTGTTATGCCTCTCTGTTCCGAATGCAAAGACGATACCGATATCCGGACCGTCGCTAATAGCGAAGAACCTCGGATCTGCGATGAATGTGGTAAAGAGTTCTAATGACAAAGGACGAGGAGGATCTCAGTGAAGAACTAAGAAAAAGAAATGGTGGCGATAACCCTTCTCAAATCGCTTTAGAGGAAGCACGGCTTCGGTTCCAAGAGGAATCCGAACGTCGAAACTCGGTCGAATCCAAGATGGGAACGATCCTGACTGTGGACGCGATCATCGTCTCCGTAGTCGGCCTTTTCGAGAACCTCACTTTCCTACTCATTGGAGCGATGGCGGTCGCTCTCATTTCGGTCATAATCGGTATTCATGGGTTAAGAGTACGGGACTATCATACACCAGGGAAAGACATTGACGACTACCTCCAATACATCGATGACACCCCTCAACCAATCCGACGAAAATTGATGATTGCGTATATGACCTCAATCTCCGGCAACGAACACACCGATGACCCAGAGAAATTCTTCAAAGGAAACCGGACAAAGAACGACGAAAAATATCGAAACCTACGTCTCTGTCAGTACCTTACTCTCGCATCTCTTGGACTGATACTACTTCACTCCGCTCTAACACTTTTCTGTTAAATATTTGTCGAAATGCTGTTCTCGGCTGCAGACCAGCAATCCGTTATTTGAGAAATACGTAGTCTGTCTCTACAGATCAGGAGATCGCCCGAGTCTGGGAGTAGAACTGGGCGACCCAGCTGATTTATAGTTGCATTATGATGTCAAAATATGGATGAAGAACACTGGGCACAAGTACTTGATGAGGTATATACACTAGGCGGAAGTGCTGAATATCCGAGCGAGGAAACAGAGGGAGAATTGGACTCAGATATTGACTTATCTCAAAGACTAGATTTGGATGTCGATGCGGTCCAAGACGCGGTAGAGACGCTTTGTGAGCGCCGCTTGGCGACAGAAAACACTCTGGGTTTAGGTGATAACGAAACCCACAGATACAGTGTTACACTGAAATCCGACGGATTCCAATTGGGTCACGACAGAGATCAAGCGCAGCGAGATCGCGCCAGTAATCGGGCTGTTACTCTCCTCACATTTGTCCTCGCCATAGTTGGAATGTCACAGGCTACCGCGCTCACTGCGCAAGTGTCCGGTACCGTAACAGGATTAATGGCCCTTATAGTCTGGGTGGGGGCATTATTAATACTATTTTTCACTTACTTGGGCCTCCTCAAAGCTGGTAATCTGGACTTCAGGGACTTGGAGAAGTGATCAAGGGCGATTTCTCTACCACGTTTGTGGCTGGGAACAGAACCGAACCAGAACTCACTCGAAAAGATCGTGGTCCCCGAGAGAGATGGTCAGACAGCCGGTCTTGGGATCGTAGGCTCGCTGAAGACGATCGCCCTGCTCGATCTCGTAGTGCTGGACGAGCCGGCGCGGGATCGCGACGTAGGCGGTGCCGCCCCAGTTCTGAACGGACGCCGACCCTTCGGGACTCAGCGCGTCGGAGTCAATCATCGCGGCCTGAACACGACGTTGTGCGTCTGCCTGGCTCATCACGCCAATGTAGCCCCGTTTCCCATATCAATGTCCCAAGTGCTGGCAGGCTGGCCCCCCAGTCAGTCCCCCAGAGATTGGGGAACCTGCGACCGAGGGATAAGAGCGTAGACTGTCCTGCCTGCTGTGATGAGTCCAACAGTAGAGTTTGGGTCAAAGGACGCTGCCGACGTTGCTCGCGAGCAGTGGGGCGAGTACCTTTGTCCCGACGACGATCGTCGACTCAAGACCGTTCGGTTCGTCGAGGACGTCCCCGATCGCGTCATCGAGCGCGCCGAGCTCGAGGCCGCCGACTCGCGTGACGAACGAGCCAGCGGGCCCGGCCAGGCGGAGCTGACCGATCACGAGAAAGACCGGCTCGACTTCTCGAAGGGGCGGGCAAACGTCCCCTGGGCCCAGTCGATCAAAGCGATCGCGCAAGACGCGGGCGTCGACGACTGGACGGCCCACGTCGACCCGACGCTGACCGTCGACGAGCACCGCGAGGTGATGGAGCAGGCCGCTCGCGAGGATCAGGGCCAGCGGATGAACGCCGAGGACAGCGCCATCGAGAAGGCCGGGCGCGCGTCCAGGGCGGCACAGGCCAACGAGTGCGACCACGCTCGGGGCCACTGTAGGCACGGCGACCCGCAAGCCTGCGAGTTCCTGACCGAGACGTGCGGCTATGATCACGACGAGGTCGACGACCTCCTCGCGGACACCGATCGTCGTGACGACGAGCCCGAACAAGAGACCCTGTCCGGCAAACAGGCCGGCGCATACTCGCGCGCCCTCGGCGGGTATCGCGGGGCGATCGCGTCGCTGCGGGAGCTACTCGACGCCGTCCGCAAGCAGCGCCGGCACGCGGAACAGGCATGGTCCGCGATGGCGGCGATCCGTCGCGAGACTGGCGAAGACGTCGAGGAGCCGCGCGAACTGCATAGACTGCTCAACTCTCTCACCGAGATCCCCGACGAACACCGACTTTCGACGCTGCACGAGCACATCGACGAGGGGCCGGAGCAGGGCGATGTCGTCGAGTTTGATGATCAGCAGGCGCTCGGCGGTGGCCGGGCGAACGATCAGGCCCGACTCGCGGGCGGCGAGCAGGGCGAACGCGGTCAGGGCGAAGTTGAGGACGTCGTCGAGGAGAATCCCGGCGGGATGCTGGCCGACGAGCGCGAGGAAGCAGCCAGCAGCGGAAGCACCGAGCAGCAGATACCTGACGAGTTTGCCGTCGCCGAAGGCGGCCAACACACACTATGAGCGACACGCAACCCTGCCCGATCGACGGGTGCGACTACCGTGGAACAGTCAAGGGTCTCAAGGGCCACTTGGGGGCCCAGCCGGACCATCCAAACTGGAACGACCTCGACGACCAGGTCAAGGCCGACCTCCAATCAGGGGACGGCGAGACCTCGAACGAGGGTCACGACCAGGGCGAAACGGACCCCGCAGAGGGGGGCGACGACCCTGGTAGCGACCCCGACGGCTCCGACGACCACCCGGAACAGGACGGAGACCAGGATGAACCAGGTCAGACCAACCAGAACGACCACCCCGACGACGACCCCGATATGCCTACCTCTGAAGACCTCGAACGCCAGCGCCAGCAGTACGACCCCGACGACCACCCTCAAAATGGGGCCGATGACGACGGTACTGAACCCACGAAAACAGACCTTTCGACCTCCTCAAGGTCTGGATCCGGTGGTATCCCGATCCCGGTGAGCACGACGACCCTCGCGATGGGCGTCGCGACCGTGCTGATGCTGGCCCTGCTGTACGCCTACGTGAGCGACGACAGCGGCGCGAGCGCCCCCGCAGAGACAGTCAGCGAAACCGACGACGCAACGGACCAGGACGTCAAGGACTCGCTCGACGAGGCGAGCGAGACTGGTCTCGTCGACGCTGAGGGGGACTGGTAAGATGTCCGACGACGATCCTGACGACGTCGGGGAGGACGTCGAGAAGGACGTTGCCGAAGACGTCGAGGAAGACGTCGACGAGGAACAGCCGGAGATCGACGACGAGGAAATGGCGGACTTTTCGGCGGTCGCCGAGGAGATCGAGGCTGAGGCAGGGGCCGACGCCGCCGAGCAGGACGAGCACGACGACCAGGACGGCAGCACCGACGTCGACGACCGGGGCGATCGCGTCTCTGCCGGCGATGTCTACTGTAACGCGCTCGGGATGGGCGCGGCGGTCGCGCGAGCGTCCTACGGGTCTGCCGACGCCGACGACCGGAGCGAGCTCGTCGAGGAGTACGGCGACGTGGCTCGTGATCTCCAGATTGACGAGTACGTCGACGAGTGGCTCGAAGAACAGGGCGGGATCGACGAACTCTCGCCGGGCCAGGCGATCCTGCTCTCGACGGTCATGTTCGGCGGCATGGTCGCGATGGATGACCCCGACATGGTCGACGGGATCGCTGCGGAGGTGAGCGCTTGATGGTCTCGAATCCGCTCAACGGCGCGCGGCAGAAGATGGCTGAGAAGGCGATGAGTCAGGTCACGCCGTCCGAAACGGCGGTCGCGCAGGCCGTCGTCGGGACGCTGACCGGCTACGAGATGCAACAGACGCAAGCGCTCGTCGAGCTGAACGACGCCGCAGACGTCGACGTCGATCTCGAATATGATCGCGAGCGACGCGCCCAAACGCTGCTGTCACTCGCCGACGCGGTCGCCGACCGGGACGTCAGGGGCTGGTGGTTCCGAACGATCGGGCCGGAACTGATGGATCAACCGGAGAAGGCCCAGCAGTACGTCGGTCTCGACGCCGACGAGTACCGCGAGACTCTCGAAGACTGGTACCGGCAGTACTACGAGCGCGGAGTAGTCGACACCTCTCTCGACGAGGCCGACCGGGAACGGATCGGATGGATCGCCGAAAACCACGTCCAAACGGTTTTCGACCTCTCGCTGCGGGAGTTCCTCGAGCTGGTCGTCAACTGGGACCGGGGCGAACAGATACAGCCGGTGCTCGGCGGGCCGATCGAGCGCAACAACGCCGTGATCCGACAGGTCGCCGAGGAGATCGACGAATGACACACGCACTCATCGCCGCAAAAAGCGGCTGGGGAAAGTCCTGGTTCAGCCAGTGGTGGACGGAGGACAACCTCGACAACTATCCGATCGTCGTCGTGCTTGACCGTCGCGACGAGTTTCGCGGGCTTGTGAAAGCGGGCATGGCGAGCTGGGGCGTCATCGGCGATCAAGAGGCGTCGGTCACAGTCGCCGGCTGGCGACAGATGCTCGTCGAGAACGGTCGGACAGTCCTCGCTCGGCACCAGTTGAACGGCGATCGCTGGAAAGACGTCGTCGCGAAGATCGTCCGGGCGGCGATGCAGATCGACCAAGACGTCCTGGTCGTCATCGACGAGGCGCACAAAGTCGCACCCCAGTCGGGCGGATATCCCGACGCGATTGAGGACCTCGCGACGGAAGGCCGGGGCCAGGTCGCGAGCCTGTGGGTCACGCAGCGGCTCGCGAAACTCGACGAGGACCCGATCGGCGAGATGATGATCTACATGCTCGGCGGGTTCCAGAGTGACGCCGATCTGAGGAAAGTCGACGGGAACGTTGGCTATCCGTCCGACGTCCACAAGGTCAACGGCGCTCCCGTCCACGGCCTCCCCGACGATCTCCACGCCGACGACGGCCCGATCCCCGTCCGGAAGTTCACCGAAGACGGGAGCACAGTCGGCAGCGAGTGGATATACAGCGACGACGACGGGAACAGACGGCGGATCAACACGAAAACCCTCTCGATGGAATCGACACACTACGGACCAGACTCGCTTACCCTCTCGATCCCAGGATAATGGCAACCGAACGAGAAGACATCACGCTACGCGGCGGACAGGCCCGAAAGTTTCGGGACATCAAGGAGTCGCTGGAGGAAGACATCGGGTATGAGGTCACGCGCAACCGGGTGATTTCCCACCTGCTCGAACACTACGACGGGCCACACTGGTAGTTATGTGTTGCTGGTATTCGATGGTTTTGTACTGAGTTAGTCTACTATTCCGATGCCAAATCGAGCGTCTGTAATGGCGAGATCGCGCGAGATGATTCCTGAAAACTCCATTTTATAATCCATACCATCGGCAACTATGAGCGGGGACATGGTGGAGAAAACGAGAAGCGACCCGTCATTGTGGACAGTCGTGCCACCAAGCTGGGTGCGATTTCCGTTGTACGTGTATCCGAATCGGAGCTCATCACCATCTGAAAGAGGCTCGCCCTGCGGTTCAGCAACCCCGGCGGTGAGGAAGATAAAGTAAATCTTGGATTCCTGTAGCGTGGTAATCGTTAGCTTGTCATTCGAGACGTCGGGTGTCACGGAGCTTATTTCATCATGCGTAACAGTGTCGAATGTGATCGTGGTCGCCGAACCATCAGAGAGCGTTGTCTCCTGGTCCTGTGAGATGACTGTCTGCTGCATGCTGCCGCCACGTCGCATTTCTTGGGTCATACAGCCTCATCTCACTGGTCGGCGACAATAGAGAGCCGCGCGGCAGCGTCCGTCAGCGTCCGTCAATCGGGGCTGTCTGCCGCGCGGCCCTATACAATCGAAGACTTGCGAGGGTCTGGATGTAATGTCTGTGGCAACCGACATGACCGACAGCATGGACGTGCTCGCCGATCCCGACATGTGGGAGACGGCGGCCGCGACCGCTGGCGGCTACGTGGCGTCCAGTATCGCGCAGAACATGATCGACGGACGGACTGGCTTCGACGTGCCGAACGAGGCATATGGTCTCGCCGTCGCTGGCGTCGGATACGGCTACTCTCCGATGTACCGGCGCGAGATCGCGACGGGCGGGCTGATCTACACAGTCGACGCCCTCGCGCAGCGCTTCGACGTCAAGCAGTCCGTGACGAACCTCGGAGGTAACTGAAGATGTCGAAACAGCTATCCAACATCGCGAGCGAGGCGACCGAGCGCACGAACACGACGGGCGTGATGACGCCCATTCTGGAACTTCAGCCTGACGACGGGCTGATGTGGGTCATCAAAAACGCGGTCGAGCGAGGCCAGCAGGCCCAGGGGATCCCGATCTACGCCGACCTGAAAGACGGGTCCGGCAACGATCTCCCAGCGGATACCCGCATGGCGATCCAGTTCGAGAGTCCGAACGATGATGACGCGCAGACGGTCAGCGAACCGAAGACCAACATCCGGGCGTACCGGACGCTCTCGATCCAGGACCAGCAGAACGAGGAATACATCGACCAGGTGAAGCACATCCTCAAAGGCTCGCAGTTGCGAGTCGATGACGTCGACAAGATGTACATCTCGGTCGACTCCTCGGTACAAGTCGACTGGTCGCAGGGGACTCGGGTCACGATCGCCGAGAGCGCCGTCAAGGAGGTGTAGACATGTCAGCGGCACCGCCCGAGGAGGAGGTCTTCGCTCGGCTCGATCGCGTCGAGTCGGCGAACAAGCGGCTCGAAGTGTCGGACTTCGATCAGCAGGCCAACACGCCGGGCGAACTGTCGAAAGTCCTGAGCTACAAGGCCGAGCGACCGCTGTTCGTGCGGCCCGGCGTCGGCGTCGATCTCCATTTCGTCGTGCATGAGGAACTCACAACGGACGGCAGCGGTACCCAGCAGACGTTCAACCTGCTGAACAACCTGATCGACAGCGCCCCGGTGGGTGATGACTTCCTGCTCTATTCCGGAGCGTCGGAAGCGTCGGCAGATTCGGTCGATTACGATAACGATTCGTTCACGTACACTGATGGCGGATCGATCGAGACGCTGCACGCCTACTACGTCAGCGACGCGCAGGCGAAGGTCGAGGTCCGGAAGTCGGCCCCAAAGCGGTATTTCGACATCATCGACGAACGGGACGCGGGCATGGCGAACCTACGCGACCAGAACCGCGATCCGATCACGTTCAGCTACGAGGATCCCGTGACCGGGCTGATCCCGAAAGACTGGTCGCTCGAAATCTATATCGACGCGCCGTACATCGTCCAGTGGGACGATGAGGATGACCCGGGAGCGGAGGCCGTGAACGCGCTGGTCTCGATCCCGATCCGGCGCTCGCGTGAGAACGTGATGGGTCTCGAAGACGTCGTCATCAACCACATCGGAGGGTCTTGAGATGGGCGGCCTGGTCGACTACTCCGATCAGGCCGAGCCACAGGACGGACGGTACTACGCGGTGGACGTCGGCCCGACCGCGCCGACGTCGACGCCGTCCCGGTCGCATCTGGATTCCTTTTTCGAGGGGTCGCAGTGGACACGCGAGGACGTGATGGTCGTCGCTGCGAGTATCCAGATCGTGATGTGGCTCGCCCTGCTGTACGTGGAGGTGAAGTATGCCTGAGCACATCGAGCGAGCGCTCGCGCCGTACTTCGAGGAGGGCGAGCGAGGTCTCTGGACGCAGCTCGTCGAGGATCAGACCGACGCGCTTCTGGTCGCGGTCCTGATCGAGTTGCAGGCTCTCAACGCCGAAGACAGTCCGTCGCGCCAGACGCCGGACATCCCGGCCCCGCGCTCCGGTGAGAACGAGGCCGAATACTACGCAGGCGAGATCGAGATCACGTCGGACGAACAGAGCGTCGACCTCGGTTTCAAGGCCGAGGACGTGCTGATCTACGGGGCCAGCGAACCGATCGAGATCGCCTTCAAAGACCCCGCGAAGTCGAATCGGGCGATCCCGCTCGGAACGAGTGACCTCCCGTACAACGTCGCACCGGAGACTGGCCTCGGGGCTGAGGAAATCTGGTATCGACTCGGAGACAGCGCCAGCGGGTCGACAACGGCCCAGTTGGTGGTGTTCTAACCATGAACGGGCAGAAACTACTCGAACGACTGCGGAAGTCGCCGGATCTGGACGCTGAGGCCATGCAGGGCACATTTAGCAAATACGGTTGGGACTACTCGACGGAGTTCCAACTCGAAAACGGCATTGTGACCGGCCCGGACGGGAACACGGTCGACGTGACGGTTGACGGCTCCGGCGGCAGTAGCACCGACTCGACGGACAGCACGGACTCGACGGATACCTCGGGGACGTCGGACAGTGGCGGCAGTACGTCGGTCTCGAAAGAGGAGGCGATCGAGCAACTGTCAGGGACGCTCGACGTGCCGACCGGCGCGACAGCCGGCGATGATCTCCCGATCTCGGGAACGATCACGAACAACTCCGAGCGGTCGCTGTCGCTGACCGCGCAAATCGACTGGGCACCTGACGATACCTCGCACGGTCGCGAGCTGGTGAGTCGTGGCGTCTCGATCAGTCCGGGCGAGTCGGTCACGCTGTCGGGGACGATCCGCGACGCCAAGGCAATGCAGAGCGCTAACATCTGGCTGAACGTCCTCGGCGGGCCGATGGGCCAGAGTAACATCAACATCGAGACCGAGACGCTGACCGTCCAGGCTGACAGTGGCCCGGATCGATCGGGTGGTTCTGGCGGGTCCAGCGGATCGACGGACTCGACGGACAGCACCGACACGTCGGGGACGTCGGACTCGACGACCTCGACGGACAGCACGGACTCGACAGACGCGAACAGCAACAGCACGATGAACGGTCAGAAACTCCTCGAACGGCTGCGAAAGTCGCCGGATCTGGACGCTGAGGCCATGCAGGGCACGTTTAGCCAGTACGGCTGGGACTACTCGACAGAATTCAGCCTGGAAAACGGGATCGTGACCGGCCCGGACGGGAACACGGTCGACGTGGCTGCCGAACCGACTGGTTCCGGCGGCTCCGGCGGCTCGACGGACAGCACGGACTCGACGGAGTCGACCGGCTCGACGGGGCCGGTCCCCGACGCACAAGAGCAGATCAAGGACGCGGCCCCATACGCGGCCCTCGCTGCCGGGGCCGCTGCCGTCCTGTACGGGGTGAGCAAGCGATGAGCGCCCCGCCTGAGTGGATCCAGCAGTACAGCCCGGACACCTACGGCGAGGATGATCCGGCGGACAACCCGTACACGCAGAACGCGATGGACGTCCAGCAGGCGAGAGAGAAGCGCGAGCAGATGAAGCTCGCGGGGGTGGTCGCCGGGCTGATCGTGCTCTACTGGGTGGTGAGCAGGTGATGGGCGGACTGATCGAGTGGTATCGGAAAGACTACCTCGGAGATCAGGCCGAAAAGTGGGATGAGCGGGCCGAGAGCCTGCCGCAACCGATCGGAGCACCGGCACAGGGGGCCGCCCTCCTGCTCGATACGGTCGACAGCCCCGACACGCCGAGCGAGATCAGCGACCACATGAGCGACGTCGAAAGCGATCTGAGGAACCCCGGACTCGACGGCGGGCATGATCTACCAGATCCGCCGGACGTGCCGGAATGGGGCGGCTGGATACTCGAAAACCTCGATAAAGTCGTGCTCGCGCTGATCGTGCTGTATCTCATCTCGACGCTCGGGCCGGGGCTGGCCGAGACAGCACAGGCGGCAGGAGGTGACAGCTAAGATGTCGGTGCTCCTCGACTGGATCGTGCCGATAGCGTCGACGGTGACGGCGACCGGCGCGATCGCGACGGCGGGGTACGCCCGGCGGATCGTGAGCGAGGTCGGGGACAACAAGGACCGATCGCTCCGCAACCGCGAGCTACTGACCGGCGACCCTGAAGCGCTCGACGGGCCGGTGATCGACCGACTTCGAGAGGTCGAGGAGCAGGTCGAGACATGATCGAGCGAGTCCGTTCGGGGATCGAGTGGCTTCGAGATGGCGCGATGGCGTCGAGCGAGGCCGAGAGCGACCGTGATGGCCTGTTATCGACGCGCCGCGAGTGGCACGCGCTGGTTGTCGGGCTCGCGGTCGGGATCGTCGCCGGCCTCACCCGGCGCTGGGAGCTGGCGGGCGTCGCGGTCGCGATCGTTCTCGGTGTCCGGCACGCGCCCGGTCGCCTGTCCCAACTCCGCCGGGAACCCTGGTACGCTCTCGGCGGTCTCGTGCTCGGGATCGTCGCGACGATTGGTGTGATGGTGCTCGTCTGAAAACGAGACCTTGTTGAAGCCCTCAATAGCTGATACGAATGGTGTGCAAGATACAGAGGGTATGCAGCATGGGTTCGACAAACTCTCAGCGACTGTGGATTTCAACGGAGACTCTTCAATCGGCGTCTTTTGGGAGGGCATATTCGCTCTTTATTCCTTCTCCATTATCGAAATTCGCGTATTTCGTCCCCCGTGGCATTCTAGCGACTTTTATTGAGTTATAGATGTCACTGCATGACGGGATAGAGTTGATTGCAAACATTGCAGCCGCTGTCCCGGCAACAATCCCATCGCTGCTCAGCATAATCGATCCCGCGAAAGCGCTTAATAGAATGAATGGGGCAAGGAATCCGGCAATGTTCTCGCCTCTTGTGAGGCCCGTGCCATAGGGCATGATTCCGGGACTTTTCAGACCAAGGCGCTCAGTCCAGATAAACTCTGGTTCAGAACCGTTCAGTAAAGCTACGACGTAGTGTATCGCTTCGTGGATCGCCACAATGGAAGCACCAGAGATGGCCACCCACCCCACCACTACAAACAAAGCGGTTGCGAGGTATAGTAGTGGATAATTGGCTATCCCTGTTGTTTGCCCAAAAGCCTGAATAAAGGAAATAAGAGTCGGAACAACGCCCTCTAGTTCCGGAGCCGTAATCGCAAGAACTGGAGGTGTAACTGCTACCGCAATGAGAATAGTATACCTATCATCAACTTCATACCTCTTTGGGTTTGAGTATCCGTCTGGCGGCCAGTGCTCAGACATCCTAATTCACTTCTAGTTTTCAGTTGAGGGTGGTTAGAATTTCGGGAAGAATTGGTGACAGTTCCAGAGAGATTCGATTGGCCGATTCGCGCTTTCTATTCAGCACGACCGTTGAAACCTATCACTTGTTGAGGTTTTCAACAAAGCGGAAAAGGGTGTGTCTCAGTTCTTCCAGCCGGCGATGTGGTAGGACGTCGCGCCGAAGACGTTGCTCTGTCGCGTCAGATAGCCGCGCTTGTGCAGCGGTCGGAGTACCATCGGTCTCGTCTCCTTCTTCGAGATCCCGAGCACGGTCGCGAGGATCGACGTCGCCGTATCCTCGCGGATGACGCCGTCCTGGTTCGCAACCGCACAGAGCCGGTGGTAGGCGGTCGCGAGCCGGTCGTCATCATTCGGTGGCTGTCGGGGCGTCTCGTACTCCTGACCCCCGCTGACAGCCGCGCGCATGTGCTGGCGGATCGCTTCGCTCCGGTTGGTGTCGCGATCGTCGCACCACTGATCGAACTCGTCGACGAGGTCGGCGTCGACGCGGACTTTTACCTGTTTTTTACGCTGGCTCTCGTCGTGGATCTGCTTACTCATCGCGACCACCCCCCGATGGGTACACAGATCGACCGTTGTGTACACAGGACTGATCGCCAGATTGCGTCGGGGTACCCCCCGGATTTGCAACGTGGGTACCACACCCCCCACGGGGGTCAAAACCGGCCTTCGCGCGCCCTCGCGCCCTTCCGCGTGCGCGACGCGGCGACGGGAACGGGTCGGCAGCGCCCTCGACGAGCGCGTGCTGCTGGGCGCGGAGGTCGAGTCGCATCAGCGTGACCAGCGACTCGGGGAGCTGCTCGCCGATCGCGTCTGATCGAGCGACGGGGCCGCGACTCATCGCTCTCCCTCCAACTTCCCGCGGGCTCGTCGCAGCAGGTTCCCGACTGTGCCGGGCGAGCGCCTGGTCGAGCGGGCGAACGCCCGAACGCCGACGTCGGCGCGCTCACAGGCGAGATAGGCGTCGAGTTCGGCGGCAGTCAGCGCATCGTAGTCAGTGCGACCGTCCAGCTCAAGCCATGCAGGCGGCTGCTCATACTCGCGCCCAGTATCGAGGTGACTGACCACGATCTCGCCGATGGACCAGCGCCACCAGAGGCTCGCGACATGGGCACACCAGCCGTCGTGGTACTGGTAGCCGGCACAGTCGCACTCGGCGAGCAGCGTGTTGCCCTTCAGCGCAAAGGTCACTCTGTGCCGGTCTTCGCCGTCGCTCAGCGCGACGAGACGCTCGGCGTCGGTGATCGGGCCGCCCTGGTCGGTCGCCGTCTGTGCGCGCTCCCAGGCCGTCGAGAGCGCCCAGTCCTCGGGCATGGACAGCGTCGACGGGCCACCGATCCGATCGTCGAGGTCGTCGACGGGCTGCCAGCTGGGCACGGCAGAACGACTCAAGGCCGGCACACCCCCTCGTCGAGCGCGGGACACCGCTGGAACGGCTCTTCGATGTAGCCGCCACAGTAGTTACAGATCGGCGGTTCGCGGCCCTGAGACGGCTCAGTAGCCACGAAACTCACCTCCAGAATGGTGGGGAAAGTGTCGGAATACCCTGGAAAAAGGGTATATACGTAGTGGGCCGGCGCAGATTCGAACTGCGGTTACGGCCACCCGAAGGCCGAAGGATACCAAGCTACCCCACCGGCCCGCACGTGGACGAAGGGGGGTGGACCCTTTAACGATTGCGAAAGGTGCTTGACGCGGGGCCGCCTGACCCGGGTATGACGCTGGAACTCGGCTTCGTCACGCAGACGACGATGCACTACACGGACGCGTTCCCGGCCGCAACCGCGATGGACGTCGACTACGTCGAACTGCTGCTCGACGGCCACCACGAACGGACCGTGCTCGATACGGACGCAGTCGCCGACACCGCCACCGACCAGGACCTCGATCTGGCCGTCCACCTCCCGTTTGCCTTCGACGTGGGCTCGCCGTACGAACAAGTCCGCGAGGGCGCGATTCGCGAACTTTCCGCCGCGCTGGAGACAGCGACCGCCATCGATGCCCGGAAGGCAGTCGTCCACGCGAGCAGCGACGCCTGGGGCCCTGCCTGGGAGGCCGACCCCGTCGAGGACGCGATCGTCGACGCGCTCGCGGAGCTACAGGTCGTCGCCGCCGAGTACGGGATCGAACTCTGCGTCGAGAACGTCCCCGGCGAGTGGTTCGGGCTCGCGGAGTTCCCCCGACTGTTCGAGGAGACCGACGTCTCGATGACCTTCGACACGGGCCACGCGTACGTCGAGGGCTACGACGCGGCCGAGCAGGCAGCGTTCGTCGCCGACCACGCCGACCGGATCAGTCACGTCCACGTCAACGACGTCCGCACCCAGACCGACGATCACGTCCCGATCGGCTCGGGCGTTCTCGATTTCGGCCGGATCCTTCGACCGCTGGAGACGGCGACGCTCTCGGCGGAAGTGTTCACGCCCTCCTACGAGTACGTCGCCACGAGCCTGAACAACCTCCGACGCCAGGTCGACGCCCTCGAGGATCCGTAGGAACCGGTGTCGGTCGCCGTAGAGTCAGTACTCCGTGTAGCCGTCGGTATCGAGCCAGTTGTGCGCCACGGAGATCGCGTGGTCGGCGTGCAGCGGACGCGGCCCCAGTCGGATCCGAGTGTCGGCCTGCTCTGCCAGCAGTTCGGCTTCGTCGTCAGTGAACTCGCGGTGGTCCGAGAGGACGAACACCGGATCCGTCGGCAGGGGCACGTCGACCGCGGGGTCGCCGTCCTCGTGGAGCTGGACGATCGTCCCCTCGCCCGCGAGTCGATCGAGCGTCGCCGCCAGTCCCATCCGATAGACTGCCACCCCGGGAGAGGGTTCGGCGGGCTGGTGACCGATCGCGTCCTCGCGGGCCCCGAGCGCCGAGCGGACGAGCGCGGCGATCGACCGCTCGTCGGGGTGGAGGTTTCTGACGGTCGCGCCGTCGACGCTGACGGTCACGTCGTCGATGACGAGGTGGGCGCGCACGTCCTCGCGGATGCCGTGACTCTCGAGTAGTGCGGCGTTGAGCGCGCGAGCGAGCAGGTCCATCCGGCCGGCTTCGCTGGCCAGCCCGTCCAGCGGGAAGTCGGCGGTCGCGGGCGCGTCGTGAGCGACGACGAGAAACTGACGCATGCCCGATTGAACCGCACGGAGTGCTTTTTGATTGTCGATCCGACGGCGCTGCTCGCCCTGAGACGGTCTCCGCTCCTCTCGAATGTCCTCACCGCGAGATCGCTCGGATCGTCGTCGCCTTCAGCGACGCGACGATCGGGTCGCCGGGCTCCAGATCGAGCAACTCGACGCTCCGGCGGGTCACGAGCGCAGTCAGCGGTCGCTCGGCACCGACGTCGACGGTGACTGTCGCGACCGCCTCCCCCAGCTCGACGTCGATCACAGTCCCAGAGAGGCGGTTGCGGGCGCTGGTTTCCCCGGCCATCGGTGCCGCGTCCGGCGCCTGCAGGGTCACCGCGTCGGCTCTGATCGACACCTGGACCGTCTCCGTGTCGGCCTCGACCAGCGCCCGGAGTTCGCCCGCGTCGGTCTCGACGACGCCGAGTTCGCCCGTCCGCTCGATGACGCGCCCCTGCAGAACCGTCTCGTCGGTTTCGGCAACGCCCGAGTACTCCGCACGCAGACGGTCGAATCGCGCCAGCAGCATCTCCGCCAGCTCGGTCAACTGACTCCCGCCGCCGCTGGCCCCGCCGCGCTGACGGTCGAGCAGCGGGCCGAACGCCGCTTCGAGGGTCGTGAGCCGCTTGTGCGCCCGGGAGTAGGACCGACCCAGCGACCCGGCGGCAGCGTTCAGCGATCCCGTCTCGGCGACAGCCCGAAGCAGCGCCGCGTCCCTGCCCTCGAACGCCACCCCGTCGGCGTACAGTCGCGCCTCGAAATCCGCACTCGGGGGGTCGTCGCCGTAACGACTCATGGCTAGGGGTTCGCCGGGGACCCCATAACGGTTATGTCCGGGTCAACGCAATCCCGATATGTCTATGACGAGACAACGGTCGCGCCGGGCCTTTCTCGGGGCAGTCGGCGGAGGCGGGCTGATCGGCCTCGCGGGCTGTCTGGGCGGCGACGAAACCGTCACCGTCCTCTCTGCCGGGAGCCTCGCGACCGCCTTCGAAGACCACGTCGGTCCCGCCTTCGAGTCGGAAACAGCGTTCTCGATCGAGGGCGAGTACTACGGCTCGAACGCGGTGATGGGCATGGTCACGGACGGCACTCGCAACCCGGACGTGGTCGTCAGCGCGGACGCGACCCTGCTGCGCGACCGACTCGTCGGCGACCACACCGACTGGGACCTCACCTTCGCGAGCAACAAACTCGGGCTGAGTTACGAGCCGGAGACGGTCTTCGGCGAGGCGTTGCAGGCTGGCCAGCCGTGGTACGAACTGCTCGCCGACGCCGCGGCGAGGACCGTCGCGATCAGCGACCCGGAAGTCGATCCGCTCGGATATCGGGCCTGGCAGGCGTTCGGTCTCGCCGAGCGCGAACACGGCCTCAACGGTTTCAGGGAAACGGTCTGGGACCGCGTCGCCAGAGAGCCCGAAGAGCCGCAGCTACTGGCCGGCGTCGAGAGCGGCGCGCGCGCTGGCGCGGTCGTCTATCACAACATGGCAGTCGACCACGACTTGCCGTTCGAGCCGTTCCCGCCCGCGTACAATTTCGCGGACCCGGATCGGAAAGACCACTACGCGAGCGCAAGCTACACCTTCGAGGACGGCACGACTGTCGAGGGCCGGCCGATCCTCTACAACGCGACAGTCCTCGATCGGGCGGACGCACCGGCGGCCGGCCGGCGACTCGTCACGTTTCTCGCCGAACACCCCGAGTTGCTGGAGACCGCCGGACTGGCCGTGCCCGAGAGTCTGCCGCGAGCCACCGGCACACCGCCGGAGGGGATTCCGACATGAGTGGCTACACCGGACGGCTACGGCGGGACAGCGGGCACTCGACGCTGCTCGTCCCGATACTGCTCGGTGGAGTGCTGATCGCGTACTTCGGCGTCCCGTTCGTGACGTTTCTCCTGCGAACGGGTCACGCCGACGTGCTCGCGGGATTGGCCGAACCGGGTGCACAGGCGGCGATCCGCCATTCGCTGCTGACGGCGACGATTGCGACAGTAGTGGCGACCGGGCTTGGCGTCCCGCTGGCGTACGTGCTGGCCCGTCGATCGTTCGCGGGCAAGCGTCTGCTTGAGGGGCTGGTCGTGTTGCCGCTGGTCTTGCCGCCGGTCGTGGCCGGGGCGATGATCCTGACGGCAGTCGGGCGGTTCACGCCGCTGGGATCGACACTCGCTGCTGTCGGCGTCTCACCGACGCAGAGCCTGTTCGGGGTCGTCCTCGCACAGACGTTCGTCGCCGCGCCGTTCGTCGTCGTGACGGCCCGGGCCGGCTTCGCGGCCGTCGACGAGCGCCTGGAGCGGGCGTCTCGGTCGCTGGGGTATACGCCGCTCGAGACGTTTCGCTACGTCGCGCTGCCGCTGGCGCGCGGAGCCGTGCTCGCGGGTGTGACGCTGACGTTCGCCCGGGCAATGGGCGAGTTCGGCGCGACGTACATGGTCGCCTCGAACCCCCGGACAATGCCGACGTACCTCTGGGTCGAGTTCATCAAGGGCGGCCTCGATTCGACCGTTCCGGTAGCGCTTGCGCTGCTCGCGGTCACGCTGCTGGTTCTGGGTGTCGTGCAGTGGTTCGGCCGGGTTCCGGCGGTGATCGACCGATGACGCTTGAAGTGGACGGCCTGACCCACAGATACGGGAACGAACCTGCACTCGAGGATGTCTCCTTCGAGATCGACGCCGGCGAGGTCGTCGGACTGCTCGGTCCGAGCGGCTGTGGCAAGACGACGACCGTCCAGGCGATCGCCGGACACGTCAGCCCGACCGAAGGACAGGTCCGCCTGCGCGGCCGGAACGTCACCACGGATCCACCGGAGACGCGGGACGTCGGCGTCGTCTTCCAGGAGTCGACGCTGTTTCCCCACATGACGGTCGGAGAGAACGTCGCGTACGGCCTCCGGCCGGCCGGATACGGCCCCGACGAGCGGGCGGCGATCGTCGACCGCTATCTCGAACTCGTCTCGCTGTCGGACCAGCGCGAGGCGATGCCGGCGGCGCTGTCCGGCGGACAGAAGCGGCGCGCGGAACTCGCGCGGGCGCTGGCCCCACAGCCGGAGGTCCTGTTGCTCGACGAGCCGCTGTCAGCGCTCGATCGGGGACTTCGCGACCGGCTGCGCGAGGAGATCGCACGGATCCAGCGCGAGACGGGCGTCACGACGCTGTACGTCACCCACGATCAGGAAACGGCGATGGCACTTGCCGATCGGCTCGTCGTCATGAACGACGGACAGGTCGCTGGCGTCGGACGGCCGCGAGAGTTATACGAGTCGCCGCCGACGCCGTTCGTGGCCTCGTTCCTCGGCCGATCGAGTCAGGTACCGGTCACGCCACCCGGCGATCCCGGGCTCACGTTGGCGGCGCGCGCGCTGGCCGGCGACGGCGGCGACCGTCCCGAGACAGACGTCACGTGCCTCGTCCGACCGGACGACGTCACGCTCGACGAGAACGGCGGGGCCGGCGAAGCGCACGCGCTGTCCGGCGACGTCGCCCGGGCTGTCGACATGGGAACTCACTACGAGGTGCGGGTCGAGCTGGACGCCGGGGGTGAACTGGCGGTCGAAACCCGCGCGGAACCGCCACAGGCGGGCGAGCGTGTCGTTGCTCGCGTCGATCGAGACGACTTGCTGCTGTTCGGAAACTGATCGTCTGAACCGGCGATCCCGTCAGTCAGAAGTTGTCCGACAGTCAATCGTCCGAACCGGCGACCTGCTGATTTGCGCCCGCCCGGCGAACGGCGTCCGTTTCGACCGTGAAGACCGCAAGCCGCTCGTCGAGCCCTGCCGCGTCGGTCGACAGCGCTTCGACGGCGTCGGTGACGGTCGCGATGGTCGCCGTCTGTTGCTGGGCGGCGGCCGCAGCGTCTTCGGCTTCGGCGGCCGTCTGCTCGCTGATAGAGGCGACCTCGTCGACGAGGTCAACGACCTCCGTCGCGGTCTCGGCCTGGTCGTCCGTCGCTGCACTGATCTCCTGGAGGCCACCGTCGATCTCCTCGACGAGCGAGACGATGTCCTCGAAGTCCCCGAGCGCTCCCTCGGCGGATCCGACGGTCTCGCCGACCTGGTCGGTCATCGCCTTGACGTCGTCGACGGTCGACTCCGAGGTCGCCTGAACGGCCTCGATGCGATCGGAGATGTCACCCGCCGCGTCGGCGGTCTCCTCGGCGAGGCTCTTGATCTCTTCGGCAACGACGCCGAATCCCTCGCCGGCTTCCCCGGCGCGGGCCGCCTCGATCGAGGCGTTGAGCGCGAGCATGTTCGTCTCGGCGGCGATCTCGTCGATGAACGAGACGATCTCGTCGATCTCGCGGACCTCCTCGGCCAGCTGCTCGACAGCGCCCGCCGTCTCGTCGATCCGGGCTTCCAGCGTGCGTAGCTCTTCGATCGCCTCGCTGACAGCAGCCTGTCCGGACTGGCCACGTTGGGCGGCTGCACTGGCCGTCTCGGCGACCTCGTCGGCGGAGGCAGCGATCTCCTCGACGGTCGCCGAGAGGTCGTTCATCGCCTCCGAGACCGTTCGGAGCTGTTCGGTCTGGTCGGCTGCTCCCTCGCTTATCTCCTGGATGGAGCGAGCCACCTCGTCACTCGCGTCGCTGATCTCCCGAACGCTCGCGTCGACCTCGTCGCTCGCGTCGTCGACGCTGCTCGCGAACGTGACGACTTCCGCAAGCGTTTTCGAAAGCGTCGTGACGAGCGCATTGTAGTTCTCGATCACGTCCCTGTAGGCGTCCTCTTCTAGCGACACGTCGTCCTCGTCGATCGTGGCGGTCAGGTCGCCATCACGCGCACGCTCCGCGGCCTCGCCGAACGCGGCGACGAGTTCATCGAGCCGATCGGACCGTCGTTCGAGTCGGTCGGTCATCTCCTGCAGGTCCCGGGTGTACTCGGTGAGACTCTCGTTCATCTCCTGTAGCGACGCGCCGAAGTCCCCGGGTACGTCCCGGTCGAGGATCTCGGCGTCGAACTCCTGGCGGGCCAGCGCGTCAGCCTGGTCCGCGACGACGCTCAGATACGCCTGCATCTCCGCGAACTCGTCGGTGAGATCGCCGAGTTCGTCGTCCTGATCGATGCGATCGACGTCCGTCGAGAAATCGCCCCCTGCGATCGCGTTCGCGTGTTCTTCGAGGCGTTCGATCGGCTCGATCATGTCCCAGCGCGTGATGATGACGGTGTTGATGAACGCCACGACAGCGACACCCAGGAAGACGACCGCCAGCCCGATCTGGACCAGACCACTGAAAAACAGCGAGATGAGAACCAGCATTACCGAAATCGAAAACTGGATTACGACAGCGGCCAGCACCTTTCGCTCGACCGACTGCGTGACGCCGATCTGGTCCATCACCCACCAGAGTGTATCTGTATACAGGTCGACGAGAGACGTTTTCATAGCCGAATCTGTCGTGGATTTTGAATATAGATATCGGCCCGTTTTCAAAAGTTGAAAATCAGGACGCTGTCAGTGTGCCTGATCTACCCCATCGACCGGGATAGATATTATTATCCTTATTTGAATTTAATAGTCCCTTTCTCCTTGTAGGACACCCTCTTATTTCCTCGGTCGCCATGGAATACCACATGACTCAAAATGGCACACTCGGCGCGCAGGGCGAGCACTGCTGTGCGCCGCAAGCCGACGCACGCTCTAACTGTGGTGTCGGCGTCGTCATGGACCTCGACGACGGCGGCGGCTCGTGGGTCGTTCAGGACGCCCTCGAGTTGCTCGTGAATCTCGAGCACCGCGGGACGACCGGCGCAGAGGAAAACACTGGTGACGGGGCAGGGATCAAACTCCAGGTCCCGCACGAATTCTTCGCCGATGAAGTCGATGTGACGTTGCCCGAGCCGGGCGCGTATGCGGTCGGGACGTTCTTCTTTCCGCAAGCGGACGAGAAGAGAGAACAGCTCAAGGCCGTCGTCGAACAGCAACTCGCCGGCGAGGGACTCGACGTGCTCGCTTGGCGGCCAGTCCCGACGGACAACGACGGACTCGGTGCGACGGCACTGGAGAGCGAGCCGGACGTCTGGCAGGTGTTCGTCGAATCGTCGGCGGGACTGACTGATGAGGCGTTCGGCCGACAACTGTACGTCGGCCGTCGCGTGCTAGAATCCCACGTCGAGCAATCCGACCGTCCGGGTAGCGACCGCTTTTACGTCGTCTCGCTCGATCACAAGACCGTCGACTACAAGGGCCTGCTGAAAGCCGGGCAGCTGTCTGACTACTATCCCGACCTCACCGACGAACGCGTCGCGTCGACGTTCGCGATGGTTCACGCCCGGTTCTCGACGAACACGCTCGGCGCCTGGCATCTCGCGCATCCATACCGCCGGATCGTCCACAACGGCGAGTTCAACACCATCCAGGGGAATATCAACTGGATGCGTGCCCGCGAGACCGATCTCGCGACCGACGCATTCGACGACGTGACGCCCGATGGGGCATCGGCCATCGAGAAGATCACGCCGGTCATCGACGACCCGGAGCAGTCCGACACTGCGAGCGTCGACAACGCCCTGGAGCTGTTGCTGGAGGCGGGCCGGGACCTCCCACACGCCCTCCGGATGTTGATCCCGGAAGCCTGGCGTCACGAGGACAACGACCTCTCCCGGGAGCGTCGCGAGTTCTACGATTACCACGCGTCGCTGGTCGAACCCTGGGACGGCCCCGCGCTCGTGGCCGCGACCGACGGTGAACGGATCGGGGCCGTGCTGGATCGCAACGGACTCCGACCTGCCCGATACGACGTGCTCGAAGACGACACGCTGGTGATGGCCAGCGAGGCGGGCGCGCTCGACTACGAACCCGAGGAGATCCGCGAGCGCGGCCGCCTCCAGCCCGGACAGTGTTTCCTGGCCGATCCCGAAGAGGGACGGGTCATTCCCGACGAGGAGGTCTTCGAGGACCTCGTCGACGACAGATACGGCGAGTGGGTCGAAGACGAACAGATCCGGCTGTCCGAGATCTCCGAAGAGGAGTACGACACGTACCACGAGATCGACGGACTCCGCAGCCACCAGGCGCTGTTCGGCTACACCTACGACGAGGTCGACCATCTGATCGAACCGATGGCCGAGACCGGCAAGGATCCCGTCGGCTCGATGGGCGACGACACGCCGTTGTCGGTGCTCGCCCAGCACAACCGACCGCTCGCCAGCTACTTCAAGCAGCTGTTCGCACAGGTGACGAACCCGCCGCTGGATTACATCCGCGAGGAGATCGTCACGTCGCTGGAGACCCGTATCGGCAACCAGCGCAACCTGCTGGCGGAGACGCCGGCGCACGCCCGCCAGCTGATCGCGGAGTCGCCGATCCTCACCGACGCCGAGACGGCCGCGATCAAATCGCTCGACGCCAACGGGCTGTCGACGCAGGTGCTCGACGCCACGTTCGACCCCGATAGCGATCTCGAAACGGCGGTCGAAGACCTCCGGGACACTGCGACCGAAGCGGCACGGAACGGAACGGACGTGCTCGTGCTCTCGGACACGGCCGCCGGGGCCGACCGAATCCCGATCCCGAGTCTGCTCGCGGTCGGTGGCGTCCACCACCACCTCGTGCGCAACGGCCTCCGCAACCGGGTCGGACTGGTCGTCGAGTCGGCCGATCCCCGGACGGTCCACCAGCACGCGACGCTCGTGGGCTACGGTGCGGACGCGATCAACCCCTACCTGGCCTACCAGACGATCGAAGACCTGGTCGCGGGGCCGGAGGGAGCCGACCGACGGGAAGCGATCGAGGCGTACGTCACGGCCCTGGAAGACGGGTTACTGAAGACGATGGCCAAGATGGGCATCTCGACGCTCGAGAGTTACCAGGGCGCACAGATCTTCGAGGCCGTCGGGCTGGCCTCGGATTTCGTCGAGGAATACTTCGAGGGGACGACGACCCGCACCGAAGGGATCGGGATCGACGAACTGGACGGCGACCTTCGCGACCGGTTCGCGGTCGCGTTCGAAGACGAGGCAGACATGGAGCGTCAGGGCGAGTTCGAGTTCCGCTCCGGCGGGATCCACCACCAGTGGAACCCCGAGACGACGGGCACGCTCCAGCAGGCCGTCCGGACGGGCGACTACGAAACCTATCAGGAGTTCGCTGCCGCAATCAACGAGCAGGACGAGACACTCCAGACCTTGCGCGGGTTGCTGGAGTTCGACACCGACGCCCGCGAGTCGATCCCGATCGAGGCGGTCGAACCGGTCGAAGACATCGTCGAGCGTTTCGAGACGGCGGCGATGTCGCTGGGCTCGCTCTCGCCCGAGGCTCACGAGAACCTCGCGAAGGCGATGAACCGCATCGGCGCTAAATCCAACACCGGCGAGGGCGGTGAACCGCCGGAACGGTTCCACACCGAGACGGAATCGAAGACCAAGCAGGTCGCCTCCGGCAGGTTCGGCGTGACCTCGGCGTACCTCTCGGCGGCCGAGGAGCTCCAGATCAAGATGGCTCAGGGATCGAAACCCGGCGAAGGAGGGCACCTTCCCGGCAAGAAGGTCAACGAGATGATCGCCGAGGTCCGTCACGCGACGCCGGGTGTCGGGCTCATCTCGCCGCCGCCGCTGCACGACATCTACTCCATCGAGGACCTCAAGCAGCTGATCCACGACCTCAAGGCGAGCAACCCCGAGGCGGACGTCAACGTCAAGCTCGTCGCCGAGGACGGCATCGGGACGATCGCGGCCGGCGTCGCGAAGGCAAACGCCGACGTGGTTCACATCTCCGGCCGCTCGGGCGGCACTGGCGCGTCCCCGAAGACGTCGATCAAGAACGCTGGTCTCCCCTGGGAGCTCGGACTCGCGGAGGCCAATCGCATGCTCCGGGCGACGGGACTGCGATCGCGGATCAAGGTCACGACCGACGGCGGGCTCAAGACCGGCCGAGACGTGGCCGTGGCCGCGCTGCTCGGCGCGGAAGGATACGCCTTCGGCACCGCGCCGCTCGTCACGGAGGGCTGTGTGATGGCCCGCCAGTGTCACCAGAACACCTGTCCGGTCGGCGTGGCAACTCAGAAAGAAAAGCTCCGCGAGCGCTTCCCCGGCGAACCCGAGCACGTCATCAACTACATGACCTTCGTGGCTCAGGAGCTCCGGGAGATCATGGCCGAACTCGGTTTCGCGGAACTGGACGAGATGATCGGCCGCGTCGAGTTGCTCTCCCAGCGCGACGACATCGACCACCCGAAAGCGCAGCTACTGGATCTCTCGGCGATCACTGAGCCACCGGCTGCGGGCGACGACCGGATCAAGACCCGCGAACAGCGCCACGACATCGACGAGCAGCTCGACTGGGAGTTGCTCGAACGGATGGGCGACGCAGTCGAGACGGGCGAACCGGTGGCACTCGACGACGCGGTCGACAACGTCGATCGGGCAGTCGGAGCGACGATCTCGAACCGCGTCTCCCGCGCCCACGGCCCGGACGGGCTGCCCGACGACACGATCCAGCTCGATTTCGACGGGACGGCCGGCCAGAGTTTCGGTGCGTTCCTCGCGAGCGGCGTGACGATGTCGCTGACCGGGACCGGCAACGATTACGTCGGCAAGGGGCTCTCGGGCGGGAAGCTGCTCGTCGACACGCCCGAGGGCGCGTCCTACGACCCCGGCGAGAACGTCGTCGTCGGCAACGTTGCGCTGTACGGCGCGACTGGCGGCGAGATCTATATCAACGGGATGGCCGGCGAGCGTTTCGCCGTCCGCAACTCCGGAGCGAAAGGCGTCGTCGAGGGCGTCGGCGACCACGGCTGTGAGTACATGACCGGCGGTGCGATCGCCGTCCTCGGTGAGACGGGCAAGAACTTCGCAGCAGGGATGTCCGGCGGTATCGCGTACGTCTACGATCCGGACGGGACAGTCGCCGAACGGACCAACACGGGGATGGTCACACTGTCCGACCAGCTCGACCCGTCCGACCGACGGTTGCTCCGGCGACTCATCGAGAATCACGCGGAGTACACCGACTCGACGCGCGCGAAGGAACTACTCGACGACTGGGAATCGGCCGTCGACTCGTTCGTTCGCGTGCTCCCCGACGCGTACGCCGATGCCATCGAACAGCGTCCGGCGGCCGATGTCCGGGCGGACCTTCCGGCGCCGGCAGTCGAGGCGACCGACCCCAGCCCGGGCGACTTCCCGGCCTCGAGTGACGACTGATCGTCGTCCCGCCACCGGTGTCGCCCGGTTCGCGCGACGTGAGCGACGTTTTCTCCGGTAGCCCGTCCGGCCGCTTGCGCACTGCAGAGCGAAACGTTCACCATCAATGATTACAAAGAGGTGGCAAGCGACGGACCCCGCGACCGCGTCGGGACAGCGAACAGCCCTCGCTCTAGTGCCATATTTATCGTTTCGCCTGGATCCGTGATGAAGAAGAACATAATCTTTTTAGACGCACCGCCAGACGTTGTGTGCGTACGTATGGATATCTCAGTGCGACTTCGGCGACGCGGTGCGAACACCACCGGGCAGTCAGGGGCCGAGTACGCGGGCGGTTTCCGCAGCGGCGCTGCGCTGGGATCGTCCATCGTGGTCAGTCAATCATGAAACGAAGAGAGTATCTCACAGGACTTGCAGGGGTCGGAGCGCTATCGGCGACCGGACAGGTCGGTGCACAGTCGGACGTCCGTCGATTGAGCCTTTCCAGTGCCGTCGGCGACGACACGCACCATCCGGGTGCGCCGCGGTTCGCTCCACTGGGTGTGACGTTCTACGATCGGCCGATCACCGACTTCGACGACGATCACGCGGACGGCAAGGATCGGGACAGCTTTGCCCCGCAGATCGTCGGCGAACCCGAGCAGGACCCGGCCAACTACGGTGCCGACGAGTTCTCGTGGTCGATCGCCGAGGCGCCCGACGATAGTACCGCGACGATCGAGTATCGACCGGCGGATGGTGATATCGAACAGTACGATCCAGGACAGAACAACGTCGCGGAGTTCAACCCGGACGTGCCCGGTCGGTACGTCCTCGAACTCGACGCGCCGGACGGGACCCACGAACAGGTGCTGCACATCTTCCCGGAGAACAGTGGAAACGGTGGGCCACCGCGCATCTCCATTGAAGGTGAGTACGACGCTGACGCCGAAGAGTTCGTCCTCGATTCGAACCCGAAGCTCGCGCCCAGCGGCCAGGCACCGATGAGCGACGTCTACGTTGCCTGGCTGGCCGACCAGCGGGACGCGCTGTCGACCGAGGACGTTGACGTCGGCGAGGGGACCGACTCCTGGACCGCCCGGATCCCCAAGAGCGCACTCGACGGGGAGACGTGTCGGATCCACGCGGCACCCAACGACGGCAACATGGCCGGATACGCTGACACCGTCGAGATGGATCCCGAAAACGAGGTCGTCGAGTATCCCAATCGGCCGCCGGAGTGGGCCGAGAACGGGATCATGTACCAGATCTTCCCGCGGTCGTTCATGGGTCCGCCGGAAGAAGGCGAGTGGCCGTACTTCAACTCTAACGCTCACTTCGCGGGCTTCGAAGAGAAGCTCGACTACCTCGATGACCTGAACGTCGACGTCATCTGGTTCTGTCCGACCGTCCCCTCCGAGAGCGCCAACTGGAAGCCCCAGAACGCCGACGAGTGGGACGGAAGCGGTGGCAACCGGTTCAAGTTCTCCGGCGGCGGACCGCACGGCTACGATGCGCTGTCGTACTTCCAGAAAGCCGAGGACCTCACTTCCGAGTACACCTTCGAGGACTACGCGGACGAACCGTGGCCCTGGGAGGAGGGGTACGATCCCGAGACCAACGTCCGCGAGGCCGCTCGCGAGAGCGCGATGGCGGAGTTCGAGAGCTTCCTCGAAGCGGCCCACGAGCGGGACATCAAGGTCTGTATCGACTTCGTGATCAACCACGGCGGGCGCCACCACCCCCTGTTCCAGGACACGATCGCCTCTCACAGCGATAGCCGTCCGGAAGGATGGACCTACAAGGGGATCGAGGCAAACAACGAGGACTCGACATACTTCGACTGGTTCACCCGTCAGACTGGGCCGATCGAGGACGACGCCGGCAACGTCGTCGATCCGGCGCCGGCCATGACCGGGTTCGCTGACCTGCGCGTGATGCCCCAGTGGAACTACAGCAACGTCGCGCTGCGCGAGCACATCCTCGCGGCCGCCAAACACTGGGCACAGACGGGCGTCGATGCGTTCCGCTGTGACATCGCGTACGGCGTTCCCCACGGCATGTGGAAGGAGATCCGGGAGGTCGTCCGGGCAGAGAACAGCGAGTTCATGCTGCTCGACGAGACCATCCCGAACGATCCGTCGTTCTCGGAAAACGAGTTCGACATGCACTTCGACACGGCCGACTTCATGACCGACGCCGGCCACGGCGTCGTCAACGGCGGGGACCCGAAGCAGCTGTACGACTCCGTCGCGAAGCGGTGGGACGAGGGGTGGCCCGATCACGAACTTATCATCAACGCCACGGAGAACCACGACGAGTTCCGGCTGCTCGACGTCGCCCAGGACGGCACCCGGGAGGATCCGGCAAAAGCCCAGCGTGCAGTCTGGGCATCCGGCGTTCTGCTGCCGGGCATCCCGTTCATTTACTACGGCCAGGAACGCCAGATCACGAACTACGGCTACGAGCGGTTCGACTACGACGGGTCCGGCGAGGACTACCGGACCGGCGACGGCGACGTCGGCCCTGGCAACCCGGCACGCGCGTTCATGAACTGGGAGGAGAACGGCGACGAAGTGCCTGATGAGCACCTCCAGTTCTACAAGGACGTCACGCAGTTCTACAAGGACTACGACATCTTCAAGCCCTACGCGGGACTGTCGGGCGCGTGGTTCCAGTCCGAGGACAGCGTGCTGGCGTTCGGCCGCACGATGGAGACCGACGACGGCGAGCAGCACGTCATCGTCATGCTCCACTTCGATCCGGGAACGGCGACGGTCGATCTGCTGCCCGGTGCCGAGACCGAGGACTGGTTCTCCGGCGAGGACATCGGCGTCGAATCTGAGGGACAGGCCGTCACTGTCGAGTTCGAGACGCTCGCAGTCGTCGAGACCGATTCGCTGTTCAGTCTCGGTGATCGCGTCGCGCAACTGGACGACGAGACGGGCGACGACAACGGCCCCGGAAGTTACACGTACCCGACCGGCGACTACGCCGAGGGCACGTTCGACATCTCGGAATTCACGGTCCACACGACTGCCGAGAACGTCCAGTTCCGCGTCCCGGTTGCGGGATCGCTCGGTTCTGACGGCGACGGTGGGCTCACGGCCCAGCACGCGCAGATCTACCTTCACGACCCCGAAGCCGAAGAAGGCACGACCGAGGGTCGGGCCGGCACGAACGTCACCTTCGAGGAGCCCTATCAGTACCGCGTGATCGCCAACGGCGTGGACGGCGTTCTCGTCGAGAACCACGCGGGCGAAGTCGTTGCGGAGGGGTCGCTGGTTGCCAACCCCGTCGCAGACGAACTCGTCGTCGAGGTGCCGCGAAGCACGCTCGATATGGGGATCCAGTCGTACTATCTCGCGCCGCTGATGTTCGGCCACGACGCCGACGCCGACGGCGGCGTCATGCAGGTCCAGTCCGAAGCCGGCGAGTCGGCGTTCGGCGGCGCCGAGACGCCGGAGATGGCCCCGCGTGTCATCGACATGGTCCTGCCCGAGTCGACGAGCCAGGCCGACGCGCTCAGCTACTCCGGAGAAGAACTGGCGACGCTACCGTACACGTCGCTGGCCTCCGAGTTCGATCAGATCGGTCTGGCCCAAGACCCCGAAGGCGACGGCAAAGGTCCGGGCAATTACCAGTACGCGAAGCCAGAGGGTGAGTTCTACGACGGACTGTGGGACATCACGAGCGTGGGCGTCTCCGAGAGCCGCTCGCGCGTTCAGTTCGAATACACGTTCGCGACAGAGATCCAGAACGTCTGGGGCCTCAACGGCTTCTCCCAGCAGTTCCCGCAGGTGTACATCCGCGATCCCAAGGCCGGCGACGACGTCCCGTCCTCGACGAGCGGTCGGACAGGTCTCAACGCTGACTTCGAGGAACCCTATCACTACCGCGTCGTCGTCCACGGCGAGGGAACCCAGCAGGTCGAAGCCGCCGATGGGAGCGTCATCAGCACTGACGTGAACGTTTCCGTCGACGGCGCGACGATCGCCTTCGACCTGCCGAAAGACGCGATCGGCGGCTCGCCGGAAGGCAAGCAACTCGCCTCGCTGGTCGCGCCGTACGACGGCTACGGTCAGGGTGGAATCCGACAGGGCTTCGCTGCAGAGCCAGGTGACTATACGATCGGTACCAGCGGCGAACCGACCGAGACCGCCCCGCGCGTGATGGATCTGATCACGCCCGGCGACGTCAGCCAGTCGCAGGCGCTCGCCTACTCGGCGGATTCGACGGCGACGATCCCGCTCGCGGCGTGGGGCGACGCCTACGTCCAGACGACGGGGCTCGATCCGATCACCGATCCGGAAGGCGACGACAACGGCCCCGGATCGTACACGTATCCGACGAGCGACCAGATCCCGGAAGGCTGTCTCGACGTCACGCAGGTCGACATCGAGTCGAAGACCGCAAGCTGGGACTTCACCGTCCACCTCAACGGCCCGGTCGAGAACCCCTGGAGCTACGACGACGGGTTCAGCCCGCAGCTGTTCCAGCTGTACTTCCAGGACCCCAACGCGCCAGAGGACGCGCCCGCAACGTCCAGAGGGCGGTCCGGTATGACCTCTTCGTTCCTCGAGGAGTACCATTACCGGGTGTACGTCGACGGCGGCACGCAGTTGGTCGAGAACGCCGCCGGCGACGCGCTCGCGGAAGACTTCGAGACGACGGCCGACTCCGACGCCAGCACGATCAGCTTCAGCGTGCCGAAGGCTCCCTTCGACACCGACGATCTCACCCAGATGAAGATGTCGATGCTGGTGTTCAGTCAGGACGGGTTCGGCCAGGGCGGTATCCGTCAGAGCGTTGGCGAAACAGCCGCCGAGTGGGGGATCGGTGGTGCCAACCCCGACGCCGTCGGGAGTGCACCTCGCGTGATGGATCTGGTCGGACCCGAGGGCGTCGTCGATCAGGAGAGTGCGCTCTCGTATGGACCGGATTCGCCCGCGCTCATCCCGCTGTACGACGTCGAGTCGCTGATCAGCGGCGAAGGCACGAGCGGGCTCGAAGCGATCGCCGCGCCCGGACCGGAAGTGTTCGGTACGGTCGAAGGGACGCTGGACGCGTCCAGTTCCTCCGATCCGGACGGCCAGGACCTGAGCTTCCAGTGGGAGCAGATCGGCGGTCCGGACGTGCTGGAGTTCAACGGCACGGACACGGCGAAGCCGACGTTCGTCGCACCGGACGTCGACGAAGAGACCGAACTGGAGTTCCAGGTCACCGTCACTAACGAGGACGGTGACGAGGCGACGGCGACGACGACGGCAACGGTCGTCCCGCAGTCGGCAAACGACGCGCCGACCGCCGACGCCGGCGAGGATCAGACGGTCGATCCGGGCGAGACAGTCTCGCTGCAGGCAGTCAACTCCGAGGACCCCAACGGCGGGACGCTCTCCTATCAGTGGGAGCAGACCGCCGGTCCCGACGTCGACCTCGTCGGTCCGGACAGTATCGGTGCGGCGTTCAAGGCGCCGGAAGTCGAGGAAGACACCGACTTCGTCTTCGAACTGACCGTCAACGACGGCCAGGGCAAGACCGCGACCGACTCGGTCACGATCACCGTCCGTGGTCCCGAAGAGACCGAGACCCCCACCGAAACTGAAACCGAGACCGAAACCGAAGAAGGCGACGGCTTCGGTCCCGGCTTCGGCGTCGTCAGCGGTGCGCTCGGGACTGCCGGCGGTGTCGCCTACGCTGCCAAGTCGCTGCTGAGCAGTGACGAACCCGCACAGCCCGACGACGTCGCCGTGGAGGACGTCGACGACGAAGAGTAACCGATCCGGCCGGCGGATCGCTTTTTTTTGCGCGCTAGTCGAGTTGTTCGCCGACGATCCTGTCGACGACATCGAGAAACGCGTCTTCGCGTCCGTCCGGAATCGTCGCCCCGGCAGCGACGTCGTGACCACCTCCGTCGCCGCCGACGGATTGCGACGCTTCGCGCATGACGACCGACAGATCTAGCCCCCGACCGACGAGCACGCCCGTCCCGCGTGCGGACACCTTCAGTTCGTCGTCGTTTTTGCGGGCGAACGCGACGATCGGTTTCGATCGCGAGACGCCCTCGTTGCCCAGCGCCATCCCGGCGACGATGCCGACGATCGTCTCGCGGATGCGATTGCCCGCGTGGAAGTACTGGACGTGCTCGCGTTGCGTTACCCCTTCGCTGGTGACCCAGTCGATGCCCTCCGAGAGGTTTCGCCGATGGTTTTCGAGGAGACGGCGGGCACGATCGAGCGGATCTCCGCGCTCGCCCAGACAGACGGCGAGTCCGACGTCCGCTCGCTCGTAGCGCGCCGTGGCGTTCAAAAGCGTCGAGAACTCGCTGGCGTCGCGCAGTTCCGTCCCCTCGGGTTCGGCCGGGAACGTGTAGGTCGTTGCTACCAGCCGGTCGATCTTTTCGGCAGGGACGCCACGCGAGACGGCACGTTGCACGAGCGCGCTCGCGACCGTCTGGCGTTCGTCGTCGGAGAGGTCGATCCAGCGTCGCCACTCGCCGCCGGCGCGCAGATCGAGTCCGAGATCCTCCAGAAACGCGATTGCACCCGCCTCGTCGTTGGAGATTCCCGGGATGTGCACGTCGCTGGCGTACTCGAGCAGTTTCGGCAGCGGTCGCGTCTGCTTGCCGTACAGTGACAGGTCGCGCGTCTCGGTGACGACACCGGCATCGACCCCTTCCGCCACGATCCGCTCGTTCGCACCGACCAGTTCGCCGCCTGTCGCCTGCATGTCGCCGACGGCACCGACGACGGCCAGCGCCGCGAGATCTCGGTTCCGATCGCCACCCAGCGCACGCGCGAGCACGTAACTCGCACCCGCGCCCGACAGCTCCGATGCGCCGTCGATCCCCTCCAGCAAGGGGTTGAGATGCCACCGGAAGTCACCGTAGCCATCGGTTTCCCCGAACCCGGGTGCGCAATCGCTCGCGTCCGACGGCTGGTGGTGATCCGCGATCACGGCCTCGAAGTCGCCGTCGGCGACGTGCTGGCTGATCACGTCCAGCTGTCCGCTACCGAAGTCCGTGAACAGTACCGTTTCGTAGTCCATCGCCGCGATCGAGGCGATCTCCTCGGCGTCGAGTTGCTTCTTGAAGACGACCTCGTGTTCCAGGCCGGCGCGTTCCAGCGCCGTCGAGGCGATGGCGGCACTCGTCAGTCCGTCGGCGTCGATGTGCGACGCCAGCAGGACCCGCTCGGCGTCCCGCAGTCGATCGGCACAGGCCCGCGCGCGCTCGTCGAGTTCCGGAACCGGTCCCATCGACTGTGGGTTGGGGCGGTATCGGATAAAAACGTCCGGACGTCGATCGGCACTCGCGCGTGCGCTTGACGGCCTGGTGGTCGTGTGCAACCAATCACGCGTAGGCTTCGAATTCCTTGCCGCGCACCAGGAAGTATGCCGTGCCGACGACCCCGACGACCGAGGCGACGCTGAAGGCCAAGACCGGGCTGCCGTTGTAGAGCCCGCTCGCTGGCAGCCACTCGGGGATCCCAGCCCACAGGAGCCCGCCCAGTGCCGCGCTCGGAATGACGACCGTGTTCCGGATCAGGTAGTACGTGCCGGTCACTCGCCCGCCAGCGTCTTTTTCCGCGGGCCCGACGATCAGCGCCTTGTGAGAGGGGAGCCCGGCGAATCGAAGTCCCGAGAACGCAAAGAGGAGGAGCATCGACAGGGGCGTCCCGGGCGCAGTGATCAACACGACCGGGAAGATCGCGTACACGGCAAACCCGAGCGCGACGATCGGCTTGAGCCCGACCCGCTCGGCGAGTTTCGCGGCGGGCATCATCACGAGCAGGGCGACGGCCATCTCGACGCCCAGCAGGTAGCCGAAGAAGGCCTGCGGCGAGAGATCGAACGCGACTGTCCCGATCGCGGGCACAGACAGTGATGTCTCCAGCCCGACCTCGAAAAACCGGGTGACGACGATGATGAAGTAGACGTAGACCATCCCGTTAGCGAACCGTACCAGCGTATCGCCGATCAGTAGCGGTCGCAGCGTCTCAGGCATCTCGCGGAGATCCCGGCGGATCTGTGTGAGTCCCTCGAAGGAATCGCCGATCGTGTCGTCGCTGGCGTCATAGAGGACGTGCTGGACGATCGTGCCGAGGATCCCGGCCGCGACGCCGACCGCGAGCACGTACCGAAAACTGACGGTAAAATCGGGATGGAGGCTGATCAGAACGCCGGCGAGGACGGGTCCGACGAAGAAAGCCGACCGGCGGAAGATCTCGGTGGAGGCGAACCCGGCCGCCAGCCGCGAGGGATCGGTCGCCTGCTTGACGACGGCGAAGGTCGCGCCGAGCCCGAAGGACTTCCAGGCCTGCGCGAGCAACAGTCCGACGAAGATCCACACCCACGGCTGGATCGTCAGGCCGGCGACCGTGATCGCACCGAGCCCGGGTGCGAGAAGCCACAGCAGAAAGCCCGCAGTCGAGAGCGCACCGAACAGCGTCAGCGCGTGCCGCGAGCCGATACGATCGGACAGCGCGCCGCCGGGATAGGGGTAGACTGCCGCGATGACGTTCCCGAACGTGCCGAAAACGCCGACGAGAAACTCCGACCCACCCAGTGCGACGATGTAGTCGGGCAGAAACCGACTGGTCATCTGGAAAGCCAGACTGAACGCGAACATCGCCAGCGACAACACCAGCACGTCCCGCTGGAGGGCGAAAAACCGCCTGAACGTCTCAAGCGCACTCGTTTCCTCGGCCTCGACTGTGACTCGCTCCTCGCTCATTGCTTCGTTCCGGTGAACGTGACCGTTGTGATCTTCCGGACCGTGACGATGTCTCAGGCTCGTGAAGTGCGCACCGTCCGTGCCGGGCGGTCAATCCGGGACCGATGGATAGCAGTCACTATCACACCGTGGCTGTAAGTCTGTTCTGCCTCGATCTGTGCTCTCGGGACTCGAACGTACCCCGACAGAGACGTCATCCAACCGGCTGGTGGCGCTCGATGGCGCGGCCGGACGGTGTCGCCGTGGTCGACGACGTCCAGGCCCTCGTCCAGCCGCGCGGGACAGACGCGAAGAGAGACCGGATAGAGAGCTGACCGCCTTGCCGCGGGAGTGGCGAGCGCAGCGACTGGGCAGCTCCCGGCGTGGGGGGTGGATGGATGAAAGCAGCACGACCGAAGCTGCCCAGCCGGGGGACAGCGCCGCGTTCGCGATAAGTGACTGGCTGGATTTTACAGCGCTTTTTGGCTCGCGAACCACGGTCACTCCCACTCGCTCCGCTCGCTCGTCTCCCGTTCCCTGGTTCTCCGCCCTCCACCGACAGTTTCGACGTTGTCACTCGACAGGGCGAGTGACGAAATTGAAAATGCCCGGGGAGGGCTCCGAACCCTCGATCTCCGCATGACCCAGGTCCGAGGCTCGACAGCGCCTCGACGGGCATGCCGGGATGGGTGCCGCGTTCAGAGTGAAACCCTATGAGTGCGGCGCTATGTCCAGCTAAGCCACCCGGGCGCACCCGGTGATAGCGGGGTGGTACTCTTTAAGCTTCTCATCTCTATCGCCCGAGGGCTACGCGATCGATTGGCACACCCGGCGGATTTATACTATCGGCAGGTCACACACGCGGTATGGAACTGCCGGAGCTGGTCCAGGAACACCTCGGAGACGAGGACGTACAGGCCGGGCTCGCGCTGGGTGACGACGATTTGCTCTGTCTCACTCCCACCCGGACGTTGCTCTACCGGGCGGACGGCCTGCTCAGCGACGAGCGTGTCACCGAATACCCTCACGACGTCGAACGGCTCGATCTGTCGGAAGGGCGCCGGAAGACGAAGCTCCGCTTCGAGTACGTCGAAGACGAACGGACACTGACGGTGCCGGCCGGCGCGACCCGTGACGCACTCGCGCTGGCGCTCGAAGGGATTCTCAGTGCCGGGCGGGTCCTCGATCCCGACGGAAGCGTCGTCGAGGCGTTTCGATTCAGCGAACTCACGCTCGTCGTCGCCGACCATCGGATCGTCAAACACGTCGGAAACGCCGTCTGGGACGCAGAATTCGAGGCGTTCGCGTACGAGGATCTCACCGGCGTGGACTTCGAGCGAGCCCGCGTCGCCACTGAGGTCGTCCTGTACGTCGATGGGCGCCCGGAGCGAATCAAGACGCCGAACGACGACGCTCGACTCGTCGAACGCGCGCTCGAACGCGCGCTGACCGAGTATTTCGACGTCACGTCGATGTCCCAACTCCAGTCACATTTCCAGTCTGAGGCCGAAGCTGACGAGGCGGATTCGGCGACCGCGCAATCGGACGACGAATATCCGTTCGACAGTGAGATCCGGCCGCTGGGCGAAGACCCCGAATCCCCCGCAGGCCCGGACGAATCCGACGACGCCGAGACTGACGACGGGACTGGCGCCTCCGCTACCGACAGTATCGCGGAGACTGTCGCTGACGCCGACGCTGACGAACCGGCTGGCACCGATACTACTACCGCGATCCCCGACGCCGAATCCGCGTCGCCCGAGGCCGAGTCGGCCGAGACGGGTTCGACAGCGGCCGCCGGGTCGGATTCGGACGAGGCGGAGGCTGATACCGCCGGCACGGACACGACCGGGGCTGATCTGGAACGGATCGACGAACAACTCGCCGAGTTGACGACCGCCGTCAACAAGCAGAACGAGTTACTTCGCAAACACCACGCCGCGATCAAACAACTGGTCGAAGAGTTGCAGTCAGATAGCTAGGTCACTCGATGTGGCCTTCCTGCCGGAGTTGCTGGGCGTCCTGCTCGTCGTAGCGCCACTCGACGTTTGCCTTCTCGTCCTGCCAGGCCCACGGCTCCGCGATGACCACGTCGCCCTCGTTGATCCAGGTCCTGTACTTCATCCGCCCGGGGATCCGCCCCATTCGCGTCTCGCCGTCCTGACACTGCAGCCGGACGTGGTTGCCTCCTTCGTGTCGTGTGACGACGGCAAATACTTCATCGCTCGACGGCATCCGCAAGTTCTTGCGCTGTGAGTCGTTGCTCATACTCCATCTAGCCCCCCAGCACGGTTAAGTGATTGGAGATTCGTGATAGCACGACCCACAAGTATCGGTGACATGGCCACTACCGATTATAGGTATACAGTTCTCATAGGATTTGACGATCATTCGTACAGCCCAACCAGCCTTCAGTCGTTCGACAACGTGGGCGGCGTCCGTTTTCACTACGGTCCTGGTACTTCTCGCTACGGTCGTGGTACTAGTGTTCGGGTTCGAACGGGTTGTACGAGCCGTTGATATCCCATTCGTGAATACACTGTGGGTCACCAGCGAGTTTGTCGCCGTCGTCCTCGTGGATCGTCCAGTTCATCTGCTCGTCGTCCCAGACGTCGACGCGTCCGCACCGTTCACACTCGCGCCTGGACGGCGGTACGATCGTGGCCATACCTACCCTGTGGCAGGGCAGCCTTTTGAACGTCTCGACGGCGGAGTGGGCTCCTATCGTCCGGGCGACCGGAAGGCCCACGGCTCCCGTGGCCGAACGTAACCGTGACTGCCACCCGCCAGTATAAACACGCCCGTCCCCGTGTACTCGACATGGGATTTCACACGTTCGATAGCAGTCAGGCGGACGGACTGGAGGATCAGACACGGTTCAAATACGTCTCGGTCGACGAACTGCTCGCACTGTTCGAACCGGACGAGGATTCGACGGTCGCCGATCTCGGCAGCGGGACGGGGTTTTACACGGACGAAGTCGCGCCGTACGTTGGAGAAATCTACGCAGTCGATGTCCAGGAGGAGATGCACGATTACTACCGGCAGAAGGGGTTGCCGGACAACGTCGAGCCAGTGACTGCCGAAGTCGGAGACCTGCCCTTCGAGGACGATACGCTGGACGGAGCGTACTCGACGATGACGTATCACGAGTTCGCGGGCGAGCAGTCCCTCGCAGAACTGGCACGCGTCTGTCGCCCCGGCGCACGCGTCGCGATCGCCGACTGGGGCAGGGCGGGCGCGGGTGAACGCGGCCCGCCGCTCGGTGAGCGGTTCGATGCCACCGAGGCCGCGACTGCGCTCGAATCAGCCGGCTTCGAGGTCGAACGAGCGAACGACCGTCGAGAGACATTCGTCCTCTCTGCCCTGATCGAATAGCAATATATTCTTAATATCCTCTTAGATACTGGGCAAGTGTTTCCACAAAACCGTTATTACTGTGTGAATGTTTTTCACACACATGCCTGGTGAAGACCCGTATACACCGACAGAATCGCACTACGAGTGTCTCGGCTGCGGCAAGCGGATCACGACGACCGAGACCCACCTCACGTGTCCGACCTGCGGCAGTACGATGCAGAACATCGCCGTCCCACGGGAGTGATCGCGGTCCTGCCAGCGGTCACAATGTCGGTGTCCTGGAGCGTCACCTCCTGGATCGCAGTTCGCGGAAAAATCCGACGGTCGCTCCCAGACGGATTACTGTCCGTCTGTTCCGAATCGACCGCGGAGCGGTCGGAGCGGTAAATCGTTACTGTATTCCGTGTCAGGGGATGTTTTCGCGGAGTTCCATCTCGATGTCCTCCAGCGAGCGGCCCTTGGTCTCCGGCACGAGTCGATACGTGAACGCGAGTGCGATCAGGCTGGACGCGCCGAACAGCAGGAAGGTCGCCGACGTGCCGACGCCCGAGGTCAGTATCGGGAAGGTCAGCGAGACGAGGAGGTTCGCGCCCCAGTTGGCGACGGTGACGATCCCCATGGCGTTCCCGCGGACCGACAGCGGGTAAATCTCGGAGATGAGCAGCCAGAACACCGGCCCGAGTCCGATGGCGAAAAACGAGACGAACGCCATCAGACTGCCGGTCGCAATCCAGCCGAGCGCACCCGAGAGTCCGGGGACGTAGAAGACGAAGCTGAGCACACCCAGCGTGAGAACCATGCCGCCAGTTCCGACAAGCAGCAGGGCGCGACGACCGACGCGGTCGATGAGCGATATCGCGACGACCGTCATGATGACGTTGATCGCACCGATGCCGACGGTCGCGAGGATTGACGTGACACTGCCGAAGCCGGTCGATTCGAGGATCGTCGGCGCGTAGTACATCACGGCGTTGATGCCGGTGATCTGCTGGAAGACCGCGAGCCCGAGCCCGACGATCAGCGCCGGGCGGAGCCACGGCTCGATCAGATCGCGGACGGACGTTCCCGATTGCTTCTCGACGACGCGCTCGATGTCGTCGAGTTCCTCACCGACGTCTCCCTGGCGGGTTCGACTAAGGACGGCACGCGCCTCGTCCGTCCGACCCTGCTCGTAGAGCCAGCGCGGGCTCTCGGGCATCTTGGTCATCCCGATAGCGAGCACGAGCGCGGGAACCATCCCGGCACCGAGCATGATCCGCCACGCCCCTGCGTCGGCGAACGCGAAGTTGACGAGATACGAGACCAGGATCCCGACAGTGACCATCAGCTGGTTCAGCGAGGTGAGCGCACCGCGGATCTTCGGCGGTGCGATCTCGGAGATGTACAGCGGGCCGACCATCGACGCGAAGCCGATGGCGACGCCGTCGATCAGCCGCCCCGCGACAAGCACGGGAACGCTCGGCGCGATCGCCATGGTCAGCGACCCGACGAAGAAGACGCCCGCTCCGAGAAGAATCATCCGTCGACGGCCGAGCACGTCGGCCAGCCGACCGCCGAGTGCTGCCCCGAGCATTGCGCCGCCCATCGCGCCGCTCATGACGACGCCTTCGATTAGCGGCGACATCACGAAGGTGTCCTTGATGAACAGGAACGCACCCGAGATGATGCCCGTGTCGAAACCGAACAACAACCCGTTCAGCGCCGCGAGCGCGGACGTGAGGTAAATAAACGACCCATCGCCTCCTCGTAACACACTACGGATGTTTGCTGTCGACATACGCCCGGCCCTATCGCAAATCTGGTTAAAAATATTTTGAAATATCTGAGAATATCTTCTATGATGGAATATTGTAGGACAATTATAGTTACTATGGGGAAAATATCGACACTTGATGTATTCTTTGTCCCAGTGTGGCGATTGGCCTCGCGGAACGACAGTGTGCAGACTCCGACAACCGTAAGAGAGTCAGGCCTGCTACTAGTGGTCGATGAGTGATCACGTCGACTCGGGGAGCGATCCCGAGGGGGTGGCGTCGGGGCGGCCTCCGTCACCGGACGGCGAGACCGCCGTTCAGCGACTCGAACCGTCCGATGGGGAGGGGAGTGTCGAACTCGTCGGGACGGCTCACGTCTCCTCGGCGAGCGTCGAAGAAGTCGAAGAGACGATCGCCGACCGCCAGCCGGACGTCGTGGCCGTCGAACTCGACGAGGGCCGCTACCGCCAGATGAAAGGCGGGACGCCCGAGGACCTGGACGCGAGCGATCTCTTGCACGGCAACACGGTCTTTCAGTTCCTGGCCTACTGGATGCTCTCGTACGTCCAGACGCGACTGGGAGAGCGCTTCGACATCGAACCCGGCGCGGACATGATGGCCGCCGTCGAGACCGCCGAGGAACACGGACTCGGCGTCGCGCTTGTCGACCGGGACATCCAGACGACGATCCAGCGATTCTGGCAGCGCCTCTCGGCGAGAGAGAAGGCGACGATGTTCGGCGGGCTGCTGGCCGGGATGGTCGGCACGCTCGGCGCCGGACTCGGGATCGGTGCGTCCCTCGGGCTGTTCGTCGCCTTCGGGGCGGAACTCGTCGCCGGTCCGCTCCTGTTGACGCCCGGCCTCGCCGACGCCGTGCCGCTGGTCGGCGGGTCGCTGCTGGTGTTGCTCGACGGCGTCCTCCTCGCGGGAGCGATCACGCTGCTGGTCGGCTTGCCGATCGCCGCACTGCTCTCGTATGCGCTCGACACCGACACCGAATACGAGGAGTTCGACATCGAGGAGTTGACCGACACGGACGTCGTTTCGGCGATGATGGAGGAGTTTCGCCAGTTCTCTCCGGGTGGTGCGGAGGCGCTGATCGACGAGCGCGACGCGTTCATCGCCCACCGGCTGGTCGCCCTGCGCGAGGCGGGCTACGATGTCGTCGCCGTCGTCGGGGCGGGCCACCGCGCGGGGATCCAGTCGTATCTCGACAACCCCGAGACGCTTCCGCCGATGGAGTCGATCACAGGGACGCTCAAGCAGAAGCGGTTCTCGCTGTACAAGCTCTTCGGCTACCTGTTCACTGTCGGGTTCGCCGTCTTCTTCGGGCTGCTCGTCCTCGGTGGCGCGAAGGAAGGCTGGGTGATCCGGCTGCTGGTCGCGTGGTTCCTCGTCAACGGGATCGCCGCGCTGAGTCTGGCGAAACTCGCAGGGGCTCACTGGCCCTCTGCGCTAGTCGGGGGCGGTATCGCCTGGCTGACTAGCGTCAACCCGCTGCTCGCGCCGGGCTGGTTCGCAGGATACGTCGAGTTGCGCTACATCGACGTCAACATCGCCGACATCTCCACGCTCAACGAGATCGTCAGCGACGAGGAGGCCCCGCTCGGTGAACTCTACGGCCGGCTGACTGACGTGCCGCTCTTTCGGTTGATCGCTATCGTCGCGATGACGAACGTCGGGAGCATGATCGCCAGCTACGGCTTCGTGTTCATCGTGCTCCCGTACATGTCGGCAGAGGTCGGCGGTATCCCCGGGATCGTCGACCTGATGCTCGACGGCGTCGAAAACGGTGCCCGGATCGTCCTGGACGTGATCTCGTGATGGACGTCATACTGGATGTGATTCCGCGATGAACATCCGATTCAGTGGGCGCGAACTTCGCGATCTCGCTGTCGCCTGGGTCGCGCTCGGCGTGGCGTTTACGGCCTTTTACTTCAACCGCCAGCTCAGGCTGTTGCTCGGTGGCCCCGTGCCGTCGGAACTGCTGGTGGTGCTCGGTTACGGGTTCGTCCTCAGCATGCTCACCGCCGGGATCGGGTTCCTGTTGCACGAACTCGCCCACAAGGTCGTCGCGGTCCACTACGGCCAGCTCGCCGAGTTCCGCGCCGACTACAGCATGCTCTTTCTGGCTGTGATGGCGGGTCTCGCGGGCTTTCTGTTCGCCGCACCGGGCGCGGTCTATCACCGCGGCCGGATCACGGCCCGCGAACAGGGATTGATCGCGCTGGCTGGCCCGGCCGTCAACGTCGCGCTGGTCGCCGTCTTCGCCGGAGTCTGGATCGGCGGTGAGGCCGCCGGGTTCGGTCTGCTGGGAACGATCGGGTATCTCGGCGTGATCATCAACGTCCTGCTCGCCGGGTTCAATATGCTCCCGTTCGGACCGCTGGACGGAAAGAAGGTCATGCGCTGGAGCCGGCCGGTCTGGGCCGCGAGTGCGGTCCCGACGATCGGCGGGGCAATCGCGTTCTTCCTCTTTTGACGCTCTCCCCGCCCTGACGGGCCGGCTTTCTCCTTGCACTCCGTAAGCAGTGCCCGTTGAGAAGCGTCTTGTAGGAGCCGATCCATCGACGTTGCATGCCGGTCGTTCGACGCGTTCCAGAGTCCGATTTCGAGCGCTATCGCCGACTCGTCCAGTACGCCTTCCACCCCGAAGACGGACCCCAGTCAGAGCTGTCAGTTCCGGACCGGATCGCCGATCGCTACGGCTGCTACGAGGGCGATCGGCTCCTCTCGACGGGTGCGCTGTACGAACTCGACGTGCGTCTCCGCGATGTGTGGACGACGATCAGCGGGATCGCCGCCGTCTCCTCGCCGCCGGAACACCGCCGTTCGGGCAACGTCGAGACACTTCTCGCAGGGCTGCTCGCGGAGTCCCGCGAACGCGGGCTCGGACTGGCTGCACTGTGGCCGTTCGAACACGCTTTCTACCGCCAGTTCGGCTGGGCAATCTCCGACCGCTACACGATATACGAACTCCCGCCAGCGCAACTTGCGGCCGCGGGGACGACCGCCCGCGGCACCTACGAGCGCGTCGGTCCCGACGACTGGCAGCGCCTCGAACGCGTCCAGCGCGCGCACGGCGAGGGGACGACGCTGTCAATGGGCCGGAGCGAACAGTGGTGGCGAAGTCGGACCTTCGGCGACGATCCGCCCTGGGCCTATGCCTGGCACGATGGCGACGAGCTTCGGGGGTACGTCACGTATACGTTCGAATCGGCGAACGACAGCGACGTGCTCGGCGTCGACGACTTCTCGGCGGCCGACCGGGACGCGCGCCGTCACCTGCTCGGTCTGCTCGGCACGCACGACTCGCAGGTCGAGGCTGTCGAACTCACGCTCGCCGAGGAGGGCGCGTTGCTCGATGCGGTTGCAGACCCCAATGCGGTCTCGTGTTCGGTCCACGCCGGCCCGATGATCCGGGTCACGGACCCGGCGCTCGCGCTGGAGTCCTGTCCCTACCCCGACGACATCGCCGCCCGTGTCGTCTTCGAGGTCACTGATCCCATCGGAGACGACCGACGGTTCGAACTAACCGTCGAGAACGGCACCGGAACGTGCGAACCGACGCGGGCCGACCCGGACGCGACCGTCGACGTGGGGACGCTCGCACAGTTGCTCATCGGCTACCGACCGGTCGCAGATGTTCGCGAGCATGGACTGGACTGTGGGGAAAAGACAGCAGCGACGCTCGGAGCGCTGTTTCCGCAAGAAAACGTGCAGTTGCGGGAGTTCTTCTAGACCTCTACTTGGGGAACATCGAGTTGCCGGCCGAGCCCGACAGCTCCGCGAGGTCGGCGTGGACCTCGGCGATGCGTTCGCGGACCAACCGACCGCCGACGCGCGGGTCGAAGTGGTCCTTGTTGGGCGACCACTCAGTGTCGTTGTAGAAGCTGTCACGCTGGTCCTCGACGCCCTCCGGCGGGACGATCTCGTCCTTGTGGTCGAGGTAGTGATCGAACAGCGTCCGCGTGTACTCGTACTGGTAGCGGGTGTCCTTGTTCATCTTGCAGATACCGCGCCCCATCATGTCCTCGACCTGGGCCGGCTGAAGCCCGGAGGTGCCGTGGAGCACGAGCGGGATCTCAAGGCCGTGATCGGCCAGCGTCTCGCTGATCTCGCTGGTGAGATCCGGGCGCAGTTCCAGATCCTTGCCCTTGGCGACGCCGTGTTGGGTGCCGACCGAGATCGCCAGCAGATCCGCGCCGGTTCGCTCGACGAACTCGACGGCGTCGTCGGGGTCGGTGTAGAAGGCCTCTTCGGCCACGATCTCGTCTTCGACGCCCTTGATCTGGCCGAGTTCGGCTTCGACGAGGATGTCGGCGTCCTTCTCTTCGACCATGTCGACGACCTTCTTCGACTGGCGGATGTTCTCCTCGAAGTCCTCGTGGGAGGCGTCGATCATGATCGAGGAGGGGATGTCGCTCTCGACCTGCATCTCGATGAACTCCATGTCGGTCTGGTGATCCATGTTGAGGAACACGCCGATGTCGTACTGCTCGGAGATGGTCTCGATGTAGTTGCCCATCGCGCGCAGTCCGGCCTCGGCGTCACCGTTGCCGGCGAACCGGCACGCCCCGGCACTCATCTGAAGGAGCAGGTCCGAATCGACGGAAGCGGCACCCTCCATCAGTCCCATCATCACGTCCGACTCGGCGATGTTACTGGCGACCAGCCCGAAGTCCTCTTCGAGGGCCTTGTCGTACACCTGGCTGAGCTCGTTACCGCCGTAGAATGGCATCTGTTGTCACCGCTTTACTATTTACTCGCCGCCGTAATAATTGGTGTGGAATCGCGACCGGGACGGGGTGGACGGATACGGCGCTTCGATGCTTGCGTGCGTGTCGCTTCTGTCGGTTCAATACCGACCGCGCTTCGGCAGGGTTTTGCCCCCGGTGTCCGTTGGTCCGGACATGACAGGAGAGCCCATCTCCGAGCAACTCGATGACGTCGAGTCGGCCGTCGAATCGGGGCGCAAGAAGATCGACTGGGCGCGCCAGCACATGTCGATCGTCGAGTCGCTCCGCGAGGACTTCGAAGCCGAGCAACCGCTTGCAGGCGAGACCGTCGCCATGGCGATGCACGTCGAGGCGACGACCGCTGTCCTGACCGAGGCGCTCGCGGCCGCTGGCGCGGAAGTCGCGATCACCGGTTGCAACCCGCTGTCGACCCACGACGACGTCTCGGCAGCGCTGGATGCCCACGACGACATCACCTCCTACGCCAAACGCGGCGTCGACGACGAGGAGTACTACGACGCCATGCACGCCGTGATCGACCACGATCCGACGATCACTATCGACGACGGCGCGGATCTGGTCTTTCTCATCCACGAGGAGTACCCCGAACTGATCGATTCCATCGTCGGCGGCTGTGAGGAGACGACGACGGGCGTCCATCGTCTGCGGGCGATGGACGACGACGGCGCACTCGACTATCCGATGTTTGCCGTCAACGACACGCCGATGAAACGGTTGTTCGACAACGTCCACGGAACCGGCGAGGCCTCGATGGTCGCGATCGAGCTCACGACGAACCTCGCGATCGCCGGCAAGACTGTCGTCGTCGGCGGCTACGGCCAGTGTGGCAAGGGCGTCGCCAAGAAGGCCGCCGGGATGAACGCCGACGTGATCGTCACCGAGATCGATCCGCGCCAGGCGCTGGAGGCCCACATGGAGGGCTTCGAGGTCACGACGATGGATGAGGCCGCCCGCGAGGGCGACATCTTCGTGACGACCACCGGCAACCGGGACGTGATCACCCAGGAGCACTTCAACGTGATGCAGGACGGCGCGGTGCTGGCCAACGCCGGTCACTTCGACGTCGAGATCAACCTCGACCACCTCGAAGTGATGGCCACCGAAGTGTTCGAGGCGAGAGACGGCGTCACCGGCTACGTCATGCCTGACGGCCGCCAGCTGAACGTTCTCGCGGAGGGGCGGCTGGTCAACCTCGCCGCGCCGAAAGCCGAGGGCCACCCCGTCGAGGTCATGGACCAGAGCTTCGGGATCCAGGCGGTCGCTGCCCGAGAGATGGCCACCAATGGCGACCAGTACGACGCCGGAGTCCACGAGATCCCGGACCGGCTCGATCGCGAAGTCGCGGAGATCAAACTGGACGCCGAAGGGATCGAGATCGACGAGCTAACGCCCGAGCAGCGCGAGTACATGGATTCCTGGCAGCACGGGACCTAGTCGTCGGTGGCGGTGTTCCGGGCGAGATCCTCGACGAGGTCCTCGACGGCCCGATTGACGTCGACGATTTGGTCGGTCTGGTCGTCGATCTCGCCGACGATCTCTCCGACCTCGTCGGCGATATCTTCGGCGTTGGTCGTCGACTGATCGATCATGCTGGCGATCTCCTCGGCGGAGGCTGCCTGCTGGTCGGTTGCGCTGGCGACCTCCTGAATACCAGCGTTGATCTCCTGGACTGCGTCACCGAGTTCTTCGAGGACGTCCATGGCTTCGCCGACGCTGTCGATTCCGCGCTCAATCTCCTCGTTGCTCTCTTCGAGGCTGTCGACGGCGTTTTCCGTGTCGCCCTGGATATCGGCGACCATTCCCTCGATCCGGGCGGCCTCCTCTTGGGCCTGTTCGGCCAGGGATTTGACCTCGTCAGCGACGACGCCGAATCCCTCGCCCGCCTCGCCTGCACGGGCGGCCTCAATTGATGCGTTCAGCGCCAACATGTTGGTCTGGTCGGCGATATCGTTGATGATCTCGACGACCTCGTCGATCTCCTCGACGCTCGCCTGGATCGTCCGGACGTCCTCGCTGACGCTCTCTGAGGCCTCGCTGATCGATTCCATCACGCCGATCGTTTCGTCGGCAACACGCTGACCCCGCTCTGCGAGCCGCTCGGCCTCCTGGCTGGACGCCGAGACCTGCTGGGTCGAGGAGGTGACCTCCTCGACGGCCGCGCTGAGGTTCGATATCTCGTCGGAAACTTTGTCCATCCCCTGATATTGCTCGGCGGTGAGTTCCTTGATATAGTCAGCCCGCTCGACGATCTCGACCGAGGAGTCCTCCAGTTTCGCGATCGACGTCTGGATCTCGCTTGCAGCCTCGTGGTCGTACCCGGAATTGCGGTCGATGTTCTCTTCGAGCTCGTCGACGTCCCGATCGATGTCGGCGTCGATATCAGACATCAGTATAACGACTGGTAGCACCCTACATAAAGAAGTGGGGCAATGTGGTCGGTGACTTGTGATATTCAAAGTCGTTCCGGCCCTTCTCTCGATTTCGTCGGGCGACACCGCCGACGCGGCCTGCCATCCCGTGTCGAGCAATATAAATGATCGAGTGCCCAATCCGATAGCGATGCGGATCGAACAGCTCGGTGCAGGCGAACCGGCTGTCGCCGTCGTCGCGGCTATTCACGGTGACGAGCCCTGTGGCGTGACGGCGATCGACCGTCTGTTGGCGTCTGACCCACCCATCGAGCAACCTGTGAAGTTGATCGTCGCGAACGAGCGAGCGCTGGCGGCCGAACAGCGCTACTGTGAGGAGGACCTCAACCGGACGTTCCCGGGTGATCCCGACGGGCCGACACACGAATCACGGCTCGCGGCCGAGTTGACGGCCGAACTCGAGGGGTGTACGACGCTGGCGCTGCACTCGACACAGTCCTACGATGAACCGTTCGCGATCGTCGAGCGAGCAGACGGCCGGTCGGAGGGGCTGGCACGCCGGCTGTCCGTCGACGCGATCGTGGAAACCGGCCCATTCGACGACGGTCGGCTGTTCCAGTCGGTCGAGACGGTCGTCGAGGTCGAGGCCGGCTACCAGGGGTCCGTGGCGGCCGCGGACAACGCCACCCGGATCGTCCGGGAGTTCCTGCGAGCGACGGGCGTGCTGATCGACGAACCGCCGCTCGAACCCCGCGAACACGCCGTCTACAGGCTCGACGACGTCGTTCCCAAGACCGAGGCCGAGGAGTACGAGGTCTACGTCTCCAACTTCGAGCGCGTGGAAGCTGGCGACGCTTTCGCCGCTGCCGACGGCAAGCGAGTTGTCGCCGACGAACCGTTCTATCCAGTGCTGCTGTCGGCCTACGGCTATGAGGACGTCTTCGGGTACACGGCGAAAAAGCGGGACAGTTCTGCCTAGCGTCGAGATGGCCATCCGGCGGCGCGGCCATTCAGAACAGACGTACAGCGGTCCGTCTAGGCGTCGTCCGGCGGCGCGAGTTTGACGAGCGTCAGGTCGCGATCGAGCATACAGTAGTCGTGGGGCGGCTCGCCGAGTACCTCGTCGATCGTGTACTGCTCGTCGAACTCCGCGCCGGCGGGCTCGCAGTACTCGTGGCTGGGACACTCCGTGTACGGGCACGGCCCTTCGAGTGAGGCCTTGCTCCCGGCGTAGGCTCCCTGCGAGGCGACGTTGGCCTCGATCGTTGCGGGCTCGACTTCGACGGCCTGCACGCCAGTGTCGTGGACGCCACAGTCGAGCACGCTGGCGTTCTCTCGAACGTTGACGATCTCGTACTTGCGTCCCTCCGTGAGATTGAGACACTGATCGCGGTAGGGACACCCCTCGCAGGCCTCAGCGGCCCCCTGGTAGACGAACGTCTGTCCGACCTCGGCCAGGCGCGTCCCGACGAGCGTGAGCTGTACCATCGGCTACTGGTACACCCCCGAGCCGATTAAGCTTCTCGCCCCGTCAACTCGTCGAGCTTCGCCAGATATCGCTCGCGGGGGACCTGATACAGCGACCGGTAGTCGAACTCACCGTCGGCGAACGCCGTCGCCAGTTCGACCATCCCCTCGATCGCGGCCGGCCGGCCGTCGAACTGCCGTCGATCGGCTGTCACGTCCGGCTCCAGCGATAGCGTCACGTACCACGGGTCGTCCGGATCCGGTTCGGGCCTGCCGGGACGGCGGCCTCGCGACCCCTTCGTGAGATACAGCGTCGGCAGACACGGCGGCGGGAACGCCTCGCTATCGAAAACGTCCGGACGATAGACCACCACGACTCGGCCCACCTCTTCGTTCCAGATTGACCAGCCCCCGGGAAGCCCGCTCGCGAGATCCATACTCGTTTCACCGGCGCTATCGAAAAGAGCCTCTCGGTCGATCGGAGATGTTTATAAATAGGCTCAAAACGACCCCAGTGGAGATAACCAAATATGGTTTCGCATCACTGCTACAGTCCGGTTTCCCGTGGCCATGCGCGTTACTCACACCCTGAATAAAGCAAGGGTTTAAGTAAATGAGATCCCCTTAGGTATTACAGTATCGGAAAATGAGACACTCGATACCACACGACACGACGCGGCCGCCCGAAACCGGTCCCTACCACCGGGCGCGACCAGCAACGACCGAGCCCTCCGTCCCATCACCCGAACAGTCACGCGGGGGTATCACGCAGCGACTATCCGGCGTGATACCATGAGTGAACCGGAGACCCTCTCGGAACTGAGCGACGACTACCGCGCGTCGATCCCCGCCGACCTCCGGGATCACCACGATTTCTCGTGGTATCTCGAGCAACTCTACGACGAGCCCCGCATCGCTCGCAGTGCCCACCAGCGGGTCGCGGACATGTTCGACTACTACGGTACCGAGTACGACGAGGACGCCGGCCTCGTCGAGTACGAACTGGCCTCGGAAGATCCGATCAGCGACGGCGAAAACACTTTCTACGGCCGGGTCATCCACGAATCGATCCACGAGTTCGTCAACAAGGTCAAAAGCGGGGCTCGCGGACTCGGGCCTCAAAAGCGCATCAAACTCCTGCTGGGGCCGGTCGGGTCCGGCAAGTCCGACTTCGATCGGCAGGTTCGACGCTACTTCGAGGATTACACCCGCCGGGACGCGGGCCGGATGTATACCTTCCGGTGGACGAACCTCTGCGACGTCATCCCGGATCAGGACCCAGCCGACGACATCGTCCGGTCGCCGATGAACCAGGATCCGCTCGTGTTGATCCCCGAACCCCAGCGCCGGCGGATCCTCGAAGACGTCAACGAGGTCCTCGAGGCCCCCTACACGATCCGCAACGAGCAGAGTCTCGATCCCGCCAGCGAGTTCTACATGGACCGGCTGCTGGCCTACTACGACGACGACCTGGAGACCGTCCTGAACAACCACATCGAGATCGTCCGGCTCGTCGCCGACGAGAACATGCGCCAGGCTATCGAGACCTTCGAACCGAAGGACAAGAAAAACCAGGACGAGACCGAGTTGACCGGTGACGTCAACTATTCGAAAATCGCCATCTACGGCGAGAGCGACCCGCGGGCGTTCGACTACTCTGGGGCCTTTTGCAACGCTAACCGCGGGCTGTTCTCCGGTGAGGAGCTGCTGAAGCTCCAGCGGGAGTTCCTCTATGACTTCCTGCACGCGACCCAGGAGCAGACGATCAAGCCGAAGAACAACCCCCGGATCGACATCGACCAGGTGATCGTCGGCCGGACGAACATGCCCGAGTACAAGGACAAGAAGGGCGACGAGAAGATGGAGGCGTTCAACGACCGCACCAAGCGGATCGACTTCCCCTACGTGCTGAGCTACGAGGACGAGGCGATGATCTACCGGAAGATGCTCCGGAACGCCGACCTGCCGGACATCTCCGTCGAGCCCCACACTCTGGAGATGGCGGGGCTGTTCGGCGTCTTGACTCGCATCGAGGAACCCGACGCGAGCAACGTCGACCTGCTCCAGAAGGCCAAAGCCTACAACGGTGAGAGCGAGGCCGACGACGTCGACGTCAAGAAACTCCGCGAGGAAGGCGAGGCCGCTGCCGAGATCGGCGAGGGGATGGAAGGCGTCAGTCCGCGGTTCATCGGTGACGAAATCGCGGAGGCGATCATGGACTCGATGCACCGCGGTCGGTCGTTCCTCTCACCGCTCGCGACGTTCACGCACCTCGAAGCGAACCTCGAGAACCACGGGTCGATCCCGGAGGACCGCTTCGACACCTACTACCGGTATCTCGAACTCGTTCGCGAGGAGTACAAGGACCGGGCCATCGAGGACGTCCGCCACGCGCTGGCCTACGACGTCGAGGAGATCCGCCGTCAGGGCGAGAAGTACATGGACCACGTGATGGCCTACATCGACGACGACACGGTCGAAGACGAGATCACGGGCCGCGAGCAGGAGCCGGACGAGCAGTTCCTCCGGAGCGTCGAGGAGAAACTCGATCTCCCCCGGGACCGCAAAGACGACTTCCGCCAGGAGGTCGCGAACTGGGTCTCCCGGCGTGCCCGCGAGGGTTCGAGCTTCGATCCCCAGGACAACGACCGTCTGCGCCGGGCGCTGGAGCGCAAGCTCTGGGAGGACAAGAAACACAACATCAACTTCTCCGCACTGGTCGCCTCCGGGGAGATGAGCGACGACGAGCGCAGCGCCTGGATCGAGGCGCTGATCGATCAGGGCCACAGCCGCGAGGGTGCCAAGGAGGTGCTGGAGTTCGCCGGCGCGGAGGTCGCCAAAAGCGAGATGGAAGAGTGATGGACGGCACTGACTTCATCGCAGCGGCCGATCGGGCTCTCGATCGGACCTACCGGGAGCCGCTGTCGCTGTCGGAGTACGTCGATCTGATCCTCGATCGCCCGGCGATCGCCGCCCACGCGTCCCAGTATCTCCTCGACGCGATCGAGGCTGCCGGGACCCGCACCGTGATCGAGGAGGGCGAGCGAGTGGAGCGCTATCGGTTCTTCGACGATCCGTACAACGACGGCGAGCATGCCATTCTCGGCAATACCGACGTGCTGAACGCCTTCGTCGACGACCTGCGGTCGATCGCGGCCCGTCGCGGCAACGACGAGACGATCATCTGGTTTACCGGACCCACCGCGACCGGCAAGTCGGAACTGAAACGCTGTCTGATCAACGGGCTCCGGGCGTACTCGAAGACCGACGCGGGCCGCCGCTACACCGTCGAGTGGAACATCAGCGGCGCGGGCGGGCAAGCGGGCGGGCTCACCTACGGCGACAACCGGAGCGACGACGAAGACGACTGGTACGAGAGTCCCGTTCAGACCCATCCGCTTTCGGTCTTCCCGGAGTCGGTCCGCGAAAAGATCCTCGAGGCCGTCAACGACCGACTCGGTCACACGACGGTCCACGTCGAGACCGATCTGGATCCGTTCTCCCGAGAAGCTTACGACCATCTGACAGAGCAGTACCGCCGGCAGGGCGTCACGGACCTGTTCTCGGCGGTGACCGACCCCGACCATCTGCGCGTGACCAACTACGTCGTCGACGTCGGACAGGGGATCGGCGTCCTCCACAGCGAAGACGAGGGAAGTCCCAAAGAACGCCTCGTCGGATCGTGGATGGCTGGCATGCTGCGCGAGCTGGATTCACGAGGCCGCAAGAACCCACAGGCGTTCTCCTACGACGGCGTCCTCAGTCAGGGCAACGGCCTGCTGACGGTCGTCGAGGACGCCGCCCAGCACGCGGACCTCCTCCAGCGATTGCTGAACGTGCCCGACGAGGAGGCTGTCAAGCTGGACAAGGGGATCGGGATGGACGTCGACACGCAACTGGTCGTCATCTCCAATCCCGACCTGGAGGCGACGCTCGACCAGCACGCCGACCGCGAGGGGCAGGACCCGCTGAAGGCGCTCAAGCGGCGACTGACCAGACACGAGTTTACCTACCTGGCGAACCTCTCGCTTGAAGTGCAACTCCTGCGGCGAGAACTGACGACAGACACGGCCGTCTGGGCGGCCGATTCCTGGTCGGAACTGGACGAGCGTATCCGGAGCTCTCTCACCGTCGACGTCGATCGCGGCGACGGCGTTCGACAGCGCGAACTCGCGCCGCACGCGCTGGAGGCGGCCGCGCTGTACGACGTCGTCTCACGGCTTGACAGCAGCGACCTCCCGGGCGATCTCGGCCTGGTCGAGAAGGCGCTGCTGTTCGATCGCGGCTACCTCCAGGACGGCGACGAGCGTCGCGAGGCCGATGCCTTCGAGTTCGACGACGACGCAACCGACGGCGAGCACGGGATCCCGGTCACCTACACGCGCGACGTGATCGCCGATCTCCTCCAGGAGGAGACCGACCGCCACCACGCCACGTTACCCGTCGAGGACGTGTTACTGCCCCGCGACGTTCTGGACGCGATGGCCAGCGGGCTCCGGACGGCGCCGGTCTTCTCACCCGCCGAAGCCGCCGAGTTCGAGGAGCGAGTCGTGCCGGTCAAGAGCCACATCTTCGACAGACAGGAGTCGGACGTCCTGGCGGCGATCATGTACGAGAGCGGCGTCACGGACGAGACCGTCGAGGAGTACGTCGAACACGTTTACGCCTGGGCGACCGACGACCGGATCGAGAACGACCGCGGGGAGTACGTCGACCCCGATCCGCTGAAGATGAAGGTCTTCGAGGTCGAGCACCTCGGCCGGTTCACCGAAAGCGACTACCGCGGCAACGAGCCGACAGACGAGGTGGTCGCGTTCCGGACGGAGAAGGTCATCACCGCGCTGAACCGCCACGCCTGGCACAACCGCGACGAGCAGTTCCGGGTCGAGGACGTGGCGCTGACGGAGATCCCGGTGATCGAGTCGGTGCTCGGCAGTCACGACTGGGCGGACGTCCGGCGGACGTTCGAGGACTTCGACCCGCAGCAGTGGGACGACCCTCCCGAGAACACCGAGACGGCCCGGGTGAAAGCCCGGACGATCGAGACGATGGCCGATCACTTCGGGTACAGTGAGGCCGCCGCCGAACTCACGAGCCGCCACGTCATGGGACAGGTGAGCTACAGATGGGACTGAGAGACGACCTCGAACGCTACCGAGAGGTGGGCGAACAGCGCCGCCAGGACCTGGCGGAGTTCATCCAGTACGGCGATCTGGGGAACTCGCGTGCGGACACGGTCCGGATCCCGATCAAGATCGTCGATCTTCCGGAGTTTGCCTACGACCGTCGCGATCAGGGCGGCGTCGGTCAGGGCGAAGGCGCCGAAGAGGGTGATCCCGTCGGCCAGCCCCAGGACGACGATGACGGGGAGGGCGAACCCGGCGAGGACGGCGGCGAGCACGAGTACTACGAGATGGATCCCGAGGAGTTCGCCCAGGAACTCGACGAACGCCTGGGGCTGGATCTCGAGCCGAAGGGCAAGAAAGTGATCGAGGAGACCGAGGGGGACTTCACCGACATCACCCGGACCGGTCCGTCGTCGACGCTGGACTTCGAGCGACTGTTCAAGGAGGGGCTGAAGCGCAAGATGGCGATGGACTTCGACGAGGAGTACGTCCGGGAGGCGCTGCGCGTCGACGGCTGGGGGCCGGCGGCGGTCTACGAGTGGGCCCGCGAAGCGAACATCCCCGTCTCGCGGGCGTGGATCGAGGACGCCTACGAGGATCTCCCCGCCGACGAACGCGACCGATGGGATTCGGTCGAAGAGATGGAGGCGACCGTCGATCACGAGACGACGGCCCAGCGGATCCGCCGAGAGGGGCTCGAAGAGATCCCCTTCCGCAGCGAGGACGAACGCTACCGGTATCCGGAGATCGTCGAAACGCGCGAGCGAAACGTCGTCGTGGTCAACATTCGCGACGTCTCCGGGAGCATGCGCCAGAAGAAGCGGGAACTGGTCGAGCGCACGTTCACGCCGCTGGACTGGTATCTCCAGGGCAAGTACGACAACGCTGAGTTCGTCTACATCGCACACGACGCCGAGGCCTGGGAGGTCGACCGCGAGGAGTTTTTCGGCATCCGGTCCGGTGGCGGGACGCGCATCTCGAGCGCCTACGAACTCGCCGCGGCGGTTCTCGACGAGCAGTACCCCTGGAGCGAGTGGAACCGCTACGTCTTCGCTGCGGGCGACAGCGAGAACTCCAGCAACGACACGGAACAGCGCGTGATCCCGTTGATGGAGGAGATCCCCGCGAATCTCCACGCCTACGTCGAAACTCAGCCCTCCGGAAACGCGATCAACGCCACCCACGCCGAAGAGGTCGAACGACACTTCCGGACTGTGGACGACGTGGCCGTCGCCTACGTCTCCAGTCCGGAAGACGTCGTGGACGCTATCTACGAGGTTCTCAGTACGGAGGAAGAGTCATGATCGACGACCGCATCGAAGCACAGCGAATCGCCGACGAACTGCAAGAGTCCGTCGCCCGGGCGGGCGAACTCGCCGAAAAGCTCGGACTGACGCCCTATCCCGTCAACTACTGGATCGTCGATTACGACGAGATGAACGAGCTCATCGCCTACGGCGGGTTCCAGCGGCGCTATCCCCACTGGCGGTGGGGGATGGCATACGACCGCCAGCGCAAGCAAAACCAGTTCCTCGGCGGGAAGGCCTTCGAGATCGTCAACAACGACAACCCAGCCCACGCGTTCCTCCAGGAGTCGAACTCGCTGGCCGATCAGAAGGCGGTCATCACCCACGTCGAGGCACACGCCGACTTCTTCGCGAACAACGAGTGGTTCGGACTGTTCACCGACCGCGAGACGGGGGACACGATCGACGCACAGAACCCGGCGGCCGCCGAGATGCTCGCCCGCCACGCCGAGACGATCCGGGAGTACATGCGCGATCCCGAAATCGACCGCAGCGAGGTCGAGCGGTGGATCGATCACGTGCTCTGTCTGGAGGACACGATCGACCAACACCGGCCGTACGCACCTGCCGTGGCCGACGGCGAGGCGAACCTCGATATCGCCGATCCGGCCGAACGGCTCGACGAACTGGACCTCTCCGAGGAAGTAACCCAGCAAGTGTTCGGCGACGAATGGCTCGACGCACAGGCCGAGGACGTGACACACTCGTTCCCGGTCTCCCCCGAGAAAGACGTTCTCGGGTTCATCCGCAAGCACGGCAAGCGATACGACGAGTCGGCCGGGAAAGCCGTCGAGATGACCGACTGGCAGAAAGACGTGCTTGAGATCGTCCGCCGGGAAGCGTACTACTTCGCTCCCCAGAAGATGACCAAGGTGCTCAACGAGGGATGGGCCACCTACTGGGAATCCGTTATGATGGTCGGCGAAGGGTTCGCTGACGCCGACGAGTTCGTCACGTACGCCGATCACATGTCGAAAGTGCTCGGGTCGGGCGGACTCAATCCCTACAAGCTCGGGTTCGAACTGTGGCAGTACGTCGAAAACGTCGCCAACCGCCGGGAGGTCGTCGAGCGCCTCCTGCGTGTCGAGGGGATCACCTGGCGGAACTTCCACGAGGCCGTCGACTTCGGGACGGTTCTGTCGACGCTTGCGCCCCCGGCGTGGATCGAGGACGTACCGGGCCATCTCGGGGAGATCGACTCTGACGACCCCCGTGTCGACGCCGACGCCCTTGAACGCGCTCGGGACGGCGAGATTGACGTCGAGGCTTATCCCTGGACGGTCCTCTCTCAGGAGGGGCTCGTCCGGCGACACTATTCGCTGGTCAAGCCACAGCACCGTGGTTTTCTCGCCCGGATCGGACAGGCACAGCTGGAGCAGATCAGCCGCTATCTCTTCGACGACAGCCGCTACGACAGCGTCGACGCGGCGCTCGCGGACGTCGAGTACGCCCGCGGCTGGGACCGGATGCGCGAGATTCGCCAGAGCCACAACGACGTGACATTTCTCGACGAGTTTCTCACCGACGAGTTCGTCGAGGAACACGATTACTTCGCCTACGAGTACTCGCAGAGTGCCGGCGACTTCCGGGTCTCCTCGACCGATCCGGAGGACGTCAAGCAGAAACTGCTGTTGCAGTTCACCAACTTCGGCAAGCCGACGATCGTCGTCGAAGACGGCAACTACGGCAACGCCGGCGAGCTGCTGCTCGCCCATCGCTACAACGGCATCGCGCTGGACATCGAGCAGGCGACAGACGTGCTCGAGCGCGCCTTCGACCTGTGGGGCCGGCCCGTGAATCTGCTTACGATAGACAAGGACTACGACGACAGCGAGATCGAGGTCGCCCGACGCCAGAACCGCGAACCCGATCCGGTCGAAATCGGACGGCAGTTGCGCTACGACGGCCAGCAGGTCACTATCGAGGACGTTCCCTGGGAGATGGTCGAACACCTCGCGGCGACCGACGTCGACTACGATACCCGGCCCGAAGAGTGGCTGAGTTAGGCCCAATCGGGCGTTTTACGGACCGAAACCGCCGGACACGGTGCCGCACGGAGGATCTCCTGGGAGACACTGCCGAACATCGCCTGTCTGGTCGGTGATCGGTCCCGGCCGCTGATCACGACGAAGTCCGCATCGAGATCGTCGATCATCTCGACGACGCGCTCGAGCTCGACGGCGTCGACGTCGGCGGCCTGGCTCACGACCGATCACCGCCTTCGATATCGCGTCCGCTCGGATGGGCGAGCAGCCACTCAGTCGCGCGACTGAGCGCATTCTCGAGATCGCGCTCCTGGTAGACGGGATCGTTCGTGAGCGCGCCGTTCCAGTCGTCGCGTGTATAGACGGCGAACGAGCCGGTGTTCTGGTTGGCGACGAGGACGTAGCTCGAGGATTTCCAGTACCAACGTCGCCCGTAAAAGCCGGGCTCGTCAGTTGCCAGCGTCCAGTTACCGACGTCGCCGGCGACACCAAGCGATGCGAGGTCGGCCTGGCTCACGCCGACCACCCCGCGGGATCCTTCCGAGAGACACCTCTAAGAAACGATATGATAGAGTGATAATCGCTATGGGGTCGGAGGGATTTAGCTTCCGGCTTCGGGAGTCAGTAATCGCTCAACCCTGTCAGAATTTTTTAATCGGAGGCGAGTCGGCGTGAGTCAGGCCGCTGACGTCGACGCCGTTGAGCTTGAGCGCGTCGTCGAGTATCGCGCCCGGAGCTCCGGCGTTGTGCACCGGCCCGACCCCGACAGCGACGAGCCCGCGCCTGCGTGTCCCGAGGCCGACGCGCACGACGATCGAGAATATCGGGAGGTTGCCTTTGCGGCGATCGTGAGTCACCGCCGGCTCTGCCAGAATCCCGAATGTTTCGGGGGTGACTGGCGGTGAGTCTTCTCGAGTCCATCGGCGAGGCGATCGACGAGATCTTCGCTGCTCTCGGGCGTGATCTCGAGGACTATATCCGCCAGCGGTGGTGGGAGTTCTTCGATCGAGACCACGATGTCGAACTCGACGATCGTCTCGAGATCGACCGGACGGCAGTCTGGCCGCCGTTCTGGGGCCACCGTGTTCCGCTTGGAGGTGAGGGTGAATGAGCGACGATACCCCCACCCGCATGCGGGGGTTCATGGCTGGCCCGTTTCGCGAGCCCGAGGGCGCCGACCAGGAAGACGTCGACGAGGCGATCGCGTCGCTTGAGGGCGGTGATCAGTCGTGAGCGCCTATCTCGAGGTCGGCGTGAGATTCGTCGGCGTCTATATCGGCGTCGCGATCGCCGCCCACCTGTTTCATCTGCTGAATGGCGTGCTCACTGTCGGCCCCGCCGAAGTTCGTCGGCAGGTAGTCAAGACGTACGACGAGTTCGGCCCACTCTGGTACGCCGTGTTCGTTCTTACGGCCGGTCTCTACCAGCGCTACGAGGTTGATCTCGAGCCGGAGATCGTCGACTACCCAGGCGGTGATGAGCTGTGACGTCCGAAGAAACCGAAGTGCCCGGGCGAAGCCCTACCTTCGTCCGAGCGAGCCGCCTGTACGACGTCGAGCGGTCGGAGCGAGTGTCGTTCCCCTGGACCACTACGAACAGAGGTGATTCACTCTGACGCTCGCTATTGCTGTTTTGCGGGCCTCAGCCTGTAAATCTGTCGACAACGCAGTTACTCGCGGCCAGCTGCAAACAGGGGAAAGGTGGGGGGTCTGGGGGTGGAGAGTGGCACCCGGGCACGCCGGGTGCCCACGTCGGCCGATAATGGCTTCGGACGGACGGGCGGTGATCGACGACGCCGGTAGAGCAGGTTGGGGTGTCGGGAGTCAGTCGCCCGCCCGACGGCGGTTCTCAGGGATCTCTTGTAAATCTTACCAGAGGTGGTCGACGTGAGTCCTGAGGACGTCGTCGACTATCAGCCGCCGCGCCTTCCCGAGGGATGGGCCGTCGACGACGAGCACGCGACAGTCGGCATGCGTGTCTCGGCGGCCGGCCACGAGGGAGCGCTCGCGAGCGTGTGGCTGTACGAGGGCGATCCCGAGCGGGCCGACGTCGTCACCGACGCCGGGCTGGTCAATGTCGCCTGGGATCGGCTTGAGGTGATCGGCCGATGAGCGAGCGCTGTCTTGGGTGTGGGTCTCGACTCTCGCCCGAAGGTGGCCTCGAGTCCGCTTTCGTTCACGAGGACGGCCAGTACTGTCGCGATTGCGTCGCGACCCCCCGGATCGCGATCGTCGGGTGCGGATCCGCAAAGCAAGATCTCGACGACGGCGAGACCGTGCCCGCAAAAGAGCTGTACACGTCGAATTACTTCCAGCTGAAGCGAGAGTACGCCGAAACTTGTTGCGACGAGTGGTTGATCCTCTCGGCAGAGCACGGGCTAATCCACCCTGACGACGAGATCGAGGCTTACGACGCTTCCCTCGATCCGCAATCAGACAGCTACATCGGTGATTACGAGGCCGGCCGATGGTCCGTATTGACAGCGGGGGAGATCCAGACGTCGCTGTCGTTTCGGGCGATTCACGCCCATTACGTCGTCTTAGTCGGTGAAACGTATCTTCAGCACATCGAGGAGACGCTCACGAACGAGGCGCGGCACATCGAATTTCCGTTTCGCGACGACGACCTCGGCGGGATCGGCGATCAAATGCGGTGGTTGCGCGAGGAGATCGACAATTACCACCCGCCGGGCCAGGCCGAGCTCGAGCACTACGCTGTTACCGACGGGGGTGAGTCGACGTGAGCCAGCACCCCGTCGCCCTCGAGACACACGGGCTCGGGTTGAAACTGCTGTTCGACGAGCACGGGCTTAGTCCGTACTGGGGCGTCGTGAGTGTCTTCGAGCCCGACCAGGCGGACTACCTCGAGCCGTTCGACGCGATCGGCGAGACGTGGGACGTCGTGAAGTCGAACCAGTGGAAGGGGCAGATCGCCCCGCCCGAGGATCAGGACTTCGAGCACGGCATGTACGAGTACAGCTACACCGTCGAAGCGCTCGACGAGATCGGCGACAAAGACGCCGTGATTCAGTTTCGGCCCGGGTTTCCGAACACAAAAAACGTCAATTCGGATGAGGATATGCAGGCGCTTCCCGACGATCTCCCCGAGTCTGTCCGTGTACAGCTGATCACGACAAACCTCGAGCCGAGCGAGGCGCGCGAGCTCCTGGTCGCGTTCGCCGAGCATATCGGCCTCAATCGCGAGTACTTCACCGGCGAGCCCCACGAGTTCTCTCGGGCCTATCAGATCGAGCGCTACGTCCGCCTGGCGCGCCAGGCCAGCGAGGACCGGATCGTCGGCGCCGGCGGGATCCTCGACCAGCTGGCCGACGTCGCGAGCGATCAGCGCGGCCGCGGTGCGTACAAGTGGGATCACGAGGAGATCGTCGGCCACTACCAGAGTGTCGCGACCGATCCCGACACCTGGGCCATGCTGTTGCCTGATCGAGACGGGCGCGAGCACGGGAAGCGGATCAAAAACTACCACCCGGCGAATCCGCGCGGCGAGGCCAGCGGTGATCCGTTGAGTCACCCGAAGCTCGAGGTCGCGCTGTCGAACGAGTACGATCCCGAGGGCGCCGTCCCGATCGACGCGCTCCAGGACGTCCTCAAGGAGCTCGACGAGACGCTGTATAACGTCGTTCACTGGGCCGGCCTTCCCCTGGGCCCGGATGCGGGGGTGTGGATCTCGACGGATCCGTACTTCGGCGTCGAGCCCGCTGACGTCGAGCCGAGCCTTCGAGAGAATCCGTTGCCGGAGTTGCGCGACGAGATCGAGAAGCACGCCGAGACCGAGTTGATCCGCACCGAGTTGAGTCCGACACAAGAGGAGTTGCTGACTGTGCTGACCGACGGCGGCGCCATGCACTACGAGGAGCTCGCTGACGAGGCCGAGAGCGGGACGTCGACCGTGTACCGGCTCGTCGATAAGTTGCGGTCGCTGTTGCGCACCGACGACGGGATCGTCGACTTTGCCGATAACGTGACGCGCGATCACGTCCGGTCGATCGTCGACAAAGTCCGCGAGACGGCCGACTGGGCCACTCAGTCGATCCGCCAGGTGGCCGAGGAGCACGACCTTCTGCGGCGCGACGACGGCCCGCTGACCGAGTGGCTTCGACGTCACGGCGTCCAGGTGATCAAGCAGCGTCCCGAGCTCGAGCTCGAGATCTCGAAGCCACTGTCCGACACCGAGATCCGCCAGATCCTCCGCGCCGGGCTCGACGCCGCCGAGCGCTCGAGCCTGCTGACGCGACGCTTCGAGAACGCAACGATCACCTGGCGCGACACCGACGGCAACGAGTACCCCGACCGTCGCGTCGTCGTCGGCGGGAAGATCCTCGGGAAAGGTCACTATCGAGCCCTCCGGTAGCGGGTTACTCGGTAGTGGCAACACCGGCCAACACCCTTTTTTCCACAACCATATCTGAGTTAAAACGCTCGAGAAGTACAACCCCAGTTTCACTTAGCGCGCTCGAGCCGTGGCCTTCGCGACCGCGGCGGTCGTCGCGTTCTCAGCGCCCGGGCAAGGGGCCTTAGGGGGTGTGGGTAAGCCCACAATAGCAAAATACCCACACTCCCTCGCTGGCGCTCGGTCGTTCGGACCGCACCGACCGCGCCGCAATACCACCGCACTTGATAAGCCGGGCCGAGCGTAGCCGGCCGTAGAAATATTTTCTTTCTGATAACTCTGCCAAGCAACCGGGTGCGAGATTATCGAGAGAAACCCCCGCTATGCGCCCGCGTGTAAAAACTGTAATCGGGGGGCGCCCCCAGCCACCCACCCTCGGGCGATCGGGCCGCGGTCTGTCAGATCACGGCCGGTCGACGTCGACAAAATCATGGTCGCCGTCTTTCCACTCGCGCACGCGCTCACCCACCCAGTACTCGCCGTACTCGACCAGGCCGGCGGCGTCCTCGTAGGTCATGTCCTGCTCGACGTGGGCCCGTACAACCGTCTCGATCGCCTGCTGTTTCTTCGCTTTGTCGAGATCGACCGACTCGGCCTCGTCCTCGTCGTAGGCTTCCTCGATGGTAAACTCGCTGGGCTCGTACTCGGCGTACGTCTCGGCGGTGTCGGTGAGGCCCTGGAAGCTACCAGCCTCGTCCCACGTATCTTTCCCGCCCTCGCTGTCGAGCAGGCGCGCTTTGTCCGGCTGGTCTTGGTGTGGCTTCTCGATCCCGAAGCTCGCGACGCGCCGGATCGGCTTCGCGACCTTCTTGCGAGTGTGGCCGACCAGCAGCGCCGATCCCTTTTTCGCGTACTTGCCGTGTCGGCGTTCCTTCTTGCGGATAAAGAGCAGCGCGTCGGAGAAGGCCTCGGCCTGTTTCGAGCCCTTCCCGAAGCCCGAGAGTTCCTGGGCGACCTCGTCGATCAGCGCGAGGACCGGCCCCTCGATCGAGCCCATTGCCTCGAGCATTTCGGTGTCGCTGGTAAACTGGCGGTCGAAGCCCGAATACGACGTGTTGCCGATCACGGCGCCGCCAGTCCGCGCCTGCCAGGCGCTCGCGACGTCGAACGTTGTTGCGGTCTTCCCGGCGCCCGGCGGCCCGAACATGATCCCGACCGCGCCTTCGCTCTCGAGACGACTCGCGACCTGGCCGTAGAAGTCCCGGCCGTCCTGGGCCTGGTTCGTGAGGCCGGTCGCGGCTTTCATCTGGTTGACCGACGACGAGCCGACGGCCGTGTCGATCGTGTCCGTCGAGTAGTTCGCGATAATCTCGCGGCCGATCCGCGTTTCTTCGACCGGGACGTCGAGCAGTGAGTCGTAGTAGTTCAGCAGCGCCCGGCCGCGATCGTCGTCGATCAGACCGGCGAAGGATCGGACCGACTCGGCTGGCCCGCCGCGTAGTTCCGTCCCGATCTCGGCCGCGGCGAAGGCTGATCCGTCACCCATCGGCCTCACCGGCCAGGGCGGCCTTGAGTCCCTCGAGCGTGTCGTCGCCGTCGTCGTCGGGACTGTCGCCGTTTTCCTTCGGGCCCGGTCGCGGCGCGTCGGGCGGGCGCTCGCGCTCGCTCGCGCCATTGGCCGGGTGGATCTCGTCGGGAATGTGCTCGTCGACGATCTCGTCGATCGAGCGCGACCCGCCGAGATCGGGCGCCAGGTGATCGTCGAGGATCGCCTGTTGAGCCTCGGCGCGCTCTTTGTCGAGCTCGCGAATGATCCCGCGGATCCGCCGGCGAAGCTCGCGAGCCTCGGCGGCATCGGGCTCGAGGTCTTCCCGCAGCTCGCGGATCGCCGCCAGGGCGTCGTCGACGGTCGCGTGTGACGCGAGGGCGCTTCCCGGCGGCGCTTCTCGCCAGTTGCCGACCGCCCAGTTGAGCTCAGGGTCGTACTCGCGGACCTCGTAGACGCGCCGAGGCGAATTGTCCCACTGATAGAGGTCGCCGCCGGCGATCCACATGTCCTCGAAGGCTTCTTCCGAGAGTTCGTAGATCGCGCCGCCGCCCGGATCGTCGGCCTGGAATTCGACGAGGAGGATCCCGTCTTTCTCAGGGACGAGCTCGAGGATACTTTTCGCCGCGCGTTTCCCGCCGAAGTACGCGGCCGCCGCGGCGACGCCGGCGGCGGGCCACCACGACGGGATCCCGACGCTCGGGAGGTTCCCGGTCGCGTACAGGCCCGCGAGAATCACGACGGCCAGGTAGGACGCCCGCCGGTTGTTGCCGACGACCTCGCGCGCGGTCGCGATTGGGGCGACGATCCAGCCCGGGACGCGACTGTCGCTCGAGGTCATGCGCGCCACCTCCGTTCGTCCCAGACAGCGACCGCCAAGAAGTACGCCAGAAGTGCCGCCGCGGCGACGATGACCTGCAGTGAGCCGTCGATGTCGGCACGCAGACCGTAGGCCCCCAAGAGGGCGAGGCCGGCAGCGATCGCCGTCATTGTGTCAAGCGCCGGGTCGTAGTAGCGGCCGTACAGCGTTCGCATGGCCGCCGACCAGCGGTCTGGAATGAACGCCGGTGGATCGCCAGGTGGCTGGTCCTTCATGCGATCCGTTCCCTCCGTTCGCCCTCATGATCGTCGCGATAGGAGCGCGCGGTCAGCGCGAAGGCCATGCCCGCGCCGCCGATCGCCGCTAGGCCGATCAGCAGCGAGGCCGTCCCGAAGGGGATCGGGCCCCGCTCGACGACGTCGCCCGACTGTAAGACCAGCGCGTCGCCGCGCTCGACGGACTCGGGCGTCGAGAGCAGCGCCGCGGCCGTCCCGCTCGAGCGTTCCTCGAGAGCGATCTCGATCGTCGTCGTCTCGTCGGGCAACAGTCGGACCTGCTTGTAGGAGATCTCGGTCGCGCCGCCCGAGTCCATCTCGAGCATTTCGACCAGCGTCAGCGTCGTCGGCGTGTCGCCGCGCCAGGTGGCTTTGACCGTCATGACGTCCCCGTCGTACTCGTAGGAGTGAACGACGAGATCGCCCAGCTGCTCGACGACGTCCGTGCCTTCGGGCGTGGGTGTCGGCGTCGGGGTACCGTCGCCGGGGAGTTCTTGGGCGCTCGCGCTCGCGGCCAGGAACGCGAGCCCGAGGAAGACCAGCAGCAGCGTGACTGTGATAATTAGCGTCTCTGCGACTCGCCGTGAAGTACGTAGGTGTGGCGTCATGGTTTTGATGAAAAAGAGTGGTATCAGGACGTTGCGACGTTGAAGCCCGCGATCCCGAGCAGCACGACGATCGCCGCGCCGATCGGATCGGATGGCAGCCACGACGGCCAGAAGTCCGGCGGCCACCAACCGCCGTCGTCGCTCGAGCTTGTGAACAGCGACGTGTCGCCCTGCTCGTACCAGTCGCGGAAGGTGTCGCGGAAGTCCTGGACCTTGTACCAGTAGTCCGACCAGCTTTCCATATTGTCCTGATCGTAGTCCGGCGAGCCCCAGTCGCTCGTGTCCGTCGTGTCGATGTTGTTGCCGTCCTGGTCGGTCATAGACTCGATTTTCAAGAGCCCGCTCATCAGCTTGTGCTCGGTCGAGCTCGAAGCGTCGTAGAAGTACGCGCCCGAGATCGTCCCAGCGACTGAGAGATCGGGTCGGATGACCGGATTATATGGGATTGTAATAGACATAACGTAATTGGATTTAGAGAGGGACCAGCCCTGTGTGCCGTCCGATGGATCCAACGTAGTGACACCGCCCTGTGTTGCGACGTAGACGGACCCATCCGGGGAGAAAATCAGGTCCTTGACTGCATTAGAGATAGAGACAGACCACTCTTCCGTGCCATCATCGGAATCCAGCCGCTTAACTGTCGACGCGATAGTGACAATGAGGCCAGTTCCATCAGGCGTGACCTCAATGTTCGAGGGGTAGTCGGACAGACTCACTGACCAGTTCTCAGTCCCGTCAGACGGGGATAGAGAGACTACATTCTGTCCGACAGCAGCATAGACAGCACTACCGTCAGGGGCAGTAGCGACACCTTTGTTTGACTCATATGTGGTATAATTCCAATTCTCAGTTCCGTCACTAGTAGCCAGAGATACAACCTTACCGTCGCTGCTTGTCGTCATCTCCGAACAAGCGGCGTAGAGAGAGGACCCATCAGGGGAGAGGCACAGATCATAGACCTGATTATCTGTCGTAAATCCCTCATATATCCACTGTTCCGTCCCGTCAGTGGCGTCGAGCTTGCGCGTTGAGTCCCCTTCTGCAACGTAGAGATATTGTCCGTCACGTCCAGCGGCGAGAGCTTCGACATCCTCAGGGTATCCAGTTACAGACCACTTTTGAGACATGGAGTCCATGTCAATGGCGTAGAGATCGGGGCCAGCAGATACGAAGACTGTTCGGCCAGCGGGTCCGACCTCAATGGCCTTGACAACACCGCCTTGCCCATCGCTCCAAAGTTCGTTCCCAGAGGTATCGACGCCAAGGAAGTTGTTGCCTGCCGTCCCTGCCAAAACGGTAGGATCGCAAACATACCTTGCACCAGCGTCGAGACCAGACGACGGGACAGACTCGGCAAAGAGTAGGCCCTCGTAAGTCGCGGCCTCGGCGTATTTTCCGGGGTAGATGTTACGGGTGCCCGAGTCGTCGGTAATGACAGACCGGCCGGTAAACCCGTTGTAGCCGGCTGACATCGACGCGAGTTTTGATAGATCCGGCTGGACGCGATCGAGCATCGACGTCAGCGCGAGGATGTAGGCGTCGGCGCTGGCGTCTTCGGTGCCGGCGAGTTCTTGCGCGAGGCCGTCGATCCCGCGGAGGTCGTTCGGCGTGATCCAGCCCTGGTCGAGCGCGTAGTAGATGTCTTCGACGAGGCTCAGGTAGTAGCCGTCTTTGACCTGCTGGGCCTGATCGTCGATCATTGAGCGGATCCGGACAAAGTCGTCGCGCAGCTGCATGACCTGGTAGCCGGCGAGATCAGCGTCGGGGACGTTTGGGATGTTGATCCCGCCATTCCAAGACGCATTTTCCCCGTCGATCGTCGCCGTAAGGTCGATCGTATCGTCGATGTGGCCCTCGAGGAAGTCGTAGGTGTTGACCGTCGTCTCGTAGTCGCCGTCGGAGACATCGCTCGAGTCCCACTCGATCTTGAAGTCCGGCAGGGCGATCTCGACCGTCGAGCCGTTTCGCAGCGAAACCTCGATCGGTTCGGACTGGTCGAGCAGCATCGACCACGAGCGCGTGCCGTAGGTCGGATGTTCGACGATCGGGCCACACCACGGATTGCTCGAGTTGTAGTCGTACTCGCCAGAGGCGATCACGGCCTCGGATCCGTTGTACAGCGCGCGGGCGATCTGTGAGAGGCTTTTCGCCGTCCGCACCCACAGATTGTGCTCGACGCGCTCGGCGTAGTAGTCGTCGATCTCGGCGTAGGCGTCGCTCTGGGCCTCGCTGGCCGATTTGCCGGCTTCCCAGGCGTCGGCGACGGCGTCGCGAGCGTTGATGTGCGCCTGGGTCATCGAGTCCGCGAGCGTGTTCTCCCACTCGAGGATCTGGAAGCCGTATTCGTCCATCTCGTCGTAGGCGCTGGCGTGTGCTTCGACCTGGTCCTTCTGGACGTCCGCGAGCATTTCGCGGTAGTCCTTGACCTTCGCACCGTACAGCGCGCCCGACGCGACGACGCCGCCGGCCATGACCGACGCGAGGGCGACCGTCGCGACGCCGATCGCGGCGTCGGCCTCGCCGACTGGGGAGATCTCGACGTCCTCGAGCGGGCCCGGGCGCGTCGTGATCGCGCCGACCGTCGCCGCGCCCGCGCCGGCTTTCAGTAGCGTCCGGCGAGAGACCCCACCCGCATCCGGGGGTGGGCCCGACTGATTCTCAGTCGCCATGTCTCAGTCCTCCCGTCGGACGTACAGATAGCCGAGGATCGCGACGATCACGACCGCGAGCACGACGCCCGTGTCCTGGCCGGCGATCGTGCCGCCGAGGATCGAGTCAGTCGAGCCGTCGTCGACGGTCGCGTAGGCGCCGTCGTAGGCGCTCGCGGGGTTGAACGTCGACGTGACCGTGAGCGTGTCGTTGACCAGGCCGTCCGTGTCGTTGAGAGTGAGCGTCTTGGTCGTGTCGGTGCCCGTGTAGTCGACGGTCGTGCGGTAGATCGACGAGCCCGTCGAGTCGGTGACGTTGACCGTCGCGGTCGCGTTCGTCGAGCCCTGGAACCCGAGGTCAACCGTCAGCGTCTCGGTCGTTGCGTCCTCGATCGTCGCCGTCCGCGAGGCGACCACGCGCGTCTCGGCGACGGTCGTGTTGGTCTCGTCTTCGGCCGTGACGTTGATCTCGTAGTCGCCGGCCTCGCTGGCTGACAGGGTGAACGTCTCGGTCGCGTTCATCGAAGAGATCGTTTGACTGTCGACGACGGTGCCGGAGCTGTTGACCAGCTCGGCGGTCGCGTTGATCGACGACGTCAGACTCGAGGAGTAGTCGACGTCGACCTCGACGGTGTCGTTGGTCGGGTCGTCGATCGTGACGTTTTCCGTCGCGACGACAGCGCCGCCGGTCGCGGTGAGTCCGACGATCGCGAGCGTCGCGAGCATAATCGCTGCGAGCGTGCCGTAAAGTTTGGTGTTCGTTTGCATTGTGGATCAGTTGATGTAGGAAACCAGCAGGAAGCCGGTACTCTGGACCGTGAAGGCGATAAACGCCGCCGGGGCCTGTGCAAGCGTGTCCTGGAAGGCCGGGAACAGCGGGGGCGCCACGACGAGCGCGATCGTCGCGTAGACGATCCAGAGGTCGATTCCCGACGTCTCACTGAGCGGGGCGTCGCGCCACACGAACACGGCAACCAGCGACGCGATCGACGCGAGTCGGCCCAGCGTGATCGTCGCGTTCCCGAAGTCGAACAGCGCGGCGCCGGCGTCGATGAACGGGATGATCTGGTCCTGGATCAGCCCGAGGGACGTGCCGGCCCCCCAGGCGAAGACGATGATCAGCAGCATTTCGAGGTCGACGTCGAACCCTTCGCCGGAGGCTGTGCGTGCCATGGCTCAGTCCTCCAGTGGGGTCGAGTCGGTGCCGCCCTCGGCGACGAGCTCGAGCATGTCGACCAGCAGCACGACGCCGGCGGCGCCGACGATCAGATACGCGATCGTCAGCATGTCCGCGCCGAGGCCGATCTCGACCAGGAGGTCGACGTCGAACATCTCGACGAGGCCCCAGTTGATCGCGCCGATCGCGGAGATCAGCACGACGAGCAGCTGCACGACGGGGAGATCGTCGGTTAGCATGCACCGACACCTCCAGCAGTCGCTCGCGAGATTGGTGCGCAATTGGAACAGTACTCCGTACCAAACACCACGACCTTAAACCGGTTCAGTCGGGTGTTGCAGCTTTTACAATGCTGCATGGACGTGGCTCCCGGGCGGTCCCTTTTAAGTCAGGTAGTCGCCAGGGCCCTGATCGGCGATCTCGAGGCGACCGCGTGGGGTTGCGCGTCGAGAAATTGGCGATCCGCGATATGAACACGAGTTCGTCGGTGGCCGTGTTCATATTCGCGCTTGTGCGTGCTGGCTGGGTGGGGTGGGCGGCGTGATTGTGGCGGTGATCGTGGCGAGGTATATAAAGAGCGGGCGTTTCAGTGACCGGAAAATCCTAGGATTTGCGTCTCGTGTTCACGAGTATGGCCGATAGTTTACGGATTCGGTTCGACAAAGCCCGGTATCGAGAAGACGCGATCGAGAAGGCCGCCGATTTCTACGAGTGTAACAAGAGCGACGCCGCGGCCCAGGCGTGCGAGGACGTCGTCGAGATCGTGCGCGCAGCCGAGGCTGTCCTCAAGCGCGAGGATCTGACGCTACAGCAGCGTCGGGAGATCGCCGAGGAGTTCTCGACGCGCGTGACTGAGTTCGACATTGAGCTGGCTATCGAGCGCGAGTAGCCCCACCCGCATGCGGGGTGGGTGAAAAGAGGGGTTAGTTCGGGACGTCGAAGCTACCGAGTGTCGACGAGGATTCTCCGTCGTCCGACTGCCACGTGACGGTTATCTCTGCACCCCCTATTGTGGGTGGGGTAGTCCCCTCAGATACAGTAGCGGTCGAACCAGACGAGATCTCACTGCCACTGAAATCAGTGAATGAGTAACCATTAGTTCCCACACTCCCAGGATCAGTCCCATTCACGTTAACGGAAACCTGACTTGCAGTGAGTGTATCACCGCTCTGGTGAGTGATGGTTACAGCATTGTTATTCGAGTCGTAATCGAAGTCGAAACTCGCCGAGGGTGTTGTTTGCGTTGTGTCGCCCAGTCCGAGCACGAACGACGCGATAACCGCCGCGAGGATCACCGTGATCGCGACCATCAGGATCACGCCGATCACCGGGCTCACCGCGTCGTCATCCGAGAGTAGTTGCTTCAATTGCATAGTTTTTAGTTCGGGACGTCGAAGCTGCCGAGCGTCGACGAGGATTCGCCGTCGCTGGATTCCCAGACTACTGTAACAGTCTCACCGCCAGTAAGATCTGAGCCACCATTGTCGACAGTTACTGATACCCCAGACTTGATTTCACCACCCCAAGAGACGCTCTGAGTAGCTCCATTAACCTTTACCTTGACTTCGCTCTGATCGAGCGTGTCTCCAGTCTGGTGTGTAATCTTTACTGCGTCATTGGTCCCGTCGCCATCATCATCGACGTACTCAAAGTCGAAGCTCGCTGTCGGTGTCGTGTCAGTCGTATCGCCCAGTCCGAGCACGAACGACGCGATAACCGCCGCGAGGATCACCGTGATCGCGACCATCAGGATCACGCCGATCACCGGACTCACCGCGTCGTCGTCGGTGAAGAATTGCTTCAGTTTCATGGTTGGTTCCCGCACGCTTGCCGCGTGCGTGGCGGATCAATCAGCGGGATATAGTATAAAATCTATGGATCGTCAGACGTTCTTAGCGTCTTCTCAGCGCGAGAAAGAACCCGACTCAGTTCTGAGAGTCTCAGCCGTGACGGTATCAATATTTGAAAACACCAGGAGAGACCGGCCCAGAACCACCTGGAATGCCGCTGGTGTGGATCACCGTGACGGTATCAATATTTGAAAACACCAGGAGAGACCGGCCCAGAACCACCTGGAATGCCGCTGGTGTGGATCACCGTGACGGTATCAAAGATTGAAAACACCAGACGGGACCGGCCCGGAACCACCCGGACCGCCGCTGGCGTGCATCAGAACGATCGCGTGCGGGAGTGGGCTCTGCAACAAGCCCGTCTGACGTGTGTCGTGCAAACGTAAAATAAGTATCGTTGATCAGACCATCGTAACGATGTGGAAGCCAGTGGCGCAAGGCGTGGCTTTGAGCGTCCACTTTCACTTTCAGACCGGTGTCGGCGGACAGTTTTGGGAACTCGGCCTGGATTGACGAGTATGATCACGGACGCTCGTGCACTCCGCCCGGAGTACGTCCCGCAGGACCTGCACCACCGAGACGGCCAGATCGATCACCTGTCCTCGATCCTCGAGCCGGTCACGTACGGCGAGCCAGCTGAGAACATCTGCATTCACGGTCCGTCCGGTGCCGGCAAGACCACGATCGCCAAGCACACCCTCGGGCTCCTGGAGGCCGAGACGCTCGGCGTCCGGTGGGGCTACGTCAACTGCATGGCCGACACCGGCTCCGGCGTCCTCTACGAGCTCGCCCGCGACGTCGGGCTCGGTGCCGATCTCCGGCGCGAGGGATTCTACCGCGGCGTCGCCTTCGACCGCCTTCGCGGGAGCGACGACCAGATCATCGCCGTTCTCGACGAGGTCGACGTCCTCGACGATTCTCAGATCCTACTCTCGCTGTACGAGATCCCGAACGTCTCGATCGTCACGATCACCGTCGACGAGTCCGAGTGGCTCTCCGAGCTCGATCCCCGCGCCGAATCGCGCTTCCGCAGCGCCGAGTCCGTCCACCTGGAAGCCTACGCTTTTCCCGAGCTCGTCGACATCCTCGACAGTCGCGTCGATCACGGCATGATCGCCTCGCGCGTCGACGACGCTGCAGTCAGACACATCGCGGATCTCGCCGCCGGCGACGCCCGCCACGGGATCGCGCTGCTCCGGCGCGCTGCTCGCCACGTCGAAGAGTCCGATCGGAAGCGGCTGACCGTCGAGATCGTCGATACGATCGTCGACGAGGCCGAGGCCGACATGCGCGAGCGTCGCGTGCGCTCGTTGGGCACCCACCAGCGCATCCTCTACGAGATCATCGCGAACGCCGGCGAGATCTCCTCGAGCGAGCTCCACGAGCAGTACGAGCAAGAGGCCCAGAACCCGAAAGCGACGAGCACCCGTCGGAAGTACCTCGCGAGTCTCCAGCGCTACGACCTGATCGTCAAGGAGGGGAACGGGCGTGGGACCACGTACCGTTTGGCCTCTTTCTGAACACAGTGAAACAGCGAAATTTGTATGAGAACCGTTGGGTGAGTTCGTGGTGGATATAGAGCGCGTATTTTCAGTGAGTATTACTCTATACTTGATCGCGTCAGAAGCGGAGGCGCGCGCACAATGAGGGACTTTTTAACGAACCCGACTCTATCATTAGTTGCGTTCGACCGGGAAAGCGGGTGACCGGCCCGCAAGCGAGTTGTTGGAGTGGATAGAGACGATTAGCGACGCCTCTGTCGAACGTGAGAACAAGTGCGCCACCGTGCGTGGCAGCCCCGTGGCGCACCTGATAACCACCCACGGGCACCGAGGTACCCCGATGACCGTGAGTTACTCGCCTCTACGAACCGAGGCGATGTGACTTCTTCGGTCTGCAGGGAAGTCGGTGCCATCACGATCAGAGACATCTATGGCAACGGAAAACATCTCAGACCGCACCGATGTATCGCCACAGCAAGAGCCCGCGCCGACACCTCTCCTGTCGGCCGCTGAGATCCCGGTCTCCGAGCGACCCTGCTACGCGCTCGACGAGAGTCGCCTTTACGCGCTCGACGAGGTTGCCAGCCGTATCGCTGAGACCGCACCTGGATCGCCCACCGACCATCTGACGGGGAAAGTCGGAGAGCAGGTTTTCGCCAATTACGTTGGTATCGACGGCTGTGTCGACACCGAGATCTACGCAGATGGCGGCGACGGCGGTGTCGACCTTATCTATCGCGGTGCAACGGTTGACGTCAAGACAGTTGGACAACATCGCCCTGATCCCGCACTCACCGTTGACGCCTACGAGCCACTGCGGGCCGACTACTACGTTTTGGCCAGCCGTATCGGGCCGACTGACGTCCGTCTCGTCGGTTATGCGCCACGGTCATTCGTCGCGAACGCACCGATCCGCGACCACGACAGCGACCCCTATCATATCGTCGATCAACGGTATCTGTTCCCACTTCCGCGACTCTAACCACGAAGATCATTCCAATTTATAGTTACTTATTCATAGTCTCCGTTGTTATCCACTTCATGGATGGAAAAACACGCCGTAGTCAGGGGAGAAATCCATGTCTCGAACACTGATCGCAAAGCCCTATTTAACCGCGATCTAACCGATTACAAAGCTGTCTGCATGGAAGGTCGAAGTGATTTCATCCGACTCCACAAGGATACTAGCTGTTACTATCTGTATCTGATCGGCCATTTCACCCTCAATATTCTCTATAGATCATTTTCAGTCATCCATTCGACACTATCATCAGACGCGTATGATGTAGAACAAGAAGCAAACAAGCACGGACTTGACTTTGTTGATGAAATCGATCTCGAAATACACGAAATATATGAAAGTTACAGTTCGCACCTTAGAAAATGGCTTGCGGTTTTTATTATTGGCCTATTTTCTTTTTCACTAGTAGGGGCATTTCTTAACGACACTATCATTGTTTATCGGATCGATACTGGCATCCCATATTGGCTCATGACTTTGACAATGGGGATGCTGGTACCATTCATCTACTCAGGTCTGTTATTGCTTCTCGGAGACGGACGGGATAGAAACGAGAAAATGGCAACAGAAATAGATTCGTTAGCGGAAGACAAAGACTACGACGAAATTCTCGTGTTGGTCGGCGATAAGCACGTAGACCCTGTCGGCGACGAGCTTGAGAACTACGGCTGGGAAATCAAACGAGAACGGAGTGACCACTGTTTAGCACGGATACGACAGCAATTTCCTGAATAATTGAGTTGATCTAGCTGAATACACTCTTCTTCTCTTGTTTATTATTAATCTTTTATATATCCTGATTTTCACCAAACCCGTCAACAGCAACCGTTCGATATCCACTCGCGAGTAAATCGCCAGACGACAGCACTTCCGTTCACTTCCGTTCGACTTCCGTTCATTGGCTTCATTCGAAAGTTTCAGCAGGTATTCGTGCCCGATCTCGGTTTGATTATCCGCCGTTTTCGACTTCCGTTCGCGCGGGCACACCAGCGCCTTTAGATACCGCTGTCTCGGTCCGGACATGCAGCACCGCAGACAGCCCGACCGCGTCGTCAGCGATAAAATCGCCGGCAAGAAGACTAAGATGCGGATCTGGAACTCGGACTCGGACTATCAGGCCCGCCTCGAGGTCGAACGTGACGACCAGTGGCAGTTCGGCATCGACAGCGACAGCGTCGCGACGCTGCTCTCGACGACAGCTGAAGGAACGGATCTCGCTGCTGACTCATCGATCCCGGACTGGCTCGACGACTCGCTCGCTGGACTCGGTATTCGGGAGGTTCGATCCGCGTGAGCTGGTCGTCACTCCGGCTCGTCGAGATCGCGAAGGTCCGCCTCACCTTCCAGGTAGGCCTCTCCCCTCTCGGTGATAGCGTAGTACTTCCCCTCACCCGGCAGAACCCGGACGAGGCCAGCTTCTCGAAGTTTAGGGATTCGTCTGGTGATCGTCTTGTAAGAGATGTCTATCCCCCGATCTTCGAAGTTGTTCGCTATCCCCTGGTAGTTGTGCCCGGCACCGGAGTCTTTCAAAAATTCGAGGATGACGTCATCACTTCCGGTCATCCAATCCGCCCGGTGCCTTGCCATATCCTCCTTCTCGAAGAGCCAACTAAAACCGTCTTCGATGGGGGTCATAGAGTCCATATTCTGAGACATAATGTACAATCATTACCCCAAACACTAAGTTCTGTGGGGAAATCATTGGACACTACGATCGGCGCGACGTCCCCACAGATTGCGTGGCCCCGTGAAGGCGAGTGTTGCGACACCCGCGTCGGCTCGAACCGACTGCTGATCCACCAATGAACGCACACAGATCCGAACGTCACCACGACCCGAGCATCGATTTCGAACACCGCCGCGACTCCACCCCGCATGCGGGGGGTGGTTCTCGGTGAGCGGGCTCGAGTACCCGACGCTCCGGTGCCCGCTCTGTGACGGGTTGCAGCCCGACCCGTCACGACTTCTCTGTGAGGTGTGCGTCCAGTGGGGCGCTGAGGAGATGGCGAGCCGCCACCCGGATTACCCCGCTCGTCCGGCAGGTGAGGTGGCATGACGGGGCTCGACTGGCCGGCCGGCTGGGATCGGACCTCGCCCGCCGAGCGGACGCGCGCCCGGAAGTTCCAGGCGTCGCTCGCGGACACGACCGCGGACCTTGAGCGCGAGATGGATCGGATGGACGTCGACGACTGGCGGGCGTCGACGGGATCGGGCGGCAGCTATACGAAATCGAACGGCCTGCCGAAGTACGACGCGAACCCCGACGATCCCGGGTTCGTCCTACGGTGGGTCGACGACGGCGAGCAGTTTGCGGTCGCGTGTGACGCCTACGCGCGGCTCGCAAGCAACGTCCGCGCCGTGTACCTGTGGGTCCACGAGACTCGCATGCGCGGCCAGCGGCCCGTCAGGACCGGCGACAGCGAGTTCGCGGCCGCGCGGTTGCCCAGCGGCGACGAGGGCGCGATCGCCGGTCGTGAGCCACCCCACGAGGTGCTGGGCGTCGCTCCCGACGCGCCCGCGGCCGTGATCGAGGGTGCGGCCCGGCAGCTGAAAGCCGAGGCCCATCCCGACAACGGCGGCGATCGCGAGCAGTTCCAGCGTGTCGTCACGGCCGAGGAGGCGATGCTCGATGAGTAAGAGTCGCCAGCCGGACGGGCTCGCGCCTGGGCGCTGCACCTGCGGGCGGCAGGCCGCGGGGTACGACGCCGTGATCGGCGCGCCCGCGTGTCCGGTGTGTGCTCGCTCGCGAGGTGATCTCTCGTGAGTCGTCAGGACGCCCCGGAGCTGTCGATCAGCGAGGCGATCGAGCTGTACGTCCGCCGGAAGCGCCCGGACTGGAACGGTGGCACCGAGCGGACCTACCGGCGAAACCTCGAGCTGTTCGTCGAGTACGCTGCCGAAAACGGGCTCGACGAGCTCGGTTCGCTGTCCCGGTGGGACGTCGGCGGCTTCACCGACTGGCTCCTCGAGCAGGACTACGCGGCCGCGACCGTCGCCTCCCGGCAGAAGACCGTTCGGACGTGGCTGAAATATCTCGAGAGCCAGGGGCTCGTCGAGCACGGCCTGCACACCGCGATCGAGACGCTCCGGCTCGACGACGAGGAGGAGACGTCGGATCAGCAGCTCGCACCCGAGGACGCGCAGGCGCTGCTGGCGTTCTACCGAGACAGTGCCGAGTGGCGCGGAACGCGCCGGCACGCAATCCTCGAAATCCTGTGGCACGTCGGCTGTCGAATGTCCGGACTCCGGGCGCTGGACCTCGGCGACTACGACGCCGAGAGTGGCGATCTCCGGTTCCGGTCCCGCGAGGAGAGCGGAACCCGGCTCAAGCGCGGGCGGACGCACGAGCGGGATGTCACGCTCTCGGCCGAACCCCAGGCCGTCCTGGACCTGTACGTCGCTCGCGAGCGGATCGACGCCCGCGACGAGCACGGTCGCGAGCCGTTGTTTACCTCCCAGGCCGGGCGGCCGACGATCGGGACGATCCGCTCGTGGATGTACGTCGCAACCCAGCCCTGTATCGCTCGTGAGTGCCCGCACGGAACCCGGCGACCGCGGTGTGAGTACGTGCCCCGGGACCAGGCGAGTGGCTGTCCGTCGACGCGATCTCCCCATCCGATCCGGCGCGGGTCGATCACCTGGCAGCGTAACCTGGGGCTGTCGGCCGAGACCGTCGCTGAACGGGCTGCCGCTACCCCGTCGGTGATCCGGCGGTACTACGACGACCCCGAGTTCGGCGACGAGCTCGAACGACGGCGTGGACGGACGGAAGAGATCGACGTTCGCGAACACCTCCACCCTGAAGACCTGGAGGCGACACTATGAGTGTCACATCCGCTATGGTTTTTCAGACCCACAGTCATGTCAGTAGAAGGTGGAAAAGGTATATAATCCCAGTGGGGTCGGAGGGATTTGAACCCCCGATCGACTGATATCTCCGGTAGACGCCTCGGAACTCCAGAGGGTCATCAGCGCGACCGATGATCAGTCGGTCGCTCAGTATATCAGTCTGGAGTTTCGTCCCGGGCGTCAGTGCCTCTGGAGTCAGTCGCCATGCCGGGCTTGGCCACGACCCCGCACCCCTCCGTAGGCACAATTCCCCTAAAGGGATTTCGATTCCTGTCGTCTGCAGGCGACGATCACTCGTCGCCGGTCGTCGCCCAGTCGCAGTCCTGGCACTTGTACCCGGTGACGAACGACGTCACCGAGGGCATGTAGCCCACGGAGATAACGTCACCGCCACACTCGGGACAGGAACGATCGGCGTCTTCGATCGCCTCGGCGTCCATGACGCTCTCGCCTTCGATCAACTCGGCCAGTCGTTTCGGGGTGACCATCCGCCCCTGAACGACGCGATTTTCGCTCATACCTCAGGCAAGGCGAGCAAACTCCTAAGGGTGTCGCTAGAGCCAGGGTGCGCGATACCGATCGTCCTCGGCCACGTCGGAGCTGCTGTCCGCTATGTTGTCGGGTTTATCTGCGTCGCGACCCCCGCTGCCATCGGTGATCGCCGGCTCCGTCCGGGCGCGCTCGCCGGCGCTGTCCGGGTCGAACGCCAGCAACGCCGTCAACACCAGCACGATGAGCGCGATCGGCACGTCGCCGGGGACGAGCCCGAACATCGACAGCGGGAGCATCCCAAGGGCGACCGCGCTCCCGAACCGGAACCGATCGAGATCGACCATCCCCCGTAGGGCCGGGCCAGCGAGCGCGACCAGCAGCGCGAACGTCACACCGACCAGCCCGGCGGCGACGCCGCGAGCGACGAGTCCGATGTCCGTCGAGAACGCGAGCGTCGCGCTGGCGGGTTCGAGACTCGCGAGCAATCCGAGCGCGACGATCATCGCGGGCCGGGGGAGCAGGTCCCCGAGCCGGGAGCTGGCGGTCCTGGCGGCGACCGCGACGATCACGACGGCCGCAAACCGCTGGAACGTCACGAGGTCCAGCAGGCTCTCGATGGTCGGGGCGAGTGCCGCCTCGATCGCGGCGACGACCACGAGCACGACCCCGACGGCGAGCACCTTCGGGACTTGCTCGCGCGGGCCGCCGTCCATGTCCGCGAGGATGACGGCGACGGTCGCGCTGCCACCGAAGACGAGCAACCCGACTTCGAGGATACCGAAGACGCCGTCGATCGCACCAGCCAACACGAGCGCGGGGAACAGCCCGTCGACCAGCGGCAGCCACATGACCGTCGCCAGCAGACGAGTTGCACCCCCGACCTGCTGCTCGATGGCGAGCGCGATCGGGTGTTGGGAACTACTCATCAGGCTAGAGGGCCGTCTCCCGTGGCCTGTGGGGACTTGCGCACACGTCGGCGATAGCGCGGCCGAGCACGGAAGACGTGTGCGAACTCCGCCCAGTTTGTCGAGTCAGTATTTCCCACCGATTTGCAAAATGTGTTCGAGCACGGGTCCGCAAGCTGCATCTCGACACTGCTGCCCGTACGGATGGTGGGACTGACGGAGTCCATACATGAATGATGGTTGCAAATCAGTAAAAGCGTTGTGTGAGAATTGACCGCAAGCCACAGACAAACGTCCGGAATATCGCCGGAATTTAGGTATATATGATCTATTCCCGGATGAGAAGCACGCACACGTAAACAGTAATGATCATTCATCTAGTTGTGTTTCGGCAAGACGCACGCACGTCTCATCAAGGAACGTATGTTTCTGTGACACTGTGACGTACTCACAACGTATCGCTGTCTCGCAACGTTTTTGGGCGGGCGCAGCGGACCGCTTACATGGCGAACGATCCACAGCCTTTCTCAGCGAAGTTGGACGTGCCCGAGGCGCTGACGTTCGATGACGTATTGCTCAGGCCGAAAGAGAGTCGCGTCGAGCCCGACGAGGCCGACATGTCGACACGGGTCTCGAAGAACGTGGAGTTGCAGGTCCCGGTCCTGTCGGCGGCAATGGACACTGTCACCGAGGGCGATATGGCGATCGCGATGGCCCGACAGGGTGGGCTCGGCGTCATCCACCGGAACATGGACGTCGACCGGATGGTCGCCGAGATCGAGCGCGTCAAACGCGCGGACGAACTCGTCATCCGGGACGTCGTGACGGCGCGACCGGACCAGACGGTCCGGGAAGTCGACGAGATGATGCAACGGAAAGGCGTCTCAGGTGCGCCGGTCGTCGACGACGACGACACAGTCCTGGGCATCATCTCCGGGACGGACATCCGACCCTATCTCGAAGTCGGCGAGTCCGACGCCGTCCGCGAGGCGATGACCGACGAGGTCATCACGGCAAGTGAAGACGTCACGCCGCGGGAAGCCCTCGAGCTGATGTACGATCACAAGATCGAGCGCGTCCCGATCGTCGACGACGAGGATCGGCTGGTCGGACTCATCACGATGCAGGGAATCCTCCAGCGCCGCGAGTACGACAACGCGGCCCGCGCCGAAGACGGATCGTTGCGCTGTGGGGCCGCTGTCGGTCCCTTCGAGAAGGACCGTGCGCTCGCCGCGGACGAGGCCGGCGTCGACGTGATCTTCATCGACTGTGCGCACGCACACAACCTCGACGTCGTCGACACCGCCCGCGAGATCAAATCCGAGGTCGAGGCCGACGTCGTCGTCGGCAACGTCGGGACGCGCGAGGCCGCAGAGGACCTCGTCGACTTCGCCGACGGCCTCAAGGTCGGGATCGGCCCGGGTTCGATCTGTACTACGCGGGTCGTCTCCGGCGCGGGCATGCCACAGATCACGGCTGTCACGGAGGTCGCGGACGTGGCCGCCCGCCACGACGTGCCCGTGATCGCGGACGGTGGCATTCGGTACTCCGGCGACGCGATCAAGGCCATCGCCGCCGGTGCCGACGCGGTCATGCTCGGTTCGTACTTCGCCGGCACCGACGAGGCTCCCGGTCGCGTCATCACGATGAACGGCAAGAAGTACAAGCAATATCGCGGGATGGGGAGCGTCGGCGCGATGAAATCCGGCGGCGGCGAACGCTATCTCAAAGACGTCGAAGATCAGGACGAAGAAGAGTACGTCCCCGAAGGTGTCGAGGCTGCGACGCCGTACAAGGGGTCGCTCGAGTCGGAGCTCCACCAGCTCGTCGGCGGCATGAAATCCGGGATGGGCTACGTCGGCGCGGAGACGATCCCCGGATTCAAGGAGCGTTCGGAGTTCGTCCGCGTCTCCAGCGCCGGCCACCAGGAGAGCCACCCCCACGACGTGATGATCACCGACGAGGCGCCCAACTACAGCCCCGACGAGTAACTACAGCTCTTTTCCGGCCGTCTCGCAGGCCGGGCTACAGTAGCCGTTTTCCGCGGCGTTCGCGCTCGGATGGGCGCGAAACGGTTCGCCACAGTGCTCGCAGGTGTACGTCTCGAAATCTGACATGACGTCGGACGTACGCCCGGCTCGATCAAAACAGTTGTCCCGGGAGGGCCGTTTCCAGCATCAGCAACAGAACGGCCACTGCCGGCGTCCGAAGCGGGAATCCGGAGTCTCTTTCAATCCCTGGCGAAAACCCACGGAGCGATGAGCCTCCGTGACGACAGCCCGCCGGATCCGATGCTCGTGCTCCGGACGTTCGGCCGGATCGCGGTCAGCGACGCGGTGACGATCGTCGTGTTGAGCGTGCTGTACTCGGTGGCGTCGCTGTCGATCGTCACGATCGGTCCGGCGCTGCTGGCGCTGATGGACACCTTCTACGCGTCGGTCACGCACACCGGGACCGGTGGCGGTGCACCGGATTCGGTGACCGGCCGCGCCTCGCATTTCGTCAGTTCGATCTGGACGTATTTCCGCGCCGGATTGGCCTATACCGTCGTCATCCTGGGTTCGGGCGTTGCGATGTACGTGTATCTCCGACTGGCACTGTACGGGGACTCGATCGTCTCGCTGCTCGGCGGCGTCCTCGGACTCTACGCCGTCGTGGTCGTCCTCGTGTTGCTGTTTCGGGCTGCGGACATCGTGGTCCGAGAGGACGAATCGGATCGCCCGGGTTTCGTCGGCGGACTCCGACTTGCCTGGCACTCTATGGGAGCAAACGTCCCCTATTCGGCCATTCACGCTGTCACTGCGATCGTGTTGACTCTCGTCCCGATCCTGGTACTGACGCCGCTCGCGGTCGTGTTCGTCCTGCCGGGGCTGCTTGCCCTCCTCGAACTGCTGGCCTACGAAGAACTGCACGGAGCCGGCGCGAAAACCATCCGGTTCGCGTATCTCGATCTCCAGGAGTGACGCCGGTTGGGGAGACGCTCCCCCCACAAGCGAACGCCGCTACTCGTCGGTATCTTCGGCGTCTTTCCCGTCGAACGGCCCGAGTGGGGGCTCGTCGGTGTCCGTCTGGCGTTCGCGCTGTCGCATCTGCTGGCGCGTGAACTGCGGTTTCGCCCGGATCCCGCGCTGCTTGCGGAACGATCGATAGAGCATCGCTGCGACGAGTAGGCTCCCGACGCCGGCGACAGCGGTCGCCTCGATCGTCGAGAGGGCAAAGAGCAGTGCGGTCGAAGCGATCCCACTCGCCAGCAGCAATCCGAGGACGATCCGGCCCGCGAGGAGATCGAGCAGGTCGTTCGAGTCTTCGATGTCCGCCCGGACGTAGAACTCCTCGCGCTCGATCCGGTCGAGCGCGGATTCGAGTTTCGGCGGGATCCGCACCGTCGAACGGGTGGCTTCCTGGACCTCGTTCGCGCGGTCGCGCACGAACTGCCGGACGCTCTCCTCGAAGTACCCCTCTTCCCGGAGGAAATCGGTCGCGACCGAGATGAAGTCGAAGTCCGGATCCAGCGTCACACAGACGCCCTCGACGACGGTCGCGACCCTGAGGACGAGCGCGAGATTCGCTGGCAGCCGCAGCGGGAACTCGTAGATCGTGTCCTCGACCTGCTGGATGATCTGCTGGACGCGGTACTGTTCGATGTCCTCGCCGCGGGCGTCGGCGATTGCCAGCTCCATCACGTCGGCCATGACTTGCCGGTCGGCCTCCGGCGAGAGCGTTCCCATCTCGATGAGCGCGTCGAGAATGGCGTCGATGTCCTGCTCGGCAACCGCGGTGTAGAAGTCGATGATCTTTTCCTGGATGAACGGGTCGACCCGCCCGCTCATGCCGAAGTCGTAGAAGACGATCGTGCCGTCGTCCTGGACGGCCAGGTTGCCCGGGTGGGGGTCAGCGTGGAAGACGCCGTCGTCGACGATCATCTGGAAGTACGCGCGTTCGAGGGTCTCGGCGAGCCGCGTCCGGTCGATCCCCTTCTCGTCGAGCGTCTCGATGTCGTCGATCTTCGTGCCCGGGATGTATTCCATCGTGAGCACCCGGCCGGTCGAGTGGCTCTCGACGACCGGCGGGATGGCGATTCGATCGTCGTCAGCGAAGTTCGAACGGATCTCGGTCAGCATCTCGGCCTCGCGCTTGTAGTCCATCTCCTCGCGGATGGTCGTGGCGAACTCGTCGGCCAGCGTCTCCAGGGAGAACGACCGGGCGTCGTCGACGAAGTACATCACGATCGGCAGCGTCCACCGGATGACCCGGAGATCAGCCTCGACGAGATCCTCGACGCCCGGACGGCGCACTTTCACCGCGACGGGGTCGCCCTCGACTTCCGCGTAGTAGACCTGGCCGAGGCTGGCCCCGCTGATCGCCTCGGTATCGAAGTCGCTGAACCGTTCCTCGACCGGCCCGAGTTCGTCTTCGAGGACGACGCGTGCGTTCTCCCAGTCGGCCGGGGGGACGCGGTCCTGCAGTTTCGAAAATTCCTCGACGTATTCCGGCGGGAGGACGTCCGGCCGGGTCGAGAGGAGTTGCCCGAGTTTGATGAACGTCGGTCCGAGCGTCAACAGCGTGCTGAGCAGGACCTGCGCACGGTGGCGACGCTGTTCGGGTGTGACGCGGCGACGCGAGCCGACGAGCAGATAGCGACGGCGGTCACGGGCGTAGGCGATCGCCAGCGGCAGGAACTGGCGAGCGACCGTGAAGAACCGCCGGTAGGCGCGGAGGTTCACCGACAGGCCACCCCGTCCTCATAGTGATCGTTGTAAGTCCGTTCCGGATCGACCGCACGACCGTAGCGGTCGTCCCGGTAAATCGTTACAACGGTCACTATCAGGCCTCGTCGATCGGAATCGTCGCCGACGGATCGGCGGTCTGTTTCGGCAATCGGAGTTCGAGGACGCCGTTCTCGACCGTCCCCTCGGCGCCGGTGCCGCTCGCGTCCGGCGGCAGCGGCAACTCGACGTCGAGGAACATCGACCGCTCTTCCTCGACGTACTCGTACTCGGTGGGGAGGCCCTTCTCGCGTCTGGCTTCGATGACGATTCGTCCCCGTTCGACGTGTGCGTCGACGGTCTCGGCAGTGGCTCCCGGAAGGTCGATGACGAGCAGGTACGCCTCCTCGCTCTCCAGGAGGTCGGCGAACACCGCGTCGGGCAACTCTCGCAACGCGTCTCGCAGGGCAGACATACTCCCCGGTTAGGGCGGTAGGGCCAAAAACACGATGGTCGCGGAGACGCGGCTAGAGGGCGACCACAACCGCGGCCCCGAGCAGTGCAGCCCCGAGCACCGCCGGCAGCACTCCGATCGTCGCCTGTTCGAGCGCGACGCCTCGCTCCCGCGAGTCGGCGATCAGGAACCGACGGATGCCGTCGCCGTTAATCCGAACGTTGACCTCGCCGGCGCGACTGCCCGCGGACGGATCGTAGTGGGCGTGCCCGTAGACGTAGCAGTCCTCGCCGGGATCGAGTCGTCGCTCGACGAACCGCTGTTCGTTCCCGAGCGTGATCTCCACGGGACCGACGTCGACGCTCTCGTCTTGCGGTTCGACGTCGGAGTGTGCGTCGACAAAGTCCCGGATCCGTTCGGGCGGCGTCGTCCCCGCCGGGACAGTCATCGTCTGCTCCTCGAGGTGGCGGACCGAGCCAGCGGGTTCGACCCGACAGCTGGCGGTGTCGTCCTCCAGCCGGAAGGGGCCACCGCGAAGCCCCGTCGCGAGCGTCTTCCAGTATTGCCTCCCGGTGCCTGAATTACCGGTCGTTTCGGACTGCTGGACCTCCCACTCGCAGACGAGCGATTCGGCCCCGGAGAACGGCGCCTCGACGATTCCCTTTTCGGGTCGGGCGGTCCCGACGACCTCGACCGGACCCGGGTCGTTCGCGGCGTCGGCGACCGCAAGCGGCTCGCCACGATAGATCCGGAGTGCGAACCACAGTTCGCGAGCCCCCAGGCCGAAGAGAGCGATTCCCACCGCGGCGAGGACGCCCGGGACGAGCAGGTCAGCGAGTGCCATTGCCGGCGGTTCTCGGCCCGCCAACATGGTCCTGTCGGAGGCGTGCTCGACGCGAGACTTTAGTTCGGCCCGCCGAAGGAGGGAGTATGGACGAAGAACACGGTTTCGATGGCGTGACCCGGCTCGCGGCAGCCCTCGAGACGTTCCGGGAGGCGGTGACGCCCCTGGGTCGAACGCAGCGACGCGGGCTGGCAGCGGCCGAGCGGCGCGTCCTCGCGACGCCCGTCGACGCCCGGCGATCGGTGCCGCACTTCGAGCGGGCGGCGATGGACGGCTACGCCGTGCGGGCGAGCGACACCTTCGACGCGACCGATCGATCTCCCGTCGCGCTCGATCGGTTCGAGGTCGGGGCCGGATCGGTCGCGCCCGGCCAGGCACAGTGGGTCCACACCGGCAGTCCGCTCCCCGCGGGGGCCGACGCGGTCGTCAAGGTGGAAGAGACGACCCGCCGGGACGACCAGGTCGAGATCGAGACGGCCGTCGCCGAAGGAACGAACGTCGCACCGGTCGGTGAAGACGTCCGCGAGGAGCAACGTCTCTTCGAGGCGGGCCATCAGCTCCGGCCCTCGGATCTGGGACTGCTGAAGGCGACCGGCGTCCGCGAGGTCGAGGTCTACGAGCGCCCGACCGTCGGCGTCGTCCCGACCGGCGACGAACTCGTGCAGGACGGTCCCGAACCCGGCGAGGTCGTCGAGACCAACGGGTTCACCGTCTCGCGCTACGTCGAGCGCTGGGGCGGGACGGCGACCTACCGCCAGATCGTCTCGGACGATCCGGCCGCGCTCCGCTCGGCAATCCAGCGCGATCTCACGAAAGACGTCGTCGTCACCAACGGCGGCTCGTCGGTCGGCAAGCGCGACCACCTGGCGGACGTGATCGACGACCTGGGCGAGATCCTGTTCCACGGCGTCGCGGTCAAGCCCGGTCACCCCGTCGGCGCGGGGCTCGTCGAGGACACGCCCGTGCTCATGCTGCCGGGTTATCCCGTCTCGACGATCGTCGGCGCAGTCCAGCTGCTGCGACCGCTGCTCAAGCACGTCGGTCACCTGCCGGTGCGTAAGCCGCCGGCTGTCGAAGCGAAGCTGGCTCGAAAGATCCCCAGCGAGATCGGCGCGCGGACGTTCGCACGCGTCTCGCTGGAGACTGAGGATGCAGGGGACAGCGGAGCTGACGACACGGGAGACGGCGAGACGATCGCCGAGCCGACGCGGGCCAGCGGCGCGGGCGTGCTCTCGAGCGTCGCGCTGGCGGACGGGTGGGTCGTCGTGCCCGAGTCCCGGGAGGGGATCCCGGCCGGCGAGACAGTGGCAGCCGAGAACTGGGAGTACGATGAGTGACCGCGTCGAGTTCCGGGACCTGACGGACCCGGAGATGGCCCGTGAGACGATCGCCGGGCTCGATCTCGGCGGCGGGACGGAGACGGTCCCGCTGACCGAGGCCAGGGGTCGCGTGCTGGCCGAGCGAGTGGATGCGACGATCGACGTGCCCGGCTTCGACCGGGCGAGCATGGACGGATACGCGGTCTCGGCACGGGAGACGTTCGGGGCCGGCGAGACTGACCCAGTCACCCTCGAAATCGGCGGGGAAGTTCACGCTGGTGAACCGCCGGACGTCGAGGTACGCGACGGGACCGCAGTCGAGATCTCGACGGGAGCAGTCATGCCACAGGGGGCCGACGCGGTGGTCCCCGTCGAACGGACGAGCCCGGAGGGCGATCGCGTGGCGGTCCGGACGGCGGTCACGCCGGGCGAGAACGTCATGCTCGCCGGTGCGGACATCGCGGCCGGCGAGCGAGCGCTCGGCCCGGGGACGGAGCTCACGGCCCGCGAGATCGGCCTGCTCGCCGCGCTGGGCGTCGCATCCGTCCCGGTTCGGTCGAAGCCGCGGGTCGGGATCGTCTCGACCGGTGAGGAACTCGTCCGGCCCGGCGAAGAGCTCGACCACGCGGCGGGGCAGATCTACGACGTCAACACCCACACCGTCGCCGCGGGCGTCGAAGCGGCCGGCGGCGAGCCGGTCACCTACCCTCACGCCGGCGACGACCTCGACGAACTCGAATCGGTCCTCCGGACGGCCGCCGAGGAGTGCGATCTCGTCCTCTCCTCTGGATCGACCAGCGCCTCGACCGTTGACGTGATCTATCGCGTCGTCGAGGACCTGGGCGAGCTGCTGCTGCACGGCGTCGCGGTCAAACCCGGCCGGCCGATGCTCGTCGGCCGGTTCGAATCAGCCGCGTACGTCGGCCTGCCCGGCTATCCGGTGTCGGCACTGACGATCTTCCGGACGTTCGTCGCGCCGGCGATTCGCGAGACTGCGGGTCTGCCCGAACCGACGACGGCGACGGCGACCGGCGAGATGGCGGTGCGCGAGCGCTACGAGGAGGGGCGGCTCCGGTACGTGCCAGTGGGACTGGTGACCGACGGCGACGGTCGGACGCTCGTCTATCCCGTGGACAAGGGCAGCGGCGCGACGACGTCGCTGACGGCCGCCGACGGCGTCGTCGCGATGGCGCCCGACGTCAGCGAACTCGCCGCCGGGGAACCGGTCGAGGTCGAACTGTTTTCCCCGTCGGTCAGGGCGCCGTCGCTGCTGGGCGTCGGCGAAGACGATCCAGCACTGTCGCGACTACTCGATCGCGTCGATCGACCTCGCTATCTGGCCGACGGATCCCGGGTCGGACGCCGGTGGCTCGAAGACGGGATCTCGGACGTGGCCGTCCTCGCCGGTCCGATCGATCCCCCCGAGGAAGCAGTCGAGATCGGCTCGTGGGCTCGCGAGTGGGGACTGGTCGTGCCACGCGATCCGGCCGAGAGCGACGGTCTCGAATCGCTCCTCGATGGTGAGCTGTCGTTCGTCAACCGACCGGGAGACAGCGGGCTGCGGGCGACCTTCGACGACGCCCTCGAAGAACTCGAAGCCGAACGGGAAACCAGCCGGGGGGAGCTGGCCCGGGCGATCACCGGCTACGAGCGGACGGCCCGGGCCCACGAGAGCCCCGCTCGGATGGTCGCCCGCGGCGACGCGGACGCGGGACTGGGACTGCGTGTCTCGGCCGACCGTCTCGGTCTCGGGTTCGTCTCGCTCGGCCACGAAACGGTCCGAGTCGTCGCAAAACCCGATCGGGCGGACAAGTCCGGCGCCCAACAACTCGCGGATGCACTCGAAAACAGCGACGTATTCGGATCGCTGGCGGGATACGAGCGATCCGATAGCTAGCTGTCGTGGACGACCCGGGTCACTGCCGGTCCGCCCAGCGGGTCACTGCCGGTCCGCCCAGCGGGTCACTACCGATCCGTCCAGCGGGTCACTACCGATCCGTCCAGCGGGTCACTACCGATCCGTCCAGCAGGTCACTACCGATCCGTCTGTCCGCCGTCGGCTGCCCGAGCCTGCCCGGCCAGGTCCTGCAGTCCATCGAGACGGTCGACGCGGTGATCCGCCAGGACGCAGTGTCCGCGCTCGGCGGGGTCAAACCGCTCGACGTGTGCGGCGTCGAGGCCGGCGTTCCAGGCCGCGCCGATATCCGAGGGGCTGTCCCCGACCAGGACCGTCTCCCCGCCGGAGGCATCGAGATCATCGAGCGCCCGGTGGACCGGGTTCGGATCGGGCTTCCAGCCGACGTCGTCGCCACAGCAGACGACGGTGTCGAACCAGTCGGCGATGTCGAGGCGATCGAGCACGGCCTCGGTGAGCGGCGGCTGGCTGTGAGTGACGACGCCGACCGGCCCGTCGAGGTCGGCGAGCAGTCGCTCGGCGTCGTCGTAGAGGTAGGTCGCCTCGGCGCGGCGGATCGGATCCTCGATCTCGTGGAAGAGTTCCCAGAACGGCTCGGGGTCGATCCCCCACTGTCGGAGTTGGGCGTTGCGCGAGCCGCCGAACCCGTGCCAGAGTGCCCGCACCTGTTCGTCGGTAAACTCGCGACCGAGGCGGTCGCCGATCTCGTCGAAGACCCGGCGCGAATGGGCGGGATCGACGTCGATCAGCGTCCCGTCGAGGTCGAACAGCCACGCGTTGTAGGCCACACTCGCCATCGGAACCGTCGATAGGTGGTCTCGGAGTAAGAGCCTTGCGCCGGGGCGAAACGTTGAGGCGTATCGAGTTCTCACGCCGGATAATGAACGTCGCAGTTCTGACTGTCGGCGACGAGCTTCTCTCAGGGGATACCGAAAATACCAACGGCACGTGGCTCGCACGCGAGCTGACCGAGCGCGGGGCCGACGTCCGGCGGATCCTGGCACTGCCAGACGACCGCGAGGCGATCGCCGACAGCGTCGCCCGCCACAGCGACGCCTTCGACGCCGTGATCGTCACCGGCGGGATCGGCGGGACACCGGACGACGTGACCGTCGAGGCCGTCGCCGACGCGTTCGATCGCGACCTCGTCGTCAGCGAGCAGGCGCGCGCCCGAATCGAACAGCGCCTCTCCGAGATCAGCGAGTCCGTCCCGGAACTGGACCTCGACGTCGAGACGGAGGCGTCGGTCCCGAGCGGGGCCGAGCCGCTCGCCAATCCCGAGGGACTGGCACCTGGCTGTCGGCTGGACAACGTCTACGTGCTGCCGGGGATCCCCGGCGAGATGAAAGCCATGTTCGAGACGATCGCCGACGACTTCGTGGGCGACCTCGACTCGCGGTTTCTATACACCGTCCAGCCGGAGGCGAACATCGTCTCCGAGTTGCGTGCCGTCCGCGAGCGCTTCGACGTCCGGGTCGGTTGCTATCCCGACCGGGAAGCACGACACAACCGGCTCAAGCTGACCGGGAGCGACGAGCAGTCGCTCGACGCGGCAACCGAGTGGTTGCTCGATGCGATCGACGCCAGCGAGACGCCGAGCGAAGCGAGGGGTCTCGAATGGCGAGCGGTGAATGAAACGAACCGCGAGCAGCGAGACGCCAAGCGAAGCGAGGGGTCTCGAATGGCGAGCGGTGAATGAAACGAACCGCGAGCAGCGAGACGCCGGTCGAGCGCGAGTGGGATCCAGACGACGAACCGGCCGGCGGCCCCGAGTGATCGCAAAGTCCCAAACCGTTCGTCACCCAGCCGACGGGAAACGCTGCCGGAGAGAAATATCTCATCATGGCAGACAGTACCAAATTCATTCAAAATGATTTATTACCATAGACGTCGTACATTCACTTCCCGTTGGAAAACGGGGACACACCGGACGACGCATCTCGGAACTCCCGTCAGGGACAAAGGGATGCGTTCGGGGCACAACCAAGCGTCCTGTAACAGGGATCCGAGGTCACAGCCCTGAAGGAGAACCACAGCAGTCCACAACCGGTCCGGCCGGCCGGATCGGCGCGAAGGCCAACTACCGGATGTCGCGTAAGTGACATTCGGGAACCCGGCACGCTGGCAAAAGCTGGTGCAAGCCCAGCCAAAGTCCGCAAGGACAGGGCCGATGGAAACTCGGCTACAGCCGGCACACGTGTCGGCAGGGCCGAACGGACTGTGGAAAACGGCTCCTGTCCGGGTCCAAACCGTGTCAACGGGTTTTCGCGCTACTTTCTTCGACAGTTACACCGTCGTCTGGAGGACAGTCGCGGACAGCATGGTACGCGACAAGAAAACGGCGGACAGCGTGGTACGCAACAAGAGAAACAACACGTACAGACCCGGCCCGAACCAGCCTCCGGTTCAGGTGATCTGATAGACGCGCGCTTCGTAGGGCCGGAGATCGAATTCGGTGGGATCGTCGTCGGCGTCGGCGTAGTTGCTGATCAGCAGTTCCGGATCGTCCGTGTCGAGGTTCGGCGGCAGCGTGAACACCTCATTGTGTGCGAACACGTTGAGCACGACGAGTACCCCGCGGTCACCGAGCGTGCGGAGGTACGCGAAGATGTGCGGGTGATCCTCGTAGAGGAGATGGAAGTCACCGTAGACGAGCGTATCGTTATCCTCGCGCAACTCGATCAGTTCGCGGTAGTAGTGCCAGATCGAGTCCTCGTTTTCCCGGGCGTCTTCGACGTTGATCCGCTCGTAGTTGGGATTGACCTTGATCCAGGGCTCGCCCTCGGTGAATCCGGCGTTTTCCTCGTCGGACCACTGGACTGGCGTCCGAGAGTTATCTCGACTGCGGTGTTTGACGACGTGCTTGACGTCCTCGAAGCCGACGTCGTGGCGTTCCATCAGCTCCTCGGTCTGCTGGATCGCCTCGACGTCCCGCAGCTCGTCGAAACTCTCCCATTCGACGTTGGTCATGCCGATCTCTTCGCCCTGATAGATGAACGGCGTCCCCTGGAGGGTGAACTGCAGGGTCGCCAGTAGCTTCGCCGACGCGACCCGGAAGAAGCCGCTGTCGCCGAACCGCGAGACCGTCCGCGGGTGGTCGTGATTCCCGAGGTAGTTGGCGTTCCAGCCCTCGCCATCGAGGCCGATCTGCCAGCGCGTCAGTACGTCCCGGAGGTCGTTCAGATCCCAGTCGTTAAAAAGCGTATCCGGGTCGTCCAGATCGTCGAGCTCGTGGAGTTCGACGTCGACGTCCTGCAGATCCCACTTCCCGCCGGGCCTGTAGGGGATGTCGGCGTGCTCGAAGTGGACGATCATGTTCAGGCCGTCGCCGTCCTCCCCGCAGTACTGCTTTGCCTCCTCGACACCACAGCCGGGCATCTCCGCGACTGTCATCATGTCGTACTCGGCGAACACGTCGTCGTACATCCCGGAGATGTACTCGTGGACACGCGGCCCGTTGACTATGTGTTCCCAGCCGACCCAGCCGGGGTTCTCCTCGCCGTCCGGGAGCCCCTCAGTCTTGGAGATCAGGTTGATCACGTCGAGTCGGAACCCGTCGATCCCTTTCCCGAGCCACCAGTGGAGCATCTCGAAGATGTCCTCGCGGACATCCTCGTTTCGCCAGTTCAGATCGGGTTGTTTCTCGTCGAAGACGTGCAGGTAGTACTGTTCGCGCTCCTCGTCGTACTTCCAGGCTTTGCCGCCGAAAATCGATGTCCAGTTGTTCGGGAGTCCCCCGTCCTCGCGAGCGTCGCGCCAGTAGTAGTAGTCGGAATAGTCGCTGTCGGGGTCTTTGGACTTGAGGAACCACTCGTGCTCGTCGGACGTGTGGTTGAGCACCATGTCCATGATCAGCCGCATGTCGTGATCGTGGACGGTTTCGAGCAGTCGTTCCCAGTCGTCCATCGTCCCCATCTCGTCCATGATGGAATGGTAATCACGGATGTCGTAGCCGTTGTCCGCGTTCGGCGAGTCGTAGACCGGACAGAGCCAGACCACGTCGACGCCGAGGTCGGCAAGATACGGCACTTTCTCGATGACGCCCTGCAGATCGCCGATGCCGTCTCCGTTGCTGTCGTTGAAGCTCCGCGGATAGATCTGGTAGACGACCGCTTCTTTCCACCACTCGCGATCGATTTCCTCGTCTCGCTGCGTGTCTGCGGCCATGGTGGTCTCTCATCCGATAGTAAGGGACCACAATTATATTTGTTGATACGGCCGAGAACTACCGTGCGAATCAACAACGACGGCCAACGAGACGCGCCGCCGACACGACCCACTGTCACCGACGACCAGCAGCCTCGCGTCACCGACACCCGATCGAACCACCACAGGAGCTAAACCGAAGCCACCCCTGGGACCGCGTATGAGTGAGACGTACAACCGCGGGACGGTCGAGGACGTCGGCCGCTGGACGGAGTTCTCGGCCGGGATGTGGGCCTGGATCTTCCACAAGTTCACCGGCTGGGTGCTCGTGGGATATCTGTTCACCCACATCGCCGTGTTGAGCACGGCGACTGCCTCTGACCCGACAGTCTACAACCAGACGCTCAGCGGGCTCGAGAGTTTGCTCGTCGTTCGGATCCTCGAAGTTGGACTGCTCGCCGTTGCTGTCTTCCACATCCTCAACGGCATCAGGCTGCTGCTGGTCGATCTGGGCATCGGACTGCAAGCCCAGGACAAGAGCTTCTACGCGTCGTTGATCCTGACGGGAGCCATCGCTGTCGCAAGCGTGCCGACGTTCCTCGCGGGGGCGTTCTGACCATGGCCGAACACTACAGTTCCTTCGACCGAAGCGGGCGACGCTGGCTCCTCCAGCGGCTGACCGCCGTGTTCCTGATCGGCACGCTCGCGTTCCACTTCTTCCTGCTGCACTTCGTCAACCACGCCGCCGAGATCGAGTTCGCCGGCACGCAGGCCCGGATGAGCGAAGTGGGCTACTTCTCGCTGATGGTGCTGTTCCTCGTGGCGGCGACGTTCCACGGCGTCAACGGCGTGTACAACGCGCTCGTCAACATGGGACTGGAGGGAACCCGGAAACGCGTCGTCGGCGGCGTGCTGGCGTTCTCGGGCGTGCTGCTGATCGCCCAGGGCATTCGCGTCGCCTTCGCGATGGCAGGAGTGATCTGACATGAGTATGGATACCGACACGGACACCGACGAGGGAAGCATCGACTCCGCTCCGGAGCCGGAGGTGAGCGTCCACCAGACGCGACGTCTCGAAGAGAAGGAAGCGCGACGTGCCGACCGTGCGGCTGCCGAGCAGGCCGCGGCCGAGTCGCTGGCCGACGAGGAGACGGTCGAGCTGAAGGTCTTCAGGTACGATCCGGAAGTCGAAGGCAAAGAAGAGCCCCGGTTTGACACCTTCGAGGTGCCGTTCCACGTGGGGATGACCGTGCTGGACGCGCTCATCTACGCCCGGGATCACTACGACTCCTCGCTGACCTTCCGTCACTCCTGTCAGCAGGCGATCTGTGGCTCGGACGCGCTGTTCGTCAACGGCACCCAGCGGCTGGGCTGTAAGACCCAGCTCGTCGACCTGGACGAGCCGATCCGGGTCGAGCCACTTCCCCATCAGGAAGTCGTCAAGGACCTGGTCGTCGACATGGAGCACTTCTACGACCAGATGGAAGCCGTCGAACCGTACTTCGATCCCGACGACTTGCCGGACGGCGAGCTCGAAGAGCAGCGCCAGAGCCGACAGAACCGCGAGAAGATCAAGACGTCCACCCGGTGTATCTGGTGTGGCGCGTGCATGTCCTCGTGTAACATCGCTGCAGGCGACAACCAGTACCTCGGTCCGGCGGCGATCAACAAGGCCTACCGGTTCGCGATGGACGAGCGTGAGGGAGAGGATCGAAAGCGAGAGCGCATGGAGATAGTCGAGCGGGAACACGGCGTCTGGCGGTGTCAGACCCAGTTCTCCTGTACGGAGGTCTGTCCGAAAGACATTCCGCTGACTGAACACATCCAGGAACTCAAACGCGAAGCCGTCAAAAACAACCTCAAATTCTGGTGATTCACATGGACGATACTGCAACCACCTACGAGTACGACGTCGTCGTGGTCGGTGCCGGCGGTGCCGGTCTCCGGGCGGCCATCGCAGCGCACGAGGAGGGTGCCGACGTGGCGCTCGTCACGAAACTCCACCCCGTCCGAAGCCACACCGGGGCGGCAGAGGGCGGCATCAACGCCGCCCTTCGAGAGGGCGACGACTGGGAACTGCACGCCTACGACACGATGAAGGGGTCGGACTACCTGGGCGACGCGCCGGCGATCGACACCTTCGCCCAGAGCGCCCCCGACGAAGTGATCCAGCTCGAACACTGGGGCATGCCGTTCTCCCGCGATGACGACGGCCGGGTCTCACAGCGGCCCTTTGGCGGGCTGTCCTTCCCGCGGACGACCTACGCCGGTGCGGAGACCGGCCATCACCTGCTGCACACGATGTACGAGCAGGCCGTCAAGCGCGGGATCGACGTCTACGACGAGTGGTACGTGATGAACCTCGCCGTGACCGACCACGACGAGCCCGAAGACCGGGCCTGTCACGGCGTCGTTGCCTACGAGATCAGGTCCGGCGAAATCGCTGGCTTCCACGCACGAAACGGCGTGATCCTGGCGACCGGCGGACTGGGGCAGGTGTTCGAACACACGACCAACGCCGTCGCCAACACAGGAGACGGCGCGGCGATGGCCTATCGCGCTGGCGTCCCCCTGGAGGACATGGAGATGATCCAGTTCCACCCGACGACGCTGCCCTCGACCGGCGTGCTCATCTCCGAAGGGGTCCGCGGCGAGGGAGGAATCCTCTACAACGACGAGGGCGAGCGGTTCATGTTCGAACACGGCTACGCCAACAACGAAGGCGAACTGGCCTCACGTGACGTGGTTTCCCGGTCCGAACTGACCGAGGTTCAGGAGGGACGGGGTATCGAAGACGAGTACGTCCACCTGGACATGCGCCACCTCGGCGAAGAGCGCATCATCGATCGCCTGGAGAACATCCTCCACCTGGCAGAGGACTTCGAGGGCGTGGACGGACTCGAAGAGCCGATGCCGGTCAAGCCCGGCCAGCACTACGCGATGGGTGGCATCGAGACCGACGAGAACGGCCAGACCTGTATCGACGGCCTGTACGCCGCCGGCGAGAACGCCTGTGTCTCCCTGCACGGGGCGAACCGGCTGGGCGGCAACGCCCTGCCCGAGTTGCTCGTGTTCGGTGCACGCGCCGGGGAACACGCCGCAGGTGGCGATATGGCCGAAGCGAAGATCGAGACGGGGCCATCCGCGAAAAGCGAAGACGCGGACGTCGGGGCCGAGGTCGATCTCGGATCGGCGGACGCGAGCGGAGACGCGGCCGCCGACGGTGCGATGACCGAACCGGAGACCGTCCTCGAGATGGCCGTCGAGCGCGAGCGCGAACGCGTCGAAACGCTCCTGGAGCGCGACGGGACGAACCACGCCGAGGTCCGGGCGGACGTCCAGGAGACGATGACCGAATACGTCAACGTCTTCCGCGAAGAGGAGGGGCTGCAACGGGCTCTCGAAGAACTGAAGCGCGCTCGCGAGGCCTACCAGGACGTCGCGGTCGCCGACCCCTCGCGGACGTACAACACCGACCTGATCCACACCATCGAGACGCGAAACATCATCGACCTCGCGGAGGCGATCACCGTCGGCGCGCTCGCCCGCGAGGAATTCCGCGGCGCACACTGGCGGAAAGCCCACCAGGAACGGAAAGACGACGAGTGGATCAAACACACCATGCTCGCCTGGAACGAGGGCTCGCCGGAGCTATACTACAAGCCAGTCATCCTCGAAGGCGACGAGCAAACCTACGAGCCCAAAGAACGCTCGTACTGATACTGATGGCTATCAATTCGTAAAGATATTCGGCACGACGGCGTGCCGAATCATTTCGAAATGTTATAGTCACCAGTATGACGGCGGCGGTCTCGTTCGACGCCCTGTGTCTGCGGTCAGCCGACCGGTCCGCCGTGACGACCGATCCAGCGGCCGGTTTCCCGCAGGAGGCCGACGACGACGATCACCAGCGGCAGCGCCGCGACGGCGACGACCACGTTGGCAGCCATCGGGAACCCGAGCCTGAGCAACTGCAGCGCGGCCAGGTTCGCCAGTACGAACGTGATGACGAGCAGCGACCGCACCTCGTAGGTCGCCTGGAGCCGCTCGTGTTCGAAGACGTCTCCCGGCGTCCCGTGCATACGGGAATATAGAGCCGCATTACTATCAAAAGTAGCGGTGAACGTCGGACACACGTCTGCCGCATCGACGGCTACTCGGTCCGCGCTTGGAGGACCGAGACGGTCTTGACAGCGACGGTCGTCTGACCGTCAGTACGTTCGAGATCGACCGGCTCGTCGGTCACGAGATCCGTCTCCGAGAGGGTCTCCTCGACAGCGATCGACGCAGTCCCGTCTCCGAAGTGCAACAGAACGACCACGCGCTGCCCCTGGTACTCGCGGGCGAACGCGACAGTGCGATCCGTTTCGCTCTCGAAGGACACGTCCTCGAGATCGCCGCGGCGCAGGACCGCGTGCTCGTTGCGCGTCTGTATCAGTCGGCGGTGGAACTGCGTCAGCTCGTCGTCACCGCCCCAGTCCATGGGCTTGCGGTAATGCGACATCCCGGTCTCCTGACCGTAGTAGACCATCGGCATCCCCGGCAGCGTGAGCGTGGCCGCCGCGGCAGCACGCTGGGCGTCACGACCGTGTTCGTCCAGATAGCGATCCTCGTCGTGGTTCTCGATGTAGCGGAGTTGCATCGCACGCGGCGGGAACCCCTCACGCTGTTCGGCCCGGACCGCTTCGAGCAGCGACTCCGCCGGCCGGTCGCCGTTGCCGATCTCCAGCAGACGACCGTACAGCGTCGTGTCGTAGTGCAGGTCGAACCCGTTCTCGTGGGCCAGCGGATCCCGGGGGATCGTCTCGTCGAGCAGGAGGAACTCGCCGTCTTCGGCCTTCACGCGGTCGCGGACCTCCTGCCAGAACCCATGTGGGACGCCCCAGGCGACGTCACACCGGAACCCGTCGACGACCGGTGCCCACTCCTCGACGACCGAGAGGACGAATTCGCGGACGGCCAGCGAGTCGTAGTTCAGGTTCGGGATCGAACTCCAGTTGAAGTACGTTTCTGGATCGCTGTTCCCGTCGAACCGATACCACTCCCGGTAGTCGTCGACGCCCGTCGAGGCCAACTGGAAGTTCCGGTGGTGTTTCGACGTGTGGTTGACGACCAGGTCGAATATCACTCGGATCCCGTGCTCGTGGCAGGTCTCGACGAACGACTCGAACTCCTCTCGTGTGCCGAGATCGGACGCCGTCCGGAAGTAATCGAGCGTGTGATACCCGTGGGGACCACCGCGCTCGTAGCCGTCGTCGTCGCGCTGTGGCGCGTAGGATTCGAGGATCGGTGTCATCCACAGCGTGTCGATCCCGAGCCATTCGAGATAGGGGACGCGCCCTTCGAGCGCCCGGAAGCTGGGGTCCGCCTGCCCGGTAAACGACCGGGTGAAGATCTCGTACATCGTCGCGTCGTCCGTCCAGGTCGGCGGTTCGTTCGGGTAAGAGACGTTCCCGTCCGCCGAGACCGTCACGGTGTCGGCGATGGAGTGTCGAGCCCCGACTGCGACGGCGTGGACGCGGATCGAGTCCTCGATCGCGGCGAGATCACAGCGTGCCGTGCGGCTGGCTGTCGCGAGCGAGCCGGCGAGCGTGTCCCGATCGTCGAGGTAGAACTCCACGTCCAGATCGCCGTCGGTTTCGACCGTCGTCGGCCCGGCGTAAGGCGTCGCCTCGACCGTCACGACCCCGTCTTCGACGGTCGCGTCGAGTTCGATCCGGGGCCGCTCGGGCCCCTCGATCTCGACAGTGTCTCTGACGGCCGCGTGGTAGTTCCCTCCGGGCACGAACATCGCCGAGTGTCGACCGGGCGGGAGTTCCGTCTCGAAGACGTACTGGTCGCCCTCACGACGAGCGCGATCCGCGCCGAGGATGTGATCGTTGAACGGGGCCGAGATCCACACGTCGTCGGCCGCTGGCAGATCGTCAGCATCGATCGCGAACCGGGCCGGGCGGCTGACGTCCGAATACGCGCGAACGGTCAGTTCGTGCGGGCCGTCCGGTGCCGTCATTCGGAGCCTGTAGCGGCCGGCCTGGTCGGGCACGAAGTGTTCGACCGCGTCCGTGCCGAGCGTGACGTCACTGTCCGGCGGCGCCTCGAGGATCGACCACTCGACCGACGGTTCGATCTCCGGGTTCGGATCCCGTGGTGCCAGTTCGACGGCCGTGCCGACCGTCGTGAACCGCGGCGGGCCTGGATGGTGCATACGACCACAGAGTCTATGCTGGACGGGGAAAAACCTCTCCTGAAGGCTGTTTCTGCTCGATACCGGGTTACCACCGGATCTCTATCCAGTTCGGCGCGCACCTGGCCGACGTTCGGATCCCGCGGTGAATGTTCGTACACCGGATATCCGTGGAACTAACTTCCTGGGCGGGAAACGACCGGCGTATATGACGGATACGCGCCCCGACCGAGACGCCGACGTCAACGTCACGCGGGCGGCGTCCGCGTTCGGGTCGCTCGCCGACGAGAACCGCATCGAAATCCTGCTCGCGTTGTGGCAGTCCGGCCCCCTGTCGTTTGCCGACCTCCAGTCGGCCGCCGGGTTCTCCGATAGCGGCCACTTCAATTACCACCTCGACAAGCTCCTCGATCGGTTCGTCGAGAAAGACGACGGCGAGTACCGGCTGCGCACGCCCGGGGCGTCCGCACTCGACATCGTGTTCGACGAGCGCTTCGGCGAGTCACCGCCCGACGTGGACATCGACGTCGACGCGACCTGCCCGTCGTGTGGCACACGACTGCACGCCACCTATTCAGACGGGCGGGTCGTCATCGGCTGTCCGGACTGTTCCGTGCTGGTCAATATCGGTTACTTCCCGCCCCGGGGACGGCTCGACCGGGATCCGGCCGAGTTCTTCACCGCCTACAGCAAGCAGACCTGGCGTGACTTCACGCTCGCCCGGGAGGGCGTCTGTCCGCACTGTGGGGGCCGCATGGAAACGACGGTCGAAATCGACCCGGACTGGCACCTGCAGTACCCGGCCGTGAGTACCTGTCAGAGCTGTCAGGTGACCATCGGGACGACCATCGGCGTGCGCCTGTTGACTGATCCGGCAGTCGTCACCTTCCTCCACGAGCACGGCGAACGCGTCGACGAGCGGTCGTTCTGGGAGTTCGACTGCTGTATCGACGATAGCGACGCCGTCCTCGAAAGCGAGGAGCCGCTGCGCGTGACGGTCCCGGTCAGCCTCGGTGCGGAGACGCTGCGCGTGACCGTCGACGACGCGACGACCGTGCTCGAAACCGAGCGCGTCACGCGCCGGTGAGTCGCTGTCGTCTCTCCTTGACTTCCTCTACCCCTGAAGGGGATGGGCTTCCGCTAGCACCGTGTCATACAGAGACAGCGCGGAAACCCACGGCTTTAGCCGTGGGAGGAAGCGCGTCACTTCTGAATCAAACCACGCATCCAACCACGGCTGACTCCCCCAACGTAAAACACAGTTTTTAAATAATACAACCCTAATATTTGAACTGTGATGGTCGTCAGAAACCTCGAAATCAAACTCGACGTTGATGAGAACGCACACAGCGTTCTCGATGAGACGTTCGAGCAATTCCGTCAAGCCGCGCAACACGCCGTGGACTACGGCTGGTCTGACGACCCCACCGAAATAATCGACAGTAAGTCAGAACTCCACGACGCCACGTACTCCGACGTACGTGAAAAAACAGATCTCACTGCAAACCACGTCCAAGCCGCACGCAGTCTCGCCGCAAACGCACTCGGTAACTGCAAAGACCGTATCCTCGAAGACGGTGAGAAAGCGAGCAAACCTGAGTTCCGCGGTACCGTGGTCGTCTACGATGGTCGAACTATCACGTACAACGACGACCACTGCACCTTATCAACTACAGAAGACCGCGTTACCGCGGGATACATCGTACCCGAAGACACTCGCGGAACGCCATTCGAAGAATACTGGGATAATGCCGAGTGGGAGCGCGGTGAGGCCACGCTACACAAGCGCGACGGTACGTACTACTTGCACGTGTCGATGAAAAAGGAACGCGACGAAGACGAGGCGTCTACCTCCGAGTACGGAGCGGTACTCGGCGTAGACCTCAACGTTGACGGTTACCTCGCCGTCACCTCGACTGGCGCGTTCCTCGGCAACGCAGATTACCTCAACCACAAGCGTGCAGAGTACGAACGGCGTCGTGGAAAGTTACAGCAGACAGGTACTCGGAGCGCCCACTTGACGCTGAAATCCATCGGCAATCGGTTCTCAAATTGGAGCGAGGACTACTTGCATCGCGTCGCACTCACACTGGTTCTCGAAGCCCGCCGCCACAACTGCGATGCAATTGCGTTCGAGAACTTGGAACACATCCGAGAGCGTATATCGAACGCTTCTAAGTTCCAGCAGTAGGCGTTCAACAAGCTCCAAGAACTCACGGAGTACAAGGCCGAAGAGTACGGTATCCTCGTTGATGACGTGAAGCCACAATACACGTCACAACGGTGCAGCCACTCGGAGTGTGGGTTCACGCACGAGGATAACCGCGATGGTGACGAGTTCGAGTGCCTGAAGTGTGGAAAGGAACTTCACGCGGATTACAACGCCGCTCGGAATATCGGGTGGCGTCTTGTCCAGCACTGGCTCAAGTCTGGGGCTGGACGGGCGGACTGTCAGGTCGCCCTGAAGTCAGGGATGTTGAACGCGAACGGCGAGTTTACGCCTGCCACGTCTCGTGGCCAGAGCGGGAGTCCACTGACAAGCCCACCGCTTTAGCGGTGGGTACCTGACCAGAGGTGTCGATTGAGGAAACTCGCGAATCGCTCGGTCGCCTTCTCGTACCAGCCCATGTCGTCGTACAGGAACACGTGGCCGCCGCCGTCGGCCCGGAACCGGTCGATGGAGACGCCGGCCGAGAGTAACTCTTCGTAGAGGGCGTCGGTCTCGTCGATCGGGACGGTCTCGTCGTCGGCGGCGTGAGCGAGAAACGTCGGCGGTGCGTCGGCATCGACCCATGTGATCGGCGAGGCCCGCTCGGCGGCGTCCGGTCCGTTTCCGACGAGCGGCGCATACCTGTCCTCGCGTAGGTCGTAGACGCCGCTGAATCCGGCCAGTGTCGCAAGTGACGGACTATCAGTGGTATCTTCCGGGTCGAACTCCCCGGGCGCGAGCGCGGCCAGCGCGGCCAGGTGTGCGCCCGCCGAGTGGCCGGCGATGGCGATCCGATCGGGGTCGACGCCGAGGGAGTCGGCGTGCTCGTGACACCAGCGGACGCCGGCCAGCACGTCGGCGACCATCTCCGGGACGTTCGCGTCGGGTGCGAGCCGATAGTTCGGATCGACGCCGACGTATCCGCGGTCAGCGAACTCGACCGCGTAGCGGCTGAACTGCCCCTTGCTGCCGGCTCGCCAGGCCCCGCCGTGGACGTAGACGACGGCAGGGTTCGAGGCAGTCTCGGCCGGCCGATACGTATCCAGACGGAGAGTTCGATCGTCGAGTTCGCGAAACGGCACGTCCCGTTCGACGACGACGCGTGACGAAGGCATATCTCTCCCGTCGATGTCGACCGAAAAGACGTTTTGGTCTGCGATTCGGGGGCGGAACCGGCCGCAGACCGGTAAAGACATCGGAGAATCGGTCACTCGGGAGTCCTACTGATAAGCCAACCTCTTCGAGAGTTGGTAGCCGACGTGTGCACACTATTCATCAGCGAGTGTAACACCGGTGATTTCGAATCGCGCCCCGCCGTTGGACGCTTCGGTAACCCGTGTCTCCCAGTCGTGGGCTTCCACGATTTGCTCGACAATCGATAATCCGAATCCGGTGCCGTCTTCGTATTCAGAGTACCCGTGATCGAAGACTTCTTCTCGGGTCTCTTCGGGAATGCCGGAGCCGTCATCCGCAACGAAAAAACCATCCGGCAATGAACCAACCCTGACGGTTACCTTTTCGCCGCCGTGTTCAACCGCATTCCGGAACAGGTTCTCCAGAAGCTGTCGGAACCGGCTTCTGTCTGCCAGTATCGTCATCTCAGCATCGACTCTGATTGCGGCTTCAGACGTTTCCACGGAGCCCCAGCAGGTATCTACGAAACTCGACAGAGTGATCGGTTCCCGGTCACTCACGTCCTGACCGGCCCTGGCAAGCACTAGCAGGTCGTCGATCAGCTCGAAGCTTCGATTGAGACTTTTCGCCGCAACGTTCAGATGCTCAGAACCACAGTCGTCTTTGGCGAGTTCGAGCCGGCCTTGCACGACGTGAAGCGGGTTGCGGAGGTCATGCGAGACGACGCTGGCAAACTGCTCCAGACGCTCGTTCTGTCGTTGTAGTCTCTGTTCACGAACTTTCTGTTCGGTGATCTCACGGAGCACAATCAGTCTCCCTCTCGCAGTCTTTCTCTCGTTTTGGATAGGAGAAATATCCAGATCGAAATGGCGGATCGAACTCGCATCTCGCATAGTGATTTCTGTCTCAACCGAAGGTTCGTCTGCAAACCGTTGAAATTGATCCGGGAATTTGGCGAAGAACTCCTCGGCGGCCATGCCCCACCAGTCATCTGGTACGTTGAATAGATCCCTTGCAGACGGGTTACAGTCGACGACGCGACTCTCTTCGTTGAGCATCACGACCGGGGCGTTTTGTTGCTCAACGAGCTGTCGACGCCCTACCGGAGCAACCTGCAACATTTCATACCGGAAGATGGCAATCGCAAAGGCGACGCCGGTAATCCCGAAAGAAGCGTCAGTGACGTTTAATTCCGCCGGCACAATCCCAACGAGCAGAAGAGAATTGGCTACAGGCGGTGCTCCGATGCCGATTATCAACCAGACGGCTTCGCCCAGGTACAACTCACTCTGGTTCCTAAGGACATAACGAACGAGGATGACTACGCTGACGAAGATCACGGTGTAGGCATAGACCTGGAGGAGACGAAACGGTAATTTGAGTGACCTGTCGAGAGTGACCCACTCCTTGAACGTCACTCCGAGGATTGTTACGGGTCCGTTCGAGACGAGGCCGTTCACCTCATACATGTATTCGGGCGAGAGGACGCCAGCAGAGCTGGTCACAGCGATGGTCCCGACTGCGATACCGACTGTCCACCGATTTACCCAGTCGGTGTTGTCGGAATACGCCAGCGCGAACCACAGTAGCGAATAAGCGGAGAACAATACGAGAACAGTATTGACGAAATTATACCCGAGCAGCTTCAGTTCTACCGTCGTCGCAGCGTCAACGAAAAGGTTGCCAAGGGTAGTCAGGCTCAGCCCAAACATAAGGGAAACAAAAGCGAGCAGTTCTGGCCTGTGGCCAAGTCGATGATACTGTATTCCCCCGTACGCCGCCAGAGATATCAGGACGACAAACACGAACCCGACAATTGGTAGTTGTGGCGGGATCTGGTATACCATATATATTGATTTGACCGTCCTCGTCCAGGGTATGCATCTGTGCCATCTTGAATAATTGGTATTTCCTTGCCACTCTCCTGGGGACGAGCGTCCCGTCAACGCTCGACACCGTTGCCGATCGGCTGCGTCGAAGAGACCGACTGCCCGCAGAATGTGACGCCGGATGACAAGACTCGGCCGTGACCAACTGACAGTATCAATGCTTTTACCGCCGTATCGGCTTTGTCCGCACATGACCGACCAGGAGGGCATGTCCGAAGGAGAGACGGCCGAGGAGCGCGTCGGCGACGACCAGTCGGCCGACGAGACGACAAACGACGGCGAGGAGACGACCGGTGACGTGTCCGAAGGGGAAGACGACGCGTCCGAGAGAACAGACGGCGCGTCTGAGACGGATGACGACACGTCTGTGAGCGAAGATAGCGCGTCCGAGGAAAGCGCCGACGACGGCGGAGCGACCGAGAACGCCGAACCGGACGTCGATCTCGAAGACGAACGAGCCGCCGAAGATCTCGACGTAGCCGAGGAGGTGCTCGAACACGTCGAGTCGAGCGATCCGGCCGAGGTCGCCGACGAACTCGCGACGCTCCGGTTCGAGGTCGAAGCGCTCGAAGCCGAGCGTGACGACTACGAGGAGGAGGTCGAATCGCTTCAATCGCGTCTCAAGCGCAAGCAGGCCGACTTCGAGAACTACAAGAAGCGGATGAAGAAACGCCGCGAGCAGGAGAAAGCACGCGCGACCGAGGACCTGGTCACGCGCCTGCTCGACGTCCGGGACAACCTCCAGCGAGCGCTCGAACAGGACGAGGACGCCGACATCCGCGACGGGATCGAGACGACGCTCAAACAGTTCGACCGTGTCCTCGAAGACGAGAACGTCGAACCGGTCGAGCCCGAACCCGGCGACGAGGTCGATCCCGAGCGCCACGAGGTGCTCGTCCGCATGGACAGCGACCAGCCGGAGGGAACGATCGCACAGGTTCACCGACCCGGTTACGAGATGGCCGGAAAGGTCATCCGGACGGCGCAAGTCGCCGTCAGCGACGGCGACGAGTAACGGGACCGATCGACGAGCGCACGGATTTCGAAGCCGGAACCGCGATCACGATCACACCGATTATTGTACTGATTTACCGCCCCGACCGCCCCATATCGGCCGGTCGATACGGAACAGATGTCCAGTACTCCGTCTCAGTCGCCGTGAGAGACCTGTGTAGACGTGGCGTCGCCGTCAGCACTGCCGGCGAACAGTTCCATCGCCGGCCGGCCGAGCGGGACGGAAAGCCCACCCGTCGCGGCCAGCGCGTGGGTCAGCATGTACAGCCCCCAGCCGAGCAGCGCGAGGAACCCGATTCCTGGGATGACTGCCGGGATCAACCCGAGATCGTGCATGCCGGCCGCACCGAGTGCGAGAAAGCCCAGCGGACCGATCAGGAACTCGAACCACGGCTTTTGCAGTAGTGCGAGCGACCACATCCCGAGCAACACGCCCAGGAACAGCGACCACGTCCCGAAGAACGGGTTCAGACCGCCCGCGAGCCCGATCTCGTTGGCGACCAGCATGAATCCGGGACCCCACATGAACAGCATTCCGAACGTCCCCATCAGTGTTCCGCCAGCGGCGTCACCTCGCTTGAGCGACAGGACGCCGGTCAGCAGCTGGAGCAGCCCACCGACGAACCCGACGACCGCGATGAGGGGCGCTGCACCCGACCCCCACCAGCCGAGGAAATCCCCCGCGAACGCGAGGTTAATCCCCACCAGCGGGGCCAATCCGAGCGCGCTGGGGTCGGCCCAGCGCTCGCCAGCGATCGCGCCTGCAGTATCTGTTTCCGACATATGTTGCCTCTACCCGATATAGCGAGATCTGTGATAAAATAGTTTCTATAGTGATATTTTCGTCTGTAACGATCATTCTAGTTCACGGTTTTCAGTCAACGTCGTCGCGCGCACATATCGGACACCCGGGCTTAAGGTGATACCCCGACTACAAACAGATATGCCACGTTTCCGGATCGGTAGTGCGTTTGGGATCCCGATTCAGTTGGATCTAACCTTCCTGATCGTCCTGCCGCTTTTCGCCTGGATCATCGGCGTGCAGATCGGCGAGACTGCCGCTGTCCTGAACGACATCTGGGGAGCCGGACTGCCGATCGAACCACTCGAAGGAGATCTGATTCGATGGGGCCTCGGGTTGGCTGCCGCGACGGGGCTTTTCGTCGGCGTCGTCCTGCACGAGCTGGGCCACTCGCTGGTGGCGATCCGGTACGGTTATCCGATCTCCTCGATCACGCTGTGGCTGTTCGGCGGTATCGCGCAACTCGACGAGATGCCCGAAGACTGGCGCCACGAACTGCTCATCGCGCTGGCCGGCCCCTTCGTCAGTGTCGTGCTCGCGGTGCTCACGTATGTGGCGTTTCTGATAGTGCCCGTCAGTGACAACGTCGCGCTGGCGTCGGGGAAGTTCCTGCTCGGCTATCTGGCACTGATGAACGTCGCGCTGGCCGTGTTCAACATGCTGCCCGGCTTCCCGATGGACGGCGGGCGAGTCCTGCGGGCGCTGCTCGCGCGCAACCGCGGGTACGCTCGGGCGACGAAGATCGCCGCAGAGGTCGGGAAAGTGTTCGCGATCCTGCTGGGGCTGTTCGGCCTGTTCGGCCCCGGGGGTCTGTTCCTGGTTGCCATCGCTTTCTTCATCTACATCGGCGCCTCCGGCGAGGCCCAGCAGACGATGATGAAAGCTGCGTTCGAGGGGTTCGAAGTCCGCGACATCATGACGCCTGCCGATCGCGTCCAGACCGTCGACACAAAGGACAGCGTCGCCGAGTTGGTCGAACAGATGTTCCGCGAGCGACACACGGGGTATCCAGTCGAACGCGACGGTGATATCGTCGGGCTGGTCACACTGGAAGACGCGCGTGCAGTTCGCGAGGTCGAGCGCGAAGCCTACCGCGTCGAAGAGATCATGACGACCGATCTGGAGACGATTGAACCGGCCGCGAGCGCGATGGAAGCGATGGAACGGCTCCAGCGCAACAACATCGGTCGGTTGCTCGTCTACGACGACGAGAAGTTCGTCGGGCTGCTCACCCGTTCGGATCTGCTGACGGCACTGAACATCATCAAGGAGGGCGGCAGTATCGGTCGCCAATCCGTGTCGACCGGATCGCCGGACGAATCGCTCTCGTCCGAGCAGAGCCGGCTCTGAGAGGGACGACGGTCACTATCAAACCGGCAGCGAGAATTCGCGCACGGAGACGTTTCGATGACTATCCCAGACGGACAGTCGCTCGGCCGTCCACCTTATCGGCTCGACCTCTCTCCGGGCGAGTCGACGTGCATCGGCCAGCTCACCGCCGCGAGCGATCGTCACGTGGGGCGTGTAGTCGTCCGCTTCGATTCTTTCGACCGGATCGAAGACGCCACAGAGTCGCTCGTGGAGCTGTCGCAGGCCAGGACTCTCGACGTCGAGATAGACGACGGGTGCAGACCCGGTCGTCGCCGTTTCGAACAGGTCGATACCTGACACTCGGAGTTCGAACGGCGCGACGCCAGCGAGGGCTTCGCGTACCCGCGCAGCCAGTCGAGCGCCGTCACCGTCCCCGAGCCGCTTGCAAACAAGCGTGTGCTCGCCGTGCTGGCGGGCTCGTGCCCGCGGCACGTCTCGAGCGAGCGAACTCGCCAGCCGCGTCACTGCTGACGGCGGCGGGACGTTCAGGCTGTACACGTTTTCAACCAGGAGATAGCAGCAAATAAGCGTCGCGGTCCTACAGGCGATCGAGCAACCACAGGACGATCAGCACGACGATCAACAGGCCCAACAGTGGCTGGAACGGGCCGAGCAACCAGCCAAGGATACCGAGGATTTCACCGATGATCTCCAGGAGGATCCACACTACGACCAGTACGAGAACGATTTTCAGAAGGTCGTTTGCATCCATACTTGTTCGTGGGTTAGGATCGGTCAAAGGTGTTGCGGCCCCATCGCTGACTGAACGGTTCGAAAACGCAGGAAAGGTGGGGGTGGGGGGTAGGTGGGGGATAAGGCACCCTGCAGGGTGCCTTACGGTGGTGATGGAATCAGCGGGATATAACCTTTTCTTCCGGATATCAGATATGATATCGGACGAGGGCAAGAGAGAAAATGCATTTCGAAAGTGCGTCGCGAATCGCTGCGTCGGAGACCTGGCGCAGCAGGAGATGGTTTTATACACGCTAATCCAGTATCGGTTATCGAATGCCCACGTTCGAGCTGGACGTGTCGGAGGAGACCGCACGCGGGTTGGCCGTCGAGGCCGATTTACTCGGCTTTGAGACGCGAGAGGCGTACCTCAAGTGGATCGTCAGCCGTCGATTCGCGATCGACAGCGACGACGAACGCGCAGCGTTGCTGACCGCCTACGCCGAGCGAGCCGAAGAGATGGACCTCCGGAACGTCGAAACGCCGCCGATCGAACGCGAGATCGAGGCCGATCCGCCCGATCCCGACGACTTCGCGGCGGTCATGGGGACGAACCTCGCGCCGAACGTCGACCGGATCGAAGACGATACGCTCGCGGACAGCGCCTCTGCCCTCTCGAACGTCGAGGCGAACCGCTTCGACGAGTTCGCCCGCCGTGCAGTCGCACAGACCCGCGAGCGCCTCGGCGACGGCGTCGGCTCGGGGATCAACTACAGCTCGCAGACGGCGATCGACGACGACCGTCGGATCGGCGAAGACATCGCCGATCTCGACGCGATCGAGGTCCCCGGGTACGAGGAGGAACTGGTGGCGCGACGGCGACGAGCCGTCGGGGCCGCGCTCGCGTTGCTCCGCGACCTCGAATCGGCAAAGCGGAACGATTTCCTCGACGCACTCTACGAGGAATTCCCCGCCGGCTACGACTCCGAATCGGCCTGGTGGGAGTGCATCAAACAGGGACTTGAACAGGTCGATCGCGTCAAGCCGGCCCGCAACGGCAGCCACATCTGGGAATTCCGGTCGGTCCCCGGACGCGTCAGGCGCATTTCGTACGACGAGTAGCGCCGTAGGAACGCGTGGAAGCTACTCGTCTTCGCCGGCGGTCTCGTCGTCTTCTTCGGTCGCGAGGATGTCGTTCGCTTCGAGGTGCTCGCGTTTCTCGTCTTCGTCGAGTTCCCGGAAACGTTCGTCTTCGACGGCAATCGTGGCGACGCCGATCCCCTCTGGCGAAAGTCCTTCGTCGTTGACCGACGCTAGCGCCGACAGCGCCAGTCCGACTCCTTCGTCCAGGGTCATGTCGTCGTCGTAGTGCTCCTCGAGGTACTCGCGGATGTCCCCGCGGTCGGCGCCGACGGCCAGAGCTTTCCACTCGTAGGGCGTTCCCGACGGGTCAGTCTCGTACAGACGCGGCTGTCCGTCGGCGACGCCGGCGATGATCAGCGCGACGCCGAACGGTCGCGCGCCCCCGACCTGGGTGTATTGCTGGATGTGGTCGGTGACGGCTTTGGTCAGCGTCTCGACGCCGATGGGCTCGTCGTAGCGCAGCTGGTTGATCTGGGCCTGCTGGCGCGCGAAGTCGATGAGCTGGCGGGCGTCGGCGACGTGGCCAGCGCTCGCGATCCCGATGTGGTCGTCTGCCTTGTGGATCTTCTCCACCGAGGAGCGCTCCATCAGCGGCGAGCGGATCCGCTTGTCGACGGCCAGCACGACGCCCTCGGGCGTTCGGACGCCGATGCTCGCCGTCCCGCGCTTGACCGCTTCGCGGGCGTACTCGACCTGATAGAGGCGTCCGTCGGGCGAGAAGATCGTGATTCCCCGATCGTACGCTTGCTGTTGTTGGCTTCCCTGCATAGTTACTCGATGTCGAGTGGCGTCCCAGCCGTGAACGCGTCGTTCATGCGGTATTCGAGCCGGCCATCGCGGACGACAGCCGGCCGCTCCGCGTCCCCGACTGTGACGTGTCTCTGCTCAGTTCGTTCCGGGCCCCCACGCATATACTTTTCTTCACAGGCCCGGACGGTCCCGCTGGTCCCGGCGACCCGCAACCCGACCGGGTCCGAGCCGATCGCGTCGACACAGGCCACGATCGCCCGGGCCCGCTCGCACTCGCCGCGTCGAACCCGGACGATCGCCTCGCCGCCGCCGTCCCAGCCGTCGAACCGAACGACGGTCAGATCGACTGCCGCACTGCCGACGTCACCGAGCAGGTTCTGTGCCGCGTACCACAGCTCTCGCTGGAACGCGCCCCTGTCGACGGTCGCGTCGGGCCACGTCTCGAACCTGACGGCCAGATATCGCCACCGCGGCTGGAGGTGCTTGGGCAGGTGTTTCACACGTGGTCATCTCCCGTAGCCCGCTCGGCGACGAGCACGCCCACCTGCTCGTGGACTCGCTCAACGGCGGTCAACGCGAACCCGGCGTCGGTCAGTGCGTCGGCCAGTACGCCCACGGTCGCCGGATCGTCCACGGCCGGCGAGTAGAACGGTTCTTCGGGGTCGGCCTCGCCGAACAGCATGACGTCCCCGAGCACGAACCGATCGGGGCCGAGACCAGCGATCACGTCGATCGCGTCGCGTTTCTCCGCGTCAGAGAGGTGATGCATCGCGAAGTTCGAGACGATCACGTCGACGTCCTCGTCGTCCGGCAGATTCGGCTCGCGAAACCGGCCGCGTCCGAAGTCGACGTTCTCGATTCCGTCGTCTGCTGCCTTTTTCCGGGCCTGTTCGAGCATTCCCTCGCTCACGTCCCGCCCGATCACGCGGTCGGCCGCCGACGCGAGCGCGAGCGCGAGCGCGCCCGTTCCGGTTCCGAGATCGAGCACGACATCGTCGCCGTCGACCGCCGCGTGCTCGATCACCAGATCACGGCAGTCCCGGTACTCGGGGCTGTGGTCGCCGTCGTCGTACTCCGAGGCTTTCTCGTCGAATCGAGCCGCGTGTTCCGCGACGTCGTCAGTCATAGTCGGACGTACGGGTGCCGCGCGCAAAGAAGGCTCGATCGCGTCTCGGTCACTCTTCGTCGAGCCACACGCCCGGTTCGACGAACGCGTCGCTCGCGCGCTCGCGGTTGCGCTCGGCAAGCTCGCCCCAGGCTGCCAACCCGGTCTCGATCACGTCCGCGTCGAACCCGAGCACGGCTCCGATCGCACGGAGCTCTCGCGGTGCGCGCAACTGGAGGTGGCTTTGCGGGTCGGCACTGACGACGAACGGTGCGTCGGCGTCATCGAGCAACTCCCGGAGTTTGCGGAGGTCACGCAGCGCCTGGACGCGCTCGCCCCCGTCCGCCCGGAGAACGCGTGCCAGCGACAACTCGACGTGGACGCTGTTGGTCGCAGCGGCTTTCGCGAGCACGTGGTTGAAGTCGCCGTCACCGACCATCGGGTGTGCGAGCACGTCCACCGCCGGCTGCTCGACGGCGAAGCGGTTCATCTCGACTGTCCCGCCGTGGACGGCGACGATGGTCCGGCGGTCGCGGTGGTTGCCGACGAACCCGCTCGCTCGCCCGGGGTCGTCCGCCCGGATCTCGACCCCTTCGACGACGTCGATCCCGTATTTCTCGCCGATCCGGTCGCCGTCGTATTCCGGGGATGCGTCGCCGTGATTGCGAACGACAATCCCGTCGTACCCGTATTCGCTCGCGGTGAGCGCGAGCCTGGCGACGGTCGCGTCACCGTCGGGATCGGCGTGAACGGCCTCGTAGCGCGTCATATTACAGCGATTCGAGCACGTCGCGGGCGTTCTCGACGGCGGCGTCCTTCGTGGCGGGATAGGCCTCGACTTTCGCGCGGACCGTGATCCCGTCACCGAGCCGAACGTCGCCCCCGAACGCCGCCTGCTTGTCGAGCGTCAGAAACAGTTCCGTGTTGTCGGTGACCCGCTCGTCCAGTTCCCCGAGCAGTTGCTGGCGCTGTTCGGACGGGAGTTCGCCGAGCCGGTCCAGCACGACCCGCATCGCGTCGGCGTTCTCGACTCGTGCCGAGAACACGAGGATCCGGTCGCCGTGATGGCCCTCGTTTTCCAGCCGCTGTAGTTCGAACTCCTCGGGCAACAGCGTCCGCAGTGCGTCCTCGACGCGCTTCTCGTCCTCTGTCGCGTAGCAGAACGTCCGGAGATCGATGTAGTGAAGCGGGACCGACGACATCGACAGGTTCAGTCGTCTTCGTCGTCTTCGCCGGTCTCGTCGTCTTCTTCGGCGGGTTCGAGGTTGTCCTCGGGCACACCCTGTTCCTGGCCCTCCTCGAAACTGACGACGTAGTTTGCGTCGCCGAACATCGTCTCCATCTTCTGTGTAACGGTTCCGACTTCGCCGTCGTGGTCGCTGTGTTCGTCGTGCAGAATCACACGGTCGTCTTCTTCGAAGCTCATGGACAGTCGTTCTTCGGGGCCGGTAAAAAAGGGACTGATTCGCCGTGGTCGAAGACTTATACTGCTCTCCGTGCTATGGACACGTATGATTGTCACACGCGTCGCCGGCGGTCGCTTGCAGTCACGAAGACGCTCGTCTCCCTCAGGGCGATGACGGCCGTCGACAACCTGTGGTACCTGGCCGACGAGGCCGACCAGCAGGCCGAGCAGACCCACCACCAACTACAGTCGGCCCACGACGGCATCACCGAGTTCACGAAGACGCGGTGGGTCTCACGACGGCGGTTCCGGACGGTCGCTCAGCGGATCAGCGAGAACGGCCTCCCCTACGGCGCACACGCGCTGGTGACCGACGACAACGGGGCGGTCCTGCTCGTCCGTCACCGCGACGTCGACATGTGGGTGTTGCCCGGCGGCGAAGTCGACGGCGAGGAGTCCTTCGAGGCGGCTGCCCGGCGCGAACTCACCGAAGAGGCGGGGATCGAGGCCACGTTTGACGGACTCGCATTGCTCGGGCGCGTCGAGTTCCACGGCGACGGACACACGACCTGGGGCGTATTACCGATATACGAGGCCGAGGCCGAAACGACGGAACTGACCGTCGAAGATCCCGACGGCGAGATCGTCCGGGCGCGCTGGTTCGAGACGCTCCCCGACGACGCCCGCGACCGGTCCGTCCTGCAGTCCTGGCTCGAAGACGACTAGGCGTCGTCGATCACGGCTGTCGTGAACCTCGGCGGCGACTAGACGTCGTCCGGTCGGTGCGTGACGCCGCCGCGCGAGTCGGCATTGCGCCGTCTTATCGCTGCCCTGGCCGTGCTGGCGTCGTAGCCGTACAGCACCGCGTCGGCGTGCGGTTCGACGGCGGCAGTCGCTGCCAGCAGGGGGTCGATCTCGACGCCCGCGTACAGCTCGACGCTCACGCGAGCGTCGAGACGGTCGGCGAATCCGCTCGCGATCGATTCGAGCCAGTAGGTCGTCCCGTAGCTCGTGTCGTACAGCGGGACGACGAACTCCTCGACCATCGGTTCGAGCGCCTCGAGGTCGATCCCAGACCGCTCGTAGAGATGGGCGGGATACGGATCAGGGAAAAGCCCGACGAGCAGGTCGCCGGGCACGCGCTCGCGTGCCGCCGCGACGAAGTCGGTGACGACGCTCGCACGCCAGGCCGGACGGTCAGCGTACTCGCTTGCGGCAAATCGTCGGTCGCAGCGCTCACAGTGACAGAACTCGGCCCGCGGAAAGCCGATATCGTCGAGTCGCACGTCGCCGCTCGCTCGGCCGGCGTCTCCGATCATCTTCAGCAGCCCCTCGCGGTAGGACTCGTGAGTGGGGCAGACGTACGACTGATCGAGAGTCGGGTGCTCGCTGGTCGCCGGCTGGCCGTCCCGGGAACGCGCGGCGAGTTCCGGTCGGTCCCGAATCGTCGTGTCGTCAGCGAAGCACGCGAGAGTGTTGATCCCGTCGGCCGTGGACTCGCTGGCGCGGCCGCTGGCGGATTTCTGTTCGTAGAAGGCGCGGTCGAACCCCGACCACGACAGTTCGGGTTCGTTTCGCGTGACGATGCCGACCATACCCCCACCAGGGGAGCCTGCGGCAAGTCAGTCACGCTCGAAGCAACGGACGTGCTAGTCCTTGATTGCGAGTTTGTACACCACTACGAGGGCGATCAGGGCGATCACGACTTTCGCTTTCGTAGACATCAATCGAGAAAACGACCTGCCGCGATAAAATCTTTCCCCTCGGACTTCCGTCCCACTGTCGTGTCTGACCCGAACGCCCAAGCAGATTGAAATCCACCGAAACGCCCATTGTTCATGATAATATATTATGGATAATGGCTCGGAACGGGGCGATCCCGGAGTACGTGGCAGTCGCCCTGAAGCGTGCAAACGCGGTGGTGTGGGCTGTCGACACAGACACGAAAGACGTCGTCGCGAAAGTGGGGAACATCCCCCCACTCGAGAGCGTCATTCGAGAGATAGACGACATCTCGTCGTTTTTCGAGCGCGGCGTCCATCCCGATGATCTCCCCGAGGTCGAGCCGCTGTATCGGCAGATATTCGACAGAGAGAGAACACAGTTCGGCGTCGATTTTCGGACGCATCCGGATCACTGCGGCGCGAAATGGGTACACATCGATGCGTACCTGATGGAGACTGACGGCGATCCTCTCCTGGTCGGTGTGGCATGGGACATCACCGATCGCAAACGTCGCGAGCAAGATCTCCGCGACCAGAAAGACCGGCTGGAAGAGTTCTCGGGCGTCCTCTCACACGATTTGCGCAATCCGATCGAGGTAGCCGCCGGACATCTCGAACTCGCGAAGACGAAACGCGAGGATGAACATCTCGAGGCAGTCGAGAAGTCGTTACGCGAGATGGAAGCGTTGATCGACGACCTACAGGCAGCACTCAGCGAAGGTGGGCCAGTCGTTCGGGGCGGTGCCGTCTCGGGCGTAACGACGGAGCAACTCGACCTGAAAGCGGTCGCAAGAGGGGCGTGGGAAGCTGTCGAAACGGCAGACGCGACGCTCTCCGTCGAAAAAGCGACGATCAGGGCGGATCGGTCGAGTCTGCGCCAGCTCTTCGAGAACCTCTTTCGCAACGCCGTGGAACACGCCGGTCCGGACGTGACTGTCACCGTCGGTGCACTCGACGAACAGGACGGGTTTTACGTCGCCGACGACGGCCCGGGGATTCCCGACGGCGCTCGTGACGCGGTCTTCGAAAGGGGATACTCGACTGACGACGACGGCCTCGGTCTCGGGCTGTACATTGTCTCACAGATCGCCGACAGCGCCGGCTGGACGATCACTGTCACCGACAACGACGCCGGTGGTACCCGGTTCGAAATCGCGGACGTGAGGGTTTCCTGACCGACATCCGCGTGCAGCCTGGGGTGGTCGATCAACCGGCGAGGATGTGTGCGGCCAGATCTTCGCGGATGATCGTATCGCAGTAGGCACACCGCACACCGTCTTCGAGAACCTCGAACTGTGAGTCGATCGGCTCGTTCTCGGTCGTGATGCAGTGCTGGTTGGGACATTCGAGCACGCCGACGACTTCCTCGGGGCGGTTCACGCGGTGTTTCTCGACGACGTCGTAGTCGCGGATGATGTTGATCGTCGCGGCCGGCGCGATCAGCGAGAGGACGTCGACCTCGGCCTCGCTGAGTTCCCGGCCCTCGACTTTGATGATGTCTTTGGTCCCCAGGCGGTCGCTGGGCGTGTTCATCACGATACTGATCGGCTCGCCGTCGGCACCGTCGATCCCGAGGATCGCGAGAACGTTCAGCGCCTGCCCGCCGGCGATGTGGTCGATGACGGTTCCGTTGTGGATCTTGCTGACGCGGAGTTTCTGATCGTCGCTCATCGTGTCCCCTCCAGCAGGAGATCGAGCAGTGCCATCCTGACTGGCACGCCGTTGTGCGCCTGTTCGAAGAACGTCGCGTGCTCGGTCGCGTCGACGTCGTGCGCGATTTCGTCGACCCGCGGGAGCGGGTGCATGACGGTCAGGTCGTCGCTCGCGGCTTCGAGCGTGGCGGCGTCGATCTGGTACTCGCCGGCGACTTCACGATACTCGTTTTCGTCCGGGAACCGCTCTTCCTGGATGCGCGTGACGTACAGCACGTCCAGCGACGGCAGGATCTCTTCCAGTTCCGTGTGTTCCCGAATCGTCGCGCCCTCCTCGTGAAGGTCATAGCGGACCGAACGCGGCAGTTGCAGGCTCTCAGGACTGATGAAGTGCTGGTGTGTGTCGAAATTCGTCAACGCGTGCGCGAGCGAGTGGACCGTCCGCCCGTACTTCAGATCGCCCATGATCCCGATCGACAGGTCGTCCAGCCCCGCGTTCTCCCGGATCGTGTACAGGTCGAGCAGGGTCTGCGTCGGGTGCTGACCGGCTCCGTCGCCGCCGTTCAGCAAGGGGACGTCGACGAACTCCGTGGCCATCTGTGCCGACCCTTCGCTCGGGTGGCGCATGACCAGTGCGTCCGCGTACCCCTCGACGACCCGCACTGTGTCGGCGAGGCTCTCGCCTTTCTTGACGCTCGAATACTCCACCGGCCCCATGTCGACGACGTCGCCGCCGAGTCGCTTGATCGCCGCGCTGAAACTCATCTTCGTCCGCGTGCTCGGCTCGAAAAAGAGCAAGCCGAGCAGCTTCCCGGCGTGGCGATCCGCGTAGGCCGCCGGATCGGCCGCGATCTCGGCAGCGTGATCCAGCACCTCCTCTATGTCCGCCCTGGAGAGCTGTTTCGCGCTGATGATGTGCTCGTGACGCATCGAACGTATTCCCGACGCCGACGCTCTTGAGAGTGACGATTGTTCGAGTCGTAGTCGCTCGTCCGGGCGTCAGAGTCGCAGTCGCCTGTCTGGACGCCCGGCTCGAATCCGGGGTCGACGCCGCGATCCGGAACAAGGTTAACTTTGATTACCCTTGGCAACCTATCTCTAGGTGTACGATGGATATTGCTGATATTGCTACCAGCGAATACGTCGCAGTCGACGTTGACGAACGCCTCGGGAAAGTCCGTTCGATCTTCGAGCGCGAGAATCCCAAGGGAATCATCGTGACGAACGACGGCGGCTACGAGGGCGTTATCACCCAGAAACAGCTGGTACAGTCGCACGTCGAGGACCAAACCAAAGCCAGTGCAATGACCCAGCACGCCCCGAAGATCGAGCGGACGGCGGACGTTCGCGAGACTGCCCGCGTCCTCGTCGAGAGCGGGATCAAAGTCGCACCGGTGTTCGAGGCCGATCGCCTGTGGGGCGTCGTGACCGACGACGCCATCCTCGAGGCCGTCCTGGAGAACCTCGGTGCGCTGACTGTCGAGCAGATCTACACCGAGAACGTCATCTCGATCGACCAGGGGGCACAGATCGGACAGGCGATCAACCACCTTCGCGAGAACGGGATCTCCCGCCTCCCGGTCGTAGACGAGGATGGCCGTCTTTCCGGAATGGTCACCCGCCACGACATCGTCGACGTCGTTGTGCGCGACATGGACAAGTCGACCGTCGGCGAGCGGGCGGGCGACGTCGACCGCATCCTCGATCTGCCGATCTACGACGCGATGAGTAGTCCCGTCGAGACGACGACGCTCGACGCGTCGGTCAAAGACGCCGTCGAGACGATGCTCGACAACGACTACGCGGGACTGGTCGTCACGCCTGAAGAGGACCCGTCGCTCGTCGCGGGCATCATCACCAAGACCGACGTCCTCCGGGCGTTGACGTTCACCGAAGAGAACCACATGGACGTCCAGATCACCAACATCAATCTCCTGGACACGATCTCGCGTGAGGACATCCGGATCGGCATCGAGGAAGTCGCCGACAAGTACCAGGACATGCAGGTTCACCACGCACACGTGCGGTTCCACGAGCACAAGGAGAAGCTCCGCGGGACACCGCTGATCCAGTGTCAGATCCGTCTGCGAACCAACAAAGGACAGATCCCCGGATCCGGTGAAGGATACGGCGCGGAGACCGCGTTCAACGTCGCACTCGACAAACTCCAGCGGAACGTCCTCGAACGGAAAGGGATCGAAAGCGACGAGGAGTACCGCGGACAGGTGCTCCGGAAACTCGGCGAACTGTAAGCAGCGTTCCTGTCGGGCACTCGCCTCGGACCCGACGTCCGATCGGTGGTCGAGGTCGAAACACTTACTTCCCCGAATCACGGAATAGCGGGTATGAGCTCTAGCGATAGCGGCGGACTGATGTCCAGTGCCGGCCTCGTCCGGTACTTCGACGCCGAAGACCGAAACGCGATCACGATGGACCCTCGATCCGTGGTCGCGTTCGGCGCGATGTTCGGCGTGCTCGTTCTCGTCCTGAACGCGCTGTAATCGCAACCGCGGCGTTTTCAACCTCGGGCCGCGAATCGAACACCGATGAATCGGACTCGCAGTACTGACTTCGTCCTATCGACACATGAGTGACACGTCCCGTGTGAAGATCCGGGGGATCTATACGACCGCATTGACCCGCCTGCTCGCGAGCGAGGGGTTCGAGATCGTCCAGCCCTCGCCCCCGATCGAAGACCGCTTCGATCGGGCGTTCGACCTCGCTCCGGCGGAGGCGACGCTGTTCGCGAGCGACGATCGACAGGGCGTCGGCGTCGTCGGACCGGCCGCCCCCGAGGTACGAGCGTCACTCGCCGCGATCGACGTGGACACGCTGGCCTGGCGCGATCCGGCCGCCCGCGGTTCGGTCTGGGACGCGACGATCGCCGAGACGAACAGCGGCGGTGCGTTCGTCGACCTGGGCGAGCGCTCGGGCTTTCTGCCGTTCTCGAACACCGACGACCACGTCGATACGGGCGACACCGTCCGGGTACAGGTAGTCGAACCCCGGCCGCCCTGGGACGACGGCCGGCCGGTCGTGGATTCGACGGTGCGCGTCCAGCGCCCGCTGGTCACGCTCGTTCGAGACGGAGCGGTCGACAGTCGCGGCAGTCCGGAACTCGCGGATCTCCTCTCGACCGAGCCACCGGAAGGCTGGCGCGCGAAGTGGAGTCGCGCTGCCGACGACGCCGGCCTCGACGCCCTCGGCGACGCGCTGGAAACCGCCGTCGAACGCGCCGAAGAACTCGACGACGCCCTCGATGAAACGGAGCCGACCGGGGAGACGCCCCGGACCGTCTTCGAGGGACAACCGACAGTCTGGGCGTGGTTCGGGCGCGAATCGCGCTTCGAACTGGACGACCACCGGGACGCGGTGACGACGACGATGACCGGCCACCACCGGATCAAGGCCGGCGACGAGCGCGCGAGTGCTGCCGTCGACTTCGTCGAGGCCGTCTGTGACGGCGACGGCGAGTTCCCCTTCGAGGCCGTCTCTCGGCAGTTCGGCCCAACGGAAGGAGACACGGTCGCAATCGACCACGGCAAGCCCGCGGGCCACTGTATCCGTCTCGGTCGGGGCAAGGTGACTGAGTACGACCCTTCGGGGACGGTCTGGGTCGAACGCGAGATGTCCCCCGGCGGCACCTACGACGGACTCGGGATCGAGCGACGGGCCGGCGACGTCGCCCGGACGAAGTTCACCGAGGGCAAGTGGTGGTATCCGACGATCTATAAGGGCGCGGACGGCGAGACGCGCGGCACCTACGTCAACGTCTGCACGCCGGTCGAGATCTTCCCCGGGAGCGTCAGGTACGTCGACCTGCACGTCGACGTCCTCAAACACGCCGACGGCACGGTCGAACGGGTCGACGACGACGAACTCGACGCGGCCGTCGAGGCGGGCGACGTGTCCGAGAAACTGGCGACGAAGGCGCGCTCTGTCGCCAGTGCCGTCGAGAACGCGCTGTCCTAATCCGACCGGTGAACGTTTCGAGCAGAGCGGTACTGCTGGCTACATCGATTCACGAGGCCCCGACGTGCCCATGGCTACTCGTTTCGGTTCACCGTGGTCACGTCCTCCCACGACGACTCTCCGAAGAACGACTGGAGTGCCATGAGGACGCCGACGTACGTGCCGATCGCCACGAGCACGATCGAAACGACGACAGCGAGTATCAGCTCTCCCAGTGGATTGATGCCGTACAGCTGGAGGGCGAGCATATCTCATGTTCAAGATACCGATTCTTGAATGTTACCCCGCGCACGGTGGCGCGGGGAATCCTGCTCTCACGAGACGAGACTTCCTGTTTCCACGACGTGACTTGCAGACACTTCATGGATGTCATCCGTGTCCGTAGCGTTAACGAGAGCTTTGCTCTCGTTCGCACACCAGAAACTCGAAGAGTTTCTGGGGACGGTCACAGTCTCGACAGGCGTTTCTTCGGGCCATCCCAGCCCTAATGCAGCAAATCCACGCTTGAGGACGTTCATCGCCGCATTCGCATCTCTATCTGTTTCGAACCCGCACGCTGGACAGGAGTGGTCCCTGACCCAGATCGGCTTCGCCGTCTCCACGCCACACCGGGCGCACGCTTTCGTTGTCCCCTCGGGTTCGACCTGCACGACGTGACACCCGTACAGGTCGGCCTTGTATTCGAGTAAGGTGATGAATTGTCGCCACGCCGCGTCCTGTTTGTTGCGACTGTTGTGCGACTGCTCCAACATCTCCGTGACGTCTAAGTCCTCGACAAACACCGCGTCGTACTCACGGACGAGACACGTCGTTATCTTGTGCTGGTAATCCAGCACTTTGCGACGAATTCGACGCTTCACCGTGGCGACCTGCTTGCGTTGGTTCTCCCAGTTGTTCGACCCCTTCTCCTTCCGTGAGAGGGTGCGTTGCTCGCGGCGCAGACGCTCGTATTCGTCTTCGAGATCGAGCCACTCCACGGTTGTGCCGTCCGAGGTGTGGATGTAGTTGAGAATGCCGAGGTCGATACCGACGCTGTTGCTCGCGTCCAGCGAGTCCATGTCGGGCTTCTCGGAGAAGGCAGCATCTGTTTCCAATCCGAAGGAGACGAACCACTCGCCGGTCGTCTCCTTTTTGATCGTGGCGTGGTCAGGGATTGGACGCGAGTAGCTGATTTTCACCCAGCCGATCTTACTGAAGCGGACGTAGGCGTCCGTGTCGTGGCCCCTCTTTTCATCGAGGTCGAAACCACTCTGGTTGTACGTCACACTTCGATAATCACTGGGCGCTTGGCGTGTGAGCCGACCGACGTTGTACCCCTTCTCCTTGAGTTTGCTCAGGGCGGTGAGATTGTGGTGGAAACGGGCGACGGTGGCTTGGGCGGCTTTCGAATGCAGTTCACCAAATATTGGCCACCGCTGTTTCCACTCGGGGAGGTTGTTGTTCTGGTCGTACTCGCTTGGCTTGTCGTCCGCTGGGCTGTTCTCGTACTCCTAGCGGACGTGGTTGTAGAGTTGGCGATGCACATCGAGATGGTGTTCCAGCCGCTCCGCTACCTCGTCTGTCGGGTAAGCTTGGTAGCGGTGACTGTACTCCATCGCTGTCTATTGATTAGCGAGATATCGACTTAATGGTTGGTATCTTGGTGTGACGGCTTCATCCCCGACCACGGTGGGTCGGGGTATTCGCCTCGATCTTTATATAAACCGCTCGCCTGCCGTACTGTTCACGGGTCGGCTGACGGCCTCTCGCGTTGAGCCACGAGGCGTTGTCGTGATCTCTCGGGATCGAACGCGCACCCCGCCTGGTGAGAGTGCTGTGTCTGATCGCCTCGCAAGCGCATCTAGGGGGACATCACTTTTTTTGATACACCTCGAATTGCCGTTATGGACAGGTCTCGCCGCGAGTATCTCGCTCGACTCGGCTCGCTGGCAGGAGGTGCTATCGTCGGCTCTGTCGCTGGCTGTGTCAGTGATACGCCCGAGGGCACGGCAACAGAGAGGACGACGACGGCGCGATCACCGCTCGTCGAAGACTGGCGTCGAACGTTCGAGCAGTCGTGGCCCTCCTTTGACCTGATCGGACGACTCGCCGTCTCCGGCAGTGTTCTGGCGACGGCGGGACTCACACATGCCGAGACAGACGCTGGCGAGAGTTACTGGATCCCGTGGATCGAAGGATTCGACACCGATGGGACGCAGCAATGGCAGTACCTATATGAACCGTCGACGGGCGAGCCAATTGTCGATGGGGACGAACGGAGGGCCAACGGATGGGGGGTTTTCGGCCTCAAACAGTACGATGGGGGGTTCGTCGCCGGATTGCGGCCGCTGAGGTCGAGAGAAGAGGCCGAAGAGCCCGTCCTCGTCCGACTCGACGGAGACGGCACTGAACGATGGTCGCGTCAAGTGCCGACGGCGACGCTTAGTCCGTACCGGAATGGAGACCTGTTCGTGATCGCGTCGCCCGGGGACCGCAAGCCGAAGATATACGTCCCGTCGAACGAACCCGATGGCGCTGGTCACATACGAATCACCGTTGTCAGACTCGGCGGGACTGTCGCGAACCAGTACGTCGTCAACACCGAGACGTTCGGCAGAGTCGATACGATCAAGACCAACTCGAATGGAACGCTAGCTCTCTTCGGACGAGATCGAAGTGACGATGAGCTGGTGTCGATAGCCGAAGTGAGTCCGAACGGATCGATACAGCGGGAAGCGACGATCGGATCGAACTGGTCGATGCGATATCCGGAACCGATCTCGGCGCCCGACGATTGCTCCGTGCTCGCGGTCAACTCGGTGACCCCGGCCTTTTTCGCCTACACCGATGTCGTTGAGTTGAGTGAAACCTTCTCGGTCGTTCGACGCTGGCGGTTCGACGGATGGAACATCGCAAATATCACGTGTGAAAGCCCGTTTGCCCCCTCTGATGGATTCATACTGACAATGCGACCCGCCGGCGAGAACGCGTCCAGGCCACCGGGCGCATCGTTCGTGGCCATCGACGGTAATGGCGAAATATCGTGGCGTTCCAACGGTGCACAGGCAGAACAGTTGCCTGAACAGGCAGACCAGTTGCCCCGATTCAGTGACGCGGTGGTAGCAAACGAGCAGTTGTTCGTCGGGGGAGCGACACCCGACCACCAAGCGCTGCTGGTCACATACTCGCCAGCAGCGGGGACCTCATCGATCGAGTAGGATCGACTGAGGATCTCGTGAGATCAGTCTCGAAGGACAGTCATTCCCGCTGGTCGTGTCCAGTCGACTGCAGTTCGACGATAGCTCGTTCGAGTGTGGGTGGTTCTAGAAGTTTATGCTGAATCCGCCGTCGCGACCGCCGCCGTCGTTGGTGGGCAGGTTCGGGACGAGCCACGAGAGGAACGCGTCCGGGCTGCGCGTCTGCAACCACACGGTTCCCGGGCCGGAAAACTCACAGACGAACCCTTCGCCGCTGAACAGCGTCGACTTCAGCCCGCCGACCTTCCGGACCGAAAAGTCCGTGGATCCCTCGAACGCGACGATGTGGCCCGTATCGACGGTGTAGGACTCGCCGGGGCCGAGTTCGCGGGACTCGATCGCGCCGTAACTGGAGAGAAACGTCGATCCGGTGCCGGTCAACTCGAGCAGGAACAGCCCTTCCCCGCCGAAGAAGGTCTTGCCGCCGCCGAACTCAGTATCGATCTCGACGTCGGGCTGGGCGGCGACGAACGACCCCGACTGGACGTACAGCGTCTCGTGGTCCAGCCGGTAGTGTTCCACGTCGCCCGGCAGCGGCGGCGCGAGGGTCACGTGGCCCGGCTGTTCTGCGGTGAAGGTGTTCATGAAAAACGATTCCCCGCCGAAGGCCTTGCGCTTCAGCGAGCTCAACATGCCGCCGCTCGCGCCGGTCTCGATCTCGATGCCGTCCGTGTGACTGACCATCGCTCCGGCCTCGGCGCGGAGCTGTTCCCCCTGGTTCAACTCGGCCGTGATTAGCGCGTACGACGGGCGATGTTCGATATCGTACTCCATACCGGTTGCTCTCGCGACAGGAATATAGGTGTTACCCGAATTACCAGTCAGACCCGGACGCAGTGGTGTTGTAGGACTCCCTTCAGTGTCCGGATCACCGGGCCGGCGGAACGAGCAGGACGTTGCTGTCCGCCCTGGCCGTGACGTCTTCGGAAGTGCTCCCCAGGAGAAGTCTGCGCAGCCGGCTGCGTCCCCGGCCGCCGAGGAGGATCGTCGTCGGATCGATCTCGTCCTCGACGTCCAGGATCTCCTCGACGGCTTCCCCTTCGCGGATCATCGTCGTCGTCTCGATCCCCTTCTCCCGGAGCGATCCGGCCATCGATTCAAGGCGCTCCTCGGCGTCTTCGACTTCCTCGCCGCCAGCACGGCGCTCCGGCGGTGCGACGTGCAACAGCGTCGCCTCGTGGGTCGCCGTTCTCGTCCGGTTGAACTGCTCGAACGCCCGCTCGGCGTTCTCCGAGAAGTCAGTCGCGTACAGCATGCGCCGAAAGAGGTGCTTGTTCGCGACCTCCGGCGATCCGTCGCGTTCGACGATCCGCTGCACCAGCAGCGGGCTGACGGCCGTCCGGGCGAGATTTTTGACCGTGCTCCCGATGAATCGCTGCTTGAGCGGGCTCTGCCCCCGCGAACCTGCGATGATGAGGTCGGCATGAACCTGCTCCGCCAGGCCGTTGATCCGCCGATGTGGCGTCCCACGGACGACGTGGATATTGACGGTGAACCCCTCCGATTCGAGCTGTGCCTTCTGGCGTTCGAGGCCTTTCTTCGTTCGACCCCCGATGTCACTGCCGGGCATCCCCGCCGTGACGTTGGGGCTCGTCACCGTGATCAGGTCGATCTCCTCGATCCCGTATCGTCCGAGACACTCCAGACACACCCGCGAGTCGATCGCCGTGTCGATCGCCGAGGACAGGTCCGTCGCGTATACTGCGCGCATATTCCCCCTAGTATCTCCGTTGTAATAGTATTGTTGGTACATTCCAATATTACACAATATTGTAGTCAGTGGCTACGAACCGCAGAAAATCAAGGGGAAGCGGAGGGGGCAGTCAAACAGAGAGGGCAGACAGCAGTCGCGATCAGTCGGCAATGGAGACACTTGCGTCGGTCTGCTGGCGGTAGGAGCGCCAGTAGCCCTGCGCGTACGCGCCGAGGAACATCCCGCCGATCGCGACCAGGATCGGGTAGTTGCCGATCCCGACGCTCGCGTAGGCGGCACCGGGACAGATCCCGGAGAGGCCCCAGCCGACGCCGAAGATCGTCCCGCCGACGACGACGTTGCGGTCGAAGGATTTGACGCGCTTGCGGAAGACGTCACCCGTCAGCGGCGCCCGGTCGAACATTCGCGGGACCACGGCAAACGTGATGGCTGAGACGACCGCGCCACCTCCCATCACGAACAGCAGGCCGAAGTCCTCGAACTGCAGGAAATCGAGCACGACCTCCGGGCGAGCCATCTGACTCAGGCCGAGACCGAAGCCGAAGATCAGCCCGCCGAGGAGGACGACAGCGTGGAACGCCGGCGAGCGGTCGCTCATGGCGACACCCCCAGTGCGGCGACGAGCTGTGCGGTCCCGATAGCGAACGCCAGGAACGTCGCGACGTTCACGAAGGAGGTGTTCGAGCCCGAGCCGATGCCGCAGACGCCGTGGCCCGAGGTACAACCCTTGCCCAGGCGTGTCCCGACGCCGACCAGAATGCCGCCGACGAACAGCCGCCACAGCTGGACCTCGGTCGTCCAGCCGCCGGCCCCGAGCGTCAGCGCGTAGACGGCCGCGCCGGCGACGATCCCGACGGTGAAGACGACTCGCCAGTCGCGCGAGGCCAGGTACTTGGGCTGGTTGAACCGCGAGACCGACGAGACGTACGACCACGTCGACTCGAGGAACGTGCTCGCGCCGGCGATGATGCCCGTGGCCGCGTAGATCACTGCGACGCCGAGCCCGATCAGCAGCCCACCGGCGGCGTAGTGTGCGATGCCGTTGGGAAACAGCGCCTCGACCGTGATCTGGAGTGGTTCAATCGTCATCTGCGTCGCCATCCACGCCTGCTTCGGTGGCGTCTCTCTGCCCGTCCACTGGACTGCCCAGGAACCGTTCGAGCCCCGGGGGACCGACGATACTCACATCACCGTCCTCGTCGAGTACGAATGGCTTGGTCATGATCACCTGCTTGTACCCTTCCGTGCTACTAAAACGTTTGGATAGTAATTCATATTTGTGGCAATATTGTGCAGAAAAATGTCACCGATATTTCTATTCGAAGGCCCTTAAAACACCCAAAATTTCTGGTTTTGGGTTGAATCCGTAGGGATAGATATGTGCAGTTTTCACCGATCAATACTCTTTTGTATTCGGCACCTGTATTGCGCAGTACACCCAATACAACCATGACACAGGAGTTCACAGCTGCCGAGACGCTCGACGTGCGAGGCGAGAACTGTCCGATGCCGGTCGTCAAGACCAAGCAGGCGATCGACGACCTCGAAAGCGGCGACGTGCTCGAAGTGCTGGCCACCGATCCGGGGAGCGAGAGCGACCTCGGCGGGTGGGCCGACTCGACAGACGGCGTAGCACTGCTGGAGCAGGGTCAGACCGAAATGGACGGCGTGACCGTCTACACCCACTACGTGCGCAACGAATAAACGATGAGCACAGACAGCCAATCCAGCGAGGACGAGGCGTTGCCGTCACGGGAGACACTCCAGGAGCGCATCGAACAACTCGAAGCGCAGGTAGCCGACCTCGAAGACGACGACAGCAAGAAGATGTCTATCATCGCGACGAAGGGGTCGCTGGACATGGCTTACCCGCCGTTGATCCTGGCGAGCACGGCCGCGGCGTTCGGGTGGGAGGTGACGGTCTTCCACACGTTCTGGGGACTGGATATCCTCCACGAAGAGCGTTCCAGGGACCTGAAAGTCAGTGCCGTCGGCAACCCCAGCATGCCGATGCCCAACGCGCTGGGGGCGTTCCCCGGCGGTGACCGCCTCGCGACGTGGTACATGAACCGCGAGATCGAGGACAACGGGACCGCGACGATCGAAGAATTGATCGATACGAGCCTCGAGATGGGCGTCGATCTGCAGGTGTGTCAGATGACCGCCGATCTGTTCGGGTACGACACCGACGAGTTCTACGACGGCGTCACGACCGACGTCGGCGCTGCGACAGCGTTGCGGGACATGGCCGACGCCGACATCCAGCTGCTTGTGTGATACAGATGCTGGAACGGTCAGGACTCCGTTTCGGCTACCCGGATCGTCGCGGCCACGTGTTCGGGCAGTGAGACTCGTGCCCCATCCTCGAGTTCGACCTCGATCAGCCCGATCGGCGGCACGTCGACGACCGTGAGCGTCGTTCCGGGCACGATCCCGACGTCCGAGAGGTAGTCGAGTTCGTCCGGATCACGGTCCCGAACGCGAGTTACTTCGACTGTGTCGCCCTCGTGACACTCGCTGAGGGCCGTTCCAGCGCACTCCTCGAGCGGTTCCAGCGCGTCACTGGGGATCGGATCGCCGTGCGGATCGACATCGGGATCGTCCAGCCGTGCCGCAACGCGGCGCTCGAATTCCTCAGAGATGTGGTGTTCGAGCCGATCGGCCTCCTCGTGGACGTCGGTCCAGTCGAAGCCGAGTTTCTCGGTGAGATACGTCTCCAGCAGGCGGTGATGGCGGATCACCTCCGTCGCGATCGTCTCACCCTCCGCGGTGAGCCGAACCCCCTTGTACTTCTCGCGTTCGACGAGCCCCCGCTCTTCGAGTTTCTCCATCATGCTCGTGGCCGTAGGCGGCGTCACGTCCATGCTCTCGGCGATCGTCGACGTCGAAACGGGCCCCTCCGTCTCGCGCTGGTGTTCGTGGATCGCCTTGAGGTAGTCCTCCATCTCGGGGCTGAGCATCTACTCGAATCTCGGGCGACCGGCAAAATAAACCTGGCTCTCCGGGCGACTACAACAGGTCCTGCTCTTCGAGTTGCGCCATCACGTCGTCGACGAACGACTCGACGTCGTCGTACGGGAAGTTTCCACTGCCGAGTTTCGTGTTCAACTCCATCGCCGTCATCGAGAACTCACCCGACTCGAAGGTCGTCCCCGGCCCGTTCGGCAGCGCCGGGACGAGGTCCATCGGGCTGGAAATCGGATAATCCGCCCCCTCGAAGGCGTCGATGAGCTGTTCGCGCAGGTCGTCGGTGTCTACCATGACGTGCGCCACGTTGGAAGACGATCCTCAAAAACCATTCGCGTTTTTACCTGCCCGACATACGGGAACGAACATTATTTGTTTCGGACAGGCTATATTGTGCGCATGTCCGAACTGGAAGACGAGCGATTCTACGAGGCGCACGCGGATTTCTGTAGCGTCTGTTCTAACGCGAATCGACTGAAGATCCTCGACGTGCTCAAGGACGGCGAGCAGTACTCCGTCTCCGATATCGAGCGTCTCACCGGCATCTCACAGTCGACGGTCTCCCAGCACCTCAAGCTCATGCGCGACCGGGGGATGGTCGTCCGCGAGCGCGACGGGGTGAACAACTACTATTCTGTGGCCGACGAACGCATCGTCGAAGGTGTCGAGACAATCCGAGAAGTCGTCCGAGAACAGGTGGAAAGGTAAGATCGTTCACAGGATCATACTGTTGGCTGGTCCGGCCCGTTCGTGCGCTCCCAGCGGTTGGCGCCCCGCCACGTCGAGACTTTTCGAAACATGTACGCCAGCAGGAGCAGCGCGGCTCCGGCGGCGATCGCGCCGATCCCGAGAAGTGCGCCGAAGACCGAGAGGACGAGGCCGATCCCTGCCACGATCAGCAGACAGCCGAGCGACGAGCCGGCCGTACACGGGCACACTCCCAGGCGGTCGACGACCAGTCGCCTGCAGGGATTCGAGAGGCCGCTACGTTCGACGATAGCCTGTCTGAAGCGACGTTCGTCCAGCATCGTCGTCGGGATCTCGTAGGACGCGTCGTCGGTCTCGATCGCGATCGACCTGTTTACCATCCCGTGACACTGCAGTCCCGTGATCTCCTCGTGTCCGAGCGCAAATTCGAGTGGCCCCCCGCTCTCTGCGATCGGTCGTACATATACTCCGCTCTCCGTGACGGCGATCGCTGTATCCGGTTCCCCGCACTGCCGGTCTCCCGCTACGTGCTCCTCATAGAGGGTCTCCGAGTCGAATCGGGGTGTGGTGGGTGATGACATATTATTTCCCCATTCTAATATTACGATATCCTAATATAAAGGCGTTTCCGACGCGAAAAGGGAGAGAGGGAACGAAAGGAAGGATATGCCGGACAGAGGTTACCGCTGCCGGGGAGAGAGCGGTTCTCCGCGAAGCAGCGACGGTCGTCAATACGAGGGGTGTTCTTCGCGGTTCCCTTCGCGTTTGTTGAGGACGCGCGCGAGCGTGAACAGCAGGTCCGAGAGCCGGTTGAGATAGACGATCGCTTGTTCGTTGACCTCGGGCTGCGATCCGGCGAGTTCGACCGCGCGACGCTCGGCACGCCGACAGACCGCCCGCGCGTGATGGAGTTGCGATCCTGGTTCGGACCCGCTGGGGAGGACGAACTGCTCCAGCGGTTCGAGTTCAGCGTCGAACTCGTCAATCCAGTCTTCGACCTGGGTGACGTGCGATTCGGAGACAACCGGGTCGTCCTCCGAGGGTTCGGGCGTCGCGAAATCGGCCTGTACGACGTGCAGGTGGTTTTGCACCTCGCGCAGGCATTCTTCGATGTCCTCGTATGCGACGGGTCGGACGACGCCGACGAGCGCGTTGACCTCGTCGACGGTCCCGTAGGCTTCGATCCGGGGGCTCGATTTCGACACCTGAGACATGTCCCGCAGGTCGGTCAGTCCGTCGTCGCCACGGCCGGTGTATATCTTCATACACTGTCGTTCGGACGTGTCGAGCATAAAAGGTCGTTCCGCTGCTCGACGACCTTGCTGTGGTGGTGCGGGATTTTAAGTTGTTCAAGAAGCTACAGCATAATATGTCGATTTCGCAGAAGCGAGCCTGTCCGTCGTGCGGAGAGCAACAATCGTTCATACAGGTAGCGTCGACGAATCTGAACATCGGTGAGAAGACCAAGTGGCGCTGTCAGGAGTGCGGCTACCGGAGCGTTCGGATCGGGTCTACTGTCGATACGGCGAACGCGTAGTCGTGTCTCCGAGAGTCAAACTACAAGTTCGTGACTCTCGTAGCTATCGCTAATGGCCGAAACAATCACTGTCTTGCTCGTCGACGAAGACACGGACGTGCTCGAACTGACCAAGACGTTTCTAGAGCGCGAAGACGACGCCATCGAGGTGACGACCGAGACGAGCGCGCCGGACGCGCTCGAACGACTCGAGTCCGAGCCGTTTGACTGCGTCGTCAGCGACTACTCGATGCCATCGATGTCCGGCATCGAGTTCCTGCAGGAGGTCCGCGAACGCGTCCCTGGTCTGCCGTTCTTCTTTTTCACTGGGAAGGATCGCGAGGAGATAAAAACCGAGACCGACGATATCGAGATCGCCGGCCACATTCAGAAGGGGACCGGCACCGAGCGGTACAGCGAACTCGCCAAAGAAATCCGGGCAGCCGTCGAGCGGTCTTGACTTCCTCCCCATCCGTGAAAACGCGAAGCGTTTTCAGTTGTGGTTCGAGACGCACGCGTCTCGTCAGAGACTTCGTCTCTCGAACGACAGCAAGACGCGAAGCGCCTTGCCATGCCGGTGAACTACCCCTGCCTACTCACTCGCGGCGATAGCCGCTCGTTCCTTGAGGCAGGCGCTTCCTGCTTCCAAGACGCGCTTTGTACTCAGCACGGCCGCGGAGAGTTATCACCGATAGGGGGTTTCAACGAGGCCAGCGAACACTATCACAGAGATGATCGTGATGATTTCCAACCCGTGATAATCGGGAAGAGTATAAAACCTGCCCAGCACGTACGCGTTTGTAGGAACCCCCACGATCCGCGATATCGGGATGGAATCGCGGCCGTGGGACGACCAATACGAGGCGATACCAATGTGTCTAGGCATACCGGGTCAGATCACGGAGATCGATGGGTCAGAGGCGACAGCCGAGTTCTGGGACGTCGAGAAGACAGTGCGGATAGACATCGTCGACGAGGACGTCGAAGTCGGCGACTACATCCTCAACCACGCGGGGTTCGCGATTCGAAAGATTCCCGACGACGAGGTCGAGGAGACGATGGAGATCTACGAGTCGTTCCTCGAAGGCGACGAGGACGAAGCGCTCGAAGAGATCGGCGGCGGACCCGACGAACAGCTCGGAATCGGGGGTGATTAGATGGCTGTCGAGAGCGGCGAGCCGGATCTGCAGTTTCGCGATCCCGAGAAGGCCGAACAGTTGACCGACAAGCTGGAGGCCCTGATGGACGACATCGACGGGCGCGTGACGATTATGCACGTTTGCGGGAGCCACGAACAGGCCATCGCGAAGTATGGCCTGCGAAGCCTCCTTCCCGATGGGCTGACGATCCGGATGGGGCCGGGCTGTCCCGTGTGCGTGACCGACATGCCCGAGGTCGACGAGGCAGTCGAACTCGCCGAGGACGGAAAGATCGTCGCGACCTACGGGGACATGCTCCGTGTCCCCGGGACTGAGAAGAGCCTCGACGACGCCAAGGCCGACGGCGCGGACGTGCGCGTCGTCTACTCGGCCAGCGAGGCTGCCGAGATCGCCGAAGAGGAAGACAGGGAGGTCGTCTTCTTCGCGACCGGCTTCGAGACGACCGCGGCCCCGACCGCGGCGGTCCTGACTGCCGATCCGCCGGAGAACTTCTCGATTCTCTCCGCACACAAGTACGTCCCGCCAGCGATGGAGGTCGTGGCCGAACTCCCGGACACGGACGTCGACGGCTTCCTGGCAGCGGGCCACGCCGCGACGATCACCGGCTACGGGCTCTTCGAGGAGTTCGTCGAGGACTACGAGGTGCCGACCGTCGTCGGCGGATTCGAGCCGATCGACATCCTGTTCGGGCTGGCGCAACTGCTCGAGTTCATCCGCGACGACGAGCCCGGACTGGCAAACGCCTACCAGCGGTGTGTCACCGAAGCAGGGAACGTTCCCGCGAAGGAGGCGATGTGGGACGTCTTCGAGACCACCACCGGCGAGTGGCGCGGGATCGCGGAGATCCCCGACGCGAACCTCGTCTTGCGCGAGGAGTACAAGCAGTACGACGCACGCGAGCGGTTCGACATCGACGTCGACACCACCAGTTCCAACCCACTAACCGAGGAGTGTCTCTGTGGGGATATCATGGCCGGCAAGGCCGATCCCGACGAGTGTGAACTGTTCGGCGAGGAGTGTACGCCCCAGGACCCAGTCGGCGCCTGCATGGTTTCCAGCGAGGGACCATGCAAGATCTGGCTCGAATACGGCGGCCAACCGGACATCTAAACCATGAGTGACGAAGACGAGGTCATCACCGAGGCCCACGGCGCCGGCAGCGGACAGATGCGGAAGCTGATCGAGGAGCTGGCCGTCTCGCGGTTCGAGAACGGGAACGCCGAGACCGACGTACCGCTGGAGGCGCTCGACGACGGGTCGGTCCACCGGCTGGCCAACGGCGGCGAGTCGGTGGTCGTGACGACCGACAGCCACGTCGTCACGCCGCTTTTCTTCCGCGGTGGTGACATCGGCCGGCTCGCGGTCGCCGGGACGGTCAACGACCTGGCGATGATGGGCGCGACCGAGCCAGTCGCGCTGACCTGCTCGCTGATCGTCGAATCCGGGACACCGGTGAAGACGGTCGAGCGCGTCATGGATTCGATGCGCGAGACGAGCGTGGAGGCCGGCGCGCCGATCACGACCGGCGACACGAAGGTGATGGGCAGCGGCGAGATCGACACGCTCGCGATCAACACGACGGGCGTCGGTATCGTCCCACAGGGCAGGCACGTCCCGGACGCCGGGCTCTCGCCGGGCGACAAGTTGATCGTCACCGGGACGGTCGGCGATCACGGCATCTCGCTGCTCTCGGAACGCGAGGGCTTCGACTTCGAGGGCGACCTGGAAAGCGACGTCGCGCCGGTCAACGACCTCGTGGCGGCCGCGATGGACGCCGGCGAGATCACTGCGATGAAAGATCCCACCCGTGGCGGGCTCGCGACCTCGCTCAACGAGATGGCGAGCAAGAGCGGCGTCGGACTCGAGATCGACGAACGGTCGATCCCCGTCTCCGGAGCGGTCGCCTCGGCCGGCGAAGTCCTCGGCATCGAGCCGCTGAACGTCGCCAACGAGGGGAAGGTCGTCATGGGCGTCGAACGCGAGGACGCCGAGGCAGTGCTGGAAGCTATCCGGACCCATCCCAAAGGCAAAGACGCCGCGATCGTCGGTGAGGCGGTCGACGAACACGCCGGACGAGTGATCCTGGACACCGGCTTCGGGAACCGCTATCTGACCGAACCCGAGGGCGAGCAACTCCCACGGATCTGCTGACATGCACGAGTTCTCCATCGCGAGCCAGATCCTCGATACTGCCCGCGAACACGCCGAAGAAAAAGGCGCAGTCCGCGTCACGCGCCTCGAAATCGAGGTCGGAGAGGCCAGCCACGTCAACCCCCGCCAGCTGGAGACCTGCATGGAAGCGGCCAAGACCGGCACGATCGCAGCGGACGCGACAGTCGAGATCGAGACGGCCGCCCCCCACGCCGAGTGTGCGTGTGGCTGGAGCGGTCAGCCGGACGTCGCCAAGAACGCGCTGGTGTACGCACCCGACCTGACCTGCCCGGAATGTGGCGATCGGATCGACCTCGCCGGCGGCGACAGCTGTCGGCTGATGAGTCTGACCGTCAGCGATGAGGACCCGACTGGCGAGGGATCGACTGGCGGGGACCCAACTGGCGAGGAGCCGGACGAGGAATCGACCGACGAGAGCACACAGACCGAGACAGCATGACCTACAACCACACCTACGACAGTCCACTGCAGGACGCGATCGGACGTATCGTCGACAGGCTGGTCGACGCCAGCCGGGGCACGCCGGTCGGCCCGGCGAAAGCCCACCGGTTCGGCCACGGGGATCACGATCACGACGCCGACGACGCCGAGGCCGACATCCTCGAACAGTTCGCAGAACAGGCCGACGACCTCCACGAGCAGATCGTCCACGAGCACGGGATCTTCGTCGCGGAGTTTCTGGGTGCGACCGGGGCAGGGAAAACGCGCCTGATCGAACGCCTGATCGACCGCGCGCCGGAAGAGGAGACCATCGGCGTCATCGTCGGCGACGTCGCCGGAGAGGACGACGCGACGCGGTTCCGCGAGCGCGGTGCCGAGGTCGCGAACGTCAACACCGGCAAGGAGTGTCACCTCGATCCCGGCCTCGTCGAGGACGCTCTCACGGAGTTCGATCTCGACGCGCTCGACACGCTGTACATCGAGAACGTCGGAAACATGGTCTGTCCGGCGGACTTCCCGCTGGGCGCGCAGGCCCGCGTGCTGGTCGTCTCGACGACCGAAGGCGACGACGTCGTGCGAAAACACCCGTTGCTCTTCCAGGCCTGTGACGCGACGGTCATCAACAAGACCGATATCGCCGATGCGGTCGGCTCGGATCTGGACCTGATGGAATCGGACGTCCGAGACATCGTCCCCGGCATGGAGGTCTTCCGGACCGACGCCGAGCACGGCGAGGGGGTCGACGACCTCGCGGCGTTCCTCGAAGACCGCGGACACGCCCACGCACACGACCACGCCGCCTACGTCGAGAAGACGGCTGGTCACGGACATGCCCACGATCACGGCGAACACACGCATACACACGATTGAGCGGGGGCCGTCAACGAATCCCGGCAACGTGAGACACGGGGCGCAGTTTCTTTGGTGTCGACCACGGTGCTACGAACGATGAGTGACGAGCGAACGCGCGCGGCCGTGACCGTCACCGGCGTCGTTCAGGGCGTCGGCTTCCGACCGTTCGTCTATCGGACCGCCGTCGACAACGACCTCGGCGGCTGGGTCAAAAACACCGGTGACGCCGGCGTCGAGATCCGTCTCGAAGGCGGTCGCGAGGCGATCGATTCGTTTCTGGATCGACTGCGACACGACCCGCCACCGCTGGCTCGCGTCGAGACCGTCGACGTGGCCTGGGAAGAACCGGCCGACGAACGCGATTTCGAGATCGTCCCTTCGAGCGACGCCGACGGCGGGTCGGGAACGATCCCACCGGACACCGCGATGTGCGACGCCTGCCTGGAGGACATGCGCGACCCGGACTCCCGGTATCACGACTACTGGGCGACCTCGTGTGTCGACTGCGGGCCGCGCTACACGGTGATCCGGTCGCTGCCCTACGACCGGCCGACGACCTCGATGGACGCGTTCCCGATGTGCGAGGCGTGTCGCGAGGAGTACGAGGACCCGGCCGATCGGCGATATCACGCCCAGACGATCGCCTGTCCCGACTGCGGTCCGTCCCTCGAACTGCTCGACGAGGACGGCAACCAGCTGGCCGACGATGACGAGACGGCGATCGAGGCTGCCTGCGACCGACTGGCCGGGGGCGATCTCGTCGCGATCAAGGGGATCGGCGGCGCGCACCTCGCCTGCGACGCGACCGATCCGGACGTGGTGGAACGGCTCCGCGAACGGACCGGCCGCCCGGAGAAGCCATTCGCCGTGATGGCTCCCGACATCGAGTCGGTCGAATCGTTTGCGTCCGTCTCCAGCGCCGAACGCGACGCCCTGACAGACACGCGCCGACCGGTCGTCCTGCTCGAGGAAGACGGCGATCAGCGGTGGTTAGAGGCTGTCTCGCCCGGCCTGCACACCGTCGGGGTGATGTTGCCCTACGCCGGCTTGCACCACCTGCTGTTCGATCACGTCGGCGGCCCGCTCGTGATGACCAGTGCGAACATGCCCGGCACGCCGATGGCGACGACCACTGAAGGTATTCTCGAAGACCTCGGCGGCGTCGTCGACGCCGCACTGGTCCACGACCGGGAGATCGTCGCCCGCTGTGACGACAGCGTCGTCCGATTTGCGGGCGGGCAGCGCCGGTTTGTCCGTCGCTCGCGGGGCTGGGTTCCACAGTCGGTCCCCCGGTGGCCCGCAGTCGACGGTGCCGGCGACGCCGACGCGCCCGACGTACTCGCGCTCGGGGCGGAGTTCGACGCGACGGTCGCGCTCACGCAGGACGACGACGTCTACCCCTCACAGTACATCGGCGATGTCGACAGTCCCGAGACGCTGTCGTATCTGACCGACACGGTCGCGCACCTCCAAGAGTTGCTCGGGATCGACCCCGGGGTCGTCGCCTGCGATCGCCATCCGGACTTCCTGACGACCGAACAGGCGAAGCGATACGCCGAGCGGGATGGGCTGGAGGGGCCAGTCGCGGTCCAGCACCACCACGCACACGCCGCCTCGCTGCTGGCCGAACACGAACGCGAGCGGGCCGTCGTCGTCACCGCCGACGGGACTGGATACGGGCCCGACGGAACGATCTGGGGCGGTGAAGTGCTCGATGCGACCCTCGAAGACTACGATCGCGTCGGCGGACTGGCTCCGTTCCGGCTGCCCGGCGGGAGCGCCGCGGTGGAGTCGCCGGCTCGGATCCTGGCGAGTCTGCTCGACGACCCGGATCGGATCGACGAGTTGCTCCTCGAACGTGGCGTCGTCGACCGGCCGTCGGACGCTGCGACGATCCGCGCGCAGGTCGAGCAGGAGGTCAACAGCCCGGTCACGACCAGCATGGGGCGGGCGCTGGACGTCGTGAGCGCGCTCCTGGGCGTCTGTTCGGAGCGGACCTACGAGGGCGAGCCGGCGATGAAACTGGAGGCGGCGGCAGCCGAGGGCCAGTCAGTCGACCTGTCCGTTCCGCGAACGACCGTCGACGGTCGGCCGGCGGTCGATCCCGCCGCGCTCGTGGGGCGACTCGACGCGAAACGTGACGAACGCTCGACGGCCGATCTCGCGGCGACCGCCCAGGAGACGCTCGCCCGCGGGTTAGCGGACATCGCGATCGAGGCGGCAACCGACCGTGGCGTCGACGCCGTCGGGTTCACCGGTGGGGTCGCCTACAACGACGCGATCACTCGGACGGTCCACGAGCGTGTCAGAGCCGCAGGGCTGGAGTGGCTGAGCCACGAGCACCTGCCGCCGGGCGACGGCGGGATCGCAGTCGGGCAGGCGACCGTCGCGACCGCCCGCTGGTCGTAGCGTTCTCAGATCTGTTAATCGGGCAGGTTCCTTTATATTCAGTGAGTATGATTTTCCGATAGAACACGCGAATCACGGGTACGGCGGCAGGCAGGACGTGCTGTCGTGCCCACCGCGTGGGTCAGGCAACCATGAAACTGAAGCAACTCTTTACGGACGACGACGCAGTGAGCCCCGTGATCGGCGTGATCCTGATGGTCGCGATCACGGTGATCCTCGCGGCCGTCATCGCCACGTTCGTCCTCGGACTCGGTGAATCGGTCAGTAGTACTGCTCCGCAGGCGAACTTCCAGGAGGATTACGAGGCGGGAGGTTCGGGCGGCGACATTAACCTCTCGTCAAGTGGAGACGGCCTCCTGACGGTCACCCATACCGGTGGTGATGCGATCGCCGCGGAAAACCTCTACATGGCAAACGGAACGGACCGTAAGGATTGGACGGCCACCTATAATTCGGGAGATAAGATTAGCGCAGGCAACTCGATCACGGTCGACGTGGATGACGACGCCACCATCCGCGTGATCTGGTCGGACGACAGCAAAGATAGTTCCGCAGAGTTGAGCAAGTGGACCGGCCCCAACGCGTAATCGAATCTCGTTTTATTTTCCCTCGCAAGCAACGACATCCCCCAGTACTTCCCCGCGTAGCATTTTCAGGCTCGTTAATTAGATGTGGCTCTTTATAATCGGGGAGACTAACATCTCGGTAGAGCACGCTAGGGTACGCGGCAAAAAGACGCTGACAGCAAGCTGTTGGCGAATTGATCCCTGTCGTACCTGTGCGTGAACGCTCAAACTATGAGATTGAAGCAACTCTTCACAGACGACGACGCAGTGAGTCCGGTGATCGGCGTAATCCTGATGGTCGCGATCACGGTGATCCTCGCGGCCGTCATCGCCACGTTCGTCCTCGGACTCGGTGAATCGGTCAGTAGTACCGCCCCGCAGGCGAATTTCCAGGAAGATTATGAAGCGGATTCGAGTGGTGGTGACCTAGACTTTACTGGAAGTGGAAGTAGTGATGATGGTCTTCTCACAGTCACCCACACAGGCGGGGACAAGATTGATGCAGAAAACCTGTATTTGGCCGATGGAAGCGATCGTTCGGCCTGGACAAGTGGGAGTAGTTCGTACACTTCTGGATCAGAAATCAGTGCCGGCAATTCGATCACTGCTGACGTCGACAGCGACGACACCGTCCGCGTCATCTGGTCGGACGACAGCGAAGACAGTTCCGCAGAACTGAGCAAGTGGAGCGGTCCCGACGCGTAGACATTTCTCGCTTCTCCCGTTGGCTTTTTGCCGCAAACAGCAAAACAGCGATAGCTAGTCGTCCGCGAGCGACGACTGGATGACGGGACGTTCGACTTCGCGGTCGGTCGCTTCGCCGTCGATGTCGTAGGGGTACTCGCCGGTGACACAGCCCAGACAGAGATCGTCTCGCTGTTGATCGAGCGTCTCGGCGATCGCGTCGACCGAGAGGTACGCGAGGCTGTCGGCGTGGATCGTCTCGCGGATCTCCTCGACGGACATATCCGAGGCGATGAGTTCCTCCCGGGTGGCCATGTCGATCCCCATGTAACAGGGTGCGACGATCGGCGGCGCGCCGATCCGGACGTGGACCTCCTCGGCCCCGGCGTCGCGCATCAACTCCACGAGCTGGGTCGAAGTCGTCCCGCGGACGATCGAATCGTCGATCAACGTGACACGCTTGCCCTTGACAGTGTTTTTGATCGGATTGAGCTTCAGTCGGACGGCCCGCTCGCGCTCGTCCTGGGTCGGCATAATGAACGTCCGGCCGACGTACCGGTTTTTCATCAATCCCTCCGCGAAGTTGACGTCCACCCCGGCGTCCTGGGCGGCCTCGGCGTATCCCGAGGCGAACGCCCGCCCGGAGTCCGGAACCGGCATGACGACGTCGGTGTCGATGCCGGCCTCCGCGTAGAGCCTGCGTCCGAGTTCGCGCCGCGCGTCGTAGACGAGTGTCCCGTCGATGTTCGAGTCTGGGCGTGCGAAATAGACGTGCTCGAAGAAACAGTGGGCGGTCGAGTCTTCCTCGATCAACTGGTAAGAGTCATAGCCCGTCCCATCCGGATGGAGCACGACTAGCTCGCCCGGCTCGACATCGCGGACCAACTCGCCGTCGAGCGTGTCGATCGCGGCCGACTCCGAGGCCAGCACGTAGCCGTCTTCGAGTTCACCGATGACCAGCGGGCGGTTGCCCTTTGGATCGCGCACGCCCAGCACGGTGTCGTCGTGCATGATCGTCAGCGAATACGATCCGTGAATCCGTCCCATCGTTCGCTTGACGGCGCGGACCAGGTCCTCTTCGAGCAGGTTGCGTGCCAGGTCATGCGCGATGACTTCGGTGTCCCCGTCGGAGGTGAACGCATGTCCGAGTTCGGCAAGCTCGTCCCGTACCTCGTCGGCGTTGACGAGGTTGCCGTTGTGGCTCAGTCCGAGCGAGCCGGACTTGAAAGAGACAGAGAACGGCTGTGCACAGCTCTTGTCGAGCGCGCCGGACGTGGGATACCGAACGTGGCCGATCCCGTTCTCGCCGTTCAACTGACCGAGGTCCCCTTCGTCGAAGACATCGCCGACCAGTCCCGTCTCGACGTGACTGTGCTGCTGGAACCCGTCGTGAGTGACGATGCCGGCGGCTTCCTGGCCGCGATGCTGGAGCGCATACAGCGAGTAGTATAGCGGACGAGCGGCGTCACGATCCTGCAAAGAGATTCCGACAACGCCGCACTTCTCGTGCATTTCTGTTATTCGCCGGCTTTACTCTGCCACTCGTAGTCCCGTCGCTTCGCCGACTTGCCGAAGCCACAGGACGCACAGACGCCCTTCTTGACGTGATAGGATTTGTTTCCACACCGTCGGCACTTGACGTGTGTGGTCTTGTTCTTTTTGCCCTGGCTTGGAGTTCCTTTGCCAGTCATGGACTAATTGTGACGACGTTATCCCCGCGTATAATCGTTGTGTCTTCGCCCTCCTCGATGACGAGATTCATGTGCTGGTCGTACCCGGCGAGTTCGCCGGTGTAGACCTCGCCGTCTTTCAGATGGACTGTCACGGTCTCTTCAAGCGACGCTTCGAGCACGTCGAGCGGTCGTCCACTCATAGTCGTATGCGCAGACTTCGCGGTCTTAAACGTGTCGGGTCACAGGTGCGCGCAGGCGGCGAAGACGTGTACTCGAACGCCCAGCGCGAACGACCGGATCCGACATCTACGGATTAGTGTCCGTCTGTTCCGTATCGACCGCCCGATGTAGGGCGGTCGGAGCGATAAATTGGCACAATAATCCGTAATCAGCGTGTGTCGGCGGACTATCCAAGCGTTTTATTTCCTCGATACGAAACCGTGTCTGTGGGTCTGTACGATCGCTATCTTGCTGCACGCATCCGCTGGAGTGACGCGTCACTTCCCGAATCGGTCGCGATCGTCCTCACCGAGCGGGATCTGCTCGAGAAAGGAGCCTACGAGACGCTCGAACGATGCTGGCGTTGGGCATTCGAATACGGTGCCTCGCACGTGCTGGTGTACGTTAGCGTCCTCGACGAAGAGGCGGTCCCGACGTTACAGCGCCAGTTCGACGACGTGGACGCCCCGCGCTCGATCGCCGTTCGCGGCCCCAACAACGACCGGCAGGCAAACGCACCGATCCAGGTGAGTATCGGCCTGGGGGGCAAACACGAGTTCGCGACTGCAGTCCAGGGATTGGCCGAAGAAGTCGCTGCCGGAGAGCTCGATCCGGACGACGTGGACGAGTCGGCGATCGAAAAACGACTGGTGTTCCCCACGGCCCCGGATCTGGTCGTCAAGACCGGAGCGGAGCGGCTCTCGGATTTCATGATCTGGCAGTCGGTGTACTCCGAACTGTACTTCACCGACGTGAACTGGCGTGACTTCCGCAAGCGAGACTACCTCCGGGCGTTGCGGGACTACCAGACACGCCAGCGCCGGTTCGGTCGGTGACTCGCCGTCGCGACCGTCGTCGCTGGCCCGGGGCGATCCCGCTCGCGCATCCGGGTGTTTTTGTCCCGCCCGAACCGACCACCACCCATGGACGTACTCGGTGACCTCGTGAGCCCCGAACGCGGCGACGACACGCTGTGGATCCATCGTCCGGGGCCGCGAAGCCGCTCCTGGAGCGGCGAGCAGTTCTGCGTCGACGCCTGGAAAGCCGGGAATCTCCTGCGCCACTACGGCGTCCGCGAGGGGGCGGCTGTCGCGCTTCTAGACGGGGGCGAGCAGCCGGACCCCCAGGCGTTGATCGGGCTCTTCGGTGCCTGGACCCTCGGCGCGGCCGTCCGACCGAACCCGTCCGACCTGGACGGGGTCGACGCCGTGGTCGGGCCGACAGACGGTCTCGACGGTCGAGACCTGCCGCCCGGCTGCAAAGCACTGGGGTTCGGTGATCCGCCCGACGATCCGACCGTCGCGCACTTCGAGGGCGAGCGCTGGAGCGAGAATCCGGTCCAGTTCCCCGCCGACGTCGAACCGTCGGATCCGGCGCTGGAGGCCGGTGGCCAGGAATACACACACGCCGAGCTGCTTGCGGACGGACGAGACGTGAGCGAGGCGTACGGTCTCGGGGCTGACGACCGCGTGGGCCTGCAGACGTCTCTCTCGGATCCCGAGGCCGTCGTCGCCGGTGTGATCGCGCCGCTACTGGCGAGCGCGACGATCACACTCGGTGGCGAGGCGACAGCGACAGTCAGAGCACGCGACGGGAGAGTCGAACTGTCAGAGAGACGTTAGTCTCGCGGACGGACGTAGTTCGCCAGCGTCACGAGCGTCCCGAGGACCCAGCCGATGGGGACCGCGATTCCGAACCACATCCCGACGTACGCCGGACCCTGCAGCGTGTAGTTCTCCCGGAGGTAGGTGTTGATGTCGGCGACGGTCAGGACGTTGTCGAGCAGCCAGATCGCCAGCGACTCGCTGCGCGGGAAGACGACTTCGGCGAGTTGCTGGGAGTACAGTGCCGCCACGACAGGGGGGAGGAAGATCGCGGTAATCGCCAGCGGATAGGAGACCAGTACGGTCGAGACACGACCACCGACCCGACTGGTCAGGATCGCGAGCACGGCCGAGACAGTCGCGACGACGCCTGCGGCGACGACGGCGACGACACCGGTGGTACTCATCTCGAGCTGGAACTGTGCGAGCACGGAGAGGGCACCCCAGACGACGACGGAGAGAACGACCACGCCGAGGATTCCGACCCGGGTGGCCGCCGAGTCGATCTTGCTCGCCTGATAGCGCAACACGTATCCCAGCAGCACGAGTGGGTAGAACAGTCCGACGACCGGGGCGCCGATGGCCGCCCACAACTGATACGCGATACGACTCCCTGTCGTCTGTGGACGCCACTTGCCCAGGACTGTCTGCTCGGCTTCGAGCTGGCGTGGATAGATCAGCTCCATCCAGGTCTCGTGGAGGCGCTTGAGATCGATCTGGATCGCCCCGACGAGTCCCGTCCGATTAGCGGCCGACATACTCACGGGTTCGGACGCCCGCTGGTTAATAGTTATAGGTCTCGGGTCGCGTCCGACGACGGCCGCAGTCCTACCAGGGCGCAAACCCGGGATCGACCTTGCGACGCGTCCGGTCGATATTATCGATCTTCCGGAGGTCCTCGTCGTCGAGTTCCAGGCTCAGACTCTCCCAGTTGTCCCGGATATGTGCCTCGCTGGTCGCTTTCGGGATCGCCGTGATGTCGTTCTCTCGCAGCCACGCCAGACTGACCTGCGCCTCGCTGACGCCGTGTTTCTCGGCGATCTCCGTCAGCACGTCCACCTCGAAGACGTCACCGCGAGCCAGCGGCGAGTACGCGACGATCTCGACGTCGTGTTCGCGGGCGTATTCGCGCAGTTCGGTCTGCTGGAGCATCGGGTGGGTCTCGACCTGGTTGGCGAAGATCGGCGCGTCGAGGTGCTCGCGCGCCTCGTCGATGTGGCGCGGCTCGAAGTTGCTGACGCCGATGTTCCGGATCGTCCCCTCGTCGTACAGTTCGTCGAACGCCTCCAGCGTCGCCGCGGGTTCGTAGGTGCGTGACGGCCAGTGGACGTACAGCAGGTCGAGATAATCGGTTCCGAGCCTGTCGAGGCTCTTCTGAGTGGTTTCGAGGACGTCCTCGTAGTCGAGATTCGAGATCCAGACCTTCGTCGCGAGGAAGATCTCGTCTCGATCGACGTCGGCAGCGGCGATCCCGTCGCCGACGGCGTCCTCGTTACCGTAGGCCTGTGCGGTGTCGATGTGCCGATACCCCATCTCCAGGGCTGTCCGGACGCTATCGACACACTGGTCTGGGTTGTCGTTTTCCCATGTGCCGAGACCGAGCATCGGCATCCCCTGCGCACGCGGTACGCTCTCGGGTGTCAATTCGCTGGATGACATCGTTCGAACAGACGAGTTCAACTCCCTAAGTCGTTCTGAACCGTGTGGGCGAATACCACATCCAGCGGTCGGATCCGCTGTGGAAGCCGCGCTCAGTATTTCGGCTCGGCTCCGACCTGATCGTAGAAGCGATCCATGAACTGGTCGCGATCTCGTTGCCAGCGTTCGAAGCCCGCCGGCGTCGACGGGAACTCGTCGTAGATGGATTTGAGTTCGTCGGCCATCGCGTTGACCTGATAGGCGTCGTACAGCGTCCGCCAGTGGCCGAACGTCGAAAGAGCGAGTTTGACTTTGCCGAGCAGGTCCATCGAAGCCGTCCCCTCCTTGCCGAGCACGTCGATCAACTGCTGGGCCGGGAGCGACGCGACCACGTCGGTCAACTCGTCGATCGAGTGTGCGGTCCCGAAGATGTTGTACAGGTCCATCGCGGCGAAGCGCTTGCCGAAGTCGGCCTGAATCCGGTGATTGTACGCCCACAAGGCCTCCTCGCCGACCGACTCCTCGATGACGGCGTCGATGGCGATTTCGCCGGCCCAGTGGCCGGCTTTGGCTGCCCCGGGGATGCCGCCGCCGGTCGTCGGATTGACGTGCGCCGCGGCGTCGCCAGCCGCGAGAAAGCCCGGCGCGACCGCCGAGTCGTACGGCCGACGCGTCGGCAGCGCGGCCCCGAATTTGTCTTCGACAGTCGCGGTCTCGAACTCGGGTCGCGTCAGGAGGTCCTGACGAAGCGCCTCGACCAGCTGCATCGGTTCTTCGGTCATCTGAAAGCCCAGCCCGACATTGATCTCGGTTCCCGTCCGCGGGAAGTACCACAGGTAACCCAGCTCTTCGGTCGGCTTGAACACCAGCGCGTCGTCGTACTCGACGGGCTCGTCCACGTGGAGAATCTCCCGGTAAGCCGAACAGAAGTGCGTGTAATCGACGTTCGTATCGAAGGTCGCGTCCGAAAGGTCGGCCTTGTCCTGCAGGATCGACAGTGCTCCGGCCGCATCGATCGTCACCGGGGCCTCGTAGCGACGCTGCGAGCCGTTCCGGGTCGCGACGACGCCCTCGACGACGCCCTCGTTCTGGATGACATCCTGGACGAGTGTGTCGTAGTGGATCGTCGCGCCGGCGCGGTCGGCCTCTTCCAGCAGTACCTCACCGTAGCGCTTGCGATCGAGTATCGCACCCGACTGGTCGCCGAACGAGTATTCGATCTGCTCGCCGCCGGGGAGTTCGAACAGCGCCCGCTGGATCTCCTCGTTAGTGAACGACTCCGCGCGGAGGCGCTCCCGATCGATCACGTCCGGAAACGTACTCGCCCCCTTGATCGCGTCGCCGCAGGCGATATGGCCGGCTTCGGCTTCGGATTTCCGTTCCAGAAGGACCACGTCCAGGCCTTCGCGGGCGACAGTCGCGGCTGCGAACGCACCGGCAGTGCCACCCCCGACGACGATCACGTCGAACTGTTGGCCGGTCATCGCCGACTCATTCTCCACGACATCGCAAAAACCTGTCGTGAACGTGCGGCCCGGGAAATCGAGTTTCCGCCGGGAACCATCACGTCCCTTCTGAGTGCACTTGTCGCGTTCACACACTGTTTTGTGTGTCGAACCAACCATATCACCGACCGGCTGAGCTGATGTCGTTCTCGATCGGCTGATATATATTCTATTACATTGGGTATTTTATGTTTTGAGTGAGATAGTTTCGACATGGTCCCAGACCCCACGTTCGAAGTCACAGTATCAGGAGACCAACAGCCTGGACGCTCACTCGTCGTCGGCCTGTCCCACTCCGGGATGGCCGGGCTTTCTGCCGTCGACTACCTCGTCAGACATACGGACGCCGAGGAGATCGGGCACATTTCGCCCGACGAGTTCCCCGCGATCGCGCCCTTTCAGAACGGCGAGCCGCGCCACCACACCCGGCTCTATCACCTGCCGGACGCGGACATCTCGGTGCTGGTCGGCGAGCTGTTCGTCCCCGTCTGGGCGGCTCAAGCGTTCGCTGATGCGATCATAGACTGGATCGACTCCGAGCCAATCGAGGAGATCGCGATCCTCCACGGGGTCCCGTACCCACATGGCCCGGACGAACACAGCGTCTTCCACGTCTCGACGCCCGACTATCGCACGCGACGGCTCGACGACACAGACGTGCAGCCGTTAGGGGGCGGTATCCTCGATGGCGTCGCCGGCGAGATCATCACGCGCAGCCTCGACGATCGCGCACCACCCGTCGGAATATACGTCACCCCGGCCCATCCGCCCGGCCCCGATCTCGACGCCGCGCTCCTGCTGCTGGACGCTATCCAGGACATCTACGACGTGTCGGTCGACGCAGAGGAGTTGAAACGACGCTCGGAGGAACTCAAGCAGTACTACACCGAGCTCTCCGAACGGATGCAGTCAATCAGCGACGGCGAGCAACCGCTCGGAAGCCGAGACTATCCAGACGACCGCATGTACATGTAAACTACCCTCCCCTACTTCGCTCGGGGGCAATGGCCCCGCTCGCTCGTTGAGGGAAGGGCTTTCGCGTGGACTCCCGTTCTATGCCTCAGCAGAGGCAGGAGGGTTGTACTCCCCACTCACGTTCAGCGTCCCGCGATTCAAGCGCACGTCTACAGGTGCGCCTCCGTCGTCTGCGTTTTGCCGACGTGACGAGACGCTTCACGTCTCGTTCGCACACCAGAAATCGGAGATTTCTGGGGACGCCGGAGATACTGAAGGCCGATGTTTTTCGCCGCGTTGTAGTCGGCGTGGTTCTGGTAGCCGCAATCCAGACACTCGAAGTCCTCACCGTCGCGGTTATCATCGTGGGTAAACCCACAGGTCGAACACCGCTTCGACGTGTTCCGGGGGTCTACCTGAACGGTTTCGACGCCCTGCTCTCTGGCTTTGTAGGCGACGTACTCGTAGAGGCGGCGGAACGCCCACAGATGATGCCACGATGCCTGTGGGACGTTCTCACGAATATCTGTTAGGTCCTCGAACACGATATGCGAACAGTCGTGTTCGACAGCTTCGGCTACAATTTCGTTGGCAACACGATGCAGGAATATCTCGAAGCGTCCGTCCTCCTTGCGCTCGACACCTGCTATCGCGTCGTGTGCCGCCCGTGTTCCACACTGCTGGAGGTCGCCCCGCCGCTGTTCGTACTCTTGCTTCCAGTGGTTGAACTCGTCTGCCGACCAGAACCGTCCGGTCGAAGCGACTGCGAGTTGGTTCACACCGAGGTCCACACCGAGGACTGTTCTGTGCCCGGTGGTGGGTTCGGTGTCGTCGTCCTCTTTGAGCATCGACGCATGGAGATACCAGTCACCGTCGCGCCGATGTAGTGTTGCCCGCCGAAACTCGTAGTCCTCGTTGGCGACGTACTTCGTCGGCGGTGTCCTGGGATTTTCAGGGAGAATATAATCGCACTCGATTCGTCCGTCCGGTGTCGATAGCGAAACGTGGTCGCGGTGGAACGTGGCACTTCGCTTGTCGTAGACGGCGGTATCCGCCGTGAATTTCGGACGGGACGTATCTTGGTCGTTTTTGAGCCGTTCGACGCCGCTCTTGATGGATTCGACGGCCTGATGAATCCCTTTCTGGACGAGATTCGCGGTCAACTCCGTGTCCTCGCGTAGCTGGTCGTACAGCGCATCTTCGGCCTTCGCCTTGGATGTGACGTGGTAGCCGTCGTCACCGTGCCAGCACCACTCGCTCGCGGTGTTGGAACAGTATTTGAATTGCTCGATAGTCTCCCGCAGGTGTTTATCCGCGCCTTCGGGCGTGTCGAGCTTGATAACGGCGGTACGACGGTACTCCACGATGTTTTCATATATCTTCTTGTAGTTGCTTAATAGGTGGGGATTAGTAGGCAATAGTCTGGAGGGTGGTCAGTACCGGGTCGGCTTCTGCGCGCGGGCTTCGCCCGCTCGCACGGCCCGAGGGATCGCAGATCCCTCGCTGTCCTCCCCACCCTACTCGCTTGTGCTTCCGCCGGGGCCGGAAGCCCGGCGCTCCCTGAGGGTGGGGCCTCCGCCTCGAATTAGGTGAAACCGCAACGTCATTCGGTCGCTCGTTCCCTCGCGACCGGTCACGACTGCTCGCTCAGCCACACTAACAGCCCTTTCTGGGCGTGCAACCGGTTTTCCGCCTGGTCCCAGACGATCGCGTTGTCGCTCTCGACGACCTCGTCGGTCACCTCTTCGCCGCGATGTGCCGGCAGACAGTGCATCAGCTTCCGGTCGTCGACGAGGTCGGTCGTCACCTGAAAGCCGTCGAACGCCTGGAGTTTCTCCTCGCGCTCGTCCTCTTCGCCCATGCTGACGAACACGTCCGTGTAGACGACGTCCGCGTCCGCGACCGCAGCCTGGGGATCGTGGGTCGTCTCCGGCTGCGTGCCGAGTTCCCCTGCCCGGTCGAGCACGTCGTCGTCGATCCCGTAGCCCTCGGGCGTCGCGACGGTGAGATCGACCCCGACCATCGCTGCACCGAGGGCGAACGACTGCGCGACGTTGTTGCCGTCACCGACCCATGCGACCCGGACCTCGTCGAACCCGCTGAAATGTTCGCGGATCGTGAGCAGGTCCGCCAGCGTCTGGCAGGGATGGGCCTCGTCGGTCAGCCCGTTGACGAACGGCACGGTCGCGTACTCGGCGAGTTCCTCGGCGTCCTCGTGGTCGAACAGCCGCGCCATGATGACGTCGACGTACCGCGAGAGCGCCCGGGCAGTGTCCTTGATCGGCTCGCCGTGGCCGAGATGGATGTCGTCCGGTCCGAGGAAGATGGCGTGGCCGCCGAGCTGCGTCATGCCGGTCTCGAAGGAGACGCGGGTCCGGGTGCTCGGCTTCTCGAAAATCATTCCCAGCGTCTGGTTGTCGAACGGTTCGTCGGCGGTTCCGGCCTCGTGGGCGGCCTTGCGGTCGGCCGCGCGTTCGAGGACGGTCAGCAGTTCGTCGGGCGTGAGGTCGTCGATGTCGAGCAGGTGGCGTGTCATGGGTCAGGTGTGTTATGGTTCGAGCAGGGTCTCGGTCACGTCCGCGAGGACGTCGATCGAGCGGTCGTACTCCTCGAGGGGAAGGTGTTCGTTCGGCGCGTGATCAAGGTCCGAGTCACCGGGCCCGTAGGTGACCATCGGGCAGTCCCAGGCGTCGGCGTAGACGTTCATATCGCTGGTCCCGGTCTTGCGAAGCAGGCGCGGCTCACCGTCCTGACGGCGGATCGCCGCCCGGAACGCCCGCGCCGGTTCGGTCCGGGGACTCATCATCACGGGTTCGACCTGGTCGTCCCAGTGGACCGTCCCGTTTTCGAGGTGGCCGCCGGCGATCTCGCGGATCTCCTCGGTCGTGTACTCCGGCGGGACGCGCAACTGCAGGCGCATCGTCGTCTCCACCGAGAGCCCGTCCTTGGAGATGCCGCCGTCGATGCTGGTCGGCTTGGGCGTCACGCGCTCGAAGACGGGTACCCACTCGTCGTGGCCGAACTCCTCTTCGACGCGACGCCACCAGTTGATGGCGTCCTGGATCGCGTTGTCGTCCGGCCGGGAGGTGTGCCCGGATTCGCTGGTGGCGACGTAGTTGCCGCCCAGCAGGCCACGGTAGCCCAGCGTGATCCCTTCCCAGCCAGAAGGCTCGCCGTTGACTACCGCGTCCGGTTCGGTCTCGCGGTCTTCGACCAGGTGCTCGCCGCCGCGGGAGTCGACCTCCTCACCGACGACGCCGACGAACGACGCGCCAGTCTCGACGGCGACGACAGCCATCGCCGCGAGCGGCCCTTTCGCGTCGACGCTGCCCCGGCCCCAGAGGACCTCGATCTCCTCGTCGGGATCCTCGCCGACCAGATCGCCGCCGTACCGCGCCTCCGAGCGGGGCATCTCTTCGACTCGGACGGGAATATCGCCCGGAACGGTGTCAATATGGCTGGTCAGCAATACGCCGTCGTCGGCGGGCGCGCGGACGTTTCCGATTTCGTCGATCCAGACCTCCCGGTCGTGGCTCTCGAGGAAGTCCACGAGCACACCGGCGGCCACCTCCTCGTTTGGTGTGACCGACGGCGTCTCCACGAGATCGACGAGCAACTCGCGGGCCTCGGTCGTCGAGACTGTCGGGGTGGGAACGGTCGTGCTCATGCGTCTGTCAGTAGATCAGTAAGGGCCTCGACCACTTGATCGGCCTCCGATTCGGTGATCGTCAGCGGCGGGAGCAGTCGGATCACGGTCCGGCCCGCCGGCAGCGCCAGGATCCGATGTTCGAGTGCCAGCTGCTTCAGGTAGCGGTTCGCACCGCGCTTGACTTCGACGCCGATCATCAGCCCCTCGCCGCGCACCTCGCGCACGTCGTCGCCGAGCGCAGCTTCGAGTTCCTCCCGGAGATACGAGCCGACATCGCCTGCGTGAGCGGGAATCTCCTCTTCGACCATCGTCGAGACCGTCGCGCCCGCGGCGGCGGAGATGACCGGCCCGCCGGAGAACGTCGAGGCGTGGCTGCCGTAGTTCTCGGCGACCCAGTCGCGGACGAGCGTCGCGCCGACCGGGAAGCCGTTGCCCAGCCCCTTCGCCGAGGTGAGCATGTCCGGGACGACGTCGACCTGCTCGGCGGCCCATAGCGTGCCAGTCCGGCCCATGCCAGTCTGGACCTCGTCGAAGATCAGCGCCGCTCCGGCTTCCTCGGTTATCTCGCGGGCGTCCTGCAGGAACTGTCGGGTAGCGGGGTTGATCCCGCCCTCGCCCTGGACTGGCTCGACGATGAACGCCGCGGTGTCCTCGTCGACGGTCTCGGCGAGCGCCTCGCTGTCGTTGTACGGGACAAACTCCACGTCACCGATCAGCGGCTCGTAGGGCTTCTTGTACTTGTCCTTCCAGGTCGTCGCCAGCGCGCCCATCGTCCGGCCATGAAAGCCCTGCATCGTGGCGACGATCTTCGAGTCGCCGGTCGCACTCCGGGCGAACTTGAGTGCTGCTTCGTTGGCCTCGGTCCCGGAGTTACACAGCCAGGTGTTGTCGATGTCGCCCGGTGCGGTCTCGGCGAGCAGCTCGTACAGCGCCGTGCGCTGGGCGTTCGGGTACGAGGCCTGCACGTAGGTGATCTTCTCGAACTGCTCGGTGACTGCCTCCTGGACGGCGTCGTGGCCGTGTCCCAGTGGGACGCAGGCGTACGAGGCCCCCATGTCGAGGTACTCCGTCCCCGTGTCGTCGTAGACGTACGGTCCATCTCCGCGTTCGATCTGGATCGGCTTTTCGTTGAAGACGAATCCGCTCATTGTCTCTCCTCCGCTGAATCGTCAGTGTCGCTTTCGAGTGCACTCGCATGCACGTGTGTTCCGGCCCCGTCGAGTGCCGACGTGATCGGTGCCTCGGCGTTGGCGTCGGCGATCACGGCCTCGGGCGTGCCGCCCGCAAGCGCCTCCTCGACGGCCATGATCTTCCGACCCATGAAGCCCTCGGCCGCGTCTTCGAGCGTCGACCAGTCCTCGGGCGTCTCGACGCGCTCGATCAGCGTTTCGGGATCGTCCGGATCCTCGTAGACGCCCTCGACGTCTGTCAGCAACACGAGCGTCGCCTCGAGTGTGCCCGCGATGGCCGCGGCCGAGCGGTCGGCGTCGGTGTTGACGGCGATGACCTCACCGTCATCCTCGCCCGCCATGGGGGGTCCGGCGACCGGCGTGTACCCATCCGCGAGCAGCGACTCGAGCAATTCGGCGTTGACCTGCTCGATCGTCCCCGAGTGGTCGCCGCGCCTAATCTTCTTTTTGCCGTCCTCGACGACGCGAACCGCGGACTTGCGCGGGCCGTACAGGAGCTTGCCGTCGACGCCGTTCAGGCCGACTGCGTCGACGCCCTGACTCTGCAGACCGGCGACGAGTCGCGTGTTGAGGTGGCCGAAGACCATCTCGAAGACTTCCATCGTCTCCTCGTCAGTGAACCGCCCCACGACCCCGCTAGGGGTCTCGACGTATTCCGGCTCGATCCCCATGCGTTCGAGCGTGTCGTCGACTTTCGTCGAACCGCCGTGGACGACCACCACGTCTTCACCCGCTTTGGACAGCGTTGCGACGTCCGCCAGCGCTCCTTCCGGGTCGACTGCGCGGGCACCGCCGACCTTGACGACGACGGTCACTGCGACCACCCCGTCATGGTGCCCCCACGGGGTGCAGCCCCTGGAACTCCAGGCCAGCAGTCTCCTCGATTCCCAGCGCGATGTTGGCGGCGTGGACAGCCTGACCGGCAGAGCCTTTCATCATGTTGTCGATGGCCGAGAAGATCACGAGGCGTTTGTTTCCGGGGTCGAGTTCGAAGCCGACCTCGGCCCTGTTGGTCCCCGCGACGGCCTTGGGCTCGGGATAGCGGTAGACGCCACCGCCGCCCGCGACCAGTTCCACGAACGGCTCGTCCTCGTAGGAGCCGCGATACGCTCCCCAGAGGTCGCCCTTCGAGACCGGCTCGTCCGGGAAGACGTGCGCGGTCGCGCTCGCGCCGCGGATCATGTCGACGGAGTGTGCCGTAAAGGAGACCCCTGTTCCCAGGAACTGCTCGATCTCGGCCTCGTGGCGGTGGCCCGTCGGTGCGTAGGGACGGACGACGCCGCTGCGCTCGGGATGGGACGAGGCTGGACCGCCACCGGCACCGCCCTCCGAGGACCCGACCTTCACGTCGACGACGATCCGCTCGTCGCCGGAGAGGACGTCGTTCTCGAACAGCGGCAACAGCCCGAGGATCGTCGCGGTGGCGTTACAGCCGCCCGAGGCGATCAGTTCCGCGCCCTCGAGGTTCTCGCGGTTGAGTTCCGGCAGGGCGTACTCGCTTTCGGCCAGCAGTTCGGGCCGGCTGTGGCCGTCGTACCACTCGTCGTACTGGGCCTCCGTCTCGAGACGGAAGTCCGCCGAGAGGTCGACTACGGTGTCGGCAGCCGCCTGAAAGTCGTCGATCCGCTCCATCGAGACGCCGTGTGGCGTCGCTGCGAACAGCACGTCGACCGAGTCGAGATCCGTGGGATCGGAAAACCGCAGATCCAGATCCCGGAGGTTCGGATGCGAGTGGCCGACGGTCTTGTTTTTCTTCGAACGACTCGTCGCCTGCTCGATCTCGAACTCCGGATGGCCGGCGAGCAGGCGGAGCAACTCGCCGCCGGTGAAGCCGGTGCCACCGACGACGCTTGCCGTATACGTCACTGTGATTTCACCCCTGCGTTCGTCTCTAGCCAGTCGACGACCGCCGCAGGCACGTCCACGTCCACCACGTCGTTCAGTGCCTTGAACTCGACCGTGTGGTTGACTTCGTGGACAGTGTAGCCACCGGCTCGCGGCTCATCGCCGCTCGCGTCCCGGGCGCCGCTGCGCGACGCCCCCGTTTCCATCAAGTCAATTCCCAGCAACCCGCCGCCGACGGCCTCGCTCGCACGCTCGACGAGGTCGAGCGCCTCGTCGTCGAGTTCGAATTCGGCGGTCTCGGCACCCTTCGCAGCGTTGGTCAGCCAGTGATCCGAAGAGCGGACCATCGCAGCTACCGGCTCGCCGTCGGTCGCGAGCACGCGAATGTCGCGACCGGGCTTGTCGACGAACTCCTGGACGTAGAAGATCTTGTGTTCGTAGTGGCCCAGCGTCTCCTTGTGTTCCAGGACCGCTTCGGCGGCGTCGCGGGTGTCCAGCTTGGCCATCAGCCGTCCCCACGAGCCGACGACGGGCTTGAGCACGCACGGATAGCCGAAGTCCTCGACGATCTCCAGCGCGGCGTCTTTGGTGAACGCGACCTCCGTCTCGGGCGTCGGGATCCCCGCCTCTTCCAGCACCAGACTGTTCTTCACTTTGTCCGCGCAGATTTCAGCCGTCTCGGGCTCGTTGACGATCGGCACGTCGTAGGCCTCGGCGAACTTGCTCGCATAGAGGCTGCGCGAGGTCGCGAGACAGCGATCGAGCAGTAGATCCACGTCCGCGAACGCCTCGGGCGGTTCCGACAGCGAGAAGCGCTGCTTGCGGACGTCGATCTTCGTGACCTCGTGGTCGCGCTCGCGCAACTCGTTCAACAGCAGCTTCTCGTCGCGACGGATGCGCGAGTACAGCAGTCCGACGTTCATGCTCTGATCACCCCGGGCGATTGTCCCGCGATCACGGCTCACTCACCCCAGTCCTCTTGGAGTTCGGGCGCGGTATCGAGATCGACGGGATCCGTCCCGACGACCTCCAGCTCCCCGCCGCAGGTCGAGCAATCGACGATCTCTCCGACTTCGAGGCTCTCGTGCAGGGTCAACTCGGCCCCACACTCGACGCAGGTTGTCATAGTACCACTCACTCACGCATCCATCTACTTAAACCCACCGAACTTATCAAAATATATTACTGATCAAAGCCCCGACTAACGGCTATAGAAGCGCTGTTAACGCAAATAATCTGATACTGTATACGTAATATGATATTTTAGCCCCCACCGGGGGGTCGTCGGATTCGCGGTCGAGTCTCAGACATAGGTAGCGACCTCCGAGTCGAGGCGTTCGGCCGCCGTCGCAAGCGCGTCCTGTCGGTCCTGCAGGGCGCGCTCGTCGCTGTCGAGGCGGTCGGTTGCCACCTCAAGCTGATCGGTGACGGCCTCGGGCGCAGGTCCGCCACGGGAGTTACGCGTCCGGACAGACTCGGCCGGGTCGAGCGCGCGCTCGACCGCGTCACGATCGACATACGCCGAGAGCGAGTCTCCCAGGACTTCTTCGGCAACGGCATCGAGGGTCGCGTAGTCGGGCGCGTTCTCGTCGTGTTTCAGGGTCTCTGCGGCACGCGCGACCACCTCGTGGGCGGTCCGGAACGGCACGCCACGCATTGCCAGCAGGTCCGCGATGCCGGTCGCGGTCGAGAACCCCTCGCCAGCGGCCTCGGCGAGCGTCTCAGCCGGCCACTCGGCGGTCGTGACCGCGCCCACGGCCACCTCGACGCTCTCGGTGACGCTGTCGATGGCGTCCCACGCGTGGCGTCCCGCCCGCTGGAGGTCGCGGTTGTACGCCCGCGGCTGGCCTTTCAGGTTCGTGAGCAGGCCGTTCAGCCCCGCCGTCGCGTCGCCGGTACGGCCGCGGACGAGTTCCAGCGTGTCGGGATTCTTCTTCTGGGGCATGATCGAGGAGGTCGAGGCGTACTCGTCGGCCAGCTCGACGTGGCCCTTGCTGGCCATGACGATTACATCCTCAGCGAGCCCGGAGAGCGTCGTCGCCAGATTCGCGAGGGCCGCGGTGACCTCCACGAGGAAGTCCCGGGTCGCCGAAGCGTCCATCGAGTTCTCCGCGACCCCCTCGAACCCGAGCAGTTCGGCCGTCCGCTCGCGATTCACGTCGAAGGGCGTGCCCGCGAACGCGGCCGACCCGAGCGGGTTCTGGTTGAGCCGGTCGTAGGCGTCGAGCAGACGGCCCGTGTCGCGGGCGAGCGCCTGCTCGTAGGAGGCGATCCAGTGACCGACGGTCGTCGGCTGAGCCGGCTGGAGATGCGTGTAACCGGGCATGACCACCTCGCGGTGGTCGGCGGCCATCTCGACGAGCTGCCGGCGCGCTACGACGACCGTTGCGATCGTCTCCAGCAGGTCCTCGCGCAGTCGGTAGCGAATGCAGGTCGCCACTTCGTCGTTTCGCGAGCGGGCAGTGTGCATCTTGCCGCCGTCCTCGCCGACGCGCTCGATGACGGCCGACTCGATGGCCTCGTGGACGTCTTCGCCCTCGGGCAACGCGTCGTGGCCGTCGGCTTCGATCTCGGCAAGCGCGGCGAGTATCTCGCCCGCGACCTCGTCGTCGATGACGTACTGCTCGGCGAGCATCACGACGTGCGCGCGATCGACCGCCAGATCCGCCTCGAAGATCCGCGCGTCGTCCGCAAGCGAGGAGAGGAACCCGCGGGCGGGCCCGCCGCTGAAGCGGTCCCGGCGGACGACTGTCTGTTCGATGTCGTCCTCTAGGCGGTCATCGCCGGGTCCCTCTTCGCTCATCCTATTCCCCCCCGTCGCCTTCGAGTTTTGCCGTGACTTTCTTTGCCAGACGCGACTGGAAGCCGTGGTACTTGGCGACGCCGGTAGCGTCCTGCTGGGTGATCCCTCCCGAGACGTCTTCCTCGTCGAAGCTCGCTGCCGACTCGGAGTAGACGGCGTACTCGCTCTTGCGAGAGACCGCACGGCAGTGCCCGCCCTCGAGCTTGACCGTCACCGTACCAGTAACGCGTGACTGGGTCTCGTCGATGAACCCCTCCAGCGCGTCGACCAGCGGCGCGTCGATCAAGCCCTCGTAGGCCTTCTGGGACCACTGCTGGTCGATCTGGGTCTTGAACTGGCGCTCCTCCTGGGTGAGCACGAGCCCCTCCAGCGCCTCGTGTGCGGTCAGCAAGACCGTCGCAGCGGGATGTTCGTAGTTCTCGCGCACCTTGAGTCCGAGCATGCGGTCTTCCATCATGTCCGTGCGACCGACGCCGTGGGACCCGGCCTGGGCGTTGAGCTGTTCGATCAGTTCGACCGATCCCAGCTGGTTGCCGTCCAGCGCCACGGGAATCCCATCCTTGAACTCGATCTCGACGAGTTCGGCCGCCTTGCCAGAGGGGTTGTCGGTCCACTTGTAGATGTCGTCGTCGGGGATCGTCGCGGGGTCTTCCAGTTCCGAGCCCTCGATCGAACGACTCCAGAGGTTGGTGTCGACGGAGTAGCGACCACCGTCACCGCCCTCGACGGGCAGCCCTTTCTCCTTCGCGTACTCGTTTTCCCACTCGCGGGTGAGTCCGAGTTCGCGGACGGGGGCGATGACCTCCAGGTCGGTGTCGCGCCAGACCGCCTCGAAGCGCAACTGGTCGTTGCCCTTGCCCGTACAGCCGTGTGCGAGCGCGTTCGCGCCCTGCTCGATGGCGACGTCGCGGATCGCCTTGGCGATGACCGGCCGCGCCAGCGCGGTCCCCAGCGGGTAGCCCTGGTAGTCCGCATTGGCCTTGACCGCGCGCAGACACAGGTCCGCGAACTCCTCGCGAGCGTCGACGACGTACTGGTCGACCCCCAGCGCTTCGGCAGTCTCCTCGGCCTCCTCGAACTCGTAGTCGGGCTGGCCGACGTCGACGGTGACGCCGATGACCTCGTCGAATCCGTACTCTTCTTTCAGTAGCGATACGCCGACTGTGGTGTCGAGCCCGCCCGAGAAGGCGAGCGCGACGGTCCCTGAATGTTCACCTGGCATTGTTGTCGTGTCGGGAATGTTTTTCCCGCCCGGAACCCGACAGTGGGCGGTATCGAGTGTGTGAAACCGTGTCCGTCGTGGGAAAGAATAGTAGCAGGGCCTAACGGCCCCGTCGTCGTCGGATGTCGTCGACACCCGACCGACCGCTGGACGGAGCCCAGCCCCGTCGTCGGATCGTCGCGAAAACGGAAGCGGACCCCTCGCTGGCGACCTCGCGTACGCCGGGCGTCGCGGTCCGCGTCATGTAGCCATTGGTATTCCCAGAAGAGTACTAATACTTTCCGGGACGCGACCGCCGTGGGTCTCCTTGTCGTGGGTCGCCCTCTCAATCTCTGTCGGGATCCTTTTGCCCACACCAGCCGTTCGCTCGTCCATGTCCGGTATCGTTTTCTTCGGGACGGCCGATCGCGGGCGGGTCGTCGAGTTCTACAGGGAGCGGTTGGGCTTCGAACAGTGGCTGGAGCAGCCCGAGTGCACGATCCTGCAGTACGAGAACCTGCTCGTCGGGTTCTGCGAGCGCGACGGGGCCGAGACAGGCGGCGTCGTCACGGTCGTCGAGGAGACGCGAGACGAGGTTGACAAGCGCTACGACGACCTCGCTGACGTGGCCGACAATCCGCCGAGCGAGAACGAGCCGTACCGCATCTACAACTTCTTCGGGACCGATCCCGACGGCAGATCCTTCGAGGTGCAGACGTTCCTGCACGAGACCGAGCCGATTCGCGAGGGGAACCCCGGGCCCGACCGAAACCCGTAATCCGCGCGATACCTGACGACCACTATGTACGATTATCACGCTCATTCGAACTACTCGGACGGGGATTTTCTGGCAGTCATGCTCGCGGCGGCCCAGCAGCAGGGACTCGACGGAATCGGGTTCGCCGATCACTGTAACGTCTCGGCGGACCCGTCACAGCAGCAGTTCGCCAGGGAGTTCGGGTTCAACCTCGATCTGACCCACGAGCGTCGCCGGGACGCGATTGAATCGCTCCGGGAGCGATATGATATCGCGATCTTCGACGCGGTCGAGATGGATTACCGGCCGGCCGACGAGTCCGACATCGCGGAATTTCTCGAGACGGCCGCGTTCGATTACGCGATCGGTAGCGTCCACACCGTCGAGGGACACAACCTCCACGACGAGACGTATTTCGGGGCGAAATCACAGGCGGAGCGCCGAGACGTCGTCGAGACCTACGTCGACCGCGTGGTGTCGATGATCGACGCGGAGCTGTTCGCGATCGCCGGACACGTCGATCTCCCACAGCGCAACGAGGTGCTGCGAGGGCTGTTTACCGAAGACCACTACCGGCGGATCGCGTCGGCCCTGGAGACCTCCCGGACGGTCCCGGAACTGAACGCCGGGCGCGTCACTGACGGGTACGGACAGTTCCATCCGGGGCCGGACTTCCGCGAGATCCTGACCGAGTACGACGTGCGGTTTACCCTCGGAACGGACGCCCACACGCCTGCGAGCGTCCGCGAGAACGCCGACGAGCTGACGGCGTTCGTCGACCGATGGGACGTCGACCCGGTCGTCGTCCAGACGTGATCGATCGGGTTCGAAGCCCTTAAGCGCGCCAACGGAAAACGTTCGATAACTCGCTGGTGGCGGGCTCCAGCGGGCACCTGCCGCCGTCGGTCACGTCGAGTGATCGATGCGTCGCAGGCTGGAATGTGGTCGGGCGACCGACTGAACCACTCGACGCCCGCGGTGAAACCATGGCAAAGAGCTTCTACTCACACATTCGGGACGCCTGGAAAGATCCGGGCGACGGCAAAGTCGCGGAACTGCAGTGGCAGCGCATGCAGGAGTGGCGCGATCAGGGCGCGATCGAGCGGATCGAGCGCCCGACGCGTCTGGACAAGGCCCGATCGCTGGGCTACAAAGCGAAGCAGGGCATCGTCCTCGTGCGCGTCAGCGTCCGCAAGGGCAGCGCCCGCAAGGTTCGACACAAGGCCGGGCGACGCTCGAAACGACAGGGCGTCACCCGGATCACGCGCCGCAAGAACCTCCAGCGCGTCGCCGAGGAGCGCGCGACTCGCAAGTATCGCAATCTGCGCGTGCTCAACTCCTACTGGGTCGGTGAAGACGGCAGCCAGAAGTGGTTCGAAGTCATCCTGGTCGATCCGAACCACCCGGCGATCGAGAACGACGACGACCTCAACTGGATCTGCGACGACGCCCACGACGACCGCGCGCTGCGCGGGCTGACCAGTGCCGGCCAGTCCAACCGTGGTCTCCAGCAGAAGGGCAAAGGGACCGAGCACACGCGTCCCTCGAACAACAGCGGCAAAGGTCGCGGCAAGTAATACTGCCGACTGTACGTTCGTGGAGATTTCCGCCACACCGGGTGGCGAAATCCTGCCGAAATGTTACGGCCGACAGTATAACGACCGCGCAGCTTCTACCGTTCGACGACCGAATAGCGGCGCGCGCGTCCTGCGATCACTGGATGTACGACGGGTCCTCCGCGTCACAGTTCTGTTCGTGCTGTTTGGCGTCCGACCGGTTGTCGAACAGCATCTCGCATTCCTCGCACTGATACCACGTCTCGCCGTCTTTTTCGGTCGTGGTTACCATGTCTGTATGTGTGTCGTGATACCGTATAGAGGTTTCTCCCGTCAGAAATCGCGTGACGGAATAGCGCACCCGAACGGGAACGTAACCTATATCAATCGCACTCCGGCTACATTGGGATGCCCAACGCGTGTCCGGGTTGGGGTAGTGGTTATCCTCCAGCCTTGTGGAGGCTGGGACGCGGGTTCGATTCTCGCACCCGGACCTTTCTGGCGACGAACAGACGTGAGGAGCCGAAAGTCCGCAGAGAATCGAACCACGCGAGACGAGCGAAGCGAGTCTCGCAGTCGGGTTCGATTCTCGCACCCGGTCTCCCAATTCCTTCGATTATCACAGATTCAGAGCCTCTGAAGAGGGTTCTGTATTCTGGCGTTCACCCGAGGTTAGTCACCCCCAGAAAAGACTGGGACGTAATCTGAGCCGCCATCCCGCCGCCGTTTGCGGTCACCCCCCAAACTGTCAGGGCTAATAAAAATATGACAATCGAAAAACTACCAGACTGCGTGCCGGTCGTCCACGATTCGGCCCATTCGGAGTTAGATATGCTACAGATGCGAGAGTACCGCGACCACCGACTCGAAGTGCTCTCGTGGCTGTGGCAGGAAGGGAAAGACCCAGACCGAGCCGAGGGATACAGCGACATCGTCGTCGAAAACACATCCTACAGGCTCTCGAAGATCTACCGCTGGATCTGGGAGAACGAGGGATACACGACGGTGCTGAACCACGACCACGCCGACGCCATCGTCGAGAAACTGCGCACGCGTGGCACCGCCGACGAAAATAAGAGCCAGTACGTCAAGGCCCTGCAACGCTACTTCGGGTGGCGGGCCCACGAAAAGGGCGCGGAGGAGTGGGAACCCGAAGAGACGTTCTCGCCGGGTCAGCAGACTCACCACGCACGAGACTACTTCACCCTCGACGAGCGCAAGTTGCTGCGGAACGCGACGCTGAACTACGCGTCGTTGCCGAACTACAACGACGCGACGCCGGAAGAGCGCGATCGGTGGAAGATTTATCTCGCCCAGCGCCTCGAAAAGCCGAAGAACGAAGTGACCCCCGAAGACTGGGAGGATGCGGTCAGCTGGAAGCTCCCTAGTATCGTTGCTGTCAGCCTTGATGGCGGATTACGTCCCGTCGAGGTCAGGCGGGCTCGCGTCCAGTGGGTAGACTTGCAGAACGCCGTGCTGCGGATCCCGAAAGAAGAAGACAGCAAGGCGACTGGCGGCGGCGAAAACTGGACGGTCAGCCTCCGCGAGGACACCACGCAGAAACTCGAGTGGTGGCTGGCCGAGCGCGCGGCACGCCCGAAATACGACAGTCACGACGAACTCATCGCGTTAAGTTTGGCGTGAGTTGTGGTAGACGGCGAAGGCTTCGAGCCAATTTTCAGCTGTCTCTAGCTCGACATGGCTGAAACTATTGGCAAACGATGATGTTCTGCGTTCTACTTCCCAGAAGACACGTTTTGTCGCCGTCGGTAACAGGCTCACGTGCAAGATTTCGCTCATTTCGGGATCGACAGCGCCGTACAGCCAGAACTCCTGGCCGTGCAGGCGGATCATCTTCTCATCCACTGCAAGTTGATCCGCAGTGACCGTCGAAATCGGCTGGAGATCGGCTTTGTGAACCCACTTATGGATCGCCACATGACTCCGCTCGACTCCCAAATCATCGAACTGATGACTGGCATATGTCTTGCATGGCTATTCTGACAGAGACTAGGTAGGTCGATAGCGCCTGTGCAAGATGGAGGGCGCATATTCAGCAACTCGGTCCTCTATCCAGTTTATTTGTCAGAATGAGGTGGCCAATACGGCCTGTTCTGGACAGAGTCTCTCATAACTCCCAGCTTGTTGTCTCTGCCAGCGGCGATTGGACTCCCCATCCGCGAAGCGATTCGGGACTCCAGCCAGCTACGAGGACCACCGCGACGAGGGCGTAGCCCGAGAGGATAAACGGATACATCTCGGGTGCAAATCCCATCAACTCGCCGGTCATATTTCCCAATGCGTGGAACATCAGTACTGCCAGAATGCTTCGACGGGTATTGTTGTAGACCCAGACCAGAATGATGGTATCGAGCACCAGCATCGGTACGAACCACGACAGTTCCGGCTCGAAGGTCGTATTGGCGTAGTACCCGGAAAAGAGAACAAAGGGCGCGTGCCAGATTGCCCACGCCGTTCCGTTGATAGTTCCAGCAACGAGCGCACTCCAGCGTTCTTGCAACCGGTCGAGCCAGTACCCGCGTAGCCCGATCTCTTCGACGACAGGGAAAACAAAGGCAAACGCGACGAGCGAGAAGAGTGCTACTGGATCGAACAAGCGATCAGTCGAAATGAACTCCAGGGGCTCCGCCGTGACCCCGAACAACAGCGCTCCACCCGCCAGCAAGAGATTGAAAAGTGGCCAGTACAGGACAATGACGAGCCACCAGCGTGGCTCAATCCGTCCGACTTCGATCAGTCGCGTGCCGAGGTCCCTGAGGCCCTCCCAACCCCGAGTGAGCCAAGCCAACAGCAAGCCCGCCAACAGTGGACTCAGACCACCGACAAGAAACAGTCCGACATTGGGGAACGACCAAACTGACTCGTCTGAGACCACAATCGGAGCCCAGAATAGAAATGCCCACCCCAAATAGAGGATCGGAAATCCCCAGGGCGTAGCGGCGTGTGCTACATGTCCGAGACGGCCGGCCTGACGATGCCGATGCTCACCACTCATTGATGGCCATTGGTTGGATGGGTTAATGCTGTTACTGGCTATTCCCATTATCTGATAACTCTCTATCCCGGTGGCCGATCTCTCTGTTCGAATGCCGTGCTGAACTCACGCTCTATATTCAGCAGGGCGGAACTGACAGCAGTTGAGGGTTTCAACGAAGCAAATCCATCCTGTCGCAGATGACTCCCCGGTCAGGTTTGCCGCAGGTAGTTCAATAAGCCGTTTCTCTCCGTCAGCAAATACAGTCGTGTGCCCGGCCGGAGAGCGCCGGGACGTTGTCGTGCATACACTCGGCGTATGCCAGCATCGCTTCGGCCTGCTCCGCAGCTGCACGCTCCTGTTGTAGTACATCCCGTTGCGGTAGTTCTGTCAGAGTTCGATCAGTTCGTCTTTCGTTGCCCTGGAGAACACGCCAGCCTGCACCCCGTACTCGAACGTTTCCTCGTGGTTCATCAGATCCTCTGTCTTTGCCAGCCCTCGGTCGATCACGTAGAACTGTACGTCCGCTCGAGCGCTGCGAACTACCCTCGACTACCAGCGAAGGGGGAAGGAGACGTGCAATCCTATGGACTGTTCACTGTCAGTGTTCATATACACTATGAGTGTCCGATAAGGTGGAAAAATTCCCTCTCGAGTCATCCCGCCGGCACCGCTACGTCGACCGAAATGCAGTCGGTGACCGTCTATCGGGCAGGTTCGTGGAAGCAGTCGCCCGCGTGGGAGACGACCTAACATAATCAAGTGCCTCATTTAGGAGTGAGTCACTCCGAAGGAACGCCTGTGGAGACTGCGCTCCCTGCGGACACTGCGGTTGTGTCTGCAAAGCGCGTCGTGGAAGCAGGAAGCCCCTGCCTCAAGGAACGAGCGGCTACGCCGCGAGTGAGTAGGTAGGGGTAGTTCACCTGGATTATGACAACAGCACAGTAGGAGAATAGCAAACTAGTCACCAATGTCAGATGCGGGGAAACGGTAGTACGATGGGCGATCTGGTGTCAGAGGCACAAGGTGCCACACCCGTTCCCCCACATAAGCAAGTACGGTACGTACATAAAAAATAATTATGTATATATACGTATTTGTCTCTGTAGCTAAAAACCACACGATGACAACACCCTCCATCAACTCACGAGGTGAGTTTGAGTTGACTTCTTCTATTTTCTGCCATCAAATTTGCTGTCTCCCGATAGTTACGATTACTTATAGTTTTGCCAACTACTTTGGGTCGCGTTTTGAGTTCCCCGAGAGCTTTGTCAACGATGAGTTGGCTGGTGTTTTTGACGTGGTTCGCGTTATCCACGACAACTGGTTTGATGTCTTCCCAGTCCCAGTCGTGTCAGTCGAGGCGGTTGGTTTCGTTGCGGATGCGTCGGGCTTCGAGACACCCACGTTGCAGGTCGTCGCCACTCCCCGTGTGAATGTCTAAACCGAATGATAGCGTTTGGGTGAGTTTGGACGACTGCACTGGATTTCAATATGGTTCGTTTCCTGTTGAATGTTTGTGTTTTTGGCGCGCTTCATCCACGGGCACGGTGGCCCGTGGTACTCGCGCTGCTTTCATTTATAGAGCGTTGAATCTCCGTCGTAGCCGAACGACATCGGAAGAATATACGGGAGATCGTCGGTCGAGAATGCAAGTATGCCGGTTCCTTCTTCCTCCAGGAGAGTCCTCATCTGGTTCTCAGTCACCGAGACTGCGGTCGACTCCCCGAATGAACCATTGGGCATAGAGACCAATGTGCACTGGGCTCTGATAAGGCTACTGTCGGTTAGAAGCACGTTGTCACGGACTGCACGCATCCTCTGTGCCGCCCATCTCAGATCCAATATATAATATGAATTCTCTAGAAGCGCACTAGCCTATGACACCTGTTATGTCTGGGTCAGATGCCGCGGTCACTCGGGTGCATAGTAGTACTCGCCGGCCTGTTTCTGCTCGCGGTCGAGGTTGCTCCCGGGCTTGTTGATCCGCGGGCGGCCGGTGCGCTCGTCCCGACGGAAGGTAACGTCGAGGTTCGCGAGGAACTCGTTCATCCCCTCGCGCATCCCCTGTGGCTCGGACGCGTAACCGCGTTCGGCCGGTTCGCCGTCGAAGACCAGCAGCCGATCGGACAGCAGATCGATCATGTAGATGTCGTGGTCGATGACCATCGCCGTGGCGTCGTGGTTCTCGGCGTACCGGCGGATCGCGGAGGTCGCCAGCACGCGCTGTTCGACGTCCAGGTGTGCGGAGGGTTCGTCCAGCAGATAGAGGTCGGCGTCCTTCGAGAGGCAGGCCGCGATCGCGACGCGCTGGCGCTCCCCGCCGGAGAGATCAGTGAGACTCTGTTCCATGATTCGCTCCAGCTGCAGCGGCTGTGCGATCTCGGTGTTCCAGTAGGAGCTGCCGAACTCGTCGGTGATCGAAGAGAGGAACGCGTCGACGCGCATCGGCTGGTCGATCTCGATGTACTGGGGTTTGTAGGCGATGTCGAGCCGCGCGTCGATCTCGCCCTCGTCGGGTTCGAGTCTGCCCGCGAGCAACTTCGCGAAAGTCGATTTCCCGATCCCGTTGGGGCCGACGACACCCAGGACTTCGCCCTCGCGGATCTCGCCGCCGGTGACCGACAGCGAGAACTCGCCTTCGCCGTAGCTCTTCGCCAGAGCCGGATACTCGACGACGGCCTCGCCACCGGCGACCGACCGCGGGGCGTGTTGCTCGAACGTGATCGCGTCCTGGCGGATCCGCATGTTCTCGTTCTCCAGATAGCCCTTGAGGTACTCGTTGATCCCGTTTTTCGTCGATTTGGGATCTGTGATAACACCGAACGCACCGGGCCCACCGTAGGCGACGTGCAGGGCGTCCGCAAGCAGATCCAGGATCGCCAGGTCGTGCTCGACGACGAGCATCGATCGGTCGCCCTCCTCGGCCAGTTCCTGGATGATCCGGGCGGCAGTCATTCGCTGGCCGATATCGAGATAGGGAGTGATCTCGTCGAGGAAGTAGAAGTCGGCGTCCCGTGCCAGCGCCGCGACGAGGGCGACGCGCTGGAGCTCCCCGCCGGAGAGCGTCTCGATGTCCTGATCGACGACCGGTCCGATCCCGACCCGCTCGATCAGCGCGTCGAGTTCGCCCCGCTCGTCGGTTCGTTCGAGCAACTGGCGGGTCGTGCCGTCGAACTGATCGGGGATCTGATCCACGTACTGGGGCTTGCGAGCGACGGTTACCTCGCCGTCGATCAGTGCCTCCAGATAGTCCTGCAGGGCGGTTCCGCGGTACTCTTCGAGGACGGCGTCCCAGCCGGGATCGGCGTTGTACTCGCCGAGGTTCGGCGTGAGTTCGTCGGCCAGGATGTGGACAGCCGTCGTCTTCCCGATTCCGTTCGGTCCCAGGATGCCGGTCACGCGCCCTTCACCGGGGGCGGGCAAGCCGTACAGGGCGAAGGCGTTCTCGCCGTAGCGGTGGATCGGCTCGTCCTCGAGTTCCTGGGGGAGGTTGATGATCTCGATGGCATCGAACGGGCACTTCTCGACGCAGATGCCACAGGTCTCGCCCAGACAGATCTCTTCGGAGATGCGAACCTGGTCGGGTTCGCCCTCGAACGGTTCGTCTTCTTCGTATGTGTCGCCGCGCTTGACGATGCACTCCTTGCCCGTCCGGTTGGGCGGACAGAAGTTCATGCACTCGTAGTTGCAGCGGTCGGGCTGGCAACGGTCAAGATCGACGACGGCGATGCTATCATCAGCCATTGTGGGTCACCCGGTCAGACGGCCGAGGCAGTGAGAATCAGCGTCCAGGAGACGAACCACAGCGAGAACGTCATAAACGCGACGTAGAGGTAGTCCTTCGTGCTGAAATCCTGTACGTCGACGCCCAGGGCCTGCAGGATCGGGATCTGAACTGCGATCGCACCCAGCACGACGAACACGTTGATCCGTCCCGAGGGAGACGCCCCGAGGCCGTACTCGGAGACCAGTGCTGCGATGATCCCCATCAGGGAGGCCAGCGTGGTCACTGTCACGCTACGGACGTGACCGGTCAACCCGTCGGCCGTCTCGGTAGCCATACCTCACTGTCGGCTACCCGAACTAAAAAGCCGTTCGTTACGGGTCGGCTCATACGGACTGCCGTCGGTCTACTCCGCATCGACCACACGCGTGGGGCGGAGCACTGACCTCTCCAACAACTGAAGTCGTGGGCTTTCGCGCTGTTCCCGCTCTAAATCGTTACAGCAGTCCGTAGCAGGCACAGCCGTCCGATATCAGGACTCCGAATCCCTCGTTCTCGATGGCTGGGATCGTCACTTCGAGAACCGCTTCGAACGGACCGTCGAGAAGGAGTGACCTGCGGCTCCATGCGGCGATTTGATACGAACAGCCTCGATCGCGGGGAACCGAAACCGCGATCTCAACACCGGAATCCATTGCCTCAATATTTATACGGGACGGGGCCCTGATTTCACTTAATGACAGAATCCGACGGGGAGGATATCACGGATCTGCCGCCGAGTGCGAAGCTCGTATTCAAGGTTCTCGAATACAAGGGACCACTCACACAGAAGGGGATCGTCGAGGAATCGATGCTCTCGGCCCGGACAGTCCGGTATGCCCTCGAGCGACTCGAGGAAGTCGGCGTCGTCGAGGAGGACGTCTACTTCGCTGACGCCCGACAGAACCTCTACGAACTGACCATCGATGACGCCGACAAGTCGGAACAGGCACTCTCTGACTGATTTTCTTACAGGTCGTCGATCTGCAATCCCGGGTGCCAGTGGCTCGCTCCCGCTCTGTCGGCCGTCGCGTCCATCTCCGCGAGAATCGAGACGGCTTCGGTAGCAGTCGCCGCGGCCTTTCGCTCGCCGGCCGTGCGGAACTCGCCCGTGGTTCGATTGGCGTAGACCGTACAGACCGCGCCCGCCCGGAGTCCGTACAGCGACGCGAGCGTCAGGATCGAGCTGGCTTCCATCTCGAAGTTGAGCACGTTCGCCCCCTGTAATTCCGCGACCAGTTCGTCGCTGCCCCGTGCCTCGAACCCCTCGAATCCGGGACGTCCCTGTCCCGCGTAAAAAGAGTCCGTCGAGCAGGTCAGTCCGACGTGATACTCGTAGTCCAGTCGCTCGGCGGCGGCGATCAGTGCCGAGACGACGGCGTGATCGGCAACGGCGGGGTAATCCTCGCGGACGTACTCGTCGCTGGTTCCCTCCTGGCGGACCGCGCCCGTCGTGATCACGAGGTCGCCGACCTCGACCCCGGGCTGGATCGAGCCACAGGAGCCGACGCGGATCAGCGTCTCGCTGCCGACGCGCGCGAGTTCCTCGACCGCGATCGCAGCCGAGGGGCTCCCGATCCCCGTCGAGGTGACCGAGATCGGCGTCCCGTCGTAGGTCCCGGTCGCCGTCCGGTACTCGCGGTGGTCGGCGACCACCGCTGCGTCGTCCCAGCCGTCGGTGATTTTCGAGACACGCTCGGGGTTGCCCGGCAGGAGCACGCTGTCGGCGACGTCGTCGGGCGTCACTTCGAGGTGGTACTGCTCGCCGTCATTGGGGTCCTCGGCAGGGTCGGAAGTCATCGGTCCAGGTGGGCCGCAGTGATCGTGTTCGGGAGCAACTCGCCGAGCGTGTACGTGCTGTGCTCGCCGTCGCCCTCGTCGCAGTAGATCGCGAGGTCGTCGTCACAGAACTCCGCCAGGGTCTGGCGACACATCCCGCAGGGAGTCACGCCGTCGCGTTCGCTCGAGGCCACGGCGACCGCGCCGAACTCGCGGTGGCCGGCCTCGACCGCCTTGCTGATCGCCAATTCCTCGGCGTGAACGCTGTTGGAGTAGTTCGCGTTCTCGATATTGCAGCCAGTGAAGACGGTCCCGTCGGCCGTCCGGATTGCCGCGCCGACTCGGTACTCCGAGTAGGGTGCGTAGGAAGTGTCTATCGCCTCGCGTGCGCGTTCCAGCAGTTCCATATCCCCTCCCTCGTTGCCGGCCGGCAAATACGCTGGGGGCCACGCCTCACTTTGGCCCTGGTTGCTGATACTGCCGGCTGTACCATTGCGAAATGATTCGCCACCCCGAGGTGGCGAATATCTGTACGAACGTACAGCCGGCAGTATGACGATACAGCGCTGCCGGCCGACGCTACTCGTTCCACTAGTTTTTCCTTCCAACGCGCCATCGAGCACGACAAGGATGAAGCGGTTCGCCCTCCGGATCGCACTGATGGCGTACGCGGCGCTCCTGATCGGGCCCGTCGGGTCGCTGTTGCCGGGCAACGAGTGGGCGATGCTCGTAGCCGGGGGCGGCGTCGGTGCAGTCGCCGGGATGGTCACAACGGACGTCCGTGACCCGACGGCGTTCGTCAGCACGGCCCCTCGGGGAATCGCAGGCATCCTCGTCCCGCTGGCGTGGCTCGGGCCGGCGATCGTCCGTGCCGAGTCGGTCGTCTCGCTGTTCGTCAGTCCGTGGTTCGTCGGTGCGCTGGCCGTGCTCGTCTGGATCGTCGCCCTCCTGCTCGGCCACGAAATCCGCCAGGAGCAACTGCAAGAGCGTCTGCTGCCAGTCGCCACCTTCGAGGCAGGGCCGCCCGAGACGGTTCGTCGACAGACGAGATACGCCGTCGACGTCTTGCTCGCCGCGACGGCTGTTATCGTCGTCGGAACGGCAGTGCTGGGCGACGACGTCGAACTCACGACGTACGTCTGGCTTCCGGCGCTGCTCCCGGTATGGCTCAGTCTGTTCAGCGAGCAAAAACAGTCCGTCGAGATTACCGACGAGGGGGTTTTCGCCCAGGGCACGCTCCACGAGTGGGAGACGGTCGACGGCTACGAGCGCGACGGCGACGCGCTCCGGCTAACGCGGACCGACTGGTACCGATCGACGATACAGTTCGACGTCGAACACATCGACGACGTCGACGCGGTGACGGACGCGCTCGATCGCTATCTTTGAGTGACGTCCGCCACCGCTTCTTCGACGGCCGACTGCACGTCCGCGAGCATCTCCTCGACGTCCTCGCTCTCGACGTAGACCCGGACGTACGGTTCGGTCCCGCTCGGTCGGACCAGCGTCCAGGACCCGTCCGGGAACGACAGGCGTACGCCGTACTCGAGCGAGACTTCGGCATCGGGAAAGGCCTCGGGCAACCGCGTTTCGAGACGGTCCATCACTGCCGACTTGTGCTCGTCCGGACAGCGCACTGGATCCTTTCGATAGGGGCGCTCGGTGACCGGTTCGCGCAGCGCGTCGAGACCGCTTTCGGCGACGAGACGGGCGAACACGGCTGCGCTGGCCACGCCGTCGATCCACCCGCCGAGTTCGGGATGGACGTGCTTCCAGGGCTCGGCGGCGAAGACGATCGCCGTCTCGTCGGTGGCTGCAGCCCGGATCTCGGCGATACCCTCGTGAAGAACGCCGAGACCCGTACGCTCGGTACGGCCACCGACAGCTTCGACCCGCTCGTCGATCCGCTCGGACGCGTTCGGCGTCGTCAACACGACCGGATCGGCGGCGTCGCTCTCCCTGACGTAGTGTTCGGCCAAGATGGCCAGCACCGTGTCCTCGTGGACGATCTCGCCGTCACCGTCTACGATCACGATGCGATCGGCGTCGCCGTCGTGGCCGATCCCCAGGTCGACGGCGCCGTGCTCGGCCACGAAGTCACATAGCCCGGTCAGCGTCTCGGGCGTCGGTTTGCTCCCCCGGGCGTCGAAGTGGCTGTCGACGTTCGCGTTCAGCGCCCGCACGTCCGCCCCGAGTTCGCGCAGCACCTGTGGCGTCGCGAGCGAGGCCATCCCGTTCCCGCAATCGATTGTCACTCGGAGCCCCTCCAGCGGTGCGCCGTGCTCGCGTGCGTAGTCGGTGATCGTTTCGCGGTAGACCCCGAGCACGTCCGCGCGGTCGGCACTCGCCCAGTCGGCCCAGTCTGCCGGCTCGACGCCGGCCTCGACGCGTCGCTCGATCCGAGCCTCGGCGTCGCCGTCGAACTCGACGCCGTCGACGAACAGCTTGATCCCGTTGTCTTCGGGCGGGTTGTGGCTGGCCGTGAGCATGACGCCGTGCTGTCCGCGCGACGCCAACGCGAGCGTCGGCGTCGGGACTGTCCCGAGTCTGCGGACGCGAGTGCCAGCCGATTCGACGCCGGCCTCGACGGCCGCGGCCAGCGCACTCCCGGACTGGCGGCCGTCACGGCCGACGACAACTGTCTCCGCCTCGCGGCCGACGGCCCGGCCGACCGACAGCGCCAGCTCCGGCGTGACAGTCTCCTTGACGGGACCGCGTATCCCGGCCGTTCCGAACAGATCCATATCCGTGGTTGCTTTGCCGACGATAAATAGGCTGTCGGCTGCAGCGTGTCATCTGTCGGCTGAAGCGCGGCAGAAATCGGGCGTCGAAACGCGGAGGGCTAGATGTCGTAGTCGTCGTAAGTCGTGATGTCGACGCCTGCCTCGGTGACCTCGGCGACGCAGAGCCCGTTTCCGGAGCCGGTGTCGCGCTCGGCGGCAGCCTCGATCGAGACAGCGGCGACTTCGGTGGCCTCCTCGATGCTCATGTCGGGTTCGTAGCGGTCCTCGAGAGTCCCGTAGGCGACGGTCAGTCCGGAGCCGGTGACGGTGTAGTCGTCTTCCATGACACCGCCGGCGGGATCGATGCTGAAGACGTGGCTGCCCGTCTCGTCGATCCCACCCAGGATCGGGTTGATCGCGAAGAACGGGCCACCGCGTGCGAAGTTGCCCGCGAGCGTCGAGAGCGCCTGCATGCTCATGTCCTGGCCACGGCGCGCCTCGTAGAGGTTGACCTCCGCGCGGAGCGTCCGGATGAACGACTGGGCGCCGCCGACACTCCCGACGAGGGTGAGCGCGGCAGTCGGGTGGATCTGTTCGACCTTCTGGACGCTCTTGTTCGAGACGAAGCGCCCGCCGAGACTGGCCCGGCGGTCGGTCGCGACGACGACGCCTTCCTCGGTCGCGATGCCGATAGTCGTCGTACCGGTCTTGTTGACTGTTTCCTCGTCACGGTCGCTGCTGGGAAGCGACCCGAGCTGCGGCTCGTAGGGCGACTCCAGCTGTCGACCGCCGGGCTGCTGGCGGTGCTGCGAGAACGCGGGTCCCGCGTGTGGGTCGTGCATACCCGACGGCTACTGGCCCGGCGTTGATAAAGGCTCCCGTTATGGTCGCTCTGGCTCTCCAGCGAACGCGGTCACCGCAGGTCGCCCATCGCGTAGTAGAACCGCTGGAGTGCGGTGAGGTGGCCCACAACCGCGAAGACAATCAGCAGCCAGCCGACGATAGTGAACCCCTGAATCGGATCGGTGACGACGACCGCGAGCGCGCCGACGACGCCGATCAGCGCGAGTCGGTCGGCCCGCCCCAGGAGACCGCCGTAGACCCGGTCGAGACCGACTGCCTGTGCCTGCGTCCCGAGATAGGAGGTCATCAACACACCCGTCACTGCGGCCAGGCCGAGATCGTACCGACCGATGCCGGCCGCGAGACCGGCGATGATCAGGATGTCGGCGTATCGATCGAGGACGTGATCCAGCAGGTCGCCGGCTTCGGAGGCGACCTCAAGCCGGCGGGCGAGCGCGCCGTCGAGCAGGTCGAGCCAGCCGTTGACGAACACGAGCAGCGCGCCGACGCCGTACAACAGCGGTTCGTCCCCGCCGAGATAGAACGCGCCCGCCGCGAGGCCGGCCACGACGATCGCGAGGACGCTCACGCCGTTGGGGGTGAGGCCGAGCCTCGCTGCAGCGGTCACGAACGGTTCGAGCGCGCGATCGGCGAGCGAGCGGTATTTATCCAGTGTCATCGTGGTCTGTGTCGATTATCCGGCGTCATGGTGATCGATGAAGGCGGTCCAGCGTCATAGGTAATCGGTGTAATCGACGGTGCCGGCGCTCGGTTCGCGCTCGCCGGCGATCACGGCGTCGATTTCGGCCGCGACCGCCTCTGGCGAGCGGTCGGTCGTCTCGATCTCGTAGACGTTGTCTTCCCCGTGATTCTGGACGGCGTGGCCCAAAATCACGTCTAGCGCCTCGCTCTCGGCGTTTTCCCGGGCCGACTCGGCCGACTCGCCGCGCTCGCGCAGCCGGCGCTCGATCACCTCGGGCGCACACCGCAGGACGATCACCCTGTCTGCGTCGAACTCGTGGGCGAGATGAGATTCGACGACGACGTTCTCGCGGTCATCGAGCCACGACTCGACGGCGTCCAGATCGGCGATCCGGGTGTCGCGCTCGTCGTCGTGGCCGGTCGTCAGCCCCTGCTCGCGGATGACCTCGTTGAGGTGGATCACCTCGAAGTCGGACGCAAGCAGTTCCGTCGCGGTCGTCTTGCCCGTTCCGGGCGTCCCGGTGACGGCGACTCTCACACGCGATCACCTCTGGACATCCGCGAGCACCTCGTTGATCGTCTCGACGGCCTGGCGCGTCTCCGAGCGCGTGCCCGTCGTGACGCGGATGCACTCCGGGAGCCCGAAACTCGTACAGTCTCGAACGATCACGCCCTCCCGCTGGCAGGCGTCGGCCACGGCCGAGGCGTCGCCGACCTCCACGAGGACGAAGTTCCCGCCGCTCTCCCAGGTCTCGGCCTCCAGATTCTCACGCAAGTACTCGCGGCCCCAGCGCGCGGTCTCGATCGTCTCCTCGAGGAACGCCTCGTCATCGAGGGCGGCCAGCCCGGCCCGGCAGGCGATCTCGCTGGCGGCGAAGGGCGTGTTCACGCGGGCGTAGGCGTCGCCCCACTCTTCGGGGGTGATCGCATAGCCGAGACGGATCCCGGCCAGTCCGTAGGCCTTCGAGAACGAGTGGAGCAGCGCCACGTCGTCGCGCTCGCGGACGAGGTCGATCTTGCTCGCGCGCTCGGTGAACGCCTCGTAGGCCTCGTCGACGACGACCAGCGTCTGCTCGTCGGTCTCCTCGGCGATCTGTTCGACCTCGTCGATCGTGACCTCGGAGCCGGTCGGGTTGTGCGGGCTCGTCAGGTAGACGATCCGGTGGCCGTCGTACGCGTCCAGCACGCGCTCGGGCGACTGATGGAAGTCCTCGGCCTTCGAGAGCTCGAACGTCTCGACTCGCCCGTGGTGGTACTTCGCGCTCATCCCGTGGTACGTGAAGTCCGGATCGGGCACGAGAACGGCCTGGCCGGGTTCGAGCAGGGCACGCGAGAGGTAATCGAGCGCCCCGTCGCCGCCGTTGGCCAGCCAGATCTGTTCGTCGCTGACTCCCCACCTGTCGGCGAGTTTCGCGATCAGATCGGTATGTGAGGACTTCGGATAGTAGTGGACGTCTTCGGCGACGTCACGGATCGCGTCGACGGCCTTCGGGGACGGCCCGAGGGAGTTCTCGTTCGAGGAGAGCTTGATCAGTTCGTCCGGGTCCAGTCCCAGCTCCCGGGCGACTTCTTCGATCCCTCGCCCCGCCCGATAGACGGAGTGCATCGAGAGGTCCCGTGGTTCCATACTCGGGGAAAGCGGACGGCGGGCCTTAAGCGTGCCCAAGCAGGCTGCACGTATCGGCAGTGCTCGCCATACTGCCGGCTGTACCATTGCGAAATGATTCGCCACCCCGAGGTGGCGAATATCTGTACGGACTCACAGTCGGCAGTATCAGGCTGTGTGTGACTCTGGCCGGTGTCCACGACCGAGCAGCCAGTACGCGACGGGCAGCGAACCCGCAAAGACGATCGGCCACACCAGAAGTTGTGTGAGGGGATCGGGTGGCGCGACCAACGAGGCGATAACGAACCCCCCGAGACCGGCGACCGCGACCGCTGCAGCGTAGCGTTCTCGGCGTGATCGCGGTCGTGTGCGGTCACGGTGACGCCGCCACCAGAACGCGTAGTACAGCAGTATGACCCCCGGCGGGATCGATGCAAATACGGCCCACAGGATCGGATGCGAGCTGTCGTGTGCCCGGGCGTCGAGCGCGACCCACGTCCCGACCGCGATCAAGACAGCGAAAAAGAGGAGCAGGCCGGGAAGGACTACCAGGCCAGCAGGGTCCATACGTCTCGTCACAGTTCGAGCGATTGTAACGTTTCTGCACCGGTGCGGACTGCAGTCACGAGTTCCAGGGGCAGTCGCCTCCGTCAGGCGTTTCGCCAGCCGCGCCCTGACCGAAACGACTACGACGCCCGGCCCTGACCCTCAGGTAGGGAATGCCACTGTTGATCGACATCCGGAAACTCCGGATCATTAATACGCTGATGAAACGCGGGACCGAGAACGTCACGCGATCGCTGTCGTCGCTTGCGGACGTGGACGCGAACGTCGAGATCAAGAGCCTCTCGTTCGTCGAACCGAGCGACATCGCTGCCGAGATCGGTACCGACGAGATCTACAGCGCGTCGATCGACTTGCGCGAACCGCCATACGGCGTCTTCCTGCTCACGTTTCCGCCCGAGACGGCCGTCGAGATTGCGACGCTGATGACCGGCTCACCCGTCGAAGACGGATTCAATCGCCTCCAGAAAAGCGCCCTCCAGGAGATGTGCAACATCCTCACCTCGGGGTTCATCGACGGGATCGCGAACACGCTCGGGACGACCATCGACATGGAGACGCCGGAGTTGCAATACTCAAACGGCGACGTCGTCGCCGAGAAGACGCTCTCACACGTCCGAACGGACGCGCTGTCGATCGTCCTCGATTCGATGATCGACGTGGCCGACGAGGACGCCGCGTTCAAGATCCGGATCTTTCTGGTCCCCGATCCCGGCTCGTTCGTCAACCTGCTCGATCACCTCAGCGTCGATGAGATCTCCGACCGGGCCGAGTCCGCAGGCGAGTTGTAGAACTTCGATCCTTCACATTCAAGGGCGCGCCGCCCTCGAACGCGAATATGGATCCTGAACTCGCCGGGCTGTACGCGCTGCATACGCTGTTTGCCGGCCTCTGGACCGGCGGTGTCGTCTTCGTGATGTGGGCGGTCCTGCCCGTGGCTCGTGACGGCGGCCTCGACGCCGACCCGCTCGGCTCGATCACGAGACGGGTGAAGCGGCTCTCACGGGTCAGTGCCGTCCTGCTGGCGCTGACCGGCGTCCGGATGGCGATGGTGCTCGATTACACCGAGACGGCAGTGCTCTTCGAGACGACTCGCGGGTATCTCCTCGTCGGGATGATCGCCCTCTGGCTGGTCTTGATGGGGCTCGTCGAAGTCGGCGCGAGCAAGCTGGCCGACGGGACCGGACGGCGGAAGGTGCGGGAACCGGCCCGGAACGCTCGACCGTTCTTCCTCGGGGCGACGGTCGTCGCCGCGCTGTTGCTCGTCGACGCCGGCCTGCTCGCCGCCGTGTGAGGGCGCATACGGATCACCGCCGTCTTTTTCAGGCCCGACTGTACGGCGCGGACGACCGTTTTCCGGTATAACAGCCACGACTGGCGGGAATCCCAGGCCGGATTTGAAACAACTTATATAGCTGTATTCGAGACTGAGACCAATGAGCGTCAATTCGGACGAGTGTCCGTGGCCGCAGACACTCGATCACAGAGACATGGAGTGGCCGTCGGAGAACCAGCGTCTGCTGGTTCCGTTCCGCGAGGCCGCCAACCAGACGGAGACGAGCCTGCTCGGGGCCAGTATCGCGTTCGGAACGGATGGTGAGCTGTATCTGCTCCACGCCGTCGAGGCCGACAGCAATCCCGACCCGGACGAACTCCGGCGTGACGCGGAGACGAGGTTGGCGATCGAACAGCAGTTTCCGGTCCCGATCGTCGAGCGTCGCGAGGAGTTTTCGCCCGGACTCTTGGACACGTTCGTCGATGCCTGCTCGATAACCAGCGTCCTCGTCGACACGGAAGAGGTGAGCTTCTTCAGCCGGAACGGATCCGACCAGGCCGACGGGCTGGACTGCCACACGCTCGTCGGGACGGGCATGGACGAGTTCGAGTCGCCGTCGACAATCCTCGTGCCGGTCGATCGGGGGCCGCACTCCGGAATCGCGACCCGGATCGCCGAGGCGATCGCGACCGCGTACGGCAGCCGCGTCGACCTGTTTCACGTGATTCCCGAAGACGCCTCCGAAGACCGGAAAGACGACGCGACGAAACTGCTCGACGCGTACAGCTACCGGATCGACGATCGGATCGACGTCGAGTATCACGTGCTGCGCGACGCCGACCCGGCAGCGGCGATCATCGATCAGTCCCAACAGCACGATCTGACGGTGCTCGGCGCACCCGAGAAGGGGAAACTCAGGCGGTTTCTCTTCGGATCGACGGCGGATAGCGTCGTGGAAGGCGGGGATGGCGAGCCCGTCCTGGTCGCCCATCGAAACGGCACAGAGTCGCTGATCTCCCGCTGGTTCTGACCGCCGTCGGATTGCGGACTTCCCGACGTGGCCGCGCAGCGTCAGCTGCGGACTGGAACACTCGTCGGGCAGGAACCCCGGACGTCACAGCTATTGTTGAGACAGCGTCTCCGCGAGGTGATCGGCGACCCGCAGTGCCAGTGCTGCGATCGTCAGCGTCGGGTTCATCGCCCCCACGCTGACGAACACGCTGCTGGAGGCGATCCAGGCGTTGTCCAGATCGTGGGTCCGACACTGCGGATCGACGACGCTCGTCTCGGGATTCGCGCCCATTCGCGTGGTCCCCATGTGGTGAGCGGCCGGACCCGTCGCGTCCCGACCGACGACCCACTCGATGTCGGCGTCGAGTTCCTCGAGAATCGATCGCTGGATCTCGGTCGCCCGCCCGACCGCCTGTCGGTCGCGATCGCTGATCGACCAGTGGACCTGCGGCACGGGATTGCCGTGGTCGTCCGTGCGGGAGTGATCGAGCGTGATCCGGTTTTCCGGTCTGGCCTCCTGCTGGACGAGGCCGGCGACTTCGAGGGTGTTTCCATAGGTTTCTCGTAGCGTCTCCAGCAACTCGTCACCCCAGTGGTCGGCCGAAAGAGCGGTCCCGACGGGCGGCTGACCGGCGTAGTTCACCAGTTCGAGCTTGATCGGCGGGTGGTCGTCGCTGTCGTAGAACTGGTGGGACTCGGTCGTGATAAACTCGATGTGGTGCTGGCGGGTTCGCCGATCGATCGTGCCGCCGACGCGCGCGCCGAGGTGCTCGGTGAAGTAACGACCGACCAGTCCCGAAGAGTTCGCCAGCCCGTCCGGGTAGTGATCGCTCGCAGAGAGCAACAGCAGTCGCGGGATCTCGACGCCGCCCGCGGCGAGCACGAACTGCCGGGCTTCCTGTCGATGTTCGACTCCCTCGGGCGTCGCGTAGACGGCGGCTTCGATCCGATCCGCGCTGTGTTCGAGACGCTGGACGGGCGCGCGGTCGATCACGCGCGCCCCGTTCGCTTCGGCTTTCTCGACGTGCGCTAACGCCTCGTATTTCGCTCCGGCGGGACAGACCGGCTTGCACGTGCCAAATCCCACGCACGTGCCGCGGCCGTCGTAGTCCTCGGAGTTGCGGGCGTTCGGTGCCGAATGGGTCGCGATCTCCAGCGACTGGCAGGCCTCCGCGAAGATCGAGTCGCTGTGGGAGGGCGGGAACGCGGCCATCGGAAACGGCTCTTCGCGCCGGGGCCCGAACGGGTTGTCGTCGGCTCCGGCGACGCCAAATTCCTGCTCCGCCTGAGCGTAGTACGGCCGGAGGTCGGCGTAGTCGATCGGCCAGGGATCGCCGCCGTTTCGCCCGTCGAAATCCCGCTCGTGGAGGCGCACGACCATCCCGTGCCAGGCCAGGGTCGTTCCGCCGACGCCCTTCGTCCGAGTGTGGTTCAGCGGATAGTGGTCCGGCCCGGCGGACGTGTAGGCGTCGCGCTCGCCGCCCACGTCCCAGACCGACTGTGGTGCGTGCGATGGTCGGAGCGACTGCTCCATGCGCTCGATTCGCTGCTCGCGGTCGAACCGCGGCCCCGCTTCCAGCACGACGACGTCGTAGCCGGCCGCCGTGAGACGGTGGGCCACCAGCGCTCCGGCCGGCCCGGCCCCGACGATACAGACGTCCACACGGTCGGACGGGCGTCGATCAGTATCCATTCGCGACGTGTTTAGGCTACCCTAAATTTAGGCGTTTCCATCTCCCGGCCCCGCGTCTACCTGTCCTGTCGCACGTCGTGTTCGAGCGTGCCGATCCCCTCGATTTCGATCTCGACGTGGTCGCCGTCGGTCAGCGGGCCGACCCCCTCAGGGGTGCCAGTCGCGATCACGTCGCCTGGTTCGAGCGTCATGTAGGTCGTGATCTCGGCGATCAGATCGGGGATCGAGAAGATGAAGTGCTCGATCGAGGACGATTGGCGAACCTCCCCGTCGACCCGGAGTTCGATGGCGGCGTCGTCCGGGATCTCTTCGGTCAGGACGGGACCCATCGGGGCGGCGTTGTCGAAGGCCTTCCCGCGGACCCAGTTCTGTTCGCGGGACTGGTCGTCGCGGTTCGAGACGTCGTTGAAGCAGGTGTACCCGCGGATCACGTCCCCGGCGTTCTCGGGATCGACGTGCTTGCACTGTTCGTCGATGACCACGGCGAGTTCGGCTTCGTGTTCGATCTGCGCTTTTCCCTTCGGGAGCGTGATCGTCGAGCCGTGGCTGGCGACGGCGTTCGGCGGCTTGAGGAAGAGCAGCGGTCGGTCGGGCACGTCCTCGCCGCGCTCTGCGGCGTGTCTGGCGTAGTTGCGACCCACGCAGATGATCTTCGTCGGCTCAGCCGGTGCGAGGACGTCCACCGCTTCGAGGTCGTACGCGTCGTCGCCGAAGTGGACGTGATCGTCGTGCAAGAGCCCGTTTCGAACAGTCCCGGCAGGATCGCGGAATCGAATGTCGTCCATACCCTCGCTATCGAGCGGCCGGGCAAAAGCGTACGGGACCGACTGCTTTTATCCGTCGGGGCTGAACTGGCGATATGGACGAGGAACTGGTGGCCCGGGTGCTGCCGGGCCCCGACGAGGACGGCGACGGGGGCGAGCGAACGCTCCGGGTGTTCGATCGGGAGCGATACGAACCGATCGACGTCCGGGTCGGGGCCGACGACGCTGCCGACCTGCGACCGGGATATCTTCTCGACGCACGTCTCGACTGGTCAGAGCCCGCGCGCCTCGATGCGTTCTCGTTGCGACGGCCGACGCTGTACGCCTTCGCCGACGGGATCGATCCCGTCTTCGAGGTCGCGGCGGACCTCTGGCGGGATGCACAGGCAAAGGGGGACGGAATGAACAGCAGCGTCACCAGAAACACCGACGGTGAGGTGAACGGCGTCTGCTACGTGTTCGCTGACAGCGGGGCGGGGGACCGGTTTCGGGAGTTCCGCGAGGGGACGCGACCGCTCGAACCGCTCGTCGACCGCGTCAACGACGCCGGGTCAGCCCCGCGCGAGGCGTTCGTCCTGCGCCCGGCCGACAGTGCGTTCGTCGTCGTGACGATCGCCCTCGAGAAAGGTGGTCACTTCGCCGACACGCTCCGGGAAACGTACGACCTGGACCGTCCCGCAGAGCCACTTGCGTAGCCGATCAAAGTCCCTCTTGCGGCTCGGGAGTTACCCGGTAGTGTCCGGCACGACCGTGACGGGGACGGTCGCGGCGTCGATGACGGCCTGGGCTGCACTGCCTCGGGTTATCTCTTCGAGCAGCCCTTTCGACGTGTGGCCCATGACGATGTGCGTCACGGTCACGTCGGAGGCCAGTTCGATCACGTCCTGACCGATGCGCGGCCCGGTTCGCGCGAGCCCGTGACCGACGTATTCGAGCGAGACTGTCGCAGCGACGTCCGCGGATCGAACGCGCTCGCGGATCTCGTCGCGGATCTGCTTTGCGGTCCCGTCGGCCGTCTCCTCTTCGACCAGATGGACGATGTAGAGGTCTTCCCCGAGCGCCTGCCCGAGTTCGATCGCCGTCTGGAGCACGCGATCCCGGAGGGGGCCGCTTGCGACTGGCACCAGAATTGTCATCGTCGATAATTAGGACTGGGATCACAAAGTGGTATGCCCGCCGACGGTCTCGATCAGACTCCCCAGATCGCCGCGATACCGAGCGTCGTCACCACGGCGAGCAGCAACTGCAGCGGCGCACCGATCCGCACGTAGTCGGTGAACCGATACCCGCCCGGACTGTAGACCATCAGGTTCGTCTGATAACCCATCGGGGTCATGAAGGCCGTCGAGCCCGCGAACGTGACCGCCAGCACGAACGCGAACGCGTTCGCACCCAGATCCGCCGCCGTCGAGACGGCGATCGGCAACACCAGCGCGACGCTGGCGACCGGCGTGATGAGGTTCGCGAGCAATCCGGTCAGCAGGTAAAACAGCGCGACCGTGCCGATCGCGGGCAGCACCGTCGACACGTCGGTGATGTGTGCCGCGAGATACGCTGCCGCGCCGGTCCGGTCCATCGCCAGCCCGAGCGGGATCACGCCCGCGAGCAGGAAGATGACTTCCCAGTTGACGGCCGCGTAGGCCCGTTCCGGATCGATGATGCCGCCGAGGACCATCGCCACGACGCCACCGAGCGCCGCGACCGAGATTGCCAGCAGATCGGCGGCGGCGACCGCGATCACGCCGAGGACGATCCCGATCGCGAGCCCCGCCTCGCGCCAGTCGATCGGCTCCGGCTCCGGGAGTCCGTCGCCGACAGCTTCCGTGACGAGCAGTTCGCCCGTCTCTTCGAGGTGGTCGATCCCGCTCTGCGTCGCGTAGATCAACAGTCCGTCCCCTTCAGAGAGTCCCACGTCTGCAACGTCTTGGACGACAAGGGACCCACCGCGGCGAGCGGCCAGCACCGTCGCGTCGAATCGCTCTTCCAGGCGAGCGTCGCCGACCGCCTGCCCGATCAGTCCCGACCTGCTCGGCACGATCACCTCCGCGAGCGTCCCCCGGCCAGAACCCAGCGCCAGTTCCTCTTCGGTCACCCTGGCCTGCGGAAGCCGACGCAGCCCGGCCACGTCGACAAACGACTGGGCGGCCGGCGCTTCCGCCCGGATCGTCAGCACGTCACCGGCCTTGATCGCCCGGTCAGAGCCGGTGGCCACGAACGTCTCCCCGCCACGGAGCAGCTGCAGGATCTTGACCGCGTCCGTCCGGGCTTCGGCCGGCGTGAGACCGACCACCGACGACGACTCCGGGACGTACACCCTGGAGAGCCGTCCCCCGAGACCGAACTCCTCGGTGAGGTCGTGAGGCTCGATTCGGGACGGCAACAGCAGCGGCCCGACCGTCAGCAGATAGACCGAGCCGACCGCGAGCACGAGCAGTCCCAGCGGCGTGAACTGGAACATCGAAAACGGCGTGCCGGCCACACCGAGATCGGCGGCGACCGAACTCGCGAGCAAGTTCGTCGACGTGCCGATCAGCGTCAGCGTCCCGCCGAGCATCGCGGCGTAGGACAGGGGGATGAGGAACTTCGAGGGCGAGGTGTGGGTCCGATCGGCCAGGTCCGTGATCATCGGGATGAAAAGCGCGACGACCGGCGTGTTGTTGACGACGCCGGCCAGCGGCCCGGTGATACCGACGGTCGCGCCGAGCAGTCGCCCTCGGCTGTCGCCCGCGTACCGCGCGACGACGTGTTCCAGCTGGTCGACCACGCCCGTCCGCTGGACGCCCGCGCTGAGGATGTACATCGCGAGGATCGTGATCGTCGCAGTGCTGGCGAACCCGGAGAGCGCGGCCTCGGCGTCGACGCCCGTGTAATCCTGCAGGACGACCAGCGAGACGAGCACCGACAGCGCCGTGATGTCGCTCGGGATCGCCTCGCTGACGAACAGCACGACCGCCGCCGCGACGACCGCGAACACGACGGCGATCCCGGGCGTCAGTTCCAGACCGGCCTGCAAGAGCATTGTCCGCATTTCGTCGATGGGTCACGTCAACGTTCGGGTCGATGATCGACGGCTCCCGAATATAGTATGCAATATCAATGCATCCTAATTTCGAATAGTAGAGAGTGATACATTAGCTACTCCGTTCTCCTTGCCACCTTCCCGTAGCTATATTATCTCTGGCGTGAGAATTTACTGACAGATGTACCGGGTGCTGATGCCGATCGATGGGAGCGAGTCACGTGGGCAAGCACAGGCCGAGGCAGTCACCGCGTTTCCCGATGCGGCAGAGAGCGTCCACGTGACACTACTGTACGTGTTTGACGACGAAGACGAAAAAGAGACGACTGCTCCCGAAGAGATCGACGGCGGACGAGTAGCAGCAACTCGATTACGGGACGCAGGCATTACCGTCGAGCAATCCTCCCGCGTCGGCGACCCGGCAATCGAGATCCTCGCTGCAGCCGACGAGATCGACGCCGACCAGATCGTCCTGGGCGGCCGCAAGCGGTCCCCGGTCGGTGCGATCCTGTTCGGCAGCGTCAGCCAGTCCGTTATCACTGATGCCGACCGACCCGTCACCGTCACGGGCGAAGTGACACGTTGACCTCCGATGGCGGACCGAAAGCGAGCCAGCGGTGAGGGAGGGCCGAAAACGAGCCGGCGGTGAGGGAGGGCCGAAAACGAGCCAGCGGGGAGGCGGCCAGAGCCGATCCCGATGACCACGTGGGCACGCAGCGGGGTGACTGTGCCACCGTCGCCACCGGCGTCTACTGACGGTATAATAAAGGGTGTACCGGAAGGTCAAACAGCGTTTTGAGCTACCGGAGGTGCCAGACGAGCAGCCACAGCGCGAGGACGACCGCACCGCCGGCGAAAAACAGCAGTCCGGGTTCGATACCGGCCGCCGCGTCGGTCGCTTCCGGAGTCGACGTGACCGTCGTCGTCACGTCCGTCGCAGTCGTCGTTATGGAGTCTGTCACGTTCGTCGCTTGGAGGACGTACTCCGTCCCATTGACCGCAGTCTCGCCGCCCGACGTCGTGCCGGTGGCTCCGTCTAGCGCCGCCGTCTCGTTGCCACCCGGCACCGCGCTGCCCTCGCCGGGTGATGTTCCGGCGTCACCGTACAACCGCTGGACTGCGAGGCTCCCGATTCCGAGGATGCCGAGCCCGCCGAGTAGCCGCGAGAGGGCCGCTCTGAGACCAGTCGTGTCGTCTTCGTTGCCGGCGAAAATGACCAGCGGCTGATCCGCGGGCGCGTACACGTCCATCTCGCGGCCTTTCGCGGAATAGGCCGTGTCGACGACAGACACCGCACCGGCAGACTGGAGCTTCTCGAGGTGGTACTGAGCGTTCTGCAGGGACGTGTCCGCGCGCTCGGCCAGCTCGGAAGGTGGCGCGGGTTCCTCGTGTAGCTCGGCCAGCAGTTGCCGGGCAGTGTCCGAAGAGAGTGCCGAAATCACGTCGTCAGCGTCGTCGCTGTCGACGCCGATCACCCGTGGTTCGGCGTCGGCCTCGGCAGCCGACGTGTCCGGTCGGGAGGGCAGCAGCGACATTACTTCCCGGTAACACAGCCGATTGTATGAATCTTGCCCGTCGATCCGAAGTGTAGGGATTATCGTAGCCGGTTGGAGGAGTCCCCACGCCCGACCGAGCGGTGGAAATCGATTGCACCAGCGAAATCGATGGATTGCTACGATAATCCCTATCGCTCCCTGCGAAGAGAGACGTCACTCCGGAAGGTTCGAAAAACGAAGGAAGTTGAGCCGACTTACTCGATCCGGCTGACGACTTTCTCGTACTGTTCGGCGACGTTGTCCCAGTCGACGACCTCGAAGAACGCGTCGATGAACTCGCCGCGCTTCGGGCCGTAGTCGTAGTAGTAGGAGTGCTCCCAGACGTCAAGCGCCAGGATCGGGTGTGAGCCCCACAGCGCGCCCTGGTCGTGCTTGTCGACGACGAGGTTGCGCAGCTGCTTGGCAACGGGGTCGTATACCAGCAGCGCCCAGCCACCGGCGGCACCCGCAGCGGCCTCGAATTCACCCTTCCAGCCCTCGTAGGAGCCGAAGTCTTCCTCGATGCGCTCGCGGAGTGCGCCGTCCGGTTCGCCGCCGCCGTTGGGATCCATGTTCTCCCAGAACAGCGTGTGCAGGTAGTGACCGCTGCCGTTGTGGGTCACGCTGCGGATCGCGCTTCCCGACGAACCGAACTCGCCGGCCTCACGGTTCGCCGCGAGCGTCTCTTCGGCGCTTTCGAGGCCGTTCACGTACCCCTGATGATGGGTGTCGTGATGCCAGGTCAACACCTGCTCGGAGATGTGTGGCTCCAGCGCGTCGTAGTCGTACGGGAGTGGGGGTAGCTCGGGTTCTGAATGCTCGCTCATCGGAATATCACCGTCTGTATCATCGGCCGGTAACCTGTTAAACTTTGAGGAAGCATTCGGTAACACACCACACGAACAGCCTGACGGCGGGACGACCGTCACGCCTTTTCGCCACCGACACGATACCCAGACTATGGACGTGACGTTTCTCGGGACGGGCAGCGCGATGGCGACCGGCGACCGGTTTCAGACCGGCCTGTTGCTGGAGGCCGGATCGGATCGACTGCTACTCGACTGTGGGAGTGGCATCCTGCACGCGCTCGGGCGGACCGATGCGGGATACGAAAGCGTGGACACGGTGCTTTTGACCCACCACCATCTGGACCACGTGTCGGACCTGCTGGCGCTGTTGAAAGCGCGCTGGCTCGCCGGCGCCGACTCGCTTTCGGTCGCCGGCCCGCCTGGCACGTCGACGCTCGTGGACGATCTGCTCGACGTCCACGAATACCTCGACGGCCGCGTCGATCTCGCGGTCCGGGATCTGACGGGTGAGCCGTTCTCGCTGGCCGGATTCGACGGTCGAACGATCGAGACCACCCACTCGATGCAGTGTTTCGCGTATCGGCTCACTCATCCCGACAGCGACGCCACGTTCGTCTTCAGCGGCGACAGTGCGGCCGCGCGCGATCTGCTCGCGTTCGCCGACGGGGCCGACGTCCTCGTCCACGACTGTTCGTTTCCCGACAGCGTCCAGACGGATAATCACGCGACGCCGACGCAACTGGGACGTGCGCTGCGGGACGCTGACGCGTCGTTCGAGCGCGTGTATCTGACCCATCTCTATCCGCACACGGACGGGCACCACGAGGAAATGCTCGACTCGATCGGCAAGTACTACGACGGTGACGTCCGGTTCGCGTCCGACGGGCTGACGATCAGCCTCTAGACGCGCTGGAGCGTCACCCGAAACTCCGCCCCGCCGTATTCGCTGTCGGTCACTTCGACTGCCCCGCCGTAGGATTCGGTCAGCGTGCGCACGAACCCCAGGCCGAGCCCCGTGCCGTCGCTACTCGGGCCTTTCTCACCCATCTCGAACAGTTCGTCACGGATCTCCGCTGGGATCCCGCTGCCGTCATCGGCCATCCCGACGACCACGCTCGACGGCGTCGCCTCGGCATACATCGAGACCGTGACACCCCCCTCGTTGTGCACGGCCGCGTTCGAGAGCACGTTCTGGAAGACCGAGTCCAGCAGGTCGCCGCCGTAGACCCGATAGTCGAATTCGGCCGGATCGAACTCGACAGTGAGTGACTCGTACTGTGAGTGGGTGGTTTCGACGACGGACGCGAGTGCGTCCCTGAGGTCGCGCGGCACGGGTTCCGCTTCGGCTTCGAGCCTCGAAACGAGGTTACCGACGCGCTGGATGAGATCGCTCGAACTCTCGGCTGCACGACATATCTTCCTCGCGTAGCGCTCGTGGTCTCCCTCGAGCTCCTCGACGAGGATATCGGCGAACCCGGAGATGACCTGCAGGTCGTTGCCGAGGTCGTGACGTAACAGCCGGTCGTACAGCTCGACCATCTCCTTTCGCTTGGCGAGGTCCGTGCGCGCTCGCTCGAGTTCCTGATGTGATCGAATGTTGCTGATCGCGGTCGCGGCGTGTGACGCGAGCATCTCCAGCGGCGTGGCGTAGCTCTCGCCGATGTCCTCGTTCGTGGCCGTTCTGACAACGAGCACGACCACCACGTCGTCGACGATCGTCGCCGGCACGGCCAGCGCCGCCTCGGCGCCCGAATCGGTAGGCACACCAGCCTCACTGTCGGTCTCAGTCGTCGTCTCACCGGACTCGACGGCCGCCCGGGCGACCGGTCCTGGCTGATCCCCAGCACTCCGGTCCAGGCGTGTGCTCTCGATAATCTCGGGTTCCCCTTCCCGGACTTCGATAAACGTCGTCGACTCGAAATCGAACAGCAGTGACACCGCCTCAAGAGTGAGCGACACGACTTCTTCGACCGTTTCGCAGCTGTTGAGTGCCTGCCCGTAGTTGTTCAGGTCTGCGACCTGGCGGGCGAATTCCGGCTGTTCCTCGAATGACATCTGTTCGCTGTCAGTCCAACTATTCTGTCATCAACGTATGACGACAAAATCGTTTCGGTCGCCGTCGCGTGGTTGTCAGGAGATGCGATATCGAAGGAGCGCGGCGATCCCGCCGAGATTCGATAGTTGCTGGCCGGGGTCGAACTCGCCCGAAAAGACGGTCACGCCCCCGCCTTTCTGTTCGGTCGTCTCGATGATCCGATCGGCGTCCAGGTCCCACTGATCCCCGCCGGACCGCTCGGATCGGAGGTGTTCGTCAAGGACGAGCAGGTGTTCGATTGCGCCGTAGTCGGCCGCTTCGGCGACTTCGTCTGGTCCGTAGGCGACCGGCTCGTCGGTCGCGATCCGTTCGGTCAGTTCGTCGATCAACTCGGCCTCGTTCGCGATACGGGTCTCCTGCTGGATCTCCTCGACTGCGCCGCGCTTGAGGACTTCGTGGACGCCCCGATCCCCGACGGCGCTGGTATCGACGGTCGTGATCGACTCGGCCAGTTCCGGGGCGCTGTCCTCGATGTAGTCCAAGGCGTCCTGTTTCGTGAACCCCGGGCCGGCGAGGACGATCGCGTCGACGTCGAGGCGAGTCAGGACGGCAGTCAACTCCTCGAACAGCTCTTCGCGTGGCCGGGCGTAATCGCCCTTTCCGGTCGGACCGGAGATGCTCGCGCGCTCGTCGGTCCCGTACTGAGCGATCGTGTGCACGTAGGCCTGTCCCTCTTCGACAGTCGCGATGGCGACGTCGGGGTTGTCGGCGGCCTCCTCGGCCTCCTTGAGGCGGTCGAGCTGGTCCGGATTCCAGACCTTCTCGATGTCGAGTTCGGTGTGCTCCTCGACGTTGATCGTGTGATGGAGGCCGAGCTGGTCTTCTCGCGAGCAGTCGGCGATGACGCCGGAGACGCGCAATCGGTTGGCGAACTTCGCGAACTCGACGTCCTCAACGTCCAGTTTCACCCACAGGTGTTCGCGCTCGCCGCCCGTGTCCCGCAGTTCCTCCTCGTTGCGCTGGATGCGCCGCGTGGTGTCGCCGGCGACCTGATCGCCGGGGTCGATGACGTGCGAGAGGTGCCACAGGTCGTCGAGGCTCTCGGGGACGACGGTGATCCGCTCGCCCCCACCTTCGACCGGCTGGCGCTCTGCGATTCGCATATCCCTCGTTCCGGCTGGCGTCGGTAAGTGCCTGCTGATAGTGTCGTCAGTGTCAACCGCTACGACCGATCAGCGCTCGCGATGGACGAGCGTTCCGGGACGGCCACCGGACAGGAACGTCCGCAGGTCCGCGGGACCGAACACCGACGCTGGCGTCTCGAGTTCCAGCAGCGCCCGTATCTTGGCGGCCATCCCGCCGGTCACGTCGGTCGCCTCGCTCTCACCAAGTGCCGACGCGACCGTCTCGAAATCAGTGATCCGGTCGATCACCTCGCCGCCGTCGAGGACGCCGGGGACCGTCGAGCAGACGCCGACGCGATCGGCTCCCAGTCGCTCGGCCAGCAGGGTGACGATCTCGTCGCCGCTGAGGATCGTCGCCCCCTTGTCAGCCTGGACGACCACGTCACCGTGGGTGACTGGCACGAACCCCTCGTCGAGCATCGTCGCGACCGGTTCGCCCGGGAACGCCGTTCGTCCGTCGCTGTCCCTGTAGGCGACCGAGAGCGGGCGGACAGGGAGCGCCGGCACGCCCCGGTCCTGCAGCGCCTCGACGACGGCGTCGTTCAGTGCCCCCATGGCGTCGTGGATCTCGCGGACGCCAGCGGCGTCGTGGGTCCCGTTCGTGTCGGTGACGCCGTGGGCGGCGGCGTGTGGATGGCCGAAGCTCCCGCCGCCGTGGATCACGACCAGCTCGTCCGCGTCCGCGTCGGCGACGGCGTCGGCCGCGTCCGCCAGCGTCGCCCGATCGACCGTCTCGGGTTCGTCCTTCTCGGTGACGACGCTCCCGCCGAGCTTGAGCACCGTCGTCACGGTTCCACCCGGACTCCTTCGGTGTCCAGTTCGGCCCGGAAGACAGACTCACAGCCCTGCGTGTACCGCAGGGCCGTCTCGGTTCCATCGTCGGGATCGAGCGCGACGATACAGCCGCCACCGCCGGCCCCAGTCAGCTTCGCCCCGAGCGCGTCGCCCTCGCGGGCCGCCCAGACCATCGCGTCGAGCGTGCGCGAGGAAACGCCCAGCGCGGACAGCAGGCCGTGGTTGAAGTCCATCAGCTCACCCAGTTCCTCGAGGTCCCCCGCGGCGAGCGCCTGCTCGCCCCGACGGACGACGTCACCGATCGCGGCGACGGTGTCGGCGGCGAAGTCGTACTCCTCGCGCAGGTCCCGGACCCCGGCGACCAGCGCACCGGTATCGCCCGAGCCGCCGTCGTAGCCGACCACGAACGGCAGGTTCGGTACGTCCTCGATCCGACGGCAGTCGTCGCCCTCGACGCGGACCGCACCGCCCATCGCCGAGCAGAACGTATCTGCGCGGGAGGCCTGGCCGTCCTGGACCTCGTACTCGACCCGATAGGCGCGGTCGGCGATCTCCGCGGCGTCGAGTTCGACGCCCAGTTCGCGCGTCGCGGCGTCGATAGCGGCGATCACGACCGCTGCCGAGGAGCCGAGCCCGGCACCGAGCGGGATCGCACTCTCGATCGTGACGTCGAATCCGGCGTCGGGTGCGTCGGCCGCATCCCGGGCCTGCTCGACCGCCTCGTTGACGTAGCCCATCCCCTCTTCGAGCAGAGGCTCGGCGACGTCCACGTCCGGCGTTCCGGTCGCGTCGCCGTCGTATTCGACGGTGAACCCGTCGAGCGTCAGGTCGGTCGCGTTGACTCGCAACTTGTCGTCCCCGCGGCGTTCGGCCGTGACGCGGGCGCGACGTTCGATCGCACAGGGAACGGCAGGCTCACCGTAGACGACCGCGTGTTCCCCGAAGAGATACACCTTCCCGGGGGCGCTGGATGTGACCATACCCGTCCGTTGCAGTCCGGGGCACAAAGTGTGTTTCCAAGTACCGATCACGTCGCCGGCCGTTCCGATCTCACGTCGCCCGCCGGTCGGGCACTTCGATCTCTTCGGGCGCGGGCATCCAGAAGTAATCGAAGGTCGCCCCGAGCGACAGCGGCAGGGCGACAACGCCGAGGACGACTACCGCCGGCGAACCGAGGTTCGGACCCAGACCCAGGGCACCCCCGAGCACGAGCGTCAGCGCCAGCAGCACGATCGAGCCCACGAACGCGACGTACACCAGACTCCCCCAGGAGGTCGCCAGCCGGACTCTGAAAAACCGGGTCAGCAACGCCGCAACGATGCTGTTGAGGAGAAGAATGATTGCGAGCCCGATCGCGTCCGCGACGCTGACCATACCTGGGATACTGACTCGACACTCTTTGACGTATCGCTGGAGGCAATGTGCTCCGGGCGAGTACTGACGGTGTGCCTCGGGTGAGGCCCGCTACTCCAGACAGATGTACGTCCGCGTGTCGGACACACCATCGAGCGCACGGATATCGCCGGAGACCGACTGCATGACGTCGTAGACTCCTTCGCCTGCAGTCTCTGCGATGATGTCGTACTGACCGGCGACGATGTGTGCCTCTTCGACACCCTCGACTGCACGAATCGACTCCAGGAGCACCTCTGACTTCCCTGCCGCCGTCTTGATCATGACGAACGCCCGTACCATTATGACGTATGATACAACACCACATAGCAAGTAAGTTGTGCCCCTGCCGCGGTGCATACCTTTATTCCCCAGGGTCAGTATATCCTACCACATGCGATACGTTATCGTGGGTGCAGGACGCGTCGGGCTGCGGACGGCCCGTGCGCTACGCGAGAGCGGCCACGAGGTCGTGCTCGTCGAGCGATCGAACGAGCGGGCCGAGCGGGCCAGAGCCGACGGGTTCACCGTCATCGAGGGTGACGGATCGCTCGAAGAGATCCTGCTGGAGGCCGACCTCGAATCGGCGGACGCGCTCGGCGGGTTGACTGGCGATCTCAACACGAACTTCGTCGCGTGCCTGATCGCCGATCACTACGGCTGTCGGACGGTCATGCGTATCGACGAGGACTACCGCGAGGAGATCTACCGCAAGTACGCGGACGAAGTCGACGAAGTGGTCTATCCGGAGCGGCTGGGGGCGATCGCCACGAAAAACGCGCTGCTGGGCGGGAACGTCCGGGCGATCGCCGACGTCGCTCAGGACGTGCAACTCGTCGAACTGACGATCAACGCGGCCTCGCCGGTTCGGGGCTACAGCATCAGCGAGCTCGAACTGCCCGCCAACACTCGCCTGCTCGCGTTCGGCAAGGAAGGCGAACCGCTTACTGTTCCGACGGACGACGTGTCGCTCGAAGACGGCGACAGTCTGGTCGTGGTCGCCGATTTCGACGTCCTCGGAGACGTCCGGAGCATCGTCGTCGGAGAAACCGGCCGTGCGGCTCCCGGAGGTGCCTGATATGGTCATCGCATACGTTATGGTCAAAGCTCACACTGGCGAAGCGGACCGACTGAAATCGGAAATCGAACGACTCGACGGCGTGGTCGACGCACACATCGTCGCCGGCGACGTCGACCTCATCGCGAAGGTCGACGTCGAGTCGCCAGCACACGTCAAAGACATCGCCGCCACCCAGATCCAGGAGATCGACGGCGTCGAAGGAACGCAGACCTATATCGCGATGGACTAGCCGATACTGCAACTGTCGCCCGCGGCTACAGCGGCGTCCCGCCGCGGTCGCCCTGCGCGCTACCGGACTGTGCCTGATTAAGCAGTCCCGCCACCGGCGGTCGGTAGTCGTACCCGGGGATGATCCCTTCGACGTAAGTCCCCTCGACGTATTCGACGAGCGTCTTCGCGACGTCAGCCGCCTGTGATTCGCTCCCGGTGGTGAAAGCGTAGGTGACCTCGACCTGCTGGTCGTCGCGCTGGACCTCGAAAGCGTCCAGTTCGAGGTTCGCACGGGTGGCCATGGGAGCGTCTTCGAGCCGGCGTTCGAGCGTCTCGAACCATCCGTCTTCGACTGCCGGCCCGACGACCTCCTCGACGACCGCCGATAGCGTTGGCACCTCGACGGTCACGACGTACCGGCGGTTCCAGTCGGCCTCGGCCCCTTCGACCGTCACTCGTCCGTCGAACACCGTCGTCGTCACGCGTGCGTGCTCGTCTGTGACCTCATAGCCGTCGTGCGTCTCGAAGGCATCCCGCACCGCGTCGGGCAACTCGCGTGTCATTGACCGCTGTAACGGCGGGACGAGCAAAAGTACGTCGTGTCGGGTATACGTAATTTCTGCAATGATATATCGGGAAACAGTCTGCGCGATCTTCGAATTGATGATATATACTTCCGTGTGGACGATGACCCGGTAAGCGCTTCGCAGTCCAAAGTAGGTGTTATCGGCGGCACAACCCTTTTAAATCGATATATCCCAATATATCGTATGGTCAAAACCATCCGAGTCTCTGAAGAGTACCACGAGTGGTTGAGTGCCCACAAGAAAGACGACGAAACGATGGAAGAGACGTTACGCCGGATGACACGCGGTCCGCATCCGGACGACGTCGCCGGGCTGCTGGCCGAACAAGAGGCGGAAAAAGCCAAAGAGGCAGTCGGCCGGCTCCGGGGGCGCGACCGCGACCGGCTCGATGCTGCACGCAGCACCTTCGAACGTGGAGACACGGACGGATGATTGTCGACGCTTCGTACCTCTTCGATCTGATGGCAGGGGATCCGGACGCGTTCGCGAAGGGTGACGAACTCGTCGAGAACGGTGAGATGCAGTGGTTGCCGACACCGGTAGTCGCAGAGGCCTACTACGGCGTTGCGACGGTCCGAAGCGAGACGACCAGCGAGGAGATACGAAACCGTCTCCTCGGGTACCCACGCGTCGATGTTGACGAGGAGATCGCTCGGACGGCCGGCGAGTTACTCGCAGCGGCAGACGACCGTGCTGGAGGCGATGCCGGCGTCGGGTCGAACGACGGATACATCGCTGCGATGGCCGATGTCCTCGACGACGCGGTCCTGACGGACAACGTCGATGACTTCGAAATCCTGGGTGTGCCGGTCGAAACCTACTGATAGGGATTAGCGTAGCCGATCGGAGGAACTCTCACTCCGATCGGGTGACCGGATCATCGTTCCCGGGCGAAATCTATGGATTTCTACGCTAATCCCTATGATACTGTCGGCTGTAACATCTCGGCAGGATTTCGGCACCCCGGATGTCAAAGATCTCCACGAACGTACAGCCGACAGTACGATAGGGATTATCATAGGAATCCGTAGATTCCGCCCGTGACATCGAACTCCGCCGCCCGGTCGGAGATGAGGATGCCTCCGGCCGGCTACGATAATCCCTATAATGCGACTCGCGTGGTTCGAATCCAACATACGCACCTCTCGCTCACGGCGTGTTCGCGACAAGTGGCTCACGGCGTGTTCGCGACAAGTGGCTCACGGCTCGCCACGCTCGCCGTTCGCCTGTTCGAGGCGCTCCCGATGGTCGCGCCTCGCTATGCGAGGGATGGGATTCGAACCCATGGACCCCTGCGGGAGCGGGTCTTAAGCCCGCCGCCTTTGGCCTGGCTCAGCCACCCTCGCGCAAGCGACACTCGGTTCCTCTGCGGAAAATCGGTTTCGATCCGGGGCGCTACATCTCGTAGGCGTAGATCCGTTCCGGATGCGGGAAGAACGCCTCGGGATCGTCGTGCTCGATCGTGCCCAGATTCGTCCCGTCGAGTTTCTTGACGTGGGTGTACATCCGCCCGCGATCCATCGCTGTCCGGACCAGCGGCGCTGCGAACTGCAACTGATAGGTTCCCGCGATGAACAGCGCGATCTCCTCGTCGTGATCGAGGCACTCCGTGACGATAAATGCGAATCCAGTCGAATCGGCTTGATAGACACCGGTCTCCTCGAAGGTCGCCCGCTCGTAAACGTCGGTGAAATCGTCCGCGTAGTTGCTCGGGATGATATACGACAGTCCCCACTCGTCTGTCTCGCCTGCTGATGGTGGCTTCGGGGTCGTATCGCCCGCAGCGATCGTGAGTACCTCATACCCCGAATCCGCACGGTCAGCGGCCATCCGCCGCATGTCGGAGATCGTCTGCTCCCAGCCGCTCTGTGCCTGCTCGCCTGCCTGTGCCAGGTGATCGCTCGGATCCGGCTCCGCCCCGTCGGGCCCTGATCGAACCATACCGATAGATCGGGCTACGGACAGATAAAGGGTGGAGAGACGCGGTGTCGACGCTCCCGTACAGACTGCTGGAAGCCCGTACCGTATCGAACGTCGTCCTGCGGTGGTCGCGGTGGATCGGTGCAGCGGTCACGCGGACACGCCAAGTCCGTACTCCAGCACGAGCGAGACGCCGAGCACGACAAGACTGGTCAGAAACACCTTCACGTCCCGGTTCACCCTGTCGCCGGCCGGGATGGGGTTGCCTCGCAACGGAGGGAACCGCTGCAGTTTCTCTTCGAACCCCCAGAGTTCGTCCGAGTCGACCGTGAACCGCTTTTTCTCGCGCCTCGGCGATTTCGGCTGGATACCGAAGCTCCCCACGCCGAACAGCAGGAAGCCGACGACAAAGAGCACATACTTCAGCGTCAACAGCCCGCTCCCGAAGAGCACAGCTCCCAGCGCACTGAGGGCAACGATAGCGGTCGAGACGGTGCTCACCCAGACAGCCAACTCGGCGATTCGGAGCGTGTTACTCGTCACTGGTACGGCGGGAGATGACCGGGTCGACATCCTCGTATTCGTTTGCGTGGCGGTGACAGTAGCTGTACCGGGCAGTTCCAGATGTCTCGTAGAATTTCGGCTTCTCACGATCGCAGACGCTACTGAATTCCTCGTAGAGGTATTCCCTCGCTTTCGACGGATAGCCCTTCTTGGCGTATTCGACGGCCTGCTCGATGTGGACTCGCACCTCCTCGGGGACGTCAACTCCCTCGAACAGATCTGACACCGCCTCCTCGAGATCGTCGAACCGCGAGAACCGGCCGACGCCACGCCTGGCGAGGCCCGTCACGCCGAGGTCCATCCGGGACCGCTCCCGGATCACTTCCCGGAACCGCTCGATGCCGTCCCAGACGTCCTCGTCGAGATGAGTATACTCCTCCGGCCGGATCTTCGCGGGACAGCGCGTCGCGAACGGACACCCCTCCGGCGCGTCACGCGGGCTCGGGGGCGTCCCCGGGAGGGTGATGCGGCGCGTCGTGTCCGTCGGATCCGGACGAGGGATGGCCGAAATGAGTGATTTCGTGTACGGGTTCGACGGGTCCTGGAACAGTTCTTCGGTCTCGCCGAGTTCCATGATCTTCCCGAGATACATCACCGCAACCCGATCGCAGATGTGGCGGACGACAGAGAGGTCGTGAGCGATGAACAGGTACGTGAGGTTGAACTCCTCCTGCAAGTCTTCGAGCAGACTGATGATCTTCGCCTGGACGCTCACGTCCAGTGCCGAAACTGGTTCGTCCAGCACGAGGAACTCCGGTTCGAGCGCCAGTGCCCGCGCGATTCCGACGCGCTGGCGCTGACCGCCGGAGAACTGGTGGGGGTACCGGAAGTAGTGCTCGTCACGAAGTCCAACCGCGGACAGCAGATCGAGTACACGCTCGCGTCGTTCCTGCTTGGTCTTCCAGTCGTGGGCGTCCAGCGGTTCGCGGATGATCTCACCGACGGTCATCCGATCGTTGAGGCTCGATTCGGGGTCCTGAAACACCATCTGGGCGTTGCGCCGCCACTCTTTCAGGTCCGAGCCCGAGAGGGTCGTCACGTCCGTCCCGTCGAATGTGATCGACCCCTCGGTCGGGGTTTCGAGTTGCAACAGCGTGCGACCGAGCGTACTCTTTCCGCAGCCTGATTCGCCGACCAACCCGAGCGTCTCGCCACGCTTGATCGTGAAATCGACCCCGTTGACTGCTTTTACCGGTGGCCCGGCGAAGAAGCCCTCGCCACCGTAGAACTTCTTGAGGTCAGTTACGTCGACCAGTACTTCGTCCCCTTGGGCGGCTGACTGCGGCCGGCTCGTCGTTTTGCTCATGTGTCTCCCTCCGTGTCGTCGTTCGCCAGCGACAGATGCTTCTCGACCCGATGCGACTCGGTTAGATCCTCCGGATAGAGCAGACACGCTGCGGTATGATCGTGTTCGTCGCTCACCGAGACATGCTGCGGTGGGACGTTCTCACAGGCGTCGAACGCTTTCGGACAGCGAGGCGCGAACCGGCAGTGGTCCGCCGGTTCGTTCGGCGTCGGCACCTCGCCCTCGATCGTCTCCAGCCCCTCCTTGCGGGAGTGCTCGCCGGGGATCGAGTCGATGAGCGCCCGGGTGTAGGGGTGTTTCGGGTTGGCAAACAGCTCCTCCACCGGTGCCTGCTCGACGATCTGGCCCGCGTACATCACGTTGACACGGTCAGCTATGTCCGCGATGACGCCCATGTCATGGGTGATAAACAGGATCGACAGGTTCCGCTCTTCTTGCAGGTCCTTGAGCAGGTCGAGGATCTGCGCCTGGATCGTCACGTCCAGGGCTGTCGTCGGCTCATCACAGATCAGAAAGTCCGGATCACAGGCCAGCATCATCGCGATGACCGCCCGCTGGCGCATCCCGCCGGAGAACTGGTGCGGATACTCGTCGAGCCGGCGTTTCGCGTCGGGGATGCCGACCGCTTCCAGCAGATCCGTCGCTTCCTCGACCGCTTCTTCGCCCGTGATACCGCGGTTTATCTTCAGCGATTCTCGGATCTGGTTGCCGACGGTGTAGACGGGATTCAACGACTGCTGGGGATCCTGAAAGACCATCCCGATGCCGCTGCCCCGAACCGACCGGTACTCCGCGTCGGAGAGTTCCGTGAGTTCCTGCCCCTGGAACTTGATCGAGGATCCCGGCATGATCCGACCCGGCGAATCGATCAGACCCATGATCGAGCGTGCGGTGACACTCTTCCCGGATCCGGACTCGCCGACGATGCCAACCGTCTCGCCGCGTTTGACATCGAAACTGATCGAGTCGACGGCCCGGATAGTCTCGCGATCGGTATAGAACGCCGTCTGGAGGTTCTCGACAGTGAGGATCGGCTCCGTGTCGCCCGCTGTCGGGTCTGCGTGCGTCTCCGAGGACATCAGCCACCACCTCCGGCTGCGGCTTCCTCACCTTCGGCACTACCACCGGCCTCCGGATCGATCGCGTCGCGGATCCCGTCACCGAGTGCGTTCAATCCCGTGACGAGGAGCACGATCATCAGTCCCGGAAGCAGCGAGATGTGCCAGGACGGACCCGACACGTAGTCCTGGCCCATCGAGATCGCCCGTCCCCAGGCCGGTGTGGGCGGCGAGATTCCGAGGCCATTGCCGAGGAACGACAATGCTGCCAGCCCGATGATGATACCCCCTGTCGACATCGACGCGTACACGAGGAGATAGCCGACGATATACGGGAACATGTGTTTTCGCATGATCGTGCGGGGCTGCTGTCCGTAGCTTTTGGCGGCCAGTATCCATTCCTCCTGGGCGACCTGTAACGCCGGACCACGGACCGCCCGCCACAGGAACGGCCAGGTGGTAAACGCGAAGATGATCGCCAACAGGAAACCGCCGTTGAGGACGTTCCCGATCCAGTGATTCGCGAAGACGGCGCTGACGAGGATCAACAACAGTAGCCGGGGTATCGAGACGACGCCGTCGGCAGTCGTCAGGATCGTCAGGTCCACGCGGCCGCTGTAATACGCCGAAAACATCGAGAAGACGGCCGCAATCAGGGCCGCTCCGCCGATCGCCAGGGCTGAAACGATCATCGTAATCCTCGCGCCGCCCATCATGAAGGTGAACAGGTCACGGCCGTTCGTGAGCGTCCCGAACGGATGGAATCGACCGTAGTCGTCGTAGGACATCGGCCCCACGTTGAACTCGGCAGATCCCTTCGACTTGGAGTTGAAGTTAGCGTCGCCCGGGAACACCTGATCGACTTCCCCGGTATCCTCGTTGAAGTAGTTGATCCGTTCGCTGTAGGGGCTCTGGATGTTCTGCTCGACCGTCGTCGGACCGAGCGCCGAACCGAACACCGCCATCGTCAAGAACAGAATGAGCACGAAGATACCGAACTTGCCCCACTGGTGGTTGCTGAGGTTGTCGACGATGTCGTCGGTCGGCGTCCAGTCCGCCTCCCGGTAGTGATCACGGTAGACGAGCCAGCCTCTGAACACCCAGTAGGCCGTGAACAGCGCGTACGCGAAGATGAGCGTCGCTCGGAGTGCCCACGCGTAAGCCGGTTCGAGTCCCAGGAACGTCCCTTCCCACGGCCCGTTCGGTCCGGTCTGGTATCCCTGATTCGGGATCACTTCCCGGCTGAACAGCGTCGGAAGGCCGTCCACGAACCCGCCAGCGTCGCGAAGTACCCCGACGACCGCATACTGGGCGTCCCGGATTGTCTGTGACAGACCGGACGACACCAGGCCGATCGCAGCGTCCAACAGGCCCGTCACGCCGATCACGACAGCGTCGAGCATGCCGAAGGCGACACCAGCATACGTCGGGAACTCGACGGCGATCAACACCAGCATCGGGACGGCCCATTTGAAGAACGGCCTCGGGTTGTTCGCGATGCGGGTATACAGCGATAGTTCGTCGCGTTGCGTGAGATCCTCTCGGATCGATTTGGACGTTGTCTCAGACATTATTGGGTATCCTCCAGACTGATACGTGGGTCGATATACGTGTACAGCAGGTCCTGTACGATGTTCACGGTGACCTGGATAATGACGAAGATGAACACGAGCGCCATCACCAGCGGGATATCAGGCCCGAGGATGGACCTGAAGAACAGGTTCCCGAGCCCGTTGATCCCGAACACCTGTTCGACGAGGACGGATCCACCGATCAGCAGGTAGAACTCGCCCATGATAACTGGCAACAGCGGGATGATCGCGTTCCGTCCGACGTGTTTGTAGATGATTTTCCGGCCGGAGACCCCCTTCGATTTGGCGGTATCGACGTATTTGGAGTTGATACTTTCGAGGACGGCCGTTCGGCCGATCCGGACCTCGTTACCCATCGACGACGAGCCGAGGACCAGCGCCGCCGGAAGGATCCACTTGAACGCGATAGCCATCGGTATGAGGTTCGGAACCGGAATCGCAAGCGCTTCGAGGAGCGGGATTCCCTCGAAGACATGATATAACGTAAACAGGTTGTTGAGGACGTCTGGTGTGCCGGTGACGGTCGTCGTCACGATGAAGTCTTTGTACCAGTCGAGGGCGCCACCAGCAGTGATCAGACCGGCGAGGATCACGGCGAGCCAGAAGTTCGGCATGGCACGCCAGATGATGCCGAAGCCGGACGCGAAGTAATCGCGGTACGTGTTCGCCCGCAGGCCAGCATACAGGCCCAGCGGAATGCCGACGAACAGCGCGATCAAGACCGACCAGAACCCGAGCCAGATGGTCGCGGGCATGCGGCCGACGATGAGATCGATGACGGGCGTCTGGCGCTGGACCGTCCAGGACTGGCCGAACTCGAGCGTGAACAGGTCCCACATTACTCGCAGGTACTGATCCCACAGCGGCACCGGTTCACCGTTCGGATAAATGATGTTTAGCTGGATCCGGAGCTGCCTGATGTCTTCAGGCGTTGCCTGCCGGCCGAGGATAGTCCCGACCGGGTCGATCGGACCCAGATAGAGGATAAGAAACGACAGTGTCAGCCCAAAGAGCATGACGGGGACGGCCAGCAGGAGACGCTTGATGAGGTAGAGTCCCCGGTTCATCGGCCGACCACCACTGTTGATGCAGACCGATTCATCCGTCGAAGGTCGGTGCCACCTCCGCCGACGCCACAGCCCGGAATCGCCTCGTCACACGCTCGAACCGCGTTGTGCGAACGAGATAACGCTGGGGGCAGACGAAGGGATGCTCTCTGAGCTAGACACATGGTACGCAAGCTTACCTGAGAAATGCAAGTGCGGAGGTTTAACTATATTGATCCGGCGGGCGCGTCGTTACTCCTGCCAGTGGGCCTGGTACCCCTCAGGACCGTCGGGGAAAACCTGTGGCGGCGTGAGGTGGAACGCCGATTCACCACGGCCCTTGAAGACGTTGCTGACGAACTGGTCGCGAGTGATGACGTAAGCCATCGCCTGCCGGACAGGCTTGGGAACCTCCTGCATGTTGAACGCGATGTAGAACGTGTCGATCGTCGGCGTCCGCGCCATGTTGACGGTCTTGCCGTCGCCGATCGGACCGTACTCACCCAGCTGTGTGACACCGTCTTCGTCCTGGAAGTTGACCAGACTCTCGTCGTACTGGGAGGTCGGGATCGCCGACACGTCCGCGTTTTCGTTGAGGAACCGGTTGTAGATGGCGTTGGGGTCGGACTGGATTCCCGTCCGGATCTCGCCGACCGCCGGTTCGCCGTCGTGGTAGTCCTCGAACGCACTCGCCCGGAACTCGCCACCGATTCCGGGTTCCCAGCTCTCGAAGACGAAGGGCCCACAGCCGACGGGGTTCGTCGAGAACTCCTGCCAGTCCATGTCGCCGTCGTAGCCCTCGATGTCGCCAACGATGCCTTCGGGGACGACCGAGAACGCCGAGTACGCCAGCACCTCGAGCGTGTAGCCGAACGCTTCCCGGAGCGTGACCGTGAAGGTGTAATCGCCGGTCGCCTCGACAGCGGTCGAGCCGGGGACGACGCCGCCATCGTCGTTTTCCTCGCGATCGATGTTGAGGACGCTGAGCGGGAAGTACGTGTTCGTGGAGTTGGTCGACTCGACGAGCCGCCGGATCGAGTAGACGACGTCGTCGGCGGTAACCTCGCCGTAATCGCCGTGGAACTGGATACCCTCCTTGAGCGTGAACTCGTACTCGGTGAGGTCGTCGCTGACCGAGTAGTCTTCGACGATGAGGGGTTCGACTTCGACGGACCCGTTGACGTAGTTCAGCGGGGCGTCGAACATGTCCATGACCTTGTCGCCACTGGCGGTGTTACCGGAGGCGATCGGGTCGAGAGAATTGAACGTCGGCGAGGTCAGGCCGAGCGTGTCGCTGCCCTCCAGGCTGTTCACGGAGGTGCTGGTTTTCGCCCGGGAGCCGCCCATCCCGCCGGGTGGGTTGTAGTCGACGCGGTCGTACCAGTAGGAGTCGGCGACGTTGTGGTAAATCGGGAGCAACGCAGCCGAGTCCCAGAGCAGTTCTTCCATCCGCCGGGTCGCTTCCGCACGGGTCTGTACGGCGTCGTCGGAATTACCCGGGTTGTTCTGAATCCTGTCGAACTGCTCGGTCATGCCGTCCCGGACCTCGGTGTCGGTGTAGGCGTCCTCGGTCCAGAACAGACGGGCGCCGTTGGGGGTAGCACCCTCGGCGCCGTAGATCGTGTTCTCCGGATCGACCAGCTGCAGGAAGTTCCGCGGGGCTGGATAGTCAGCGATCCACCCGAGCGTGTACGCCTGCATGTCCCCGTTCTCGGTCCGATCGAGCAGTTGCCCGAAGTCGGCCGAGGACCGATTCATGTCGATATAGGCCTGTTCCAGCCGTGCCTCAATCGTCGTCGCCATTTCCTCCCAGGCCGGGGAATTATACTGGAGCCAGTCCAGCTGGAAGCGGTTGTCCTCGCCGTAGCCGGCATCTTCCATTACGGACCGGGCTTCATTGATGAGATTTTCGTTAGCACCGTACGGATACGACACGCTGGATCCGGGAGTACCAGTGGGCGTTCCGTTGCCGTTACCGTTGCCGTTTCCGTTGCCGTTTCCGTTGCCGTCGTCGTCACCGCTACAGCCAGCGAGGCCGACGGTAAGGGCCGACGCACCGGTGGCCTGCAGGAACCGACGTCGCTTCATTTGGTTGTCTTCAGACATCCTGTGCAATTCATTGGCAGGGTGAGATTTAAAAGTACCGCCTGTGGAGATGAGCCGCGGGTGGTGCGAAAACGTCCCAATTATTGAGTGAGTACCCCTATTGACTGAACATATCTCCAGACATGTTGTACGTCAACAGGTATGAGAGGATCGAACTCGGCGCGGTAATCTTAAATATTAATCATTATGGGCTAGAGCGGTAACACAGTATTCTGACCAGACACCTCAGCAGTCATCCGTTTCGTGCGCAACGCTTCTGGTAAGTCTTAAGGTAGGAGCAACCGACTGGAGCCACATGGATATTTCCTGGCAGCCATATGACGGCGACCCCGACGGCACCGTCGTCGGGGACGTTCGGGTTTCCGACCCGATAGTGGCCGACTACCTCGACATCGAACGCGAACTGCTGGCGTATCTCCCGCCGAGCTACGAAGACGGCGACGAGCACTATCCGGTCGTGTACATGCACGACGGGCAGAACCTCTTCGACGAGGCGACCAGCTACGACGGCGAGTGGCAGGTCGACGAGACGATGGAACGACTGGCCGAGGAGGAGCTCGAAGCGATCGTCGTCGGAATTCCGAACGCGGGCGAAAAGCGGCCGATAGAGTACGCACCGTTCTACGACCCGGCTGCGGCCCCGGACGACGTGGATATCCCGGACGACGCCGAACCGATGGGCGACGCGTACGCCGACTGGCTCCTGAAGACCGTCCGACCGGCCGTCGAATCGACGTTTCGCGTCTCGGACGTGCGCGGCGTGTTCGGTTCGTCGATGGGTGGGCTGATCAGCCTCTATTCGTTCTTCCGGGACCCGGAGGCGTTCGCGTTCGTCGGCGCGATGAGCCCCGCCGTCGGCGGTCCCTGGCACGAGATGATCGAGTGTATCGAGGACGCCGAATACGTCGACGGTCGCGTCTACGTTGACGTCGGCGGCGACGAGTTCTCGGATGATCCCGACCTGTCAGACGCGTTCGAAAGCGGAGCCGAGCGGCTGGTCGAAACGCTGGAATCAGTAGGATACGACGAACAGCTTCGGTACGTCTACGACGACGACGCGATCCACCACGAGTCCGAGTGGGCTCGGCGGTTCCCCGACGCGATCCGGTTTCTGCTCCCGTGATCGTACAACAACAGTCGGTCGAGACGGGAGTCACGCTGCTTGTTTTGCGTTCGGACGGCGGCTAGGCTCGTCGAGGTGCAGAGTCCGCTCGAGACAGGCTAGCCGACAGAGCCACTGACAGCGGTCACCCTCACGCGCAAGACTTGCAGAGAGCGTGTCGTCGGTATACGGTGGGGCTATCGAGCTCCTGCTCACACTCCTGACATCGGTGGTACGCTTTCACTTGCATACGCTGTCTCCAGTGGAGTGAGACGTAAACAGTTTACAGAACGGGCGGGTTCTGCCTCTTTTTAGGCTCGCCAAAAACAGGGCGGGAGAGGAACGCTTTTGCTGGAGCCGAACAAATGAGGAGGGTGGACTATGAATTCCGAAGACCTCCAGGAGATGCTCGAACGGAACGGTGAACTGATGGTCGCAGTGAGCGAATTCGACCAGCCACTCGAGCTGCACCTCCACGACGCCGAGATCGGCGACGAGACAGTACGGCTCCAGCTGACCGACGGCGTCCTCGAGTTCGACGTCGACGAGGTCACCGGCGCCTGGCAGCACACCCACTCGCTTGCGGATCTCGGGCTCGAGTAACGCCAGCCCGGCTGTTTTCGGCACGTTGCTCCCTAGACGAATCGGTCGTCGGCGTATTCTCGCCCGTCTTCGTCGGCCGCAGCGGCGATCCAGCCGCTCTCGGTCCGTTCGGGCACGTCGAACTCGGGGACGAACGGTTTGACGTCCAGCAGCGGCGTCCCGTCGAGGACGTCGATTCCGGTGACGGTGAGCGTCGCGTCCTCGACGGCGTCGATGGCGACGACCGAGAGCCCGATCGAGTTCGGTCGTCGCGGTGCTCGCGTGGCGAACAGTCCGCGTTCGGTGGCATCGAGAAACGGCGTGACGGTCAGGTCACTGTCGGGTTCGCTGGCGTGAAAGTGATACAGCAGGATGCAGTGAGAAAAGCCCTCGAGATCCTGCAGTGCCGGGGCGTACTCCGGGTCGAGCTCGACGACACCGGTCGTGTCTGCAGCCACCGGGGGCTGGATCGGCATCCCCTCGGCGCGGTCGAACGGCGTCGAGATTTCGCCGATAGGCTCGTAGCTGATCGATCGTCCATACGGTGAATACCGGTGGTCCGGCAATGACAGTGGTGGTCGTCGGGCCTGGCGGTGCCCAGCCGCCACGACACATCTGTATTGCAATATCGCCGAAAATCCATTCCAGGGTTCGATCCTGGTGGGGCCGGTACATGGCACGACATTACGAGAATTGGAGCAGAATGAATAGAGACAGAAGGCTTTAGTAGTGTGGAGTGAATACAATATATTGCAACGGGGATCCGTCCCCGGCCGGGGTCGGCGTCGGGCCCCGCCCACGATCGATCGACGCGATGCCATCCACTCTACAGCGGTCGCCGGACATGCCACCCGCGACCGCCATCCCAGCCGAACCGGAACCTCTGGCCTCCCCGGCGTTCCAGTTCGGTGCTTTTCACGTACCGTCGAGCCGCAGCCGTCGCCACCGCGCCGCGACGTGAGCCACCCGTGGCAGTTCACGTGAGCCACCCGTGGCAGTTCGTTTTATACGCCCGGCGGTCACTGTCGAGCATATGGAATGGCGTGGTGCCGAAGTCGAGCCCGACGGGACACGTCCAGAACCGGAATCGTGGGCACCGGTGGACGTGCCGGGGCGCCCTGCACAGTTCGCCGGAGCCGAAGCCGTCGCCTATCGGACCGTCCTCGAGGATCCGCTCTCGGGACCGATGTCCCACGCCGTCCTGGAGCTGCGCGGCTGTTACGGCGAAACGACCGTCTGGTGTGACGGCGAGCGGGCCGCGACGCACGACATTCCGTTCACACCGTTTCGGGTTTCACTGGACCGGTGGCTCGATAGCGGAGACGAAACGACAGACGTGCGGGTGGTCTGCCGGCGGCCGACCGACGGGTTCGGCGGGATATACGAGACCGATGTGATTCCCGCGACCGAGTCCGTTCCCGGCATCTGGTGGGATGCGACACTCCGGCAGTATCCGGGCACGTATATCAATCAGTTGCTGGCGACACCGAGGCTGGAGGGCGACAAGGGACTGATCGACGTCCGCGCGACAGTCGTCGCAGACGAGCCGATCGACGATCGCCTCACGATTTCCGTCCGTCCCGCGGGGAGCAGCCGGGGACGCGGCATGATGGAGCGTGTCCCGATCGACGCCGCGGCGGGCGAGCGCGTCACCGTCGAGCACACGGTCGAAACCCGCGATCCGGCGCTGTGGTGGCCGGCCGATCTCGGGCCACAGAACCGCTACGACGTCGTCGCGAAGTTGGAAGGGATGGAGAGGACTGTCACGACCGGTTTCTCGGACGTTCGCTACGACGGCGAGACGCTGACAGTCAACGGGACGGAAACGACGCTACGGGGAGTGAATCTACTCGACGCCACGCCAGCGGACGTCACTCGCGCAGCAGCGACAAACGCGAACCTCGTGCGGACACACGCACACGTCCCCTCCCGAGAGGTCCTCGAAACCTGCGAGACCGAGGGCATGCTGCTGTGGGCCGACCTGCCGCTGACTGGCGATACGGTCCCGGACGTCGGCCGGGGGCGGGAACTCGCGGCGGCACTCGGCGAGCACTACGGCCGCGCGGCGTCGCTCGCGGCGGTCGGCGTCCACGACGATCCCGTGAACCCGTTCGAGACGCCGCTCGGATCCGGCTTGCTCGACTGGCTGCGGTTCCGCTGGCGGGCCTGGCGTGCGAGCTACGACGACTCGAACGCCCGTACGATAGCCGAGGCACTCCCGTCGTCGCTGCTCTCCGTTCCCGTGATCGGCCCACCCGGAATCGACGCGGACGCGGCGACGCTGTATCCCGGCTGGCGCTACGGGGGCGTCAGTGACCTGCACCGACTTCTCGACGCCGACGTCGTCGCCGAGTTCGGGGCCGGGTCGCTGGCGACCGACGATCCCGAGGACCTCACTGGGTTCGACCGGCGAGTACACGACAGTCACGTCGGCGACGGCCTCGAAGCGTCACAGCGGTATCAGACACACGTCGTCAAACGCGTCGCGGAAGGGCTCCGCAACGACGGCGTGTCGATCCTGGCAGCGTACGCGCTCCGGGACACCGGCGACGCGGGGATGGGCGTCCTCGGGGTCGACGGCGAGCCGAAGCCGGCGTTCGACGCGCTCGCGACGGCCTTCGAACCGATCCAGGCGACGCTCGCCGATCCGGCCGGCGACGAGAGCGACGTCCTCGTCCACAACGACCTCGACACGCGACTTACCGGCACGCTCACCTGGGAGTCGCCGGCGTCCACCGGCGAGACGGAGGTCACCGTCGGCACGAACGCGACGGCGTCGGTCGAAACGATCGAGTTGCCCGAGGGAGGGGCGGTAACGCTGACGCTCTCGGCGGCCGATCGAACCGTCGAGAACAGCTACCCGCTCGCGGGTCGAAGTTTATAGGACGTGACGTGGTACTACAACGCATGAGCGACATCGACGACGTCGACGTCACGTTCGGCACGGAGATATACGACGAGAATGGCAACCGGCTGGGAGCGGTGCGAGGGTTCGACGAACACGGTTTCTACGTCAGCACGGACGAAGGGATCACGGCGATGTCCAGCGAGCACGTCGCCTCGGGGATCCCGGGCGAAGCGGAACTGACCTGGCGGTGCTACGAGTGTGGCGCGATCGGGAACATCGAGGACCTGCCGGAGGAGGGCTGTCCCGACTGCGGTGCACCACAGGAAGCCATCTACTATCACGTCCAGGATTGAATGCAGGTCGTCGTCTTCGGGGCGGGAAGCCTCGGCAGTTTGATCGGCGGGCTGCTCGCCGACGAGCACGACGTGACCCTCGTCGGCCGTGAGCCACACGTGGGGGCCGTCCGCGAGCGCGGCCTCGAGATCACCGGCGAGATCGAGACGACGACCCGTCCCGACGCGGCCACGACCGTCCCCGGCTCGGCCGAGCTGGCGATCGTGACGGTCAAGAGCTACGACACCGCCGAGGCGGCCCGGGCGCTGTGGGCGGCCGATCCCGACGTCGTCCTCTCGCTGCAGAACGGGCTCGGCAACGAGGAGACGCTGGCCGGGACGCTCAATGGGACGGTCCTGGCGGGGACCTGTACCTACGGAGCGCGGCTCGTCGAACCCGGCGTCGTCGAGTGTACCGGCGTGGGAACGGTAACCCTCGGGTCGAGATCGGGAGGGCGTTCGGACGCGGCCGAGCGGACGGGCAGCGCCTTCGAGAGAGGCGGTATCGACACGACCGTCGCGACCGACATGCCACGACGGCTCTGGGAGAAGCTCGCGATCAACGCCGGGATCAACGCCATCACGGCACTCGCCCGGGTCGAAAACGGTGCCCTCCGGGACGGGCCGGCGAGCGAGATCGCCGCACGGGCGGCCCGGGAGGTCGCACGCGTCGCCCGGGCGAGCGGGATCGACCTGGCCGACGAACGCGCGGTCTCGGCACTCGAAGGCGTCGTCGAAACGACAGCACCGAACCGCTCGTCGATGTATCAGGATCTCGTTGCCGAGCGACGGACCGAGATCGACGCCATCAACGGGGCCGTCATCGAGCGGGCGAGCGTCCCCGTCCCGGTAAACGAGACGCTCACGGGGCTCGTCAGAGCCTGGGAACGCGAGCGAAACGTGCGATAGGGGTTTAAAACGGAGCCTGGGGACCTTCGTCGTCGTCGTTGCCGTCGTCGATGCTGCCGCCGCGGGACTCGCCCGGCAGCGTCGGGCCGTCGCCAGCGCCGCCCATGCCGCCGCCGGCACCGGTGTTGGCGTGAACAGTGTTGATCTCGGGGATCTCCTTCGTCATGCGAGTCTTGATCGCCTGAATCGTCATCGGCGAGATCCCGCAGCCACTGCAGGCCCCACCCAGCGCGATCGTGACCTCTCCCTTCTCGGGATCGAGCTCCCGGATCGCAGCACTGCCGCCGTGCATCTGGATCTGCGGGAAGTTCCGCCGCAGGAAGTTCGCGACGCGCTCTTCGAGGTCGCTCTGTCCGTCTTCCGTTTCGGTGCTCATACTCCCGCGTACGTGAGCACGGCGTTTGAACCTTTGGTTCCCGACAGTCCCGAAACGAACGGTTTCAGCCCTGCTCGTGCGGATTTCTGATGATTGTTGATGGGTCGATCATGAACCGGACAGATCGAACACGTCTCGTAGCTGCCGTTCGAGTTCGTCCGTGTACGCCGCGTAGACGTCTTCCAGTTCTGCCCTGTCGAGTTCCGTTTCGGGGGCGACCCGCTCGATCGCGTCGTCGGGGAGTTCGATGCGGAACTGCCCGTCGCCCTCGTAGAAGGGCTCGCTCTCGGCCAGCGTGTACTGGTCGATCGCGTGGATCAGTCCGGAGTCGTAGCGGTCGGACATCACGTCGAACGCGCTCTTGTACGCCTGCTGGAGTTCGGTGAAGTAGTGTTCGTACTTGTCCTCGAACCGCTCGGGATCGAAGTCAGTCATCGGTCGACAGTTGGCGTACGCGGACAAAAGGCAGACGATACCTACAATTACGGCCGCTGCGGACGCTCGACTCCTGCAGTGCCGTCGGCTACGAACGCTCGACTACAGTTCGCTCCGCTGTGCGCGCTCGCGGAGCGCCTCGGCGCGTTCACGGATCGCTTCGCGTTCGCCGTCGTCTTTGTTCTCCAGGTGGTTGTACACCAGCCCCATCCGGTGGTTGTCGGCGAGGTGTTCGGCGTTGCGATCCAGGAAGTCCCAGTACAACGCGTTGAACGGGCAGGCGCCCTCGCCGGTAGTCTTGGTCTTGTAGTAGGGACAGTCGCTGCAGTAGTCGCTCATCTTGTCGACGTAGTTAGCCGAGGAGACGTAGGGTTTCGTCGAGAGGGCGTCCGTGCCGAACGTCCCCATGCCGACGACGTTGGGGGTCGTCACCCAGTGGTAGGCGTCGACGTAGGCCGCGTGGAACCACCGGTTCAGCTGCTGGGGTTCGACGCCGAGCAGCGTCGCGAAGTTCGAGAGGATCATCAGCCGTTCGATGTGATGTGAGTATCCCCGCGTGCGCACGCCGTCGATCACGTCAGCGAGACAGGCCATGTCAGTCTCTCCGGTCCAGAAAAACGGCGGCAACGGCTCGGTCTGTTCGAGCTGGTTCGCCCCGGCAAGCTCGGGCATCTCCCGGCGATAGACGTGGCGCATGAACTCCCGCCAGCCGAGCACCTGCCGGACGAACCCTTCGACGCTGTTCAGCGGGACGTCCCGCTCGTGGTAGGCCTCGATCACCCGTTCGATCGCTGTCCGCGGGTGGATCAGGCCGAGGTTGATCGCGGGTGAGAGCAGCGAGTGGTGCAGCGCCCACTCGTCGGCCACCAGCGCGTCCTGATAGGGGCCGAACTCTTCGAGTCGGTCGGTCACGAACGCCTCCAGCACGGACAGGGCCTGCTCGCGGGTCACCGGCCACCGGAACGGTCCGGGATCGGCCCACGCACCGCCGTACGGTGGCTCCTCGTAGCCGCCGTCGAACGTCTCGGCGACCCGGGATCGCACGTCGCGAGTGATCGCGTCCGGCTCGAAGGTCGGGGGATCCGGAGGGACGTATCCCTCAGGAGGCGTCTCGCGATTCTGGTCGTCGTAGTTGTACTCGCCGCCAACGGGTTGCGAGCCGTCCATCAGGTAGCCGGTCTCGCGGCGCATGAATCGGTAGAAGTCCTCGTGGCGATAGCTCGACCGCTCGCCGGCCCAGCCGTCGAACTGCTCGGGCGAGCAGAGGAACAGTTCGTTCTCGACGACCGTGAGCTGTCCGCCGTAGCGCTCGACGAGGGCGCGCAATCGCTCGCCCGCCCGATCGCTCGGGGGCCGCATCACGACAAGGTCGTCACCGGGGTGGGCGTCCAAGTGCGCTTCGATTCCGTCGGCGAAGCGCTCGACCTGTCGGTACTCGACGGTCCGTCCCGACTCGCGAAGCCGGTCCCGAAAGTGTCGCATCGCGCTGAACACGAGCGTGAGCTTGTGCGGGTGATACGGCAGCCGCCGGGCGAGGTCCGCCGCCTCGATCAGCAGGACGGGATCGTCGGGGCGGTCGGCCAGCGGACCGACGTGAGCGTTCAACTGATCGCCCAGCACGAGGACAGTCATACCCGCGGGTTATGGAACGGGTCGACAAAAACGCCCGCCTCGACGGGGTCGATCATCGCCCGGCCAGGGGAGGAACACGCTCACCCGTCCATCCGGCGAATCCACGCGCTCGGACGTTCGATCTCGTCCTCGGTCGGCAGGTTCTCCGGTCGGTCCCACACCTTCCCGGCGAACTCGATCCCGCGAGCGTCGGCGACCGCGTCGAAGAAGTCCTTGCCGCGCTCGTACTGGCGGCGCTTCATGCCCAGCCCGAGCGCCCGGCGGATCAGCTTCTGGATCGGGCCGCGACCCCGGCGGCGGCGTTCGATCTCTTCCCGGAGATCCCGATACTCCTCGTCGAAAGCCCGATCCATCAGCAACTCGGCGTAGCCCTCGACAGCGGTCATCGTCGTATCGAGTTCGCCCAGTGTCCCCCGGTCGATGTCGCCGTTCGCGAGCTTCTCGATCGCCGATTCCATCCGCGATTCGAGGTGGCCGGGCAGCCATGGAGCCGCACCGAACTCCGCGGCGTGGGTCACCTCGTGGAAAGCGATCCAGCGCCGGAACCGGTCGCTGTCGGCCTCAAGCGAGTCGGCGACGCGCGTGACGTTCGGATAGACGAAGTACAGAGCGTGATCGTCCGCGCCGTCGCCCTCGGCCAGCAACAGCGGGTCGTACTGTCCGAGGACGTTGCGCGCGAGAAACGAGAGCGCGACCGTCATCGAGCCGGTGTTGACCACGCGGGCGGCGGCGGGGAACATCCCGACGTGGTCTTCGAGCGGCGCCATCACTCGCTGGAACGTTTCGATGTTGTTGTCGATCCAGTGATGGCGGTTGATGATCTCGATCGTCTCCGGCAGGTCGAACTCGAATCCGGAGACCTCACGGACGCGATCGCGTGCGTCACCAACGTCAGTCGCGTACCCGTCACGCTCGGCCGGGCTGACGTCGAGCGATCCGGGGTCGGTCCCGGCCTTCGAGGCCTCGGCGACGGCCCCCCAGTCGATCGGGCCCGTCCCCGAGGCCTCGGTGACGGCGCGCACGCTGCGATAGAGTCCCATACCCGCCGTAGGAGACAGGCGAGTAAAGGACTTCGGCTCCGGGACTGCCGGGAGCGTCACTCAGAGGAAGTGGCGTCGAAATCCCGGATCTCTCTGTGGAAACCGGCATCCGTCGCCCGGTCGAAGCGGGTATTTCTCCGACCGGCGACGCTACTCCCGATCACTGCGACGTCTGCGGACGAGGGCAGCGATCGCGACTGCCAGGACGAGCAGGAGGATCAGTTTCACCGGCACTGTCGACCCCTCGGTCTCGCCGTCGTCGTCCGTATCGTCGCGCGTGACGGAGCTGAACGGGAGCGACACGATCCCGTCGGCGGACCCCTCGATCGAGGCGTCGTCGAGGTGGATCTCGAAGAGCGTGAATTCGGCCATACGAGACAATTCACAGACAGAGGATAAAACCGTTACCCAGACGCGCGACTGTCCGTTGTCGCGACCACGTCGTTCTCGTCTCCTAACACGATTGCCGGACGGTTCGGAAAGAGTAAGTATCTCTCGGGGAAACGCCCGGTAGCGTGACATCGACAGTGCGGCGCGCGGGCGCGTTCGCCGGCGTCGGAGTCCTGTCGCTGGCGGTCCCAGTACTGGATCGCCTGTTCACTGGCCCGGCCGTGACGGCCGCTGCGGCCGCGCCGTTTCTGGCGATCGCCGTCCTCGCACTGGTAGCGACCGACGACAGCGTGATCTTCGAGTTGTTCGCCCGGCCTGGAGATCGCCGGGACGGTCGCCTCTTCGGGCTGGCCGGCTTCGCGCTCGCGATTGCCGGGCTCTCGCTGCTCGCGACGCAGTTCGGAATGGGTATCCCGGTGTTCGTCGCGAGCGTGGTCGTCCTCTCGACGGGGAACCTCGCCGCTCACGCGGCCCGTTCCCGTGGGATCGAGCCGTTCGGCGCGATGACCGCGTTCGTCACCGGTGGCTTCCTGGCCGGGATCGGCGGCTATCTGGCTGCGGCCGCGATCCTCGAGATCGCTCTCGAACTCCCGCAGGTGGTGTTTCTGGCCGCGACCGGCTCATTGACCGGAGCGCTCGTCCGATCGGTGCTGTTCGAGCGCGACGATCTGGTCGTGTTGCTCGCCATCGGACTGTTGCTGTGGCTGTTCTCCGATCTCTCGATCGACGTTACGGCCACCGGCATCACCGCGGCGGTCGCCGTCACCGTCGCACTCGGGTACGTCTCCTACGCGCTCGAGACGGCTTCGCTGCCGGGCATGCTCACCGGTGTCCTCCTGAGTCTGCTGACGCTCGTCGTCGGCGACGTGGGCTGGTTCGCCATGCTGATCACCTTCTTCGGCCTCGGCGGCCTCTCCTCGAAACTCCGGTACGAACAGAAAGTCAAACGCGGGATCGCCGAACCGAACGAGGGAGCACGCGGTAGCGGCAACGTCCTCGCGAACTCTCTGGTGGCGCTGTTTGCCGTCATTGCCCACGCTGCCAGCTCGCAGGTGACAGCCGTCCCCGAGGATCTGTTCCTGTTCATTTTCGCTGGATCGGTCGCAGCGGCGATGAGCGACACGTTCTCCAGTGAGATCGGGGGGCTGTACGACAATCCCCGGCTCATCACGACGCTCGAGGTCGTCGACCCCGGTACCGACGGCGGCGTCACCTGGCAGGGAGAGCTCGCCGGATTCATCGGAGCCGCACTGATCGCCGGGATCGGCGCTGCGGCGTTCGACCTCGGCACTCGTGGCGTCGGCGTCGTCGTCGCTGCCGGTCTCGTCGGGATGACCGTCGACAGCGTCCTGGGGGCGACCCTCGAGGGACGGCTGGTCGGCAATCAGGGAGTCAACTTCCTTGCGACGTTTTCGGCCGGACTGGCTGCTGGAGGGCTCGCGATCGTCTCGGGCACTGTCGCACTATGACCGGTATTCGGGGGATCCGATCCGACGACCGCGAACGACTACGACGGATCCAGCAGGCAGTGCTCTCCGATCCCAGTCCGTCCGTGCTCGCGGCAGCACTCGACGGGCCGCTGTTCGGCCTCGTTGCCGAAGACTCCGGTATCGTCGTCGGCTACCTGCTGGCAGTGGTCGGCGAGACGCGTGCGTACGTACCGGAACTGGCGGTGGCGGCCGACGCCCAGCGCCAGGGGCACGGGTCCGCGCTGCTCACGACGGCGATCGACCGATTCCACGACCGCGGCCTGACGACCGTGCGGCTGACGGCACGCGCCGACGACTCGGCTGCACGGCGGTTTTACGAGGAACTGGGATTCGAGGCAGTCGAGCGGGTTCCAGACCACTACGACGACGCCGCTGGAGTCGTCTACGAGCGTCGGATCGATGACGAATGACGGGTCGGGGACGTCGACGACTGCCCGTGATCAGGAAACGACTCGGAGGCGGACGGACGTCGGCTTCTTGACGAACTGCCCTTCTTCGGTCGCGATCACTTGCCCGACACCGCGCTGTGCGGCCACGTCAAGCACGCGCTGATCGACCGATCCGTCGACGACGACCGTCGCGGGCGTCGTCTCGGCGTCGGCGACGGCGTCGAACACCTCGCCAGCGTCGCGTTCGTCGAGGGGGTTCAAACCGTCGTCGAGCAACCGGACTCGCCCGCTCCCGTTTTTGATGACGTGCGCGACGTGGTCGCCGAGCGTTCGCTCACGCTCGGCCGCTGTCGACTCGGCCTCGGCTCCGTCCGGGCTCGTCTCGTCGGTCTCGGTCCCACCCTCGCTGACCTCGTCGGCACCGGCTTCGACCTCGGCTGTATCGTCGGTGTCCGCCGATACGCCCGTCTCGCCGTCGTCCAGAGACTCGACGTCGCTCTCGTCTGCTTCAACGTCTTCGTCGCCGGATTCGGCGTCGTCGGCCGATTCGGACCTGCTGTCGGCTTCGGACGACGCCGCCAATTCGTCAGCCGCTGTCCGTGCCTGTGCGCTCGCGCCGTCCGCCAGTGTCGGCTGTTCGTCGACGTCGCCGCTCTGTTTGCCGGCTGCGCCGTCGAGAGCGTCCTCGTAGGCGACTTTCTCGCGGAGGGCAGCCATGACCTCCTCCCGCGAGAGGTCCTCGACCGACTTGTCGTCGGGTGCGAACGCCACGTAGTCCACGTCGCCGACCTGCGCCAGTTCGCGCAGAATGAGCTCCCCACCGCGGTCGCCATCGAGAAACGCCGTCACCGTTCGCTCGTCAGTCAGACGGGCGACCGCGTCGGGGACGTTCGTGCCCTCGACTGCGATAGCGTTTTTGATCCCGAACTGCAGCAGCTGCAGCACGTCCGCACGTCCCTCGACGACGATGATGGCGTCGCTGTCGGCGACGCGTGGTCCCGCAGGATACCCCTCGAAGTCGGTGATCCGCTCGACGCGGGCCTGTCGGCGAACCTCCTCGACGAGTTCCTGACTGGAGAGGACCGACTCGTCGAACCGCTCCAGCAACTCGGTGGCCCGCTTGACGATCTCGCGGCGCTTGGCCTGGCGGACGTCCTCGAGGTCGGTCACCTCGAAGGTCGCCCGACACGGCCCGACCCGGTCGATCGTTTCCAGGCTTGCCGCCAGGATCGACGTCTCGACGCGGTCGAGGCCGCTGGCGATCGTCACTTCGCCGACCGACTGGCCGCCTTTGGAGTCGATCTCGACGTCTATCCGGCCGAGTTTGGCCGACTCCTGGAGTTCGCGTATCTCGAGTTCGTCGCCGAGCAACCCCTCCGTCTGGCCGAAGATCGCGCCGACGACGTCACTCCGCTCTACCACCCCGTTGGCGGTGATCTGTGCATGTATGAGGTACTTGGATGAATCCTGCATTGGTGATCTGGGCCTCACGACCCGGTGATGGTGCCATGACTGAGCGCATGGACGGTCCATGTGTACGAGATCCAATCGCAAATGCCTGTCGAGAGCCGAATGCGATCGGACAACAGTCTTGATCAAAAAAATCCTTCAAACGGATATACTGATGGCCAATGATAACGGTTAAGACGATATAGTAGCAAATACAGCCACCTGTGACCGAACGAGTACAGATCATCCTGTGGGGCGCGATCGGGTTCGTACTGATCGGGCTGGCCGTGCCGTGGTTCATGTGGCGTTCCGATGCGGTCGTCGCCGGCTTGCCGATCTGGATCTGGTGGCACATCGGCTGGCTCGCGCTGGCAAGCGTCGTCTTCTACGTCTTCGCGCAGCGGGCGTGGGGACTCGGCGTCGAACGGGGTGGTCACCGTGGCTAACGTCGGCATGCAGATGGGGGTCGTCGTCGGCTACCTCCTGCTTGCGCTGGGGATCGGGCTCGTCGCCTACCGGCTGACCGAGCGCACGGCCGAGGACTACTACCTGGCCAGCCGGACGCTCGGGACTGTCGTCCTGTTGTTCACGACCTTCGCAACGCTGTTGTCGGCGTTTACCTTCTTCGGCGGCCCAAACATCGCCTACCTGTACGGTCCGGAGTGGATCCTCGTGATGGGACTGATGGACGGGATTATCTTCGCGATCCTGTGGTACGTGATCGGCTACAAGCAGTGGCTGATCGGGCGAAAACACGGCTACGTCACGCTCGGAGAGATGCTCGGCGACCGCTTCGGGTCCCGGAACCTCAGGGTCCTGATAGCCGCGATCAGTCTCTTCTGGCTGTTCCCCTACGTGATGCTCCAGCAGATCGGTGCCGGGACGGCGCTGGCAGCGCTGACAGAGGGCGCGGTGCCGTTCTGGGCCGGGGCGACCCTGATTACCGTGTTCATGGTCATTTACGTCGTGCTCGCGGGGATGCGCGGGATCGCCTGGACGGATACTCTTCAGGGGGCGTTCATGCTGGTGACGGTCTGGGCCGCCCTGCTGTGGGTGATGGTAGCGATCGACGGGATCGGGACTGCAACCGACGGACTCGCCGCGACGGCCCCGGAGTTTCTCAAGCTGGGCGGTGGTTTCTATACGCCCCAGCGGATCCTCACGTTCGCGATCTCGATCGCTTTCGGGGTGACGATGTTCCCGCAGGTCAACCAGCGGTTTTTCGCCGGTGACTCCGAGACCGTCCTGAAGCGGTCGTTCGCTCTCTGGCCGGTGCTGGTTCTCCTGCTTTTCGTCCCGGCGTTCCTGCTCGGCGCGTGGGCGAAAGGGCTCGGCGTCGAAGCGGCGGTCGGTGAAGGACAGAACGTCCTCCCGCTGGTACTCGCGGAGTACACGCCCGGCTGGTTCGCCGCGCTGGTGATCGCCGGTGCCATCGCCGCGATGATGTCCTCCAGCGACTCGATGCTCCTGTCGGGGTCGTCGTACTTCACGCGGGATCTCTACCGGCCGCTGATCGACGCCGACATCTCCGATCGCAGGGAGGAGTTGCTCGGCCGGATCGGCGTCGCGGTGTTCGCGACCAGTGCCCTGATCGGCAGTCTGATCGTCGGTGGTGAGACTTCGGTCGGCGTCGTCGGGGAAGTCCTCATCGACATCGGGGACACCGCGTTCGGCGGGTTCGCCCAGCTGGCGCTGCCTGTCGCGCTGGCACTGTACTGGTCGAGGGTGACCCGACCGGGACTGTACGCCGGCCTGCTGGGTTCGCAGGCCATCTACGTGCCCGGGGTATTGTTGCCGGTCGTCGAGGTCACCGTTCCAGTCGTCGGGTCGATGCCGCTGGGCGTGCCTGAGACGTACCTCGGATGGGGGATCTCGCTGTACTGCATGGTTTTCGGAGTTGTGTTGACAGTCGTCGTCTCCCTGGTGACCACTCCCGCTCCGGAAGAAAACGCCAGCCGGTTCAGCGATCTGCGGGCGGCCGACGCGGATTGATCCGCGTCGACACGACGGCGTCCGGTCATTCGCTCTGCTACTCTCCGCTGGCTGAGCCGGTATTATTATATCCCCGAGCCTGGTGTATGATCACATGCACCACGATGGAAATAGTGAACACGAAGACGCGGGGATATCAAGGCGAGAGGTCCTTCGGGAGTCGATAGCGGCGGGGGCAGGCGCGTTCGCTCTCGGTGCCGGAGTGGGAAGCGCGAGCGCGTCGCCGGACGGCGAGTACAACGTCGGGACGGAATCGCCGGCCGCCGAGGAGGCAACGGAGCGGGCCGCCGAGAACGTCCAGCGCGTCTTCGACTGGGGGGACGGCCAGCGGACGTTCACCGGGCGGTTCTCCGAGAAGGCCGCCGAGAACCTGGCGAAGCGTCCGGACGTGCGGTACGTCGAGGAGAACGGCGAGATGCACGCGCTCGGCCAGACGCTGTCGTGGGGAATCAACCGCGTCGACGCGGACGTTCTCCACGACAACGGCGAGACCGGCAACGGCGCGGACGTCGCTATCATCGATACGGGAATCGACGACGACCACCCCGACCTGGAGGCGAACGTCGGCGCAGGCAAGGCCTTCGTCGACTGCAAGGGGCCGAACTGCAACTACTCCTGGTCGGACGACGACGACCACGGAACCCACTGTGCGGGCATCGCCGACGCCGTGAACAACAGCGAGGGCGTCGTCGGGGTCTCGATGGAAGCGACGCTCCACGCGGTGAAGGTACTGGACAAGAACGGCTCCGGGTCGTTCTCGGACGTGGCGGCCGGAATCGAGTACGTCGCTGACCAGGGCTGGGATGTCGGCTCGATGTCGCTGGGAGCGTCGTCGGGATCCCAGACGGTCAAAGACGCCTGCCAGTACGCCTACGGGAAGGGTGTGTTGCTGGTCGGTTCCGCTGGAAACGACGGTCCCTGTTCGGACTGCGTCGGCTATCCCGCGGCCTACGAGGAAGTCGTCGCCGTCAGTTCGACCGACCAGGACGATTCGCTGTCGAATTTCTCTTCGACGGGGCCGGAGGTCGAACTCGCCGCACCCGGTGGGAGCATCTACTCGACGGTCATCGGCGGCTACGACACGTTCTCGGGAACCTCGATGTCCTGCCCGCACGTCTCCGGCGCTGGCGGGCAGTTGATGGCCAACGGCTACACGAACACCGAGGCCCGGCAGCGACTTCAGGACACGGCCGAGGATCTCGGTCTCAGCGTCAGCGAGCAAGGCGCCGGCCTGCTGGACGCCGAAGCGGCAGTGCTCGACGGAGGGAGCGACTCGACACCGAGCGTCTCGTGGGTGGACCCGAACGACGGCGAAACCGTCAGCGGGACGATGACTGTCCGGATCGACGCCAGCGACAGCGAGGATAGCGACGACAGCCTGGACGTGACCTACACTGTCGACGGGGGCTCAGAGCGTTCGACGTCCTACAACTCCACGTCGGGGTACTACGAGGACGACTGGGACACGACGGGCGTCGGAGACGGCGATCACACCCTCGAAGCGACGGCGACGGACTCGGCAGGCAACACGAGCCGCTCGTCGATCACGGTCACGACGGACAACACCGAGAGCGCACCGACGGTCGACAGCCTCTCGGCCAGCGAGGTGGAGACCAGCGATTCGGACGCCGAGTTCGACGTCGACTGGGGGGTCTCGGATGACGACGGCAACCTCGATACGGTCGACCTGACGCTGACCGACGACACCGACGGGGAGACCGAGGACACGGCGACAATCGACGTCAGCGGCGACAGCGCCAGCGGAACGAACCGACTGGTCGCCGCTGGCGACGACGGTTCGGGGAACGACTACACGGTTGCAGCAACTGTCACGGACTCGAACGGCAATACCGGCTCGGACACGACCGCGGTTAGTGAGACCGAGAATACCGACAGTGGGCCGGTCATCGACCAGTTCGATCTGACGGACGACAGCAACCCGGCCTGGACGCGGTACGGCGTCGACTGGGCCGTCTCGGACGACGACGGTGACCTCTCCGGCGTCACATCGGAGATGCTCGACTCCTCCGGCAACGTGCTCGACTCCGATTCGAGTTCGGTCAGCGGCAGTTCCGCCTCCGGCACCCACTCCGTTAGATCGAAAGGGAGCGCGAGCGATATCAGACTGACTGTCACCGACGAAGCCGGCAACAGTACTAGCGACCCGCGGTCGATCTGACGATATCGCCCGGCTGCCCGTACTCACGGTGATTTCGGACATGTCTCTTGATTCCACCCTCGACATCACGGTCGAACGTGCCGGCGTCACGTTCGCGTTCGGCGTCACGAACCCCGACACGGAACCTATCGACCTAACGTTCCGGACCGGCATGGTCGCTGACGTCGCAGTCTACCAGGACGGCGTTGAAGTGTGGCGCTGGAGCGACGGTCGGATGTTCACCCAGGCTATCGAAACGCAGACGCTCGCGCCGGGCGAGACGCTCGTCTTCGAGGCGAACTGGGACGACCCCACGCCGGGATCGTACACTGCCGAGGCGTCGCTCGCGGCGACGAACGTCACTCTGGTAGAGCGGGAGCCGTTCGAGACTCCCTGATACTGGTGGCTATAAGTTCGTAAGATATCCGGCACACCGTCGTGCCGGATCATTTCGAAATGTTATAGCCACCAGTATGATCACGCGACACTCGCGGGATCGAGCGTGGCGCAGCGGTCCGGCGGTCATCAGAGCGGGAACTCGCCGGTCCCGTAGCCGAGCGCGTCGCAGGACCCGGCATCGAGGAAGAGGGGTCCCTCGTTCCGCTCGCTCACATCGCCCGAGATGCGGCCCGCGATACCCGTGAGGGGTATGCTCCGTACCGGCTGCAGAACTGGTGATTTATATAAGCGTCCGGCCGTTGTGTCGCGTATGCACACCCACATCGTCCCGGTCGGGTTCGACTACGACCGGTTGATCGCGCCGCTGGTGCGCGAGCAACTCGACGTCGATCGGGCGATTCTACTGGAAGGCGCGGTCGGCAGCGAGGCCAACGTCGAGTACTCACAGCAACTGGCCGCCCAGCTGGAAACCGATTTCCAGAACTTGCTGGGTGCGGAGACCGAGCGTATCTCACTCGCAGACGTCTACGACTACGACGCGGCCTTCGAGGAAGCCTACGCGCTGATCAACGCCGAGCTCGATCACAGTCCCGAGGCGGAAGTCTGGGTCAATATCTCCGCGATGCCCCGGCCGGTGTCCTTTGCTTTCGCGACGGCTGCCAACTCGATCATGGTCGAGCGCGAGGGCGATCGAGACCGGATCCACACCTACTACACGGCCCCCGAGAAGTACCTCGAAACGGAACTGGCCGAAGAGTTGCGCGAGGGGATCGACCTTGCGGCCGACCTCGGTGAACAGATCGACGACGACCGAATCGAGGAGTGGCTCACGAGCGCTCGGGACCTGCTCGAAGAGTTCGACGAGCGCGGGACGACCATCGGTGCCAAGGAGATCGACGGCAGCTACGTCGTCGAATTACCGGTGGCGTCGTTCTCGAACGTCAAGCCCTTCGAGGAAGTCATCCTCTTCACACTGGGCGAACACGGCGAGTTCGAGTCGGTCTCCGAGTTGGCCCAGCAACTGGCCAAGGAACTCGGCGAAGAGTACACCGACAGCTTCCGCTCGAAGGTGCTGTACAACGTCGACCGGCTCGGGCCCGGCGGCAAGGGATACATCGAACAGGAATCACACGGCAAGTCCTACCGGACCCGCCTCTCGCGCATCGGACAACTGTGGGTGCGCGCCCACTCAGACGACGATCACGACCGGCTGTGACGGTTCGTCCATAGATAGAAATTCAATTTCAGACAATACTCGCGTGGGATAGGTCACGATAAATGTGGTATGTGGGCGATGAACAAGGCAATATACCGTCCGAAATGGGGAACATAACCGGGAAGGGCCTGAAGGGACCGAGCAATTTATCCGTGTACGGAATTGTGTTTTAGGTACAATGACGGACGTAGCGATCATCGGTGGCGGACCGGCTGGATTGAGTGCAGCGGTGTACACGGCGCGTGCGGACCAGGAGACCCTGGTCTTCGACAAGGGCGATGGGACGACGGAGAACGTCGATTTCATGGAGAACGTCTACGGTTTCCCGGAGGGCGCGACCGGGCCGGAACTCGTCGATGTCGGCCGCGAGCAGGCCACGAAGTTCGGCGCGGAGATCGTCCAGGAAGAGGTCGTTCGCGTCGCCCAGGAGGGCGACACCTACCTCGTCGAGACCGAGGCCGACGAGTACGAGGTACGCGGGGTCATCCTCGCGACGGGCGCGTCCTACGAGTCGCCGGCGATCCCCCACGTCGACGACTACGAGGGCAAGGGCGTCTCTTACTGCGTCGAATGTGACGCGTTCTTCTACAAGGACTCGCCGGTCGGCATCGTCGGTGCTGGCAACTACGCCGCCAAAGAGGCGATGATGATGCTGGATTACACCGACGACGTCCGCGTGCTGACCAACGGCAACGACGTCGAGATGGACGAGGTCCTGCAGGAACAGCTCCAGGAGGAGAACATCGAGATCATCACCGAACCCGTCGATCACATCGTCGGCGACGAGATGGTCGAAGGCGTCGAGCTCGAGGACGGCGACGTCATCGAACTCGAAGGGCTGTTCGTCGCGCTCGGCGCGGCCGGTGGCGCGGACATCGCCGACATGCTGGGCATCCCGCGAGACGGGTCGTACCTCGACGTCGACGACGACCAGTTCACGGGCGTCGATCGGGTCTACGCTGCCGGTGACCTCACTGGCGGCCAGCGCCAGGTCAACGTCTCCGTCGGCGAGGGCACGACCGCCGCGATCAACCTGCTGGAGGACTTCCGCGGCGGCGAGTACGTCGACTACAAGAAGATCGAAGCGTAGGCTACTAGCGTCTCCGCGATCGTTTCGCGATATCGGGCCGACAGTTCTGCGACGACGAGTCGATCACGTGGGTCGATACCGAGCACGACCAGACCGAGCAAGTAGCTCGCGAGGCCGACGGCCGTACCGGCTCCGACGGCAATCAGGCCGGACAGCGACGCCCGCACGACGAGCATCGTCGCAATCATGCCGCCGCCGGCGACCAGCGGCTTCAGGAAGGTCCGGTCGAACGGGAACAGTCCCTCGAACCGGCGGAGCAGTAGCACCTGGAGCCCGTTCTGCGTGGCGATCGCCAGCGAGGTTCCCAGGGCCGCGCCGACCAGTCCAAATCTGACGGTAAACGCGTACGTCAGGGCCACGTTCAGGACAGCGAGCAGCCAGTCCAGGACCATGCGGGCGTACTGGTGGTCGGTCATCATCAACAGCCACCCGGTCGCACCGACGGCGCTGCCGACGAACACGCCGCCGAGATACACGACCAGCGGAACGTACCCGCGTGCGTACGTCGGGCCGAAGACCCCGAGCAACTGCTCCCCGTAGACGCCGAGCACGGCGAGGAAGGGAAGGACCGTCGTCACGATGAGTCGCGTCACCGACGAGTAGACGGCGTTCAGCGTCGCCATGCGGTCGTCGGCGTACAGGTCCGAGGCGACCGGTGGCAACAGCTGGTTGAACGACAGAAGCGGGATCCAGGTGATCGAGATCAACACGAGCACGACGTTGTACGTCCCGGCGTCGACAGCCGTCAGCAGCGCGCCGACCAGCAGGATGTCGATCCGGTTCTGGAACACCTTCCCGAGGCTGCTCATCGCGACCGGCCCGGCGTGGTTGTAGAACCGTCCAGCCTCGCTACGGATCCCACGAACTCGGGGCACGATACCGGTCGAACGGATCGACGCGGGCACGCCGACGACGACCAGCGCGAGCGTGCAGGCGACGATCGCGCCCGCGACGCCGACGACCGAATAGCCCAGCGCCAGCGCGAGCAACGCACCGACGAGCCGGGCCGACGGTCGCAAGAGCTTGTTGAACAGCACTTCCCCACGTGCGGAGCCGATCGCCCGGAACGTCGCCGCGACGATCATCACGAGCCCGAAGAGCCCGACAAGAAGCCCAAATAGACGCATCGCCGGCGTGAACGCCGGTTCGGCGACGGTGCGCTCGTTGATCAGCGGAGCGAGCACCCAGACGGCGACCGCGATGGCGCTGCCGAACCCGAGCGTCGTCAGGTAGGCCAGTCCGGCCACGCGTGATCGCTGTGTGTCGTCGGCTGCGGGGAGAAACCGCTGGAGAGCGGGGACGCTCCCGAACGTGACCAGCCGCGTCAGAACCTGGGCGATCCGCCAGGCCAGCGCGTACACCCCGTAGGCGACGGGACCGAGACCGCGAGTGAGGACGAACTCGGTCGCGGTCGACAGAGCTCGCTGCGCCGAAACGGCACCCGAAGTGACGACGGCACCGTGAGATATCGTGAGCAGAGCCTCCCGTTCGTCCTCGTCGATATCAGCGTTGGGTGCCACGCGATCAGAGCAGTGCGCCGGCAGCAGCGATCGCTTCCTCCGCGACGACGCCGAACCCGGGCAGCAGCAGGACCGTCACGACGGCCGCAGCGACGACCGCGGCGTAGATGCCGGCCGGGTAGGAGTCGATCTCGTGTGGCGTCTCGGGCGTCTCGATCCACAGCGCCTTGACGAGCCGCGAGTAGTAGTACAGGCTCAGCGCGCTGTTGACAAGCGCGATGACGACCAGCCACCACAGGCCGGCCCCGATCACGCCCATGAAGAGGACGTACTTCGAGAGGAAGCCCGCGCCGACGGGCAACCCGGCCAGGCTGAACAGGAAGACGGTCATCGCGGCGGAGGCAATCGGCGCTTCCCGCCAGAGGCCGTTGTAGTCCTCGAACCGTCGGCCGACGCCCCAGTATTCGGCCAGCGCGACGAACAGGAACGCACCGGTGTTCATGAAGCCGTAGACCAGCAGGTGCATCATCCCGGCACCGAGCAGCAGGCTGTCGTTGCTCACGTCCGCGAGCAGGCTCTCCGCCCCGGTGCCGGAGAACGCGGCCAGCGCCATCAGCACGTAGCCGGCGTGACCGATCGAGGAGTACGCCAGCATGCGCTTGACTTTCTCCTGGGTCGCGGCCGCGAAGTTCCCGAGCGTCATCGTGACGATCGACAGGATCAGGAACGCCAGCGTCCAGTCGAAGGTCCCCGACACTGCGTCGAGCGGGAACGCGACGGTGAACACGCGGAACGCGAGCACGAACCCGGCGGCCTTGGAAGCAGAGGAGAGGAAGCCCGAGATCGGCGCAGGCGCACCCTCGTACGCCTCGGGTGCCCAGAAGTGGAACGGCACGGCGGCGGTCTTGAACGCGACTCCACCGATGACCATCAGGATGCCGAGCCCGAGAATGCCCGGGCCACCGGTGAGGGCGTCGCCGTCGATCGCCGTGGCGATCATATCGAACTGCAACGCCCCGGTCGCGCCGTAGACGAGGCTGATCCCGTAGACGAAGATCGCCGAGGACAGCGCCCCGACAAGGAAGTACTTCAGCCCGGCCTCGACGGATCCACGATTGTGCTTGAGATAGGCCACGAGCGCGTAGGACGGCAGCGAGACGAGTTCGACGGCGACGAACGCGGCGGCCAGGCTGTTCGCGGAGGCGACCATCGCCATCCCGGTCGCCGCCAGGAAGACCAGCGAGTAGTACTCGGCCCGATAGTCCGTCTCGGCGATGTAATCGTGACTGCCGAGCACGACCAGGGCGGTGACGCTGCCGATCAGCGCCGTGAAGAACAGACTCATCTCGTCGACGACGTACGCGCCAGCGAACAGCTCGACCGGGCCGGCCTCGAGGAGGAACCAGCCCGAGAGAACCACAGCGGCCAGCGAGCCGATCAGGCCGACGCCCGTCAGGACTGTCAGGCTCAGCGAGTCCGATTCCGGTTCGATACTGTCAAGCAGGAATAACACCAGCGCCGTCACGGCAAAGGCGAGCATCGGAGCCATCCCGGCCCAGTCGGGCAGGTTGACGAGTGGATCCATCAGGCACCACCTCCGAGACTATTGACGATGGGATTGATCGCGTCCTGGATCATCCCCATGAAGAGGTCGGGATTGACCCCCAGGACGATCACGCAGGCGAGCAACACCGCAAGCGGCGCGACGTCGTGCAGCGGCGCACGGCCGACCTCGTAGTCGGTACCGAGGTCGAACTCGCCGAACAGCGTCCGCTGCATGGCCCACAGCAGGTAGCCGGCGACGATGACGATGCCGAACATCGCCGCGGCCGTGAACAGCGGGGCCAGCGAGAGATACGGCGCGTCGAAGGATCCGAGGAAGACGAACACCTCGGCGGCGAACCCGCTCATCAGCGGCAGCCCCATGTAGCCGAAGGCGGCGGCGACGAAGATCCCGACCGTCCAGGGCATCCGGTCGGCCATTCCGGACATGTCGCCGACCATCCGAGTGTGAGTCTCGTTGTAGATGACGCCGACGACCATGAACATCAGCCCGGAGATGAACCCATGGGAGATCATCTGGAAGGTCGCGCCGCCGACCCCGTAGGTCGTGTACGCGACCAGGCCGAGGATAACGTAGCCCATCGAGGAAATCGAGGAGTAAGCGACGATCCGCTTGAGGTCCTGCTGAGCCAGCGCGAGCATCGCGCCGTAGATCACGCTGATCACGGCGATCACCGCGATGAGTTCGGCGTAGTCGGTCGCGACGTCCGGAAGCATCGTGAAGTTGAACCGCAACAGGGCGTAGGTTCCCATCTTTAGGAGGACGCCCGCCAGCAGCACCGACACCGGTGTCGGGGCCTCGACGTGGGCGTCCGGAAGCCACGTGTGGACCGGGACGACCGGTACCTTCACCGCGAAGCCGAAGAACATCAGCGCGAACGCGAACAGCTTGACCGTCTCCGGGGCGAAGCCGGCGATCGAGCCGACGGCACCGCCGGCCTGCAGCGCCTGTGCGACCTCGGGCAGACCGAGCGTCGTCACGCTGTCGCCCATCGCGAAGACGAGCGTCAGGAACCCGACGAACATGATCAGGCTCGCGACGTTCGTGTAGACGAAGAACTTGATCGCCGCGTACTTGCGGCGCGGACCGCCCCAGATGGCGATCAGGAAGTACATCGGCACGAGGACGACCTCCCAGAAGACGAACCACACGAAGAAATCCAGCGCCGCGAACACGCCCAGCAGCCCGAACTCCAGCAGGAGCACGAGCCCGTAGAACTGCGACTGTCGCTCGTCGATGGGCGTCCAGGCGCTGACGATCGCTGCAGTCGTCAGGATCGTCGTCAACACGATCAGCGGCAGGCTCACGCCGTCGAGCCCGACGTGCCACTGGAGCGTGTATCCGATGTCCATCCACTCGATCGTCGTCTCGTAGGCGATCTCGCTGCCGTCGAGCAGGGCGTTCCCGCTACCCTCGAAGTCCAGCCACAGCCAGAGACTGCCGACGAGCGGCAGGAGGCTGAGCACGGCAGCGAGTTTGCCGGCGTACCGGTCGGGGGCGAAAAACACCACGCCGGCAGCCAGCAGCGTCGCGACCAGCAGTGCTTCGATCAACATCAGAACCACCCTCCTGTGACGCCGAAGAAGGCAACGAGCAACACGAGCGCCAGCGTCAGCAGGGCGGCGTAATTACGCACGACGCCGGTCTGGATCCGTCGCACGCCACGGCCGGCGAAGCGACTCACGCTGCTGATCCCGTTGACGACGCCGTCGATGATGCCTTGATCGAACGTATCGGCGGCTTTCGCGACCGGGACCGTCAATCCCGTCGCGAGCCACACCTGGTACTCGTCCTGATAGTAGTTGTGCATGAGAAGCGTCTTCACGCGACCGAGTTTGTCCGTGTGTTCGACCGGCTCGGGCACGTTGTACAGCCGGTAGGCGAGCCCGGCGCCCGCGAGCGCCAGCCCCAGCGAGAGCGCCGCCGAGGCCAGCAGTCCGGTCGTGCCGATGTCGGCCGCGCCGTAGCCGGCTTCCACTTCGAGCAGTTCCGCGTAGTGGTGAACCGACGTCAGGAACCCGCTGGGTGCTTCGTCGAGGAACTGATGGAGGAAGTCGATGTCCGCGTCGGTCAGTTTCTTGATCGGGACCATGTTGATCGCGCCCAGGACCGTCGCGAGCACGCCGAGCACGACCAGCGGCCCTTTGACGTTCCAGCGGACCGGCTCGGGGTCTTCGGCGACGTCAGTCCGGGGCTCGCCGTGGAAAGTGAGAAACACCATCCGGAAGGTGTAAAAGCCGGTGAACACGACCGCGAGCAGCCCCATGGCGTACCCGCCAAGAAGCAGCGGGCTCTCACCCAGTCCGTGGATCAGCGTCTCGTAGAGCACCTCGTCTTTGGACCAGAAGCCCGCGAACGGGAAGATGCCCGCAAGCGCGAGCGAACCGGCGAGGAACGTCCAGTAGGTGACGGGCATCTTCTCTTTCAACCCGCCCATGTCCCACATGTTCTCGTTGTGGTGCATGGCGATGATGACCGACCCGGCACCGAGGAACAGAAGCGCCTTGAACACGGCGTGGGTCGTCAGGTGGAACACGGCGGCGACGTAACCGCCACCGCCCAGCGCGAGCATCATGTACCCGTACTGGGAGATCGTCGAGTAAGCGAGCACCTGCTTGAGCTCCTGTTTGACGACGCCCATCGTCGCCGCGAACAGGGCAGTGAATCCACCGATGAAAGCGATCACGCCGAGCGCGGTCGGCGAGAGCGCGTAGAAGCCGTACATCCGGGCGACGAGGAAGACGCCGGCCGCGACCATCGTCGCCGCGTGGATCAGCGCCGAAACAGGGGTGGGACCTTCCATCGCGTCCGGCAGCCACGTGTGCAGCGGGAACTGCGCGGACTTGCCGATCACGCCGCCGAGCACGAGCAGGCCGACGACGGTGAACCACGCCTGTTCCCCGAGTCCGAGGAACGTGTTGACGGAGTGCTCGCCGTGCAGCGCCTGCTCGGCGAGGTGCGGGAAGCTCTCGCTGCCGGCGAACGCGCCGGTCCCGAACGTCGCGAAGATCGCGACGACGCCGACGAGGAAGAAGTAGTCCCCGAACCGGGTCACGAGGAACGCCTTCTTGGCCGCGCTGGGCGGGCCGGCCTCGCGGAACCAGAAGCCGATCAGCAGGTACGAACAGAGCCCGACCAGCTCGAAGAACATGAACGCCATCAGAATGTTGCTGGCGAACACGAACGCGAGCATCGAGAAGCTAAACAGGCCGAGTCCGGCGTAATACCGCGGGAGACCGGTCTCGCCCTCGTCGTTCATGTAGCCCAGCGAGAAGACGTGCACGAGGAACGAAATCAGCGAGACGACGACCAGCATGAGCGCAGAGAGCGGGTCGATCAGCACGCCGAGTTCGAGCGAGAACGGGGCCGAACTGCTTCCCTCGAGGAACGTGTACAGCGTCTCGTTGTAGCCCGTGTCGGCGCCGTCACTGGTCGCAACCGTCAGCGCCACGAGCAGCGACAGCACCAGCGAACCGCCGGTCGCGGCGATTCCAGCCAGCGCGCCCTTCTTGGGCAGATACTTGCCCGCGAACAGCGCGACGACGAACGATACCAGCGGCAAGAGCGCGATCGCCGGAACGAGGTCGTATATCCATGTCATGTTACCACCGCATCGTCGTTGGGACGGTCACGTCGATCGTCTCGAAGTTGCGATACAGCACGAGGATGATCCCCAGGCCGATGGCCACCTCGGCCGCGGCCAGCGCCATCCCGAACAGTGCGAACACCTGGCCGGTGAGGTTGCCGTGCTGGAGCGAGAACGCGACGAGGTTGATGTTCGCGGCGTTGAGCATCAACTCGACGGACATCAGATAGATCAGGGCGTTCTCCCGAACGAGGATGCCGAGCAGGCCGATCGAGAAGACCCCGGCCGACAGCAACAGGTACCACTGGGTCTCGATCACGACTCGTCACCCCCCTCCTCGCGTCGAGCCAGCAGGATCGCACCGTCGAGCGCCGCGTCGAGCACGATCGCGATCGCGAGGAACGCGAACAGGAAGCCCTCGGTCACGAGCGGCGACTGATCGACGAGATCGAACAGCGCGTAACCGATCCCCTCCATGACGCTGGCTCCCGCTTCGAACCCCGCAGGAGCGTCGAACCCGGCGGTCAGGAAGACGGCCGCGAGCACGCCGAACAGCGCAAGCGCGGCCACGCCCGGGAGCAGGTCGAGGTCTTCGGCCAGCCGCGGGCGATTCATGCGACCACCTCACTGTCGTCCGCGTCTGTCTGTCTGCGCGTGAGCATCACGGCGAACGTGATCAGGATGAGGACCCCGCCGACGTACACGAGGACCTGCATTACTGCCAGGAACGGCGCTTGTGCCAGTACGAAGTGGACGGCGACGCTCAGAAGCGCCACACCCAGCAGCAGCGCCGAATGCCACACGTCACGCACCAGCACGACGCCCAGACTCGACCCGAGCGTGACGAGGGCAAACAGCGCAAAAGCGAGTGTCTCATACACCATACTACCGGTCACTCCGACCGGACGCCCTTTGAAGATTACTGTCTCAATGCGGGTGTGACGACCAAAAGTAGCAATATTTTCCCGCTTCGCGGCGGTCACCGCCACGGGCGACACATTCGCTGCCGACGACGTCGAGAAACACCGAGGCCGCGCTGTCCTATCCGGACCGAGGGGCGATCACTGGAAGGTCCGGCTGACCTCGCGGCTGTCTGCGAGTTCGCGCTCGCTGGTGTCGAAGCGCTCTTCGATCTGCTCGTAGCGTTCGCGCGTCTCCTCGTCGACGCTCGGACCGACCTCGTCCATCGCGGCTTCGAAGTGCTCGCGGCTGATCCGAACGTTGCTGACGCTGTCGTCGACTTCCTCGGGTGAGACGCTGTTGATGAACTCCCGGCTGGCAGCCATCGAGGCCTCTCGGCACAGCGCCTCGATGTCCGCACCGACGTAGCCGTCGGTGTCTGCCGCGAGTTCGGCCAGATCGACGTCCTCGGCCAGTGGCTTGTCCTGGGTGTGGACCTCGAAGATCTTCCGGCGCGCCTCCTCGTCGGGGACGGGCACGTGGACGTGCCGGTCCAGCCGACCCGGACGCAACAGCGCCGGATCGATCAGGTCGGGCCGGTTCGTCGTGGCGATGACGACCACGTCTTCCAGATCTTCGATTCCGTCGAGTTCGGTCAGCAGCTGGGAGACGACGCGCTCGCCGACGCCGGAGTCACCCATACTCCGGCCGCGTTCGCCGGCGATGGAGTCGATCTCGTCGAAGAACACGACCGTGGGCGCGTTGGCACGAGCCTTCTCGAAGACCTCGCGGACACCCTTCTCGGACTCGCCGACGTACTTGTTGAGCAGTTCGGGCCCCTTCACGGAGATGAAGTTGCTCTGTGCCTCGTTAGCGACGGCCTTCGCCAGCAGCGTCTTCCCGGTCCCCGGCGGGCCGTACAGCAGGACGCCTTTGGCCGCCTGCATGTCCATCTGCTCGAAGACCTGCGGGTACTCCAGGGGCCACTGGATCGTCTCGCGCAGGCGCTCTTTGGTGTCCTCAAGGCCGCCAACGTCCTCCCAGGTAATGTCCGGGACCTCGACGAAGACTTCCCGCAGCGCCGAGGGTTCGATGCCCTTCAGGGCCTCCTTGAAGTCGGTTTCGGAGACTTCCATCGCTTCGAGGATCTCGGCGTCGATCTCGTCGGCCTCCAGATCGATCTCCGGGCGGATCCGACGGAGCGCGTTCATCGCAGCCTCCTTGCTCAGCTGTTCGAGGTCGGCCCCGACGAAGCCGTGGGTGTTCTCGGCGTAGTGATCGAGGTCGATCTCGTCGACAAGGGGCATTCCGCGGGTGTGGACCTGCAGGATCTCCTTGCGACCGTCGCGGTCGGGCACGCCGATCTCGATCTCCCGGTCGAAGCGACCGCCGCGGCGCAGCGCGGGATCGATCGCGTCGACGCGGTTGGTCGCGCCGATGACGATGACGTCGCCGCGCTCTTCGAGCCCGTCCATCAGGCTCAGCAGCTGAGCGACCACGCGGCGCTCGACGTCGCCGGAGGTCTCGCCGCGCTTGGGCGCGATCGAGTCGAGTTCGTCGATGAAGACGATCGCCGGCGCGTTCTCCTCGGCCTCGTCGAAGATCTCCCGCAGCTGCTCTTCGCTCTCGCCGTAGAACTTCGACATGATCTCCGGCCCCGAGATCGTCGTGAAGTAGGCGTCGATCTCGTTGGCGACGGCCTTGGCCATCAGCGTCTTGCCGGTCCCCGGCGGGCCGTGCAACAGGACGCCTTTCGGGGGTTCGATGCCCAGCTGCTGGAACAGTTCGGGATGGCGCATCGGCAGTTCGATCATCTCCCGGACCTGTTCGAGTTCGTCGTCAAGCCCGCCGATGTCCTCGTAGGTGACGTTTGGCGTCTCGCGCTCGTCCTGGGGCGCGCCTTCGGTGATCTGCTCTGCGGGCTGTTCGCTGATCTCGATCTCGGTCTGGTCGGTCACGACGACCGTTCCCTGGGGGTCGGTCTCGGCGATCTTCAGCGGGATCTTCTGGCCACCGACGTTCGAGATCGGTCCCAGCCCGAGCGAGAACGGCACCGTCTGTCCCTGCGTGACGGCCTGTCCGCTGAGCTTATTGCGGACGTGGGGGCCGATGTTCCCGCGCACGCGGAGGTTCTGCGGGAGCGCGACGGTAACCGACCGAGCGGGCTTGACGTCGGCCTTCTCTACCTCGACGGTGTCGTCGATCCCGACGTTCGCTTCCTGACGGAGCCGCCCGTCGACCCGGATGATTCCTTCGCCGCTGTCTTCGGGATAGCCCGGCCAGACACGCGCGACTGCGCGCCCGCCCTGGCGCCCCTCAAGGACGATGTAATCGCCGTTCTCCAGGTCGAGTTCGTCCATCGCGACCCGGTCGATCGCGGCGAGTCCCCGACCGGCGTCTTTCTGCTTGAGTGGTTTGACAGTGAGTTTCATCGGCTCACCTCGACAGTGAGAACGCCGTTTCTGATAAACGCTCGTGCGTCCTCGCCTTCGGGCAGGGTCAGATCGTACTGCTCGGGCTCGGCGACGACGATCACCGTGTCGCCGACGATCTCCGCCGTGGCCTCGGTCGTGCCCAGATCAGCCGCGAGAACCACGCTGTCCTCGTACTCGTAGCGACTCACCGACACGTCTTCGTCCAACCGTTGCGTTACAGTCATGCTAACTCCAAGTTAGTAGTCATTCTATATAAACCCTTCTCTAATTTGACGGGGTACGGGGGTGGGTTTTAGGATTATCGACTGAATTGCGGTTCACACCCACCGCGGTCGAGCCGTGTCGCCGAGACGGGTCGGAAGAAGAACAGACAGGGCGAGAAGTGACGTCGATATGCGTCAGTAGATGTCGTCGACGTCGTCCTCGTAGTGGCTGTGATCGTCGGCCGGGAACTCGCCCGATCCGACGGCGTCAATGTAGGCTTCGGCGGCCGAACGCATCTCGCCGCGGACGTCGCCGAACGCTTTCGAGAACGGTGCGACCGACTCAGAGAGGCCGATCACTTCGTCGATCGTCAGCACCTGGCCGTCGCAGTCGGGGCCGGCCCCGATCCCGATCGTGGGGATCGAGATCGACTCCGTCACCTGGGCGGCGACGTTCGCCGGGACGTGCTCGAGTACCAGCGAGAACGCCCCCGCCCGCTCGTGTTTGTGCGCCAGATCGAGGATCTGCTTGGCGGCGGACTCGTCGGTCCCCTGCCGGAAGAGCCCCGTCTCGTTTTCGTGCTGTGGGGTCAGCCCCAGGTGGGCCTGGACGGGGATACCGAGTTGCGTGAGACGCTCGGTGAGTTCGACCGTGTGCGGGCCAGATTCGATCTTGACGGCGTCGGCTTCGGCTTCCTTGAGCATGCGGCCAGCGTGTTCGACCGCCTCGTCGGGGTCGGCGCCGAACGAGAGAAAAGGCATGTCCGCGATGACCATCGCCTCGTCGGTCGCTCGTGCGACGGCGGCCGTGTGACTGGCGATCTGATCGACAGTAACGGGCAGCGTCGAGTCGTAGCCGAGTCGGAGGTTTCCGACCGAGTCGCCGACGAGAAGCAGATCGACGCCGGCGGCCTCGAGAACCTCGGCCGTCGGCGCGTCGTAGGCAGTGAGCATCGTCAGCGGCTCGTCGTCGCCCTTCCGTTCCCGGACGTCCTTCGCGCGCATGTGCCGTGCTTCGAGCGCGGCAAGGAAAATCCTCTCGGTGGCAACCGAAACCGATTCGAGTTCCGAGACCCGAGCGACGGGCATGCCAGCGCGCGTCGAAACGACCGATCCCGACGGGATCGATTACGGCTGGGTCATGCAGATCACGTTCGTCGTGACGATTCTCGTCGGTGCGCCGATCGTCGCGGTCGCCTCGGTGTCCGTCGATCTCGCGTCGTGGGGAGCGCGCGCCTCGTTTGCCATCAGGGTGGGCGCAGTCGTCTGGTTCGTGACGGCCCTGGCGGTATACGGCTACGCGCGCCGTCGATCGAGCCGGTCCGCGACCGACTGAAAGTCGACGCCGGCTCGTCGTGCCGTCTCGGCGTCCGACGCCGAATCACCGACGAACAGCGCGTTATCCGGGGACACGTCGAGAGCGGAGAGCGCAGCACGCAGCGGCTGGGGGTGCGGTTTCGATTCCTCGACAGTGTCGCGCCCGATCAGTACGTCGACCGCGCTGTCCAGGCCGTGGACTTCGAGTGCGATCCGGCAGGCGGATTCAGCGTTCAGCGAGACGACGCCGGTGGGCCCGTCCCACGGGAGTTCCTCGGCCAGCGGCAGCTTGCTGGACGTGCGCGCCCCTTCGCGTTCGAACTCCGCGACCCGGTTCTCGACGGCCGGGTAGTGCTCGGCTTCCCTGGCGCGGTCGAAGAGCTGCCAGAGGGTGGCCTCGCCGGTCTCGACACCTCTCGCTTCGAGCACGGCCGCGACCCGTCGGCGGACTTGCGCCCAGTCGACGTCCAGTTCCACCAGCGTCCCGTCCAGATCGTAGATGACAGCGTCGTATGCGTCGGTCATGGGTTTCATAGTGACCGTTGTAACGATGAGCCAGTACGGCCGCCTGCGTGACGGTGGTCGATCCGGTAGTGACTGACAGTGGTCACTATCAGGTGTCGGCCAGTTCGATGTCGAGTCGGTCTTCGAGGGCGGTGATGACGGACCCTCCGATACCGGCCTGGGTCGCCCGGGCCTGTTCGACAGCGAGCAGGTCCGATTCGTCGATCCCGAGGTCTTCGGCCAGCTCTTCGCGCTGGAGGCCAGCGTCCTGCCGTGCCTCGGTGACGCGTCGGCCGTAATCGGAGACGAGGTACGGAAGCTGGTCGTCGTCGTAGTCGGCGCCGTCCTCCCAGTGGGATGCGTCGGCCTGCTGTGCATCGTGGATTCGAGCCGCGTTCTGGGCGGCACGTTTCTCCCTGCTGGGCTCAGAGTCGTCGGAGCCCCCGCTGGAGGTGCCTTTCGCGTCGTCACGGTGCTGGGCGCAACTCGCACAGACCTGGAGTCGTGCGCCAGCGATATTGACCGTCTCGAGCGAGGCGTCGGTCGCACCGCAGAGCTCGCAGCTCCCGCCGGTGTCGCCGGAACCGCCACCGGTCGAGTATTTTGCCATGCGTCTGTATTGTGGATTGGTTGTCTTGAAACAACCGTTTTGGCCCAGGGCTTGGGTCGTGCCGCCGGCACGGCATCGAGTCCCGGGGGCGAGCCGAACCGACAGTCATTTTACTCCCCCTCGGGAATACACAGGTGCGGAAAACCGCAAGGCGCGCGTGGGTAGCCAAGCCAGGCCAACGGCGCAGCGTTGAGGGCGCTGTCCCGTAGGGGTCCGCCGGTTCGAATCCGGTCCCACGCATTTCTGTCGCTCGCAAACTCGCGAGCGACTGCAATCGTCAGCGGATTCGAACCCTGGGAGTCGCGCGGAGTGAGCGAAGCGAACGAGCACGTCTCCATCCGGTTCGAATACCGCGCTGTCGTGCCTCGCTATTTTGCTCGTCACGGAAAGAACCGGTGGAGCAGATGGTGACCACGCCGAGACTGCTCGCTAGCGTCTCGTCCGGCTCAAATCTCTCCATAGCGTTTGTTACTCACGAACTGCTCGCAGGAGAAAGCCGGTGGAGGGCTATTACCGCGAAGGTTAAAGCCGGTGACCGCCTCAGGGACCTATGGCTTCTGACTACGCGACAGAACTCAAAGACCTCCGCGAACGAATCCGAGCCGGTGGGGCCGCTCACTACTATCGGGACGAGAACGGTGATTACCTCGGCGGTAAGGACCGGAGTGACGAGGAACTCACCGACGACGACCGCGAGAACCTGCTCAAGTTCGACCAACAACTCGCCCTGCTCGACTCCGAATACGGCGAGGCCCGGCGCGTGAAACTGCTCCGCCACTGCACAATCATGGCCGAGAAGGTCGGCGGCCTCACCGAGGCCCTCACCGACCGCGAGGCCGCCGAACCACTCGTCGCCTACGCCAACTCCTACAAGAGCGTCGAGACGCGACGCGACTACCGCGTCGCCCTGCGGATGTTCGGGACGCGTGTGTTGAAGCGTGACCCCGACGAGGACGGGCCGCCCGACTCGCTCGCGTGGATAAAGACCGGTCTGCCGAAGAACCACGACCCGACCCCGAGCCGGGCCGATATGCTCGACGACGAGGACGTGGACGCCATGATTGAACAGGGCGCTCGCAACTTCCGCGAAAAGGCCCTGTTCGCCACGCAGTACGAAGCAGGCCTGCGGGGACAGGAACTCTATGACCTCACCGTCGGGGACGTTGTCGACGACGAGAACGGTGTCTATATCCACGTCGACAACGGGAAAACCGGCACCCGCGACGTACTGTGTATCGGGGACGCCGTGGCCTACCTCGCCGATTGGCTCGAACACGAACACCCCGCGCCGACCAACGGCGACGCGCCCCTGTGGTCGAAACTCGGGACACCCGAGCGAGCATCTTACCAGACGTTCCTCAAATACTTTAAGCGGGCCGCGAAACGAGCCGGCGTCTCGAAGACGGTGACGCCCACGAACTTCCGTAAATCGAACGCCTACGACCTCGCTCGGCGCGGATTCAACGCGGCGCTGATTGAGGACCGACAGGGTCGCAAGCGCGGGAGCGAGGCCGTCGCTCGGTATATCGGGCGGTTCGGACGCGAATCCGACGAACAGTACCTCGGCGGGCACGGCGTCGAGCAGAACGCCGACCCTGCCGAGGATCCGCGTCCCGTCGAGTGCGTCCGGTGTGGCAAGAAAACCCCGCGGAACAAAGGCCGGTGTGCAAACTGCCGCCTGCCGTTCGACCCGAAAGAAGCCTACGAGGCCGGTATCGAGAGCGGCGACGCCACCCCCGAAGAACTCGTCGAGCAACTCCTCGAAAACGAGGAAGCGCAAACCCAACTCGTCGACGCCTTGGCCGAGCGGGCGGCCGAGTCCGGCCCGATAAACACCTTCCAGACCTACCGCTCGCCGATTGACGACGACACCGACGACGAATAGGCCCCGCTCGACGCGGTCGCTCGGCGGGTCGCCGTCCGTCGGTTTCGGTCGCCGTGTGTCGGTCATGCGTCGAAGGTCGACGCCGAGACCGACGCACACACCGAAGGGGTCGGAAAGGATTTGACCCCTCCGACCCAACCCTCGAATGGCCTTCACCAACCGGCCATAAACGAGTGTGCGTCGTTCTCGACAGGGGCGTGGTCACGTCCCCGTCCTCGCAGTTTTCCTGTCGAGTAGCGCCTGTACGAGAAGCCACGCCCGCAGGGACCTTAGTCTTGATTGTCAACTGATAGGATAACGCGGGGCGTTATGGAGACGGCGTCGCCCGATAACACTTTCACCGAGGTGTTGCCGAGGCTTTAGAAGCCGCGAGACCGAACACTCACACGGGGCGAGAGGCGTTCGAGCCGCCGAAGCCCTGAATTTCATAGTGCAGTTGCCGCGCTCGCGGCCCCGACACGGGCCGCTTTCCTGCCGTTTTCCTGCTTACTCGTCGAGTTGATCCAGAGCGCCCGCCGACGCGACATACCCGAGGTCGCCGTCCTCGTCCTCGCGGTTGCTCGTCGGATTAGCGGCGCTATCGCCGTCGCTCGTTCCGTCTCGGCGCTCGTCGAGCGTGTTGAGTGCGCCCGCCGACTCGACGAATCCGAGGTCCGCGTCCGCCGTCGAGCGCCGCCGGCTCGCGCTCGCGTTCCCGTCCAGATCCACATCCCCACCGAGATCCTCGATTTTGTCCTTCAAGAGGCCGATAGCCTCTTTGAGTTCCTCGATCTCCTGCTCACGGCGATACGCCTCGTCGTTGCCTGCGTACTCGTCCGCCGACGGGTGTGGGGCCGGCGGATCGCGCCGGCTCATGGTTCACCTCCATCAGTCGCGGTGGCCTCGTCGGCCTCGTCGACGGTCCCGGCGTCGCCGGCAGTCCCCGCGTCCTCGACGCGAGCGAGGAGTTCCGCCCGCAGGCGGTCGGCCCCGAAGCCGTCAGGGTCGAGATCCGTATGGACTCGCGCCAACTCGCGTAGGGCCGCCTCGTCGGCGTCCTCGACGGCCTCAGTCGTGAACGGGATCTCACCCGCGTCCTCGCCCGCGGCGGCCTGTGCGGCGTCCTCGTCGCTCTCGTCGGCGTCCGCCTTCCCGTCGTACTCCCCGTTCTCGTCGCGGGACGCACCGTGACTACCGCGGTGCCCGTGGAGCGCGGCCTGTGTGGGGAACTTCTTACCACACTCCTCACAGGTCCACACCTCCCGCCTCTCGAAGTGAAGATCGTGGTCCTCGCGGTAGGTGTCGAGCGCCGGCGTCGCGTCGATGACGCCCTGACGCTCATGGATACTCCGCCTGTCGAGCCGTTCCCCCGAATCCGGGTCGACCGCGGCGAGCGTATCCGAGAACGCCCGCCACGTCGACGGTTTCTTTAACTCGTCGGGAAGTGCCTCGCCCCGGCGATACCGAATCATATCCTCGGCGGCGGCCTCCTCAGGGGCCGCTGGGTGATTCCCGCCGTGTTGGAGTTTCCTGTCAGTCAACACGACGATGTCGAACTCGTCGGTTTCTCCCCACCAGCGCGGGAGGTCGTCGCGGTCCTCCTCGCCGGACCCCGACCGCGAGATTTCAGGACTCATGGCCCCATCCTCGCGGTCTCGGGTGCAGTTCGACGCAGGGCCGCGTGGTCCCGCGTGATCGAGTCGCCTCGGGTCGAATCGGTCGTGTGTGGTGTCGTCATTTGCCGTATCGCTATTCGACAGTTGTCGTTCTCGGTGCTTAGTCATGGGGGTCCCTGCCGAACAGGCGGCGGCCGGTCACGAGTCGCAACCCCTTTCGGTCGACGAGGCGAGGGCACAGTGAATGACGCCGGTCCCGAATCGCCCGACTGCGGCGGGACCCTCGCGCCCGAGCGTGCGGATTTCCAGTTGTATTCACCCGTCGAGAGCGGTCGAGCAAGGCTCTCGCTCGTCCTCGTCCCGTCCGACTCGTCGCCGTCCGGATCCGCGTCCGCCGCGTCCCGAAGTCCCGGCGTCGCCCGCACTATCCGCGACTCCGTCGCAAAGAGGAGCGCGAGCCGAGCAAGGCGGCGCACTTCGTCGGGTGCCGTCCTCGCCACGAGATCGTCCGCGTGGCCTTCGAGCCGGTCGGCCGACATCGCCGCGAGCCGTTCGAGGTCCCGAGCCGTCTCACCGAAATAGCCGAACAGTCGCTCGACGGCGGCGGCGTCGTCCACCGAGACCGACTCGACCGACACCTGCGGCGGTTTCCACGGTGGCGCGTCGACTATCTCGCCCCACTCCGCTTTCAGGTCGTCCTCCGGTTGGGGCCGGCCGGCGTAGACGATATGAGCGTGGGCCGTCAGGTCGCCCTGCGCTTCGACCACGATAACGTGTGGTGGGACCTCGCCCGGTCGGTTCCTCGACCCGTCCTGTTTCGGGCGACGCCACCGCGCATGAAGCGCCTCAATCGCCGCGCCGAGCGTCTCGACCGAGTCGACCGGTGAGTCGACCGCTTCCCGCGGGAGCGTGAGCGAGACGTGCGTCAGGGTCTCGACGCCGTCGTCGACGGCGACGGCCCGAAGACCCGCGAGATTCTCGTCGAGGCTCTCGACCGTCTCTGCGGCCTGTGCCGACGACGTGAATCGGTCGCCGACAGTGACCGTTCCGGCCGCCGTCTCGACCACACGGCCCGCGTCCTCGTCGGTCCCACCGTCACCGCGGCCGTGCAGTCGATTGTGGTCCGCGAAATATCGCAGTAGCAGGGCGCGTTGTCTGTCCGACGTGAGCCATGGCATGGACGACAGAAACGACGCCGCCCGCTCGCGTGGCAAGTCGTCGTGAGACGGTGGTTCGGCCCCGTCCGAATCGGCGGTGTCGGAGTTACCAATACTTGCTATCGAGGGCGACGCGCCGTCTTGCGGCTCGACCCACACCAAATCGGGGTCCGTCTCGCGGTTTTCATAGTCGTATTTCTTGTCCGGGTCGTCGGATTCGGCCACCGGGACCGCGACCATGCTCGTCGGCTCGAACACCCGAAACAGGTCGTCGAACTCCCGATAGAACCGACGAGCGCGACGGCGGTCGGTCTCGCTCGGGTCGTCGACGACCTCGCCGACGGCGGCCGCGACCGGGACCGGGACGCCGTCGGGCGATTCGGCGACGTAACGGGCGAGTCGGTCGTACTCGCTCGCGTAGTCGCAGTCGGCCCACCGCTCGCGGACAGGGACAGAGGGAGGACCCAATAAGGCGGGACCCCGACATGAGGACTCGTCGGCGTCCTCGACACTCACGCCAACCACCTCGCTCTCGGTGCGACCCTCGTCCCGCCACAGGCCGCGTGTGCCGCCGGAGGACGGACCCGCGTATGATCGGCCGTGAGTCGAGCAAAACGGCGTGACGGGCGTTCTCGGCGCTCCTGTGGGAGACGGCGGTGCAGTCTGTCGGTTTGGCCGTCGCCGGGCGGGGCGAGGTCGCTCGTCGAGAATCCTGCCGAAAACGGGCCTGAGACCGGCGGCTTTAGCCTTTTAGGGCCAAGCCGGTGGAGGGATTTGAACCCTCGGCCTATTCCTTACGAAGGAATCGCTCTCCCAGTCTGAGCTACACCGGCACTGCGCTGTGCACTTACTCGTTGGAGCGAATACCAAAATAAGGGTTGCGAATCGGATGCCCTTAGCGAGACAGTCGCACGTCCAGACAGACGTTCAACTCGTGGGGGGCGTACGACCGGACAGTGTGGCGGGTCTCGACGGCGACGTCGTACCCGGCCGGCTCGGCGGCCTCGCGGATCGCCGCCTCGCCCGGCCCGTAGGGGTCGTCCTCGTGCTGGATGTCGTAATAGTGGAGTACACACTCCTCGCCGGCCAGTTCGACCGCAGTCTCCAGAAACTCGTCGGCACTGTGGGGCAAGTTCATCACCAGTCGGTCGGCCCAGCCGGCGTACTTGTCGGTCGTTTCTCGGACGTCGCCGGCGATCGCGGTCACGCGTTCGGCCACGTCGTTGCGCTCTGCGTTCGCCCGGAGGTGCTCGATAGCGGTCTCGTTGATGTCGACGCCGACCGCCGTCGCACCGCGCCTGGCAGCCGGGATCACGAACGGCCCGACGCCGGCGAACATGTCGAAGAAGTGCTCGCCCGACTCGACCTGCTCGACGACGCGATGGCGCTCGGTCGCCAGCCGCGGCGAGAAGTACATTTCGGCGACGTCGACCAGGAACTCGCTGCCGTACTCCCGGTGGACGGTCTCGGTGCCGTCGCCGGCCAGCACGTCCCACTCGCGGACGCGCTGCTCGCCTTTCACTTTCGACGCGCGGTTGAGGACCGTCTCCGCGGGGATTGACGACTCCATGATCGCCGCGGCAACCTCGCGGGCGCGCTCGTCGTCGTCCTCGTCGACGATGACAATGTCACCCAGTCGCTCGTAGGTCGGCTCGAACCCCAGGATGTCGACAGGCAGGGTCTGCCCCTCGCGGACGGGCACGTCGCGAGTCACGACCGACAGGTCCTCGGGGACGGCCGCGGGATCGGCGACCGGCAGGAAGAGTTCGCCGTCCTCGTGGACGATCTCGTGGTCGTGATCCAGCAGGTCGGCTTCGTCGAGCCGCTGGCGAGTCTCCTCGCCGTCCTCGCGGGCGACGCGAACGCACGGACGTTCCATACCGGTCATTCGCCCAGCGCCGGCGGTAAGCGTGTCGGTTGGCTTATTCACCCGGAACGCGCAGTACGGGTATGCTCACTTTCGTCGGACTGGGACTGTACGACGAGCGTTCGATCACCCTCCAGGGCCGGGACGCCCTCCAGGAGGCGGATCGGGTCTTCGCCGAGCGGTATACCAGCAAACTCGTCGGCGCGAGTTTCGAGGACGTCGAGGCCGCTCACGGCGTCGGGATCGAACTCCGAACCAGGGAGGGCGTCGAGCAAGATCCCGAACCGATTCTCGCGGCTGCCGAGCGCGGCGACGCGGTCTTCTGTACCGCGGGCGATCCGATGATCTCGACGACACATGTTGATCTTCGCCTGCGCGCCCACGAGCGAGGGATCGACACCCGGATCGTCCACGGCACGACCGCGGCCGCAGCGGCGAGCTCGCTGACCGGCCTGCAGAACTACCGCTTCGGGAAGGCGACGACGCTGCCGTTCGAATCCTCACACGGCGGCGACGGCGTTCCCGGCAGCGTGATCGAGACGATCGAGGCGAACCGCGAACGAGGGTTGCACACGCTGGTCTTCCTTGACATCAAGGTCGACGACGATCGCGAAGACTACATGACAGGCGGCGAAGCGGCGTCGCTTCTGGCGGCCGACTGGGAGGCGACCGCACCGGCCGTGGTGGTCGCACGGGCTGGCAGTCCCGAGCCGCTCGTCCGTGGCGACCGTCTCACTGAACTTGCAGGGGAGGACTTCGGTGACCCGTTACACCTGCTCGTGATCCCCGGCGAGTTGCACTACGTCGAACGGGACGCACTGGTGGAACTGGCCGGCTTGCCTGCCGACGCCGGCGAAGACCTGCTCGTCTAGATCGGCTGGGAAATGCCTAGACCGTCTCGTCCCGGCGCTCGCTCCCGCCGTCGGCCCGCGCTTCGACGTCGAGTGCGTCCTGGAGGTCGTATTCGTTTCGCGTGAGAACGTACAGCGCTTCGTCGACGATCGTCAGCACTTCCGGGAGGATCTTTATTACGACGTAGGTGATCCCGACCAGCGCGAAGACCGACAGGAACTGTGCGAGGATCCGGTCGGCGACGATGTAAGACACCTCGAGGCGGCTGTCGATGCCGAACACGGACATGACGAACTCGGGGAAGATCTGCAAGCGCTGGTAGCCAAAGGAGTAGGCGATGAAGACGTTCCGGGCGATATTGAGCACCCAGATGATCCCGACCGCGACGGCCAGCGCCTTCAGCTTGCGCGCGAGCGGCGCGCGGACGGCCGCGATGAGTCCACCGAAGATGGCCATGCTCCCGATGCCGGTACAGGCCATCATGATCGTATACGAGATGGCGCGGACGTCGGGTACGTGGAAGAAGAACGTCTTCTGGTACGGTTCGACCGGTTCGGCGGGGCCGAGGTCCGCCGGGAAGTTGTTGCCGGCGATGACCTCGAAGTCGGCACCGATCAACGAAAGGACGGTCGCGGTCTGATCGGTGACGATCGCGATCAGCGGGTTCCGGAGGAACGGGAGCGTCGAGAACGGCAAGTAGATCAACCAACCGACCGCGACGGCTCGGGAGACGACAATCAGCCGATCGCGACCGCTGGCGAGCAGGTAGCCGACGTACAGCGAGAGCGGAATCGCGAGCACGACGGCAATCCCTTCTGTGATACTCTTCTGGTCGAAGACGAACTGATAGATCGCCGAGACCCAGAACAGCGCCAGCACGCCCCAGCCACCGACGAGGACGTACCGGGCGAGGCGGCGGTCGTACAGCTCGATCACCGTCCCGGACAGAAAGACGAGCAGGACGAGCCACGAAAGCGGACCCCACCACTGGTGGGCCCATTCGAGTGCGTTGACGAGTCCGAGTGCCATCGAGTGCCACTACGTAAACAGATGACGGATATAGGTCTTGCCGTCCGCAGACGTGGATTGATACACCGTGAGTGGGTTGGTACTATACCACACAGATCATGTGATACGCAGTCTCTCAAAAGGTTTATTCGTGCCAACGCCGTCGTTTCGCTCACGATGTACGTCGGTGATCGATTTACACCGCGGTCCGAATGATCACCGACCGTCAGGTCCGCGATTTTCCGCCCCCGGTGGCGGTGTGATTCATCATGGCTAAATCAGAACAAGAGCGATCCGTATCGGTCGAACTGCCAGACGGTTCACAACTGCATTTCGAGGAACCGGTTACCGTCGAGGACGTCGCTTACGAGATCGGCCCAGGTCTGGGAGAGGACTGTCGTGCCGGTCGGATCGACGGCGAACTGGTCCCACCGGAGTACGAGATCACCGACGACGCCGAAATCGAAATCGTCACGCCCGGCAGCGACGACTACCGCAATCTGATCCGTCACTCGACGGCACACGTCTTCGCACAGGCGCTCCAGCGGATCTATCCCGAGGCGAAACTGGCGATCGGTCCCTGGACCGACGAGGGCTTTTATTACGACATCGCGAACGTCGACATCGACGAGGACGACTTCGAGGAGATCGAAGCCGAGATGGACGCGATCGTCGAGGCCGATTACGAGATCGGCCGCGTCCACCGGGATCGCGAGCAAGCACTCGAAATCTACGAGGACAACCCCTACAAGCAGGACATCCTCGAAACCGAAGCCGCCGGGGAAGATCCGGTTTCCTTCTACGTCCAGGACGACTGGCAGGACCTCTGTAAGGGACCACACGTCCAGTCGACCGGCGAGATTGGCGCGTTCAAGCTCTTGCAGATCTCCTCGGCGTACTGGCGCGGCGAGGAAGAAAACGAGATGCTGACTCGCGTCTACGGGACCGCCTTCGAGAGCGACGAGGACCTCGAAGAGTTCCTCGAACAGCGCCGGAAGGCCAAAGAGCGCGACCACCGCAAGATCGGCCAGGAGCTGGACCTGTTCTCGATCGACGAGACGACCGGCCCCGGACTGCCGCTGTATCACCCCAACGGCAAGACCGTCCTCAACGAACTCTCCGAGTACGTCGGCAACCTCAACCGCGAGGCCGACTACCGCGAGGTCGAGACCCCACACGTCTTCCGGACGGAACTGTGGAAGAAGTCCGGCCACTACGACAACTACCGGGATGACATGTTCCTGCTGGACGTCAACGACGAGGAATACGGGCTCAAGCCGATGAACTGCCCGGGTCACGCGACGATCTTCGACCAGCAGCAGTGGTCGTATCGCGACCTCCCGGTCCGGTACTTCGAGGACGGCAAGGTCTATCGGAAGGAACAGCGCGGCGAGCTGTCCGGGCTCTCGCGCGTATGGGCGTTCACGATCGACGACGGCCACCTGTTCGTCCGGCCCGACCAGATCGAAGACGAGGTCGAGGCGATCATGGACATCATCCTCGACACGCTGGAGACGTTCGATCTGGATTACAACGTCCAGTTCGCCACCCGACCGGAGAAATCCGTCGGCAGCGACGAGATCTGGGAGCGCGCCGAAAACCAGCTCGAATCCGTTCTCGAAGCTCAGGACGTCGCCTACGAGATCGAAGACGGCGACGGTGCCTTCTACGGGCCGAAGATCGACTTCGCCTTCGAGGACGCGCTGGGCCGCAGCTGGGACGGACCGACCGTGCAGCTGGACTTCAACATGCCCGAGCGTTTCGACCTCTCCTACGTCGGCGAAGACAACGAGGAGCACCGCCCCGTCATGATCCACCGGGCGCTGTATGGCTCCTACGAACGGTTCTTCATGGTACTGACCGAGCACTACAACGGAAAGTTCCCGCCCTGGCTCGCTCCCGAACAGGTCCGGATTCTGCCGATCAGCGACGATCAGATTCCCTACGCCAAGCAGATTCAGAACCGATATCTCGACGACTACCGCGTCACCATCGAGGACCGCTCCTGGACGGTCAAACGCAAGATCCGGCAGGCCCACGAGGATCGCGTCCCCTACATGCTCATCCTCGGCTCGAACGAGGAGGACGCCGGGACGATCTCGGTCCGCGACCGCAAGGAGCAAGAGCTCAACGACGTCGATCCCGAAACGTTCGCCGCCCATCTCGAGACGGAAGTCGGCCAGCGGCGGACCGACGTGACGTTCATCCAGCAACACGGGGAGTGACCGCGCGGTCGTCGACCCCGAGAAATCAGTTCTGAGAACGCGGCCAGTAGAACTTTGTTTCTGTGGCACACACATTTCCGCAATGTCGAGTCTTTCCCGCGCCCAGTCGGAAACGATAGGGTTCGTGCTCATCTTTGCGCTCGTACTGGCGGGTGCGGGATTGACAGTCGCGATCGGCGGGGCCGGAATCGCGGATACACAGGACAGCAACGAGTACCAGCGTGCGGAGAACTCGATGACGCTGTTCGATTCGCGAGCGGCGATGGTCGCGCTCGGTGACGCTAACGCCCAGCGGGTCTCGCTCGGACATGACGACGGAGACATCTCCGTCCGCGAAGAGACCGGCTGGATGCGGATCACCCACGCGAACTACTCCGGCACGGGCGATACCGAAGTGATCTTCAACGAGACGCTCGGAAGCGTCGTCTACGAGAGCGACAGGGGGACGATCGCGTATCAGGGCGGGGGCGTCTGGAAGCTCGAGCAGGCCGGGCAAGCACAGATGATCTCGCCCCCCGAGTTCCACTACCGCGGGGCGACACTTACTCTGCCGGCGATCCAGGTGACCGGCGACGGTGCCGCGAGCGGGAGCGTCGACCTGACTGTCACGCCGCGCCAGCAGGCTCGACTGGTCTATCCGAACGCGACAGACGCCACGGAAAACGGCACCGGTGCACCCTACGACGAGACAGACAGCGACTATATCAATCCTGTCCGATCGGGGACTGTCAACGTCACAGTCCACAGTGAGTACGCCGACGGGTGGGAGTCATATTTCCGCAAGCGTACGACTGGGAACACGACACGAGTGGGTGAGAACACTGTTACACTAACCTTGGCGACGACAGAGGGGGCGCCCGGCGAGTTCAGGATACCACCTGCTGGCGACAGTGTCAATGCAGGAGCCATCCACGGCGGGCACCCAATCACTGACTTCGACGTGACGCTTGACATCAACAAGACGAAACCACATTTCTCGTTTTACGCTGAAGAAGACGGAAAAGATTTTGAGATCCACGTCTACTCTGACGTCAATAAAAATGATGATTGTGTTCCCTCGGATAAAGAAGCCCACGTGAGCGTCTATTATTATAACGGCAGTGGCGGACAATACGAGTCCTGGGAGTCAGATGCTCTCAATCCCGCGGATACTGATGGCATGGAGTGGGTGTGTGCCGATGGTGATTTAAAACTTCACGTCGATTTCGTCTCAGACGACATTACTATGACGTACGATCAGATCGGGAAAGACGGAAACTTCGACCCAAAAATAGATGATCCCGACAACGGAGACTCGACGGGGACCACGCTTGGTAACAAGTGGGCGTTCAACAAGGACATGGATACGTACAGTCTTCGTACTCCTACCGTCTGGGACCAACACGATTCAATCACATACGAGATGGGTGATGGAAAGACGTACTACCAGAACGACACAGACAATCCCGACACCGAAACGCTCAATGAAGTGACTAATCACTACCTCGGATTGATGGGCACTGAGGTAGACCTAGTTGCCAAGGATGGTCCAGGCGAGAGTGGTCCAGTCCTTGAGGGAAATTCTCAAGGGCGTCTCCTCTACGAAGAAGGTGCCGGAAGCAAGTACGTTACGTACCTCCATGTTACGAAGAACGAAATCGAGATCAGACTCGACTGATATTTCGCCGGACCGTCACTGCTCGGGATACCTATATCTATGTGATTGTGGCCGTTGTACCTACGTACCGGACGGTCGCCTGCTAGTGTCCTCATCAGCGAAACAAAATAGGGCTCGGGAGATCCGTCTTTTGACGGGGGCAGATGCGAAATCGGCTCACAATAGCCACAATGAGCGGATCCTGGATCACGATTCGAACGCGTAGTTGACCAGCGTTCGACTTGCGAACACTGACTGAGGGTTGTCAATCGTACAGCGGATGTTATTTGGACGTGGCTGGGTGCAGTTTGTCACACCGTTCTGTGATGTCAGATAGTCCCGCCAGAGATTGCTTCGCGGTGACGTGATGTTGATAATGATCTTATCGAACGACGTCGGTGATTCGTTGAAACCGCGGACCAGCTGCCGCTGACGGTTTTCAGCCCTGACGCGGACCGTCGAACCGCTCGTACTCGTGACCTCGCCCTGGTGTCGTGTTTGGACGATCGGCAAGACGACGCGCTTGGAATTAAGCACAAACGGCGGTTCGTTGACGGCGAAGCCGCCATCACCTTGCGTCCGAAAGACGGCACCACCCGCGTAAACGAGCGTTGAATCACCACTGGCATAGACGATCGGCTGTGACGTGAACACGTTATCGAACGACGCACCGGTTTGATTGACTCCCGTTACGTTGATCGAGATTGGCTCACCCACCTCGAGACGTGCCGATTCGAGGTTAATCTCGGTCGCACGACTCGGAGCACCTTCGGCGTGGATGTCTCTCATGTTGTCCGCGAGCACGTCGAATGCCCGTTCGGCGTTGTTCAGTTCTTCTCTGTCCCGGGTGTCCTCCAGTTCGTCGAATCCGACCACGGAAACGAGTATCACGAGCGAGACGATGAGACCGAACACGAGCGCGAACCCGAGGACCTCGCTAATCGCGCGTCGATCCATTGCAGGTCGCCCACGCTGATCCGCCTCGGTCGTTCCGCGCCGATCCGTCTCGCTCGTCGTGTGTCGGTCCATCACTGATCCCTCCGTTCGAGGACGAGCTGTCCACCCGTCTCGGTCACCTGTATCGAACCGCCAGAGATCCGCGTCGGCTGGACGGCAGTTCGGTTCGAGAACTGTGCCGTGACTTCGACGTCCGGATCGTGTGCAGTCAACACGAGCCGGGGATCGTCGCCGCCCTCGATGGCGACCGTGTAGCCCGTCCCGCTGACCCGCGAGGGGGCCGACCGTTCGACGACGACAGTTCCGTTCTCGGTGGTCTGTGCCAGCCGATCCGCGGATTCCATGTCCGCTGCGAACTGTTCGCCGATGACCCGAAGCTCCGTCTCGACGCTCGTCTCGCGCTGGTCCTGAACGAAGTCCCCACCGGCGAGAAACAGGCCGGCGATCAACAGGAACGCGATCGACAGTCCAAGCACGTAGTTCACTGTCGTCGAAACGGCGCGGTCGTCACGCATCGTTCCGGCACGGTCGTCACGCATCGTTCTCACCCGGAACGACGCTGGCTTCGGTCGCGTACACGTGATCCGGCGATTCGTGGCGGAGATACAGCGTGGCCGCGTAGACTGCCTCGTCGTCGGCAAACGGCGAATCCCGCTCGCTGTCGTAATTCGTCGCGTCGTAACTGGTCGAGTTCACGACCAGCGAGAAGTTCCCGACGACTTCATTCGCGTCCTCGAACTTGATCGAGTAGGGCGCGGAGACATTCTCGCCGAACGAAAGCGCCTCACACGGGGAGCCATCGACTGTTCCGGCAGTTAGGTCGATCTCCGGAGTTGGACCGACAGTACACGATCCGGCCCCGTCGATGTCGATCGTCGTGTTAGTGCTGTTCCCGTCAATCTCTGCGGACCACGTGTCGGAGCCGTTGGTCACGCTAACGACGAAGTCATCAGCGCCTGGCTCCGTAATATTGATTCGAAACGCTCGGGTTCCGTAAGTGTCGTTCGCCAGCTCCCAGTCTTCGATCCCATTAGCACTTGTAAAGTTCCGCGAGGCGTTGAACTGGCCGATGAACGTCCCTTGAGTCACACCTATGACAGTGACGTCAGTGGCGATCCCGTCGGTCGACTGCATCAGGGCCGTGCTGTTGTACATCGATCGAACTGATCGATTGAACTCCGCAGTACGATTCTCGAACGGTGTCCCGCTCCCGCTGGCGTATTCGACGTTGACATACTCGATTAGCTGCTCCGCGCCGTCGACGACGTCGGCTCTGTATGCGATCGCTTCGGATCCGCGGGCGTCTTCGCCTCGAGTAGCGAGGTTCTCCGAGTAGATGACCGCGTTCAGCATCACTGCGACGGCGAGAAACGCCACGGCCAGTACGAACCCAGCGATCAGCATCACCTGTCCGCGACTGACCTCGCGCTCGGCGTCTCCGCCGAACAGCTGTCTGCCGTCGCGTCTCAGATCCGCCATACGACCACCTCCACGCGGACCGTGTTGTAGTACCCGCCGTCGCCGACATCCGGAGCGTAGAAGTCACTCTCACTGACTCGATCGCCGGCTGTCATATTCGCGTACCGGATCCGGTCGTCGTCAGTCAGGACAACTGACCGACTGGTCACGACGGCGTTGTCGCTGGGCACGCCGCGATAGATCAGTTCTTCTGTCTGTAGCCTGCCGTCTCCGGTGGCATAGATCAAATTGACGTTATAAGCGATCCCACGGTTGCCGAACGACCGCTCGAGGATTCGACCGAACGCTGTCGGCATCGTCTCGGTGTAATATCCATTGACCGTTCCGTTGTGGAACCGCTCACCGCTCGCGTTCCAGTACAGGAGTGACTGTTTGAGTTCACCGTTCTCCAGGCTCATCGACAGTACGCCGGCGGCGCTGGCCTGTTGCTGGTTTTCGATGTGCTGGTTGGAGGTGCTGGCCGAGAGTGGCGTCACCGCCGTGATCTGGAGCGCGAAAACGAGGCTCGTGAGCAACAGCAGTGCCGCGATGACGGCCTCGAGCGTGTGGGCCTGTGCCCGGTTCACCATAGCACCACCACCAAGAACACGTCTTGACCGTCGAGTTCGACCACTCGTCGCGCGGTCACCGTCGATTGGCTCTCGACCGGCGTGCTGCCGATCGCCAGCGTCGTCGTGTTGCTATCGCAGTCGTCAGCGGACTCCAGTCGCTCGCCGGGTAACTCCGATCCGTTCCAGCACAGCGGCTCGCTAGTTCCCGAGCCGTCCGTTCCACCTTCACGGATGGTGACGTTCACGAACTGCCGGTCCCCAAGGCCGAGCCGCTCCGAGAGGGTCGCCCCATCGTAGCCACACTCCGCTGGCGGGGTCACGCTGGTATTGAAAAACGCGACGGTACAGTCGTCCGAGAGCACGTGCGGTGTCGTCGGCTCACCGAGCGACTGTTCGGCCAGCTGATCGGCGACACGATTGGCGGTCACGAGATCCTCCTGACCGCCTTCCTCGAACGGCTGTAAGGTCCCGGGAACGAACAGGAACACGCCAGCGAGTACGGTCAGAAAGATCACGACGCCGATCGTGAAATCGAGCGTCGTCTGTCCACGGGCAGACTCGCGGCTCACCGTCCTGTCACTCGTCATCGTCGTGCGGTCGTCCTACTGTGGCTCTCATAGTGGTTTCCCCGGTGTCGAACGCCAGTTCGCGTTGCGTGGGCCACATTGGACTGTGAAGACGCTTAGCTGTTGTGGCCGATTCTCAAAACTGATGCCTGGCGTGCGACCAGTCGACGAGCAGCGGTGCGGTTCGATGGGTTTAAGAAATCCCCTCGGGTACGTTGAGGTGCGTCGCGGGCTCGTAGATCAGCGGTAGATCACTCCCTTGGCATGGGAGAGGCCCCGGGTTCAAATCCCGGCGAGTCCATACCGCTCCTTCGTCGCGGTAGATTGGACAGACAGCGGGCGATTCTTTTTACGGAACCCCCCTCGATTACCGGGCCGATATAGCCCCGTCAAACCCAATCTCAACTGTACCGTCGCGGTACACCGGGTCCTGCCGTATGCGGATTACTGCCAGTCACTTAGATTCGCTGGTATAAAAACTGTTCGCGGAACCCATTGGGGCGAGAAGTCGTCCCACCGTGCCAGATCACACCAGACAGCAGTTAGAGCATCATACAGTCCCCCGTTTGCCGAACCGTAGTTAGCCACCTCGACGGTGAGTTGATTTTCCCGCGCGCGTTAGGCGAGATCGTCGTACTTCTCTAATACCATCTCGAAATACCCGTCGTCCATCAGCCGGGGATCCTGTACCTGATGGAAGTCATCCAGTACGAACGCGGTCTGCTCGCGGTCAAGATCGTAAGCGTGGAATGCGGCCGCGTCGAGTTCAGCTTGGACTTTCCGCAGTTCTTTCTCACTTGTTGCCACCACGATCCTTACGATCTTATAAACTGTTACTTCGTAGATGTTCGAACCCGAGGCCAGATTCTACTCTAACCCGACCTTTCTAAGAAGACTATCAACCGGTCGATCACTCCTAACTTCACAAATCCCCTGCGGATGGAATTGGGGTTTATAATCCAGAATATCGTTCAACTCCGACTTACTAAGGCTAATATTCTCTCTATAATCTTCTACAGAAAATACATTAATGGCTGGGCCCCCGCCCCAATAATTATCTCGAATATATTCCGTTTCACACATAGTGCCAACTCGGGCAGTGGCAAAATATGTCTCGCTATTGTAGAATAAGATTGGATCTCCTTCTTGCATATTCTTGAGAATTCGACTGTTCCGCTTCCATTCACCCATCTCTGGATCTGTACGGATACCCCAGACTCGGGTCTGTTCGGGGAATTCTTCTGGACGGTCGTCCCAATCACTCAAGTCAATAGGCGACTCTAAGGTGGCTTGGTAAGAGGCATCGTCTGCGGGGGCTAAGAGTAGTGCCATAACTCCACATTGAACACCAACGTAGTAAAGATTTATCAGACAGGAATCGGAACACGTTTTTATGAATCCTGAAATAGGAAAGTATCCTGTCGAGTATTATGGATACTTCTACAATGATCAGTCAGAAGAAGCCATAAGATCGCGAGAAAAAGAGCAGTGTCCATTCCTAAGTGAAACTTGTAAGAAACGACGAAAGAGTGACAATGATATTACTATTGGAACTTGTTCTGTGGGATATAAAAAACGAGGGCAGTCTGAATATTCTCCACACATAATCTGTCCTCACCGTTTCGAGGTTGACGGGGTATTTGAAGAACTTAAGCCACTCTTCGAAGATCGAGGGGAGTTCTTTCGTGTTCCCGAAGTCCCTCTTCTTGGTACTTCAATCGATTATGTGGCTGGCAAGCGAGACGCGAAGGGGGAAGTCATTGACTTTGCTGGTGTAGAAATTCAGGCTCTTGATACTACAGGGTCTGTCTGGCCATATAAGGAAGCATATGAAAGGGAAGAAGATATGAACGAGGTGGATGGATCATATGGTATAAATTGGGCAATGTCTATCACGAAGACGATGATGCAACAGGCGTGGAAAAAGGGTCACGTATTCAACGATTGGGGAGAAAACATAATATTCCTTCTCCAAGACGAATCTCTTGAATATCTACATCAAAACGCCAATACAACCTCATTACACCCCGCTCGTGAAGATGATCCGGTACATTTCTACGCTTATTCGATGAATTATGATTATGATGAAGGGGAGTACATTCTTGAGATCGACAGTAAAGTCTCGTCTGATATGGAAGGCGTTTCACAAATGATGAATTCGTCAGATGAAGAAACACCACCGACAAAAGAAGAATTTCAAAGGATTGTGTCAGACAGGTTTTAATTACCTGAGTTTTGTTTGAACACCATCGGCAAGTCTTGATTTTGCTGTTTTGAGATAGTCAGAACTGGCATCAATTCCGATCGCTTTTCTTTTGAGTCGATTAGCCGCGACAACAGTAGTCCCCGTCCCGACGAACGGATCTAATACAACACCATCTGGTGGGCACGTCGCTCGGATTGGTATCTCGCAAATTTCCGCCGGATAAACTGCACAGTGGGTATCGTCTCTGTGTTGATCTTCTGGAACTATATCCCAAATATTGCCCGGGGCTGCTCCCTCAGCATTATACCGAAGAAAATAGAATCCGTTTTCAGCAAGTTCCCGCGCTCGCCCAGAGAGTTCCTCTGAGTTTCCGTGAGTCGATCTTTGTTCATCTCGAATAACCATACGGAAATCCTTTATTTCCTTATTTTTTAACATTTCAAGATGCCTCTCCAACTCTTCAAGCGCATTTTCTTTCTCTTTCTTGTTTAGAGTATCATTTTCTTTGATCTGTTTCCGATACCGTGTACCTGATACTCCAGTTGGGGACACAACATCGCCATTCTCCCGGATTTCAACCTCAAAATCGGGATCTTCACGGATTGAGTCCATATCATAATAGTATTTTTGTTTTTTTACGAAATGGAAGATATATTCGTGCATAACTCGAAGTCTATCAGTCGCACTTGACGGGTTTCCTTTGACCTTGTTCCATATTACATCGTTTCGAAGAATCCAATCTTGACGCTTTTTAAGAGCAAGAGCAGTTCTCCACGGGACTCCAACAAGGTCCTTGTTTTGGTAAGTATCCCCAATATTTAGCCAAAAACTACCCTCTGGTTTGAGAACTCGTTTGAGTTCGTTAATTATCTCGGCAAGATTATCGATATACTCCTCTACTGTCTCCTCATTACCGAGCTGGCTGTCGCCGGAATATTCTCGCACACCCCAGTACGGTGGTGATGTAACCACACAGTCGATTGATTCAGCAGGAAAAGAACGTAGAACTTCGCGGCTATCTCCCTCTATAAGGGCATTCATATCATCATTGTTCAACCATTCATCGATTTCGCTTTCTTCGATCATCATTTGCTCTTGGGATACTCTGGTACCGCTTTCCTATTTCAACTTGGTGCTACCGAGACTGATATTGTCATTGGTCTTAATCCGACTCGGGGATTTCCCGTCGACCGGATCGGTAGCACTCAAAACAGGGGAACTCGTGAGCATCACACTCACAGCCGCCATCAGCCCGCACGGGCGTCGGTGTGGGATCGAAGTCAACAGCGGCCTGTAGGACAGTCGGACCACCAACAGCCGCAAGTGCCACTTTATGTTTGCAGTCGTAGTCCTCACTGTACTGGTCAGCGGGACATTCGCATTCGGCGGGAAGTATGCCCGCGTCCGTCTCTGCCACCATCACGCGGTAACTGTGGTCGTCTTTCAGGTAGCCGTAACTCGCGTTCGTAACCTCAACCTCGTAGGGGCCGACCACGGTGAACTCCCACGACTCCCACGCGACTCGCTTGGCTGTCTTCGCACCGAAGTTCAATTGCGCTACGACACTCTTTTCTTCCGGCTTGTCGTTAGTTGGCATTGCTTCTGGTCTCCACAGAAGCACCGGTCCCGTGTTCCAGCACGGGGCCATTCTCGATCTGGCACAACCGGGCTTCCTACTCAACAGTACGCACCCTGTCAATATAAACCTATCGAACGTATGCATATATTCGTAAGACTCTTGTCGGGTGAGAACGAACAAGAGAGTATGAGTGAGATTGACCTCAGTCCGACAGACAAAGCGATACTGGAAATGTTACGCGAGGGTCGCTGTACACCCGCATTTATAGCCGCTGAGAAGGACTACACGCGGGCGCACGTCCGGAATCGACTCCAACGACTCACCGAACTTGGATACGTCACACGGCTCCACCAAGGCCTGTACGAGCTGAGCCGCGATCCCGAAGAGTAGCCCAATTGGGCGGGAAGGTGTCTGTCCATAGAAGCAAGTGAGACAACAAATGGGAGCCGATCTACAAGCCGGTTAGAACACCACTTCGATTTCTGATCGGGAATCCGTAGTTAGTCGCCTCGATAACGGGCGGATTTTTCAAAACGCGTAGGGATCTGTCTACGTTGTGAGGAAAACGAAATGGGGGGTGGGGAATAGGGGATGGGAGCGTACATATGCGCCCAGCCGCTATGGCTTCGGTCGCCCCTAATTGGGGCAAGTGGACGGTATCATTCACCCGTATAAAACTCTGGTGGAGTTTCCTATTGAGTGGAATCCAATCGGGCGGGAATGCGTCTGTCCACAGAGGCTTGACAGTAGCCCGGAGCCGATCTATGGATCCGAATTGAAACATCATCCCCGTTTCTGTTCAGCAATCCGCAGTTAGTCGCCTCGATACCGAGCCAGTGTTCCGGGCGCGTTTGGGATCCATCTTCGATTCACCCCTACAATCGCCTCAGACGCACGAGGAGCCGTTCTCCTGCACTTTTCAAATGGCTGAATACGATTCCTCATCGGGGACCTGATCCTTCACTACGGGTCTTATAGGCCCTCTGAGGGGAGCGACGGCTGGAATGCTGATATGTAGGTCGTTGGAACTCAGCACTGTGGATCTGGATCCGCTCTCTGGTCCAGCGTAGAAGCCATTTCTCGCTCTTGGTAGGCCGCTGGTGGGCTTCCGTCTTTGATTGAAGCCAATCGTATTCAGTCGCTAAATGCCGCGAGAAGCCCGTGAGACGGCCGTATTTACCTATATATACTCGGCGGGCAACTCGCTTCGAATACGGCACTCTCAGCCCGTCTCTGGCCTGTCTCGCAACAAGTATACTGTAGTTCTTCCTTCGGTCCCCTATTGTATAGAGAGTAGGTGAGCGTAGAGAGAGGGTTAGTATAGGAACTATCTATCCCGTAGAAGGTGTATTAGGGAACCTAACAGGTAGGGACATAGGAGAGTCAGAACCAGAGTGGGGGAGTTAAGAGGGGGTGTGGAGAGTGGAGTGGTGAGGACGGTGGCGGGGCATTCCGGCGTGTTCAGGGTCGGGCTGGTACGGTCACGTCAACGCTGATCGTCTGCGCGGCACTGTTGAGTTGTGTCCACGTCACGTCTGGATCGAAGTCATCGGCGTATTGTGTCTTGAACCAGTCCCAGACGGGGTCCCAAGGGTACTTGTAGAGGAGCCGGCAGGCAACCCGGAATCGTTCGTCGTGAGTGAGTGTCTGGATTCCTTCTTCTTCGGCGCGCTGTTGGAATCTACCAGCGTCAGTGCGTGGGTGTGTTGCCGGTAGGACGCGGTCGTAGTCTTGTGTTCCGGCGGGTTTCGATGGTCGGGTACTGGCTTGTCCGGCTGACCCGGTATCATACCCCTGCTTTTCGAGATGGGCACGCGCTTCCTGCCTACCCCCGTCCTCTGAGTGGAGTACGTCTCCGAGGTGCTTCGCTGTCTTCTCGTCAACGGAAATAATGTGGGATGCTCGACTTCTGCCACCGATGACAACAACGTATTTTGCATCTGGGTCCCACTTCTTTCGGTCGCGTTCGGAGAGTTGAAGCGGGGCGAAGGTGCGGTACTTTTCGAAGTCTCCATCGCCACCGATCCCGCCGAAGAAGTAAGCCGGAACCAGCGCGGCTCCGTTCCGGACGGTTTTTCGGGCGAACGTTCCCCCGATCGGCTGGACGACAGCAACGCTTCGCTCACCGTTACCGGTTTTTGCATAGGGCGAGAACTCCTTCTGATTGTAGGCGCACCAGCGTTTATGCTCAGTCTCACTGACTGGCTCTGTCTGTTGTTCAATGGGGAGCGTCTCGATGGTTGTCTCTGAGTCTGTGGCTGTGCGGGCATTGTTCTCGCCCAAGCGTGCGACGTTGTCTGGCCCACCCAAGCGTGCGAGAATGTCCTCAAGCGGCTGGGGAGTTCCTGCTGGTGTCGGAACCTCTGGCTTGGGTGGATGGCCGAAGACAGTCGCCAGCACGTCGGCGTAGGTTTCGGGAACGGGTGGGTTCTCACCGGTCAGTGCGTCAATGATCTGCTCTTCGCTCCAGTAGGGACCAATCTTGACTTTCGGGAAGCCGGTTGTAGAATGGATTACCCCGGGAAGCCGGAAGAGGCGTTTTGCGCCGTATATCGCCAAATCAAACTCCGCGTCAGTTTGTTCGGTGAACGCCTCTATCTGGGCTTTTATCGGTTTCCAGTCAGGTTCTCCGAGAAGGAATCTCGGAACGTGTAGGTGGATCGACCGGCTTCCTGAGTGAAAGTAGGTCCCACTCGCAGGATCCATCTCAAGGACTTCCTCAGTAAACGTCCGGAGCCATTCCAAGAGCGCGTCCGGCCCACGTTTACGGTATTTATCGCTTTCAACGTAAAGTGGGTGGATCACTCGGTCGTCGGCCTCGCATTCGTCTTGCAGTAATTTGGCTATGTCCAGTGCGCCGGAGACTGCATATGGGTTGTCGAGGGCCGCTTGGCGTTGGTACTGGCTCTGTGTCAGAAGGTAGATCGGGCTGACGGTTATTGCTTCGTCGGGGATCGGCTCTGTGATCGGGATGAGGCGCGGATGTTGTCGGGTGTGCTTCGACTCTTTCGGAAATCCATATCGGACACACGGAATGTACTTGCTCGTAAGGCGATCTGCAACGCTTTCGCTAATTGTTGTAGACATTAATGTTCTCTATTTGTATTGTTACGTTCGACAAGGGAACGAGTTCTTGCTGAATCAGTTCTATCGCTGAGGGATCGGATTAGGATTTAACTCTTATTATTTCTATATATTCACTTCCGTATCGGTCGTGTTCTTGCCACTCTTGGTCGTTCGGGTAACAGAACACAAGCCGAGTATGTGGCTGGGTTCGACTGGCGATACCTCTGGCTGATTGGATTGTTTCGCTGGGAGACAATCAGTGCGGAAGATGTATCTGGTTATCTGGGTTGTCTCTTTGCTACTTCCCCCACTGTGTTCTCAGACGAGGTAATAAGTCTATCGCTGATCATCGCAGTTGCTACTCAGAGTGGTATCTTTTCTTCCCCCCATCTTATTCGAAGTAGGGGATATAAACTTATCTCAAATCCAGTGACAGTACGGGCAAGTAAGGAAGTACCCTTGCAGGATATGGAATACCGGCCCTATGGATAATGTACCACGGTAATACTATAACTTCTGAATATTTATTGACCGCTCCCGCTGGAAGCAACAAAATCACGAATACGAGACGTTCATTCTGGCCCACAAGGATAGCGATGGTCTTTAGGACAACCGACAAGGACGAGAACGAGGAATGCGTCTGGTACCACGGTATCGAAGAAGACTATCTTCCAGATGGGGCAGAACTCAACGGCGTGGCTGTTCGAGATAGACGGGAGTAGAAACCGCAGAAGCCGCTGATTCGGCTACAGAGCCATTCCGAGACCACGAAGAGGATTAAAGCATATCGTCAGTCGTCTCTGCCGACCGAAGCGCTCCGAGAGTTGTGTACTGAAGCGACTGTGGGTACTTCGTCTCGTAGGGAACCGGATCTTCCAGCTCATAGAGGCTTTCCGGTTCGAAACGAACGACCATTTTGTCTTCACTAATCTCGTTTCGTTCCACGTATGATAGCGGGGGGCGCTCCAAGTCGGCCTCGCTCGGTGGAACTACGTCTTTGACTTTAGCGAAGTATTTGACCTGACGCACGTCGCCGGTTACGTACATCGCCACGTACTCGAACTCGCTACCAATACGGACGAACGCCCAAGCATTGTTCTCCTTCAGAAACGGTAGACCAGATTCTTTCGTCGGGAACACTGCGACCTTAGCTTCGCCGTCGCCTTCAAGCTCGTTCCGTCTGATTTTCCCAACAACGTGATTCTGTCTTGGTTCGATACTTCCATCGTTTCCACTGCCAGTCGGACCGTCAGTACTACTGCCACTACCGCCACCATCAGCGTCTATTTCGGACTCAATATCCTCGACAAGCCGGTCAATCAGTTCTTTCGCCTGTGTTTCTGCGAGCGACGAGATAGATTCAGAGACCTCGTCGGCCAGAGTGTTCGAGAGTTCGACTGCCAAGCCATCCTTGTCGGCTTCGAGGGTTCGGCGGGCTTTTCGCAACTCGTTGATTCGACCAAGGATTTTGCTGGACTCGCCGGACTCGATAGCGTCTTTCTGGTAGGCCTTCAGGACAGGGAGACGGTTGGGAAGGTCTTTCAGAGCTACGTCACCGACCCTCTGAACATCTACGTTAGACGCGTCTACACGGCGCTGAAAGAAGCGGTATTGCTTACCGTTCGTGAGGATTCCGTAGGTGACATTTTTGTTCGTCATATAAGACGACAACTGTTCTTCGTGGTCGTCAGTCAGGGCTGTGTCCGCTCCCTTGGCTTCGAGAAATGCGACCGGTGTCCCTTCGAGTATCAGCGCGTAATCGACCTTGTATGTGTTCCCGAAGGCTTCGACAGAGTATTCGAGTTGTGTGTCCTGTGGAATCTGCCAGTCGAGAAGGTCCAAGAAGTCTCGTAATACGGCGGCTTTTGTATTCGCCTCATCCATCTGTGGAGACGAGTCGAGAACAGATTCAGATTGTTCGATATACTCTCTAACAGCGTCCCTATTCATCTTGTTCTATCACATCACAGGGACGGCTTATCAAACCCTGCGAACGGATCTCGGGGTAAGAGGGCGTCAGTCGTGGTAACTCACACGCTCGACAACTTCCGCGAAGGCAACGTTCTCTCTCACATCAGTAATCTCGACGGTGACGCGCTCGCCCTCTTCGGTGTCGGGAATAATAACGACGAAACCGCGCTCGACACGGGTGATACCATCGCCCTGTTCGCCAATGTCTTCGATCTCGACGGTGTGTTTCTCTCCCTCTTCGACAGGTGGCGTCTGTGGCGCTTGTTCGGGGCGTGGGTCGGGATTAGTATCGTCGGATTCATCAGTCGCGGGTGACGGCAGAACAGCCACACGGTACGTTTCGCCTTCCTGAAGGCCACCAAGCCGGATCTCTTGCTCAGGTACCTCAACCACATACGACCCGTCGCGCTCTTCGACATTAGCAGAGAACAGACAGCGTAATTGGTCGGAAATCGTCATTTGTAGACCTTACGCCGGATACGCGAGGGAGAACACTTGACTTTACTGTCTGCGCTACTCCGGCGCTACAACGTCCTCACAGTTAGGGCATTCCGCCCAAATCCCTGTCTCGCCGTTGTCCTTCGTGTATTTGACCAAAAGCCACGCTTCGGAAATATCCTCACCACACTCCGGACAGCGACCGAGGTACGATTCATCGGGCGTCATACAAAGGGGATGGGAAGGAGCGTGTGACAGATTCCTTCCAGAGCTATATATGAGGCCCACAATTGTAAGGTTTCCGCAAGACCATCCCCGATTGACCGGTGTTCGGCTGAAATTAGTTGTCCGCTACAGTTAAGTCGTCGTTACCTGTAGGTTGAAGAACGATGAGTGTCCGTACAGTCATCACTCGGCTACTTCCCGGTGGCGGATCCAAGGTCGTAGTCGAGTGTCGCAACTGTGGGACGAGCGTGTCGCCGGGGACTGAAGAATGTCCGGACTGTGGAGAAAACGAGTTCGTTCGATACGAGATCCCGGAGTAAGTCGTTGGCGGGCTACTCTGATTTCTGGAAGAGATCTTCTTCAGAGTTTATCGGCCCATTCCATCTGTCTGTCTCTGCGGTCTTCTGGAGTTGGTGTGTCGTAGTGCTGTTTCAGAACGTCCGTTGTAGCGTCTACCCGGTCCCCGATTGTATCGAAGTCGGCCCCTTTGTTTCTCATTCGGGTCACGAACCCGGCTCGAATGGCGTGAGGTGAGACAGAGTCCGGGCATTGAGACGACTTGTTGTAACTGGTCCACTCACACGTTTCGGGGTCTTTGTCGGCAGGACATTCTTGCCCAATATAGCACGGCTGAGTGATTCTGTAGATGTTCCGCTGGACAGTGGTCTTTTGCGGTCGCCCTTGTTTGGTCGTCAGAAGGGGCTTTCTGTTGTACTCATCCTGCACGTCGTGCCGTGCGGTTTCGATGTAGTCTTGGAGCAGTTCGCCGACTGGCTCGGATACGGGTACTTCTCGCTCTCCCCATCGATCGTTCTTGAGCGGCGTTCCGGTCTCGGGTCGGTGAGTAAAGGCGATGACGGGCCGTTTGTATTTCTCGGGGTAGAAGTCTTTGAGATCGAGAGACCGGAGACCACCACTTCTCGCCCCAGTCTTCCAGAAGATCGTGAACATAACGTGCCGGAATGATGCGTATTCGTATTTGGAGAGGTATTTCTCGATCGCGGTCGCGTGGTCGGGGTTGATTGCGACTTTTCGGGCTTGTTGTCGTTTGTTCGCGGTCGGCACTTTCACTTTCTGGGAGAGTCCATCGACGACAGCGTTGACGGCTTCCCATTCTTCGACGGCCAGCCGGAAGGTTCGCATCTCGTTTTCGAGCGTGGTTGCGGCTATGTCGTCTTGGCGGTGCATTAGGTAGTCGCGGCACTTCCTGCTGGATAGGTCATTTAGATCGTTGAGTCCGGTTTCGTTGCACCATTCGAGGAACCGGTTGAGTCTGGTGGTGTGTTCGTAGACAGTCGATTGGGAAAGTTCCGATTTGCGACTGTTGATGTATGTCTGTACGCCTTCTTCGGGTGTCATTGGTTCAAGGCCGTGGATTGCGGTCATTGGTTTTCCCGTAATCCACACCGGCTCGGGTCTCCTGCGGTTGATCCCCCTTGGCAGACGCGGCGAGCGTGAGCGAGCCGGAGAGGCCCGCGAGCGCCAGCGAGCAGAGGGTTCAAATCCCGGCGAGTCCACTTGAACCAAACCCCCATCGCGGGGGTTCCTCGAATCGCGTTTTAGCTTCTAAGGTCCTCGAGTTCGACAGTCTCAGCTTTGGATCGACTCCCTCAAAGAAGAGAGTACGTTCGGATTTCGAACGCGCCCCGGCAGCGTCGAGCGGTTCTGAAAGGGAGTTCAGATCGGTCTATGACTATCGGGCTACCGATCGATCACGATCATCAGCGGTGCCCAGCTCTCGATAGCGGGGTGTGTCGGCCATGAGTCTCGACATCCCGCCTGGCAGCCTGCCGACGACCTCGACGATCGGATTGCCGACGAGGATCTCGTGAAGCCGCTTGGCGGCTTCTTTGGGGGGTGCGTCTTGTGACCAGTCTCGGCTGACATACAGGTCGGATATTCCTCTGTCGCCTGATACCTCAGTCGCAGGTTCCCCAGTTTCTGGGGGACTGACTGGGAGGCTGTCCTCCCATCGTTTGGGACATATTAGTGGTATAAGCCACTACATCGGCGTGATGAGTCAGGCTGACGCCCAACGTCGTGTTCAGGCCGCGATGATTGACTCAGACACGCTGAGTCCCGAAGGGTCGGCGTCCGCTCAGAATCGAGGCGGCACCGCCTACGTCGCGATCCCGCGCCAGCTCATCGAGCACTACGGGATCGAACCGGGGGCGTCGCTTTCGCGAGCGTTCCACCCTGAGAGTCGCGCGCTAATTATCCCGCTGTCCGACGACGTCGACCTGTTCGAGTGACTGGCGAAATAACTACAGGGACCGATCTACAATGTATACGTATGACAACGACTATCCGGGTCTCCGATGACATCAAAGATCGACTTGAGCGGTTGAAGCGAGACGACGAGACGTTTGATGAGTTACTTGACCGCCTCAGCCGAGACGAGAAAGACATTGACGCTATCGCTGGCAGTTTCGACAGGCCAGAAGACGAAGGACTGGCCGAGTCCGTCAGCCGGGCACATGAGGAACTGAACAAGTCTCTCGAAGAGCGAATGGAGCGGTCCGAGCAGTGATTGTTCTTGACAACGACGTCGCGGTCAAACTCCTTCGAGAAGACGACTCTGCGGTGAAATCTCATCTGAGTCAGTACAGCGGCGAAGCCTGGGCGATTCCGTCCTTGGTGAGCTTCGAGTTTTTCCAACACTACGGAGAGCTGACTGTTGTTGCTCAGACACAGCGGCGACTCCACGACGTTTTCGACGAGATTCTACCGTTCACGGACGATGTCGCCGTCGAGGCCTGGCGTCTCAACGATCGGCTTCTTGCACAGGAGATCTCACTCGACATCCTCGACCTTCTGAACCTCGCCACTGCTCATGAGGCCGGGGCGACGTTCATCACACACAACAGCAACGACTTCGACAAACCATCTGTCTACCAGCTTGTTGATCTCGACGTTATCGTTTCGTGACTCTTGTTCGGTTCTGCGCCCAGTATCGGACGATCTTCCGATTGGGAGAGACAGAGGGGGGCCTATCATACGGCAACTTCTACCGGCTAGATAAAAATCAATATTAATCATTAATAACTAGAGGGTGGCATTCTCTGCGTCGGAACAGCAGCCGATGAAATGTGTGGGGAGAATGTCTACAGAGGGATAAGGATGGCACCCAGACAACAGACCAGACGAACAGTACTAAAAACAATCAGCACGGGCGTTGTTGGTGGTGTTGCTCTCAGCGGGACTGCAGCAGCAGGTGAACGCGGTTTACAGCGGGAATTGGCCGAGGTACGTTCGGCAACCGCTGCGTACAACAACCCCGCAAACGCGGAAGCAGCGGGATACCATGCTGAAGAAGCGCCTCCAGTGTGTGGGATGGGCTATCACTGGATGAATCTCGACCTCGCTATGACTTTTGAGGTCGTCAAGACCAAGCCGGAAGTGTTGGCCTATGGCGAGCGGAATGGCAATCTTGTCCTCGGAGCGGTGGAATACGCGGTCCCGAAGGGGCCGGAGCCGTTCTTCCCGGAACCGCCTGAGGACTTGTTTGAGAACGCTGATCCAGAGTGGCATGTGCTGGAGCTTCCACCGGAAGCACCTGCGCCGACGGAAGAACTGTGGACCCTCCACGCGTGGGTTCACAATTACAATCCCGAAGGAGTATTCCATCCAACCAATCCACGCAAGCTGTTCCATCCGGATGGCTGCGTAGGTGACCACTGAAAACAATCCGTCTATTATATCTTTGATATATTTTGTCAGACTCACTCATAACCGATGGATTTGCATTCTCCATCTAGCAGCCAGTTTTCTCGGAGTGCGTGAAACGCAGATCGGACACAGTGTCCGGTTCTCCGGCCAGTCGCGGACAGATTCGGCTCGATCACGCCGGGAGCCCCCTCGACTCGCCCCGATCACTCGCTCATTTGGGTCCTTTTTGTCCGGTCAGGGCAACATTCCGGACGTGAATCTCGACGACTACCCCGACCAGGACGGAAAGAAAGTGTGGCTCTCACAGGACGAAGTCGACCAGCTCCTCGGCGAGATACCGTTCGTCAGCCCAGGTGAGTACTCGGTGTTCGAGATCGGTCGTCAGCGAGTCGATCAGCTCCGCGTCGGCGAGCATGTAAAATGAGCGCGCTCCAGCAACCAGACCCGACGAGTCTGTGTCGCCAGAACAGATCAACGGGCACCAAAACACATTTTGTGACGTGCTGAGTACGCGAAACTATGCGCCAGCCGGAAAGAGGGGCGATGCAGGGTGACGAACGGGGGGTCTCAGAACTCATCGGTGCGGTGATTATTGTCGGATTGGTGCTGACGGGGTCGCTACTCGTCGTCTATTTCGGGACGAACACCATCAACGAGGCACAGCAGGGACAAAGCGACGAGTCGACGGAAATCGGAATCCAAGAGGTAGATTCGCGTTTGAGCACGCTGGCGACCTCCAGTGCGACGACCGTGGCGAACTTCGAGATCGGATCGAACATCGAAGGCGACGCGTCTCTCGCCGAAAACGAGGGATACGTGCACCTGACGGTCAACGAACGCAGCGCGTGTTCCGTACAGGAGTCGCTTGACTCTGTGCGCGTCGAACGCGACGATGGACAGATTGTCGCCTACGAAGCTGGGGGGACGTGGATCAAGAGTCCCGATGGGGGAGCGATCTACAACACGGCACCGGACATCTTCTACAGAAACGGGACGATCGATATCGCCCTCTTGAACCTGACTGGCAAAGTACGGGAGGGGAACAATCAGGCTGTAGTCGACGTCAACACGTCTCGACGGGACACGAAAAACGCGGTGAACACGTTATTACAGGACGAATGTGTCCGCCCGGACAACGTCACGCTGCGCGTTCAGAGCGATTTCTATCGAGGATGGGGGAATTACCTGGAGGGCGAGACCGGACTCGAACGAGTGACGTCAACGCCGTCGGGTGACGACAGTTATCTAATGGTCGACGACGCGACCCAGACCGTCACCGTCTATCTGAATCAGAGTTCGCTGCCGCGCCGGACGAACGACGAGATCAACAACGTCGTCAACGTCACCGGGGCGGACTACATGCACGACGTGACGGTCTCCGACGACGGCATCCGGATCGACAAGGGCGTCAACAACACGTACACGGTCTACAGTGAACCGATCTCCGAGCGACCGGAGATTGGGACTGTCCGCCGGGTGGCACAGGCCGATAACGTGACTCGTCCACCGCTCGACGTCGTGTTCGTCGTCGACGAATCTGGGTCGATGGCTTGGAGCGCTGCAGGCGATTCGAAGGCCAAATACGAGGCGGTTCGGGACGCGATGAGGGATTTCACGACGTATCTCGACAGCAATATGGATCGTGTGGGTCTCGTAGGCTACAACCAGTATCACACTGAATTCGTTGTCGATAACGGGGGCGTATCATACTATCTCGACGGAGAATACCGGGAAATCAATGAAGGCTCCAACAGAGGAGCGATATACAGAACTAACAGTCGGATGTTAACAAGAGACTTCGTTGAATTCAATAGTTCGACTGTCACTGAAACCGAGGCAGTCGGGGGGACGTATTCTGGGGGAGGTATGAAAAAGGCCGCGGGCATGCTAGATCTCCAAAGTAACGAGACTCGAAACCGCACCATTGTAATGTTAACAGATGGGAAAAACACTGGGGCCGATACGTGGTATATTGGGAAAGATTCATATACAGGGAGCAACAGCGCGACGATTGAGCTCGCTAAGCGGATGAATCAGACGGGCATGACTACCTACACTATCGGATTCGCCGAAGACGACGATAGGGTTAATGAAGACTTCCTCAGAGACACTGCCGACGCAGGCGGTGGCGAGTACTACTTCGCAACAGACAGCGAGGAACTCGAAGACGTCTTCTCTTCGATTGCCGAGCGCGTTTCCAGCACCGAACAGGTCGGCCACTACGGTGTGACGACGAACCTCTCTACTGACGAGACGGCACATCCGCCACAGATCACCGGCGACGTCAGTCGTATCGCAACTGCAACCGCGGACGGAAAGGAGTGGTTGAACGTCAACGATCCCACTGCGCCGTCGGCGTTCAGCCACGCCTTCGCCGTCAGTGGCGGGGACATGGTCGACTTCACGGCCACGCAGTACAGCTGTGACAAATGGGTTGGGACCGGACAGACGAAGATGATCAACGGTTCGTCGATCCCCGTCACGCGCTGTGCGGAGATGAACACTACCAGCCCGACCGTCGTAGACAGCGACAACGTTACCGTTTTCACGAACGACGACTCCGCAGTGTTCAACGACTTCCTCGATAACACGTCGTCGGCCGAGTGGCAAACTAACCTCTCTGAAGCACTCGACGATTACGGCGGCCTCTACAACGAGTCGTCGAACGAGCTGACACTCAAGAGCAACGAGGTGCTGGTCCTGTACGACTTCCCCGATGGGAAGCACACCGACAACAGGATGTTGATGCTTTATAACGTCGGTCTCTCGGAAGAGGAAGCGCGTCTGACCGGCGTGATCGACATCGACATCGACAACGTCGAAGTCGCGGACTGATCGCAGCGATTGTTGTCAAAGGCTCCCGTCGCAACTGGGCGACACGGTATTGATGTTCGGCTGTCACTACGGATGAAGTGGTTCCGACAGGCTCACGGATCGAAATGACACGCCGACATCACGAATACGTGATCGAGATAACGGATTGTCGGACGTACACGCGATCCAAACTCGTACTGCCACACTGTACTGTCACCGACGTATCGGTCTCACCCGTGACATTCCAGTCGCCGTCCGCGTTCTCGAAGTGATTGACCCACTCCCTGGTGCGACTCCCGCCGCTGAACGTGAACTCCAACTCGACCTCGTCAGCCGTCGAGGCGTTGCCGACCCCTGACGATGCGACGGGATACAGCAGCGACTGGTTGGTCAGCTGTCCCGTGAGACGGAGCGTTCCTTCGCCGCTGATCTGGCGCGCAGCATCCCCCTTGACAGCCACGAATGAGAGTATAACCGTCCCGTCCGAACAGACGAATCCCGGATCACTGGTAATGAGCCCCGCGTCGGACGCTTCCTGGAGTCTGAATAGCGCACCGTTTTCGTAACCGATCTGCACGTCGTTGTTCTCGTAGACCAGCGCGTTAAGCGGGAACGACTCTGTGTGAGTCGTACCGCCGGTATCCGTCACGTTGACCGTCACTGACGACGATGGCGAGATGGTGATCGATCCCCCGCTGAGTTCGATCGCTTCCGTTCGAGTTGGTGCCTGGTTTTCTTCGAGTTCAGTGAACGAACGGGAGATCAGGTCGAAGGTTCGCTCAGCGTTGTTCAGTTGCTGGTTCTCGTCGAACGACTCTATCTCTGACAGCCCAAACGTCGCAACGAGCCCGACTGACGTGAGGATGATCCCAAACATCAACACGAACCCGACAACGTCACTCACCCCGCGGTTACTCGATCGATGCGACATCATGACCTCCTCGCGAAGTATCATCGTACGCCTGCCTGTTATTGGTTCCAGTGGAAGACGAATCGTGATTGTGGTCTGATTTGGGATCAATGGTGATCTCGCCATTGGTTCGGCCGACAGCAGACGAGGATCGAGAAACGTCTTCTGGATCGATTACTGTCCGGTTCGTTGTACCACGGTTCCAATAGCGGAATCCAAAAGTTGTCTCCGCAGCCCCGCTCTTCAAATCACCACCGCCGTTAAACGCACAGACGCTCACACCAACTGTATCTCCAGAACTGATCGTGATTGGCAATGACCCATCTCGTGATCGCAAGGACATGATATAGCCGTCTTTTTTATTTTTGAAGTTCATTTCCCTATTGACTCCCGTCTCATAGCCCCCATCATTATTGAGATCGAAGGCTACTTCTGGACCACGATTGTTTTTAATCTTGTTTACATTATCTGGTGGGTCAATGCTAAGATGATCCACGCGAACAGTGTAGTCCCATTCATTTGTCATAGTGAATTTCGCCCCAACTCCATTACAGCGCGTCTCACTGCTGGGAGGTGAAGAGAGGTCCTCGTTATACGCCAGACCCGAAACCCTCACTTGGCGTGTCCTGATTGATTGAGCACCTTCGTCATCCTCGACGAGCAGCGTCACGTTGTACTGTCCGGGAGGCAGTTCCTCGCGGTAAGTTTGACCAGAGCCGGCCAATGATTCGCTTATATACCACTTGTACTCCTCGATCTCTCCATCAGGATCTCGACTGGCTGCGGCGTCGAACGTTATTTTTGCTCCACTATGGGGGAAATCAGGCGCGAACGTGAGCTTCGGAATCGGCGGTCGGTTCGTCGGGTCGATCACCTCGCCGTACTCGTTGGTATTGATGTTCTGACCGACGCCGACCCGCATCGTTCGCGTCATCGGCACGACGGCGTCGCGACTGCTTCCTGTACCAGTCTTCTCCACAGTCAGCTCGAAAGTCGAACCCGAACGGGAGAGTTGCAGGCTGACGTCCGACGGCACTGACAGGGGGACCGTCTGTGAGACGTCTATGCCGACGACAGACATGACGAGACAGGTGTCGGTCGCGTGCGTCGCGCCATCGCAGGCGGCAGGATCGCTTTCGTAGGAGACGCGATACTCGTGGCCGACGATCGAACCAGGTTGTTCGATAGAGACCGTCGCTTCCCCACTCTCTTCGCTCAGTGCGACGACCTCTTGGACGTCGTCAGCCAGTCGGTTGCCGATCGTATCCAGTTCGTCTCGGGCCGCGAACTCCTGTTGATCGGAAAGGAACCCACTGGCAGTACTCACCAGCATAATCAGTACGAGCCCAGTGATTGCGATTGTCAACACGTGCGTTACGGGCGTCGAAAGCCCGCGACCGTCACCCCACAACGACTGTCCCTTTGCTCCACCCTGTCGGTTACTGTCGACCATCGTGATTCCCTCTGTTGATCTCCTGTGATGACGCTACTTTTCCGTCCCGGTCACACCATTGGGGCCACCCGGATAGCGGTTCTCGATCCGGCCCGCCCACTCATTTACCCTCGTTTTCGGCCATAATATATAAATACCATTGTGTGATTAGCGAGTGCGAAAAAGACTCGATGGCTCCCGCTCACGGATCGTAGACGGTGACGTTTCTGGTCGTGGCGAAGTCAGTCCGGTCGGAACGATAGGCTAGATCGACCTGTCCCTCCCAGACGACGGGTAACACACAGGGGCCCGGATCGCTCCCGGTACAGTGTGGGTACGAGAGATCGTTCCCGGTATCGGTATTGACAGCATCGAGGGTCTCCGATTCCGAAGAATGCCACCTCCCGTCAACGACGACGTCGTACTGGCCGGCGAGGTTGTGACCGTCGGAGACGCTGATTTCGTACGGAGGGGCGAGTGTCTCGATTCCGGGGGACGTACACTCACTGGAAAACGCTTCGCCACGCCGGAGATCGAACAATACGCGACCGCCGGTCGACTCGCAGGCCGTCGTGTCAGTCGCCCCCGTGTTCAAATTCGTCGTCGTCACTCTCAGTGCTGCCCCGTCCCCGCCGTTCGAGCGATTGAATCGGTACTGGAGAGTCTCGCTGTCGCCACTGACATTAACCGTCATCTGTCTGCCACTCGTGTTTCGTAAATCGACGTTGAACACGATCCACCCGACATCAGCGGGATCATCGAAGAGCGACCAGTCCGAGACGCGCGAGCCACCGTCAGGATAGGTGAAGTTACGATCGGTTCGCTGGACGATTCGCGTCCCGTTTGCGAGTGTCCGGTTATACGAGATATCGACAATCTTCGTTCCGGCGGAAGCGTACATACGGGCCAGGCCATCGCTGTAATTGGTGACCTGTCTTCGAACGTTCGCGTCTAGCTCGGCCATCGTGTTGGTCTCGTTGGCGTGATTGACCCGAAGCAGGAGAGAGCGAGTCCCCTTCTGGGCCTCGAAAGAGAACTCGCCGATCTCGGACGACTCGACGCGATCCTCCCCGGTACCGACGTTTTCCGTAAACAAGACGGTGTTTGCGACGACCGACAGGCCGAGAATGATGACCGCGAGCGCAATCGCTCCGACGAGCAGCAACTGACCGCGACGGTCGCTCACCAGACGATCACCCTGATTTCGACGACGTTGTAGACGGGGCCCGGAATCGCGTCCGGCACCGGATAGTACCCGCTCTTCCCGTCGATCGGGTTCGTCGTCGGATACGTATCGTACTGCCGCAGCTCTGCCGATCCGGCAGTCGGTGACGTCAACGTCATATTATCGTATAGCGTCACCTGATACGATGCGGCGACCGCACTGTCTGAGGGAGTCCCCCGGGACGCAATGACTGTCCGTTGTATCCCGTCGGATGGATCTTTCGGCAGGTATCGCATCTCGACGTTGTACATTCGATCCCGTTCGTCGAACGTCTCGCTCAGCATCGTCCCCAGCGAGCCAGGGATCTGTTCGTCCCCGTACCCGATCCGGGGATTCACGGCCCCGTAAAACGTCTGACGGGTCTGTGACCAGTTTCGGGCTAACGCAGAAAGCTGGTTCGTCTCGTCGGTGCCAGCGACGACGAGGATGTCATCAGCCTGCTGTTGGATCTCCGTGCGGACACCTTGATCAACCGTTCCACCCGTCGTCGGTGTGATCGTGACTGCCTGAAGTGCGTACAGCAGCGCCGTCAACACGATGATTGCACTGATAATCCCTTCCAGGGTGAATGCCTGTCCACGGTCAGTCGATCGATCCCGATCGGAAGAATCCCTTGTAATCGATGTATCCTCACGCATCTTACCACACTCGCACGACGAGGCGACACGCTGGATCGCACTCCGGGTCATCCATTGTGATTATCCGTGCCGACGTCGCTACTTCTCGATCGTAGAGACGGTTCACTGTCGACTCGATATGTGTTTCCCCATCGAGCGTCTCGACGGTGATGTTGAGATTCACCGTCGACGGCAATCCAAACCGGTCGCGAAGGTCACTCTCTGGCTGGTTGAGCGTCGCCGTCACACGCGTCGCGTTGAGATGATTCGGCTCCGACCCCTCCGAAAGGTTGTGCATCATCTGGGTCGTCACCTGTTCAGCCTGCGCCCGTTCAGCACCGCTTGCAGAGGACTGAAACGGTGTCAACAGGCCAGGAAATAGCGATAGCACGAATACGAATACGACGAGGAAGACGCCGATCCCGACGGCGAAGTCCTGTAGCGTCTGTCCCCGTTCGTCCGTCAGGAGTTGTCCCCGTTCCATCGATCTCTCACCCACGTTCGAAGCCGCCGCAGATCGTGACCGGCGGGCCCCGCCACCAGCATCACAAGGGCTGCTTCAGCCGTCTCGTTCGAACCGCCAGTAGCCGTATCGCCGCCACCGACGGCGATCCAGACCACCAGTGCAATGGTCGAAAGGATCACCGCGTACTTCACGCCGGAGACGAGATTGACATCCCTAATATAACCTGCGATGAACGCCGAGAGGATCGCCTGCAGCGTCACGGCGTGGAAGAACAACATCGACAGCGGCCCCAGCGATTCGACCTGGAACTGCCCGGATCCGGCCTCGCTCCCGCCAGACGCTGCCGTTTCGAGCCCCTGCATCGTATCCAGGAACTGCACCTTCAGCAATGCGATCACGCCGAGCAGCGTGAGATAGGTCATGATGATGATCACGACCTGCATTCGCGTGCGGGACTTGCGATCGCGTTCGATGTCGTCCTGGTTCTCGCTGGCCTGGGCGGCCGTCGAGAGGACGTCCTGGATCTGGCTCGATGCCTCCTGTGCCTCGCTGATCAGCTTCACCGTCCGGGCCATGCGGGGCACGTGGAACTTGTTGTTGAACTCCCGGAGGCTCTGCTTGAGGCTCGTCCCGTAGTTGGTCTTCGCATGGATCGTATCGAGCTCGTCGGCCAACCGTCCCGTCGAGGTGTCGGCGACGACGTTGATCGACTCGAGCAGCGTCATCCCTGTGTCGTTGGCGCTGGCGAGCTTGCGGAGGTTCTCGGAGAGCTTGCCGATCACGGATTTCCGGTAGCGCTGGTTCCACTCGTAGAAGATCGCCAGCGGGATGAAGTTGATGTACATCGGTAGATAGATCCAGAAGAACGTCTGCTGGATCGGGTCTTCGGCCATCGCAGAGAAGAACCCGGTGCCGTCGGCCGTCTGAAACGGGAAGGGGAGTGCCGCCCAGCCGGCGACGATCGAAACGCCGAGTGCGAACAGCGAGATCGGAACGGTCAGCCCGAGAACGTACAGCGGGTTGTCCCGGAAGAAAATGTGTGGCTGTCGGAGGATCTCCTTGAGTTGGTAGCTCCCTTCCCGGCTTTTGATCCGGTCGAACACGCTGTACTCGCCAGTGAACTGCTTGGCCAGTCCCAGATTGAGGATGCCGCCACTCGCACGCTGTTCGATCTGTTCGCCACGACCCGCTTCGAGATACCCGTCGCCCACCGTATCCTGGGTCACCGTCGAGACCAGCACCAGAAACGCCATGCTCGTCAGCGGGATCAGGCCGTACACCGTCCCGTACATGAGCATCGGGTTCCCGCTTCCCATCATGTTCATGATCACGAGAATGATAATCAAAAGCAGCGGGAACAGCGAGATCGTCATGTACATCTCGCCGAACAGCTCGAGCGTCTCCAGGAGCTTTTCCTGCTCCTGTTTTGCCGTGCGCATGTGCTTGTTCTTCTGGTCTTCGAGGAAGCTCGTCATGTCCCCGCCGGAGTTGATGATCGACAGCATGTCCGTCAAGAACTGACTGAGTTCGTCGCTGGGCGTCTGCAGCGCCTGGTTTCGCAACGCTGTCCGGTAATCGGTGTCGAAGTACTCCGTCTCCAGGACGATCGACTGGAACTCCTTTGCGACTTCACCGTAAGTGTCCTCGGCCGCGGCCATTGCCTCAAGGATCTCCAGCTGGTTGAGCCCGCCGACCGAGAGCGCGTACATAAACGAAATCGCGTCCGACAGCAGCACGTTGATCTCGCGTTTGCGGGCGCTCGATCTGAAATACGGAATCGAGACGAGCGAGCCGAACCCGATTGCAAAGCCGATCGCACCGAAGAAAATCCCCGTTACGAGGACGATCGCAGGCAGTTTGAGTGTGTTGACGAGCTGGTTGTACTGACCGAGATCGATGCCCAGGATGAGCCAGTCCTCCGGCAGGAACATCGACACGATGAGGTATCCAAGTAGCGAGCCGACGAGCCACAGCGCGAATCCTGAGATCAGCCCGACCGCGAGTGCCCGCGAGAGGAACATCTCGACGTTGTCGGCCATCCGGGCTTCCGCGAGTTTGTCCTCGACGTTGCTGACGAAATCCCCCTCTTCGTCGAAGAGCCACTGATACAGCGGGTAAAACGTGTCGCCGAGGGCGCTGCTCGTCGCGAAACCAGCGTCGGTCGAGCGGGTGTCGAGGCTCATTCTTCTTCAGACGCCTCCGCGCCAGCCTTCGGGACAAACTGACCGAAGTCCGTCTCTTCGGTCGCCTCCTCGACCGTGACGTCCTCCTGGGTCTCGACGCCGGTCAGCGCCTCGACGATATCGGACGTCTCGGCCGAGCGGAGTTGTCGGAACAGCGGATCCGCGTTGTCGAGAATCTCCTCTGCCTCTCCGAGGATCTCGTCGGTGGGATCCGGCCGCGGCACCAGTTCTTCCTTTTCCGCGTCGACCTCGATCTGGACCGATTCCATCTCTCGGAGGTCCTCGAGACTGCGTTCGAGTTGATCGTTCGCGATCAACGTCATGATCGTATCCGGATCGTTGATGAACGCCTGCAGCGTCGCGGCGACTTGGGTGTAGGTGTTGAGATTCTGTTCGATGAGGTACGCCAGCACGACCTTTCGCTTGAACAGCTCCTCGTCCAGCCGATCCTGGTCCCACCCGCGGTCGAACTTGATCTCCTCCAAGGTGTTGGAGTTGCCCATCTGGATGAACTGGTCGGTATCTGCCTGCCACTGGTAGACGTCCCTGACGTTGATCTCGTCGTTCTCGGGCGTGTACTCGTTGATCTCAGTCAGCGTCTTGTTGCGCCTGACCTTCGAGCCGCCGACGCGAGTCTGGGTCTGGATCGAGACCAGGTCCAGTGCCGTGAACAGCGTCTTCGAGACGTTGATCGGATCGGTCGTGAACCGCTTGATGACTTCGCCCACCGAGTCGGCGTGGAACGTGGTGTAGGTCGTGTGCCCGGTCGACATGACCTGGAACAGCGTTCGACCCTCCTCACCGCGGACCTCACCCATGACGATGTAGTCGGGACGCTGACGGAGTGCGGCCTCCAGCAGATCGAACTCGTCAACGTCGCCGGTGTCGTCCTGTCCGAACGAGGGGCGCGTCACTGAAGCGACCCAGTTGCGCTGAGGGAGTTCGACCTCGCGGGTGTCCTCGATCGAGACGATCTTGGAGTTGCTGGGAATGAACAGCGAGATGGCGTTCAGGCTGGTCGTCTTCCCCGAGGCAGTACCACCGGCGAAGATCATCGACTTGTTGTTCTCGATGCACAGCCAGAGGAACGCCATCTCGTCCAGCGAGAAGGTGTTCCAGTTGATCAGGTCGATCGGCGTGAACGGAACGTCCTTGAACTGACGGATCGTGTAGTTTGTCCCGTGATCCGAGACTTCCTTCCCGAGCGTGAGCTGTGCACGCGAGCCGTCCGGCAGCGTCGCGTCGACCTGTGGCTGTCGTTTGGAGATGCCTTTCCCGGATCGCTGGGCGAGTTTCACGACGAAGTCGTCGAGCTCTCCCCTGCCGTGTTCGACGTTCGAGATGATGTTCTCGTATTCGGTGTGGTAGACGAACACCCGGGAGTTGTACCCGTCACAGGAGACGTCCTCGACGTTGATGTCGTGTTTGATCGGGTCGATCTTCGAGTACCCGATGAAGTCACGCTTGAGGTAGTACAGGAGCTTCTCGACCTGATACTCCGTGAGCGTCTTCGGATCGTCCGCGAGGACGGCCGGTTCCGGACGGGTTTTGATCCCCTCAAGTTCGCCCGAGGAATCCTCGATGTCCACGTTCATTCCCAGCAATTTCTTCAGTTTGCCGACCTGACCGACGCCGTTCTGGGTCGGGCCACTGTAGAGGTCATAGCGATCGAGCAACTGCTCGGTTTCGCGCTGGATCACGTTCGCCCGTTCCGCCTGTGAGCCGTCGATCGCCACCTCGTCGTCGGCGTACTTGATCGCCGTCCGGAGCTTCTTCGCGAGGAAGTCCCTGACGTCTTCTTCGATCGGATTCAGGTACGGCTGGACGACGTAATACTTGCGTTCGTTTTCCTTGCGAGAATGAAAGACGATCGCACAGGCGTAGGGTTTGTTGACCCAGTATCGCTCGACCTCGTCGAAGTGTTTCTTCTTTTCCACCGGGACGGCCTTCTCCAGATGGTATCGATTAACGACCGTCGTATGTCCCTCCGGCGTCGAAAAGAAATCGTCCTCGTCGAGTTCCTCGTTCACGTCCACCGTGCGTTCGTCGACGAGTTCTTTGAGCGCGCTCGCGTCGTCTTGCGCCCCGCTGAGCCGCTGTTCGGTCTCGTCGGGATTGAATCCGAGATACTCCTCGGGTTCGAATGGGACCTTGTTCCCGTCGCCGTCCCGCGGCGGTTCGCCGTCGCTCTTGTAGTAGTATTCCCGCTTGAAGTGCTCCCAGAAATACCTCCCCTTGGCGACCGGCGTCGTCTCGACGTCGAGAAACGATTCCCAGTGTTGATTGAGCGTCTTGGCTGCCGTCGCCCCGTCCTCGAATCGATCCCCGGTGTGGTGCGGATCGAACCCCAGATATTTGCTGCGGTCGAACCGACCACCGTCGTGGAACTCGCGTCGGAAATCAGTCCAGTCGTACTCGCCACCGGCACTGACGTTCTGTAACATCCGCTCTCTCTCGGAGCGAGTCCCCTCACTCTCCCCCCCGTCAGTGTCATCGATTGCCATTAGTTCCTTGTTCTGCGGCTATCCGGGATAAACTTTATGTAGATAATATCATACGTGATTATCGGAAAACGTGTCGGAAGAATTAACACTATGTGGCGCATATCCGATAGCGATGGGAAAGCCGATTGCTTCGCGAGGTGGTTGGAGACTTGTCGCCGAGCACGACCATATGGCTTCGGTTCTCAGTGCGGTCGTGGAGCTGGAGCCAGTCGGGCCGTACACCCGCTCGGAACTCGCCGACGCCGCGGGAGTGCCGCTCAAGGATCTCTACCTTTCGGACACGCTGGCCGCTCTGACGGAAATCGGGGTTCTCGACCGCGTCGACGACGGTGGCGAGGCGACCTACGTCATCGACGACGACTCGCCCGTGTACGAACGTGCGGCCGACTTCGAGCAGGTGCTGGCAGAGAGCGTCGAACCGTAGTCAGCGCCGAGTCTCGCCGACACCGATTTCATCGTTCCGCTCGTAGCCGCACCCGTCATGGTCGCACTCGACACCGACGATTATCGACTCGAACGCGGCGACGAAGCCCCCGAGTTCGAGCTGACCGGGACAGACGGAGCAGAATACAGCCTGGCGGACTTCGAGGACTTCGACGCGCTGCTGGTCGTGTTCACCTGCAACCACTGTCCGTACGCCAAAGCGAAGATGAACGAGCTGAACCATCTCGCCGAGACCTACGACGACCTCGCAGTCGTCGGGATCAACCCCAACGACGCCGAGGAGTACCCCGACGACTCCTTCGACCGCATGCAGGAACTCGTCGACGACGGGACGGTTGCCTACGACGCGTACCTCCGGGACGGCTCGCAGGACGTCGCGGCGGCCTACGGCGCGGTCTGTACGCCTGATCCGTTCCTGTTCGCTAACGACGGCGGGACCTTCCGGCTGGCGTATCACGGCCGGATCGACAACGCCCTGAACCCAGACGACGAACCGACCGAGTACGAGATGCGCGAGTACGTCGAGACGGTGCTGGCCGGCGAGGACGTCGACGCCGAGGACAAGCCCTCGCGGGGCTGTTCGATCAAGTGGAAGGCGGGCAACGAACCCGAGTACTTCGAGGCCCGACCTCGCTCGTAGAGTGGAGCACCGAACTACTGATTCGAAGGTAGCGGAACCGAATCGTAGGTCGCGCACATGACCGCAGCGAAGACCGACCCGAAGACCGTCGTGCCGACGGCCGTGCCGACCACCGTCGCCGTTGAGTCACCCAGCAGGGCAAACCACGGAAGTCCCGACAGCCAGTACTGGGTGAGCGCGACGAAGAAGATAATGAGCGCGATTTCGGGGACTCCCTTGGAGACGCCCCAGCTCCCGGGGATTTTCCTGGAGACGCCCCAGCTCCAGCGAATCGCGGCCAGTGGGTCACGGCCGTCGCGGACTATCGAGACCGGGGCGGCGAACAGCCGCGCGAGGAAATACGCAAGCAGGGCCGTCAGGAGCGTGCTCGTGAGCCGCCCCGTCACGGGGAGCCACGCGACGAGAGCCGGGACGGACGCGACGATAGCAACTGTGACGAACGTCCCCAGCCACAGGAGCCGGCGGACCGGCGGAAGCCAGCCCGTCGTTTCTGGCGCAGTTCGCCAGGCGACCGTCGCGAACGCGAGCGTGACCGTCACGAGCGTCACCACAACGCCCACGGCGTAGGTCGCGATCAGGAGCGGATCGAGCCCGACGAACGTCCCCGGGAGCGGGTGGGCGACGAGCGGGCCGCTCGGAACGAGCGACAGCATCGGGTAGAAGAACCCCTGTCGCGGATAGGTGAACGTGACCAGCGGGATCTCCGCCGCGATCCAGACTGCTGCGAGCAGCCCCTTGACAATCCCGAGTAGCGCGAACGCCGGCAGTGTAACTCGATTTCGGAAGAGATAGTCGGACGTGCGATCGAAGTGTATCCCACCCGTGAATTCCTGCTTCGTCATGGTTCCCCTAGCGCGACGAGTCCGTGGCCACTGATCAGGAGGTACAGGCGACCGTCGCCGACGACCGGTTCGCTGACGCTACCGTTTGATAAAGAGGAAGCGTCCTCTAACTCGGGTCTTATCTGCCACCGGACGGTGCCATCTGTCATCGAGAGGGCAGCCACGCGATCGGGAAAGGCGGCGAAATAGACTGTCTCGGAACCGATCGAGATCGATACACCCTCCGACTGCCGGTCGGCATCCACAGTGAGCACGCGCTCGCGCCACTGTTCATCGCCAGTATCCCGATCGAGTGCGACTGCAAATATCTCGTCTTCGGGCTCGCCGTCGTTCGGCCTCCCGAGAGCGATCACAATGCGTTCCGGACCGATGGCACTGGCCCAGATATGGATATCTGCCGGTCCGACCCGGCTCTCCCACTGCTGTTCGAGGCTGTCGACGTCGTAGGCCCCGAGTCGCGAGGATGCCGTAACGTAGACAGTCCTGTCACTCGCCATCGATCGAGACCACTGTCCCCCGGAGACCTCCCGGAGCGTGTGGCCGTCATCGGGATCGAGCGTCCGTATCGTCGACGGGGACTCGTCGTGGTCGATCGTCGACACGAGGCGCCCATCGGTCGCGGCCAGCGACCAGTCTGTATCGGTGTCGAACTGCCGTCGCCAGCGCGTTCGACCGTCGTCGACGTCGACGGCGAGTATCTCGTTTGGACCCGGGGGCGAACGTGTCGTGTAGTACCACGTCCCCTCGAGGACGGTCTGTGAGTCGACCGGCGACCTGTGCCTGAAAGTGTGGACACCAGGCCTCTCGTGAGTCCACCGGCGGGGCGCAGGGCCATCGTCAGGGTTGATCCCGAGCATGGCGCCGTGGTCGTACGTTCCCGTGCCACGACCGAGGATCATCCCGTTTTCGTAGGACGTACTCGCTCCCAGCGCGAACAGTTGTGTGACGTCCGGCACGCGGAACTGCGTCTCGCCAGTTTCGGCGTCGATCCCGTGGAGACTTAGTTGCTCTGAGAGGTACTTCCCTTCACCATCCGCGAACAGCGTGTACAGCGTGCCGTCCGACAGAAACAGCGGCTTGCTTCTGTATTTGGTCAGAATCGGTCTCGACCACACGATCTCGGCGTCTTCGACGGGACCGGACGCCGGCGAGTAGTTCGTCTGCCCGGGATCGGCCTGCAACAGCGGCCAGTCGGCCGGGCCGAACTCCGAGCGATCCAGGGACAGACACCCCGCGGCCGATCCCAACGCTGCCCCGATCCCGCCGAGGAGGGCTCGGCGTGACAGGCGAGCCATAACCGATTTTCAGATCGAAATTCAAAGAAAGTTTTGGATGATGCATGGGAGAAAAATCTGCAAGGTCGCTCCGCAGTGATCTCGACACGGCGACTCTGACGTGCAAACGATTTTTACCCAGCCATCCGATACCGTGGTCGTGGTTCGTCATCTCGGCACCGTCTTGGTCGGTTTCGGACTCGCCTGCGCCGTCGCTGCGAGCGGACTCGATACCGTCGGCTATACCGCGCAGGTCGGCGGCGTCGCGGTCACGCCGGTGGCGATCCGACTGCTGCTCGCAGCTGCCGTGGCGCTTCTGGCCGCCGGCGTCTACCTGCTCACCTACCGTGCGATCGAGACGCAGATCGAGAGCAAACGTCGCCAGCACGACGTCCGAAATATCCTCCGGCTGGCGTTCCTGATCGCGGCGGTCGCGGGCGTGCTCGGCGCGCTGACCGAGCAATGGCTCGGCCTGCTGTTCTCGCTGGGCGTGGTCGGGTTCGCGATCACCTTCGCGCTCCAGCAGCCTCTCTTTTCGTTCCTGGGCTGGTTCTACATCGTCGCCAAACGCCCCTACCAGGTCGGCGACCGGGTCGCCATCGAGGGGTCGAAAGGCGACGTGGCCGACGTCGACTACCTGGTGACGACGCTGTGGGAGATCGACGGCGAACTCGTCGCCTCCAACCAGCCCTCCGGGCGGATCATCACCGTCCCCAACAGCGTCGTCCTCTCCAGTCACGTCACGAACTACACGCGCGAGGAGTTCCCGTTCGTCTGGAACGAGATCGAGGTCCAGGTCGCCTACGAGACTGACCGTGAGTTCGCCCGGGCGACCATGGCCGAGGTGGCCGACGAGTATCTCGGCGACGAGATGGCCCGCCGGATCGAGCAGTATCGCGACCGCCTGGCCGAGACGCCCGTCGAACTCGACGTGCAGGACCGACCCACCGTCAACGTCGTCCAGGAGGAGTCGTGGGTGACGCTCCGATTGCGCTATCTCGTCCATCCGCGCCGGGGCCAGCGGACGAAAAACGCTCTCTACGAGCGAGTGCTCGCGGCGCTGAACGAGCATCCCGAGCGGGTGAAGTTCCCGATCGGCCGAAATCGGTGAGCGACCTATCGGCCGAAATCGGTGAGCGACGGACGGTATCTCGGCTCTTCCTGAACGATCCGGTAAACGGATTCCATCTCCGATGCGTGGATCAGGCCGACAGCTGCCGTTCCGACGACCGTCGCGAGTGCCAGTCCGGCCACCGGATCAGACGGGACAGTGACGAAGTAGGCATTGAGACGGACGAGGAAAGCAACGACGAAAACGAAAACAGCTGTGTTTCCTGTCAGTCTCCTATCGGCGATCGACTCGTTGCTCCAGCGGATCGCCTCGATCGGGCCGCGACCGTCTCTGATGATCGTCACGGGTGCGACGAACAGTCGCCCGGCGACCACGACGATCGCGACGATGCCGAACATGCCGGCGATTCCGGTCCAGGAAACCTGATCGAGCCGCGGCGTCGACCAGGACCCGAGCGCGATGACGAGCAGCGCGACGACGACCGCGCCGGCGTAGATCGCGGCGTATTCGAAGCGCGACAGCGGCATCGACCAGAGAGACGTGTCACGCCCCACCCCGACCGAGACGAGCGCGATGACGAGGATCGCACCGATCCACAGCAGGGTGGCGACGATGAGGACACCGATCAGGAGCGCGAGTTCCGTCTCGGTGACCTCGGTCCCGAGGTCACGGAGCCAGGGCACGAGGGCGTAGAGGGGGCCGGTGGTGAGCAGCGCATAGCCCACGAGGTATCCGAGACGCGAGAACGGTGGCATGCGGGCGGACACACCCTCGTCGGTCCACCACCAGGCGAGTCCGGCAGCGAGCGCGACGCCGACGATCGAGCCCGCCCACAGGCCGACGGCCGCCACCAGCGGGACCGGCCGCAGGCCGAACAGCGCCCCCACCACCAGGCCGACCGGATCCACCCAGACCGGGATCGTGGTCGGTCTGACCGACAGCGCGAAATTCACGGAGATCCGATCCGCGAGCGGGATCGACAGCCAGCGATAGGCCAGTATCGTCCCGAACGAGAGCGCACCCACGGCGGCGAAGACCGCGGCGTAGATCGCAACCGTGCTCACTCGGTGTCGCCGGGTTCGACGCTCCCGAGAGCTCCGACTGGCCGCGGTCATGGTTCCTCCAGTGCGACGAGCAGGCCGCTGAGGGGAACGAGCATCTTCGAATCGACGACGGCCGGACGATAGACGCCGCGGCCGAAACCGGTACGGTCGGGTAGCTCGACCGACCACAGGCGATCGCCGGACGCCGGATCCAGCGCGTATGCGTGTGGACCGGGCTCACGAGACCCCGCCACGTACAGGGCGTCGTCGGTCCCGGTGAGTCGAAGCGGACCGGACAGCTGGCGCACCCACTCGACCGCCCCGTCGGATCGGTCCAGCGCGAGTATTGCAGGGTCGCTCCCCGTCTCGGTCTGCAGGGTCGCGAACAGCCGATCCGGTCCGACGACGATATCACCGACGCCGGCCGGCGTACCCGCGATCCGCTCCGAGACCGCCGGTCCGTCCAGCAACTGTCTCGTCTCGCCGGACTCGGTGTCGATCGCCTTGATAGACGGAGTCTTATTTTTGGCTCCCAAATCCCGAAAATAGGACACGTCGTCCCGGACTGCTTCGAGGAGATCCGTCGGTCCGATCTCGACGCGCTGGTGAGTCGAGGCTCCGTCCAGTATCGTCATCGTCCCGCCTGCCTCGCCGGCGACAGACGCGTACGCCACCCCGTCGTCCACGCGAAGCCGATGGACGCCGTGCGGGACCGTATTCTCCCACTCGATGCGCCCGTCGTCGGCGTCGATCGCGACGATCCGGTAGGGTGGCTCCCGATCGGGGGTAACCGTCACGACCATCCCGTCCGCTATTCGGCCCGCGGCCGCGGTCGACGCGAGGTCTCGGGGTGCGCCCGCTGCCCACCGCTGTGGCCCCTTACACCACGCCCCGCCGTCGGGGGGTCGAAACCCCTTGAGGACGACACAGCGATCCCGGCAATCCGAACCGTTGCTGGATCCCGTGCCCACGATCACTCCGTCCCGGTACGTGTTCGTCCGGGCGGCACCGACCAGCGCGCGCTCCGCACAGTTGCTTTGCTCTACCACTGTGCCGTCAGTCAGATCGACGACCGAATCTTTCCCCCCCTGGACGTGCGCACGATCGCCGACGACGATGAGGGGCGTCCGACCGTATCTGTTGGCGAACGTCGCGATGTACCGCTGGTTCGTGAGGTCCCGATATCGGTCCTGCTCCCAGGCACCGCGCCACTGCTCGTCGATGGCAGCGTACAGGCTGTTGTCGACGTTCGCAGTCCAGACGACTTCGGCGTCTTCGACCGGCGGCGACCCCTCCGTCTTGTAGAACGTCGCTCCGGCGTCATAGCCCCGCTGTGGCCAGGCAACGGGCGTCGACTGCTCGGCACTGTCGAGACAGCCAGTAGTGGCCGCCATCGACGCCCCGGCCGTTCCGAGGAATCGTCTCCTGGTCACCCCGCGAGAAAACGTGCCCATGATTCCACGCCAAAACGCTGCACGCATAATATTTTCCAAAATCATATATTCGATATCATTTACGTGAGCCCGGACTACACCGTCGGTATAGCAATCCCTATCACCAGTGCCCGCCGAAAACCCAACATGTCAAACCCGATTCCCGATAGCGTCGAACAGCTCGCACGCGTCGTCGGTCCGGACGGCGACGCGGTACTCGCGGAGATGGACGACTATGCCGACCGTGAGGGCTTTCCGACCGTCGGTCCCGCCGTCGGCGGCTGGCTCGAACTGTTCGCGCGCATGGTCGGAGCCGAGCGGGTCTTCGAGTTCGGCTCCGGGTACGGCTACTCGGCGTACTGGTTCTGCCGGGCGCTTCCCGATGACGGCGAAATCGTCCTCACTGAGGTCGACGAGGACGAACTCGAGCTGGCCCGCGAGTACCTCGGCCGCGGGGACTTCGGAGCGACCGCTCACTTCGAACTCGGCGACGCGATCGAGACGATCGGGTCCTACGGCGGCCCCTTCGACGTCGTATTGATCGACAACGAGAAACACCGCTACCGCGAGGCCTTCGAGAGCGTTCGCGAGAAGGTCGCCCCTGGCGGGGTCGTGGTCGCGGACAACGCCGTCGCCGGGAGCACGATCGACCACGAGGACGTGCGACGACTGCTCGAAGGCGAGTCCGTCGACGCGACAGGCCCGACAGCGGGAATCGCGGAGTACCTGTCGGCCGTCCGGGCCGATCCCGACTTCCGGACGACGCTGCTGCCTGTCGGCGAGGGCGTCGCGGTGAGCTACCGGATCGAGTAACGCATCGGAGCCGACAGCAGTCCAAACACCCACGACCCCTGGCCGATTCTCGGCAGCGAAAATCGCGGGACTATGACTTATAGGGATGCGGTCGAAACAGGCGGGTAATTCAATCGTCACCATGAGTCTGATGCTCGATATCCGGAAGCTCGCGTTGTTCAACAAGATGGCCAAGGAAGGGGGCAACACCGTCGCCGACCACCTCAGTCAGATGACCGGCATGGAGACCGAGATGGAGATCACCAAGATCAACTTCATCGACATCCCGGACATCAAGACCCACGTCGGCGACGAGAAGCTGATCGGCATCTCTATCGAACTCCAGGAACCGCCACACGGACACGTCCTCTTTCTGCTCGATTACACGAACGCCAAGAACCTCGCCCAGGGGATGCTCGGCGACATGGGCGGGGCCGATCCGGACCAGAGCGGCTTCACGGACATGGAGCGGTCGGCGATCGAAGAGATCGGCAACATCATGACCTCGGGGTTCATCGACGGCTGGGCGAACGTCCTCGAGACGACCATCGACATGGGCACGCCGACGTTCACCTACGGCCCCGGCAGCGGCATGGTCGACGAACTCGTCGGTGGCCGCGATTCCGACATGGCACTCATGTTCGACTCGCACATCCACGCCCTGAACTCCGATATCGACGTCACCGTCTACACGTTCCCACAGCTGGAAGAGCTGGTCGACCTGATGCAAGAAATCGAAGTGTGAACCGCCTCGGGGTCAAGCCCCGAGGCACTCGCCTTGTTTCCTCTGTGGAACGCTCCCCCGTATCCTCCTCACGACCCCACTCCGAAACTCCAGCGTCGTTTCTTCCGGTTCCATCGCGTATTTATCGACCCGATTCGACATGATCTATTATGGAGTTACTCGACGACGGGATCGTCCCGGAACACGCACGCGAGGTCAAACACGACGCGCGGGAGTTTGCCGCCGAACACATCATCCCGAACGCCGAGGAGCACTATCGACGGGGGGAGTACCCCTGGGAGATCCTCGAAGCGGGGATGGACGCCGGACTCGTCGCCCAGGACATCCCCGAGGAGTACGGGGGACGCGGGTTCGACCTCCAGCAGGTACTGGCGATCGCCGAGGAGTTCTACCGGGCGGACGCGGGGATCGCGCTGACGCTACAGCTCGCGAGCTTCGGCGCGGAGATCCTGGCCGATCACGGCAGCGAGGCCCAGAAGGAGGAATACCTCCGGCCGGTCGCCGCGAACGAACAGCTCACCGGGCTGGCGGTTTCGGAACCCGAGACGGGCAGCGACCTCGCGGGGATGACGACCGCCGCCGAGAAGGACGGCGACGAGTGGGTGCTGAACGGCGAGAAATACTGGATCGGCAACGGCGTCGAGGCCGACTGGGTGACCGTCTACGCCAAGACCGGTGACGACCCGGACAACCGCTACGGCAACTACTCGCTGTTCGTCGTCCCGACCGACGCCGACGGCTACGACGCCGAACACATCCCCGAGAAGATGGGGTTTCGCGCGAGCAAGCAGGCTCACATCGAGTTCAACGACTGCCGGATCCCCGAAGAGAACCTGATCGGGGCGGAGGGCGCGGGCTTTTTCATGCTCGCGGAGTTCTTCAACCACGGCCGAGTGATCGTCGGCGGCCACGGTCTGGGGCTGGCCGCGGCCGCCATCGAGGAGGCAAACGACTTCGTGCACGACCGGGAGGCGTTCGGCCGGGACGTCGCCGACTTCCAGGCGGTCCAGCATACGCTAGCGGAGATGCGCCTGGAGTTCGAGGCGGCCCGCGCGCTGACCTGGCGGGCCGCGAGCAAGGTCGCGGCGAGCGACGACGCCGGCTTCTGGGCCGCGCTCGCGAAGACTAAATCCACGGAGGTGGCGGCCGAGTGTGCCGAACAGGGGATGAAACTGCACGGCGGCCGCTCCGTATTGGCCGACCGGCGGATCGCCCGCGTCTACCGGGACGTCCGGATCCCTGTCATCTACGAGGGGGCCAACGACATCCAGCGCAACCTGATCTACCGCCAGCAGCCGAAGTAGGATCCAAAACACACCAATAGCAACCGCCATGAGGCACGGCTCACCACTAGTAACCCCGACAGACCGAAACCGGCAATAAGGGCCGATAAATTTCTTATCAGGATACGACAGAATTATAATAAACATTGTAAAATAAGTCAGTGACAACGCTTTTGTCCGGGCGAATCCTGGTTCGTATACGGCGCCCGCAGGGGGCCGATGATTTACACATGCCAGAGCCAGAAGACCTCATGTGGCGAATCGCAGGCGGTTCCGGCGACGGAATCGACTCGACGAGCCAGAACTTCGCGAAGGCCCTGTTGCGTTCGGGACTCAACGTATTTACACATCGACACTACCCGTCGCGGATCCGCGGCGGCCACACGTACGTCGAGGTACGTGCCGGCAACGGCCCGGTCGAGTCGCGTGGCGACGGATACAACTTCCTCCTCACGCTCGGGGACAGTTTCGCCCGTAATCCGGGCGAAGACGCCTACTACGGCAACGAGGAGGCAAAACCGCTGACGGAGAATCTCGACGAGCTCAACGAGGGTGGCGTCATCGTCTACGACGAGGGCTTGCTCGACGAGGAAGATGTCGCGGAGATCAACCTCCAGGAGCGTGCCGAGGAGAACGGCTGGCACGTCTATCCCGTCGACCTGCGCGGGATCGCCCGCGAGCACGGCCGCGACGTCATGCGAAACACCGCCGGTGTCGGGTTCACGGCGGCACTGCTGGACATCGATCCGGCGTACTTCGAGGAAATCATCTCCAACGGCATGTCCGGAGAGATGAAAGAGGCGAACCTCAAGGTGCTCGAAGACGCCTACGAGCTCGGCCAGGAAGTCGAGCAGACCCACGGCTGGTCCGCGCCGGAAGGCGAAGGCCACGACGAGGAGCAGGTCCTGCTGTCGGGCAGTGACGCCATCTCCTACGGGGCGATCGACGAGGGCTGTCGGTTCATCGCGGGCTATCCGATGACCCCGTGGACCGACGTGTTCACGATCATGTCCCAGAACCTGCCGAAGTTCGGCGGAATCAGTGAGCAGGTCGAGGACGAGATCGCCGCCGCAGCGCTGGCGATCGGTGCCTCCCACGCCGGCGTGAAGGCCATGTCCGGCTCTTCCGGCGGTGGCTTCGCGCTGATGTCCGAACCGCTCGGACTCGCGGAGATGACCGAGACGCCGCTGGTCCTGGTCGAAGCGATGCGTGCCGGTCCATCGACCGGGATGCCGACCAAGCCCGAACAGGGCGACCTCGAACACATCCTCTATACGAGTCAGGGAGACTCGACGCGGGTCGTGTTCTCCCCGGCCAACATCAGGGAGTGTTACACCCAGACTCGCAAGGCGTTCGAACTCGCCTACGAGTACCAGATCCCGGCGATCGTCGCCTACGACCAGAAGCTCCAGGGGGAGCTGCGTAACGTCCCCGAGAGCTTCTTCGACGAGGAGCCCAACACCGACCCCGGATCGGTGCTGACCGAAGAAGAGATCGCCGAGGCTGCCCACCACGCCTCCGGCAAGTTCAAGCGATTCCTCCACAGTCCCGAGGACGGCTCGAACGTCAGCCCGCGCTCGGTGCCCGGCCAGGCGGGTGGCCGTTTCCTCGCGACCGGTAACGAACACAACGAAGTCGGCCACATCAGCGAGGACCCCGAGAACCGGGTCATCCAGATGAACCGACGGATGGGCAAGCTCGACGACATCCGCGAGGAACTGGACGCCGCCGAGCAGTCTCACCAGACCTATCACGGCCCCGAGGACGCCGACTACGGCATCGTCACCTGGGGGAGCCAGCAGGACACGGTCTTCGAGGCCGTCAACGAGCTCAACGAGATGGGCCACTCCGTGAAGGCCGTCGGCGTCTCGGATCTGATGCCGTTCCCCGAGACGGAGATGACCGAGTTCCTCGACAGCGTCGAGCACGCCGTCGTCGTCGAGATGAACGCCAGCGGACAGCTCCGCGGGCACATCCAGAAGGAGCTGGGCAAGTACGGCGACAAGCTCTCCAGTCTCCTCAAGTACAACGGCAACCCCTTCGAACCTCGCGACATCGTCGAGGGGTTCGAAACGAGCAACGAGGGCGGGGAACTGCCCCACCAGCGAATGACCTACGTCCCAGCGGCAGGTGACTAACCAATGAGTGCATTCAGCGCAATCGGATCGGACAGCGAGCTAGAAGACGAAGCGTTCACACCGGGGATCGAGCCCCAGCCTACGTGGTGTCCGGGCTGTGGTGACTTCGGTGTCCTCAACGCACTGAAAAAGGCGATGCCGGAAGTCGGCCTCAATCCCGACGAGGTCGCCGTGTTCACCGGAATCGGCTGTTCCGGCAAACTGAACAGCTACTTCGAGAGTTACGGCTTCCACACGATCCACGGTCGGTCGCTGCCGGTCGCACGGGCGACCAAGCTGGCCAATCCGGGTATCGAAGTCATCGCCGCCGGTGGCGACGGTGACGGCTACGGAATCGGTGGCAACCACTTCATCCACACGGCCCGCGAGAACCACGATATGACCTATATCGTGTTTAACAACGAGATCTTCGGGCTGACGAAGGGCCAGACCTCCCCGACCTCGCCGAAGGGCCACAAATCCAAGACCCAGCCGTCCGGAAGCGCAAAGGATCCGCTTCGGCCGCTCAGCCTCTCGCTGTCGGCCGGTGCGTCCTACATCGCCCGCACGGCCGCGGTCAACCCGAACCAGGCCGCGGAGATCCTCGCGGAAGCCATCCAGCACGACGGCTTCGCACACGTGGACTTCCTGACCCAGTGTCCGACCTGGAACAAGGACGCCAAACAGTACGTCCCCTACATCGACATCCAGGAATCCGACGAGTACGGTCACGACATCAACGACCGTGCCGAGGCCGCACACGCCATGTACGACGCCGAATCCAAGCTCCACGAAGGCGAGATCCTCACCGGTCGCTTCTACGTCGACGACGAGCGCCCCTCTTACACCGCGGAGAAGCAGGCGATCGGCGAGATGCCCGAGCAGCCGCTGGCCGAGCGGTACTTCGACGAGGACGCCGAGTGGGACCGATCCTACCAGCTTCTCGAAAAGCATAAATAAGGGTTCGACGAGGCGAACCCCGTTTCCCCGTTCGCAAGGTATTTTTTCGCGCACCGGAAAGAAACGTCCATGAGCGCGGAATCTACGGCGGACCGTATCCTCGCCGTTCTCGAAGAAGACGCCCAGGCGTCCTACGCGGAGATCGCCGAACGGGCGGACGTCTCCAAGCCAACAGTGAGAAAGTACATCGACAAGCTCGAAGAGGAGGGCGTGATCGTCGGCTACTCCGCCGACGTCGACCCGAAGAAGCTCTCGAGCCAGTCGATCGCGATGGTCGGTATCGACGTCGAAAGCGAACGCTACGTCGAGGCGACTCGCGAACTCCGGGACGTCGGGGAGGTCGAAGCACTGTATACCTCCAGTGGCGATCACATGCTGATGGCCGAGGTTCGTGGACGGGACGGAGACGAACTGGGAGACATCATCGAGGAGTCGATCCTGAGCATCGAGGGCGTGACGGCCGCTCACCCCTCGTTTCTGCAGGAACGACTCAAGTAATCCTGACAGAGTGACGACGGCATTCTCCGGCGAGGGCGGCAACGACGCTCTTTTGACGCTGTAGATAGCAGTTCCGATCTATGCGCGCGCGGTTGGTGGCGGGATCCGGCACGCTCGCCTACGAACTCGTCGAGCGATTGGGTGACGGGAGCCGACCGCTCGTCGTCGTCAGCGACGAGGAGCGGCTGCTGGAGACTACCACTGAGAACGTGCCCGGCGCGACTGTGCGACACGGCGATCCGACCGAACCCGACACGCTCGAAGCGATCGAAACCGAACTCGAGAGCGTCCTCGCGTTCGCGGACGACCCCTCGACGACCGCCGAGATCTTGCGCGCCGCCGCGGACATCTTCCCCGAGACGCTCCGGATCGGGTACCTCGGAGCGGAGAACACAAACGCGCGAGCGACGATCGAACGATACGCCGACCGCGTCATCGACCGGTCGACGGCCACCAGAGAGGCGATCACGAATCGGCTGAGCGAGGCCGGGAGCCGGCTCCGGAGCCTGCGGCACGTATTCACCGATATCGACGACCCGCTGGCGATCGTCATGCACGACAACCCCGATCCGGACGCGATCGCGAGCGCACTCGCTCTCGCACGGCTCGCGAACCTGGCTGGACGCACCGCGGAGCTGTGCTATTACGGATCGATCACGCACCAGGAGAACCGGGCGTTCGTCAACCTCCTCGACATCGAGTTGCGGAACCTCGACGCCGGAGACGACCTTTCTGAATTCGGTGGGTTCGCCCTGGTCGATCACTCCCGGCCAGGCGTCAACGACCAGTTGCCGATCGAGACGCCGATCGACATCGTCATCGACCATCATCCGCCACGAGAGCCGGTCGAGGCGGCACACGTCGACCTGCGAAGCGACGTCGGCGCGACGAGCACGCTCCTCGTCGAGTACCTCCAGCAATCGGCGGTCCAGATCGACGAGACCGTCGCGACGGCACTGCTGTTCGGAATCCGGATCGACACCGACGAGTTTCGTCGGGAGGCCTGTCAGACCGACTTCGAGGCGGCAGCGGCACTGCTCCCGGTCGCGAACCTGGGGACACTCCAGCGGATCGAGAACCCGAGCATGTCACCGGAAACCTTCGAGACGATCGGCTGTGCGATCCGCAATCGCACCAGGCACGGACCGGTCGTAATCACCGGCGTCGACGACATCCAGAACCGCGACGCACTGGCACAGGCTGCCGACCGACTGCTGAACATCGAGGACGTGACGACGACACTCGTCTACGGGATCGAAGACGGCACGATCCACGTCTCGGCGCGGACGCGCGGAGCCGACCTCGACATCGGCGAGGCGCTCCGGGACGCGTTCGGACCGATCGGCAGTGCGGGCGGCCACGCCGACATGGCCGGCGCCCAGATCGAGGCCGGGAGTTTCGAAGCGGACGGCTTCGAAGCGGACGATCGTCCACTCGTCGAGATCGTCGACGAGATCGTCACGGATCGATTTCTCGACGTGCTGCAAGCGCGCTGGAACCGGCCGATCCGGGCCGGGACCGGCGAGCAGTATCACGTCGAGGGCGAACCCGAGGATCGCGACGTGTTCGTCACCCCGCCCGACGCCGAGTCGATCGACGACTGATACGGTTTGTCGTACCGGTTTGCCGCTTCGACCGCTCCGCGGTCGATCCGGTACTGACTACAGCAACCACGATAATACGGAACAGACGTATAACAGTCACGATAATACGGAACAGACGTACAGCGGGTCCGTCTGACGTGGGGTTTTTCAATCATGGCGCCGTCAGTATCGTTGATGGCCAGTTCCGATGGGTCGCTGACAGTCGAGGAGTACATGACGCGCGAGGTCTCGACAGTCGCACCGACGGCGACAGTCGGGGACGTGGCCCGGCGGATCGCCGACAGCGACGACCACAGCGGGCTTCCGGTCACCGACGACAGCCACGTCGAGGGGTTCGTCAGCGCGAGCGATCTGCTGTTGGCCGACGACGAGACGGAGATCCGCGAGGTCATGAGCACGGATCTGCTCGTCGCTCACCCGGACATGAACCTGGACGACGCCGCTCGCGTCATCCTGCGATCGGGCATCCAGCGATTGCCCGTCGTCGACGACACCGGCGATCTCGTCGGGATCATCGCGAACACGGACGTCATCCGCAGTCAGATCGAGCGCGCGACGCCGGACAAAGTCGAGGAACTCCAGGAAACGATCGAAGAGGTCCACAGCGTCGAGACGGACCGGGATCGTCGGCAGGTCGCGCTGTCGGAGCTCCGACCGACACAGACCCGCGTCTACGCCGACGAGCTCGAAGGGCGGAGTTACGAACTGGAACGCGGACTGGCGGAGCCGCTAGTTGTCGTCGACAACGACGGCGAACTCCTGCTGGTCGACGGCCACCACCGGACGACCGCAGCCAACGAACTCGGGATCGGGGAGATGGAAGCATACGTCATCAGCGTCGACAAACGCGTCGATCTCGAGATGGCCAAAACCGCCGAAGAAGAGGACCTGAAATCGATCGACGACATCACGATCGTCGACTACGCCCGCCACCCGCTCGTCGAGACGACCGAACGAATGGGCGGCGACGACGGCGACGACTCCGCGTGATCAGGACCGTTTCAGGAGAGTTCGGCGTCGTCGTATCGATCCGCGACGTAGGCGACCAGCAACAGCAACGCGCCCAGACCCAGGCCGATCGTCGAGACGCCGAAGATCACCATCCCGACCGGCGTCGCCGGCAGATCGACGACGAAGAACAACGTCGGGTCCATCCCCTCGGGATTGATAGTTCCGAGGATGAATCCCATGAGGGCAGCGATCGAGACGATGGCGGCGTAGACGATGTAGATCACCCGCCGCCCGGACAGACGTCGTGACACAACCCTCGATTCGTGCCGGGAGCGATTATGCTTTTCACTTCCGGCGATAACGTCGGGCAATGTCGGAGAAAGAATTGCTCCTGCTCGTGCTGGCGGCGATCGCGATCATGATGTTCGCTGCCGGCTTCGCGCTCGTGATCGGCTAGATCCGGCTATTCTGCCGACCGATCGGTCTCACGGAGGATAAACGGGCCGATCGAGAGCGTCCGTTTCGTTATCGTCACGATGCGGAGCATGTATGCCAGCAGGATCGTGAACGGTAACAGCGAGACCGTCGTCGTCGCAGCGACGAGCACGAGCGCGTGTGAGACGCCACCGGTCGCTCCGTCGAACGTCGCCGGATCGAGAAACAGCAACGACGTGACCGCAACCGAAAGCGCCGGGACAGCGGTGTACAACAGCGTCTGTGAGAGATTCGATAGCTCCCACTGGAAATACAGCGTCTTGAAGTGTTCACGGGCAGGTCCGAACAGTTCCAGGGTATCGAGCAGCGATTCGAGTTCCGATACGGCAGCGTCGGGGAGTGCAGCGTCCTCGTGGATCGAGCGCCCCTCGTAGAGTTTCCAGGAGTAGTTGTAGTTCAGTGCCGCCCGGACGACATCGAACTCGCCGAAGGTGGCGCCCTCGAGTTGATTGATCACGCTATCGGCGTTCTCGATCACCCCGTCGAGATACGATGTGACGCGGTCGTTGGCGTCGGAATCGAGGTCACTCGCCGCGAGCGCGTCGTCGACTGCCGCAGCGCGGTCTCGTGTCCCTGTCACGAGTGCCCGAAGAAACGCCGATGGCTCGGCCGGGCTGACCCCCGTATCGATCACTTGGGCCACGTCCTGGCGGAACGACATCGCACCGTCCATCCGTTCGCGCTGGTCGCCGACTGCCCCGAGTTCCTGTGAGAGAACCAGCTGACTCAGCGTCAACACGAGCGTCACACCTGTCACCGTCGACGTAATCAGGGCCTGATAGAGCGTCTCGATCGGATCACCGGTCGAAAGTCCCGGATCGGGAACGAGAACGCCACCGGCGACGATCGAAGCGAAAAGAGCTATCGAGAGGAACGTTGTAACGAGCCAGCGATTGGCCTCCAGCAACACCCAGAGCACCCGCGAGCGCTCCCCGGCCCGCTCGCGCATCGTATCGCTCGGCTGTTGCCCAGACATGACCGGTGTCTACAGCTGTCGACCGGAAAAAACCCCGTATGAGAGGACAGACAGCTACGATTCTTCGGAACCGTCGTCCGATGCCCCGCCGTCCGCGAGCACGAGGTCGTCGTTCATCCGGCGTTCGTGCCAGCGGAACTCCCGGCTGTAGAGGGCGTCGTCTTTGAGATCCCAGGGGTCGCCGTCAGCGACGCGTCGACCGTACAGCCACGAGGAGACGACGTTCCAGACGAAGACGAGCTGGCCGATCAGGAGAATGAAGGCCCCGATGGTAGCCGACTGGTGAAGGATCGTGAACAGATCAATCGGGCCGACTGAGACCAGGTTGTAGGTCGCGTACCGGCGTGGCATCCCGAGGTAGCCGAGGATCAGCATGCCGAAAAAGGTCAGGTTCGTCCCGATCATCGTCAGCCAGAAGTGCCACTTGCCCAGTGCCTTCTGGTACATCTTGCCGGTGTAGATGGGGAACCAGTAGTAGATCCCGGCGAAGACAGCGAACGCGATCGCGCCCATGATCACGTAGTGGAAGTGCCCGACCACGTAGTAGGTGTCGTGCAGCAGGTAATCGACGGGGATCGTCGCCAGGAACACGCCGGTGACGCCGCCGATGATGAAGTTCGCGACGAACCCGATCGAGAACAGCATCGGCGTCGTCAACCTGATCTTGCCGTTCCACATCGTCGTGATCCAGTTGAAGGTCTTGACGGCGCTCGGTATCGCGATCGCTAAAGAGACCGCCATGAACGAGACCTGCAGGCGCGGGTCGATCCCCGTCGAGAACATGTGGTGGGCCCACACGCCGAACGAGAGTACGCCGATCGCCAGCGTCGAGTAGACGACGAACTTGAACCCGAACAGCTTCCGGCCCGAGAACCGCGGAATGATGTAGCTAATCAATCCCATCGGGGGTAACACGAGGATGTACACTTCGGGGTGGCCGAAGAACCAGAACAGGTGTTGCCAGAGGATCGCGCCACCGCCCTCGGTCGCGAAGAAGGTCGTCCCGACGTTGCGATCCAGCAGCAACATCACGAGCGCGCTACCCAGGAGCGGGAACGCGAACAGTATCAGCCCGGACTGGGTGAGCATCGTCCAGGAGAAGATGTCGAGGTTGGCCCAGGTAACCTCCTCGTCGCGCTCGGTGAAGATGGTCGCGATGAAGTTGATCGCCCCCATCGTCGCCGAGACGCCCGTGAGGTGCAACCCGAGGATCATCAGGTCCGCGCCGATCATCGGCTGCTCGGCCGACAGCGGCGTGTACATCGTCCAGGAGGTCTGGGCGGCCTCCATGCCCGGGATGAGAAAGCCGCCCCAGATCAAAAGCGCTCCCGGCGGCAACAGCCAAAAGGCGATGGCGTTGATCCGCGGGAACGCCATGTCGTCGGCTCCAATCAGAAGCGGCACGAAGTAGTTCCCGAACGCCGCGATAATCGGCGTCCCAAACAGGAACAACATCGTGATCCCGTGGCTTGTCAGCAGAGAGTTGTACAACGACGCAGACATGATATCTTCGCCGGCCCACATCAGTTCGGTGCGCATCAGGACGACCATGATCCCGCCGACCGCGAACGCGACCAGCGCGAACGCGCCATAGAGGATCCCGATGTCCTTGTGATCGACCGTCGTGAGCCAGCGGGTGATCCCGCCCGGTTTCTCGCTGTGTCCGTAGCTGGTCTCCTCGCCGGTGAGGCTGCTCGCACCCGCCGTCGGCGCGTACGACCGCCAGTTCTCGATGCGGGTGAGCAGCGCCGCGACGACGACGAGGAGGAGCCCCATCAGCACAGTGATCGCGATCTGTCCGCTTGCCATGTCCCCCATTCGGGTCCGGGGGGTAAAGAAATGTTAGGGTCAATCGGCGATCTGATTTGAAGACTAACCCACTATATATGGGGTTATTTAAGTAATCCGGGGTAGAAAGCCACCCTCATCCAGTGACGTTCGATCCGGGCACGCGGCGGATGCGCGAAAAGGGACAGAGAACTTCTGCAGGTGGCTCGAGAGAAGGCAGGGCGCTCTGGGGGCTATTCGGTCTCGGGGTCGGCCGACTCGTCGGGCTGGACGGTCGCGGTCTCGGCGTGGATGCCCTGGGCTTTCTCGGCGCCGGCGATCGCTTTCCCGGCGTAGTAGGTCAGCACGGCCAGTAGGACGAACGTCGTGAAGACGATCGCGAGCTGGACGGTCGAAAGCACCGAATCGAACGCGAACGGGCCGGGCGCGTACACGAGAAACGCGACGAGGAAGAACGCGAGCATAGCCAGCGGGATGACGTTGACAGTGAGATCGAGCAGCGTGTCCCGGTCGAAGATACGGCCAGTCATATGTTTGACGTGGACCAGCGAGATAAATAGATTGTTGGTACCGGCTAAGCTGTCGGGTGTCGGCCGAACTGCCCGACTGCGCCGGTCGCGATCAACAGTACGCCGGCAGTCGCGATCGCCAGTCCGCGGCTGAGCAGGCGGTGTCCGGCGGCGTTCGGGCGGTCGACCGCGGCGACCGCGGGATCGATGCCGAACTGGCCGCCGAGTGCGATCAGGCCCGCGCCGACGACCACGAGCGCGACGCCGATGTACGCGGCAGTCCGCCAGAGGTGGCCGACGTAGTCGGCCTCGGTCAGGATCCCGGCGACGCTGGCACCAAAGAGCAGTCCACCGCCGACCGCGACGGGAAACACGCCGAGTACCAGCCCGAGTTCGGTCAGCGCGAACCCGAGCGCAACGAACACCGGCCAGGGACTGGCCATCCGGTAGCGGTCGCTGACACCCGCTTTCTCGCTCATGGGCGTGATTTGTCTTCGAGCCGAAAAGGCTCACCGGTCCCGGCGATCGGCGCAAACTATTTGGCCCAGATGGGACTTGTGCAAGATAATGACGACGCGCGCGGCCGAGCGAGTTGACGAGTGGGAGTCGCGTCCGTTCACCGACGGCTACGAGCAGCTCCGGACGCTCGCCGACCGGTCGTTTTCCGGTGCGATCACGGCAGGTCGTGCGACGCTGTACATGGTCAAGGGTACGGCCGTCGGGGTTCTCGATGGAACGATCGCGGATTTCGAGGACGCGACAGGAACGATCTACGAGGCACCGACACCGGCACTGACACTGCTGGCAGTGATGCAGGAGCGGAGCGACGAGGTGCGAGCGAAATACTACAGCGAAGAGACGCCGCTGAGCGAGGCCGACGGGAAGCTCTCGGAGGGCGGGTTCACCGGCTACGTCGAACTGTCGGAGAACGTCCTCAGCGGCGACTACTACGTCGTCTATCAGGCAGGCAAGTCCATGAGCGTGGCGTTTCTCGGAGAGAGTGGACGACTAGTTAGTGGCGAGGACGCCTTCGAACGGGCCGACGAAGAAGTCGGGATCTACAAGGTCCGGCCAGTCGCGATCGATCCGATCGAGATCCCGGAACCCGAACCCCCGAGCGACGACGCCGGCGCGGCATCCGAGGGAGTCGACACGGGCGCGGCGGCCGGAGGAGAGAACGGGGACGCGGCGTCCGAGGAAGACGACACAGACGGAGATCAACCGGCGGACGACGCGTCCGAATCGGTCGAGTCCAAGAGCGATCCGTCTCGGGCTGCGGACACGACGGGCGAGACCGACGTGCCCGACCAGGGCGGCGACCGCGAGTCGGTGACGGCCGAGCGGAATGAGTCGGCGGCGGGCGAGCGGCATCAACGTGGTGGCGAGCACCCGACGGACGCGACCGAGCCAGGGGACGAACCAGCGTCGACGGATCCGCCCGAACACGAGACCGAGCGAACGTCGCGTGACGACCAGCGACACGAGCGTGACTCGACGCCAGCACACGACGACCAGCGACACGAGCGTGACTCGACGCCAGCACACGACGACCAGCGACACGAGCCCGAACGAACAGCGCGCGACGGACAGCAGTACGAGTCCGAACGAACGTCGCGTGACGACCAGCGACACGAGCGTGACTCGACGCCGTCAGGCTCCCGCGAGTCACGACAGTCGGCACGCGATGCCGAACCGCGGCGGGATCGTCGACCGCCCGACGCCGAGAGTGCCGTCACGGAACACGTCGACGATTCGGCCACCCGGGCCGGAAACGCCCCGGACAGTTCCGGAGACGCGTCGCTCGAGCGGCGGACGATCCCGTCGGTCGACCCCGACCGGACGTGGACGCCCGACGACGACCGCTCGGCAGGCGGATCGCAATACGAACGCCCCGCCGAGACGCCCACGAGGGGGTCCCGCCAGTCGGCGTCGAGTCGACGCCGATCCGAGCAGCCGAGTCCCGAGCCAGAAGAGGCCAGGGCGGAAATCGACGATCTCGAACAGCGAATCGAGGAACTCGAAGCCAGTCGATCGGAACTGCAGGCCGAACGGGACGACCTGCAGGCACAGCTCCAGCAAGTCCGACAGGAACGAGACGACCTGCAGGGAGAGGTGCAGCGGCTTCGGAAGGAGATCGCCGAGCTCGAAGACCGTCTCGAAGCCGCGGAAGCGTCGAGCGGGTCGTCGGCCGCGGCCGAGACGCCACCGTCGACGACGGGATCGTCGCTGTCGCCTCGGGAGGCGATCGCGGGAACGAACCTGTTCGTGCGCTACGGTTCGAAAAGCGACGCGACGCTCTCGGCGGCTCACGGCGGCGGCGCGGACGCAGACGCGGTCAACGCGAACCTCTCGCTGGAATATCACACGGAGTTCGACGACTCGGAGGCCACAGTCGAGGGCGAGCCGTACGAATCGTTCCTGGAGGACACGATCCACTACCGGTTCGTCGAGTGGTTCGTCCACAAACTGCTCTACGAGATCCGGGATACTGGCCATCGGAGCGCGCTCGAAAACCTCTATGACGCGATCCCGAGGGTCGATCGCGTGGAGTTCGCCGGGACCGTCACCGTCGGTGGCGACGACGAAGAAACACCGGGGAACGAATCGTTCGACGTCGTCGTCCGGGATCGGATGGGCAACCCACTGGTAGTCACGAACCTCGACGACTCTCGGACGGCGACGACCGAAGAGATGATGACGACCCTGGTGACAGCGGCCACGCGCGCCGGCGAAACACACGACCGGCTCGCCGGTGCCTTCTTCGTCACGTCGAGTTTCTTCGATCCGGACGCACTCGAGACGGCCGCCGAAGCGACCGGCGGCGGCATCCTCAGTCGCGACAAGCGCGAGAGTTTCGTGCGACTATCGAGAAAAGACGGCTTCCACCTCTGTCTGGTCGAGTCTCGCGACGACGACTTCCACCTCTCGGTTCCGGAACTTTAGCTTTCGACTTCGGCCGCGTCGTCGATCTTCATCCCCTCGAGTTTCTCGATGATATGATCGATCTTGCCGTCGAGGTCGTCGACGAACTCGCCGGTCTGCTCGGTCGTGATCGCACCCTGACTGGACGGCTCGATGAGGTTCTCCTCTTCGAGCACACGAAGCGAGTAGCGAACCTTGTGGTGGGGGTAGCCCGTCTCGTTGGACATCTTCACGATCCCGATCGGTTCGTTCTCGATGACCATCCGCAATACCTGCAAATGGCGTTCCAGCATGTCGACTTCCTTCTCAAGCCGGTCTATCATGGCATTTGTTAACTTGTATGCCCAGGGTTTAAAGGTTGCTGTCTGTCCGAGGAAAAATCGCTACAGCGAACTACGGTGTCCCGGTATTTAGATATTGGGATATATTCACTAGCAGCCATCGCAAGTTCGGACCGTAATCTGTTTACCCGGGTGGTGGGAAGTCGGCCGTGATGACTGTCACGATCGTCGGCTCACAGCTCGGCGACGAAGGAAAGGGCGGCGTCGTCGATCTCTACGGCGACGCGGCCGACATCGTCGTTCGATATCAGGGCGGAGACAACGCGGGTCACACCGTCGTCGAAGGCGGCGAGACGTACAAGCTCTCGCTGGTGCCAAGCGGTGCGGTCCGGGGCAAGATCGGCGTGCTCGGTAACGGCTGCGTGATCAATCCGCGAACGCTGTTCGAGGAGCTCGACTCGCTTCGCGAACGCGGACTCGACCCGGACGTTCGCGTCGCCGAGCGCGCACACGTGATCATGCCGTTCCATCGCGTGCTGGACTCGATCGAGGAAGACGTCAAAAGCGAGGACGACCAGGAGGTCGGCACGACCGGCCGCGGTATCGGCCCGACCTACGAAGACAAGGCCGGCCGCCGCGGGGTCCGGATCGGCGACCTGCTCGACCCGGCCGTGCTCCGGGAGCGACTGGAGTACGTCGTCCCACAGAAGCGTGCGCTCGCCGAGGAGGTCTACGGACTGAATCCGGAAGACACCGAGTACCCGAAGGCCTTCGATGTCGACGCATTGCACGAGGAGTTCAGCGAATACGGCCGCCGGCTGGATTCGATGGCGGTCAACGCCGGGCAGTTCCTCACCGAGGCCAGAGCCGAGGGCAAGAACGTCATGCTCGAGGGGGCACAGGGGACGCTTCTGGACATCGATCACGGCAACTACCCGTACGTGACTTCGTCGAACCCGACCGCTGGCGGGGCCTGCGTCGGGAGCGGGCTCGCGCCGGGCGTCGTGGGTGACGGGGAAGTGATCGGCGTCGTCAAGGCGTACCTGACCCGCGTCGGCTCCGGCCCGATGCCGACCGAACTGGGCGGCGTCGTCGGCGACACGCCCGGATACGACGAGCAAGGCGAGGGCGAAAACGAGGAGCTGGCGACGTACATCCGCGAGGAGGGTGACGAGTACGGCACTGTCACCGGCCGGCCGCGCCGCGTCGGCTGGCTCGACATGCCGATGTTGCGCCACGCGGCCCGCGCGTCCGGCTTTACCGGCCTCGCGGTCAACCACGTCGACACGCTCGCCGGTCTGGACGAGGTGAAAGTCGGCCACACCTACACACTGGACGGCGAGGAATGCAAGACGGTCCCCGCGACGACCGAACAGTGGGCCCGCTGCGCGGCCAGCTTCCGCACGTTCGAGGGCTGGCCGGAGCAAGACTGGGGCGCCGTCGCAGACGAGGGGTACGACGCACTCCACGAGAACGCCCGAGAGTACCTGGAATATCTCAGCAACGAACTTGACGCGCCGATCTACGCGGTCGGCATCGGCCCCGGTCGCGAGCAGTCGCTCGTGCTCGAAGCACCCGAGTATTGATACTGCCGCTGTGCGTCCGTCAAGACGTTCGTCGGGTCGGTCGATCCACGGGGTGAACCGCGGTCGCTGACCGCAAACTACTGTGCCACCGCCAGGGGCTGCTGTCCTCGACGGGGCACGGACGCGTCAAGGCAGGGCGGAGAGGGCGTCAGGTCGGCAGCCTCTCTGATCCACGCTCCGCGCGAAGCGATTCAGGGACGACGAGGGCGCTGCTTTTGCCGTTCGAGAACCTAACGGAGCTACATGGCGAGCCAGTCGAGAGAGCAGCCCGTGGGCCGGTCCGGGAGCAGTGACGCCGTCGCCGACGAGCGGGACGACGAAGTGGATGCGAGAGCCCGGAGGGCGACCGCTCCGCCGGCCATCTCCGTCGAGGGGCTGTCGAAGACGTTCGGGAGCGGCCCGGACGCGGTCACCGCGGTCAACGACGTCTCGTTCACCGTCGAGCGCGGGTCGGTCGTCGGCCTGCTCGGTCCCAACGGCGCGGGCAAGACGACGACTATCAAGTCCATTCTCGGGATGGTTCTGCCGGACGAAGGGTCGGTTCGAATCCGGGGCATCGACGTGCACGCGAACCCGCGCCAGGCGTACCGGCACGTCGACGCCATGCTCGAGGGGGCCCGCAACGACTACTGGCGGCTGACCGTTCGGGAGAACCTCCGGTACTTCAGCACGATAAGCGGCGTCGACCCGAACGCGGTCGCGGACCGCCACGAGTCGCTGCTGGCACAGCTCGACCTCGCCGGGCGGGCGGACACGCCGGTCCGAGACCTCTCGCGGGGGATGAAACAGAAAGTGTCGCTGGCCTCCGTGCTCGCGACCGATGCGGACGTGGTCTTTCTCGACGAGCCGACGCTCGGCCTCGACGTCGAGAGTTCGCTCACACTCCGGCGAGAGCTCCGTCGCATCGTCGCCGAGCGTGGCCTGACGGTCGTCCTCTCGAGCCACGACATGGACGTCATCGAAGACGTCTGTGACCGCGTCGTCATTATGAGCGACGGGCAGGTCATCGCCGACGACAGCGTCACCAGCCTGCTCGGCGGCTTCGACACGCACGGCTACCGTATCAGGGGCCAGGACTTCGACGAGCAGACCGTTGCGGCCATCCGCGAGCGCTTCGAGGTGACCGAAGTCGAGCGCTTCGACGGTCGCGTCCACGTGGAGGTCGCGACCGACTCCGCAGGCTTCTACGAGCTGACTGACCTGCTGGAGGCCCACGGCGTCACCCTCGACGCCGTGAACACCGTCGAACCCGACCTCGAAGAGGCGTTCCTGGAGATGACCGGCGGCGGTGCGCGATGAGCAGCCCCGACCCCACCGTCCCCCCGGGCGACGCGGGCGGAGAGTCCGCGGAGGCGGGGTATTATCACCTCGCGAAGGCCGTCCTTTACCGCGAATACCTCATATTCGTGCGCTACCCGGCCAACGCTGTCGGAGCGATCGTCGTCTCGCTCATCTTCTTCGGTCTCCTGTTCTATGGCGGCCGGATGCTCGCAGGGCAGGCGCTGACGGATTCGCTCGAAGGCATCGTCGTCGGCTACTTCCTGTGGACGCTGTCGGTCGGCGCTTACTCCTCGGTCTCGAACGACATCCGCAGCGACGTCTCCTGGGGAACGCTGGAGCGACACTTCATGACGCCGTTCGGGTTCGCACCGGTGGCGTTCGCGAAAGGCGTCGCGAAGGTAGTCCGAACGTTCCTCACCTCGACAGTCGTCCTCGCGGTCATGCTGCTCGTCACCGGGACGACACTGGCGCTGCCCGTCGTGACGATCCTCGTCGTGGCGACGTTCACCATCCTCTCGGTGATGGGACTTGGCTTCGCAGCCGGGGGGCTGTCGGTGCTGTACAAGCGCATCGGGAACTGGCTGAATCTCCTCCAGTTCGGGTTCGTCGTCCTCATCTCCGCGCCGGCGTTCGAACTCAGCTGGACGGAGTTCCTGCCGCTCGTCCACGGGAGCGCGCTCCTCCAGCGAGCGATGCGAGACGGAACCCGCATCTGGGAGTTCTCGCCCGCTGACCTCGCGCTGCTCGTCGGCGTTGCGGCCGTCTACGTCGTGGCCGGCTACGCCGTCTTCCACTACGCCAGCAGACGGGCGCGGCGACTCGGCGTCCTCGGTGACTACTGACCGACGTCGTCAGAATGGCAGCGACGGGTCCGGACTACTCAAGCGCCTTGACGTTGTGCACGGGATCCAGCCAGTCGACGACCTCCGCGGTCGGTTCGATCGACGCGGCGATCCGCCCGGCGTCCTTGTACGCGATCGGCGCTTCGTCCAGCACAGATTCGACCAGTGACTCCGAGTAGACGCCGTCCATCCGCTCGCGAAGCTCCTCGACGGACGCGCGTTCGCTGGCCTCGCGACGGCTCATCGTCCGGCCCGCACCATGGGGTGCCGTCCGGTTCCACGCCTCGTTGCCCTTCCCGCGAGCCAGTATCGACCCGTCGGCCATGTTGAACGGGACGACCAGCCGCTGGCCGTCCCTCGCCGGAGTCGCGCCCTTCCGGATCGTCAGATCCCGGAAGTCGATGTAGTTGTGGATCGACTGGAACCGATCGAGCGGCTCGACGCCCAGCGCCTCGCAGATGGCGTCGCTCATCAGCTCGCGGTTCCAGCGGGCGTACTGCTGAGCGAAGAGCATGTCGACGTAGTAGCCGTGGGCCTCGCGGCCGTCGAGATAGTCCAGGTCCGTGTTGCGCGTCCCCGGCTCCGGCTCGATGTCGTTGAGCCGGTCGAACGTCCGCTCGATAGCCTCGCCGTCGTGATCTTCGAGGACCGCTTCGCGATCGATGTGGGACTCGCCCATCCCGCCGGTGACCCAGGCGTACAGGTCGGCGTCGCTGACCGTCTCGGGGTCGAATGTGAGATACGGATAGTCCTCGTCGTCGATCGCCTCGCGGATCGCGTCGGCGTTCCGGAGATCGGTCGCTCGCTGTTGCCAGTACTCGGCGACGGCCAGTCCCAGGTAGCGCGACCCGCTGTGGATCACCAACCAGTACTCGCCCGACTCCCGAGCGCGGGCGAACTCGACGAAGTGGTTGCCGCCGCCGAGCGTCCCGGCGCTTTTGATGACGTGGCCGATCCCCTGGCGCTTCCGGGAGAGGACGCGATCGCACAGCGCTTTGAAGTACTGCTCGCCGTACCCCGAGAACTCGAAGGAGAGCGGCTCGATCGGTCGACCGAACCGCTCGCGATAGGTGCCCTCGAAACGCTGGAAGACCCTGTTGGCGCGCTCGAAGGGGAACTCCTCGACGAGGTGTGGGGCGTCGTCGTACTCGTGAACCGCTCGCCCCATCGGGACTGCCTCGCGGACGCGTCGCTCGCGTTCGGGATCCGAAAGTGGCAGCGTCTCGCCGAGATTCGTCGCGGCCATGCCACAACCGACGTCGACGCCGACGACGTTCGGAACGATTCGGTCGGGCAGCGACATCGTGAACCCGACCGGCGCGCCGGCTCCCCAGTGTGTGTCGGGCATGATCACGACCGGTTCGGTGAACGCCTCGTGATCGATCAGCGTCTGGATCTGCTCGCGGGCTGACGTCTCGAGTAGCGACTCGTCGTCGATCATCACCGTCGCAGTCGTGTACTCCCCGTCGAGCTCGAGTGGCATCGACAGCTATCGCTTGGCTAGCCCCTCCTAATAGGCTGGCGGTGGCTCCTGTGCTCGCGACCGGTGAGGGCGGCCGGAATATACGGCCGGCTATCACATTTCGAAACCATTCGATACCCCGTCGTGCCGAATATCGTTCCGAACGTATAGCCGGAGAAGACATACCGGCAGAATCGGCTGCTGAGAGACGAGTCGACACCTTCATATGTCGGCGATGAGATGATTTATGCAACTCATCGCCCCGGTTGGTCCCCGGGATGCACGGCAAAGGCAGTGGTGGTAACAGATGAATAATCACACGGACGGTCAGGCTCCGCTAACGCGACGGCAGGTAGTCGCGGGCGGAGCTGCCGGCGTGGCCGCGCTCTCCGGCGGCTGTCTGGGTTCGGTGCGGAACCTTCTCGGTCTTGCGTCGGCCAGTCAGGTGTCGCTTCGGGTCGTCGCACCGCCGGTCGACTGGGATCGGCGAGCGAACGAGATCGCGGGCCAGCTCGTCAACCGACTCGAGAAGGTGGGGGTCGACACGCGGTTTCCCTTGCTTCCGCCGGAACAGTTCCGAGAGCAGATCCTCTATCGGCGCGACTTCGACGTGTACGTGGGAACGATGCCAGTCAGATCAGATCCGGATTTCCTGCGTCCGCTACTCACGTCGACGCGCACGAACGAGCTCGGGTGGCAGAACCCCTTCGGGTTCACGGACAAGGCACTCGACGAACGGCTTGACGCCCAGCGTCGGCAGGCCGGCGCCGATCGGGCCGACGTCGTGCGCGATATGCTGCAGACGATCGCCGGCGAGCAGCCGTTCGTCCCGATCGCAACCGACAGAGCGATCGCAGCCGTCAGAACGGACGCGTTCGCCGGCTGGGAACGCACGCGGCTTCGGGACCCGACCTGGCTGTTCGAGATCGAACCAGTTGAAGAAAGCGTAGACGGGCAGACGCTTCGCGTCACGGCGAAAGACAAGCGGATAACCGAGCGGCTGAATCCACTCGTCCCCTGGATCAATGAATTCGACCTGGTGAGATCGTTGCTGTACGATCCGCTGGCCAGATACTACGACGGAGCGGTTCGTCCCTGGCTGGCCCGGGAGTGGTCAATCGACGGCGACGAACTGACAGTCACGCTCCGACCGGGACTACGCTGGCACGACGGCGAACCGTTGACGGCCGAAGACGTCCGGTTCACGTATCAGTTCGTATCAGACACGTCACTCGACTCGACAGAAGCCGTCTATCCCGCCCCGACCTTCCAGCGTCAGGCGAGCCTCGTCGACGAAGTAACGGTACTCGGAGAGCGCCAGGTCCGGATGCGTATGGACGCGTCCGGCGCCGTCGCACCCGACGCCCTCACAGTGGCGCTGTTGCCCAAACACATCTGGGAATCACGGACGAACGTCGTCGACGCACAGACCGGGCTGACACGAGCGATTACACACGGCAACACAGATGCCATCGGATCCGGCCCGATGGCCCTCAAGAGCCGACGAAGAGAGCGTTCGCTGCGGCTCAGCCGGGTCGGGAACCACCCCGTGAACCGCGACGACGACTCCGAACTCGCCCGTCGGTTCGGTCCACTCGCGTTCACCGAACTCGTCGTTCGCGTGACGCCCTCCGACCTGACGATGGTCTCGTTCCTGGAAGAGGGTAAAGCCGACGTCACGGTACCGCACCTCGACAACGAAGTCGTCTCGCGGATCGTGACGAACGACGAACTATCGGTCGCCACCAGTCCGTCTCGGACGCTGTATCACGTCGGCTTCAACGCGCGGCGACGGCCGCTTCGAACCCCCGGCTTCCGTCGTGCGGTCGCACACCTGATAAACAAGGCCAGCGTCGTCGACTCAGTCTTCGGTGGGTACGCAGACCCGCACACGTCCCCGGTACTTGATGAATCGTGGATCCCCGGGAACATTCGGTGGAACGGCGGCGATCCCGAGGTTCCGTTCGCAGGAGTCGAAGACGAACTGGACGCCGACCGTGCTCGCGAACATTTCCGCGCGGCCGGCTTTCACTACGGTGAGGACGGACGATTGGTATACTAACAGCGCGACAGACGAGATAACATATGGCACTATTCGATGTCCTGCTTGATGTGACGACGGTGACGGTAGCACTGCTGGCAGTCTCTCTCGTCTTGATCGTCGGCGTTGGCCGACTCCGGTCGATCTATCGGGACGGGCTCCGGAAGCGCATCGCGGCAGCACTGCCGTATCTCGTCTTTCTGGGGATCGTGCTCGGTGTCATGGGCACGTTTCGGAGGGTCGGTTCCGACCTCTCGTGGGTCGTCGGCATCGAGATCAGTTCGTACATCCTCGACTTCGAAGGCGGTGCCGTTATCCTGTGGCTGCAGTCGTTCGAGTCATCTGCCCTGACGGCGTATTTCACAGGAGTCTACATTTACGGCTACGTGTATCTGCTTATCTTTCCGTTCCTGGCGTATCTCCTTGCGAGCGACCACCAGCCGTTTCGAACGCTGTCGCTGGCCTACGCGTTCAATTACGTCGTCGGGATCCTGCTGTACGTCACGTTCATCGCGTACGGTCCGCGAAACTACGAGCACCTCGGCGTGGCACAGTTCCTGTACGACACCTGGCCCCAGTCTCAGTTGCTCACCTCCGAGGTCAACGTCAACACGAACGTGTTCCCGTCGCTGCACTCCTCCGTGTCGACGACGATCGCGATCCTTGCCGTCAAGACCCGCGACCGCTATCCCCGGTGGCCGCTGATCGCGGTCCCGCTCGCGGTATCGGTCTGTGTCTCGACGATGTATCTCGCGATCCACTGGGCGACCGACGTCGTTGCCGGGATCGGCCTGGCTGTCATCGCTGTCTGGTTCGCCGAGCGGTATTACGATCAGTACGTCATGTTCATCGAGTGGTCCCGGGACCGCGCTCTCGAGACGTATCGCGGCCTGCGACAATGACGGCGCGGCGTGTCCACAGGTTCTTGGTTTCGCCCATCACAGGACAGGTATGACACGAGTCACAGTCGGGGGTCGGATCCACTTCGGGTTCCAGAACCTCTCGCTGGCACACGATCGGCTGTACGGCGGCGTCGGCGTCGGTCTGTCGGAGCCGCGTCTGGTGCTGACGGCACAGCCTGCCGACGACGTGTCCTGTGACTGGCCCGCCGTTGCCGCGTACGTCGCCCGTGCGGTGGACGTGCTCGGCGTCCCGGGGGCGGACGTAACAGTCGAACAGCGGCTCCCGCGCCACGTCGGTTTCGGCAGCGGGACGCGACTCGCACTGGCGAGTCTGGTCGCTGTCGCCCGCGCGTACGACCGCTCGGTCGACGTCAGAGACGTGGCACCCGATCTCGGTCGCGGCGGTCGGAGCGGAGTCGGCATCGCGACCTTCGAGGCCGGCGGCTTCGTCGTCGACGCCGGACATCCGACGGAGTTGTTCACGAGTGCGCCGCCTGCCGAGGGCGAGTGGACTGTCCCGCCAGTGGTCGCTCGCCACGATGTGCCCGGGACGTGGCGCTTCCTGCTGGTGACGCCCGACGTCGAGCGGGGTCGCAGCGGCGATCCGGAAGACGCGAGCATCAGATCGGTCGTCGAGCGGGCCGATCCCGGGATTGCCGACGACATCGCGCTCGTGCTCACCCGGCAGTTGCTCCCGGCGATCGCGACCGGCGACTACGAGACGTTCGGACGCGCCGTCGCCCGCCTGAGCCGCCTGAACGGGGCGTGGTACGCCGACGAGCAAGGCGGCGTCTATCGACCGCCGGCCGGTCGGCTGATCGACGCACTCGATTCCATCCCCGGGATCTCGGGTGCCGGCCAATCGTCCTGGGGGCCGACCGTCTACGGCATCACCCACGCGTCGACGGCCGACACCGCCGAACGAATGGCTCGCGACGCGCTTGCGGACCTCGGACTGGACGGGACGGTTCGTCTCGTCGAGGCCGCGACGACCGGCGCATCTGTCGATTGACAGCCGCTCGCGAATGGCTGCCAAATTTGCTTGAACCACAACCGACTGCCCCGGGCCCGACCTGTATGCGTGCATGCCGCGACTCGAAGCGATATACGTCTATCCGATCAAATCCCTCGACGGTCTCGAACTCGAGACGGCACAGATCGACCCTGGAGGGTCGCTAGCGCGGGACCGACAGTACGCGATGATCGATTCGGACGGCGAGTACGTCAACGGCAAGCGGACGGCTGCTGTCCATCGCATCGACGCCGACTTCGGTCCGGGCGGGGCGATCGTCACGTTCGACGACGCGACAGAGACGGCACGGTTCGACCTCGAAGGCGAGCGCGAGCGCGCCCAGGCGTGGCTCGACGAGCGGTTCGAGGCCGAGATCGAACTCGTTCGCGACGACCACCTGGGCTTTCCCGACGATACGACCGACACCGGTCCGACCGTAATTTCGACGGGGACGCTGGACGTCGTCACCGAGTGGTTCGACGCGATCGACGGCCCCGGAGAGATGCGTCGCCGACTCCGTCCGAATCTCGTCGTCGATGCGGCACCGTTCTGGGAGGATCGACTCTATGCAGGGCCCGACGAGTACGTCGAGTTCGACGTCGGAGACGTTACCTTCGAGGGGTACGGGCCCTGCCAGCGGTGTGTGGTTCCCTCGCGCGATCCCGACACTGGCAGTCCGATCGAGGGGTTCCGGACGACGTTCGTCGAAAAGCGTCGAGAGACGCTGCCGTCGTGGGCGAACGACGAGCAGTTCGACCACTACTACCGGGTGATGGTCAACACGCGCACGCCGCCCGAATCCCGTGGCGAGCGGTTTTCAGCCGGAGCGGAAGTCGTGATCGGCGACGTCGTCGATCGCTAGAGGTGCTGGTCCAGAAAGCCGATCTGGCGCGGGAGCGTCCGCTCGCGCCAGTCCGGATCGTCGATCATCCCGTGCCCGGCCCCCTCGCCGGTGACCACCTCGACCGGCACGTCCGCGTCGCGGAGCGTCCCGGCGAGCACCGTCGTCGAGCGGTACGGGACGATCGAGTCCTCGGTCCCGTGCACGAGCATGGCGGGCGGATCGCCGGGATCGACGTGCGTGACGGGCGAGCCTTCTTGGAGCGTCGCTTCGCTGGCATCCGGGCCGAAGAACGCCGCGACGAGCAGGTTCTCCTCGGCTTCCGGGACGGTGAAATCGTACGGGCCGCTGTAGCCGACGACAGCGTCGACAGCCGCCGAGGCGTCGAGCTCGAAATCCCGTGGCTGGAAGCGCTCGTAGCCGGGGGCGAGCGCGACCAGCGTCGCGAGGTGAGCACCCGCGGAGTAGCCAGCGAGCGCGCTGCGCGAGCCGTCGATGTCGTACGTGTCCGCGTTGGCCCGAACCCACGCGACCGCCGCGACGACGTCGCGAACCGCGGCGGGATAGCGTCGCTCCTGTGCCAGTCGATACTGGACGTCCGCGACCGCGTATCCGTTCGCCGTCAGTCGGTCGAACATCAGACGGTGTCCCTTGTCGCCGCCGATCCAGCCACCGCCGTGTGCGAACACGACGAACGGGTGATCCTCACCTTCGCCCGGCAGATAGAGATCGAGCTTCAGTTCCCGTTCCGGCGTCTCCTGGAAGACGACGTCTCGCCGGTCACTGTCTGATTCTGTCCCGGTATCGTCGCCTTCTGTCGGCGTCGTCCCGATACTGTCCGACGACGGTGGCCGTGTCGTCGTGGTTTCGCCACTGTCCGACGACGGTGTCGCCGTCCCCTCGGCTGTCGAAATCGTATCCGTCGGCGTCGTTTCGCCGCTGGAACACCCCGTGAGCACCGCCCCGGCAGCGGTCGTCAACACCCCCCGACGCGTCCACCGTGCGTCAGTACTGCGCTCCATGTATCTCGTCGCTCGAAGAGCGGCCGGATCAACCTGTCGACGGACCAGGGCAATCCTTTTGGCTCGACCGGAATAGTTGCGAGTATGGACTGGCCACACGATCCCGACGGCGAGGAGGGCAGCGAGGGACGACGCAAGTACGGCCACGCCGTCCTCGCGAAGAAAGTATCCGAGGAGGACTTCCCGCTGACGGCCACGGAGTACGTCGAACAGTACGGCGATCATCCGGTCCGAATCGACTACGAAACGGTCGTTAGCGTCGCGGACATCTTCGAACACGTCGAGGACGAACAGTTCGAGACGTTCTCCGAGTTCCACAGGGCAGTCGGTCGGGCGATGCGTGAGAACGGCTACTGGCCGTACGAACTCGACCGGGCGTAGTGGATCGACACACCAATATCAGCCGATCCATTACGCACAGACAGTTGTGACGAACACGCAGCTCACCCACATCCAGATCGACAACTACGGTCCCTGGACAGTGACGCCCGAACCGCGCCGGGAAGTCGACCTCCAGACGCTCCAGTCGCGGCTGTACGCCGATCTCGCGCAGTTTTTCGGCAACCGCGGTGGCTACACGTTCTTTACCCGGTTCGACAACATGATCGCCGTCTCGAACGGGTTGACGATGGACGACCACGACATGCTCCAGGAATCGGTCGCCAATCGCTATCCCGTGACGATGAGTCTGAGCGTCGCGACCGGTCAGACGCCCGCGAACGCACTCGAGACCGCGACCGAACAGCTCCAGGACGCTGGCAGTGCCCAGGACAAGTCCCGTCGGGAGATCCTGCGTGGCCGCCACATCGACGACGAATTCCGGACCGACGAGGACCTCCGCATCGCTCACTTCGACGTCAACGACGCGACCGGCAAGTACACCGATCAGCTCAGCGAGTTCGACACGTTCATCCGGATCGAGCAGGGCTACGCATCGCTGATGAAATACATGCGACAGGCCTACGACAGTCTCTCGTTTTTCGTCGGCGGCGACAACATCATCGCGGTCTGTCCGGAGATGGACGCCGAAGACTACCAGGACGCGATCGATCACGTTCGCGACGACGTCGGTGTCGAACTCAAAGTCGGCGTGGGCGAGGGTCGCCGCGCCGACGAGGCCGGCATGGCTGCAAAACACGCCCTCGAAGAGTGTCGAGCGACAGGTGTGGACGTCGAACTGGACTGCTAGGGCGCCTCGAAACCGGATCGATCGTCTGCCTCTGATACGGATTGTTATGGATCCGGCTTAATTCGAACGCTGAAGATCAAATCAGTGAGCGATGTTCGAGTCCGGGCCGGCCGGGACGCAGGCGTCAGACGAGTACAGTGTCAGCGTCGCCCGTGGCAACGTTGAGCATACGTGCGAGAGCACTATAAGCGTACTGCAGGTAGCTTTTAGACGCCGTCGCGCAAAATAGCAGGTATGAACGGTGACGTCACAGTACAGGAGGCGATGACCCGTGACTTCGTGGGGGTGAGTGGTTCGGATAGCATCCGCGATACGGCACAGCTGTTGCTCGAGGAGGACACGCCGGGCGCAGTCGTGCTCAAGGGCCAGGAGCCGATCGGGATCGTCACGGCCGGTGACGCGCTCTCGTGGCTCGTCCGTGGCGGGAGCGCTGACGCGTCCGTGACGGAGTGTATGACCGACACCGTGCCAGAGGTCGCACCCGAGCAGCCGATCGAAGCCGCCGTCGACGAACTGTTCGCCCAGTCGGCGACGCTGCTGGTCGTGACCGACAACGGCGGCAAGCCGCTCGGCGTCCTCACCCAGCGCGACGTGATCGCGGCCACGACCTTCACGCCGACCGATACGGCGACCGACCAGGAGGTCGAACCAGCGCGTCTCGAATCCGAACCACAGGCGCCTGCCGACGCCGACGGCGGCTACAGCGAGCAGGGAATCTGCGAGCGATGCGGCGCGCTCACGTCCGATCTCGTCTCGTTCAACGGCCAGCTTCTCTGTCCGGACTGTCGCGAGGTCTGATGGTAGCGTTCGCCAGCGCGACAGTCGGGCTGTCAGCTCGCCGGCGACGTCACCGATATCCACCATGAGCGATCGGAGTTCCGTCACGGTCGAGCGAGCGACGATGGACGACCTGGACCGGCTGGTCGAGTGCTGGCTCGAACTGGCCGCGGGCCAGCGCGAGTACGGATCACACTTGCAGACGGCCGCCAACCGGAGTCGGATACGGGAATCGTTCGCCAGGCGGATCGCCCGCGAGCAGACACACCTCGCCCGGAGCGGTGACCGGATCGTCGGCTTCGTCACGTTCACGATGGAGGGCAGTACGTTCGCGAAGTCCGTCCGCCGGGGCGTCGTGCAGAACCTCTACGTCGTGCCCGAAATGCGCGGCGAAGGGGTCGGAACACAGCTGCTCGCGGCCGCCGAGCGTGTGCTCGCGGACGCGGGCGCGGACGTAATCTCGCTCGAAGCGATGGCGGACAACGAACCGGCCCGACAGTTCTACCGGGATCGGGGCTATCGCCCCCATCGCGTCACCTTCGAAAAGCCAGTCGAAAGCGATACGCCTTAAACCCTCACCCCACTACCCCCACGTGCGCCAGGGGAGCTTGGGTGGTCCAAGCACCCGACTTGTAATCGGGAGTTCGTGGGTTCAAATCCCACCCCTGGCTCTGTTTCTCGAACGGACGTGAGAGAACGGAGCGAAAAGTGGGATTTGAACCCTGGAAGTCGCAGCGCGCGAACAACGTGAGCGCGAACGTCTTCCTCCGGTTCACAATCCCCACCCCTGGCTCTGTTTCTCGAACGGAGCGAAAAGTGGGATTTGAGCGAGACCGGAAAGGCGCAACGTAGTGAGCATTTCCGGACGTTATTCAAACTCCTACCCCAGGCTTCAGTCATTTTTCTTACATGCCAACAGTATTCAGGTATGTGGCCGCACAGTAGAACGCGTTCGTCGCGGGGATTCATCGTCTAAGGTAATAGAGGTTTCTCCGGCTGTTTCGGCCGCTCAAGGGGGTGCATCGGCGTGAGCTACGCCCCTCGCCTCGAATGTCCGGCCTGCGGGACCGCGATTCCTGCTGATCGGGCCCGCGGCCAGGTCCGCGTCGAGTGTCCCGGCTGTCGTCGCGAGCGGACGCTCGACCAGTTCGTGGAGGTGTCGATCGATGCTTGAGAACAGCGCCAAGCACACGACGATCAACTACTGGATCGTCGAGGAGTGTCGGGGCTGCGGGCGGTCGTATGCCGTCCGTGCGCCGGTCGCCGCCGGCGACGGTGGGTCCGACGTCCGGACAAAGTGCCGCTGCGGGACGACGAACCCGACCGATGTCGGCGTCACCGAACCCGAACAGATCGCGGAGGTGGTCGGGCGATGAGCTATCGTCGACGTCGCAGATCTCGTCGATCTCGTCGATCACCCGTGATGACGAACGCACCAGGCTCGCCTTCATCCTCGTCGTCATCACTGTCACTCTCGTCGCTGCCGAAGATCTCGTCGCCTGAGAGGTTGATCGTAATGCCGGTTCCGCGGATTATTGCAATGATCAGTTCTAATATGCCCATTGCGCCTGGAGTGTCTGGATTCTCCAGAATAAGAGGTGGGGCGTTATAAAAGACGAAGTTGCACGACCGAGCCTCCCTAATCTCTGGTCAATCCGTATTCAGGAGCATAGACGCTCGAAGCGCCGTATTCGCCGGAATAGCAGACGCACCCAAATCACTCAGTAATCCCCGGAGAGGTAGTCGGCCGATGAGCCCCTCCCGCGCCGAACTCGAGGGGGAGCCGCCGGCCTGGGTCCGTGAGCAGGCCAGCGGGCTCGTGGGGGATGTCCCGTGATCAGTGGTAAACGGAATGGGGTGGGGGAAGTGAGGGGTGGTGGCAGGAGACGCCGTGGTCACAGGCCACGTCTGGCTTCCGTCGGGTGGCAACCAGCCGAGGTCAGAAGCCACCCGTCGGGTAATTATCGACGGTGGGTGTATAAACCCATCCGCGAACATATTCAGAGATATGATCAGTCAGTCCTCGACCGGCTCAAGCGTCGCGGCGTCGAGGTCCTCGTCGAGGAAGGCACCACCAAAGAGTGCGCTCAGTGTGGCGTCGAGACCGACAAACCGCTATGGGTGCGTGAACATTCCTGTCCTGCCTGTGGCTTCGAGGCGGACAGAGACGCAAACGCAGCGTGGAACATTCTTCTTCGCGGACTCACCGACCTAGGAGTGGGTCACTCCGAAGGTACGCCTGTGGAGACTGCGCTCCCTGCGAGAACCACCCCGGTTCCTGCAAAGCGCGTCTTGGAAGCAGGAAGCCCCTTCCTCACGGAGCGAGCGGCTACGCCGCGAGTGAGTAGGCAGGGGTAGTTCACTAATTTCGTCGACCCCACGAAGATTGGACACAAGAACGGATTGTCACCAAAACTGTGATCGATCCGATCAGTTCCCTTGCCCGAACAGCGAGTCGGTCTCGAAGACCGCAAGCGTCTCGACCGCAACGGTAACAGCGTCGTCGGACGAGTCGACGGCCAGATCGTCGCCGGTGAACAGATCGGTGGTGTCGACCGACGGCCGAAGCTGGACCTGTCGCGGCTCGGGACCGAAGTTGATCACGACGACGCGCTTCTGGTCGCCGGCCTCGAGGCCGAACGCGAGTACGTCGTCGGTGGCGTCGGTCCGGTAGCCTTCCCGGACCAGGTTCGCGTTCGGGCCGAGGACGTCGGACTCGTGGTAGAAGTCGACCAGGCCGCTGACGAACTCGAGGCGCTCCTCGACGGCCCGACGGGCCTCGGTGTCGGCCTCGTCCGAGTCGTCGACCAGGTCGTCGAGGTCCCAGTTCATGAACGCCCGCTTGTAGGGGTCTTTCTCGAGGTCGTCGAAGCGATCGTCCCGGTCCGCGAAGGGGCTCTCCCGGCGAGTGCCGTACTCGGCGATGAGCCGTTCCTGCCCGTAGTAGAGGAAGGGCACGCCGGGCAGCGTGAACGCGGCCGCCAGCGCGGCACGCTCGGCCTGGGCGGGGTCCTCGCGGTGGCCCTCGGCCTTGGCCTCCCAGTAGATGCGGGACTCGTCGTGGTTCTCGGTCGTGTTGAGGATCCGGCTGTAGGTCGGGAAGCCGTGTTCGTCGCGGGCCTCGATCGCGTCCAGCAGGTCGCTCGGCGGTCGCTCGCCCCGGGCGACGGCGTGAGCGGTGAACATGAACTCGGTCGTGTCGAAGTGCAGATCGAACTCCGACTCGCCCATCGAGGTGAGGTAGGGGACCGACTCGTCGAGCCACATGAACTCGGCGTCCTTCTCGCGGGTGAGCCGCCGGGCCTCCTTCCAGAAGCTGTGGGGGACGCCCCAGGCGATGTCACACCGGAAGGCGTCGACGTACTCCGACCAGAAGTCCACCGCGGCCAGGATGTGCTCCCGGAGCGCGAGGTTGCCGTAGTTGAGGTTGGGCTGCAGGCGGACGTTGAAGAAGCTCGTCTGGGCCGGTGCCACGTCGTGCTCGCTGGCGGTGGTCTGGCGGTCGAACCAGTCGAAGTACTTCGAGTCGGTGTTCCAGGCCTCCACGTCGGGGAACGCGTAGGGATCCTCGGGCTGTTCGCCCAGCTGTGCGATGGTGTCCTGCCACTTCTCGTTGGTCCACCCGCAGTGGTTGACCACGAGGTCGAAACAGACGCGGATGTCTGCCTCGTGGCAGGCGTCGACGAACGCCTCGAAGTCTTCCAGGGTGCCCAGATCGTCGGCCACGTCGAAGTAGTCGCCGGTACTGTAGCCGTGAGGGCCGCCGGGGGGCGTGTCGATCTCCGCGCTCCAGGCGGGGACGATCGGCGTCAGCCAGACGATGTCGACGCCCAGACCAGCGAGGTAGTCGACCTTCTCCGTCAGGTACTGGAAGTCGGCCTCGCCGTCCTCGCTCGCGAACGACCGCGGGAAGATCTCGTACATCACGGCGTCGTCCAGCCATTCCGGCGGACGGTTTGGATACTCGATCTCACCGTCGGGACGGAGGACGATCTCGTCGGTCGCACCTACCCGGACCCCGTCGAAGGGGGCCGCGAACAGGCTCGTCGGCTCGTCGACGGCCTCGACCGGGATCCGGGCGGTCGTGCCCTCGACGACGACGTCCTCGACCGAGAGGGACGCGGCGTCGTGGGGCCGAAACGAGACCGTCAGGTCGTCCTCGACGGCGAAGCTGTCCGAGGCGAGTTCGGGGTTGGACTCGACGACGAATTCGCCGGCGTCGGGATCGAACTCGCCGACGAGTTCGAGACGCGGCGGGCCGCCGACGTCGTTGCCCGCGCCGCCGGCGACCTCGCCCTCGATGTCGAACACCTGGACCTCGTCGTCGCCGCCCGGCGCGGGGAACGCCTCGATGGTCAGCTCGTGAGTCCCGTCGGGGGCATCGAGTTCGAACCGGTAGACTCCGGGGGCGTCGGGCTGGAACTCGACGGTGTTGTGCAGCCCTTCGTCGTACTGGGTGAGGTCGCTGTAGGGCGTCGGCGCGTACTCCAGTCCGGTCGAGCTCCCGTCGGGCTTCGCCACGAGTCGCCACGTGAAGTCGGTCCGGTCGTAGTTGTCCGGATCACGATCGGGCGTCCCCGCGATCGTCGGTGCGAGATTGTCCCGGTCGTACCCGTGGGCCATGTCGACGAAGATCGGATCGACGATCCGCTCGCCGACCTGGACGAACCGCGGCGGACCAGGGTGATGGGTATCAGTATGCGAGTGATCGGTCATGTGTCATCTCCCGTAGCCGAAGCGGCCACGTAACGGTATCAGCGTCGCCCCTCGAAAAAAGTATTCCGTCGATCCATCCCTCGGAAGCACCGCCAGTCGCGATCCGGCGGGGCGGTACTGTCGGTCACGACTCGGCAGGACAGTACCACCAGCAGCGATCCGGCACCGCTATCGCCATAGGGAGGCAGTGTGGGCTGTCACGGGTCGAGTGACAGGATGGGCTGTCGCGGCTGGGGCGGCAGTGTGGGCCGTCGCAGGTGGGAGGCAGCGTGGGCTGTCACAGATGGGAGGCAGTGTGGGCTGTTGCGATGAGGTGACAGTCCGGACTGCCGCCAGCCGAATCTATTTTCGTCTGGCTGCCGACGATACGGACATGAGCGACACACTGTCCGACGAGGAGATAGACCGCCAGCTACCGGACGGATGGGAACAGGACGGCGAAGAGATCGTCCGGACGTTCGAGTTCGACTCGTATCTCCCGGGCGTGGGATTCGCCTCCGGGGTCGCCGGCCTCGCCGAGGCGGCCTGGCACCATCCCGAGATCACCATCACCTGGGGCGAGGTGGAGGTCCGACTGACCACCCACGACGCGGGCGGAATCACCGAAAAAGACATAGACCTCGCAGCGCGCTGCAACGAGATCTACGAGTAGCCGACCGTGTGCGCCGTCGAGCCGGCGCAGGCAGGGGACCAGTAGACCAGTACGGGGCGTGGAAGTACTGCATCATGACGGGCTCGCCTGCTGCGACGACAGGTGAACTCCCTGCCGATCCGAAGCCGAGTGCACCGAGCGCTGCCGCTCCGATTCCTTTCAGTACGCTATTCCTGCTCGTTCGGGGAGTATCGCGCAGGAATAGTCTACCTCACGACGTGACACCGATTGTTCCCCGGTGACACGTCCCTCGGTGCCAATACCTTAATTATTAAATCTTATGACTTAGGAAGGGATCGTCATACAAACTTTACAACAGGGTGGCTCGTCGCGGACTCCTCGCCTTGTCGAGGACCTCGTGCTTAAGACTGCGGACGCGCACGGAGTGTACATGGAGAACGAAACCACGAAGGACCCGGACCTCAGGAGTAGCGAGGTCACGGAGGGGACAGAACGCGCACCGCATCGGGCGATGTTCCGCGCGATGGGCTACGACGACGAGGACCTCTCCTCGCCGATGGTCGGGATCGCCAACCCGGCAGCGGACATCACGCCGTGTAACGTCCATCTCGACGAGGTCGCCGAATCGGCCTACGAAGGGATCGACGAGTCCGGCGGCATGCCGATCGAGTTCGGAACGATCACCGTCTCCGATGCGATCTCGATGGGGACCGAGGGAATGAAAGCGTCGCTGATCTCCCGGGAGATGATCGCCGACTCGGTCGAACTGGTGAGCTTCGCCGAGCGGATGGACGGCCTGGTGACGATCGGCGGCTGTGACAAGAACATGCCGGGGATGATGATGGCCTCGATCCGGACGGATCTCCCCTCGGTGTTCCTCTACGGCGGGTCGATCATGCCCGGCGATCACGACGGCCGCGAGGTGACGATCCAGAACGTCTTCGAGGGCGTCGGTGCGGTCGCGCAGGGCGAGATGTCCGAGGAGGAACTCGACGAGATGGAACGCCACGCCTGCCCCGGTGCCGGCTCCTGTGGCGGGATGTTCACGGCCAACACGATGGCCTCGATCTCCGAGGCGCTCGGGTTCGCGCCGCTGGGTAGCGCCGCGCCGCCGGCCGAAGAGTGGTCGCGATACACGGTCGCCCGCGAGAGCGGCGAACTTGCCGTCGAGGTCGTCCAGGAGCAGCGCCGCCCCTCGGACTTTCTCAGCGAGGCGAGCTTCGAGAACGCCATCGCCCTGCAGGTCGCGATCGGCGGTTCGACCAACGCCGTGTTGCACCTGCTCGCGATGGCCGCCGAGGCGGACGTCGACCTCGACATCGAGGACTTCAACCGGATCAGCGCACGCACCCCAAAGATCGCCGACTTCCAGCCCGGCGGTGAGCGAGTGATGAACGACCTCCACGAGGTCGGCGGCGTCCCGGTCGTGCTGCAGGCCCTGCACGACGCGGACCTGGTCGACGGCGACGCCCTGACGGTCACGGGCAACACGATCGGGGAGGAACTGGCCGCGATGGAACTGCCGACGATCGAGGAACTCGACGTCGAGTACCTCCGACCGGTCGAGGATCCGTTCCACGAGCGCGGTGCCATCCGTATCCTCTCGGGTAACCTCGCGCCCCACGGTGCGGTCATCAAGATCACCGGGTCGGACCACCTCCACCACGAGGGGCCGGTCAGAGTCTTCGAGGAGGAATCCGAGGCGATGGAATACGTCCAGGAAGGGCACGTCGAGTCCGGTGACGCGATCGTCATCCGCAACGAGGGACCCCGCGGGGGCCCCGGGATGCGGGAGATGCTCGGCGTCACCTCGGCGGTCGCCGGCCAGGGACACGCCGAGGACGTGGCACTGCTGACCGACGGACGGTTCTCGGGTGCGACTCGCGGCTTCTCGATCGGCCACGTCGCGCCCGAGGCGTACGTCGGCGGCCCCATCGCCGCACTCGAGGACGGCGATCGGATCACGATCGACATCGACGACCTCGAACTGTCGATCGACCTGAGCGACGAGGAGATCGAACGCCGGCTCGAAGCGCGTGACGAACCGGAACCGAACTACGAGGGCGGCTTCCTGGCGAAGTACCATCGGGACTTCGGCTCCGCGGCGAACGGTGCGGTGACGAACCCGGCAGCGAAGTGGGAGTGACCCGAGCAGCACGCACGGGTAGCCGGATTTCTCGATAGAAGATCACCGGTAATACTCGGTCTGTGTTCGGATTTGAGAAGAGTTAAATCCGGACTGGGGCAAAGCCCCGATGTGCAACCGAACCAGTGGGTCATGGCGGCTATCGTGGGACTTCCGTTCCTCGCCGCAGCCCTGACGCCGCTCGTCTATCGGCTGCTCGGCGAGCGAACTGCCTACGCTTCCGCAGCGGTTGCGGCTGTCTCGTTCGTGCTCGTCGGTCAGCTGGCGATAACCGACGCGAGAGGGCTCGTCTCCTGGACGTGGATCGACGCGCCCGGATTCGACGTGGCGCTGTCGTTTTACGTCGACGGGCTCTCGCTTCTGATCGGCTTTCTGGCCAGCGGAATCGGCATCCTGATCCTCACCTATTCCGGCGGGTACATGCACGAGGAGCCGGGGAAGATGAAGTTCTACGCCACGTTGCTCGCGTTCATGGGATCGATGCTCGGCGTGGCGTTCGCTGCCGACCTCATCGTCCTCTTCGTCTTCTGGGAGCTCACCAGCATCTCCTCGTTCATCCTGATCGGTCACTATACCGGCGAGACGTCCTCGCAGTACGCCGCCCGCAAGTCGATGCTCATCACGGTCGCGGGCGGGCTGTTCATGTTACTCGGGTTTCTGCTCGTTGCCGGCGAGGGCGGGACCTTCCAGCTGCTCGGGACGGACCAGGCGCTGATCGCGCAGGCCGAATCGATCCGCGAGGGGCTCCGTGCGGACGGGCTGTTCGTGCCCGCGCTCGTGTTGATCGGCATCGGAGCCGCCGCCAAATCCGCGCAGGTCCCGCTTCACATCTGGCTGCCGAACGCGATGGAGGCACCGACGCCGGTTTCGGCGTTTCTGCACTCGGCGACGATGGTCAAGGCGGGCGTCTATCTCGTCGGACGCTTCCGGCCGCTTCTGGTCTCCGACGAGTGGCAACTGCTGTTCGTCACGATGGGACTGGTGACGATGACCGTCGCGGCGATCCTGGCTGTCGGAGCGAGCGATATCAAGGAACTGCTGGCCTACTCGACGGCGTCACACCTGGGACTGATAATCGCCGGGTTCGGCGTCATCGGAGCCGGAGCGAACACGTACGGGGCCGAGACCGGAGCGTTCCACATCCTCAACCACGCGGCGTTCAAGGCCGCACTCTTCCTCGTGGCCGGGATCATCGCACACGAGGCCGGGACCCGGATGATCGACGATCTCGGCGGGCTGTGGCGTGAGCTGCCGATCGCCGCCGCCGTCACGGTCGTCGCCGCGCTCGGGATGGCCGGCGTCCCCCCGTTCAACGGCTTTTACTCCAAGGAGTTCCTCTTCGAGGCGACCTACGAACTCGCACACGCTTCGGGCGGACTGTGGTGGATCCTGCCGGCGGTCGCCGTCTTCGGGAGCGTGTTCACGTTCCTGTATTCGATCCGGTTTCTGATGCTGTTCTTCGGCGAGAAGCCCGACGCGCTGGGCCACGTGCATGCGCCACCGTGGTCGATGCGGCTTCCGGCAGTCGTGCTGGCCGTCGTCGCCGGGATCATCGGGATCGGGGGCATAACCGGGGCAGCCGGCGTCCACATCGAGCCGCTCGAGGCGTTCGTGAGCCAGGTCGTCGACGCGACGGCGATCGAGCACGGCGGCGAGCACGGCGCGCACTTCGAGTACTATCTGCCGACCGAACTCACGGTTCCCGTGCTAATGAGCGCAACGACGATCGGACTCGGCGCCGTCGTTTATCCGTTCTACGGCCAGCTCCGGGACACGATAGTCCGGCTTCGTTCGGTTCCGGTCCTCAGCGCGAACTGGTACTACGATTCGGCCGTCGACGGCCTCGATCGCTCGAGAGTGGTCGAATCGACGATTCAGACGGGACTGTTGCGCACCTACGCGCTGGTGTTGCTACTCGCTGTAAGTGTGATGACCCTGTTCGCGTACGCTGCGACAGCTGTCGGACTCCCCTCCTTTAGCGGTATCGTGAGCCCGGTTCCGATGGTGATCGTCCTCGGCGTCGCGGTCGTGGCCGCGTTCGCGGTCACGCGAGCCCCGTCGCACGTCGCAGGGGTGCTGACCCTCTCGATCCTGGGATTCATGGTTGCGATCTTCTACATCCTGGGGGACGCGCCCGACCTGGCGCTGACGCAGTTGCTCATCGAGACGCTGGTGCTCGTGCTCTTCCTGCTGGTGCTGGACAAGCTCCCCCCGTTCTACGGCGAGGCACGTCGGTCGATCCTCGCCCGCGACGCGATCGCGTCGGGGATCGTCGGTATCACGGTCTTTGTGACCGTGCTGGTCACGACGGCCGCGAACCCTGAGAACAGGATCGCGAACTTCTTCCTCGAACGCGGTGGCGTCCCGGCCGAACACGGTACGTGGATTCTCGATTACGGCGGCGGGGCCAACATCGTGAACGTCATCCTCGTCGACTTCCGCGCGTTCGATACGCTGGGCGAGATTTCGGTGATCGCGATGGCCGCGCTGTCCGTCATCGCGCTGATCGCGATGCGCGAACGAGGTGAGACACAGTGACAGAGAACGAACCGACGGTTATCGCCCGCACAGTCGTTCGGATCGTCGTCCCCATCATCCTGGTGACAGCCATCACGCTGCTGTTGCAGGGACACAACGCCCCCGGTGGCGGGTTCATCGGCGGCGTCCTGACCGCCGTCGCGTTCGCGCTCATCTACATCATCTACGGCCTGGATTACTTCGAGACGGAGATTCTCGGTCGCACGGCTCTGCCACGGGCGCTCCCGGGTGAGCCGGTCGAAGACGAGACACAGCAGCGCCCCGGCGTGACCAAGGAGTTCAGCGAAGTGCTGGCGATCGGGCTGGCCATCGCTGCTGGTGGCGGAATCGCCGCGATCGCGCTCGGATACCCGTTCCTCAGCCAGGCCGTCGCGTTCGTCGAGGGGATCCCGCTGTTTCACGAGATCGAGGTCGCCTCGGCGCTGGTGTTCGACCTCGGCGTCTACTTCGTCGTCGTCGGTGGATTGCTGACGATCGTCGCGGTGGTGGGTGCGGAATGATGGGGAGCGTTCTTGCTGCCGGCGGCGAGGCCGGGGCCTACGTCCCGGCCCGGGAGCCACAGTTCGTGCTGGCAGTCGTGCTCGGACTGCTGTTCGCGCTGGGGACGTTTCTGGTCCTCCGGCGTGACATCGTCCGGGTCGTCTGGGGAATCACGATCCTCAGCCAGGCGGCGAACGTCTATCTCGTGACGATGGGCGGGCTCGCCGGATCGGTCCCGTTCGTCGGCCACGGGGATCACGGCGCGACGGCGACGACCGATCCGCTCGTCCAGGCGCTCGTGCTGACGGCGATCGTCATCGGGTTCGGGACAACCGCGTTCGCGCTGGTGCTGACCTACCGGGTGTACGAAGAACACGGAACCATCGACCTTACTGAGATAGGTGATACCCATGAGTAACGTCGTCATTGCGCCGATGCTGGTCGCACTGGTTACGGCCATTCTGACGCTCGTCACGCGCGCTCGTCCGCGGCTGCAACGGACCGTCAGCCTCTTCGGCGGCGGCGGGTACGTCGTCGCCGTCGGGGTGCTCACGTGGCGGGTCTTCTCGGGACCGGTACTGACCTATCAGCTCTCGGGCTGGACGGCACCGTACGGGATCACGCTCGTCGCCGACCAGCTCGCGGCGTTCATGCTCGCGATGAGTGCCGTCGTCACGATCGCAGCACTCGCGTTCTCGACGGACTACATCGAGGCGTTCGGACAGCAGATCGTCTACCATCCGCTGTTCCACCTCATGGTCGTCGGCGTGACTGGTGCGTTCCTCACGGGCGACATCTTCAACCTCTTCGTGTGGTTCGAAGTGATGCTCATGCCGAGTTACGTGCTCGTTGTCTTTTACAGCGGCCCGGATCACACCAGAGCGGCCCTGCAGTATACGGTCCTGAACCTGATCGGCAGTGCCGTGATGCTGCTGGCGATCGGTGGCATCTACGCCACGACCGGGACGCTCAACATGGCCGATCTGGCCGTCAGGCTGTCCAATCCAGAGGCGTTCGGTATCACCGTCGGGCCGGTCGTCGGGCTCGCAGCACTGCTGTTTGCTGTGTTCGCACTCAAGGCCGGGATCGTGCCGTTCCACTTCTGGGTGCCCAGCGCCTACGAGGCGGCACCCGCACCGGTCTCGGCGATGCTGGCTGGCGTGACGAAGAAGGTCGGCGTCTACGCGATTATCCGACTACTCTTTACAGTCTTCGGAGCCGCACAGCTGGATCTCGGACCGTTCGGCGACGGATCGATGCTGCTTTTCTTCGGACCGATACTGCTCGTGATGGCGATCGCGAGCGCGTTCCTCGGCGGGTTCGGCGCCGTCGGCCAGTCGAACCTGGACCGCCTGCTGGCGTACTCCTCGATCGCACAGGTCGGATTCATCGTACTCCCGCTGGCGATCGTCGCGACGATTCCGCTCACAGACGGCGGGACAGTGGCCGTCCTCGGCGGTGAATTCACCGTCCCGACGGGGGCTGGAACGGACGGGCTGCGCGTGCTGGGGATCGTCGCCGCGTTGCTGTACGCGCTGAACCACGCCGTCGCGAAGTCGCTTCTGTTCCTGGTGAGCGGCACGATCAACGCCGCTGTCGGGACGATCGAGACAGACGAACTCGGCGGGTTGACGCGCAGTCGGCCCTACCTCTCGGGTGCGTTCCTGATCGGCGGCCTGAGCCTCGTCGGTATCCCACCGCTGATGGGCTTTTTCGGCAAGCTCACGGTGTTCGACACGGCAGCGACCGCGATGGCCACGAACGGTACCGTCGGCGAGATCGCCGCAGTCACCGCGCTCGGCGGTGCGATCCTCACGATCGCGTACGTCTCGAAGGCCTGGAACGACGCCTTCTGGGGCACAGAAAGCATGGCTGTCGTGCGGGCGACGGCCCAGCCCCTCGCATTGCTGTCGATCGTGGTCGTGCTCGCGCTCGTGCTGGTCGTCCTCGGAATCGGCCTCGATCCGGTCTACGAGGGCGCACACGGGGCCGCCAGCGCGGCGCTCGACCGCGGCGCATACATCGATGCCGTCGGCCCGAGTTACGCGGAGGTGCAATCATGAAACGCTGGCCAGTCATCGGGCTGACGCTTGCCGTCCTGTGGCTGTTCGTCAACGGGGCAACGCTCACGCCGACCGGGGTCGCGACGACGCTGCTGGTCGGATCGCTCGTCGGATTCCCGATCGCGTACCTCCTCCGGCGGTTCTACGCCGCCGAGATGAACGTTCGCGGCGGACTGGTGGCCGCTCCGTTCGGGGTGCTGTACGTGCTGCTGTTCGTCCGCGAGCTGCTGGTCGCGAATCTGGACGTCGCCTGGCGCGTGCTGTCGCCGTCGATGCCGATCAAACCGGACGTCGTCGAGGTGCCGCTGCGCGTGGAGTCCGACCTCGCCGTCACGACGATCGCGAACAGTATCACGCTCACCCCGGGAACGCTCACGATGGACTACGACCGCGACCGAAACATGCTGTACGTACACGGGATCACGGGCGCGGACAGGAACGCGGTCCTCGAACCGATCCGGCGCTGGGAGGACTACGCGCTACGGATCTTCGACGAGGAGCGCGGCCCGGACGATCCCGTCCCCGATCCGACCGACATAGACGGAGGTGACCACGATGGCGAGTGAGCTTCCGGCGCTCCTCGATACGGCAGTCTTCGCCGCGCTCGTGCTCGCAAGCGGACTGACGCTACTCGCCGGCTATCGAGTCATCGTCGGGCCGACGACGCCGGACCGCGTGGTCGCGCTGGACACGATCGGGACGAACGTCGTCGCGATCGCCGTCCTCTACGCGCTCCAGACCGGCGAGGGGCTGTTCGTGACCGTGAGTCTCGTCCTCGCGATCATCGGGTTCGTGAGTACGATCGCCGTCGCACGCTTCGTTACGGAGGGTGACATCATCGAATGACCATGCACGTACTTCGAGTCGCTGTCCTGGCCGCGCTGCTCGCGATCGGGTCGTTCTTCCTGATCGTCGGAACGGTCGGACTGCTCAGACTGCCGGACGTCTACAACCGGATGCACGCCACGAGCAAGGCGACGACGCTCGGCGCGGCGTCGCTGTTTCTCGCCGGGGCCGTCTACTTCGGGCCGAAAGGTCCGGGGCTGGTGTCGCTGGTCGGGATCGTCTTCCTGTTTCTGACGGCCCCGACGGGGGCACACGTCATCTCCCGGGCCGCTCACAAGATGGGCGTCCCGTTCTACGGTCGCGCCGACTGGCCCGAAGAAGAACGCGAACAGCGCTAGCTGCGCGCCAATCGATCCGCGATTGCGTCTCCGAGCTGCTGTTTCGAGCCGCTGACGACCTCGACGTCGTCGTCGACGAGCAACGCTCGCGTCTCGGCCTCATCCATCACGTCCGCGTCGTTCGCCACGACGAACTCCAGCCCCACCCGATCACGCAGGTCGCGGGCCCGTTCGATCAGGGCGTCGTCGTCTCCCGTCGTCTCGGCTTTGAATCCGACCATCGGCAGGTCCGGATACGCCTCTCGGATCGTATCCAGTAGTTTGGGCGTCGGCTCGAGTTCGAGCGTCAGCGACTCCTTCCCCGACCGGATCTTCTCCGCGGCCGTCTCGACTGTGTAGTCGGCGATCGCGGCCGCCGAGACGAGCGCGTCCGCGTCCGCAGCAGCGTCTTCGGCGGCCGCGGTCATCTCCGCAGCACTCTCGACGGATTCGACGGTTGCGTACGGAACGTCCGGGCCGTCGTGGATCAGCGTCACGTCGGCACCGCGAACGTAGCAGGCCCGCGCGACCGCCCGGCCGGTCGCCCCGCTCGCGCGGTTCGTGAGCACCCGAATCGGATCGATCGATTCCGTTGTCGCGCCGGCCGTGACGACCACGTGCCGGCCGTCGAGGGGACGGTCGTCGACGGCGCGGGCGACGCCGGTCGCGATCGCCTCGTCGCTGGCGATCTTCGCCTTGCCCTCTTCGATCCGGGGCTCGACGAAGTGGACGCCCCACGATTCGAGTTGCTCGATGGCCTCGAGCACGCCCGGGTGGTCGTACATCGGCTTGTGCATCGCCGGTACGACGACGACCGGCAGCCCGGAGCCGAGCGCGGTCGTCGCACACGTCGTCACCGGCGTGTCGTCAACGGCGCTGGCCATCTTGCCGACGGTGTTGGCCGTGGCCGGCGAGACCAGATACACGTCCGCCCAGCCTTCGACGCCGCAGAGATCGACGTGTTCGACAGCGCCGGTGATCTCGGTGACGACGTCTCTCTCGGTCGCGAACTCGACGGACCACGGATGGATGATGTTCGCCGCCTCGGAGGTCATCACGGCCCGCACGTTCGCACCGTGACGCCTGAGTTCGTGGACGAACTCGACGGTCCTGACGGCCGCGATCGATCCCGTGATTCCGAGCGCGACGTTGACGCCCTCTAGCATACGTACCGCTTGGCCGGGCGGGGGTTTGAAACCACCTTTTTCACACCGTCGGACGTGGCTTCTTGCGGTCTTTCCCGCACTGAAGCGCAAGGCGTTCGCCTCGGAATTTCCGCAATGTGGACCCGGCTGCTTCTTTATGTTCGATTGACCACTATGTTGTATATGGGCCGCGACGCATCCGTTCCAGACGAACGGAACCTTCGTGAGGTAGTTCAGTTCTACCTTCTGGATCACGAGACTGGGTTAGGGAAGGCCATCGATATCGTCTTGCTGGGACTGAATCTGGTGTTCGTTGGCATATTCATCGTCGAAACGTATCCGATTGCCGACGATTTACGAGCCCTCCTTTGGAGTCTCGAAGTCAGCATTGCCTTCGTTTTCGCCGTGGAATATATAGCACGGTTGTACGGAGCTCCCGATCGCAGGGCCGAATTTTTCAACGGATACACGATGATAGATCTGATCGCGATTTTACCGACGCTTTTAGTATTCGTGTTTCCGGTGCCCGTTAGCGCGTTGCAGATCGGGTTTTTACGTGTGATTCGGGTCATCCGTGTGCTTCGGTTTTACCGGTTCACCGAGGACACGGAGTTTTTCTTCGGGACGGTTACAGACAACACCTTGCGCGCCGGGAGGCTCCTGTTGACGATCTTGGTTCTCCTGTTCATCTCAGCCGGGTTGTTCTACAGTGTCGAGCAGGCGGTAAACCCTGACGTTGCGACGTACGGTGACGCGTTCTATTACGCCGTGATATCACTGTCGACGACGGGATTTGGCGATATCATCCCGGTTACGACCACGGGCAGGTGGGTGACGGTCGGCTCAATTCTAGCCGCCATCATTGTCATCCCGCGGCAGGCGAGTAAGTTCGTCAGGGAGTGGACTTCCAAGGGGAAAGTCAACGTCACGTGTCCACAATGTGGGCTTGAATATCACGACCCGGACGCATCACATTGTAAAGCCTGTGGCCAGATCATTTATCAAGAACTCGACTCCAGAGGGTGAGTTCATCGGACGTCTGTGCGAGTCCCCGAATCCGAGACGAAAGCGATCGCGGTCACGACCGATCCAATCGGTCACCGAGCACCTGAAGTGAGTGGGGGCCCTGGCTATCCTCGATGAGTGACACCGGGAGTCCGCTGTCTCCGGATCGACCGGAAGCGGAACGGCCCTTCGAGGTCGACGCGCCGTTCGAGCCGGCAGGCGACCAGCCCGAGGCGATCGAACAGCTGGCGTCCGGCTTCCAGCAGGGCATGGACCAACAGACGCTGCTGGGGGTGACCGGATCCGGCAAGACGAATACGGTCTCGTGGGTCATCGAAGAGATCCAGAAACCCACGCTGGTCATCGCCCATAACAAGACGCTGGCCGCCCAGCTCTACGAGGAGTTTCGGGAGCTGTTCCCGAACAACGCCGTCGAGTATTTCGTCTCCTACTACGACTACTACCAGCCCGAGGCCTACGTCGAGCAGACCGACAAGTACATCGAGAAAGACGCCTCGATCAACGAGGAGATCGATCGCCTTCGCCACTCGGCGACGCGATCGCTTTTGACCCGCGAGGATGTCATCGTCGTCGCGTCGGTGTCGGCGATCTACGGTCTGGGCGACCCGCGGAACTACGTCGACATGTCGCTGCGGCTCGAACGCGGCCAGCGAATCGACCGCGACGAGTTGCTCGGCCGGCTGGTCGATCTAAACTACGAGCGCAACGACGTCGACTTTACCCAGGGAACGTTCCGGGTGCGCGGGGACACCGTCGAGATCTATCCGATGTACGGCCGCTACGCCGTGCGCGTCGAGATGTGGGGCGACGAGATCGACCGCCTCGTGAAGATCGACCCCCTGGAGGGCGAGATCAAAAGCGAAGAGCCGGCCGTGCTGGTCCACCCTGCGGAACACTACTCGATCCCCGAGGAGCGTCTCGAACGGGCCATCGCCGAGATCGAGGATCTGAAAGAGGAGCGCGTCGCCTACTTCGAACGGCAGGGCGATCTCGTGGCCGCTCAGCGGATCGAGGAGCGGACAACCTTCGACCTGGAAATGCTCAAAGAGACGGGCTACTGTTCGGGAATCGAGAATTACTCGGTCCACCTCTCGGATCGCGACTCCGGGGAAGCACCCTACACACTGCTGGATTACTTCCCGGACGACTTCCTGACTGTCATCGACGAGTCACACCAGACGATCCCCCAGATCCGCGGGCAATACGAGGGCGACAAGTCCCGCAAGGACTCGCTGGTCGAGAACGGTTTCCGGCTGCCCACCGCCTACGACAACCGGCCGCTGACGTTTGACGAGTTCGAGGAAAAGACCGACCGGACGCTGTACGTCAGCGCGACCCCGGGCGACTACGAGCGCGAGATCAGCGATCAGATCGTCGAGCAGATCGTCCGACCCACGCACCTGGTCGATCCGGAGATCGAGGTCAGTCCGGCCCAGAGCCAGGTCGAGGACCTGCTGACTCGGATAGACGATCGGGTCGAACAGGACGAGCGCGTGCTGGTGACGACGCTGACAAAGCGCATGGCCGAGGACCTGACCGAATACCTCGAAGAGGCGGGCGTCGCCGTCGAGTACATGCACGACGAGACCGACACGCTGGAGCGACACGAACTCGTTCGCGGGCTCCGAGCCGGTGAGTTCGACGTGCTGGTGGGGATCAACCTCCTGCGGGAGGGGCTGGACATCCCCGAGGTGTCGCTCGTGGCCATTCTGGACGCCGACCAGGAGGGGTTCCTCCGGAGCGAGACGACGCTCGTCCAGACGATGGGACGGGCCGCGCGCAACGTCAACGGGCAGGTCGTCCTCTACGCGGACGAGCCAAGCGACGCGATGGAATCGGCCATCGAGGAGACGCGCCGCCGGCGGCGGATCCAGCGGGAGTACAACGAGAAACACGGCTTCGAGCCGACGACCATCGACAAGGAGATCGGCGAAACGAACCTCCCCGGGAGCAAGACCGACACCGGTGGCACGGCAGGGATGGAACCAGACGACTCAGCGGAGGCTGCCCGACTGATCGAAGAACTCGAAGAGCGAATGGAAGCCGCAGCCGACAACCTCGAGTTCGAACTCGCTGCGGACATCCGCGACCGGATCCGCGAACTCCGGGAGACGTACGATCTCGAGGGCGAGGACGAAGACGGCGTCGTCCCGGAGCCGGGACCGGGAGAACGGTAGCTTACAGAGATTCGAGGAGAAAGCCCACGACTTTAGTCGTGAGAGGGGGTCAAGTATCAGTCTGCTGGTGTCTAACTCGAACTGTCCCGTCGGCCCCGACACAGACCAGCAGGTCGGTCCGGACCTGTCGGCCGACGACGGCGTCGCCGGCTTCCTCGGCGATCGTGCCGAGCAGTTCGGGTGCCGTATACGGGACCTTGACGTCGGCGTCGTCACAGGCGTCGAAGACGTCGGCCGGCACGTCGTAGAGGTCGGTTCCAGCCTCGATCTCGACTTGCACCGGCGATCGGAGCGCTTCCGCGACGGCGACCGTATCGCGAGCCTTGCGGACGTTTTCGCGCGCGCTCGATTCGATACTCGCGACGTTCGCCCGGGAGGTGCCGAACCGATCGGCGATCGCCGACTGCGTGAGTCCGCGTTCGCGCAGCGCCAGCACCTCGGCCTGTCTGCGCGTCAGAATCGACTCCTCCGGATCGAAACCCGCACGGTCGAGGATCGTATCGGCGTCGGTCTCTGTCACGGTTTGCCCTAGCTCCCCCAGAAGTTGTCGCGACTGCCCAGTCGCGGACCCCTCTCGTCTGCGTCCGCTTCGGAACGGTCGTCGTCGGCGTCAGCGTCGTCGCCAGCGTCGGCGTCGGACGCGTCGTCCATCGGCAGCCGTTCGAGTTCCCTGGCCTTGGCATGGTTTGAGTGGACGTTCGTTATCTTTACGCGAGCGCGGGCGTCGGGGAGCACACCGTCGACGAGCACGATGAACCCGTCGTCGGTCCGGCCGACGCCAGCACCGCTCTCGTGGATGTCCTCGACGTCGATGACGACTTCCTCGCCGACGGTGACCGGCTTGGACTGCAGGTCTTCGATCGGCTGGTTGTAGTGGTTGCACCACTCGGCACCGCCGCGGTCGCCGTAGTGTTGACACCCCATCCCGGAGATACGCTCGGTGAATTCGGGGCAGTCGTCCGCGAGTGGACAGTCCGGCATCGTACCTGCGGTTACGTGGGACGGAAGTAAACGCTTGCGGGTTCATACGGACCGCTATACCGATTTCCGTTTCGACCGACGCGTTCGTGCGGTCGCTTCGAAACGGGCGCACAGCAGTCCGTATCACATCGGTTGTTACTGGGCGGTTTCGGCAACGACGCTCACTTGGTGCACCGCTGCAGGTGATCGGACGACGTGACGAACCCGTCGGTCTCGAGTCGCGCGGCGACAGGATCGGAGAGTCGTTCGTTCTCGGGGGCGGGATAGTCGAGCCAGCCGCCGTCGCTGTGGGTCCGGCCGTCGATTTCGCCAACGACGTTGTGCAAGAGTGCATGCGTGATCGTCGCGACGCGGATCGAGACGTTCCCCTCGTAGTCCGTGAATTCGGTGCCGTCGACGACCGACGCGTAGCCGGGCGTCTCGGCGTATCCGACTGGCGCCGTCTCTCGGGCGCTGGCGAGCGTGACCTGGTTGTACGTGCAGAACCGATCGCCGAGTCGCTGTCTCGTGTAGAACTGATCGGCGCCGGTGTCGTCAGTGATCGAAACCGGGCGGTCGAGTGTCCCGCCGCTGTCGCCGCTATCAACGAGGTGTAGCGAGATCCCGCTCGTTCCATCCGGGTTTTCGACCGGCATCGAGGCCCAGACGTCCCCAAGCTGCGCTCGTTCGGCGTCGCTGAGTCGCGACACACTGTCGCCGTAGTCAATCTGCACGTACAGATCCAGCCTGCCCGGGTCGGCGTCCGGGAGCGGTGCACCGCCCGGTGTGCGTCCGGTACGTTCCCACTCGTCGGCAAGCCCGTCCGCGTCCCCGTCCGTGTAGAAACGCCCGCGGGGGATGTCAGTCCCGTTGCCGCGCCGCACCGCGTCGTCCGCAAAGTGGTCTTCGATCGCGATCGCCACGTCCCCCTGTCGGATGTCTTCGACGATGTCGTCCATACCGGTGTTTTCGGTCAGTGCAGCCCCGAACCACGGGAGGGCGACCGCGAGTCCGACGAACAGCACGACGACGAACGCGACCATGAACACGAGTGCCGACGTCGCGGGCGAATCCGGCCGGAGTCGGTCGATCCCGTTCGCGATCCGGGGACCGACGACGCCGATCGAGGTGAGCAGCCGCACGAACCCGGCCAGGATCAGCAACGACACGACGGAAATGGCCACGAGAACCGCTCCGAGAAGCACCCATTCAGGCGCTTCGAGACGGACACCCTGCCACTGTGTCCGGACAAGCTCGTACGCCGCACCGAGGATGCGGGGTAGCGTCCCCGTGACCGTCAGTACGAGGACGGCTACGACGATCGTCCCGACGGTTTTTCGGCCCGGTCGCGGCATGTGCCACGGCTATTTCGGCGAGTCGGTTATAACTCTATCCACCGCATCCCGTCCGCACAGGTCGTCGAAGTCGCGAGAAACGCTCGACGGCTCGCTCTCTTGCGGCTTTGCCGCTCCGGTTCGAGATTCCTCGTTACACTCGGAATCTCGCTACTCTGCCTCGCGGCTCCTCACGTCACCGCTCGGCTTGTTCGAGACTTCTCGCGCTGCTCGAAGTCTCGCTACTCCTTCGCGGGTCACATCCGTTCCCCGCTCCGGTTCGAGACTTCTCGCGCTGCTCGAAGTCTCGCTACTCCACGTACGTATATTTCCGCTCGCCCATTCGACCCCAGCCGTCGAAGACGAATTCTTCTTCGGGCGTGGTGAAGGCGTCGACATCGGTCGTTTCGTCGTGGTTGTGCACGTCGTGGATCAGTTCGTACTCGTCCCACGAGAGGTCGTAGCGCTCGACGAGCTGGTCGTCGACGTTCAGCTGCGCGATCTCGTCCTCCCAGCCAGGCTGGACCGTCTCGCCGTGGATCTCGGCCTGTGCACCCGATCCGTACGAGCCGACCAGCAACCGCGCGTCGTCGAGGTCGATCCCGTTCTCCCGGGCGTGCTTGAGTGCGGAGACCCGGGCGACGTGGACCGATCCCGTATACCAGTTGCCGACGCGCGAGGAGATCTCGATCGTCGGCGCGATCGCGCGGTCGTACCACTCGCGATAGAGCTCCGTCTCGGTCAGCTTGTCAGTGTACTCTTTGAGTGCCTCGCGGTACTCCTCGTCGTCATCGAACGCTTCGGGCCGGGGCTGCGGACCGATCTCTTCGGCCAGTTCGTCCTCGATGTCGGTATCACGGACAACGTGTCGATAGCCCAGCGCCGCGGCCTTCCGGACCATCCCCGGGAACGGCGTGTGGAACGGGATGAACGCGAAGTCGTCGGGATGGGTCTCGACCTGCGTCTCGTAGTCCTCCAGCGCCTCGCGCATCCGCATGAGATAGACCTGCATCGAGCGCTTGCCGTCGACCGAGGGGAACTGCTGGTTGGGCTTGAGGAAGTCCGTCTCGTCGACACTACCGACACCCTGCTCGGGTTCGATCGTGACGAGATCGGGATCCTCGTCGATGAGCATCGCCACGGCACCGGCGCCCTGGGTCGCCTCGCCCGAATCGCCACGCTCGTAAAGCGCAGTGTCGGTCGCGATGACTATCGCGGCACGGCCGCGGTTCTTGTCGGCGGCGATCCAGTTGACGGCGTCGTCGATACTCTGGGTGCCGGCGATGCAGGCGAACTTGCGCTCGCCCTTGTTCGCGTGGCGGAAGTCGCCGTCGTAGACCTGTTCCAGACAGCCGGCCACGTACGTCGAAACCGGCTTGGAATGGTCGAACGCGCTCTCGGTCGCGACGTCGATCCGGCCGATGTCGTCCGGATCTAGCCCCTTGCGGTCCATCAACCGCTTCGAGGCGTTGGCCGCCATCGTCACGATGTCCTCGTAGGCGTCCGGGAACGAACTCGCGTACAGCCCCAGCCCCTTCGTGTACTTCGCCGGGTCTTCGTCTTTCACTTCTGCGAACGTCTCCGGGAGATCGAGCTTGAGCTTCCCTGATCGGATCTCGACGGCGTCGATGCCTACGTCTGTCATGTTCACCTGTTGAGACGGGTATCTGGGTTAAGTGTTTGTCGACTCCTGTTACGACAGTTGTCGAAATCCGTCGAGCTTTTGTCCGACGCACGTCCCACGTCGAACATGGCACAGCGAGTCATTCACGTCGGCTGTGGCGGCTGGGGCGCGATGTGGTGTCACGAGTTCCTCCCGGCGAACGTCGAAGACGGCACGATCGAAGTCGTCGCGGCTGTCGACCGGAACCCCGACGCGCTGGAGAACGCCCGTGAGGGGCTCGGACTGTCCGAAGAGCGCTGCTACACTGACGTCGAACGTGCGTTCGCCGCCCACGACGCCGAGTTCGCGACGCTGGTCGTGCCGCCCGAAGCGCGAAAACCGCTGGTCGAGACCGCCCTCGAACACGGTCTGGACCTGCTCACCGAGAAACCGATCGCGCCGACGCTCGCGGAGGCGACCGAGATCGCCGAAATGGTTGCCGACGCCGGTGCGAAGATGGCCGTAACGATGAGTCACCGGTTCGACCGCGACAAGGTGACCCTCCGAAGTCGACTCCAGAATGGCGAGTACGGGCCGCTGGACTACCTGGTGATGCGGTTCACCCAGCGGTATCGCCAGCGCGACGAGTGGGTCGCCGGGCGTCCCTACGAGATGGAGCACCCGCTGCTGGTCGAGGGTGGCGTGCATCATCTCGACCTGCTGGCGTCGCTCGCGGACGCGAAATGTGAACGACTCTACGCGCGTACGTGGAACCCAGAATGGAGCGATTTCAGCGGTGACTCGCAGGTGCTGGTGACGATGGACTTCGAGAACGGCGTCCACGCGACCTACGAGGGTGCGACGACGAACGCCGTCGCACTCAACGGCTGGGAAAACGAGTACATTCGCGCGGAGTGTCGCGATGCGACGCTGGAACTCGACGCCCGCGAACTGACAGTCTATCCGTACGATCCCGAGGCCGAGCCCAGGCACAACGCCGAAGGTCCGCCCGAGGGCAAGTCGATCCCGCTGGGAGACGGCGAGAAGTGGATGAACACGTGGCTCATCGAACGGTTCGTCCAGTGGCGGGCCGGTGGCGAACCGATGGCGACCCGCGTCGAACGAAACCTCCAGTCGATGGCACTCATCGAGGCCGCGATGCGATCGAGCGAACGTGACGAACCCGTGCAGGTCCAGGCACTGCTCGACCGAGAGTGAGTGCATCCATTAGGCGAATCCCCGGTATGACGGGCCCTATGACCCTCAAACACGTGTTCTCTCGATGTAGCAGAGAATCGTGATGTTTTTGTTCTTCGCGTATTATCATCTTTAGTCATGAGACGGAGACAGTACCTCAGCAGTGTCGCAAGCATCGGTGCCGTTTCAGCACTTGGCGTCCAGTCGGTCGGAGCAGACACAGGCCGGTTGTCGAGTCTGGCTGCCCAGACTGACGGCACCATGACAATCGGCGATCGGGAGGGCGACGACTACGGACCCGGCACATACACGTATCCGACGAATGATCAGCTTCCTGAGGGCTGTTTCGACGTCACCGGCATCGAGGTCGAAGACACCGGCGATCACTGGGAGTTCACCAACCACATGGGAACGGTACCGAACTCCTTCGGCGGCGACGAAGGGTTCAGCGTTCAGGTCTTCCAGCTGTACATCCAGGACCCCAACGCGCCGGACGACGCACCCTCGACCTCGGAGGGTCGCGAAGGCGTCACCTCGACCTTCCAGGAAGAGTATCACTACCGCGTGCACGTCATGACCGGCCAGCGCGTGGTCGAAGACGCCGAGGGCAACGTCCTCGCCGAGGGGATTCCCGCCTCCGGCGACACCGAGAACAACACCATCTCCTTCAGTATCCCCAAGGAGCCGTTCGACTCGGACTCCCTCGACGACCTGAAGATGACGATGCTGGTGTTCAGCCAGGACGGCTTCGGCGTGGGTGGCATCCGCCAGAGCGTCGGCGAGAACGCCGGCGAGTGGGCCATCGGCGGTGCCAACCCCGACGCCGTCGAGAACGCGCCCAAGGCGATGGAACTCGTCGGGCCGGAAGACGTCGTCAAACAGGAAGAGTCGCTGGCCTACAGCGCTGACTCGGTGCCTACGGTACCGTTGTTCGATACGAAATCGCTGGTCACAGGAGAAGTCAGCATCTCCCTGTCGCCAGTCGCGGCCCCGATCGGGGAAGTCTGGGGGACCCTGGAGGGCACGCTCGACGGCACGAACTCCTCCGGTCCCGAGGGCGTCGAGCTGAGCTACCAGTGGGAGCAGACCTCCGGTCCCGAAGCCGAAATCGCCGATCCGAGCGCGGCCGAGGCGACGTTCACTGCGCCGGACGTCGACGAAGAGACCGAACTGGAGTTCACGCTGACGATTAGCGATCCGGACGGGAACGAGGCGTCCGACACGACGACGGCGATGGTCATCCCGCAGTCGGCAAACGACGCGCCGACCGCCGACGCCGGCGAGAACCAGACGGTCGATCCGGGCGAGATGGTTTCGCTGCAGGCGGTCAACTCCGAGGACCCCAACGGCGGGACGCTCTCCTATCAGTGGGAGCAGACCTCCGGCCCCGACATCGACCTCGTCGGTCCGGACAGCATCGGCGCGGCATTCAAGGCGCCGGAAGTCGAGGAAGACACCGACTTCGTCTTCGAACTGACCGTCAACGACGGCCAGGGCAAGACCGCGACCGACTCGGTCACGATCACCGTCCGCGGGCCCGAAGAGACCGAGACCCCAACCGAAACTGAAACCGAGACCGAAGAAGACACCGGTGACGGCTTCGGACCCGGCTTCGGTGCGGTGACCGGTCTGGTCGGTGCTGCCGGCGGGGCCGCTTACGCGGCCAAGCGCCGTCTCGGCGGCGACGAAGGCGAAGAGTAACGGACGCTCCGTTATTCCACCGGCCGTCCATCACTATCGATGGACACTTTTATTAGAATCGTCGGCTAACCCAGGGGCTACGACGCAGTTCCCGTTGGTTCCCGGTGCGGTCCCGGAGCCAGCCGCTGCGCGAAGCCCCCACAGGGAATGAAACGACGACAGTACCTTGGCGGCATGGCCACCCTCGGTACGTTTTCGGCCGTGCCTGCAGTTACGGAAGGTGCACAGTCACTGGCAACGACGCGATCGGTGGGTGATAGCCACCACCCCGGTCCACCACGCGTGATGCACGCCGGCGAGAAACTCGTCGATCCGCTCACGCCGGATTACAGAGGTGACGGGGCACCCGACGGGCGGAATACGCTCGCCCCACGGATTCCCGAACCCGAACGGGATCCCGACAACTACGGGTCCGAGGCGTTCACCTGGCGCGTCGTCGACACGCCAGACGACAGCGACGTCTCCGGGTTCTACTCGAATCCCGGGGAGTACGACTACGGAACGGGTGTCGAGGAGTTCGATCCCGACGTGCCCGGGACGTACACGCTGGCACTCGACGCGCCCGACGGAACGCACCAGCTGACAGTCCGGGTGTTTCCGGAGCCGCCGGACGGCGCAGCCGGCCCGCCTCGGGTCGATCCCGTCAGCGAATACGGCGACGGCGAGTTCGTGATCGAGGCCAACGCGACCCCTGCACCGGACAGCAGGACCGCCCCGACGGAACTGACCGTCGAATTTCTCACCGACGACCGCGACGGGCTATCGGCGGACGATCTGACCGTCGAAGGTGCGACCGCGACCGTACCGGCCGACGCGATCGAGGGGACGGCACGCGTCCACGTCGTCGCTGCTGACGACCAGCCTGGAATCATCGGGACGGCCGAACTCGACGCCGACGCTGGCGAGACGGCACGACCCGACACCCCGCCGGAGTGGATCCACGATTCGGTGATGTACACGATTTTCACGCGGTCGTTCGGCTCCGAAGCGGGCGAGGTCGACTTCCAGTACCTGCAGGACCGGGTCGACTACCTCGCCGATCTCGGCGTCGATATCGTCTGGCTCACGCCGATCGTCGAGGCGTCGACACACGTCAAAGACGATCCGGCGGGTGGGCCCCACGGCTACGATACGACCAACTACTTCGAGACCGCAGACCCGCTGGGATCAGTCGAAGAGTACGAGGCGTTCGTCGACGCCTGCCACGAGCAGGACATCAAGGTCTGTTTCGACCTGGTGATCAACCACACGGACATCCAGCACCCGTTCTTCGCCGACGCCGACGCGAACGGCACGGACTCGAAGTACTACGAGTGGTTCGAACGGCTCGAAGACGGCACCCCCAACCACTACTTCGGCTGGACGAACCTGATGAACATCAACTACCAGTCGGTCGCGATGCGCGAGCACATCCTCGCAGCCGTCGACTTCTGGACGGACATCGTCGACGGCTTCCGGTGTGACATCGCCTACGGCGTACCCCACGACTTCTGGAAGGAAATCCGGCAGTTGATCCGCGCCAAGGACAGCGACGTCTTCCTGCTGGACGAGGCGATCCCTTACGACGCGCGGTTCAGCGAAGGCGAGTTCGACATGCACTTCGACGAGGTGCTGGCCGAAAACGTCCGCGCGATCGGCCAGGGTGGCGTCAACGCCGAGCGAGTGCTGGAGGCGACCACCGAGCGAAAACAGCGCGGCGTCCCCGACTGGACGGTCTTCCTGCAGTACGTCGAGACCCACGACATGAGCCGGTATCTCGACGTCGCCGAGAAGACGGCCGAGCGGGCCGCCGCCGCGGCGACGTTCACGCTGCCCGGCGTGCCGATGCTCTATTACGGGCAAGAGCGCGCGATCGCCGAATACAGCGAACCCCGACTGGAAGAACGCGGTCACTTCCGGTCGTTCATGAACTGGGACGAGTACGACGCCGAGCACCTGGCGTTCTACAAGTCGCTCGTCGACGCCCGCAAGGAGGTGCCCGCACTCCAGCACGACGCTGCCCTCCGCGGAGCGTATTACGAGAGCGACTCCGAACAGGTCGTCGCCTACGGCCGCGACGCCGGCGATCAGAAAGCCGTGGTCGTCCTGCACTTCGGCGAGGGGACCGAAACGGTCGCCCTGCGCGGTCCCGTCTCGACGACCGACCTCGTCTCCGGAACCGACGTCGGGATCGAGTCCGACGACGGCCTGACTCACGTCGAGGTCGACTCCGTCGCTGTTCTGGAGACGCTCTCGCTGTCCGGCCTGGGGCCGCATCTGGCAGGAACCGACGACGAGGTCGGCGACGACCACGGCCCCGGCGGCTACACCTACCCGACTGGCGACGCTTACACCGAGGGCGCGTTCGATCTGACGGGACTCGACATTCACGAGACCGACACCGAGTATCAGCTCCGGTTCACGGTCGACGGTCCCGTGGAGAACCCCGACGGCTACGACGGCGGGTTCTCCGCACAGCACGTCCAGGTGTACGTCCGCGATCCGACGGATCCGGACGGCGGTGAGTTCGCCCGCGAGGGGCTTGACGCGCTGCTCGCGGACCCCTACCAGTGCCGGATCGTCGCCGACGGCGAGCACGGAGCCCGCGTCGAGACGCCGGAAGGAGAGACCGTCGCCGAAGGATCGGTCTTCGCGAGTCCGTCGACGAACTCGATCAGGATCGACATTCCGGATCACGCGATCCCGGGCGACCCCACCGAACTCGAACTCGCGCCGCTGTTGCTCGGCTACGATCCCGACGCGCCGGGCAATGTAATGGGTGTCGGCGAGTCCGCAGACGAGGGACAGTTCGGTGGCCGATCCGGCGAGAACGCCCCGCAGGTGATCGACATGATCGCCCCCGAGGGAATCACACAGGCCGAGGCACTCGATCCGGGCGAGGATCTGGCAGAAATCCCCTACGTCGTCCTGGGCGATCCCTTCGACGGCGAGGTCATCGAGCGGTTCGAGGACGAGGTCGGCGACGACCACGGCCCCGGATCCTACACGTACCCCGACGACGAGGACATGTCCGCAGGCGATCTCGACGTCGAGTCGGTGACCGTCTACGATGACGGCGATCGCTACCGGTTCGCGTACCGCTTCGCGGGCGATCTGACCAACCCCTGGAGTGGCGAGTACGGCTTCTCGGCCCAGCACCTGCAGTTGTACGTCCGCAACCCCGCCAGCGACGCGCCGACGGCGACGAACGGACGGCCAGGGACGAACGTCGCCTTCGCCGACCCCTATCACTACCGGATCAAAATCGAAGGGTACGAGGGCCACAGCGTGGTCGAGAACGCCGCCGGCGAGGTCGTCACCGACGACGTGACCGTCGGGGCCTACCGGTCGATGGACACGATCGCGTTCTCGGTCCCGAAATCGGCTCTCGGCGGCGAGATCGATAGCGCCGAGATCGCGCCGCTGGCCTTCGGATTCGACCCCGAAGGGCCGGGTCGCGTCCGTCAGGTCAGACCAGCGGCGACGGAGATGCAGTTCGGCGGTGGCACGACGGACGACGATCCGGCAGTCATCGACATGCTCGTTCCCGAAGGAGCGTCCCAGAGCGACGTCCTGGAGTCCGGCGACGCGCTGCCGTACCTCTCTCTTGCGGGCTTCTCCGGGACCCTCCTCCACAGCTGGGACGACGAGGTCGGCGACGACCACGGTCCGGGCAGTTATACCTATCCGACCGCCGAGGACATTCCAGCGGACGTCTATGACATCACGAAAGTCGAACTGTATGAGGTCGGAGACAGGTATCGGTTCGTCTACTACCTGAACGGCCCGATCACCAATCCCTGGAGCGGCAGCGATGGATTCTCCCTACACAACTTCCAGGTGTACATCCACGATCCGAACGCGACAGACCTCCCGTCCGGAACGGAAGCGCGCGAGGGCGTCAACGTGGCGTTCAGCCGACCGTATCACTATCGGGTCGTTGTCGACGGCTACAGTCTGCGAAGCGTCGTCGCGGGCGACGGCGAGACTATCACACAGGACGTCGAGGCGCAGGCCCACCCCGATCTCGGTGCGATCGCATTCGACATGCCGGGCGACGCATTCGAGCGCGATCTCGCCGATCACCACTTTATGCCGCTCATCCTCGGACACGACAACTACGGGACCGGGGCCGTCAGAGCGGTCTCGGAAGACGGCGGCAAGTGGGAGTTCGGCGGCGGCACCGGAACGAACGACCCCGGGGTCATCGACATGATCACACCCGAAGGCACCACCCAGTCGGAGGCCCTCGAGTACTCGCCAGACCAGCAGGCAAAGCTCCCGTACGTGCCGAAGATCGAAGGCGAGCCGGGTCAGCCGATGGCCGTCGCCAGCGCCGATCGGACGGTATTTGCGTCGACCGACGTCGAACTTGACGGATCCGGTTCGAGCGATCCGGAGGGCCAGGAGCTGACCTACGAATGGGTTCAGATCGCCGGCCCGGACGTCGATCTGTCTGACGCGGCCGCGGTCCAGCCGACCTTCACCGCGCCGGACGTCGACGAAGAGACCGAACTGGAGTTCGAACTCGCCGTCACCGATCCGGACAGCAACAGCGCGACGGCGACCGCGACCGTCACCGTCCGTCCACAGTCGGCAAACGACGCGCCGATCGCCGACGCCGGCGAGGATCGGACGGTCGATCCGGGCGAGATGGTCTCGCTGCAGGCGGTCAGTTCCGAAGACCCCAACGGCGGGACGCTCTCCTACCAGTGGGAGCAGACCACCGGTCCCGACGTCGAACTCACCGGCGCGGACAGCATCGGTGCAGCGTTCAAGGTCCCGGAGGTCGAGGAAGACACCGGCCTCGTCTTCGAACTGACCGTCGACGATGGCCAGGGCAAGACCGCCACCGACTCCGTCACGATTACCGTCCGCAGCACGGGCGACGGTGACGGAACGACCACGACCGAAACCGAAACGGAAGAGGGCGACGGCTTCGGACCCGGCTTCGGTGTGGTGACCGGCCTGGTCGGGGCTGCCGGCGGGACCGCTTACGTGGCCAGGCGACGACTCGGCGGCGACGAAGACGAGGAGTAGACAGCGCTTTTCCTGTTCGACACGGGAAAAGCTAAAGACTTAACCGCGTCACAGGCCCAGGTACGCACAATGGCTTTTGAGGATCTCCTGGAGGACCCGGTCATACAGAAGTACCTCCACGAACTCGTCGGACCGAAGGGGATGCCCGTCGCCGCCGCGCCGCCGGACGGCGAAGTGACGGACGAGGAACTGGCGGAGGAGTTGGGACTCGAACTCAACGACGTCCGTCGAGCGCTTTTCATCCTCTACGAGAACGACCTGGCGAGCTACCGCCGACTGCGCGACGAGGATTCGGGCTGGCTGACGTATCTGTGGACGTTCCACTACGATAACGTCCCGGAGCAACTCGAACACGAGATGCACCGGTTGCTCGAAGGGCTCGAAGAACGTCGGGAATACGAGTTCGAACACGAGTTCTACCTCTGTGAGAACTGCGGGATCCGCTTCGAGTTCGGCGAAGCGATGGACTTCGGCTTCGAGTGTCCCGAATGTGGCTCGCAGCTCGACGCGATGGAGAACACGATGTTGCTCGAAGCGATGGAAGAGCGGATCGAACAGCTGCGCGACGAACTCAACGTCGAACCCGACTCGGAAGTACAAGCCTGATGGTCATCCTTGCAACCAAGTGTTACGTCGCCGGCGACGCCCGCCAGCGAGCGCTCGACTCGCTGACCTCGCAGGTCGAGAACCTGCTGGGCGAGCTGGACGTGACCTACGACGTCGGTGTTCGCGACGACGACTTCCCGTCGGTGACAGTCGAGGGAGACGACGAAACGGTCGCTCAAAACCTCCTGCGCGAGGAGTTCGGCGAGATTACGCCACACCTCACGCCAGGAGAGGGACACGTCGGCACGCTCGAACGATGGGACGACGATGGGTTCTATCTCGACGCTGGCCGAGAGGTCCACGTGCCGGCTTCCGAGCTTGGTCTCGGACCGGGATCGCCCGAGCAGATCCGGACGCGGTTCGGCCTCGTCCAGCATCTCCCACTACGGTTCGTTCCCCAGGAAGACGGTCCGACGCGACTGGCAGACGAGGAACGCGATCGCCTCTACGAGTGGACGCGCGGCAACGGCCGGGTCAACGTCAACAGCGCCACGCGGGCCGAAGTCCGGGCGACGGTCAACCGCGCCGGCCACGCCCAGGACATCGTCACCGTCGAACGGCTTGGACTGCTTGAACAGAGTATCGTCTGCACGGAAGATACCGACCCGCCGGGGCTGCTCTCGAGTATCGGGTCGTATCTCTCCGCGGAGTTGCTCGCTGTCGTTCCATGATAGTGACCGTTATGCACCGGTGCGACCGCCTGCTGCGTGACAGCCGACGCGGAATTGGCTTACAACAGCTATCATGAATCGTCGGCTCCTCGCACTCTTCGGTCTCGGCGCCCTCGTCGTTCTGGCGGGTTGTCTCGGCGGCTCCGGCCCGTCTGACGACCAGTTACAGGAAGACGCCGAGTACGACTGGGACACCACTGCGAACGGGACGATCCGAATCGGCGGGGACAGCTACACTGCCGTCTATGAGATCCACAACACATCGACGCTGTCACTCCACCAGCGGGACATGTTCAACAACCGCGAACCGCTCCCGATCAGGGCGTTGCAGTTCCGCTATCCCGACGGGACGGTCGTCGACGCCGAAGCGTTCGAGGTGTCGAGAAACGCCGAGCGGATCCGGCTGGAACTCCCCAATCGCACCGGTAAACTCGCGTACACCGTCGAGCAGAGTGGCAAGACCGTGCAGACGGCGACGTTCGTCGACGGCAGCTACGAGGTCGTACTCCCGCCGAAGACAGACGTCGGCGTGCCGATCCTCTCGAACGTCTCTCCCGGCGGCTACGAGACCGAGACGATCGACGGGCGGGTCCACATCACCTGGGACGACATCGATAGCGACGAGCTGGCGGTCGAGTACTATCTCGAGCGCGATCTGTGGCTGTTCGGCGGTCTGTTCGCGCTGCTCGCACTCGTCGGACTCGGTGGCGGGCTCTACTACTGGTTCCAGATCCGCACGCTGCAGGACCGGCGCGAAGAAGTGGGACTCGACGTCGAGGACGAAGACGACGACCTGCGCGACGAAGGGCCACCGCCGGGGATGGGTCGGTAGGTTCCGGCCCGATCGAGATGGCCATCGGGCGACACGCCTTTGCTGTCGAGACCACAACGGTCGAGCATGCGCGTCGCGCTGGTGTCTGTCGGCGACGAGTTGCTTGTCGGCGACACCGTCAACACGAACGCTGCGTGGCTCGCCCGCCAGCTAACGGATCGGGGCGTCGACGTCGAACGCGTCACCGTCGTGCCGGATCGCGTCGATGACATCGCCCGGGTCGTCAACGAGTACCGCGCTGAATATGACACCGTGTTAGTCACCGGGGGGATCGGGCCCACGCACGACGACGTGACGATGGACGCGGTCGCAGCGGCCGTCGGCCAGTCGATGGAACCGAGCGAAGCGGCCCTGGAGTACATCGAAACCCAGCGCGGGTACGCTCGCGAGGACCTGACGGAAGGGACGGCCGAGATTCCTGCTGACGGGGAGTTCATCCCGAACCCGGTCGGGGTTGCGCCGGGCTGTCACGTCGAGAATATCTACGTGCTTCCCGGCGTCCCCGAAGAGATGCGCGGGATGTTCGGCGAGATCGCCGAGCAGTTCAGCGGAACGGTCAAACACACCAGGACAGTGACTGCCGACGAGCCGGAGAGCGCGCTGCTCGATCGGATCGAGGACCTCCGCGAGCGCTTCGACGTCGCTGTCGGCGTCTATCCCGGCGAGGATGTCAGGGTGAAGATCACCGGCTTCGACGCCGCGACCGTCGAAAGCGCCGCGTCGTGGCTCCGCGAGCGCGTCGAGGCGCCGGACGGTCAGTCAAGATAGAGTTCCTGCAGCCAGGCGTAGGTCAACACGAGCCCCCCGATGGCGACGATCGCCCCGGCGAGATTGATCACGTCCCCGTTGACGGCTGTTTCGGCGAGTGGCACGAGCATATCATCTACTCCGCAAGCGAGGTATAAAAATGTCGGCGACCTACTCCTGAAGGGATCGGGCTGGGCGCTGTCCCGCCGTGGGACACCGTGGCGTTTTCCCGGTGAGCCTCCGTGGTACGAGTATGCGCACTATCGGGTTCGTCGTCAATCCCATCGCCGGCATGGGCGGGCGCGTCGGGCTGAAAGGCACCGACGATAGACTGCAGCAGGCCCGGGAGCGTGGTGCCCGACCACGTGCCCCCGACCGCGTGCGAGAAGCGCTCGACGCGATGGCCGCGACCGGCGTCGACATCGCGCTCCTGACGTATGCCGGCGTCATGGGAGAATCCGTGGCGCGCGATGCGGGGTTCGATCCCGAGGTCGTCGGCGAGCCCGAAGCCGGTCCCGACGCCGACATCGGCGAGACGACTGCCGCCGACACGCGCGCGGCCGTCCGATCGCTTCTCGACCGTGACGTCGATCTGATCGTTTTCGTCGGCGGCGACGGGACGGCTGTCGACGTCGCCGAAGCACTCGACGGTGCGGACGTGCCAGTCTTCGGCGTGCCCGCGGGCGTCAAGGTCTACTCGTCGGTCTTCGGCGTGACGCCACGCGCCGCCGGGCGGGTCGCCGCGACCTTCGAGGCTGTCACGGACGGCGAAGTCAACGACATCGACGAGGACGCCTACCGGGACGGACGGGTCCGCTCGGAGTTACACGCCGTCGTGACCGTCCCACGGGCCCAACAGCGCCAGTCGAGCAAGCAACTCGCTGGCGGGACGGTCGAGGCCGTCGCCGAGGGGTTCGCCGAAGAGGTCCGGCCCGACGTTACGTACGTGCTCGGACCCGGCGGCACCGTCGGTGCGATCAAGACGGAACTCGGATTCGAGGGGGCGCCGCTGGGAGTCGACGTCTGGCGTGACGGCGAATTACTGGCCGAAGACGCACGCGAGAGCGAGATCCTCGACGCGCTCGGCGAGGACAACGTCATCGTCGTCTCGCCGATCGGCGGGCAGGGGTTCGTCTTCGGCCGCGGGAACCAGCAGCTCTCGCCGTCCGTGATCCGCCAGTGCGAGATCGAGATCGTCGCGTCACGGCGGAAAGCCGACCAGCTGGGCGTGCTCCGGGTCGATACCGGAGACGCCGACCTGGACGAGCAGTTGCGCGGGTGGCAACGGGTCCGCGTCGGGCGCTTCGAGCGCCGTCTCATGGAAATCGTCTAGTCAGGGAGCGACACGCTGCGACCGCCGGGGAGCCCGCACCGTGCGCGCAATACGAGATGTATAGACATGGGTTGACAAATGACCAAATATGGACGTATATGCACAAGGTTAAGATATACTGCCGATCATAAAGGGCATATGGAAACCCGGAAAGTACAGCGACTGGGGCCGTCGACGCTCGCGATGACGTTGCCGGCGGAATGGACCACGAACCAGGGCGTCGAGAAGGGCGACGAGGTCTCGTTGCGGATCGGCGACAAGGGAACGCTGACGGTGCTGCCCGAGTCCGTCCAGTCCGAGGAGTCGGAAGCAGTCATTCACGTCGCGGATCTGGACGCCGACAGTCTGGAACGGGCGATCGTCGCCCAGTACGTGCTCGGACGGCGGATCATCCACGTCGACGCTGGCGAGGGAGAGACACTGTCCAGCGAGCACATCAACGCCGTCTACAACGCCGAGACCCAGCTGATGGGGCTAGGCGTCATCGAGGAGACGCCCGATCGGATCGCGATCCGGTGTTCGGTCGACGCCGAGGACTTCACGCTCGACAACCTCATCGAGCGCCTGGAATCGACGGGATCGACGATGCGCAACGAGGGGATCAAGGCGCTCGCACACGGCAACCCCGACCTCGCACAGCGTGCGCTCAACCGGGAGCGGCAGGCCAACAAGATCTTCGTGCTCATGCTCCGGTTGATCTTCACTGCTTACCAGAACCCCAACCTCGCGCGGGCCGTTGGACTGGAGGACGGCTTCCCGCTGATCGGCTACCGCTCGATCGCGAAGAACCTCGAACTGACTGCCGACAACGCCGAGGACATCGCCGAGATCGCGCTGGGAGCCGAAGACCACTCGCTGACGGTCGATTCCTCGACGATGAAGCGGATCCGCGATTTCACCGATCAGGTGAACGAGATGACCGAGCAGGCCGCTCACGCCGCCGTCGAGCGCGATTACAACGCCGCGATCGAGGTCCGCAAGCAGTACGCGGAGGTCGAGGACTGCGTCCAGAACATCCTCGCGGACCTGCCCGAGATGAGCAACACGGACCTCCTCGAGATCAGAGAGGTGCTCGTCAGCCTCCAGCAGACGGCCGAATACGCCGTCCGGAACGCCGAGATCGCGACGAACCTCGCGCTCAACGAGGAGAGCGAGCACACGACGATCCGGACGCCGACCGGCGAATGAGTTAAGTAGCGACTGCCGGTATCGAAGGGCATGAGCGAAACTGCCGGGAGTTCGGACATGGGGATCGGCCTCGGTATGTTGTTCGGCACACTCGCACTGGCCGGTGCCGCAGTGATGTATCTCGCTGTCGACGATCAAGTGTTCGCGGCGACAGGGTTCGCCGTCGCTGTGATCGCGGGATCGATCGCGATCGGCGCGCTACACGTCTACGGCGAGTAGCAAACGATTTTTACCGTACAGCACGTATCGTCGTGCATGGGCGAGTTCAGCGAGGAAGAACAGCGGATCCTGGAGTACGTCCGCGAGCGTGCCGCAGGTGGCGAAGCCTATCTCCGGGCGAAACAGATCGCCGAAGGGATCGGGCTCTCGGCGAAGCAGGTCGGCGTACGCCTGCCGAAGCTCGCCGAGAAGGCCGATGAGGTCGACATCGAAAAGTGGGGGCGCGCCCGATCGACGACCTGGCGAGTCACACGAGGATAGGCGGCCTTTTTTGCTCCCGCGGTCCGTAGGCCGGGTATGACGATTCGGGTCGAGCGTGTCGTGTCCGTGCCGGCACCGCCGGAGCGCGTCTGGGCATTCATCGTCGATCCCGAGAAACGGGCTCGCCCGATCAGCGTGGTGACTGACTTCCAGCTCGACGACGATGACGGTCGCAAGGCGACCTGGAAGATCAAGCTCCCGATCCCGCTGATCAACCGGACGATCAATGTCGAGACCGAGGACGTGACACGCGACCCACCAGAATACGTTAAGTTTACTGGCCGCTCGAAGGTGATGCACGTCACCGGCGAACACGAACTCGAACGAACCGAAGAGGGGACGCAACTGACCAACCGCTTCACCGTCGAAGGACGCGTCCCGGGCGTCGAACGCTTCTTCAAGCGGAACCTCGAAGCGGAGTTCGACAACCTCGAAGACGCCCTGTTCGAGGATCTCGGTCTCAGGCTATGAAACTCACACTCGCACAGATCGAGATCGAGCCGGCGGCCACGGACGCGAACCTCGAGCGGGCCGTTGACGCAGTAGAGCGGGCAGCCGACGACGGTGCCGAACTGGTAGTCCTGCCCGAACTGTTCACGGTCAGTTACTTCTCCTTCGGAGACTATGCCCGCAGCGCCGAGTCGCTGGGGGGCCCGACGCTCGAACGCATCAGGGCCGTCGCAACGGCGGAGAACGTCGCCGTCCTCGCTGGAACCATCGTCGAAGAGCTGGAGGCAACCGCCGCGGAGACCGATGTGACGGTTCCGAGCGAGGAAGGACTGGCCAACACTGCCGTGCTGTTCGACGCCGACGGCCAGCGACGACTGGTGTATCGAAAGCATCACCTGTTCGGATACGACTCCGCCGAGCAGGAGTTGCTGACGCCCGGGGAGCGACTTCCAGTCGCCGAACTCGGTGAGCTGACGATCGGCGTGACGACCTGCTACGACCTCCGGTTTCCGGAGCTGTACCGTGACCTCGTGGCCGACGGCGCAGAACTGATAGTCGTCCCGAGTGCGTGGCCGTACCCCCGCGTCGAGCACTGGCAGCTACTGCCCCGGGCGCGGGCCGTCGAGAACCTCGCGTACGTCGCAGCCGCCAACGGCGTCGGTCGCTTCGAGGAAGCCGAGTTGCTCGGTCGTTCGACGGTCTTTGACCCCTGGGGGACCAGGCTCTCGAGTTCCGGCGACGAACCGACGCTCGTGACGGCGGAAGCCGTTCCCGAACGGATCGCCGAGGTGCGCTCGGAGTTCCCGGCTCTGGCCGACCGCCGATGAGGGCAGTGAGACACTGTCTTTTATAAGCCGGTGGTCCCTAGAGGCGAATGCCGGTACGACGCTTTTCTCGTCAACGCCGGCATAGACTCGACCCGCCTCGCTGCTCGGCCACGCCGCTACGGCCGTCCGGACGGCCACTCCCGGTCAACCCCACACCTCGTCCGCTCTCCCATCTTCGGCACGTTTGCTACATTCTCGTCAGGCGCAGTCTCACGAGCTATCGGTCCGTCCCGGAGCGAGCCCGTACGGCTCCCCGCGGAGGTGGCTCTCGACCAGCAAGACGTACGTCGCCTGACTCCACTGGAGGTTCGAGTTCCAGTCGACCGTGCCGTCACTCGCGACCCGCTCGGGGAGCAGGTTTGCCGTGGTCGTCCACTCACTGGCGTGCTCGCGGACATGTGTTGTTACCGCGTCCGGATCGAGACCGCTCTGCCAGCGGACCACGTCGGCGTAGGCTTCACACAGGGGCCAGCCGCCATCGTCCGGTCCGCCGGTTGGCGTGTATCGGTCACCAGGATAGCGACCGATGCAAGGCGTCTCTTCGGCCACCCACGCCGGATCCTCGGTCAGTTCGACCGTCGAGCGCATCGTGTCGGCGTCCGCAGCGACGACGTTCCACGGCCAGTAGGCCATGAACGCGGCCGCGTCGGGCCGGGCGTCGGGTGCAGGGTCGCCACCGTGTTCCGGTCTGTCGGCAGTCACGAAGTGGTCTCCGTAGGGCGTCCCCGTCCGGTAGCAGTACGTCTCGAAGTTGTCCGCCCACACGTCAGCCTGCTTGCGACACCGGACTGCGAACTCGTCCTCACCCCGGGCCTCGGCCAGCTCGGCCATACACCGCAGGCCCGCGATGGCGGCCGCCGATCCCTCCGTGGAGTGGCCCCATGTCTCTTCCCAGGGGTCCTGATGAGCGTCAGGAAACCCCCAGCCGTTGTCCCACCCCAGCAGGAACTCCGCAGCACGGCGAGACATATCGTAGTGTGCATCGAGGACGTCGTCGTCGCCGGTCGCCTGCCAGGTCAGCCAGTGGGCGTAGATCGGCCCGCCGACCTGGTCGAGTTGGAGGGCAGTCCAGTGGGACGAGCCGTCCGTATAGTAGTTCTGCCACCAGGTGCCGTGACGTTCGATTCCGCGGTCGTCTACCACGTCACCGGTGATCTGGACGTCATCCAGCCACGCGACGGCGTCCCGAGCTTCCCGATCAGCGCCAGCCGCCAGCAGCGCCTGGATCATGATCACCTGATCGCGCGGCCAGATAAACCTGTAGGTCATGTTCTTGGGCTTGAACGCGCCGGCGACCATCCCTCCGGAGTTGTCGCGAGCGGCCCGGAGAGCGGTCAACGACCGCTCGTAGCGATCGTCGACCGCTTCCTCGCCGGTGGGTGCAGTTGTGACGCTCGCGTGCCAGGATTCCCAGGCGTCGGCGAAGGCCGCTCGATCGGTCTCGTACCCGGCGTCGAGAGCCGCGACTGCGTGATCGATAGCCGACTCGGCGTCGTGGGCGAAGCCGATGGCGGTCGTCCACTCGACCCGCTCGACGTCCTCGACGAACAGGCCGAACCCGCCGTCCAGATCGCCCGCGCCTGCTGTGGAATTGGTGAGCCAGCCGTTGTTGTCCTCGTAGATCTCTGCCCAGGCGCTGCGCTCGCGGCCGGTCGACTCGCCAGCGTGACCGATCCGATAGCCGTCGAAGCGCCGCTTTCCGTCGTGTTCCTGAACGATCGCCAGAAAGCGGTCGTCGTCATCGGCCACGATCACGTCGTGGTCGGGGGTGCACCGCGCCTGCGCCTCGTGGACGGCGTTGGGATCCTCGTGACTGTGGCCGTTGATTCCGAAGTTGAGCAACGTGTACAGCGTCCGGTCGCCGGCTTCCTCGAAGGTGGCCTCGCTGTGGATCGTCATCGAGCAGCGATCGACGCTCTCGACGACCCGCTGGGAGAGGGTCACACCCATCCCATCGGCGAAGACGAACTCGTTGTCGAGATGGATCTCGGGGACGCGGCTGGACGCCCAGTCGACGTCGCTCGCGACGGCGTCATCTCGGTTGTCCAGTGTCTGCTCGCGCTCGGGATCCCACAGCAACGTATGGTAGTCGTAGAACAGTTCGACGTCAGAGCGGAACGCGGACGTCTCCTCGATGATCGCCCCCTCGGCGTCGACCCGGGGGTTCGCAGCGTAGCAATTGGCCGACACCAGCACGTCCTGGCCGTCACCCGCCGGTGTACTCGCGATCGCGTCCTTGTCGCTGGGTACCTGAAAGTCGATCGGAGGCTCCATGTGTCTCTGTAACACGCGAGGGCGAGTGAAATAGCTGTGGCCGGCGTGCGTCCCGCCTGCCCGAGCGCAAACCTGTGGCACACGAGACCTTGATCGCCTCCCCGGACATACCGAGGTCTCGATCGCCTCCCGGGGAGACGGTCATTCTTCGAGTGCGTTCTCGAAATGTGCGGCCGTGACCGATATTTCGTCGGCGTACTCGTTGGCCTCCTCGGGTGCGTGAGCGAACACGATGTCGTCGATGGCAGCTATCGTGGCCTTTCGGACCAGTGCCTCGATCTCCGCGCCGGAGTGCCCTTCTGTCCTTGTCACTAGCTCTTCGAGATCGACGTCCTCACCGAGAGGCTTGTCCCGCGTGTGGACTTCGAATATCTTCCGCCGGGCGTCCGCGTCGGGCAGGGGAACCTCGATGTGCTCCTCGAGTCGTCCGGGCCGCAACAGCGCGTCGTCGATCGCGGCCTTGCGGTTGGTCGCGGCGACGACAACGAGGTTCGGGTTCTCGGCGACGCCGTCCAGTTCCGTCAGCAACTGGGAGACGACGCGCTCGGTCACCTCGTTGGAGTCGCCGCGCCTGCCCGCGATGGCGTCGATCTCGTCGAGGAAGACGATCGTCGGCGCGGTCTGGCGGGCACGGTCGAACACCTCCCGGACGGACTCTTCGGACTCGCCGACGTACCGGTCCAGGAGTTCGGGGCCGTTGACGTGGATGAAGTTGACGCCGCTTTCGCCGGCCAGGGCCCGCGCGAGCAACGTCTTCCCGGTCCCCGGCGGCCCGTGCAGTAGGACGCCGCTAGGTGGTTCGGTATCGGTAGCCTCGAACAGCGGCCCGTACAGCAGTGGCCACTCGACGGCCCGTTCGAGCGTCGCCTTGGCATCGTCCAGTCCGCCGACGTCGTCGAAGTCGACGCTCGGCGATTCGGCGACGTACTCCCGCATAGCGGAGGGGTCGACCGACGCGAGTGCCGACTCGAAGTCCTCGCGGCCGACCGTCGGCTGTTCATCGTCGCGCCGGAGCGCGTGCATCGCGGCCTCGGTCGTCAGGCTCTCGATGTCCGCGCCGACGAAGCCATGGGTTCGTTCGGCCAGACGATCGAGATTCACGTCGTCGGCCAGCGGCATCCCGCGAGTGTGGACGTCGAGGATCTCTCGACGCCCCTCGACGCCCGGGACGCCGATCTCGATCTCGCGATCGAACCGGCCGCCACGCCGCAGTGCGGGATCGACCGCGTCCACGCGATTGGTCGCGCCGATGACCACCACGCGTCCGCGGTCCTCCAGCCCGTCCATCAGCGTCAGCAGCTGGGCGACCACGCGGTTCTCCATGTCGCTGTCGTCGTCTCGCGCACCAGCGATCGAATCCACTTCGTCGATGAACAGGATGGCGGGCGCGTTCTCGGTCGCCCGATCGAACGCCTCGCGCAATCGCTCCTCGCTCTCGCCTTTGTACTTCGAGACGATCTCGGGGCCGGAGATGACGTCGAAGTAGGCGTCGACCTCGTTGGCGACCGCACGGGCGATCAGCGTCTTGCCAGTGCCCGGCGGCCCGTACAGCAGGACGCCGCTGGGCGGCGATATCGAGAGCCGCTGGAAGATTTCAGGTCTCGACAGCGGGAGTTCGATCATCTCCCGCACCTTCTCCAGTTCGTCGTCCAGCCCGCCGATGTCCTCGTAGGTCGTCGATTCTGCCTCGGCGTCGTCGGTGGATTCGTCGGCCGTTGCTTCGTCGCCGCTCGTGCCGTCGTCTGACTCTCGCGGGGCGACCGTGACGTCGGTCGTGTCCTCAACCCGGACCGATCCACCAGGCTCGGTATCGAGCACCTCGAACCCGCCGACCCCCTCGACGTGGAACTGTTCACCCTGGCGCAGCGGCCGGTCGAGCAGCCCGTCTTTGACGAGCGGTGCGACTGACTCGCCGCCGAACTCGCCCAGATCCTCGGTCGGCCGGGCCGTGACCGAGCGGGCGTGAGACACCGTCGCCGGGCGAACGCGGACGGTGTCGCCGATCGTCGCGCCCGCGTTCGCCCGGGTGTCGGCGTCGATCCTGATGGCGTCGTCGTCACCGTTGCCGGGCCAGACCTTCGCGACCGTCTGCTGGTCTCCATCGATGACGATGGAGTCACCACTCAACACGCCCAGTTTGCTGCGCACCGATTCGGGAAGGCGCGCGATCCCGCGACCGGCGTCGCGTTTTCGCGCGCCCGCAACTGTCAACTCCACCCCGTCGCCGCCTGTCATGCCTGCGGGTTCGGGGGCGACGGCCTTGAGCGTTTCACTGGACCGGCTCGAACATTCTGCGGAATCGACGAGAGGATCGCGTGGAAGGATAACCCAACGAAGTATGCCCACAAGTAATGACAGTAAACGAACCGATCAAAACGAAATAGATAATCTTACTTCGGAGGCGAGTAAACCAGGTAGGTGTGCCGGAACGTCTCGTCGGGTCCGGTGGAGTACGGACGTGGGTCACGTCCCGGATTGGGGCAGTCCGCTCCCGTACTCCCGGATGCGACGCCGGTGCCGGACGACGTGCACCGGTCGGTCCCAGGACGGACCGCCGGACGACGGCAACGCGACAAACGGAGGCGAACACAGATGACACTCATCACGGACATCACGCTCCGACGGATACTGGACTCGCGAGGTAACGCCACGGTCGAAGCCGAAGTCACCACCGAAGCCGGTGGTTTCGGTCGCGGTGCCGCCCCGAGCGGTGCGAGCACGGGCGAACACGAAGCGCTCGAACTACCGGCCGAGGAAGCCATCGAGAAGGCCGAAGCCGAAGCCGTCCCCGCCCTCGTCGGCGAGGTCGACGCGACCGACCAGCGCGCGGTCGACGACACGCTGCGCGAGGTAGACGGAACCGACGACTTCTCAGGAATCGGTGCCAACAGCGCGGTCGCGATCAGCATGGCCGCCGCCAAGGCCGGTGCCGACGAACTCGGACTCCCGCTCTTCCAGCACCTGGGCGGAACCTTCCGCGGCGATCAGTTCCCGACACCGATCGGGAACGTCGTCGGCGGGGGGGAACACGCCGAAGAAGCGACGAACATCCAGGAGTTCCTCTCCGCGCCGGTCGGTGCACCGAGCGTCACCGAGGCGGTCTTCGCGAACGCCAAGGTCCACGCACGGATCAAGGAACTGCTGAACGAGGAGGACATCCCGACGAACAAGGGCGACGAGGGTGCCTGGGCGCCGCCGATCGGCGACGCCAAAGCCTTCGAGATCGTCGACCAGGCCACCAGCGAGATCAGTGACAAGCTGGGCTTCGAGATCGGCTTCGGGATGGACATGGCCGCCGCGGAGCTCTACGACGAGGACGAGGGTGGCTACGTCTACGACGACGGCGTCAAGTCGACTGACGAGCAGATCGAGTACGTCGCCGAGATGGTCCGCGAGTACGATCTGGAGTTCGTCGAGGACCCGATGGACGAGAACGACTTCGAAGGGTTCGCGAAGCTCACCGACGAAGTCGGCGACGAGACAGTCATCTGTGGCGACGACCTCTACGTCACCAACGTCGAACGCCTGCAGACAGGTATCGACAAGGGCTCCTCGAACAGCATCCTGATCAAGCCCAACCAGATCGGGACGCTCTCGGACGCCGTCGACGCGATCGAACTCGGTGCGGAGAACGGCATCGTGGCGGCAGTCTCACACCGCAGCGGTGAGACCGAAGACACGACGATCGCTCACCTCGCCGTGGGCACCGCCGCTGACTTCATCAAGACCGGCACTGTCGCCGGCGAACGCACCGCCAAGCTGAACGAACTCATCCGCATCGAAGAGCAGGTCTAAGCGACGGTACGCCGCTCGACGAGTCGTTTCCGAACTGCCGACATTTTTCGTGCCGAGCAACGAGCGGAGCGACTGCTACACCTGCGACAGCAGAGTGACTGTGGTCAGTCCGCGCGCGATGGGAACGACACCGACTCGCTGTCGCCGCCGGCGGACGTGGGCCTGACGGACCCCCACCAGGCGGCGATCGACTCACTGCCCAGTAGTGCGAACCCGGCGAAGATCGTCAGGAAGCCGGCGACCGTCATCGTCGAGACCGTCTCGCCCAGCAGGAGCCAGCCGCCCAGCGTCGCGACCACGGGGACGACGTAGAAGATCAGGTTCGCCCTGATCGCGCCCGTGGCGTCGATGAGACCGAAGTAGGCGATGTAGGCGACCGCGCCGGCGAAGATTCCGACGTACCCGAGCGCGATCAGCGCTTCGCTCGACCAGACGACCGTCGACGCGGACTCGCCGGCGGCCAGGCTCATCCCGTGGGTGAGCAGCGCGGCCAGCGGCAGCCCCCAGGCGGTCCGGGCCGTGCTGGAGAGCGTCGCGTCCGCCCGCCGGACGAGCACCGTCCCGAGCGCGCCGCTGGCGGCCCCGACGAGGATGAGGAGCTTGCCGACCCCGCCAGCGAGCAGCGTCGCCGGATCGGGATCGACCACGAGGACGACCCCGAGCAGTCCGAGCGCCATCCCGGCCGCACCGCGGGCCGAGAGGCGTTCGTCGGACAGCAGGACGGCGGCGAACACGGGCGTCAGGATCGGGTTGAGTCCGAAGACGATCGCCCCGACTGCGCTGGTCGCGTACTGCTGGCCGACGAACAGCAGCGCGTTGGCCAGTCCGATCACGAACGCGCCCGTCGCGACGATACCGAGCAGATCCCCGCGGGTTCGCGGGACGAGTTCCGACCGCGGAATCGTCGCGATGGCGAACGCGGCCAGCGCGAGCGCGGCGATGTCGAACCGAAAGGCGACGAACAGAAGCGGCGGAAAGTACGCCAGTCCGGCCTTCGCGGCGACAAAGGTTCCGCCGAACAGCAGACTTGCGGCGGCAAATAGCGCGAGCGTGCGGCGGCCGACCATTCAGCGCGACACCTCCGAAACTGAGACTGAGATCATATCTATCTAGACGTGCTGGAACCCCATAGATGGCTTCAGAAAGGCTTTCACGGGGCTGAATCGGCCGATTCTGTGCAGCCACCGCAGGGGTTGCAAGGACGAACGCGGCGTGCAACGATTGCACGGACTGAAGTGGGATACGGGCCGAGAGGAAAAGCTGAGCAGGTACAGCGAAGGGAGAACACGAACGGCGCGATCACTGTCGGAACGGACAGCGTTTTTGCTCCGTAGACAGACCAACGGATATGGACTCGGTGCTGGAAGAGATCGAATTCCTCGCACGCTCGGAGAACCGCGTGGAGGTGCTGACGGCGCTGGCAGAACAGCGCCGGACACGGCGCGACCTCGAAGCCGAGACGGACGCGTCGCAGGCGACGCTCGGGCGGATCCTCGGCGATTTCCAGGAGCGGTCGTGGGTCCGCAAGGACGGCAGCGAGTACGTCGCCACCGCGACCGGCAAACTCGTCGCCCGGGGACTGACCGACCTCCTCGAAATCCTCGAAACGGAGTGTGAACTCCGGGGCCTGGTGCGGTATCTCCCCACGCACGCGATGGACTTCGATCTGCGCCATCTCGCGGACGCGACGATCACGACGCCCACTCAGACGCGGCCGAACGCGCCCGTCCAGCGCCTGCTCGATCTCGTCGGCAGAGCCAGCGAAGTCAAGGCGTTCTCGCACGCGTTCAACGAGCAGAACCTGACAGTCGTCGAACGGCGAGCGAGCGACGGCGAACTGGCGTTCTCGGGCGTGCTCTCGCGGAACGCGATCGAGGCGCTGGCGGACGATCCCGACCTTCGCGATCGGCTGCTGTCGCTGCTCGACGCGCCGGACACCGAAATTCACGTCCGGGAAGAGGGGATCCCGCTCGCGGTCACCATCGCCGACGACACGGTTCACATGCTCTTGCGCGACGAAACCGGCGTCCTGCGCGCGTCGATCGACACCGACGACGAGGCCGTCCGCTCGTGGGCGAGCGACACGTTCGATCACTACTGGCGGACGGCCAGGCGACTCGAGGCCGACGACCTGCGCCCGTGATCCCGCCCCGCCCGTAGACCGGGCGGCAGTATTACAATCCTGCAGTCGGAGTAGTCGGTATGAGCCTTCGAGTCGACGTGCGGAAGCTGGATCTGTTCAACAAGATGGCCAGGGAGGGCTCGGAGACGGTCACCGAACACCTCAACCAGATGGCCGGACTCGACGCCGGGATCGAGGTCTCGAAGATCAACTTTCTCGACATCGAGGACGTCAGAACGCATCTCGGTTCCCAGAAACAGGTCGGCATCTTCGTCGAACTGGTCGATCCGCCCCACGGATACGTGCTCTTCCTGCTGGAGCCCCGCGACAGCAAGCAACTCGTCGGGCAACTCGTCGGCGACATGGGCGGCGGGGAGCCCGCTGACGGCCTGTTCACCGATATGGAGCGATCGGCCATGCAAGAGATCGGCAACATCATGACCTCCGGCTACATCGACGGGTGGGCGAACGTCCTCGACACGACGATCGACATCTCGACGCCGTCGTTCGTGTACGGGCCCGCCAGCGACATCGTCGACGAGATGGGCGGCTGGCCCGACGAGGACATAGTCTTCGTCGTCGACTCGGACATCGTCGCCGAAGACACGAACGTCGAACTCACCGCGTACACGTTTCCCCGCCTGCGGGAGCTGGTCGAACTCATCCAGGATATCGACCTCGACACCGACGTTCAGGCAGATACGACGGCATCGACCGACATCGTCGAGTGACAGAGACCGCCGCGTCGACGGACGTCGTCGAGTGGCCGATCGTCGGTGCGGGAGCCGTCACTCGACGAGACGCTCGATCTCGGTCACGAGGATGTCACTGGCTCCGACCGATTTCAGCGCGTTGATCGTCTCGAAGACCTCGCTGTCGTCCACGACGGCGTGGACGGCGACGTCTTCCTTTCCGGCGATGTCCATCACGGTCGGTCCGCCCATGCCGGGGAGCACTTCTTCGACCTCGTCGAGTGCGTCCGTGGGGACGTTCATCATGAGATAGCGTTTCCCCTCGGCGGACAGCACCGAACCCAGTGCCGTCTCGATCTGCTGGACTTTCTCGTCGGCACGAACGTCTTCGCGGGCGAACAGCCGCACCGACGATTCGAGAACATCGGCGACGACCGAAAGGCGGTTCATCCGCAGAGTCGTTCCAGTCGAGGTGATGTCGACGATGGCGTCGGCGATGTCGACGTGCGGCGTGAGTTCGGTCGCACCCGAGACCTCGGTGATATCGGCGTCGACTCCTTGCTCGTCGAGGAACTCTCGGGTGACGTTCGGGAACTCGGTCGCGATTCTCCCGCCGTCGAGGTTAGAAACGGCGTCGATATCGCCGTCTTCGGGCGCAGCGAGGACGAGCTTGCAGCGGCCGAACTCGAGGTCGAGCAGTTCGACGAGGTTCTCCCGCTGGGCTTCGACGACCTGATCGAAGCCGGTGATGCCCACGTCGGCGGCGCCGTCGGAGACGTACTCGGGGATGTCGGCGGCGCGGGCGAACAGAATCGTCACCTCGGGATCGACAGTCTCGGCGTGGAGTTTGCGGTCGGCCCCGTCGACGACGTGCAGTCCCGCGCGTTCGAGCAACTCAACGCTCGGCTCGTGCAGGCGGCCCTTGTTGGGCACGGCGATGCGCATACCGGAACGTAGAGACGGGAGGGCAATTGCTTTTCCCTCCGGCGGCGTCGGCGAGCGACGAACCCAACGGTCAAAGCCTCCCCCGACGAACGAACGGCTATGAGCGAACTCCTCGTTTCGGGCGGTCAGGTCTTGCTCCCGGACCACTCAGTCGAGCGTGCGGACGTACTGCTCGATCAGGACAGCGGCGAGATCGTCGACGTGGGTGATCTCTCCGGCGACGACGAACTCGACGCGTCGGGCGGACTCGTCATTCCCGGGCTCGTCAACGCCCACACCCACGTCGCGATGACGCTGCTTCGCGGCTACGCCGACGACAAACCGCTGGACGCGTGGCTGCAAGAGGACATCTGGCCGGTCGAGGCCGAACTCACCGCCGAGGACGTCCGCGTCGGCACGGAACTGGGACTGATCGAGATGCTCAAATCGGGGACGACCGCCCTGAACGACATGTACTTCTTCATGCCGGAGGTCGTCGAGACCGTCGAGTCGGCCGGCATGCGCGCGCGGCTGGGGTACGGAGCGATCACAGTCGGAAAGGACGACGACGCCGCTCGCGAGGAGATGCGCGACGGTCTCGCGTTCGCTCGCGAGTACGACGGTGCGGCCGACGGACGGATTCGAACCGCGTTCATGCCCCACTCGCTGACGACTGTCGGTGCAGAGTACTACCGGGAGTTCGTGCCACAAGCCCGTGAAGCGGACGTACCGGTCCACCTCCATGCCAACGAGACGACTGACGAGGTCGATCCGATCGTCGACGAACACGGCGAGCGGCCGCTGGAATACGCTGCCCGTCTGGGACTGCTCGAACCGGGTGACTACCTCGCACACGGCGTCCACCTCGACGGCAGCGAGATCGAGTTGCTTGCCGACCGGGGCACGGGCGTGGTCCACTGCCCAGCCTCGAACATGAAGCTCGCCTCCGGGATGGCACCCGTCCAGGACTTGCTCGATGCGGGCGTGCCGGTCGGGCTCGGCACCGACGGCGCGGCCTCGAACAACGATCTTGATATGTTCGACGAGATGCGCGACGCCGCGATGCTCGGCAAACTCGCGGCCGACGACGCCAGCGCGGTCGACGCCGAAAGCGTCGTCGAGATGGCGACCCGCGGCAGTGCCGAGATTCTCGGATTCGACTCCGGGCGAATAGAGCGAGGGGCGAACGCCGACCTGGCCGTGATCGATCTCGACGCCCCGCACCTGACCCCCGCTCACGATCTCGTGAGCCACCTCACATACGCTGCCCGCGGGAGTGACGTCCGACACACCGTCTGTGACGGGCAGGTGTTGATGCGCGATCGCGACGTCCAGGTGTTCGACGAACGGGCCGTCCGGGAACGGGCGAGCGAGCGCGCGAGTGCGCTTGTCGAACGTGCCGAGTAGGATACTAGGGGATATTACCAGATATACCTATTTTCCGAAAACGCTTATCACGGGCAACGTCGGACGATCTCGCGTGAGTTCGAAACATACGTCCAGTCGACCGCGTTTCGAGTATGTTAATTGTGGGAAATCGGTCGTTCCAGCGTCCTACTGGGCAGCGTGCCCTGAGTGTGACGGTGAGTTGCGGGACTCACACCACAGTCGGAAGTGATCAGTCATCGACGGACGGTTCTTCCTCGATAGGCAGTTCGTCGCCGTCTGGTTCGGAGAGTTGTTCGTCGTCGGTCATACCCGGCGATGATTCGTCTTCTTCCAAGACGTTCTCCGCCCAGTCGCCGTAGACGTACCAGACGGCCACGGCCGCCGCGGCGGCGACGTGCGAGAAGGCGATGCCGCCCCAGACGCCCATCGCGCCGATGCCGGCGACGGTGATCAGCAGATACGTCGGCGGGATGCGAACGCCCCACTGAGAGATGATCGAGAAGACCATCGCCGTCCGCGTGGAACCGGCACCGCGGAACCCGGCGTTGATGACCTGGAACGCGCCCATGAAGACGTAGGTCGGGCCGATGATCTTGAAGTAGTCCGTCCCCAGACGAATGACCCCGGGGTCGCCGGGAATGAAAGCCGTCACGAGCGGACGCGCGAGCAGGAACACGAGCACGCTCACGACCCCGAAGACTACGCCGACGATCCCCGTCGAAAGCAGGACCGCACGTTTCGCCCGGTCGTTCTTCCCGGCACCGAGGTTCTGCCCGACAGCCGTCTCGGTCCCGCGGGCAAGCCCGATCGCCGGCAGAAAGACGAACGTGTTGATTCGGTTGCCAATCCCGTAGGCGGCGACGGCAGGGCCGCTGACCATCGCCGCAAGCGCCGTCATGACGGTGTAGGCCAGGGAGTTGGCGCTCTGTTCCGCGGCCGTCGGCACGCCGATGTCGATGATTTTCTTGACCGTGTCGAGCTGGAGGCGCAGATCCGACAGCGAGACCGTCAGTCCGACCCGGTCGGTGAAGATCAGCCAGAACCCGATCGCCGCAGCGATTCCCCTGGAGACGACCGTCGCGACTGCCGCACCCGTCACGCCCAGTCCGGCAAAGCCCGTCGCCGCGTAGAGGTCCGTCTGCAGCGCGAGGAAGTCGACGCCGACGGGGAGCCACTGTGCCCACTCGAACAGGAGATTGTTTCGGAACCCCAGGATGAGGAACGGATCGAGTAGGACGTTCAGCGTCACGCTCGCGCCCATCAGGTACATCGGCGTCACCGTGTCGCCGTACCCCCGCAACAGCGCCTGAAAGATCTGGAAACCGAACATGAAGACGACGCCGACGAAGATGATCCGCGTGTAGACGACCGCCAGCCGGATCGCCTCGGGGTCGGCCGAACCACCGATCAGCGGCAACAGCACCGGCGAGAGGACGAACCCGAGCGACGCCAGCCCGATCGAGACCAGCGAGACGAACGCGATGGTCTGGCCGGCGACGTGACTCACTCGCTCGGTGTTGCCCGCACCGGTGTTCTGTGAGACCAGTACTGTGCCGGCGACGGTCAACCCGCCACCGAGACTGACCATCAGAAAGACGAACGGCAGCGACAGCGACAGCGCAGTCACCGCGTTCTGACCCAGCCGTCCAACCCAGAACGTATCCGCCAGATTGTACGTCACCTGCAGCAACTGGGAGGCGACGATCGGCAGCGACAGCGCGATCAGCGGCCGCAACAGCGGTCCCTCAGTCAGATTGACCGAGTGCCCGGATTCGTCAGCTTCCACGTCTGTCACCTCCTGACCGTCGACACCATCGACTCGCGACCAACATACTGACTAGTTAGTCAGGACCTATCGACGAACAAAAACGTGACGACATCTACGGCGGCTGTTGGAGTGGCCGAAATAAACATCGAGAGAGAATTTTGAACGATAAAAACAGTTTTGAGAGGGCCGTATCAGAAAGGAGGTTCGGTTGAACGGAGTAAACGGGATTCCGGGTTTATGTAGATACAGAGGGGAGTGGCGTACGAGATGCACGCGAAACAGCTTCTGACAGTCGCCGTGGCCGCTGTCGTGGCCCTGTCTGTTATCGGGCCAGCAGCAGCCGCAGACGGACTGGACGTGTCAGTCACCCAGGACGGTGACGACGTCACCGTCACAGTGACAGCGAACAACACCAGCGTCGCCGGGGCCAACGTCACCGTCGACGACGGTAATGTAACCTACGACGAGGCCGGGAACTACACCACCGACGACGAGGGACTCGTCGAGCTTTCGGCTCCCGAGGAGAACGTGACGGTGACGGTCACCGCCTACGCAGACAACGACTCGGCGTCAGCGACGGCCGATCTAATCGCCGAGTCGATCGCAGAAAACGAGACTGAGGAGGAGAACGAGACCGACCTCGACGAAAACGAGACTGAAGAAGATTTCGAAGAGAACGAGACCGACCGGCCGTTCGACATCGACCTCAATCTCACCGTCGACAACGGAACGGCAGATTACAGTAACGTCACTGTCGACGACAGCGAGCCGTTCGGGCTGTACGTCAGTTCATTCGTGCACACGATCATGGGCGAGAACGTCTCCGGTCCGATGGGACAGACCGTCTCAGCGTTCGTGACGACGTTCAACCCCGGCCAGGGTCCGCCCGAGCATGCCGGTCCATCCGGAAACACGACTCAGGGCCCGCCCGAGCATGCCGGTCCATCCGGAAACACGACTCAGGGGCCACCCGAGCATGCCGGACCATCCGGGAACACGACTCAGGGTCCGCCTGAGGACGTTGGTCCATCCGACGACGAAGACGACGAAGCTGAGGACGACGGCCGTCGACGCGGTCCGCCTGAACACGCCAAGGGCGGCCGATAAGCGTCTGTTCTCCACCCGCGGTTGCGACGTCTTCGCCGCTACTGGACCGGATCACTGAAACGTACTAGAAGCGAGATATCCAGCGATTCGAGGGGACCCTTCCGAGAGCAGACGATACCCGTCGTTCAGCACGCTCGCGTTTCGAGCAACCCCGAAGTCAGATTTTAAATACCATCACGGAAGGAGGCACGGTATGGACCGTGTCGAAACAGGTCGGATCGGGGAATCGATACAGCAGCCACCATGAGCCAGCGCGGTATCTCGACAGTCGTGGATGCGACGCTCGCGTTGTTGCTCATCTCCGCGAGTATCCTCGTCGTCGCGACCTCGCTCGCGGCCGACCAGCCCGGGATGGATCTGGAAGCGTCCGATCACGTTTCCGAAACGGTATCCATCTCGACTGCGAACGTGAGCTACTCGCTGAGACCCGTCGTCGACGACATCGACGACGTTGACTTCGAAGACGATGCGTACAGTAACAGCGTCTTCCAGCGCCAGCGGTACGGATCGGTCGCCGACCTGGTCGCGAGCAGTACGATGCTCAACGTCACGATCGAGGGGCGGCAGTTGACCAGAGAGGGGGAGATCTACGCCGACGCTGTCGAAGGATCTCTCATGGAAGCACTGACGGGGCTGGGATACGACGCGTACGTCACTGGCCGGTGGCAGCCGTACGACGGTGCGTCTATCGCGGCCACGGGGACGTACGGGTCCCCGCCCCCGGGAGACGCAGACGTACAACTCGCGACGCTGCGCGTTCCGAGCGGGGTGCAGCCAGTCAGCGAAGACGTCGAAGACGCATACGAGGATGGATACGGTACGGGGCGCAGCGATCAGAAGTACGAACGAGCCGCGGGTGTCCTCGCCGAAACGATCGTCGAACGCTATCTCCCGGCCGGCGAGACGCAGGTCGCACTCGAAGGACAGTGGTTCAGGAGAGATCTGGCCGTCTACAGATACCTCCGAATCGAATCCATACTGGCGGAGACTGAGGCGGACTCCGACTGGGGGGACGAGTATTACCACTTTGATCCCGCGACGGACGAGAACGTGCTGGGTCGAAGCGGAGCCAACGCGACGAAAGCGAACGCGTATCTCGCTCGCGGGACTGACGGGCTGGGTCCGTCGGCTGCGGGCGAGGCTGACGGACTGAGAGGTGTCATCGAGGACGATCTCAAAGAAACGATTTCCCATGAAGAAATGAAATCCTTCGACGAATCTTCGTCGATCGAAGAGATAGTCATCACAGTTCGGGTGTGGCGCGCATGACGAACGAGCGACCGTCGACAGTCACGATCGCAGAGAGCGATCGCGGCCGGATTCCGTTCGCACTGATCGGCGTCGTCCTGCTTGCAACGAGTTCCATCGCCGTCGTGTCCCTCCAGACCAGAACGGATCCCAGAGCCGACACTGACGTCGCGACGGCGTTCGATCGGATAGAGACGACGACGCACGTGACCCTCCGAGAGGCGGCCACGACGGGGCTCAGGGACGCAGCAGCCGCTCCAGTGACCGAGACGGCTGATACAGCCCTGGGAAATGCTATTAAGGGAGGCAGTGCCGACGATACGTTCAGGAATTACGTCAGGCTCCGGATCTACCTGGCTGCCAGAGAGAAACTCGCACGAACTGATCAAGCGGTCGGCAACGGCGTGACCGCGAGCGCGTCGCTCCCGCCGGTCGAAGGCGGCGCAGACAGTATTGAGGCAGCGCTCGACCGCGTCGAAATGAGCGCGGGCTATTACGACAGCGATCTCGAAACCGGCGTCGTCGCCGTGACGATCGAAAACGTCACTCTCACAGTCGAAAGCGACGCCGGACGCGAGACAGCACAGCGGACGTTCGAGTTGACCGTCCCCACGACAGTCTTCGAGATGCACGAGAAAACCCAGGAGTACGAGCGGCGACTCAACGTCGGCTTCTTCGAGCCAGGTTTCGACGGCGACCGGCTGTACTACGGCTTCGGCAGGAAGTTCGCGGTCCGACAGTATCCCGTCTCCTGGGCGAAGACGTATTTCGATCGGTTCGGGCCGAAGAAATGGGACCGCGCTTTCGAACCGATCCACGACGACCGATCGACCGAGATCCTCGCCAACCTCGCCGCGTTCGACGTGCAGCAAGCGACGTTCGGAACGGCGGATCCCGCCGTCGATCGAATCAGGCGCGAGCGAATGACGTGTTTCGCGCTATCGACCGGCTACAAGGTGTACGATGCCGTATCGAAAAACGGCACAACCACGAGTGACGTATCCGATGTTGGGGACGTCAGCGAGGCCGCACTCGAAAACGCAACCGATGCGTCGTCCGATGACGGAAGAATACAAGTAAACGAAGACACGCTCTGTCGGGCGACACGGTACATGATGGGTAACTCCGAGGGCGGACTCGGTGATCCACCGAGTATCCGGAAGATGACCGAGGGGTTCATCAAAGACAAGGCCGGGAACGTCGGAGGAGCGGTCGAGATCGAGGTCAATCCCTTCGCCGATGCGTCCTACTACGGGATACGCTACGGCGATCGAGCGGAGTCGCTGACTGATCTCAATAATCGCGATGATATCAGCGTGGACTGGCCGCCTGGCGAGACCGATCCTGAAGGCGACGACGCGTGGAGCGACGTCAAAGACAACGTCGATGGATCCGGCGAAGACAGTGAAGACCTGCTGAGCGGGATGGAACTTGACCCTGACACGAGATTTGACGAGGTGATCGGCCACGTCTACGATGTCGAGGTCGACGTCTCCGAAGACGTAAGCAGAGACGGGCCACGACCCTGGGCACCGGAACCGCCCGGGGACAACTGGACGGAGGTCGAAAGCGAGCGGCGCTACGAGGTCGTCGATGCGGACGATGTGGAAGTCACGACCGAGCGGGGTCCCGATACGAACATCGAGGGAGACAGGTGGTCAGACCTGCGCAACGTGGCCGCTACGATAGAAAACGAGCTTAAGCACGTCCGAAAGTGGCGGCGTATGGAGGGAAACGGGCAGAACGTTCGTGTCAACACCACCACAACGACGGCCACGCGTAACGTAACCTTCGAGTCCGACGTCGACATCGACGCCAAGCACAGCCAGCGCACGCAGGTCGACGATCTCGGGACCGAGCACGTATACGAGAGCGGCGGAGAGGCCGGCCCGGAGGACGTGCCGAACTTCGAGCGCGTCCCGCAAAGGTCCCTGAGTAAGGTGTTCGGCGTCGAGCTGTCCACGGAGGACGAACTCGAAGCGAAACTGGACGACAAGATCGATACGGGGTCGATCGTTTCCGAAGACAGGATGGGAGAAGCAGTCACCAGTAGGACAGACACCTTCGAACCCGACGTGCTCGAAGAAGCGGAACGCGAAACGCTGGAAACGTGGATCGAAGATGAGGTCGACGACGTTCGAGCGACGGTGAAAGACGAAATCCCACCGGTCGAGGTCGGCCCGACCACGTTCGTCGACGGCGAACCGATTCTCGATGGGCTTCGAGAGAATATCAGTGATATGAAATCGAGGCTGGTCTACGGGGACGGTCCGGGCGGGCCATACGAGAATCCCAAGGCGAAGGTCCGCGCGGAGGCCACCAAGGTCTATCTCGACAACGTCTTCGAGTGGACGTCGAGATTCGACGACAAGGCAACAGATACGAAAAATACGGCGCAAGACGAGGTGATGGCGCCCCTGGACGTGGCCGACGGTGAGATCGCAGAGGTGGTCTCGTTCGCCCAGCGGGTGATTGCGGGTGACGTGGACATGGCGGGAGATGCAGATTTCGAAGGATCGCCGCTATACGACGACGTGAAGTTCACGATCGACGCATCGCCAGCGTATCTCGAATCGGCGACAGTGAATCGAACCGAGCTACCGGCGGTGCGCGCCTCCGGTGACGGGTTCACCGATCTCGATGACGGGGTCGAACACGGCCCAATGGTGACCAAATACGATAACGTCTTCCTGCCGCGGTCGGGCGCCCCGTTGGTCCCGTGGCCGGGGTTCTGGTATGCGACGCTGAGTACCTGGGGCCTGCAGATCGACGGCGAGTACGCCCGGTTCGAACTCAGAGCAGACGTTAGTGATCCGTCGACATCGGAACCGGTCCGGTACATTCGCGACGACCGGGAGGTCGCCGTCGAACTGGCCGACGGTGCGATGACTGCCGGATCGGTCACCCCGATCGACTTCAGGAGCGACACGGTAGTCGCCGTCATCGTGCCCAGCTACACGAAAGCCGCCACGGGAAAGCCGGGGATCGGTGATCCATGGGGGAAGCGATACGGCTGTGCCGGCCCGTATCCGGAAACTGGACCGGAACCGGACGAGGACAGCTGTAACTGGATCACGGATTGACGCGTCAGGCGATCTGAACGACAGCCGACGACGACCAGCGCCCGGCGGGCAGCAGCAATTCCCGGGCTGCCCGGAGCGACACCCTTATTCTGCCGACTCCACGAGTTACAGACAGTCTTGGGGCCATGAGCACCGACAGCCAGGAGTCAGAGGACGCCTTCGAGCAGGCCTGCGCGGAGTTGATCGACCGGATCCTCGAGGACGACCTCCAGCGGGACGGCGTCGAGCAAGCGAAACGCGAGGTTTGCTCGAAGCACGGCTCTCACAAGGTCCCGAAAAACTCCGAACTCCTCGATCGCGCACCGGACGGGCAACGCAAGGAACTAGAGTCAGTCCTGCGGCGCAAGCCCGTCCGAACCGCCTCGGGAGTCGCGCCGGTTGCGATCATGACCTCACCCGAGCGCTGTCCGCACGGCAAGTGTCTCTACTGTCCGGGCGGGCCGGATTCGGAGTTCTCCAGCGCCCAGAGTTACACCGGCAACGAACCCGCCGCCGCACGGGGCAAGCAAAACGACTACGACCCCTACGGCCAGGTGACGTTGCGACTCAATCAGTTGCGCGAGATCGGACATACCGTCGACAAGGTCGAATTGATCCTGATGGGCGGGACGATGACCGCACGCAGCCACGACTACCAGGAGTGGTTCGTCAAGCGCGCCTTAGAGGCGATGAACGACTTCGACCCCGAGGCGGAGCCGGAACCCGCCGAGGGGGTCAGTTTCGCCCAGGATCCCGATGAGTACGAGTTCACGTATCTCGAAGACGTGATCGAGGAAAACGAGACCGGAAACATCCGCAATATCGGGACGACCTTCGAGACCAAGCCCGACTGGTGTGGGCCCGAGCAGATCGATCGGATGCTGCGACTGGGCGGAACCAAAGTCGAGGTCGGCGTCCAGACGACCTACGAGCGGATCAACCGCGAGATGCACCGCGGCCACGGAATCCAGGCCAGCATCGACGCGACCCGACGGCTCCGGGACGCTGGCTTCAAGGTCGGCTATCACATGATGCCTGGCCAGCCCGGGATGAGCAAGGAGATGGCCATCGAAGACTTCAGGCGCATCTTCGAACACAGCGATTGGCGGCCGGATTATCTCAAGATCTACCCCACACTGATCGTCGAGGGGACCGCGACCTACGACATGTGGCACCGCGACGACTACGAGCCTCTCTCCAGCGAGGAGGCCGCGGAACTGGTCGCGGAGATCAAGGACCTCATTCCGAAGTACACGCGCCTGCAGCGCGTCCAGCGAGACATTCCCGCAGACTTCATCGAGGCGGGCGTCCAGAAGTCCAATCTCCGCCAGCTCGCGCGCCAGCGGATGGACGAGAAGGGGACGTCCTGTGATTGCATCCGGTGTCGTGAGGTCGGGATGAACGACGAAGATCCCGAAGACGTGACCCTCGACACCCTCACGTATGAGGCCGGGGGCGGGACGGAACATTTCATCAGCTACGAGGACCGCGACCGCGATCTCCTGGTGGGCTTCTGTCGGCTCCGGTTCCCGAACGAGCCGACACGCGAGGAGTTGCAGGACGCCGCACTCGTTCGAGAGCTGCACGTCTACGGAAACACCGTCGGCGTCGGCGACCGGGGCGCGACGGGCGACGTGCCCGACTGGCAACACCAGGGCTACGGCCGGAAGCTGCTAGGTGAGGCCGAACGACGCGCTCGCGAGGCCGGCTTCGAGAAGCTGAGCGTCATCAGCGGGATCGGTGCGCGCGAATACTATCGAGAAAAGCTCGGGTACGTCCAGGACGGCCCATACGTGAGCAAACAGCTATGACATCCTCCGCGCCGTGAACAGAGAGGGACTACGTCCCTCAAGCAGTCGGGCGAAGCCCGACGACGGCGCGGTTTCCTCCGTGGGAGTCCCAGCCGGCCTACGACTCCCCGGAGGCAACATTCTCGCTGTGGTGAACGGTACTCGGGTCTGTGCGCTGTTCTTTGGGACGATGAGAGCGTGGTGACTCCGACCAGTCGTGGTCGTCCCACTCGAACCGCACGGGCCGTGCCATCGGCCTGACTGCCTTCTCAGTGTGCCGTCTCAGGAACGTTTCTGACGCTGTGAGGTCGGCGTGGCCCTCAAACCCACAGGGACAGGTGAGCGTGTCCTGATGCCGCGTCGTTCGGTCTGTCGAACCGCACTGTGGGCACTCTTGACTCGTCCATGCTTCCGACCGGACCTTTACCGAGATACCGTATTCCTCGGCGGTACAGACCAGCCGCTCAGTGAACTGCTTGAACGCCCAGAAGTTATGAGTCTTCGCGTTGGTTTCGACCGACCAGTGCGTCTCCAGCACGTCGGTCAAGCCACCGATATACACCGTATCGACACCCTCGGCGTACAGTCGTTCGAGCAGGTCACGGTACAGTGCTTCTTGTGCGTGGTCACGACGACGGGTTCGCTTGCGGTACAGTCGCCGGATACGTTTGCTACTGTACCTGCCGTCTTCGAGTTTCGACTGTAACCGGGCGATTTCTCGCGTTGTGTTCCGGAATCGCTGGAACAACTCGCGGCCTTCGTACAGGTATTGCTCGCCAGTCGTGGTGGTACAGGCGACGAGATTGTTCGCACCAATGTCCAGAGCGGCCGTCTCGTCGGCCAGTGGAGTGTCCCGTGCATATGTAACAGTCACGGGTTGCGAAGCTCGGAAGGTGCTATCAGTCTCGTCGTACCACAGTTCCAACCGACTCTGGTCCTCGTAGTCGGGCCAGTTCGGGTTGCCAACAATTTCCAGTCGGAGACGGCTCTTTGGGCTGTCGTGCCTACCCCGGAGTTCTTTTCCGACGACAATCTCAATCCGGGAGCGGTCGCCCCATTCGACGCTGTATGCGTCCTTTCGTATGACGCCTTTGAGAACACGTCCGTCGTCTTCGTTGTCGAGGCGAATCTACGATTCGCCGACCATTGGAAATCTCCGATTTCCAAGACCACGGAACCCCGGTGGTTCTGGATGTTCCGTGACCGACGTGTTCGACTCGTCGTGATACTGGTCTTTGAGCGTGAAGAACGACTCCCACGCTTCTGTGTTCTTCCCGATCACTTCGTTCCAGAGAGCAGCGGAAGCGTCCAACAGGTCCCGTAGCACCTGCTCATCGTTGTCTGTGAGCGCGCGCACGGCGAACGTGTTGGTGCGCTTCACGACAATGGTGCGCTTCACGACAACAGACGTTTATACTTTTAGTCTTAAAGTCTTTTCGTATGCGCCCGAACATCGACATCTCGCACACGCTCGGTGGCCGAGTGAAAGACTACGCAGAAGCAAATGACTTGGACCTCTCAGAAGCCTATGCAGAGGTGTTAGAAGCCGGGCTTGATACGTTGGAGACTCAAGACCAGCAGTAACACGGCGGTTTCTTGACGGAGATTACGCGCTTCACGCCCGCCCTGTTCGGTCCTCGGTTCCGACTGCGTGTCGGAACACTCGTCCCTCACGGGAAGGGCGGGACTCTCGCGCTGTTACAGGTAGCGGTCTTTTCCCCCACGTCCGGGAATTTCGCCACAGTCGGCAGGTATATGAGACACGATCACATGTGTCGAAACGGATCGCCATGCAACTGTGCCAGCGCTGTCAGACGGTTATCGACGAGTACACTCTGGACAAACAACTCGAACCGTTGCGTGACCTCACGGTCGACGACTTCAACGTCTGTGCGGACTGCGTGACGATCGGCGCGGACGCGTGCGTGGAGTGTGGCGGCGCAGTGTACGTTCCACGGGGCGGATCTGCCGTCCCCGACTACTGTCCGGCCTGTCGGGCCGAGCTGATCGAACGGACCGGGACCGATCCCGGATGGACGCGAGAATCGTCCTCGGCCTGATCCTGTCCGGGAGTCCCTCGTAACGGACTCCGGTACTCCGTCGTACTGGATGTCACCATCGACGGATAGCAGCAGCATAGGAGGGCGTCATAGAAGTGTTCACAAGGTGTTTTCATGCACTTCCGGCTCGCGAAACCAGCTGATATCGTAGTCTTCCACAGAAGGGGTGCATTTATCATTCTGTGCTATAGAATGCGTCTCATGCCAGTTAATTCGGATGATCCTCCACAGATCCAGACACTTAAGTGCGAAGATGTGGCGTGGCCATCCGAAGATCAACGGATTCTCGTGCCATTCCACGAGGCTGTGAACGTCACCGAAACCGGTCTTCTCGGGGCTAGTATCGCCAGCGGGACAGACGGCACACTCTATCTTCTCCACGCTGTCGAGCCGGGTGACACGAAGAACACGGACGTTGTCCGTCATGACGCGGGCACCAAGTTCATGATCAAGCAGGAGTTCGACGTGCCTGTCGTTCAACAGCGAAAAGAACTCTCTGACGATCTCTTGCACTCGTTCATCGAGAGTCACGATATCACGAGTGTCCTCATCGACAAAGAGGAAGAGAGTTTTTTCTCTCGGATGGGATCCGATCAGACGGACGGCTTGCAGTGTCACACTATCGTCGGGTCAGGAATGCCCGCATTCGACTCACCGACAAGTATTCTCGTGCCAGTCGCTGGAGGTCCCCACTCCGGGCTTGCAATACGGATCGCGGAGGCGATCGCTACCGCGTACGGCTGTTCGATCGAACTGCTTCACGTCATCTCCGAAGACGCCTCTGAACAGCGGGAAAACGATGCAGCGAAACTGCTTGATACCTGCCGTTCTCGGGTCGCTGAGTCGATCGAAGTACATTGTGACGTTCTCTGCAAACCTGATGTGGCCGACACGATCATCGAACAGTCTGAAACGCGTGATTTGACCGTTCTCGGGGCGCCAGAAAAAGGAGAACTCCGTCGATATATCTTCGGATCCACAGTAGACGACATAATGAACAACACCGACCCACAACCGATACTGACAGTCCATCGGAAGGACACAGAATCCTTGATTTCGCGCTGGTTCTGACTGCCGCGACATCCGACAGTCGAAATCACACACGACACACTCCCGCGATTAATTGCATCTCTGCACCTCTCAAAATCCATTTCAACAGTTGCGTCGCCGTGAGACAACACCACTGGTTGATTCGGTGCTCGTTATCTGAACCAACTATCAGACAGAATTTACGACCGTCCCGTCGATCGTGCCGCTATTGGGACTGGATTTGCTCCCAGACCTCGACACAGTCATCGCAGAGATATCCGGTGAATCCGTCTACGTCGTACCGCTCAACAGACCCATCCGACCCACATCGTTCACATTTCATGGTTCTTCCGTTCGAAGTTCACGACCTCTATTATAGGTTTATTGATGCCAGTCATCGTGTCCCAAACACCTCTAAGGCGTCTTTCTCTAGCCCCGTTTTCGAGAACAGGGAAATCACGTCTCCCGCCTCGATAACCGTTTCACCTTTTGGCGTGATGACGTCACCGTCCCGTTCAACACCGACCACCAGCATCTCGTCAGCCAACAACCCCTCATCGACCGCCTCTTCGATAGTCAACCCGGCAACCTCGGCCCCCTCTGACACAGTGAATTCGACGACTTCCGCTCCGCCAGCGAGCCCCATGAAATCCGTCAATGACGGCCCCTTCGGGGCGTCTTCCGGTCCGAACGGGTCGTACGGTCGGTGGTACTCCTTTTCGATCACGCTCTCGTCCTCAATATCGAGCCCGATGTCCGACAGCTCACCCGCAATGCGGCCGATATCGTTCGTGTCCGATCCGACAGCCGTTATTGCCAGGTTCGCGTTACCAGTCATCAACTCCCGGACGGTCACGACGCCCGAAACCTCCAGGGCCGCCTGTGCGAGGCGGTCACGCTCTGGAATCGGAGCTGTACAGCTAAACTGGTAGGTGACGTGTCCTTCGATGGATTTGTAGTCGATGTCCGCAAGGTAGCCCCGCAGAACCCCTTCCTCTTCGAGTTGACGGATTCGATTCCGGATCGTCGCTGGTGTCACCTCCATCTCGTCGGCGATTTCCGGCGCCGCCGTGTTCCTCGCATCCTTTGCCAGATAATAGAGGATGCGCTTGTCGATCTCGTCGATGCGAGATACCATACGAGAGCTACGGTCATAACGCATAATTAACCCCCGATTTGGCTGCGCAACCACTCACTGTTAGACGACCTATATATCATATACACCCATCAATGTTATGGAAGAGGGAAATATCCCCCCATATATTTCTCCTTCGAAAATGAAACGCGAAGTGTTATGCTGTGTCGATAATCTAGGAGAGTGTAGATCACTTCCACGGCAAGACATCCGCACATGTCGTTCGAAGCAGCCCATCCCGAACCATCGTCGTTCGAATAGATGGGCGAGAATCAGCAGGGAGGCACTCAACATATGACTGCAACTGACCCTACTCCGCCGGGGACAGACGCGATTGACCCACGGGCGGGCGAAGAACTCGTTCATATGGAGGACCACGGCGCGTATACATTCGTGGTCGTCAAACGCCCGGATGCACCAGAGGGGGCGCGTGGCCCCTTCGCCTACCACGTCAGGTGGATTCCAGATATCGACGGTGACGGTGGTTCATATCGATGGCAGTACCTCGGGGAGACCTACGACGAAGAGGAGGAGAAGCAACATGACTGAATCAGTTCTCGAGCGAACCATTGTTCCAGTAGCTGATCCTGACGACGCAGCGGCGACGACAGAGGCAGTCGCTTCGCACGTTGACGACGTTGGTGGGACCGTGATCGCCGTCCACGTCATCGAAAAAGCCGGTGGTGCGCTCGATAAAGCCTCCGTTGAACAGCGCGAGCAGGCGGCACGAGACCTGTTCGCTGTTGTCAGGGATGGCCTCAGCGATACTGGTATCACCCTCGAAACGGAGATTCTGTACGGCACCGATGTCGCACAGACGCTCATCGATGCGGCACACGACCTCGACGCAAGTGCTATTGTGTTTACACCACGCGGTGGGAGTCGCTGGCAGAAATTGTTAAGTGGGGACGTTACGCACCACCTCCTCAACAACAGTGACGTCCCGATCCTGGTCTTTCCCGAGGAAGACGTGAGTGAATCATGATCCGGATCGAACACCACCTATCCAAGCAGACCACAGACCGCTAATCCATCTCAGATATGTACATCATCATTGTTGGCGCAGGCGATATCGGAACACCATTGATCGATATTGCGACACGCTCCGGAAACGAGGTTGTAGTGATCGAGAGAGACGCACAGAGAGCCGACGCTATCGCCGGCGAGCACGACTGCCTGGTGCTCAATGCAGATGCCACGTCGAAAGAAACACTCAGCGACGCCGGGGCTGGGCGAGCAGACGCCATTATCTCGACGACTGATCAAGACGCGACGAACGTCATGATCTGTCTGCTCGCAGCGGAATTTGATATCCCAGCAATCACGTCGGTGGTCCACAACCCCGAGCACATGAATCTCTTCCGTCAGATCGACGTGAATACGATCGAAAACCCGCAGCAACTCATCGCCGGGCATCTCTACCGAGCGGTCGCCCGACCAGCTATCGTCGATTACATGCGGATCGGCGATCAGGCAGAGGTCTTCGAAATCACGGTCACAGAGGACGCACCGGTTGCTGGAAAGACACTCACTGAAGCTGGTAAAGAGGGGATCCTGTCGGACGATGTCTTGATTGTCGCCATCGAACGTGAGGATAACAACAAACCAATAACACCGCGCGGGCAGACGCGAATCAAAGCGAACGATCTGTTAACTGTTTATTCCGCAACCGGGGCCAACCCCGAGCTCACGGACATTTTCGGACATTACGAAGACCGGACGACATAACAACGGAATCGAATCTGGGCAGTGAATCTCAATATATGTTGAAAGTAGATACGAAGGCTGTCGGACGTGACGTTGGACGCATCGTGCAGGCGATCTCTCTGATGATGATGGTGTCCATCTTTGTGGCAGCTGTGAACGCCGAGTTCTACGCGATTCCTGCATTCGTCGTCTCTGCGATCGTCATGGCCGGGATCGGGACTGGCCTCGTCTGGCGGTATCGTGGCGCGGATCCGCCGGAAAAACGCGAGGCGATGGTCACCGCTGCATCAGCATGGGCGCTGATCGGTGTCCTCGGTGGGTTGCCATTCCTCCTCATCGCCTGGACGATCCAGATCGATCCGTTTCCTGTCTGGACCAACACGCCACCGATGGATTCGACAACTGAGGTATTCCTCCGTCCGCTGGATGCGGTGTTCGAGAGCATGAGCGGCTTCACCGGGACCGGTCTCACGATGGCTGCTGTCGAAGAAGAACTGCCCCGATCGCTCCACTGGTGGCGATCGTTCATCGAGTGGGTCGGTGGTGTCGGTGTCATCGTGCTAACCGTCGCCATCCTCCGACGGGGCGGGGGACACAGTGGCTCGTACACCCTCTACGAGAGCGAAGCCCGCTCGGAAAAGATCCATCCGAGTATCGTGACGACCGTCCGTGAGATCTGGAAGATCTTCGTGGGTCTCACGCTCGGCTCGATCATTCTGTTTGTGCTCGTCGGGATGCCGCTGTGGGATGCGATTAACCACGGGATGACTGGCATAGCGACGGGTGGATTCTCCGTGCACGCGGATTCGATCGGCCATTACGGCAGTCCGTTGATCGAGTACGCAACGGTCCCCGTGATGGTCGCGGGGAGTATCGCCTTCCCCGTCCACTATCTGATCTTCAAGGGGGAAATTCGGAACTTCTACACCGATCTGCAAACGCGATGGGTGTTCATCTGGTTCACTATCGGCTCACTCCTGCTGACAGTGATCCTCTACGCGAACGGCCAGTACTCTTCGCTCGAAGAGACGTTTCGGATCAGCCTCTTCCAGTTCGTCTCGGCGACGTCGAACACGGGCTTCGGCAGTACGACGATCGGCGGTGGGACGGAACAGGTCTGGAGTGCCGGTGCGACACTGCTGGCGTGTGTCGGGATGCTCACTGGCGCGGCGGCCGGTTCGACGGTCAGTGGCCTGAAACTCATCCGGGTTGCTACGCTCGTCAAAGGGACAGTCTGGCAGATTCAAGAGGTGTTCCACCCGTCGAGTGCGATTCGGTACCTGAATATCGATGGCCGGCGACTCGACGAGGAACAGGCCCAGCGCGAGTACACGGAAGCGACAGTCGTGTTCGTCCTCTGGCTCACATTTCTGGCGATCGGTGTTGCCGTCCTCCTACGTGTTCTCTCACCGGCCCATCCACTGGAATACGTAATCTTCGACGTGATGAGCGCCCAGAGCAACGTGGGACTCGATTCCGGGATTACCGGGTCGACCATGCCTGCTCCCGCCAAAGGGATGTTGATCATCAACATGTGGGTCGGGCGGCTTGAAATCATTCCAGTGGCCGTGTTGGTCGGTTCGCTCCTCCAACGCCTTAATCTATACCGATAAGACAGTTAGACGACACATACTGACTCTTGAAGTACTCACTCAGACAGTGTGTATTCGCTCTGTGATCATCGTACTCTTTGTAAACGAGACTCAATGATTCAGGAATCATCACGGTCTATTGCTCACCGGTCTCTACCGATTCGTAACTCGAGTATGCCAACTGTTCTATGACGCCGCCGGCAGCATGGTACAACGCAGTCACGACTCGCTACGAAGGTGGTGGAAGACGTAGGTCTGGGCGTAGCCGGCGTACTCCCCGCCAAGTCGCTCCCGTATCGCCCGTGAGGTCGCGGCGTAACTGTCGCGATCGCAGTCGGGGTAGTACTCTTCGATCGTCGTCTGGATCCAGGTGTCCAGCGGGACGGCTTCCAGAAAGTCAAGCGAGAACAGCAGGACGCAGTCGGCGACTTTCTGTCCGACGCCGACGAACTGCGTCAGGTGTTCCCGGGCGTCCTCGTAGGCGCGGTCGCGCGCATCGTCCGGATGAGCCTCGCCCGACGCGACCATCTCGGCCGTCCGCTGGACGTACGGAGCGCGATAGCCCAGGCCGAGGTCGCGAAGCTCCGATTCCGTGGCTGCCGCGAGCTGGTCCGGCGTCGGGAACACCCGATACGTACGGCCGTCGACGGCGACCGTGTCGCCGAACGCCTCGGCCATCGCGAGTTGCATCTCGTGGATCCGGGAGACGCGCATCTGTGCCGAGCAGATAAAGGAGATCAGCGTCCCGAACGGGGGGTCCCGGACTAGCCGCATCCCCCAGTAGCGGTCGAAGGCGGCGTCGAGCAACCGGTCGTCCGGCGTCGCCGCGCGGATCGCCGGCAGGTCGTCCTCGAGACGGAGCAGCGATCGGACGATCCAGTCGGCGTCCGTCGTCGACTCCCATTCGAGGGCTCCGTCGCGCTGACGGACGCGCACGACGACCGGGTCACCGGCGTCGAGTCGGATGCGGTCGTCGTCGACGCGGACGACCGTCTCGTACCAGGCGTCGCCGCCGCTTTGCTCGTCACCGTCGTACATTCGACCGTCGGCACGTTGCCAGAGATACGACTGGCCGCTCTCGAGGGTCGCCTGGAGATCGAACCCACCGGCCAGCGCGGACACGTCGATCCGTCCAGCTTCCATTCGCTCGGGTTCGGGGCCGCGTTCGCTTTTCCGTTTCGGTCGGCCACGCTCGGCGTGACGCATCGAGAAACCGTGGCTAACCTTCATATCGCTGGGCCAGTAATACCAGTATATGAACTGTCGAGTTGTCGTCGAAGCCGCCGTTCCAGTCTACGACGTGGAAACGGCTGACGAAGCGGTTCGGATCGCCATCTCGAAGACGGGCGAGATGTTGAATCCCGATCTCAACTACGTCGAGATCAACATGGGCGGTCGCTCCTGTCCACACTGTGGGGAAGAACTCGAGCCCGCGTTCCTCGCCGCTGACGAGAGTCTGGTCGCGCTCGAACTGGAGATGACGGTCTTCAACGTCGAACGCGACGAGCACGCGGCCCGGATCGCCCGCAAAGAGATCGGCCAGCGCCTGGAGAACATCCCGCTCGAAGTCCTCGAAATCGAAGAGATCGAAGAGGAGTCAGACGAGGACGAGTCGGATGAGTCGGAAGTCGTCGACGAGACCGAATCCGACGATGTGGGTGACGAACCAGGCGACGACAACGCGACCGGCGAAAGCTCCGGAGAAGGCGAGGACATTCTCCCGGAGTTCGAAGAACTCATCGACGAGTAGTGCTGTGACGTGCGTCTGACGAACCTATTTGTTCTCAAGTGCCCCATATTGCAGTGATGGACGAGACGTTTCTCGATATGGACACGGTCACCGTCGAGTTCGACGAGGAGACGTTAGAGGCGCTCGACGACGTCGCGTTTACCGACCACCGCGGGAACCGCGACGCGGCGATTCGGGAGTGTCTCGACCGGTGGCTGAAATCCCGCAAGGAGTAGCAGTCTCGATCTGAAACCCACTCACACGCGTGGCTCGGGCAGCAGGTCGTCGATGTCCTGGTCGGATAGCCACTCACAGAGCTGGACGAGCTGATCGGCGGCGGCCTCGAACAGTTGCTCGCCCTTCTGTGCGGTCGCGTCGGTCTGATCACCGAACACGCCGTTGTCCGAGTTGTCGATCGCGTCGTAGAACGTCCGTGCGCCGAACTTGGTCGTCTCGGCGGCCTCGATGTCCGGGACGCCGCCGTCTCTGGCGTCTTCCAGGCGGTCGTCGTGGACGAGGTCGCCGGCCAGATGCTGGATCAGCGCGGTCTCTTTCGGACCGCCGTGGGGACCGTTCTGCTCGAAGACCTCGTCGACGAGTTCGGGGATGCTCTCGTTCCACATCCACTCGACTGCGAAGGCGACCTCGTCTCCGTGGAGCCGTCGTCCGACCTCCCGGAGGTGGTCGACGTTGCCGCCGTGGGCGTTCACGTAGACGATCCGGTCGATCCCGTGGTACGCGAGGTTCCGCGAGAAGCTCTCGACGTACGCTCTGAACGCTGGCGGATCGACCCACATCGTTCCCGGGAACTGGCGGTGGTGGGGGCTGACACCGATATTGATCGTCGGCGTGCAGAGGTATCCGGTTCGCGCTGCGGCTTCACGCGCGAACCCCTCGGCGATCAGGTGATCGGTGCCTTCCGGTAGATGAGGGCCGTGCTGCTCTGTCGACCCCAGCGGGACGATAGCGAGCGATTCGGACTCGAAGTACGACTCCAGGTCCGGCCACGCGTGCTCGGCGAGGTACATAGGACACGTACAGGCGAGTGACCACTTGAACGTGCCGAGAGGGGCAAGCTGCGGGACCGAAAGACGCAACTTAAGGACCTTCACCGGGAACGGCGAGTCGATGGATCGATTACTGTCCCCGCAGACGAAGCGAATCGTCCTCGTCGTCCTGGCGGTCGCGCTCGTCGCGCTCGCCGGTTGCAGCACCGGCGACACGACACCGACCGAGACGACGGACGATTACCCGTTGACCGAGACGACGACGGATCCGGCAGACGGAACGACGACGGATCCGGCAGACGAAACGACGACTGAACCGCCGGCGAGCGACGTCGACCCGGAGGAGCTAGCCGCCAACCACGCCGAGCGGATCGACGCTGCCAGTTCACTGACGGCCAGCCAGCAGGTGCTCGTCCGACAGACGACCGGCGGGAACACGTCCGTCTCGGACACCCAGATGGTCTCGTATTACGACCTCGCCGACCGAGTGGGCCTCCAGACCGCGACAAAGAGTGTGACCGCGCCGCAGTACGCGACCAAGCAGCGGACGGATAAGTACACGGCCGGTGACGAGACGTTCCTGCGGGCGAACAGTTCGACGAGCCAGCAAGCCGAGTACTACTACGACCAGCAGCCGTACAACTATTCCGCACCGCCGACGCCCGTGAATTTCACGTCGGCCGGCTGGACCGGACTGTACGAGAACATGAACGCGTCGCTCCAGGAGCAGGGGACGACCGAATTCGGGAACGAAACCGTAACGCGGTACACCGCGAGCGGTCAGGCGAGCCTGCCGGTGCTCTCTGCGGGGGCCGGCAGTTCGTTCTCCGAACTCGATCAGATCAACGCGACCGTGCTCGTCACCGACGACGGCCTCGTCACGAGTACGACGGTTCGAGCGTCCGGGACGAGCGTTCGGGGTACAGATCTCGCGATCGCCTACCAGTACACGGTGACCGATCTCAACGAGACGACGGTGACGGAGCCGGCCTGGACAGAAAACGTCAACGCGACTGGATGACGTCCACCCCGCCCTAGACAGCGGGATGCCCTCCTCACAGAAAGATGGCCGCCTCCCCGCCGTTTTTCTTCCTCCGGACCCTCGGGGCAGCCATGCAGACTGTCGACGCCGGCGGCTTGCGGATCGGCGACGATCATCCCCCGCGAATCATGGGCGTGCTCAACGTCAGCCGCGAGTCGCCATACGATCCGAGCGTCTACGACGATCCGGGCGAGGCCGCCGCCTACGTCGACCGCGAACTCATCGATCAGGGGGCCGATATCGTCGACATCGGACTCGAATCGGCGAACAAGCGGTTCGAGGTCCTCTCCGCCGAGGAGGAACTCGACCGTCTCGACGTCGCGATCGAGACGATCGAATCAGTGAACGGCGACGCGGTCTTCTCGATCGAGACTCGCTATCACGAGGTCGCCGAACGTGCACTCCAGCGGGGATTCGACATGGTCAACGACATCGGCGGGTTCGCGGACCCGAAGATGCCCGAGATCTGTTCGGACTACGACGTCGCCGTCGCGAAGATGGCCAGTCCGCCGGATCTGCAGCGTCCGGGCGCCGTCGAGGAGACGCCCTGGGCCGAGCGGCGCTCGCCGGAGTGGGAACGAGGTGCGGACTACGTCGATCAGGTCTACGAGGCACTGAAGCAACACGGCCTGACGGACAAGACGATCGTCGATCCGGCCTTCGGCGGCTGGAGCGAAGCCCAGACGATCGAGGACGACCGGGAGACGTTCCGCCGGCTCCGGGAATTCCGCGGACTGGGACGGCCGATCCTCGTCTCGATCAACCGCAAGAACTTCCTGCGATCGATCGCGGACCGATCGACCGAGGCGGCGTTGCCGGTGAGTCTGGCGGCGACGTCGATGGCGGTCGAACGCGGCGCACACGTGATTCGCACCCACGACGTCGCCGAGACGCGCGACGCCGCCCTCGTCGGCGACACGTTCACCCGCCAGCGGATCGACGACGGCGCGATCGACATCGAGGAACTCGACGTGACGACAGTAGGCGAGGCGAAACGACACTGCGAGCGCGTGGGTGCTGACGAGCGGACGGCCACCCGGTCGGTCGTCCGCGTGTTCGAGCTGGGGGGCCTCTCACCGACCCAGCGCGACTGGCTCGCGACCCACGCCCCGGCCCATGGCGGCGTCTACGCGCCGGGCGAGGGCGATAGCGATCTGCTGATCGGGTCGCCGGCCGCTCTCGGTGCGCTCGCGACCGACATCGACGAATCGAACGCGCTCGGTGAAGCACTCGCGACGATCGCGGAACGTCTAGAGTAGCATGGACTTCGAGACCTGGGAACCGATCTACGAGCAGATCCTCGAGGACATGGGGTACGACCGTGAGGCGGACGAACGTGCCCGTGACGTGTACGCCGGTATGTTGCGTGCACTGGACGGGGAGGTCTTCGACGGATCGCTGGATTTCGCCGGCGACCGCGTGGCGATTGCGGGCGCGGGGCCGTCCCTGGAGGGCGAACTCGAACTGGCTCGCGGGGCCGACGCCGTCGTCGCCGCCTCGAGTGCCGGGCGACGACTACTCGCCAGCGAAATCGGCGTGGACTGTCTGGTCACCGACCTCGACGGCACGCCCGAGACTGCCGTCCGGCTGACGACCTACGGGACGCCGGTCGTGATCCACGCGCACGGCGACAACGCGAACGCCGTCCATGAGTACGTCCCGCGCTGTCGGCTGTCGGCAGTGATCCCGACGACGCAAGCGGCGCCGCGGACCCCAGTCCGGAACTTCGGCGGGTTCACCGACGGCGACCGGGCGGCGTTTCTGGCCGACCACTTCGGCGCGAGCGAGCTCGTCTTCCCCGGATGGGATTTCGACGACCCGGCAGTCGGACCCGCGAAACGGCAGAAGCTCCAGTGGGCCGAGCGGCTGCTCTACTGGCTCGAACGGCGTCGCGACGATCGGTTCGACGTGCTCGATGGGCGACGCAGCGCGATCGACCCGATCGAATTGTGACTGGGCTCGCCACTCGAGACGACCGCTTTCAACGAAACGCAATTGGAGTCTTCCCGCGAGTGCGGGACGCAGCCGTCGATTTCGGGCCCTCTCCGTGTGCCGACAGCTCATCACCACCCACATATATAGATCAATACCGAACTATAGATCTAATAGTAACACATTTTCGTGTTTCTCCGTTCAGTCGAGGCCGAGAGACTGGTGCGCACAGCGTCTGACGCACTGTGCCATCGAGTGCTCGCCGAGTCCCGATCAGAGATGACTGACATCAGACATCCACACATCGACCGCGCGCTCGCTGCCGTCCGAGCCGAACGTGACATTCTCGAGGCCGAGCGGGACGCGTTCGAGACGCTGCTGCGGCGCGTCAGTGCGATTCAGGTGGACGCCCGAGCCTCGACAGCCGTTCAGTCCGGTGCCGTGACCGCGGCATCGATAGCCCGTCCCACCGAGGTTGCTCGCGGATTAGGGGAGGTGCGCGACGCGTATCGGGAGACAGTAATGGAGGTCCCGCACTACGAGATCGAATACGACGAGTCGCTCCGGGCGAACCTCGCGGCCGAATTCGGGGAACCGCTGGCCAGTCGCATCGTCGACGGTACCGTGTTGACACGGCAGGTATACGACGCCGTCACCGACGCCTGCAGGCAGGCCCGTGACGAGCGAAAGCGGGCGCTCCAGTACGTCGAGCGAGAACGGGATCGACTCGTCGCGTTCGAAGCCGACCTCACGGCGATCGAACGGGATGTCGTCGAAGCGGGTGCGGCGATCGAGTCGGCGTCCGGGACCCGTCAGTTGAGCCGGATCGACGACACGCTGGCGACGCTACAGTCGCGCTGTCTCGGCCTCGCGAACGAGCGTCAGACGCAGCTCCGCGAATCGGATCAGATACACGTGCTGGGGTCAGACGGCTTCGGGTTCTACGAGTATCTCTACGCCGATCTGGAGACGCCAGCACCGGTGCTGTCGGACGCCGGTGCCTGCCTGAAGACGATACAGGGCCATCGAATGCGTGGTCTCCGGGCCGAGTAGCGCGGGCGCTCGGAGTCCAGGTCGAAGCGAGACTGATCGGTGCGTTCGCCGCAAGCGCGAGAGGGGGTCGGTTCGAGCGGGCGGCTGAGGCGGCCTAGCTCGGCCGGGGCGCGGCCTTCTGGAGGGCACTCTCGGCGATATTGGATCCGTAGTCGGCCGTCCGGGACAGCGAGTCGACGACCAGGCCGAGTCGCTGGGCACTCTGTGGATCATCCTGCTTCCGGATGAGGTTGTCCACCTCGCGGCTCTGATCGTCGACGTCACGGACCATCGCACGCGCCTCGTTCGCCATGCGCGTCGCCTCGTCGGGGTCGTCCTCGAACAGCGCGTCCATCGCCAGCTCCGGGACCTCGATGGCGCCGTCCTTGAGATCGATCAGTGCCTCGGCCTCCGCGTCGGTGACGTCGCCAACCTCGCCGGCGATCCGGGCAATCTTGGTCGCGTGGTCCGCGATCCGCTCGAGCTGGCGGGCGGCCGACTGGTAATCGAACACCGTCTCGCGGGGGAAACCGATGTCGGAGGCTGCAGCGGGATCGCGAAGTACCGTCCGGAACACCCGCGAAACCATGTACCACAGCCGGTCGACGTCGTCGTCCCGTTCCATCACGTCGTCGGCGAGTTCGTCGTCGTTCTCGATCAGCGCCTCGACGGCGTCGGACAGCATCGTCAGCGACACCAGGCGCATGCGCGTGATCGCGTTGTGGACCGACAGCTCCGAGGAGTCGAGCAGGTCCTGCAGCACGACCCGTTCGCCGGTCTCTTCGATCACTTCCAGCCCCACCAGTCCCTGCGTGGCGTCGCGGATGACGCGACGCTGTGCGGCAGTGATCCGACTGGCTTCGAGCGTGATGATGTCGAACCCGCTGACGTACATGGTCATCACCGCACGCGTCAAGTCGTGGTCTTCCGCCAGCCCGGTGATGTCGAGCGTTCCCTCGGTCCGATCGACCTCGTCCTGCGGCGAGAGCAACAGCAGGTCCTTCTCGGAATGAAACTCCACGACGGATCCCGCGCTGACGTCGTTGTCGGTCGCCCACTCTTTCGGAAGTGACACGGTGTAGGTCGAGCCGCCTGTCACCTGGACTTTCCGGGTCTCCATACCCCAACTGGAGACTCGCGTGGACTAATAGATTATGGAACATCTATGTAGTAAATGCCACTAATATGTATATATTGCTACGTCCAGCCAAAGCCACCCATCATGACAGCTATAGTGTAACATATAACTATGTTTTTGTATTTATTTTCCGGAGAGTAGAAGAGTGAACGAGGATGCTGGTCGCCAAGGGAGAATCGGACAAGACATTCGCCGATATCGACCCTTACGTCGCCGGAAGAGAGTCACCCTGACCTCGGTCAGGAGGGGACTCATCGCCAGCCGTCAACGAGAACCGGCAACTGCCGATCGCTCGAAACAATATCAATATTGCTGGCAATATGCGACAATGTATACCATACTGTCCTTACTATATAGAATTGAACTATCTATACTCCTCATAGCAGGGTATTTCCCTGTTTCACAGTTGGATTCAGGTGATGTCACGCAAAGACGCGGGCGACGTGACGCGACGCAAGTTCCTGATCGGTTCCGGCGCAGCGGGAGCGATCACACTGGCCGGTTGTACGTCCACAGGTGACGGCAACGGCAACGGCAATGGCAACGGCAATGGCAATGGCAACGGCAATGGCAATGGCAACGGCAACGGCAACGGCGACTCCGGGTTGTCCGGCGAGATCACCATCAAGGGGTCGAGCACTGTCTTCCCCGTGTCAGACGCCATGGCCGAGCTGTTCATGGAGGAACACGAGGGGGTCAACGTCACCGTCGATCCCACGGGCAGTGGTGGCGGTTTCAAGAACTGGTTCTGTCCAGGTGACGCGGAGATTAACGGGGCATCCCGCCCGATCAAGGACAGCGAGACAGAGCAGTGTAGCGGGAACGACGTCGAGCCGGTCGAGTTCCAGATCGCCGGCGACGCTCTCACAATGGCCGTCAACAACGACGCCGACTGGGTCGACTGCATGACACCGGACGAACTGTCCCAGATCTGGCGAGAGGACGGCGCGACGAACTGGTCGGAGATCCGCGACGAGTTCCCCGATCAGGAGATCCCGCTGTTCGGGCCCGCCGAGACGTCCGGTACCTATGACTGGTTCAACGAGAACATCGTCGGCGAGGACTACCGCCACACCGCCCGCCACCAGCCCACGGAGGACGACGAGACGATCGTCCAGGGGATCCGAGACAACACGAACGCGATGGGGTACTTCGGGTACGCCTACTACAAGTCCAACAGCGAGCAGGTCAAGGCCCTCGAGATCGACGGCGGCCAGGGGTGTACGGAGCCCAGTCTCGCCAACGCGAAGGACGGCTCGTACCCGATGGCACGACCGCTGTTCATCTACGTCGCGAAAGATGCCCTCCAGCGGGAGGAGGTCTACGAGTTCATGAAGTTCTACCTCGAAAAGGCCGAGACGGACATCGTTCAGGAGATCGGTTACGTCCCATCGAGTACGGATCTGCGCGACGAGAACCTCGCGAAGCTCGACGAAGCGGCCGGCAAGTAGACCCCGCCTCCGTTTCTATTTATGAGTACAGAAACAGCCGACGAAATCACGTCGCGGCCGTCCGAACGAGCGACGGTCGAACGGATGTATCGCTACGTCTTCTTCGCGTGCGCGAGCGTCTCGATCGCTGTTACGCTCGGGATTGTCGGTCTGCTGGGCTGGAACGCAGTCGAGTTCTTCACGCTTCCCGAGGTCAACCCTGTCGGGTTTTTCACCGGCACGGAGTTCCTCCTCTCGCGGGACCAGTTCGGCGTCCTGCCGTTGTTGACCGGCACGCTACTCGTGACGATCATCTCGGCGATGATCGCGCTCCCCATCGGCACTGCGGCTGCCGTCTATCTCAGCGAGTACGCCAGCGATCGCGCACGGTCAGTGCTCAAACCGGCACTGGAGATCCTCGCCGGGATTCCGACGGTCGTCTACGGGATCTTCGCGCTGGTGTACGTCACGCCGTTCCTGCGGACGTTCGGGTTTCCGCTGAACACGTTCAACGTCCTCAGCGCGTCGGTCATGGTCGGGATCATGATCATCCCGATGGTCTCCAGTCTCAGCGAAGACGCAATGAGTGCCGTCCCGGACTCGCTCCGGCAGGCCGCCTACGGTATGGGCGCGACCAAGTTCGAAGTGTCGACTGGCGTCGTGATCCCGGCAGCGATCTCGGGCATCTTCTCGTCGTACATCCTCGCACTGTCACGAGCGATCGGCGAGACGATGATCGTCGCCGTCGCCATGGGGAGTCGATCGCGGATGTTCGATTTCGCCAACCCACTGCAGAACCTCTGGGAAGGAAACCAGCCGATGACCGCGGCGATGGTCCAGATCAACAGCGCCGACAACGTCAGCGGCCCCGGATTCCTCAGCATGTTCGCGATCGGTATGACACTGTTCGTCGTGACGTTCCTGATGAACCTCGCGAGCAACCGCATCGCCGCACGATACAGGGAGGAGTACGAATGACTGCGATCTGGACGCCGACTCCGGAGGTGAGCCACTGATGGCGGCTGAAACCCCGTCGTGGGCCCAACAGGCCGGACAGGTCAGCCGGCTCCGGGGACGCGCCTTCGAGGCGATCTGTCTGGCGTCGACCTCCCTGGCGCTGGTCTCGGTGATGGTGTTGTTGCTGTTCGTCGCCAACGACGCCTTCCGTCCGTTCGAGGCGGAGCCCGCACTGACGTTCGCGATCCCGGTGCTCCCCGGTCTGGAGCTGTTCGTCGTGCCTGTGGTGTTGCCGGCGTACCTGCTCGTCTTTGGAGCGACCCTGGGACTGCCGGTCGCGCTGACTGCGCTGTATTACTATCGACGGGACGATCCGGCCGGCGAAGTCGCCTACGCGACTCTCGGACTCCCGATCGTCAGTCTGCTCGTCTCGGCCGGCGTACTCGTCATGTTCATCGAGGTGCTGACTGTCTCGGAGCTGTTCGCGACCGAGCTGGCGCTGCTCGTCGCCGTCGGCGCGATTTACGGTCACGCCCGTCTGCGCCCCCGAAAAGCGGTCGAACGGCTCGCAATCATTATCGTGGCCCCCGTCGTCGCGCTCGCGGGCCTCCCGCCGGCGATGTTCAACGACATCGTCAACGGGATCGCGGGTCTGGCCGGCGTCGGCCCCGTACTCACGACACGGCTATTCAGCGTCCGGGAGCTCGTGCTCGCCTCGCCGTTTCTGCCGGTTCGGTGGGTGATGCTGCTCGCAACCGTCACGCTGCCCGTTGTAGCGATCTTCGCCCCGATCCTGGCCCGGCGGCGCGAGAGCCGCGAGGCCGGACTGGCACTGGGCGGCCTCTCGATGATCGTCGCCGCCCTCGGACTGGTCGCTGCCCCGGCACTCGGCGTCGGATCCGACGTGTGGATCGTCGTCGCCAGTGTCACCGTCCCGCCGCTGGCGGTCTACGTCGAAGGCGTCGTCCGTCGACGGGAGGGGATGGCCGGACTCGCGTTCCCCCTCGTTCTGATCGGTGGGGCGCTTGCCGGGTGGCTGCTCGTCCAGCAGGTCGGATTCGGCATGCCTGACCCGTGGCTCGACTGGGGGTTCCTGACGAACGCTCACTCGCGGTTCTCCGCCGAGAAGACCGGGATCTACCCGCCGCTCGTGGGATCGGTGATGATGCTGTTCGCGATCGTGATCTTGATCTTCCCGGTCGGTGTCGGCGCGGCGATCTATCTCGAGGAGTACGCGCCAAGTCAGGGGCTAGCTGGCAAGTTCGTCACGCTCATCGAGATCAATATCGGAAACCTCGCAGGTGTCCCGTCAGTCGTCTACGGACTGCTGGGACTGGCGCTTTTCATCCGGTTCCTGTCGATGCCGGTGGGTGCGATCATCGTCGGCGCGCTCGCGGTCGGGCTGCTCATTCTGCCGATCGTGATCATCTCCGCACAGGAAGCGATCCGGGCAGTGCCCGATTCCCACCGGGAAGCTTCCTACGGGATGGGAGCGACCAGATGGCAGACGATCAGGGACGTCGTGCTCCCGCAAGCGTTCCCGGGTATTCTCACCGGGACGATCCTCGCGCTCGGACGGGCGATCGGCGAGACCGCGCCGCTTCTGATGATCGGGATGCCGGCGATCGTCCGGCGCGCACCTGACGGCTTTTTCGCGACCGGGAGTGCGATGCCCCGACAGATCTTCCGGTGGTCGAAAGAGTTCGATCCCCTCTATCGGCACGGCGTCCTCGCGGCAGGCGTCGTCACGCTACTGGTCGTCCTGCTCATCATGAACGGGACGGCGATCATTCTCCGCAACAAGTTCCAGCGGGAGGAGACAGCATGAGCCAGGAACGACTCACAAACCAGGACGAGACGGTATCGAGCGGCGAGAACAGTGCGGATCCGACCAGCGAGCCCCTGGTCGACTCCGCGATCGAAGTCCCGGGCAAGAACGCGACGTCGACCGGCCGGACGATCCTCAGAGCTCAGAGCTTCGACGTCTACTACGACGACGTGCAGGCGCTGCAGGACGTCAACATCGAAATCCCCGAAAAGCAGGTCACCGCGATGATCGGCCCCTCGGGCTGTGGCAAGTCCACGTTCCTGCGCTCGATCAACCGCATGAACGACCTCATCGACGCCGCCCGGATCGAGGGCGAACTGTACTTCGACAGCAAGGACGTCTACGACGAGGACGTCGACCCGGTGGCGTTGCGCCGGAAGATCGGCATGGTCTTCCAGCATCCCAACCCCTTCCCCAAGAGCATCTTTGACAACGTCGCCTACGGCCTGCGCGTCCAGGACATGGACGTCGACGAACAGCAAGTCGTCGAGGAGTCGCTGAAGAAAGCCGCCCTCTGGGACGAAGTCAAGGATCAACTGGACAAGTCCGCGCTGGATCTCTCAGGCGGCCAGCAACAGCGCCTCTGCATTGCTCGTGCCATCGCGGTCGATCCCGAGGTCATCCTCATGGACGAGCCAGCCAGTGCGCTGGACCCGATCGCCACCTCGAAGATCGAGGATCTGATCGACGACCTCGCCGAGGACTACACCGTCGTGATCGTCACCCACAACATGCAGCAGGCCGCCCGCATCTCCGACAAGACCGCCGTGTTCCTCACCGGCGGCGAACTCGTCGAGTTCGACGACACCGAGAAGATCTTCGAGAACCCCGAACACCAGCGCGTCGAAGACTACATCACCGGCAAGTTCGGGTGAGGATGCCCGCATCGTCGCTCTCCGAGGAACCGGCCGCACTGCGGAACGACGTCGTCGCGTTCGGCGATCTCGTTCGCGACCAGCTCCGGCGGGCGCTGTCTGCACTGGACACGCTCGATCCGGAACTCGCCCGGACGGTCGTCGACGGCGACAGGCTTGTCAACGAGCGCTATCTCGACCTCGAACGCGACTGCATCGAGTTGCTCGCACTGCACCAGCCGGTCGCGAGCGACCTCCGGACGGTCGTCGCCGCGTTCAAGATACTCACCGACCTCGAACGGATCGCCGATTTGGCGGCGAATCTCGCGTCGCTCGTCGGGCCGCTGCTGCACGAGGTCACGAGCGATACCTTCGCCGCCGTCCGGCTTGTCGAGATCGGCGAACTGGCGTCCGAGATGGTCGCCGACGCGCTCTACGCGTTCGAAACCGGTGACGCCGACCTCTGCCGGGCCGTCGTCGAGCGCGATACGGCCCTCAACAGTCGCTGTCAGAACGCGATGGAGACGCTCGTTCGACAGCTCCTCGAGCCGAGAAGAACAGAACCGTTCGCAAACGTCGAACCGCCAGTCGTCCAGCAGGTGCTCGTGCTCGTGCGTGATCTCGAACGGACCGGTGATCACGCTACCAACATCGCAGCCAGGACCTACTACGCGATCAAAGCCGACGACACGCTGTTGCAGTGACCCCATCTGTTGGCGGCGGGCTGTCTCTGCCACCCCACAATATATACTCCTATATAGACCACATACTGATAATAGTAGAATACTTATCTACATCGTGGTTTCAAACCGGCAATGACACGCGAGATGGCGTGTGGAGTGTCCCGGCGCTCGTTTCTCGCTGGGGCGGCCGGAGCAGGAGCGACTGGTCTGGCAGGCTGCATCAAGAGTCGGGCAGAGTACGACAGTGGCGATTCGGGCGATGGCAACGCCGGCGGTCCACTGTCGGGGGAAATCGGCATTGCCGGGTCGAGTACGGTATACCCGCTCACCCGGACGATGCGAGTGGAGTTTCTCGACAGGCACCCCGACGTCCGCATCTCAGTGCAGTCGACCGGGACCGGTGGCGGATTCGGGAGTTACTTCTGTACCGGTGACCGGGTGATCAACAACGCCAGTCGCGGGATCAAAGACAGTGAACGCGAACAGTGTGCCGAAAACGACATCGAACCGCTCGAAATCAGGGTTGCGACCGACGCATTGACCGTCGTGGTCAACAACGAGGCCGACTGGGTGGACTGTCTGACCGTCGACGAACTCGCCCAGATCTGGGGTCCAGACGGAGCCGACCGCTGGAGCGACGTTCGCGAGGAGTGGCCCGACGAAGAGTTCGAACTGTACGGGCCAGCCTCGACGTCGGGAACGTTCGATTACTTCACTGAAGCGATCATGGGCGAGGAAGACGCCCATCGGAGCGACTATTCGGCGACCGAAGACGACAACACGATCGTCACCGGCGTCAAGGGATCGAAATACTCGATGGGCTACTTCGGGTTCGCCCACTACAACGGTAACAGTGAGGCCGTCAAGGCCGTCTCGATCGAGGACCCGGAAACCGACGCGGAGTGCGTGGAGCCGACGCTGGAGAACGCGGCCGAAGGGCGGTACACGCCGCTCTCGCGGCCGCTGTTCATTTACGTGGCCAAAGGCGCGCTCGCACAGCGACACGTGGCGGAGTTCTGTCGGTTCTACGTCCGAAACGTGACCAGCGAAGAGCTCGTGGCAGACGCGGTCGGATACGTACCGCTGACCGAACGACAGCAGGCCTTCCAGCGGGGTCGTCTGGAGGCCGCGATCGACAGCGTGACAAGCGATGAGTAGTGAGACCCGCGACATCGTCACCGACGAGACGAACGCCTCGCGAACGGCCAAAGAGCAGACGTATCGGGCGATCTTCCTCGCCTGCGGTATTCTGTCGGTCCTGACGACCGTCGCGATCATCGCGACGCTATTCAGCGACGCCCTGACGTTCTGGTCGGAGGTCCCGATCGAGGACTTCCTGCTGGGGACGAACTGGAGCCCGCAGATCGAGGGGTCCTACGGGGTCTTGCCGCTGGTCAGTGCGACCCTACTGATCACGTTCGGGTCCGCCGTCGTCGCGCTCCCGATCGGCGTCCTGACGGCGATTTATCTCAGCGAGTACGCCAGCGATCGCACGCGGTCGATTCTCAAGCCGACGCTGGAGATTCTGGCCGGCGTCCCGACTGTCGTCTACGGCTTTTTCGCGCTGGTGTACGTCACGCCGGCTCTGGGGACGATCTTCCCGTCGATCAGCACGTTCAACGCGCTCTCGGCGTCGCTCGTCGTCGGGATCATGATCATCCCGATGGTCTCCTCGATCAGCGAGGACGCCATGAGTGCCGTCCCCGATTCGCTCCGGCAGGCGAGTTACGGACTCGGCGCGACGAAATTCGAAGTCTCGACGACCGTCGTCGTCCCGGCAGCGATCTCGGGCATCTTCTCGTCGTTCATTCTAGCACTGTCGCGAGCCATCGGTGAGACCATGATCGTGACGATCGCGGCCGGGTCGAACGCGCGGCTGATCGATCCACTCGATCCCTTCAGCGCGTTTCTCAACAGCGTCGAACCGATGACGGCCGCGATGATCAACATCGGGAAGAGTGACGTCGATCCCGGATCGCTCACCTACAAGAGCCTCTTCGCGATCGGACTCACGCTGTTCGCGATCACGTTCGTGATGAACGTCGTGAGCAATCTCGTCGCCGAACGCTACCGGGAGGAATACGAATAATGGCTACACAGAGTGAGTCGACGACCTTCGGTCGTGTGAACCGGATTCGAGGCGTCGTGTTCGAGAACATCACCAGGGCTGCGGCCCTCGTCGGCGTTCTGGCACTGTTCGTGTTGCTGGTCTACACGGCGCTGGACGCGTTCCAGCCGTTCACGGCCGAGCGCGAGTGGTACGTCCTGCTTCTGGGAACGTTCGGTATCCCCGCACTGCTCGTCGGGAGTTACTGCTGGTCGAACCGGACGGTCGGTCGTGTCGCAATCCGTGCGGTCGGCCTCGCGCTCGGGACGCTCGCCCTGACCACGGTCCTCGTGCTCTGGCTCGGCGGCCAGCTCGCGCTGCTGGTCGTCGTCGCGTCCGTGTTTCCGACGGGGGCGTACCTCGCGTACCTGCTGACCCACCGTCGTGAACTCTCCGTCGGCCTCCAGTTCGTCGGTATCATCGTCAGCGGTGGCGGCATCGCCTCGATCGTCTCGTTTTTCCTCGGGACGCAGGCCACACTCGTCTACGCTATCACGGTCGGAATCCCGTCGGCGCTGCTGGCGCTGTTTTTCCTCCGGAACCCGGCTGTCGGATCGCTCGGTGTCCGCGCGACCGCCGCCGCGATCACAGGTACGGGGATCGCCGCGCTGGGTCTCGAAGTCGCGTCGATAGTCCTCGGGATGACAGTCGAGTCATCGCTCGGCATCCCGGGCGAGTCGACGGCCGTCGGCGTCTACGCACTCGGTGCTGTGCTCGGCACGGGCGTCTACGGGGCGATAGCCGTACGGCGCCGGGTACCCGGCTTGCTCGGTCTGTTTGCCCCGTTTGTCCTCCTCGCAGGCGCCCTCGCCGGGTTCTGGTTCCACCGCGAGTACGTTATCGTCTCCGGGGTCGTCCCGGCCCTATACGGCGTCACGGTCGTGCTCCCGGCACTCGCATATGTGCTCGACGTGTTTCGAACGCGGAGCGAGGGCGGTCGCGGCCTCGCGCTTCCGGTGGTCTTCGCCCTCGGTCTCGTGATTGCTCTGCAGATGCACGAACGGTTCGTCCTGCTGGTCCCGGCGGTCGAGTTGGTCTTCGGGCTCACAACCGCGGGTGCGATCGGTACGTACGGGTGGTGGCTCTCTGACCGGGACCGGTCGGGAACGTCCGGCGTTGCCGTCCCTGTCATCCTGGGCGGCGGTCTGCTGGCTGGAGTGGTGCTCGGACGGCGACTCGGCATCAGTGGCCCCGATACCTGGCTCACCGTGGACTTCCTGACGAACGGCTCACACTACGAGCCAGGGCTGGCTGGAATCCACCCTGCACTCATCGGCTCGCTGTATCTGATGGTGATCGTGACGTTCGTTTCGTTCCCGGTCGGCGTCGGCGCGGCGATCTACCTCGAAGAGTACGCCGGCGAGAGCCGACTCAAGCGCTTCCTCGAGATCAACATCTCGAATCTCGCGGGCGTCCCCTCTGTCGTCTACGGGCTGCTCGGTGTCGGTGTATTCATCCGCTACGGCGGATTGCGGCTGGGCGCGGTCGTCGCCGGCGGATTCACGCTGGCACTGTTGATCCTGCCGATCGTGATCATCTCCGCACAGGAGGCGATCAAGGCCGTGCCGGACTCGTTGCGCCAGGCGTCTTACGGGATGGGCGCGACGCGCTGGCAGACGATCAGAAACGTCGTGCTCCCGCGCGCGCTCCCGGGGATCCTCACGGGGACGATCCTCGCGCTGGGGCGTGCGATCGGCGAGACCGCACCGTTGATCATGGTCGGGCTGGCTGCCATCGGCGGCGTCCCCGATTCGCTGCTCGACCAGGGAACGGCGATGCCGCTGCAGGTGTTCAGCTGGGCGCTAGACGCCAAAGAACTCTTCCGCGAGAACGTCGCCGCCGCCGGTTCGATGACGTTGCTAATCGCACTGCTCAGTTTGAACGCCACTGCGATCGTCATCCGGAACAGGTATCAGCGAGAACAATGACAATAACACAACACCGTTCCACCGCCGCATCGCTCGCTAACGACCCCATCACACAGACCTATGGCATCTGAAACCGGAACCGAAGTAACCGACGAGACGAGCACAGAAGCGTCCGAGCAATCACTGCTCGGAACTACCGAGGTCGCCGACGACCGTGGGGCAGGTCCAGTAGCGTCCACGGAAACCGTCATTGAGGCTCGCCATCTGGATGTGTTCTACGACGACGTGCAGGCGCTGCAGGACGTCAACATCGAAATCCCCGAAAAGCAGGTCACCGCGATGATCGGCCCCTCGGGCTGTGGCAAGTCCACGTTCCTGCGCTCGATCAACCGCATGAATGACCTCGTCGACGCCGCCCGGATCGAGGGCGAGTTGCTCTTCCGCGGCAAGAACGTCTACGACGAGGACGTCGACCCGGTGGCGTTGCGCCGGAAGATCGGCATGGTCTTCCAGCATCCCAACCCCTTCCCCAAGAGCATCTTTGACAACGTCGCCTACGGCCTGCGCGTCCAGGACATGGACGTCGACGAACAGCAAGTCGTCGAGGAGTCGCTGAAGAAAGCCGCCCTCTGGGACGAAGTCAAGGACCAGCTCGATCAGTCCGCGCTGGATCTCTCAGGCGGCCAGCAACAGCGCCTCTGCATTGCTCGTGCCATCGCGGTCGATCCCGAAGTCATCCTCATGGACGAGCCCGCTTCGGCACTCGACCCGATCGCCACCTCGAAGATCGAGGATCTGATTGACGACCTCGCCGAGGACTACACCGTCGTGATCGTCACCCACAACATGCAGCAGGCCGCCCGCATCTCCGACAAGACCGCCGTGTTCCTCACCGGCGGCGAACTCGTCGAGTTCGACGACACCGAGAAGATCTTCGAGAACCCCGAACACCAGCGCGTCGAAGACTACATCACCGGCAAGTTCGGGTAGCCGCCACTCGAAGAGGGATCGGGGCCAACAAGCTTCGACAGTAAAACTAACGTAGCCCAGCCTATCACACAGCATACGAACAAATGCCACGAGAATCCTACCAGGAGAAGCTGAACGCCCTCCGCGAGGACGTGCTGTACATGAGCGAAGTCGTCCTCGAGCGCGTGCGGATGGGACAGAACGCCCTCCAGCAGAAAGACGAGGGGCTCGCTCAGGAAGTCATCGACAACGACTACGAGGTCAACCAGCTGTATCTCGATCTCGAACAGGACTGCGTGAACCTGCTCGCACTCCAGCAGCCGGTCGCGGGCGACCTGCGCTTTATCGCCGCGTCGTTCAAGATCATCACCGACCTCGAACGGATCGCCGATCTGGCGACGAACCTCGGCGAGTACACGCTCGAAGCCGACCGGGACGTCTTCCCGGAAGTCGACGCCCAGGAGATCGGCGACGCGGTCGTCGAGATGGTCGAAGACGCGATGGAAGCCTACGCCGAAGAAGACGTCGACGCCTGCTTCGAGATCGCCGAACGCGACGACGAGATCGACGCGATGTGTGCCGACGCCTCCGACACGGTGATGCGCGATTTGATCGAGCGGGAGGCCGCCACCCCGAACGACGACGAGGACATCGAGCAACTCATGACCGACGTGTCGCGGCTCCTGTTGACGATCCGTGACCTCGAACGGATCGGCGACCACGCGGTCAACATCGCCGCCCGGACCCTGTATATGGTCGAGAACGACGACGAGCTCATTTACTAGAAACCACTTTTTACTGCGTCGGGTTCGAGCCGCGCCTCCGGCGCGCTCGAACCACTCCTTGCAAAAAACCTGGGGAAAACTGCCGGTCGCTCGGGGCAAGCCCTCGCGTCCGGTGAAACGGCGCTCACTGTCTCACGGCTTCGCCGTTCGACGTTTCGAGGGCACACTTCGCCGTTCGACGTTCGAGGGCACAAAGCGACCTCGCTACCGCTCGCGCGTATGCTCAACGCCGCAGCGGCGCCTTCTCCAGCACCGCCACGTACTGCCCGTTCTCGCCCCGGTAGGTCTCCGCCCGGGCCCACACTGTGTCAGCCAGAACCGAATCCATTTCCTCGGGAGCGACCAGCAGGTAGTCGAACCAGTCGGTCGCGTGGGTCTTGTACCGGGTCTTGATCCGCAGCGCGCCCGGCAGACGGCCCCGATCGCGGTTGTACTCGTGGTAAACCCGGTGGTAGTCGTCGGCGTTTTCGTACACGTCGTGACTTTCGGCGAGGATCCGAGCCTCGTCTGAGGTGACCGTCGCCAGCCCACCGAGCACGTCCGGCGCGGTCTCGGCCGTCCCGACCAGTCCGAAGTTGTTGCCCAACATCAGTACGGTCTCGAAGGCGTCCGGTTCGAACTCGTCGACGACCTCGGCGACGTCACACTCGCGGACGTCCTCGACGCCCCGGTCGCGGCTCACCTCGACCGCGCCGGGCGAAACATCGATCCCGGATACGTCGTGGCCCTGCCGCTGTGCATGCAGTGCGTGCCGGCCCGCGCCGCAACCGACATCTAGCACGCGGCCTCGGAGACGATCGAAGGCCGCCTGCACGTGCTCGCCCCAATCGTCGTACTCGCTGAAATACATCTCCGGGCCACCAGAAGGGGCAACAAATCCGTCGTCGCGTTCGACGATCTCGAATCCGTCCTCGTACTCGTAATAGTCCAGGATCGCCTGGCCGTACGCGTCTTTTTCGGCGTCCATACTGGGTAGAACAGCGGTGCCGAGAAAAACGACCTGGTATCATGACACTACTTCGCACGCCCTTCCGATAGTCGAGGACGACATCCGTCTCTATCGCGTCGGACCGGCTTGCGCCGTCCGGATCCGACACGCTCCCGGATCATTCCTGCTGTCCGTGCGGACCGGGCGGCCCGCCAAACCCGGTTTCCATCATCTCACACTCGCCGTTCTGATTGATGAGCAGTCGCCCTTGATACCCACACGTTCCACTGTTGTTGTACTTGCAGCGCGTACACCGACACTCGAGATCTTTCCCCGAGTTAGGGAATGACATACAGGACGTTATCGCCCGGAGACCTTGGAAATGTGGGTTGGTCCGGGTCCGGGAAACCGGTCCAAACGACGGTGAGCCCACCACGGGGTCAAGCCCCGGGGCAGTCGCCTCGATCGCCGGTACATATACGGCGGTCGGGTTCGCCGTCAGCACATGGAACGGCTGTACACCGACTATCCCGAACTCTACGACGCGATCCAGTCGGAGTGGGACTACGATCGGGACTGTGCGTTCGTCCAGGACCTGCTCGACGACCGGGACCCAGCGGATCTGACCCTTCTGGAGATCGGCTGTGGAACCGGCGAACACACCCAGCGATTCGTCGACGCCGGCTACGACGTGACCGCGATCGACCCGAACGAGGGCATGCTGTCCCGTGCCCGAGAGAAGGTCGACGCCGACTATCACGCGGCTGGCGTCCCCGGGATCCCGGTCGATTCGGAGTTCGACGTCGTCGTCGCGATTCGTGGGGTGATCAATCACCTGCCGCCGGCGGAACTCGGGCCGGCGATCGAGGACGTGGCCGCACACCTCGCTGCCGACGGCGTGTTCGTCTTCGACAACTCGCCGTTGCCGCCGGAGGGAAACGAGGTCGCGATCGACGTGGGCGAGACGGACGCTGGCAGATACGCCCGTCTCGTGCAGATGAATCCCGACGGCGACCGGCTGCGCTGGGATCAGATCGTGTTCACGCCCGACGGCGAGGTCTGTGTCGACACGCGTCCGATGACCCCCTTCGACGATCTCGAAATCGCGGCGACGCTGTCTGGATACGGTCTCGACGTCGAACCGGTCGGGGGCTACGGCCCGGACGACGACCGGACCGTGTTCGTCTGCACGCCGCGGTAGGCAGGAGACGTCGAACCGATAAGCGTCGTACGACCCCTAGAACCGGTAGATATCGACGTCGTTGGGAAGGTCGTCCGGATCGACGTGCTCGTCCCCGAGACCGAGCTCGGTAGCACACTCCGTACAGACCCCGTGCCCGTCGTCATAGTGGCGCTCACAGACCAGTCGTCCACACCGGTCACAGACGTGGTCGACGTCCGGCTTCCCACAGATGTCACAGAGTCCGGAAGCATTCATGTGTGAGTATAGCACCCACGGACGCTTTACGCTGGTGGTGGCGCGGCTGCCGTCCCTCGGGCGAGACGCCGAAATCCCGACACTCTCTGCCGTTGCCGGGAGGTTTAGGGGTAGCCTGGCCGAACGCTATCCGTGGACGAATCACGCCTGCTGGTCGGGCTCGCTGCAGTGTTTAGCGGGATGGCGGTCCTGTTCGCGCTCCTCGGAGTCGTCTATAATCCGTTCGTCCTCGTGGTGGCGGCGATGTTCGGAGCAGTATCCTACCTGCTCTGGATTCACGGGACGGGCCGGCTGGCCAGTCGTCTCTACGCGCGCGTCCAGCGCCAGGCCGAACGCAACGCAGGTCGCGACCGCCGCCGAGACGGTCGCGGGAGACGTGGCGACTTCGGGGCCGGCCCCCGCGAGGACTGGGTGCCGCCGGGCAGTCGCGGTCGGCGGCAGCGGGCGAGCGGTCCGGGCGAGCGACGCCGGGTCGGTCCCCGCGAACGCCGGACCCGCGCTCCGCCCGGCAGCGACGGTCCGACGACTGCTGAAGCCTACCGCACGCTCGGACTCGACCCCGACGCCGACCAGGAGGCGATCAAACGGGCCTACCGGGAGAAAGTCAAATCGGTGCATCCGGACACCGAAGACGGCGACGAGGCACAGTTCAAGCGCGTCAAAGCTGCGTACGAACGACTTACGGACGAATAGCGGACACGCAAGACCGATAGTTCTCCGCATCGACGAGCAAATATGATGGACGCGCCGCCGCTTGCGGTCGACGTCGACGGAACGCTGACCGACGGCCAGGGGGCGATCGACCACCGTGTCTTGCCAGTGCTGCGGGAGTGGCCCGCACCGGTCGTCGTCGCGACGGGCAAGTCCATGCCGTATCCGATCGCGCTCTGCCAGTTCGCCGGGATCGAGGGGCGGGTGATCGCCGAGAACGGCGGGGTCGTCGCCGTCGCCGACACCGACACGCTCCGTTTCGAAGGGGATCGCGCGGCCGCACAGGCCGTCGCCGACGCGTACGTCGAGGCCGGCTACAGTCTGGGGTGGCGAGAGATCGATTTCGTCAACCGGTGGCGCGAGACCGAGATCGCCGTCGCTCGCGAACAGCCGCTGGCACCGCTGGAATCGATCGCTGCCGAGCGCGGATTAGAGGTCGTCGACACCGGCTACGCCTACCACGTGAAATCGCCCGACGTGAGCAAGGGCCAGGGACTCGAAGTCGTCGCCGACGAACTCGGTCTGGACCCCGCGGCGTTTCTGGCGGTCGGCGACTCCGAGAACGACGTGTCGACGTTCGAGGTCGCGGGCGAGGCCGTCGCAGTCGCGAACGCGGACGACGCGGCGCTCGCGGCGGCTGATCGCGTCACCGACGACGCATACGCGGACGGGTTCTTCGAGGCGATCGGCGTCGACCCGATCCGATAGTGCTAGTTACCGTGGCGACTGCCACCAGAAGACGAATCGTCCGAGTCCTGGTTCGTGTCTCTCCAGGGCAACGCCGGGCGGTCGATGTGGATCCAACGTACCGCAAATCGTTCCACACCACGAAGGATGATATATAGCGATACAGACCTGTACTGAGGCGAATACGGGGAAGGCTTATGAGAGCGCCACAATTACCCACGCCTATGAGCCCGGACCGGGCCGTCCTTGAGCGTGCACTCGAACGCGGGGAGCAGGAAGGGGGCAGCGTCGAATTCAAAGAGCGGCTCAGCGAGGACCTCCACGCGACGGAGGGGCGCTTCGAGAGCCTCGCAGCGCAGCTGCGCCACCGCGTCCTGAGCGGTGACGGCGAGGCGACCTACGTCGTCGGCGTCACCGACGACGGCGGTCTGGCCGGGATCGAACCCGAGACGTTCTCCGAGTCGATGGACGTCCTCTCGCTTCTGGCCGACGAGGCCGGCGCGCACATCGCCGACGTCCAGACCTGGAGCGTCGATCGCGGCGGGATCGTGGGGGTCGCGACGATCCGGGAAGGGACGCGACTGGCCGACGACGAGCACATCGTCGTCGGGACTGCGGGCCACGTCGACCACGGGAAATCGACGCTCGTCGGGTCACTGGTGACCGGCCAGGCCGACGACGGCCAGGGAGACACGCGCTCGTATCTGGACGTCCGCCCACACGAGATCGAGCGGGGTCTCTCGGCGGATCTCTCCTACGGCGTCTACGGGTTCGACGAGGACGGCCCGGTCCGAATGGACAACCCCGACCGCAAGTCGGATCGCGCCCGCGTGGTCGAAGAATCCGACCGTCTGGTCAGCTTCGTCGATACCGTCGGCCACGAGCCGTGGCTGCGGACGACCATTCGCGGGATCGTCGGCCAGAAACTCGACTACGGGCTGTTGACGGTTGCGGCCGACGACGGGCCCACGAGGACGACCCGAGAGCACCTCGGCATCCTGCTGGCGACCGAACTGCCCACGATCGTCGCGATCACCAAGGTCGATCTCGTCGACGACGAGCGCCTCGCCGAGGTCGAACGCGAGGTCGAGCGACTGCTCCGTGACGCCGAGAAGACGCCGCTACCGATCACCCGCCACGGGATCGACGCAGCCGTCGAAGAGATCTCCGAGACGGTCGTGCCGGTCCTTCGGACCTCGGCCGTCGACGGCACCGGGCTGGAGACGCTCGACGAGTTGTTCGAGCGCCTCCCGAAGACCGAGACCGCCGCCGACGGCGACTTCGAGATGTACATCGATCGAACCTACAAGGTCAGCGGCGTCGGCGCGGTCGCGTCGGGGACGATCCGCTCCGGACGCGTTGAGGCCGGCGACGAACTCCTGCTCGGGCCGATGGCCGACGGAACCTTTCGGGAAGTCGAGGTCCGCTCGATCGAGATGCACTACCACCGCGTCGACGAGGCCGAGGCCGGCCGCATCGTCGGGATCGCGCTCAAGGGCGTCCGCGAGGCCGACGTCGAGCGCGGGATGGTCCTGCTCCCCCGAGAAGCCGATCCGACGCCGGTTCGTGAGTTCGAGGCCGAGGTGATGGTGCTGAACCATCCGACGCGGATCGGCGACGGCTACGAACCGGTCGTTCACCTCGAAACCGTCAGCGAGGCGGCCGCGTTCTACCCCGAGGGCGGGCAACTGCTGCCCGGTGACACCGGACGTGCCCGTGTTCGATTCAAATTCCGGCCGTACTGCATCGAGGAGGGACAGCGGTTCGTGTTCCGCGAGGGCCGCTCGAAGGGCGTTGGTACCGTCACCGACGTCACCGGTCCGGAGTGATCGGATCGATCCGACAGACCCGTTCGCCGGCGACAACCCGACGGAAATTCTCGAAGACCAGCCGTGCCTGTGCGGCCGCGGCGTGGTTGTCCTCGGTGACAGTTTCGAGTGCCGCCTGCCTGTCTTTCTCGGAGATGTCTTTCCCCTCGATGACCCACCGAGCGGCATCCATGTCGTATTCGGGATGGAACTGCACGCCGTAGGTCCGACCGATCTGGAACCCCTGGAGCCCTGCGTCGTTGCGTGCGGTCACGCGCGCGTTCTCCGGTAGTTCGACGACGGCGTCGGTGTGTGTCTCGAAGGCCGTGAACGTCCGGGAGACGCCGTTGAACAGCTGCGACGCGCCGACGCGCCGGACGGTCCGGTAGCCGAGTTCGCGCTCGCCCATGTCGGCGACCCGTCCGCCCAGCGCTTCCGCGAGCAACTGGTGGCCCCAGCAGACCCCGATCATCGGGATTCCGGCGTCGTGGGCCGCCCGTGCCCAGTCTTCGGTATCAGTGATCCACGGCTGGTCGTCGTAGGTCGAGCACTGTGAGCCGCTGATGACTGCACCGTCGTAGGAGAACGTCTCGGGATCGGGCGGCAGTTCGCCCTCGCTGATCTCGAAAACCGTCACGTCGCCCGGGAGCTCACGCCGGAAGTTCCGTCGTACTGGCGTGTCTCCGACCGAGGCGTCGAGCAGGACGAATTCGACCATTATATTGCATAGTATGGACACAACAGCGAAATAGGTTACGCCCCGAACGAGAGTGGCTGTACTATGGCGATCCCGTGAGATCCGCTTCGAGGACGAAGAACGGTTCGTCGGAGATCCGCCCGTCCGCGGCTGCGGCCACCGAGACGTGCCGGCAGGTTTCCGGTATCAGAACGCGGGTGTGGTCGACCCCGAGATCGGCGGCGTCGGCGGCGACGGCGTCGAACAGCGCCCGGGCGGCGTCGGGACTGTCCCACGCGCTGTGGCCGTAGACGGCCCACGTCTCGACGCCGTCGTCAGTGTTTCGTTCGCGCTGGCGGATTCGCGCGGTCGTCGCCCGCGTGCCGGTCTCGTCGCGAAGGGAGATGACGCGCTGGCAGTCCTCGTGCAGGCGCTCGCGAGTGACTTCCGAGAGCGACCAGGGTTCGTCGGTGTCGACGCCGAGCCCGGACAGGTGGTCGCGGGCGTCGCTGCGCTGCCAGTGGCTCCAGGCCGCGTCGGGATCGTCGCGTCGCTCCAGGCCCGGGCTGGCGCTCGGGTCCGGTGCGGGCTGGGCCCATCGCCCCTCCGTCGCCGGTCCGAACCCGGCCGCACGAGACAGGCCGAGGCCACCGCCGTTCCAGGAGAAGACCATGTCGCGGGCGACCGATGCGCCCTGCTCGCGCGCCCACGATAACAGATCGTCCATCATCGACAGCGCGATTCCCGATCCGCGGTGGTCGGGATCGACGCGCATCCCCTGGAGCCAGGCCTCGTGTTCGGAGAGGACGACACCTTGACAGACCCCGACGACGCTCCCGTCGACCTCCACGACGACAGTGCGCTGTTCCGGACCGTCGGTCTCGACCCACTCCTCGAAGGCGTCCGGGATGTAGTCCTCGACGTCCCGATCGGACCACGTCTCCCGGGTGAACGCGACGACGTCTTCGTGGTCGTCCGCTCGCGCCCGGCGGATACGCGGTTCTGTCATAACGGGTCCTGCGTCTGCAGCCGGTTTCAATGTGTCTTGTTGGCGGCCTCGACCGGATGAAGCCGAGTTCGAGGCGCGTCTCGCGCCGGGCGCAAAGAGATAGATAGAAAAGTGCTGACGGGTAAACACCAGATATGCACGTCCCGACAGAGCTATCGTCATACATCCGCGTCCTCAAACTGGCGAGTACGCCGTCCTGGGAGGAGTTCTCGCAGGTGGCCAAGATCGCCGGGGCCGGGATTCTCCTGGTCGGGTTGCTCGGATTCCTGATCTTCGCGTTCATGTCGTTCGTCCCGGGTGGTCCCTGATGGGCGTCTACGCAGTCAAGACCACGGCCAGCCAGGAGCGCACCGTCGCGGACATGATCATCAGCCGTGAGGAAGATGAGATCCACGCCGCGCTCGCGCCGGATTCGCTGACGAGTTACGTGATGGTCGAGGCCGACGACATCTCGGTCTTCGATCGGATCCTCGATGAGATCCCCCACGCCAACGGCGTGGTCCAGGGCGAGTCCTCGATTTCGGAAGTCGAGCACTTCCTCTCGCCCAAACCCGACGTCGAGGGGATCGCCGAAGGCGACATCGTCGAGCTCATCGCCGGTCCGTTCAAAGGCGAGAAGGCACAGGTCCAGCGCATCGACGAGGGCAAAGACCAGGTGACCGTCGAACTCTACGAGGCGACGGTCCCGATCCCGGTGACGGTTCGGGGCGACCAGATTCGCGTGCTCGATTCTGAAGAGCGATAGGACTGCGACGAGCGACGCGAGTCGCAGCGTTTTGGTCCAGCTTTTTCGAGAAGTGGTTCGCGAATGCAGTGAGCGAACCCGACGAAGAAAAAGGTGGCCGCGTGACGGTTCGGGGCGACCAGATTCGCGTGCTCGATTCTGAAGAGCGATAGGACTGCGACGAGCGACGCGAGTCGCAGCGTTTTGGTCCAGCAGTCACCCGATCAGGTTTCGAACGGCCGTCAGGAGTCGAGCGGCGAGTCCCGGATCGGATCGCTCGGAGACGGCCCAGCCGGCTTTCTCGGCTGCCTCGGTGACGCGAATGTACTCCCAGTCGAACATGGTCGATACTCGCATGTCGTCGTCGCTCGCCCCGACGTAGACGTGCCGCGGGGTCGGCGTCGCCTCGTGTATCTCTTCCAGGGTGAGCCACTTGTCCCGGTCTCGGAGGTCGAAATCCTGCCGGAGGTCGCACTCCGCGACGAGTTGCTCGATCCGTTCGGTATCGTCGTCGATCAGACCGATATATCGGCTCCAGGTCTGCGCGTCCTCGAATACCGCGTTCGGGTCCGCAAGTCGCTCGATGGCCGACAGCGAGAACGCGAGCGTCAGTTCGCCCGTGTCGGCGTCGCTATCGCCGTTCATTTGACTGGCAGGCGCTCGCCGCGCTCGTCGCTCTCCTCGATGGTTGCCAGCACGCGCTGGACGGCTTCCCCGTCGGCAAAGTTCGGGCGGTACTCGCCCCCTTCTGCGACGGCAGTGAGGAACTCGTAGTTCTCGTGGACGAAGGTGTGTTCCCATCCAAGGACGTGCCCCGGTGGCCACCAGCGATCGCCGTAGGGATCGTCCTCGTCGGTCACGAGCACGCGCTGGTAGCCGCGGTCGCCCTCGAATTTAACTTCGAGTTCGTTCAGGCGTTCGAGGCCGAATCGCAGACTCCCTTTCGAGCCGTGGATTGCGATGGTGTGGTCGTTCTCGTGGCCGGTCGCGAACCGCGAGGCCTCCAGTGTCCCGACAGCGCCGTTCTCGAAGGTCACCTGCGCGCTGTAGGCGTCGTCGACGGTCACCTCGCGGGTGCCGTCGCCATCCGGAGCGGGTCGCTCGTCGACAAACGTCTGTAGCTGCCCGCTGACCTCGGCGACGTCGCCGACGAGATAGCGAGCGAGGTCGATCGTGTGCGCGCCGAGGTCGCCGAGCGCGCCGCTGCCGGCGAGATCAGCGTCGAGTCGCCAGCTCCAGGGCGCGTCGGGATCGACCAGCCAGTCCTGGAGGTAGTGCCCGCGGAAGTGACGGATCTCGCCGAGTTCGCCGGCGTCGAGCAATCGCTTTGCGTACTGGATCGCCGGGACGTACCGGTAGTTGAACGCCGTTGCCGTCGGGACGTCCGCGTCGGCGGCCGCTCGGGCCATCCGTTCGGCGGCCGCGTCGTCGGCCGCGAGCGGCTTCTCACAGAGGACTGGCACGCCAGCTTCGAGCGCCGCAATCGACGGCTCGGCGTGGAGGTGGTTCGGCCCGAGGTTGTAGAAGACGTCCACCTCGCCGATCACGTCCCGCCAGTCGGTAGCCGTTCGTGCGAACCCGAGCCGGTCTGCAGCGTCGGCGAGTGCCGACTCGTCGCGGCCGATCACCACGTCCCGTTCGACGGCCGGTGCGTCCGGGAAGAACATCGGCAATCGAGCGAGGGCGTTCGCGTGAGCGCGCCCCATGAAGCGGTACCCGAGCATCCCGATCGAGAGTGCCATGCTCGACACGTCGCCAGGCACGGCAAAATAACTTGGCGACGGACCGCAGCCACGATCTCCTGACGACGGACCGCAGCCACGATCACGCCCAGTACGCGTCGCCGGGCTGTTCCTCGAAGACGACTCGCTGGAGCAACTCGACACCTTTTTCCAAGCCCTCGCTGGCGGAGGTGAGCGCGTCCTCGTGTTCGATCGAGAGCGCGCCGTCGTAGTCGACCATTCGCAGCGTCGAGACGACGTCCCGCCAGTGGTCCTCGCCGTGGCCGTAGCCGACCGACCGGAAGATCCAGGACCGTTCGGCGACCTCGTCGTACGGCGTCGTGTCCAGCACGCCCTTCGTCCGGGCCTGGGCGTCGTAGATCCGGGTGTCCTTGGCGTGGACGTGATGGATCGCATCGCCCAACAGTCTGATCGCGTCGGTGATCTCGATCCCCTGCCAGTAGAGGTGCGACGGATCGAAGTTCGCGCCGACGCGCTCGTTCGTCCGCTCGCGGAGTTCGAGCAGCCCCGTCGGCTCGTAGATCAGCATGTTCGGGTGCATCTCGATCGCGAGGTCGACGCCGTGCTCGTCGGCGTAGCTCGCCAGGTCCCCCCAGTAGTCGGTCGCGACGTCCCACTGATACGCGTGGGCATCGGCGTGCTCGCCCGGCCAGGGTGCGGTCACCCAGTTGGGCACCTCGTCGTTCGGACCGCCGGCGGGCAACCCCGAGAAACAGGTCACAGTCCCCACGTCGAACTGCGAGGCGAGGTCGATCGCTTCCCGTAGCTCTTTGTCGGCCTCGGCTGCCCGCTCCTCGTCGGGGTGGAGCGGGTTGTTGTGCGTCGCGAACGCGCTCACGCGCAGGTCGTGTGCGTCCAGCTCTTCCCGGAGAGCGGCCCGTGCATCGGGGTCGGACAGCAGTACCGTTCGATCGACGTGGCCCTCCCCCGGATAGCCGCCACAGCCGAGTTCGACCGCGTCGACGCCGAGTTCGGCGAGATACTCGAAAGCCGATTCGCGTGGCTGGTCTCCGAGCGGGACGGTCAGTACACCGACGTCCATGTCCGAACGGACGACCGACCGCGTAGTAAAAGTACGTCCCAGGTGAGACACCTACTGACACGGACGACGAGAGCGCTATGATAGGGGTGTATATTCAACGGTGCCCTTTTTCAGAACGGTTCATGCTATTAGATAGTATGAATTAGTCTCGTCGCCAATTCCTTCTGCTCCTGGGGAGTACTACGGCTGTTCTCGCCGGATGTGACAACACCTCCACAAACGGCACAGACCAGGACACGCCATCCGAAACCAACTCGATACCCACGGACAGCCCTGCAACGCCGACGGAAACTCCAACCGCCACGCTCACCGCAACGCCCACTTCGACGCCTCCCTCCACCGCGACGCTCACTTCGACACCTCCCTCCACCGCAACGCAAACCTCGACTCCGACTCCTCCCCCGACGCCCACCCCGACACCTTCTCCACCCCCATCTGACGTGTCCCAAAAGCTCTCGGCTGCCGACGGCGATGCCGAGGATCGGTTCGGCGTTTCGGTGGGGCTGTCGAGAAATGGGACAACCGCGGTCGTCGGTGCGTTCGAAGACAAGGACCCTAACGGAGAACAGGCAGGAGCGGCGTACGTGTTCGATCGTCGTATCGGTTCCTGGACCCAGCAGACGAAACTCGTTGCCGCCGATGGCGACGCTGGCGACTGGTTCGGCGGTTCGGTGACAGTATCGAGCGACGGGATGACCGCGGTCATCGGTGCTCCTAACGACGACGATCCGGACGGTAGCAGCGACGCGCAGTCCGGAGCAGGGTCGGCGTACGTCTTCAGCCAGACGGGCGGGGACTGGAACCGGGAAGCGAAGCTCACTGCCGCCGACGGCGAGCCTGGCGACATGTTCGGTCTCGATGTTGCGGTGTCGAGTGACGGGACGACAGCCATCATCGGCGCGGCCGAAGACGAAAATCCCAACGGGGAACAGGCGGGGTCGGCATACGTGTTTGAACAGTCAGGCAGTGCCTGGGATCAGCAGGCGAAACTCTCGGCCGCCGACGGTGACGCGGACGACCATTTCGGACAGGCTGTCGCCCTTTCTGACGACGGGACAACCGCGCTGGTCAGCGCTGCCTACGACAGGGTTACTCCTGAAGAGATAATCCTGGGGTCGGTGTACGCGTTCGAGCGGTCGGACGGCACCTGGAATCAGCAGGCAAAACTCGTGCCCGGAGAGGTGGGGTATCGGGTTGGTTCTACCGTCTCACTCTCTGCCGACGGGACGGTTGCGCTCATCGGTACTTCCGAGTACGAACGCCCGAGCCCAGGGGCATACGTGTTCGAACAGTTGGATGGTTCCTGGGAGCAGCAGGCGAAACTCTCGACCGGAGACCCGCAAGACTGGTTCGGGCGGGCCGTCGCATTGTCTGCCGACGGGACGACTGCCCTCTGCAGTGCACACGCGGAGACGGACCCCAATGGGGAACAGGCAGGGGCGGCGTACGTATTTGATCGATCGGACGGCACCTGGAATCAGCGGACGAAACTTGTCGCCGCCGACGGTGACAGCGAGGACTGGTTCGGATGGGGTGTCGCGCTCTCCGGCGACGCGACGACGGCTCTCGTCGGTGCCCTCCTGGACGAGGATCCGCACGGAACAGACTCGGGATCGGCATACGTGTTCTCGGTGTAGCGAGTCGAGCCCCTCGTTCCGGTACGAAACGTCACCTACGATGTCTCGTAGCGGTCGAACAGCGTCGTGAGCTGGCGGGCACGCATCGTGAGCATGCGAGCGTTGACGTACATCTCGCCGAGCGCGAGCGTCTGTTCCTCGGCGATCGCGGCGACGTGTTCGGCCTCCTGGACGTGCTCGCGACTGGTCTCGGCGGCCTGGTCGGCGATCGAGGCGACCTCTTCGCTGGAGGCTGCCTGATCGTCCGTCGCGTTGGAGATTTCCTTGACGCCGCTGGCCGTCTGTTCGACGTGTTCGAGGATCGATTCGAGGGCTTCGAGCCCTTCCCGGGCGTCAGCCTGTCCGTCCTGGACGGTCGTTTGCATCTCGTTGATCTCCTCGACGGTTTCGCCGGTCTGTTCCTGGATCTCGCCGATGAGCGTCTCGATTTCGTCGGTCGCGTCTTTGGTCTCTTCGGCGAGGTTCTTGACCTCGTCGGCGACGACCCCGAACCCGGTTTCCTCACCGGAAGAGGCATGCGCGGCCTCGATCGAGGCGTTCAGTGCGAGGATGTTCGTCTGCTCGGCGATGTCGTCGATCATGTCGACGATCTGTCCGACCTCTTCCATCTGCTCGTCGAGCGCCTCGACGGCCTCGACGACGACCTCGGTTTGCTCGTTTGCTTCGTCCATGGCGTCGGCGACGCCGCGGGCGGCTTCGATCCCCTCGACAGTGTGGCGCTCGGTCCGATCTGCTTTCTGGGCGACCTCGTCACTCGAGGCGGCGATCTCTTCGATCGTCGCGGACATCTCCGACATCTCCTCGGAGATACGGCTGATCTGCTGGTGCTGGTCTCCGAACACCGCGGCGATCTCGTCGATCGACGCCGCGACGTTTTCGCTAGCCTCCCTGACGGCCTCCGTCGCAGCCGTCACCTGCTCGCTCGAACCGGCCACGTCCTCGCTGAACTCACCCGCCGTGTCGATCGTCTGCTCGAAGGCTGCCGCCATCTCGTTGAACGCTCGCGACAGGTCGTTCACCGCTTCATCCGCCGTTTCCGTCTCGAGACGCTGACTGAGATCGCCCTCGCTGACCCGCTCGATGGTCTCCGTGTGTGCCTGAAGCAGTTCACTACTCTGCCCGTCGTCGACAGCCGGCACGCCGCCGTCCGTCGTCGCCGGTGCTGACGGACTGGCCGCGTCTCGCTGCTCGGCGAGCGCCGCCTGGGCGTCTTCGAGCCGCCGTTCGAGCGTCGTTACCTCCGCCTGGAGTTCGTCTCGTTGCTGTCGTGCTGAATCACGCTCGTCCGCGAGCGATTCGATTTCGGTCTGCAACTGACCGATCCGGACGTCGAACCGCCGACCTGCATACGCCAGCGCGGCCCCGGCGACGACGAATCCACCGGCCGCCGACACCACGTACGCCGGCCCAGCAGCCACCGACGGCAAGAGAGCCTGGTAGAGCGCGTGTGCCAACTGAAGCGCGAGCGCAGCAGTTGTTGCGCGGTCGAGAGAGAATCCCATATGAGTAGATTTCTCCATAGGTCATATATATCCTTCCACCGGTTATCAGAATCTATTTTCGTACTCCCGGTCGTCCATTCGGGGGCAGGATAGAGAGCAGAAACGAAAGCGAGAGAGTGTCGTCCGGACTGTGGGATCGGACGGATAGTACCAGTCTTGAGAACCGCGGCGGTAAGTTAAATAACGGCCGCGAGGAACGGGCGAACATGTCAAATACCGACAGCCGGTATGCCGGCTCCAGGTCGGGGGCCGAACTCTTACACCGGATGGTTGGCGGCGACGGTGAGGCGGCGATGAGCGCACTCCTGGAGGGGTTCCAGAGCCGCCATCCGGGCGTCTCGCTCGGCGACGTCACCGATGAGAACCTCAGTCTGACGGTCAAAAGCCGGATTCTCAAGGAGAACCCGCCGGACGTCTGGGTCGAGTGGCCCGGCAAGAACCTCGCGCCGTACGTCGAGGCCGGCGTTCTCGCGGACGTCTCGGACGTCTGGACGGACGCGGCCATGGAACGGGAGTATCTCGACGGGCCGCGGAGTGCCGCGACATTTGAGGGCACGTACCACGCGGTCCCGTTGAACATCCACCGGATCAACAACCTCTTTTACAACGTCGAACTGGCCGTCGAAGCGGGTGTGGACCCATCGAGCGTCTCGAGTCCCCGAGAGTTCGTCGAACTGCTCCGGCAGGTCGAAGTCGAAACCGGGCAGGTCGGGATGTTGCTACCGATGAAAAACCCCTGGACAGTCCTCCAGTTGTGGGAGACGGTGTTACTCGGCGAGCACGGCCACGACGTCTACCAGTCGGTGACCGACGGCGAGGCCGGACGGCACCGGCGCGCGATCGAGGACGCGCTGGACATCGTTTCGGCGTACGCCGATCTGGCTACCGACGACGCGCTGTACGTCTCGCTGACCGACGCCAACGAGCGATTCATCGAGGGCGAATCGGTGTTCTTCCATCAGGGCGACTGGGCTGCGGGCGCCTACACGGAGACCGACGGATTTAGATACGGATCCAACTGGGATCACGTTCCCTTCCCCGGGACCGAAGGTCGATACGCGATGAACATGGACGCGGTAATCGCCTCGGAAGCGACCGACAACGACGAGGCCGTCGAGGCGTTCTTGCGCTACGCCGGATCGGCCGACGGACAGCGGCGATTCAACCAGAAGAAGGGGTCGATCCCGCCACGGACGGACGTCGCGATGGGGCAGTTCACCGGATTCCTCCAGCGTCAGCACGAGGATTTCGAGTCGTCACGTTCTCAGCCGCTGTCGATCACGCACGGACTCGGCGTCCGGCCCGAGCAACTCATCGAGCTCAAGACGGCGATCGCGTCGTTCGTCGCAGAGCGCGACGTCGACGCTGCCGCATCGGAGATGGTCGCCGCCTTCGAGCAGCAGTAAGACGGGCTGCTGTATCGGCTCTCACGGACAGTCGCGACCGTTTTATTCGCCGGGCTCGAACGACGAGCCATGACGCTGGAAACGATGGAACCGGATCCCGTCTTCGACGAGGAGGCACACAGCGACACGATCGACACGCTCGCCGAGCACGACGAACTGACGTACATCGTCTGGGGCGGTGACTGGTGTGGCGACTGTCGCGCCCAGTTGCCCGCGTTCGGCGCGGCCCTGCAGGCGGCTGGCGTCGGCGACGACCGGGTCGAAGAGATTCCCGTCGAAAAACTGGACGACGGCTCGAAAGCGGGTCCGAAAGTCGAGGAGTACGGGATCGAGTACATTCCGACAGTGGTCGTCGAGCGCGTGTCGCCACGCGACACGGACGGTGCGAGCGGCAACGGGCCGCGAGCAGACGACCGCGAGGAAATCGCCCGCTTCGTCGAAGAAGAGCCGGTCTCGATCCCGGTATACCTGGCCGAGCGAATCCGCGAGTACTTTGCGGAGCGCTAGACGGGTTGGCAGTGCGCCGAATGCGAGTACGGCGACTTCGCCACCTGTGGTAATATGTCATTATATTCCTTCTCCGGTTAATATTTCAGTCACCCACCCTCACTATCGATCATGCCTCATAGCCAGGACATCGAAGGGGAGAACGATCCGGAATCCGCGTCCGAGTACGAATGCCTGCAGTGTGGTACCATCGTCCAGGCGACGACACACCCAGGTGCCTGCGAATGTGGCGGAGACTTCCACAACCGGGCAAAATCGCTCGAATAGTTGCTTTTCCGACTGATTCGAGTCGTGGTTGCAGGACCGTACGCCCGCGATCGAGAGTGACACTACGCTCGCAGCCAGTCGATCGCCGCGCCAAGGTCGTTCTGGGGCGGTGAACACGCGAAGTCCCGGCAGGCGTAGACGGTTGGCCGGCCGTCGCGAGCGTTCCGGCCGGCCCAGATCGGCGGCGCGTTCTCGAATCCGAGCCGGCCGAGCCACGCGTCCAGTCCGTCAGCGGTCGGTGGCCGACGGGTCAGGATCCGCGCCGGAAGGTACGTCGTTGCCAGCTGCTCGCGCCACGGCTCGGGGATCGCCTCGGCAGCGATCGTGAGCTCTGCCGACCCGTTCCGGTAGCGATCGGCGGCAAGCGTCAGCGAGGCGTGACGGAGCGGATCGCGTTCGATCGTCGCCGCGTGCGTTTCGAGCACGCCAGCGGCCACGTCGGCAAACCGATCGTCTGTCCGGAAGTGATCGAGTGCGAGCAGCGTCTCCGCGGCCACACCGGCGCTGGACGGCGTCGACTGATCGGACAGTTCCTGCGGGCGGGCAATCAGACTCTCACCGCCAGCGGGAGTGAAATACAGCGTCCCCGCGTCTGCGTCCCAGAACCGCTCGACCATCGCCTCGGCGAGATCGAGTGCGAACGACAGCTGTTCGACGTCGCCGGTCGTCTGGTAGGTGTCGAACGCGCCGCGCGCGAGGAAGGCATAATCTTCCAGGTATCCGTCGATCCGCACGTCGCCTGAGCGAGACGCCGTCTCGTTGGCCCCCGAGCGTGGTTGGACGTCCTTGTATCGGCGGGAGAGTTGGCCTGCCTCAGCGTCCCAGAGGTGCTGGCGACAGAACGACAGCGCGCCGCCCGCCATCTCCGCATACGACGAGTCGAGTACGAGCCCACCCGCGGCCAGCGCCGAGATCGCCAGCCCGTTCCAGCCGGCGAGGATCTTCTCGTCGCGGTTCGGCCGCGGTCGCTCCTCCCGTGTGTCGAAGGCCTGCTGGCGAGCAGTTTCGAGGCGGTCTTCGACCGCTTCTGGGTCCAGATTGTGGTCGGCAGCAAGTCGCTCGGTCGACGCGGCGCGGGTCAGCACCGTCTCGCCCTCGAAGTTGCCGGCCGCCGTGATACCGTAGCGATCACAGAACAGGTCGGCGTCCGCCTCGTCGGCGACGGCTTCGCGTACCGCCGCGGGCGTCCAGGTGTAGAACGCGCCTTCTTCGTCACCCGCTTCGGGATCGTCGGGCGGCGCACTGCGTGCGTCGAGCGTGCTGAACAGTCCGCCCTCCGGATGGCGCAGTTCTCGCCGCAGGAACTCGAAGGTCTCCCGTGCGACCGCAGCGTAGCGATCCTCGCCCGTGACCTGATAACCCGCAAGGAGCGTCCGCGGGATCTCGGCGTTGTCGTAGAGCATCTTCTCGAAGTGCGGGACGACCCACTCTCGGTCGGTTGCGTAGCGGTGGAAACCGCCGCCGAGCTGATCGTAGATCCCGCCCTCGATCATCGCATCCAGCGCCGCGGTCGCGACTGTCCGGAACTCCTCGCGACCGGTCCGCTCGTGTGCACGCAACAGCAATCGGAGTCGTCCCGTCTGGGGGAACTTGGGACCGCCCGAACCGAACCCGCCGTGCGTGCGATCGGCGCGTTTGACTGCTGTGTCTGCCGCGGCCACGAGCAGGTCGTCGCCGACCGCACCAGCCGAGTCAGGCGTCGTCGAAACCTCGCTCTCGATGGCCTCGGTCCACTCCTCGGCGCGGGCTTCGATCTCTTCGCGCTCGTCAGTGTATTTGGCCCGCAACTTTCCCAGCACCTCCAGAAAGCCGGGCATTCCGCGCCGCGGCTCGCGCGGGAAGTACGTCCCGACGTGGAAGGGTTTCTGCTCCGGCGTGAGCCACACCGACAGCGGCCAGCCGCCGCGGCCGCTGACGATCTGCGCGAGCGTCTGGTAGACGCTGTCGACGTCCGGTCGCTCCTCGCGATCCACCTTGATCGGAACGAAGTGCTCGTTGAGCACCTCGGCGACCGTTTCGTCCTCGAAACTCTCCTCGGCCATCACGTGACACCAGTGACAGGAGGAGTAGCCGATCGACAGGAAGATCGGACGGTCACGCTCGCGGGCGGCTTCGAGGGCAGTCTCGTCCCAGGGTTGCCAGTTGACGGGGTTGTCCGCGTGCTGCTGGAGATACGGACTCTCCTCGTCTTCGAGGCGGTTGCGTGCGAGCGGGTCGTCGGTCATGCGTGTGGTTCGAGACGACGAGGGTAAATTCCGACGCCTCCGGCAGTCTCACCCGGCTTCTGCGATCGCCACCGGTCGACGGATACTGTATGCTCTATTCACTTGCCGTGGCCGTCGATACGTCCTCGACGTATTCACGGCGGTAGACGTCGAGGACCGCTCGCAGCGCGCCGATGACGACCGGGCCGAAGAAGACGCCGATGAACCCGAACACGTAGATCCCGCCGATGACACCCAGAACGATGGCGCCGGGATTCAGTCGCGTCTCGGTGTACCGGTCGATGACGAGCGGCCGCAGGAAGTCGTCGGTGAAGCTGACGACGATCGTCCCGTACACGAGAAGCGCGACACCGGCGATCGGTCGCTCGACGCTAAGGAGATAGACGACTGCTGGCCCCCAGACGAGAAACGAGCCGATGATGGGCATGACGGCGAGGAAGATCATCACGACCGTCCAGAACGTGGCGTTCGGGACGCCGAAAACGACCAGTCCGAGTCCGGCGACGACGCCCTGGACGACTGCGATGAACACATGGCTGACGAGTACTGCCCACATGACGTCGTTGAACTCCTCGCGAAGCTGATCATAGACGCGGCTGGACATCGGCACGGTCCGCTCCAGCCACCGCCCGAACCGGTCGGCGTCTTTCAGGAAGTAGTACAGCAGAAAGATCGTCAGTGCCGTCCCGATCAGCAGGTCCGCCGCCGTCCCGAACGCACCGATCGCACCGTCGACCGTTCCAATCCCGGTCTCCTGCAGCGTCCGGCGGGCCGTCTCCAGGAGGTCGATGTCCTGCCCCGTCACGTTCCGGATCGACGTCTCGACCGCAGAGAAGTCTATCTCGCCGCGCTGTACGCGCTCGACGAACGTCGTCGCCTCCCGTATAACCACCCACATGAGCCACGCGAGCGGGAGGAGGACGGTGACGGTCGCGCCGACGACGAGTCCAGCGGCCGTCGTGCGCTCGCCGAATCGACCCTCGAATCGCCGCTGGAGCGGCCGGAGCGGAAACGCCAGCAACACCGCCAGGAGGACGAACTCCAAGAACGGGTGGACGAGCAGCGCGGCGAGCACGAGCAGGACGCCCGCGAGCCCGACGACGATCGCACGCGCTCTGTCCATGCCGCTCTGATCTCTCCATCGATTTGTAAAACACCCGATCTCGACCGAACCCGCCAGCCGAATACAGTGATCGCGCGTCAGGCTGCGACAGCGGCGAACAGCAACCTTTTACCGGTCGTGCCGCGGGGTATCGCGTATGACAGAGACCGTGCTACTGGTCGGGGGCGGCGGGCGCGAACACGCGATCGCCCGCGCACTGGCCGATTCCGACTGTACACTGTACGCCTGTGCCGGCAACAAGAACCCGGGTATCGCCCGTCTCGCGGACGGGTTCGAGGTGCTCGATACGACCCACCCGCGAGCCGTGACGACCTACGCCCAGCGCGTCGAGGCTGACATCGCGGTGATCGGTCCCGAAGCACCCCTCGAGGCGGGCGTCGCCGACGCGCTCGACGACGCCGGGGTCTACGCGTTCGGTCCGCGCGAGTCCGAGGCGCGCATCGAGACGGACAAGGCCTTCCAGCGGCGGTTCATGCGCGAACACGACATCCCCGGATACCCCGAATTCGAGACCTTCGAGGACATGGAGGCCGCCTGTGAGTACATCGACTCCTCCGACGGCGACCTGGCGATCAAGCCCGCGGGTCTGACCGGCGGGAAAGGCGTCCGCGTCATGGGCGACCAGGTCGACGCCGAGGAAGCCAAGGCGTACCTCCGGGATTCGGACTACGATCGAGTCGTGCTCGAAGAGCGGCTCGTCGGCGAGGAGTTCACCGTCCAGGCGCTGGTGGCGAACGGCGAGGTGCGCGTGACGCCCGCCGTCCAGGACCACAAGCGCGCCTACGAGGGCGACGAGGGACCCAACACCGGCGGCATGGGGTCGTACTCTGACGCGACGCTGGAGTTGCCGTTCATGGACCGCGAGGACTACATGGACGCCGTCGAGGTCATCGAGGCGACCGTTGAAGCACTCGGAGAGTACAAGGGCGTCCTCTACGGGCAGTTCATGCTCACGGCCGACGGCATCAAGGTCGTGGAGTTCAACGCCCGGTTCGGTGACCCGGAGGCGATGAACACCCTGCCCGTGCTGAATACGGACTTCCTCGACGTGCTGACGGCTGCCCGTGACGGCGAGTCCCTGCCGCAGCTGTCGTTCGCCCCGAAAGCCACCGTCTGCAAGTACGCCGTCCCGGAGGGGTATCCGGCCGAGCCGGAGGCCGGGACGAAGGTCGCCGTCGACGAGGAGGGGGCCCGCGAAATCGCGAGCGAGTACGCCGGCGAGGCGCTACTGTACTACGCCAGCGTCGACGAACGCGAGGACGGGATCTACACGACGACGTCCCGGTCGTTCGCGGTCGTCGGCGTCGCCGGAGAAATTGCCGAGGCCGAGGAGATCGCCGAGGCGGTCCTGAGCGAGGCCGGCGAAGACGGCCTGCGCGTCCGCCACGACATCGGCACGGCCGAGTTGATCCAGCAGCGGATCGATCACGTGGCCGAGCTGCGCGGAGAACAGTAACAGTTACTCCTATAGTCGCGGCTCTCGAACCCGAAGCCGTGTCCGACGACACGTCCCGCCACGATCGACTCTCCAGACGGGCGACGCCCGGCCCCCGGAACTCGCTGCTGCACTGGCCGGAGACGCGCCACCCCCTGCGGATCGTGGTCAACTTTCTGATTATCTGGGTCGTCCGCTACTCCCCGAGTTTGCGGGTGAAAAACTGGCTGCTCCGGCGGCTCGGCGCCGACGTGGAGACCGGCGTCGCCTGGGCGCTGACGGCCACGCCGGACGTGTTCTGGCCGGAACTGATCACCGTGCGCGAGGACGCCATCATCGGCTACGACGCGACGATCCTCTGTCACGAGTATCTGCAGGACGAGGTCCGGACCGGCGAGGTCGTCGTCGGCGAGCGGGTGATGATCGGTGCCGGCGCGATCGTCCTCCCCGGCGTCGAGATCGGCGCGGACGCGCAGATCGCGGCCAACTCGCTGGTCGACTCGGACGTGCCACCGGGCGCGACCGTGGCCGGCGTCCCCGCCGAAGTCGTCTCCGAACCCGAGTCCGACACGCCCGAGCGCGACAGTTGAGACGGCGGACGGAACAGGTATTTGCGAATGACGGCGGACGGAACAGGTATTTGCGAATCCAGACCGTAACACCAGCCGATGTCGGATCGTCTGGAGGAGTACCCGCGTCCTGAAGCCTTCGCACATACCTTCTACGTCTACGAGGTCGACCGCGGCGACGGCGAGATCCGGTACTACGGCGAGCCGCTGGCGCCGAAAGGCAACGTGGTCGATCGACTCGCGCCGCTGTTTCGCAATCGCGGGTATCGAGTCACGCTGCGCTACGAGACCGGCGAGCACGTCCTCGTCGCCGAGGAGCGCTCGGTCGGTATCGACGGGATCCCCTGGCTCAACGTCGGTCTCTTCGTTGCGACGGTGGCGACGACGCTGTTCGCCGGCGCGCGGTGGTACGATATCCCACTCGCTGACGATCCGCTGGCGATGCTCGGGGCGTGGCCGTTCGCCGTGGCTGTGCTCGGCGTGCTCGGCGTCCACGAGTTCGGCCACTACGCGCTGAGTCGACACCACGACGTACAGGCGACGCTGCCGTACTTCATCCCGCTGCCGAACGTGCTGGGAACGCTCGGGGCCGTCATCCGGATGAAAGACCACCTGCCGAGCCGGACGGCGCTGTTCGACATCGGCGTCGCCGGACCGCTCGCCGGACTGGTCGCGACGGTCGTCGTCACGGCGATCGGCGTCTCATTGCCCCCGATCGAGGTCGGATCCGACGCGCTGATCCAGCAGGTCGAGCTCGGGTATCCGCCGCTGATTCAGGCGGTCGCGTTCGCCCTCGGGGAGCCGCTGGTCTACGACAACCCGTCGCTGATGGTCAACCCGGTCGTGCTGGGCGGCTGGGTCGGCGCGTTCGTGACCTTCCTCAATCTCCTTCCGGTCGGGCAACTCGACGGCGCGCACGTCGCGCGAGCGCTGGTCGGCGATCGACTCGACCGGTTCCAGCTCGTGATTCCCGCGCTCCTGTTCGCGATCGCCGGCTGGCAGCTGGTGTTCGGCGACAGTCGTGCCGTCGCGCTGTGGATGCTGTGGGGCGTCCTCGCGCTGGTGTTGAGCCGGATGGGCGGCGCGCGGCCGATCGACGAGTCCGGCGTCGACCGCACGCGCAAGGCGATCGGCGTGCTGACGCTCGTGGCCGGACTGCTCTGCTTTACCCCGGCACCGATCGTCTTCACCGGGTGAGCACGTCGGTGCCGCTTCTCGAAGATTCAAGTGAGGGGGCGACGAGCCGCCGTTTGATGTCCTCGCTAACACGGTGGTTTCGCTCCAAGCCGTTCGGTCAGCAGATCATCATCCTCGCGCTCGTCCTGGACCCGCTTGGATTCGCCGCGGGGTTCCTTCTCGCCCCGTCGTTCGGCGTCGAACCGCTGCTGGGCGGCGTGTACGGACTCGTCGCAGCAAGCATCCCCACGTCGCTGCACGTGATGCGCGAGGCGTCGTAGGGACCGATTTATCGGTAGTCGTCGAGCCGCGTCGCGAGCCGCCTGGCCGCCTGTCCTGCCGCACCGAAGTAGGCGTCCGCACCGCCGCGGGCCTCCTCGCCGGCGAAGATGATCCCGCGCGAGGAGTTGACCAGCCCCACTTCGAGGCCGGACGCGGTTTCGCTCTCCCAGTCGACGAGCCCGTGTTCGACGGCCGCCTCGGCGTCGCCGCCCTGCGCGCCGATTCCGGGCACGAGAAACGGGATCTCGGGGACGAGTCCGCGGATCGTTTCGAGCTCGTCTGGGTTGGTCGCGCCGACGACGAGTCCGACGTTGTCGTTGTCGTTCCAGAGGTCCGCGAGGGCGGCGACGCGCTCGTACAGCGGCTCGCCGGTAGCCAGTTCCAGGTCCTGCAGGTCCGCACCGCCGGGATTCGAGGTGCGACAGAGGACGAACACGCCCTTGTCCTCGCGCTGGAGGAACGGCGCCAGGGAGTCCCGTCCCATGTAGGGGTTGACAGTGATCGCGTCGGCGTCGAGCCCGTCCGGGTCGAGTGTACTCGCGTACTGGCGGGCCGTGTTCCCGATGTCACCGCGCTTTGCATCCAGTAAGACGGGCACGCCCTTGCCGTGGGCGTAAGCGATCGTCTCCTCGAGGGCGGCCCAGCCGTCGGGTCCCTCGTAGAAGGCCGCATTGGGCTTGTAGCAGGCGGCATATTCGTGGGTCGCGTCGATGATCCGGCGGTTGAACTGAAAGCGCGGCAGGTCGGCGTCGGCGACGGACTCGGGAAGGCGGTCCGGGTCGGGATCGAGCCCCACGGAGACGACGCTGTCGACGGCGTCGATACGTTCGGCCAGTCGGTCGAAGAACGTCATTGCAGGCACTCGGGCGGACGCTCACTCAAAGATTGCCATCGTCGTTCGCGCAAGGACGCCCTGCCCGATCGCAACGATGCGGGTCACTCCTCGTTGCTGACCTGTCGGTGGAGCGTCGTCGCAAGCTGGCGGTAAGCCCCAGCGAGATCCGTGTCGGACGCTTTCATCACGACCGGCTCGGTCTTGCTGGCCTGGGGATCGTTGGGGAGCAACTCCAGCAGCGGCAGTTCGATCTGCTCACGAACGCGCTCGAGATCGGTATCGTCCGTCACGCGATTGACGACGACGCCCAGAAGCGTCCCATCGACTTTCTCGACGACCTCCGCGGTTTTGCGCGTGTCGACGATCGAGGTGTCGTTCGGCGTCGAGACGAGAGCGACCCCGTCAGCGAGCCCGAACGGCACCAGGACCTCGTGGCTCAGACCGGTCCCGGTGTCGACGATCACAGTATCGTACTCGCCGGAAAGCGTGTCGATCACCGTCCGGAGTTCGGCCGGATCGGCCTCGGCCAGGTACGCGATCGAGTCGCCGCCCGACAGGACGTCCAGACCGGTCTCGGCAGTCACGATCGCCTCCTCGACGTCGGCCTCGCCGGCCAGCACCTCGTGGATCGAGATCTCGACGTCCAGTTCGAGTACGTCGGCGACGTTCGTCGTCCCGAGATCCGCGTCCACGAGCGCGACCGAGAACCCGACCGACCGCAACGCCGAGGCGACGTTGATCGCCGTGACAGTCTTGCCAGCACCGCCCTTCGCACCACCGATCGTCAGTACGGTTGCCGCAGTCACACCGGAACGATCCACGCCAGCACGCAAAAACATTCTGACATTCGAACTACATCTAGAGCCGTCGGGCGCGACGAATCGATCGGCGAAGGCCCGTTCGCGGCTACAGTTCGATCCGTTCGACGATCCGATCACCTTCCTTATGAGTATTAACCGCGACGATCCGGATGTCGTCTTCCAGCCCCGAGCCGTTCAGTTTCGCCTTGAGAAGGTTGTCGACCTGATAGACGCCGGCGGCGTTGTTCATTTCGATCTCCACGAGGACGACGCTGTCGACGCCTTCCTTCAGACGGACCGTTTCGATCGACTGACTGGAGACCGTGTTGATTCCCCGGCCGCCGTGCTCGTAGGGGATCCGCGAGCGCCCCCGTTCCATATCGAGCGCGTCGGCGACCCTGACGACGCCTGCCTCCGTCGTGAGCGGCTCCTCCTCTGTATCGTGACTGAGTATGGCATGCAGGACCTCGCCTTTGAGCCTGACACGCTGTTCGATGTCGTAGTAGGGGATTTCCGAGAGAAATCGGTCGAGCACGTCCGCAGCTAGCGGGATCGAGTAATAGGGGTGATCGTCCCGATGGACGATGTGCCCGATGTCGTGCAGCGTCGCGGCGAGTGCGATGATGACCGCCTCGTCGGCCTCCGCGAGGCCCTGGTCGGCCGCCCCGTTGAACGGGACAGAGCCACGCTTGAGCAGGTCGTAGAGACACAGCGCACGGTTTCGCACGATCGAGATGTGTTTCGGCCCGTGGTCGTTGTACCGCTTGCGTGCCACGGGATTGACGTTCTGAGCCGCCAGCAGCGCCTGGATCTCCGGGTCGTCCTCGATCCGATCGAGCACGTCGTTGACCCGCTCGTCCGGGAACGGGTGGTCCGCGTCGGGATCGTAAACGCGTCCGGCTGCAGTGTCGTCGTCCGGGTCCTGTTCGCTCATACTGTCCCGTCGGTCGCCAGCAGAAAAACGCTTGGTGGTCCGCTATATGGATTCTCCCAAGTCTTCATACGTTCCGGTATGTTAGATGATATTTATTGAGATGGGTGTGAACGATACAGAGCGTGAGTGCAGCACAGAGATGCCGTTTGTTTCACGTATACGATTCTGAATCACCGGTTCACGAAGCCTGCGCACTGACCACCGAGCTGCCTTTACAAGCGGCCGGGGACGGTCCCCGGGGGAACTCCGAGGCGAGTCAGGCGTTCTGTTCGATGCGCCGGAGTTCGGATGCCAGCGATTCGAGGCCAGCCCGTGGGGATTGCTCGCGGGCGAGGACGGCGTTGACGTGCGTCGCAATCGACCCCATCTGTTCCTCCCAGACAGGGGTCCAAGGAACCGGCAGCGCGTGTTCGCCGACGAGTCGAAGCGTCTGCGCGTGCGCACCCAGCGTCTCGTCGGCTGCAGCGGAGTCAAACACGTCCTTCCGGGGAGGGAGCCATCCCTCGGTTCGCAGGAGGCGTTTCTGGAACCCGGGGCTCGTCATCGCCTGCAGGACGCGAGTGATTGCGGACTGGCGCTCACTGTTTGGGTTGACGATCACCTGTCTCGACACCATCGGCGACATCGTGCCACCGGTCCGCGGGTAAGACCCCTCTTGCGGACGCACGCCGTAGGGGGTGGGCGTCACACCGAAGCGGTCGGCAGTCACGTCCACGTCCTCGACCGCCGAATCGGTCAGCGCCGAGGCCCAGATGTGGTGGGCTACGGCCTCGTCACGCGAGAGCGCCTTTCGGACGTCCCCTTCGTTCCACTCCAGCGCGGCGGCGGGGACGAAATCCCCGGCGAACGACCCGAACCCATCGACCGACTCGCCGTGGAGGAACTGCCGAAGCATCCTGGCTGCGTCCATACCCGGGTCCTCGGCGACCGTCACGGGTCGCTCTCCGGCGGGGCCGAGCAACGTGGCCGTCGGATCGCCGAAATACGCCCCGCCCCACGTCGAAAGCGCCTCGTAAAACGGGCCGTACGCCAGCCCCCAGAAGGCCCCGAGCGGAGACGTGAAGCCGTATTCGACGCCGCTGTCTGCGAGCGTGTCGGCGAGGACGTGCGACCAGCGTTCCCACGACAGGGGCTCGCTTCCCCAGTTTGCTCCTGCGGGGTCGTAGCCGGCCGCCTCCGCGAGGTCGCGACGATACAGTATCACCCGCGTCTCGACGCGGAGCGGAATGCCATACCGGTCGCCCGTCCCCTGCGCTCGGCCCGAGCGACTGGCCGCCCAGAAGGACTCTGACTCGACGGGCGCCAGCACTCGGTCCGGCAGCCGTTCGGTGAGGTTCGCGAGGACGCCCTGTTCGTAGAACAGCTGCAGCCAGCGGTCACGGAGGACGAACAGGTCCGCCGCGTCGGAGCCACTGGCGAGTCTGCCCAGAAAGTCACCCTTTGTCGATTCGGGAGCATAGCTGTCGACGCGAAATCCGACATCCACGTCCCGGGAGAGACCACCGTGCTCGTAGAGGGCCGTTTTGACGGTATCGGCGGGGAAGCCGGTTACGACCGCACACGTTACCTGCGTGTCGTTCTCGCCCCCATCGCCGAGTGTCGCCCCCAATTTGCCGCATCCGGCCCCGACTGCCGACGTGCCCGTGGCTGCCAGCCCGGCCACGAAG
>JAOPKD010000010.1 GCA_025517565.1 Halapricum hydrolyticum
AATCGATCACCTGTTCGTTCATTCAACAGCTGACGCTAACGTGCAAAGCTGAGTTCTGTAGATACTATCCACCGAAAGTCTGACAATCATACCAAATACATATGTTATATAATTTTCTGTCATTTGCTCTGACGTACGCCTCGGCATATCGGGTTTCGTTGCGGATTCGGGTAGTTGCCGTGCCAGGCGGGTGTGCTCGCTGCCCCTCTTGTCATCGCCACTTACAGCCGAGGGCGTGCGGTCTCGAGTACGGACGGTGCCGGCGATATCCGTCTGTGATGCCGTTGCTCGTCTCTCCAGGTCAGACGATTAATGACGACCGTACCACGCTTTGAACTCATTACGAGATAGACTCCCACAGATATATATTTCTGGAAAGTGACCGTCGACCCAATGGCAGAGGAGTTCGATCCAGAGACGCCAGTCGAATCGCACCATCCTGGCCCGCCGCGATTTGTCACTGTCGGTGAACCGATCCTCGACCCAGTGTTCGTGATCGACGCCGACACGACCAGTCTGGGCGTCGACGTGGAGATCGACGCCACAGACCACGGGCGAGACAATCTCGCGCCGCGGCTCCCGGAGCTGTCGGTCACGCCCACGGAACCCGACGACTTCGAGTGGTCCGTCTCGGCAGTGCCCGAAGACAGCGACGGCGAGGTCCTGTCATTCGCGACGTCGACGACGGTGATACCGCGCTACGACCCCGGTCACGACACCGTCGCCGAGTTCGAGGCCGACGTTCCTGGTTGCTATCGGCTCGCACTCGACGCCCCTGACGGCACCCACGATCTCACGATACACGCGTTCCCCGAGTGCGACCCGGATGCGAATCCTCCGCGGATCGAACTCGAGGGAACCTACGACGAGAGCGCCGAAGCCTTTCACGTCGAGTCGAACGCGCGACTTGCGCCCGCGAGCGACGCCGATCGGTCGGACTTGGCTGTGACGCTCCTGGCGGACGACCGCGATGCGCTCTCGACCGGCGACATCGATGTCGGCGACGACGGGACGACCGCGACGATCTCTCGCGAGGCACTCGATGGCGAAACTGGTCGCGTCCACGCGGCCGCCTACGACGGGCGCGCAGCCAGCACGCAGGACGTGCTCGAGTTGCAACCGGACGGGACGGTCACAACGCCGAACCGGCCGCCCGTGTGGCTCGAGAACGCGGTGATCTACGAGATCTTTCCGCGGTCGTGGGCAGGCAAGCGCGGCGCGACGACCTTCGAGACGCTGATCGAGGGCGATCCGGCGACCGGTGCCCGGGGCGTGGCGTATCTCGACGAGCTTGGGGTCGATGCAGTGTGGCTGACGCCGGTCGTCCCCGCGACGAGTGCCGGCGTCGACGGCGCGCCCGGCGGCCCACACGGTTATGGTACTCTCGATTATATGGGCATCGCCGAGGACCTGGTCCCCGAGGAGTACGACGATCCCGTCGCGGCCTACGCCGACTTCGTCGAGGCATGTAACGAACGGGACATCAAAGTTGTGTTCGACCTCGTCATCAACCACGTCGGGCGCGGGATCGACCTCTTCCAGGAGACCATCGCACGGGAGGGAGCGCCAGCGGACGACGGCCGCCTGTCGCTGCCGACAGTCGAATCCTGGGACCGGGACGCGAGCACGTTCGACTGGTTCGACCGGGTCGGCGTCGCCCGGTACGCCGAAGACGGAACTGTTTTCGAAACCGAGCCGCGACCGACCGGCTTTGGCGACTCCCGAACGATGCCCAAGTTCGACTACGAGACACTCCAACTGCGGGAGTACGTTCTGTCTGTCGCGGACTTCTGGGCCCGGGAGGTCGGCGTCGACGGTTTCCGGTGCGACGTCGCGTTCGGTGTGCCCCACAGTTTCTGGATGGAAGTCCGCGAGATCGTCCGTGACGCCGACGCGGAGTTTCTCATGCTCGACGAGACAGTTCCAAACGACCGCGCGTATGCGGCCTCGCAGTTCGATCTCCATTTCGACACGTACGGGTTCACCCACACCGCCCAGGACGTCGCAACGCTCGATCCCGACGCCAGAGCAGATCCCGAGCAACTGGTCGAGGACGTACTGTCCCGGCGCGACCAGGGCCATCCCGAGTTCACGCGGCTGCTCAACGCCATCGAGAACCACGACGAACTCCGACTGTTGAACCAGATCGTAATCGATCCAGCCGACCCCTGCCGCAGGCACGTCACCGACGATCAGTGGGAACGTGCGATGGCGCTCCAGCGAGCCTGTTTCGCCGCGTCGATCACGCTCCCGGGCGTACCGCTGATCTACTACGGCCAGGAGCGGGCGATCAGCCGCTACGGTGAGGGCCGCCACCGCGGTGAAGACGACGACCGCGGGCTCCGGGATGGCGAGATTCACCCTCAAAGTGACGTCCGTCCGGGTGGCCGCCAGCGAGCGCTCATGAACTGGGCTGAGTACGACGCCGATCACCTCGATTTTTACCAAAATATGATCCGTTGCTACCACGATGTCGACGTACTCGGTCCTGATGGTGATCTCCGTCCGATCGAAGTCGACGACGACCTCGTCGTGGCCTTCGTTCGCGAGACAGAAACAGCCGACTCTGACCCAGAGCGTGTGCTCGTCGTGCTCAACTTCGGGGACACCGCGATCGACATAACCGCACCCCCATCCGTCGCCGAGATCGATCTCGTGACGGGAGAGTCTACCCGTGATGGGGGACGGACGCTGACAGTCGAGACTGTCGGTGTCTTTGCCGCGACGAAACCCGTCGATGGCGACCTCGAATTGCGACCACACTTAGAGACTGCGATTAGTTCGAACAGCCGAGACGGTCGGGACTGACGTAACTATTGTTCTCGGGAGATCGAACCCGGGCGTTCGGAGCGTGTGATCCTCCGAATCCGGGTGTCCGGTCGGAGTAGGCTCTCCTCCGAGCGGGTACGCTTTGCTCCATCGTTGCTAGAATTGGAGTACGAGATGTCGGGGATGCGATATCGAATTCCGGACCTATCGACTGATCCCGCCTGCCTCAGAGCAGTCTGGTGGTGGAGACGTACAGCGATCAGCCGTCTTCCCAGGCACTCCGGATTTCCTCGGCCGCACTGGCCAGATCGGATTCGAGGGAGCTCGTATCACCGGTACTGAACGCCTCCTCGACGACGTCACCGTAGGGCACCCAGACCTCGCCTATTCCGGGATCCGAGGGCATCAGTACTCCTTGCTCGGTCTGCTCGGAGAAGCCTTTGACGAGCGGCGGGAGTTCGTCACTGCCGGAGATGCTACTTTTGACCGGGATATACCCAGCGTTGTTCGCCAGGTTTAGAATTTGTTCGTCGTTAGTGGTGAACCACTCGACGAACTCACGGGCGACCTGTGCTGTCTCGCTATCTTCCTCCGCCCTAGCTGTGAGGAACAGGACTTGGACACCCATGTACGGTTTGGGGACGCCTTCTCCGTACTCGTCGTGGTTCTTGTTCGGAATCGTGGAGACACCGACATCGAAATCAGTATCCTGGATAAAGCCGGTGATCGTCCAGGGCCCGTTGACCGTGAACGGTGCGACGCCATCTCTGAAAACGGCTTCCTGTGCCTCGTAGGCGCCGTCACTCGGCATATACGGCTTGAGCTCGTCCAGCAAGACCCGAAGTCCGGCGGCGAACTCGGGGGAATCGAGTCCGAGCTGTTCCCCATCGTAGAGTGGATCGCCGAACATGTGTCCCGCCCAGGTGCTGAAGTACGGATCGATCGGTTGACCGAACCCGTACTGGTTTCCCCGGTCCAGCCAGTCATCCATGATGGATTTCATTTCGTCAATGGTATCTGGCGGCTGCGCGTCCAGCTCGTCCAGAATATCCTTGTTGTAGATGAATGCGGGTGCCTCGGCAGCGTACGGCAGGGCATTGACCTTTCCGTCGTGGTTCACAGCATCCCACGCGACGTCCGTATACGCGCACTCATCGACACGGAGGTCGTCGGACATATCCATCAATAGTCCGTTTCGATTGAACTCTCCGATTATGTCGTGTGCCCACGCGAACATCGGCGGTCCCTGTCCAGCGGACAGCTCCCGCAACATCGACGACACGAAGTTGTCCGGGACCTGGGTCATCTCCAGCTCTGTTCCGGCCGTCGTGTTGAACTTCTCTCTGGCGTTCCCGAATATCTCTGTCGGCTCCTCCGAGAACGAATGCGTCAATTCGGCGGTTCCGGAGTCGACTGTGGGTTCAACCCTACTGCAGTCACAACCATCTGGACAGAGAGTGTTTTCGACGGTCGTCACTGTATTGCCGCCGTTACCGTTTCCGTTACCGTCCGCTTGTTCTCCACACCCCGCGAGCAAGCCCGCTGCTGACGCGCCAGCTATGCTTTTGAGCAATGTTCGGCGATCGTATGACATTGGAACTAACAACTACGGATTGAGAGAATAGACATATATATCTTTGGTTATAATTCATATCTCAAGCGGTCATATTATGTCAGAAGGCACACGTCGATCGTCGTGACGACCTCGATGGCCTCTCACGTCGTCGCTGGGCGAAGAATGACCGACTTTGCTTGATAGTCTTCGATGAAGGCACCGCTTCCGCCGAAACTCAACAGGCCGCTGTCGGTTTCGACCAGAATACTAGTTTCGAGCGGATAATCGTTCGTACGTGGAGTAGTCAATCCCTGATGCACCGCAGTGACTTTACCCTCGTAGGTACCGTTGTCCACCGTTACCACAGTCGCCTCGAGGGCTGATCCGTTTTGGAGGTGGCGTCGTGCCTGAAGCACTGCCTGGCGGAAACAGTCGTACGAAGCGGGCAGGGGAGCGGGTTCAGTGACGTACACCTCTCTGCCGGCCGGCCAGTACGCACTCAGGAACATACCGGAGATCGCCCCTGCCAGGTGTGTCTCTGTGACCGTGACAGTATGTTCTTCGGAATGGGGGCTAGACAACAGCTCTGCGGGCCCGACCATCGCCGAGTGATCGTCGGTGGCATAGAGAAAGGGGACTTGTTCGTCCCAGATACGGACGATATCGGCCACCTCGCTGAATTCCGTCGGCCTCTGTGGATCGCCGTTACCGAGCAAGAGCAATATCAGCACGCCGCGCTCGGATGCGTTGCGTAGCTCTGGCTCGAGTTCTTCGAGTAGCTGGCTGGGCAGTGAGACGAGCGCGGAACATTCGGCATCACGGATAGCCTTCTTGAAGTGTCTGATAGCAGTCTCTCGGGTCTCTACCATTTGTACCGTTGGTGTCTGCGACGCCGTCCCGGTAAACTGCGACTCTAGCTGAGGGATTATTGCGTCGATGCGGTCGGACAGCTCGCCTATGGCCTCTCCGGGTGGTATCGGCGTTATCACTGTCGGCGAAGCGTAATCTTTCACTTCGACCAGGCCACGCTCTTCCAACCGTTCCGCGATATTGTAGACCGCGCGCTGAGTGACATCCGCGTGTTCGGCGATCGTGCCGGTCGTCGATTCGCCGTGGGAAAGCAACGACAGATAGGTGTCGATCTCTTTGTCGGACAGGCCGATTAGCTGCAGTTCCTCGCGGATCTCCGAGTCGGTTCGGTCCATCGTGAAACGAAGTACGTCCGCCGGAGATAATAATTGCCCGGGAACGACGCTCTCGACGCATCTGCTGGTCGCAGGTGGGCCACTTCTACTGTCGCTGCCCGGCGCTTTATGATCTTGAAGATCGCTTTCTACAACTTTTTATCTTTCCAGCACAACGGTCTAGACGAGGAGACGAATCTTACCGCGACTGAACGATGTACAAAACGCCAATGGGTTTTTATAGTATAACTAGCCAACTCCGTGCGCCGGGTGCGAGCAGTCAATCTCTGGCGACCTGTTTAGAGTCCATCTTTTGTGGTGCAATCGCGCGCTCCGACTAATAGCTCAGATCTTCAATTACACTCATATGCATGTAATGAATTCGGGACAGTAGGAGGTGCAACAGCCGCGGTCACGGAAAGCCGCGGTCGAACTGCTTGATCGTCGGCTGTTCCCCCTCGGCTTCGGCGATATGCGATCGGAGTCGTTCCCGGAGATCGTCGGCGACGTCTCGGAACTCCGGCCGACCGGCGAGATTGATCGTCTCGCCCGGGTCCGTCCAGAGGTCGTAGAGATAGCGTTCGACGTAGACGTCGCTCGATTGCTCGGCGTTTCCGCCGCGCCAGCCGGTCATCGTGGGTGCTGCGACGGCGTACTTCCAGCGATCGGTCCGGAGCGCGCGGCCGACCTGGGACTCGCTGACCTGGACGAACGCCTCGCCGCCGTCGTCGGAGACGTCGCCGCGCACGACCGGGAGGAGGCTCTCGCCGCGCATCGAATCGGGAACCGCTATTCCGGCAGCGTCGAGCAGCGTCGGTGGGAGATCGAGCAGGCTGCGGACGCTCTGGACGTTCCGGCCGCTGGAGAATCCGTGACCCGAGAGGACGAGCGGGACTCGAACCGCGGATTCGTGTGGCGTCCGCTTGTGTTCGCCGGGCCGCGTCCGGAAGTGACAGCCGTGGTCCGACGTGTACGCCAGCAGCGTCCGGTCCCGGACGCCCCGCTCGGAGAGCGCGTCCAGAAGCTCCCCGACCTGCTCGTCGATTCGCTCGACGATGCCGTAGTAATCCGGCAGTTCCTGGTGCCACTCTCCGGGGCGATCCACGAGGTCGTCGGGAACGTACGGACGCTTCGCGTGGCGATCGGCGTATCCGTCGGGGGCGACGAACGTCCACCGGTCGTTCTGATCGTGCGGTTCAACGTATCCGACCACGAGAAAGAACGGCTCGGTCAGCGTCTCGATCCCCTCGATCGCGAAGTCGGTGAACGCGTCGACGCGATAGTCGTCGAACGTCACTGGGTTCCCGTCGGCGTCGAACAGCCGTCCCTCGTACGGCTGGGTGGTGAACTCGGGTACGTCTGCCGCGATCCAGAAGTCGTCGTATCCGCCGCGCTGGGCTGGGGGCACGGGATCGTCGAACGTACTTGCCAGATGCCAGTTCCCGACGTACCCGACGTCGTAGCCGGCGTCCGAGAACCGGTGTGCGAGGGTCCGTTCATCCTCCGCGAGCGGGATCGCACTCTGCCAGACGCCCGTTTCAGTGGGGTACTTGCCCGTCTGTAGAGCCGCCCGGAAGGGGCCACACAGCGGCTGCGGGGAGATCGCCTGCTCGACGAGCGTCCCCTCCCGTGCGAGGTCGTCGAGTGTCGGCGTCAGCTCCATCGGGTTCTCGTAGGCCCCGAGTGTATCCCACCGTTGCTGGTCCGTCAGGACCACGACGACGTTCGGCGGGGTACCGTCTTCGTTCATACCTGCACGTGTACGCGGACGGCCTTGTATGTAGCCCTCGATCGCTCTCCACCCGTGGCCGAATTGCGTTCTCGACCCGACACTACCGGTAGAGGCGGCTCTGAACCGAGTCGGCTGTACTGCCGACGAGACTGGCGAAGTCGGCGTCGGCGAGCTTCTCGTTCATCCGGTCTGACGGGCCCGAGACGATGACGGCACCCAGGGGATTGCCCTCGAGATCGGTGATCGAAGCGGCGACACACCGCTGACCGGGGTGATATTCGCCTCGGTCGATCGCCCGGCGCCTGTTGCGAACGCGCCGGAGTTCGTCGCGGAGTTCTTCCGGGTCGGTGATCGTGTTCTCCGTTAACTCGGGCAGTCCGTGCCGGCTGATGACCTGCTCGCGTTCTTCCGCGGACATGTTCGCGAGGATCGCTTTGCCGCCAGCGGTCGCCGTCAGCGGGACGCTTTCACCTTCCCGGATGTCGATGTCCGGACGCCCTTCCGCACTCACTCTGAGGACGTACACGCCGTATCCGTTCTCGGGGATCATGATGCTCGCGACTTCTCCCGTCGCCTCCGCGAGTTTCTCGACAGAGCGATACGCTACCTGGTATATGTCCAGATTCGACCGGACAGTCGCTCCGAGTCCCATGAAACGGAGGCTCAGTCGGTACTGTTTGCCTTCCTGGACGACATAGTTGACTTTCCGGAGCGTCGAAAGGTGCTTGTGAACTGTTCCTTTCGCCAGGTCGAGCTCGTCAGCGAGTTCGCTCACGCGCGCTCGCGACTGTCGCTTGAGTGCCTCGACGATCCGAAACGTCGTCACGGTCGTCTTTGCCGTCTGTCGGTCGAACGTCGACGCCTCCGGGATGCTCGAGGTGTCCATGTCTCGTCTGTGTGGCCCCGGGAACATAACTGTTCATATCGTATGAACAGACGTATCAACTATTCGCACGCCGTGATCGACGAACGGGATCCTCGCTGGGGCCCGAACACTCAACAGCGACCATCACTCGAATCCTGTTCATATAATACGAACTACGGGTGGACACGTACCGGATAGTGGCATCTGTCCGTCGGTCCTCGATCAGTCGTCGGCGGCAGTCGGGATCGCCGCCCGTTCGTCTCCGGGGAACTCAAGCGGCGGGAGATACGCCTCGTTGGCCTCGATCAACTCCTCGGTCATCTCGTGAAGCTCCTCGAGCGTGCAGGCCGCCGACGAGAGGGGATCGAGCTTGACCGCTCTGTGGACCTTCGAGCGGTCGCCCTCGAGAGCACCCTCGACGGCGAGTTCGTAGACGGCCGTATGTTGCTGGTCGAGCGTCGCGATCTCGGGCGGTAGCTCGCCGACCGAGCACGGGTGGATCCCGGCCCCGTCGGCGAATACCGGAACCTCGACGCACGCGTCGTTCGGCAGATTCGCGATCGAATCCTCGTGGTTGGGCACGTTGAGATTGAACCGCCGCGGCGTGTCGGTCTCCAGTGAATGGATCAGTCGCGCCGCGTACTCCTCGGAGCGTTCGACGCCGACCTCCTCGAGGTCCACGTCGAGCTCTGGACTGTCCCGTTCCTCGGACCGCTCCGTCCAGCCCTTGAGGTACGTCGCCGTCGGCATCCGCTCGGCGTAATTGGTGCCGGTCAGCTCCTCGATGGCGTCCTCGTCGGTGCGGAAGTACGGGACGTACTCGCTCATGTGGTGGCTGGACTCCGTCGGGAACAGCCCGAAGTGACGCAGCATCTCGAAGCGAACCGTGTCCTTGCGGTAGGTCTCCTCGTCGTGATAGGCTTCTCGGAGGTCCGGATAGATGGACTCGCCGTCGTGTTTCGCTTCGAGGAAAAACGCCATGTGGTTGATGCCCGCGACCCAGTAGTCGAGTTCGTCCTCGGGCACGTCGACGTACTCGGCGATCGCTTCGGCCGTATGTGGGACCGAGTGGCACAGCCCGACGACTTCGATGTCGGTCGCCTCGTAGACGGCCTTGCAGACGATCGCCATCGGGTTCGTGTAGTTCAAAAGCAAGGCGTCGGGACAGACGTCTTCCATGTCGCGGGCGATATCGAGCATCGTCGGAATCGTCCGTAACCCACGGAACACGCCGCCCGGGCCCGTCGTGTCGCCGATGGCTTGCTCGATCCCGTACTTTTCGGGGATGCGGATCTCGTTCTCGAACGGCTCCGTCCCGCCGACGTTGATCATGTTGAGGACGTAATCGGCACCTTCAAGCGCCGCCCGCCGGTCGGTCGTCGCCTCGACGGTAGCGTCGAGCCCCTCGTTGTCGATCATCGCGTCCGCGACCGCGTGAGTCTGTTCGAGCCGGTGTTCGTCGATGTCCATCAGCCTGATCTCGCTGTCGGACAGTGCCTCATAGGAGAGAATGTCCCCGATCAGGTTCGTGGCGAACACCATACTGCCGGCTCCGATAAACGTGATCGTCGGCATGCGAAGCACTCGCTATTGGAGGATAATAAATCTTGTCTAATTTTCACCGATCTCGGAGTACAGGTACTGCAGTTATTCGGGAATAACTCGGAACATCGCGACGTCGTGCGGGTCAACCGTCGCGTGCAACTGCCCGTCAGTCTCCCGGATCTCGTCGTTCCAGACGTCTCGCACGGTGTAGGCCGCCGCGTCGACCGGCATATCGACCGTCTCGACAGTCGTCTCGATGTCTGTGGTCGACTCGCCGCGGTTGAACAGGATTACCGCACACTCCTCGCCGGCCAGTCGCTTGCTCCAGACCTCCGTCTCCCCGAGTACGCCGTCGCGAGTCCCCTGGATCCCCAGCGGGTCCTGGTCGATCGCGATGGCGTCCTCGTTAGTCAGCAGTTCGCGCGTCCAGTCGTCCATCGCCGCGAGGTCGTTGCCGGCCATCAGCGGCGCGCCGAACAGACACCAGAAGCTGAAGTGCGTTCGCTCCTCGGCGGGCGTCAGCGCGCGGTCGATCTCTACGTCTTCGAGCTGCGACTGGCCCGAATCCGGGCCGTTCCCTATCTGGAGCATATCGGGGTCGTTCCATCCGCCGGGACCGTGGTGGGGAGCCATCTCGCGCTCGTCCATCTGATCGATGATGTCGACGATCCCGAGGCCGAACTCTTGCTCGTCGGTCGTCCACTTCGCGACGATGTCGTGGGTCGCCCGCCAGAGGTGGCCGCCGGCGTTGCGGCCCCAGCGCCACGGTTCGTTCCGCCCCCACTCGCAGATGCTGTAGACGATGTCGCGATCGACTTCTGCGAGCGCGTTCCCCATCGCACTGTAGCGCGCGATCGCGTCGTTGCTCTCGTGGTCGCCGCAGTTGTCGTACTTCAGGTAGTCGACGCCCCAGTCGGCGAACTGCCGGGCGTGCAGGCGCTCGCGTCCGAGACTCGCCGGGAGCCCCTGGCAGGTTCGGGTGCCTGCAGACGAGTAGATGCCGAACTTGAGCCCCTTCCCGTGGACGTATTCGGCCAGCGACTCGATACCGCTCGGGAAGTCCTCCGCGTGCGGCTGGAGTCGACCCTCGTCGTCTACCTCGTCGGCCATCCAGCAGTCGTCGACCACGAGATACTCGTAGCCGGCGTCCCGGAGTCCGGTCTCGACGAGTTGGTCCGCCGCGGTGCGGATATCCTCCTCGGTCACGTCACAGCTGAACACGTTCCAGGAGTTCCAGCCCATCGGCGGCGTCGCGGCTAGTTCAGTGTCGCCTGTCGCGAACATGCGATTATCTGTACGATCGATACATAAATATCTATCTACCAGATACGATGGGCAATGTAGACTCAGTATAATAAAGATATAAGTGGGCGTATCAAGAGTACCCATGCATGGGAGAACTCGAGATCAGAGACCTCACCAAGGTATTCCACGATGACGGCGGTGATATCGTGGCCGTCGATGACCTCGACATCGAGATCGAGGACGGGGAGTTGATCGTTCTCGTCGGCCCCTCAGGTTGCGGGAAGTCGACGACGTTGCGCTGCGTCGCGGGACTGGAGTCGCCGACGGACGGCGACATCGTCCTCGACGGGACGGCCGTGACCGATCAAAAGCCGAAAGAGCGGGACATGGCGATGGTGTTCCAGAGCTACGCGCTGTACCCACACATGTCCTCCCGGGAGAACATGGAGTTCGGACTGAAGATGGCGACTGATCTCCCGAAAGACGAGATCAGGTCACGGGTCGAAGAGACGGCGGAGATGCTGGGGATCTCGGAGCTGCTCGACAAGAAGCCGGACGAACTCTCCGGCGGCCAACAGCAGCGAGTCGCGCTGGGACGGGCGATCGTCCGCGAACCCGAGGTGTTCCTGATGGACGAACCGCTCTCGAACCTCGACGCGAAACTGCGCACCCAGATGCGTACCGAACTCCAGGCGCTCCAGCAGGACCTGGGGGTGACGACGCTGTACGTGACCCACGACCAGACCGAGGCGATGACGATGAGCGATCGGATCGCCGTGCTCAACGACGGCGAACTCCAGCAGTTCGGGACGCCGCTGGAATGCTATCACGAGCCCGAGAACGAGTTCGTCGCCGGCTTCATCGGCTCGCCGAGCATGAACTTCTTTGACGTCGAACTGGACACGACGGGTGACCGTCCCGCGCTCGTCCACGAGGGCTTCAGATACGACCTCGAGGAGGACGTCTACGCGGACATCGAGGGCCACGGCGAGCGGTTCACTCTCGGCATCCGGCCGGAAGACATCGAACTGGCGACCGCCGACGAGCCCAATGCCGTGACGACGACGGTCGAAGTCACCGAGCCGCTCGGGGAGGTGACCTATGTCTACCTCGAAATCGGCGACCGGCAGTACACCGCGACGCTCGAGGGCGACCTCGTGATCGAGACGGGACGGACGCTGACGATCCGGTTCCCGCAGGATCGGATCCACGTTTTCGACGGGCAGACGGGCGAGGCGCTCCGGAACCGCTCCCGGCCGGACGACGAGGTCGTCGAATCGTTACCCGGCTTCCAGAGCTCCGACAGCGTGGAAGCCGGTATGGAGTGAGGGTTGTCAATGTTTCTCTCTACAGCTCCGGGAAAATCTGGGAAAGGTATAAATACCATCCGTCATAATCGGCCCAATGGGTATTAAATCATGAACGAGTCAGGTACGAGTGGCTGGAGTAGACGGTCGATGCTGAAGGGGCTCGGCGTCGGTGCGGCGGCCAGTCTCGCAGGCTGCGGCGGTCTCGGTGGCGGCAACGGCGACGGTGAACAGGCGCTGATGTGGGAGTACGGGTTCCCGAACACGGAAGGGGCAGAGCCGGTCTGGCGGAACAAGTTCGAGTCGATGTACGAGGAGCTGGCCGGCGAAGAGATCCAGATCAGCCGGTATTCGTACGAGGATCTCCGCCAGAAGTTCCTCACGGGTGCGAGCACCGGCGACCCCGACGCAATCGAGGGGACGCTGAGTCACCTCTCGGAGTACATCGCCGCAGAGCACGTCGAACCGCTCGACGATCTCGCCGACTCGATCGATCACCTCGACGGGTACGTCGACAGCACCGTCGAGGCGATGACCTACCAGGACACGTTATACGCGCTCCCCTACGAGGGCAACGCGAGAGCGCTTTTCGTCCGGCAGGACATCCTCGACGAACTCGGTCAGGACGTCCCGGAGTCGGCCGAAGCGTTCCACGAGATCGGTCGGATGATCAACGACGAGTACGACGACGTCACCGCGTTCCACAACTGTACCAAGGACGGAAGCGTCCGGGCGTTCCAGGAGTGGATGACCCACATCTACCAGCACACCGATCAGCTGTACGTGCCGGATGGGGACGGCTGGCAGCTCAACATCGAGGCCGACGCGCTGGGACAGGTCTTCGACAACTGGTACTACCAGATCTACGCGGCTGACAACCCGGTCGGCGATCCGGACGACCTGGGCACAGGCTGGCAGACTAACGACCCCGGCTACATCAACGGCAATTACGCGTTCATCGAGAGCGGCACCTGGATGCGAAACTGGACGTCCGGCGAGAACATTCAGAGCACCGATGCCGCCAAGGATATCTTGGACAACAAGACACTGATCGCACATCCTGCACACGCCGATGGGGCCTCGAGAGGGACGTTCCTCGAGGTCAAGCCGGTCATGGTCAACACCCACTCCGATCAGATCGAGAAGGGGAAGACAGCCGTCGAGGCCTACACGCACCCGGAGACGCTCGGCGAAGGCATGGCGCAGGATCCCGAAGGGTCGGGGAAGGCGATGACGCCAGTTCACGACGACGTCGAGTCGACGATCGAAAACGAGAACTGGCAGCCGCTCACCGATATCTTCACGACCGGCCGTGCCCTCGCGAAAGCGACCTGGGGGCCGGTCCGCGAGGAGTTCTACACCTACATGCAGGAGGTCTCCTACGGAGAGACCGACCCGTACGACGCTGGCGAACAGTTCCACGAAGCACTGCAGGACCTCGAAAGCGAAATATAACTACCTCACATGGCAACGCAGACAGAATCGCAATACAGCCGATACAAAGAGGAGTTCTCGTCGTTTCTCACGGACACGTGGATCGGCTACGCGTTCGTGATTCCGGCGACAGTGCTCCTCGCTGTCGTCATCGGCTATCCCACGCTCCGTGGCCTCTATCTGGCGTTTTTCGAGGTGTCGTTACTGAATCCAGAGCAGATGGAGTTCGTCGGCCTGCAGCACTTCCGTGCGCTCGCGGCCGATCCGATATTCAAGGCCGCACTGTGGCATACGGTCCTGCTGACCGCGCTGGCCGTCTCGTTCCAGTACCTCCTGGGGCTCGGACTGGCACTGGCGCTGAAAGAGAAGGTTCCCGGTGCCGGAATCTTCCGGAGCCTCTCGATGGTGACCTGGGTGATGCCGATCATCGTGATGGTCATCATCTTCCGGTTCATGGTCCAGAACGGATTCGGTCCGGTCAACATTATCCTCGACAGCCTCGGGATGCGGACCACCTACTGGTTCGGCGAACCGGGCGTGGCGTTCCCGCTGATCGTGGTCATGCACGTCTGGCGGAACGTCCCGTTCTACGCGATCTCGCTGCTGGCTGCGATGAACTCCATCCCGAAGGAACAGTACGAAGCGGCACGGCTGGACGGGGCCGGTCCGCTCGAGCGGTTCCGGTACGTCACGCTGCCCCAGATCTCCTACGTGTCGATGATCATGATCGTGCTGCACGTCACGTTCACGTTCAAGAACTTCGACATCGTCTATCTCTCGACTGGCGGCGGACCGCTGGGCAACACTGAGGTACTGGCCACCTACGTCTACAAGCAGGCCTTCGAGCAGTACGCGCTCGGGTACGGCGCCAGCATCGGTGTCGTGATGTTGATCCTCATGCTCACGTTCACGATCGTCTACGTCAAACTGGAGGAGGTCGACTGACATGGCAACCAGCACAGACCCCGAAGACCGCAATCTCTCCCAGCGGATCGACGCGTGGTTAGACGAAGACATGTCCCCTCGCCGTGCGATCGGCGTGTACCTCGTGCTGGGGCTGTACTTCGCGTTCCTGCTGTTGCCAGTCGTCTACATGGTGCTGGCGTCGTTCACCAGTCAGAGCTTCCTGTTCTCTCCGGAACTGGTCCCCGCGCTGGGCGATCTCACCCTCGCAAACTACGAGACTGTCCTCTCGCGAGGTGACTTCCGGACGTACTTCTACAACTCGATGATCGTCGCCACGTCGACGACGCTGCTGGTGTTGACCGTGGGAATTCTGGCGGGATACTCGATGAGTCGGTTCGACTACCCTGGACGTGGCGGCCTGCTGTACGCGTTCCTCTCGACGCAGATGCTCCCGATCGTGCTCATCCTGATCCCGTTCTACATCCTGATGTTCTCGCTGAACCTCGTCGACTCGCTTCTCGGGATCGTCATCGCCCACTCCGTGATCGGCATCCCGCTGGGCACGTGGCTGCTGAAGGGATATATCGACGACATCCCCGAGTCGCTGGACGAGGCTGCGAAGATGGACGGCTGTTCTCATCTGAGCGTCCTGCGACGGGTCATCGTCCCGCTCGCGATGCCGGGCATCGCCGTCGCCGGCTTCTACACGTTCATCCTCTCCTGGAACGACTACCTGCTGGTGTCCGTCCTCTCGCAGACGGCGGGGACCCGGACGCTGCCGTTCGGCCTGCAGCTGTTCCAGTCACAGAACGCTGTCGCGTGGAACCTGCTGATCACCGCCGCGGTGATCACGATGGCACCGGTCATCCTGCTGTTCGCGGTCGCCCAGCGGTGGGTCGTCGAAGGACTCGCCAGCGGCGGCATGAAGGGGAACTGACCGCCTATCCCTTCTCTTTCTTTCTCGTCGACAAAACTATTTAGCGGTTGGCCCGAGTCAACCGGGATATGACAGTCGGAGTCTGCTATTTCCCCGAGCACTGGCCGCGCCAGCGCTGGGAGCGCGACGTCGAACAGATGGCCGAGGCAGGGCTGGAGTACGTCCGTATGGCCGAGTTCTCCTGGGGACGGATCGAACCCGAGCGCGGCGAGTTCGACTTCGAGTGGCTCGACGAGGCGATCGAGTTGATCGGTGACCACGGGATGGAGGTCATCCTCTGTACCCCGACCGCGACGCCGCCGAAGTGGCTCGTCGACGAGCGCCCCGAGATCCTGCAGGAGGACCCCGACGGAACCGTCCGGGAATTCGGCAGTCGTCGCCACTACTGTTTCAACTCCCCGGCCTACCGCGAGGAGACCGAGCGGATCGTCACCCGAATGGCGCGACGCTACGCTGACAACCCACACGTCGCGGGCTGGCAGACCGACAACGAGTACGGCTGTCACGAGACCGTCCGGTGTTACTGTGCGGACTGCTCGAACGCGTTCAGCGAGTGGCTCGCCGACCGGCACGGCGACGTCGACGCGCTCAACGAGGCCTGGGGGACGACCTTCTGGAGCCAGCAGTACCCCGACTTCGAGGCGGTCGAGCCGCCGGGCCCGACGCCGGCCGAACACCACCCCTCGAGGCTGCTCGCGTACTACCGGTTCGCCAGCGACAGCGTCGCCGAGTACAACCGATTGCAGACGGAGATTCTCCGGGAGGTCAACGACGACTGGCTGGTGACGCATAACTTCATGGGACACTTCTCGACGCTCGACGCCTACGACGTGGCAGCGGATCTGGATCTCGTTTCGTGGGACTCCTATCCGACTGGGTTCGTCCAGGACCGCCGCGAAGCCGGGGCGACCGTCGAGGAGTTGCGTGCGGGCGACCCGGATCAGGTCGGTCTCAACCACGATATCTACCGCGGCGCGCTGGCGCAGCCGTTCTGGGTGATGGAACAGCAACCGGGCGACGTCAACTGGCCGCCACACGCTCCCCAGCCCGCCGACGGCGCGATGCGGCTGTGGGCACATCACGCGGTCGCTCACGGCGGCGACGCCGTGCTCTACTTCCGGTGGCGACGCTGTCGGCAGGGCCAGGAGCAGTATCACGCGGGCTTGCGCAAGCAGGACGGCTCGCCCGACCGCGGCTACGCGGATGCGAGCGACGCCGCCGAGGAGCTGTTCGATCTCGGTCCCGTCGACGCTCCGGTCGCGTTGCTCCACAGCTACGAGAACCTCTGGGCCACGAACATACAGCCGCACGCGCCGGATTTCGACTACTGGACGCACGCGGGCACCTACTACCGGGCGCTTCGCCGCCGCGGCGTGCAGGTGGACGTCGTGCCGCCGGAGCGCGACCTCGATGGGTACGCGGCCGTCGTCGCGCCGACGCTGTATCTCCTCGACGACGCGCTGGCGACCCGGCTGGAAGCGTACGTCGAGGACGGTGGACAACTCCTGGTCGGTGCCCGGAGCGGCGAGAAGGACCCGTACAACAAGCTGCCGGACGCGCTTCAACCAGGGCCGCTCGCCGGTCTCGTCGGCGCGACCGTCGCCCAGCACGAGAGCCTCCCGGAGCAGGTGCCGACGCGGGTCGACTACGACGGCGACGAGTACGACTACCGGACCTGGGCCGAGTGGCTCGACCCCGACGACGCGACGGTCCAGGGGCGACATCGCAGCGGCCCGGCTGACGGACAAGCGGCCGTCGTCGACGCCGAGCGTGGCCGGGGACGCGTCACGTACTGTGGTGTCTGGCCCGGTCGGGAACTGGCCGACGCGCTCGCCGGCGACCTCCTCGAGCGGGCCGGCGTCACAACTCACGCACCGCTCCCCGACGGCGTGCGAGTCGCCGAGCGGGACGGCCATGTCTGGGTGACGAACTTCACGGACGCCCCGGTGTCGGTCGACGTCCCGGGCGGCGCTGCCTGGATTGTCGGCGACGAGCGGGTCGGGGCCTACGACGTCGGCGTCCTCGAAGGCACGCTCGGAGACGTGACCGTGACACGGGAGAACGGCGGACCGTGACACGAGAGAACGGCGGACCGTGACACGGGAGAACAGCGAAGACGACGGGAGGCGTCACATTCTGGAGACAGAGACGCCGTCGGAGGGCGCGATCAGGTGGACTGCCGGGTCGTGCTCGGGGAAGCGCTGCTCGTACTCTTCTCGCAACGACTGTGCGAACGTCTCGGCCTCGGACGTGTCGACGAGCGCGATCGCCGCACCGCCCCAGCCGGCGCCGGTCAGCCGTGCGCCGTAGGCACCCTGCTTGACCGCGGTCTCGACGACGTAATCCAGTTCCGGACAGCTGGCCTCGTAGTTCTCGGCGATGTCGTGATGGGCTTTCACGAGTACGTCCCCGAAGGCTTCGACGTCCCCCCGTTCGAGAGTCGTAACGGCCCGCTCGACGCGATCGTTCTCCCGGACGACGTAGCCCAGTCGCTGGCGCTGGCGCGGCGTGAGCCCGTCGAGATCGCTGGCTTCGAGTTCGACCGAGGAGTCGACGCCAAGCGTCTCCATCGCCGCCTCGACGGTCTCGCGGCGCTGGTTGTACGCCGAGTCGACCAGTTCGCGCTCGACGCCCGTGTGAAAGACGACGACCTGGACGTCCTCCGGGAACGGGACCGTCTCGTACTCCATGGTGCCAGTGTCGAGATGCAGGGCGTGATTTGCCTCGCCCAGCGCGACGGCGAACTGGTCCATGATGCCACAGGAGACGCCGACGAAGTCGTTCTCGACGCGCTGGCTCAGTTCGGCCAGTCGCTCGCGGGACAGTCCGAGGTCGTACGCCTCGTTCAGAAAGGCCATGACCGCGAGTTCGAGACTCGCCGAGGAACTCAGACCGGATCCCAGCGGCAGATCACCGGACAACTCGCCCCGGAAGCCGCCGGGTCGATGCCCTTCCGCTTCGAGGACTGCGTAGCAGCCCTTGACGTAGTCGGTCCAGGCGTCGTCTCGCTCGCGATCAGTCGTCGAAAACGTCCGTTGCTCCTCGAACGCCGCCGAGTATACGGTCACGTCGTCGTCCGGCGCTGCCTCCAGTTGCGTGTGGAGGTCTGTCGCCATCGGGAGGACGTAGCCGCCCGTGTAATCGGTGTGTTCCCCGATCAGGTTCACGCGACCCGGCGAACGCACGCGATAGCTGTATTCGTCGCTCATTGTACGATCGTCCACCCGGACAATCGAAGCCCACCGTTGTAAAACAATCGGGTGCCGACGGGGAGCGAAGACGGCTGGCCGCAGTGGTGACGCGCCGGACGGATCGCCGGCCGCCGGTGCCGTCACTCTCGCGCGGCGTCGAGACTCTCGCGGAGTTCGGCGGCGGACTCCTCGGCGAGTTTGTTGTTGATGTAGGTACCGGCACCGAGTTCGCTCCCGGCGAGGTGCTTGAGCTTGTCCTCGGTGCGCTTGGGCGGATAGAACTCCATGTGGAAGTGGGCGTAGTCCTCGCCGGTCCCGTTTGTGGGTTGCTGGTGCATGGCCATCACGTACGGCATCTCCTCGTCGAACAGCCCGTCGTAGGCGATCTGGACGTCCTTGAGCAACGACCCGAGCGCTCGCTCGTGGTCGGAATCGAACGCCGCGAGCGACGGGAGGTGATCGTTCGCGTAGACGTGGACCTCGTACGCCCATCGCGCGAAGTACGGGACGACCGCGGTGAAGGCGTCGTTTTCGGCGACGATCCGCCGGCCGTCCTCGCGCTCGGCGTCGAGCAGGTCACAGAACAGACAACGTCCGTGTTCCTCGAGGTGGTCCCGACTCGATTGGAGCTCTGTCTGGATCTTCGGTGGAACGAACGGGTAGGCGTAGATCTGACCGTGGGGGTGATGCAGCGTGACGCCGACGTCTTCGCCGCGGTTCTCGAAGATGTAGACGTACTCGTGGTCGGCCTTCTCGCCGAGGGTCTCGTAGCGATCCCGCCAGAGTTTGACGAGCTTGACGAACCGCGAGACCGGCTCCTGGGACATCGTGCCGTCGTGCTCGGGGGTGAACAGCACGACCTCACACTGGCCGTTGGCAGGCTCGGCGGGAAGGAGGTCGGCCCCTTCGACGGCGGGTTCGGGCGGGTCGGGCTGCAGCGACGGGAAGCCGTTCTCGACGACGGCCATGTCGTAGTCCGGCTCGGGGATCGCCGTCGGGTACTCCGCGTCCGCTTCGGTCGGGCAGAACGGACAGTAATCCTCGGGCGGCTTGAACGTCCGCTCCTGGCGATGGGTCGCCGTGATGACCCACTCCTGGAGCGTCGGGTCCCACCTGCGCTCAGTCATCGTCACCCTCCGCTTTCTCGTCGTCGACTGGCGTCAACTCGTCCGATTCGTCGAATTCGAAGAGCACGACGTACTTGTCGTTGTGGTTGACCTGCTTGCGCTTACGCATGGTCTATCATCTCGAACCCTTCGGTTCCGTGGGTAAAAAATCCAGGGGGTGCGACGTTGATCGCTTCTCCTCTGCTTTCGGGAGTGAGTGGCGTCGAACTCCGGAAGGGACGACGCGTGCGTTCACAAAACATGAACGGTTCTCGGTCCTGAACGACCACGGGGGTCGGCCGGAGACGTCCACTGTCGTTCGTCACGTGACACTCATCGGCAGCTATTTAACGTTCATTTACGACGTAGTACGCGTATGCAACTCACCGATAGCCGCATTCTGATCACAGGCGGTGCTGGATTGATCGGTGCGCCGCTGACCGAGCGTCTGGTCGTGGACAACGAGGTGATCGTCGTCGACGACCTCTCGAACGGGATCCGCGAGACCGTTCCCGAGGGAGCGAAGTTCGTCGAGGGTGACCTGACCGATCCCGAGGTCGTCGCTGACGTGGTAACGAGCGATCTGGACGCGGTGTTTCACCTGGCGGCCGACAAGTACGTCAACGCCGAGCGGCCGCGCGAACAGTTCGAGTCCAACGAGGCGATGACCTACAACCTGCTGGAACGCATGGAGGAGGTCGGCGTTGAGAAGTTCCTGTTTACCTCCTCGTCGACAGTCTACGGCGAGGCCCCGCGGCCGACGCCCGAGGACTACGCGCCCTTAGAGCCGATCAGCGAGTACGGCGCGGCGAAACTCGCCGAGGAAGGGCTGCTGTCCGTGTATGCGCACACGCGAGGATTCACGGTCTGGAACTTCCGGTTCGCCAATATCGTCGGGGCCCGCTACGGCGCGGGCGTCGTCCCGGACTTCGTCTACAAACTCCAGGAAGACCCCGAGACGCTGACAATCCTGGGCGACGGCCGTCAGGAGAAATCCTACATGTACGTCGACGACTGCATCGACGCGATGTGCCACGTCGTCGAACACGCCGACGAGCCGATGAACACCTACAACCTGGGGACGCGCACGACGACGTCAGTTACCCGGATCGCCGACATCGTCAGCGACGAGCTGGGTGTCGATCCCGACTACGAATACACGGGCGGGGACCGCGGCTGGGAAGGCGACGTGCCGAAGATGCGCCTCTCGATCGAGAAACTGGCCGCGCTGGGCTGGGAACCGACCCTCTCCAGCGACGACGCGATCAGACAGGGTGTGCGCGACCTGCTCGAAAACCCCGAGAACGAGCCCCACCTGAGCTAGGGCTGGTGTCAGGTCCGCACACACGTGGTCGGTCACGCCAGACGTTCATATATCGTGAACTCGGTGGCAGAGATCGACCGGCGGGAGTTGGTGACTGATACTGCCGGCTATTAGTTCGTGAAGACATTCGGCACGACGTTGTGCCGAATCGCTTCGAAATGTCATAGCCGGCAGTATGAATCCAGATGTGTCGGCTGGCGTCCGACAGCGGTGGGTCCTCACCGCGAGATATCTACGCCGCCGGATTCGACCACTGCTTCGACTTCTTTCGGGGAGACAAGAGCCATATCTCCTTCGATCGTCCGCTTCAGCGCGGCAGTCGCCGCGGCGTAGGCGAGTGCGTCGCCACAGTCGGCACCGTCGAGGCGGGTCGCGAGGAAGCCGCCGACGAACGCGTCACCAGTTCCGACGGGGTCGAGTGTGTCCGTCTCGTAGATCGGTTGCTCGAACGTCTCTCCGTCGTGTCGACAGACTACGCCGTCTGTCCCGCGGGTGACTACGACCGTTTCGACGTCGTAGGTGTTCGCGAGCCGGTTTGCCTGTGTTGGTGCTTCAGCTTCGAGGCCGAGCACCGTTGCGGCGTCGCGCTCGGGCGCGAACAGCACGTCCACGAACGACAGCAGGGGTTCGATGGTCTCCCGGGCGGCGTCCGGATCCCAGATCTTCGACCGGTAGTTCAGGTCGAACGACGTTCTGACGCCGGCGTCCACGGCAGTCTCCAGCAGGTGTTCGGTAGCAGCTGCAGTCGCATCCGAGAGCCCTGGCGTGATCCCGGACGTGTGAAACATTTTCGCCCCGGAGAGTCGATCCACGGGCAGGTCCTCGACTGCGACGCTATCGAACGCCGAGCGATCGCGATCGTAGACGACGTTGGCCCCGCGCGGTTTCCCTCCGCGTTCAAGATAGTACGTCCCAACTCGACCGCCAGTGGTCCAGTCGACGGCCGGCTCGACACCGTGTCGCCGCAATTCGGTACTGACACGCCGTCCGAGTGGTGAGTCGGGCAGTCGGGACAGCCACCGAACGTCGTGTTCGAACTGGGCAGCCGCGACCGCGACGTTGCTCTCGGCACCGCCGACGGCGACGTCGAACTCCGTGACCTGTTCGAGGCGACGACCGCGGGGCGGCGTCAACCGCAACATGGTCTCGCCGAAGGTGACCAGATCAGTCATCGTGCGTTTGTTTGGCGAGTCGCATCTTAATTCCCCGTGGAACTGATTGCACACTCGATACGTTCGGCTCGCGGTTCGATCCCCGTGACGGGGTCCCCGACTGTGACACCAGCCCGCTGGCCTGCTACCGAGAATTACAGTAGTATGTATGTAATCTATGGGCCACGAGCCGGAGTATTCCGGCGGTATCTGCGAAACTCGTATTTGAATCAAAATATTAATAACCTATCAGACGTAACGGAAGTACATGTCTGATTCAGAAAGTATTGAACGAGGGGCGACTATCTCAGCCCGGAACATCGGGGGGATTGACGATACGACTGTCGATCTGGGTCCCGGAGTAAACGTCCTGGCTGGCCGGAACGCGACCAACCGAACGTCGTTCCTGCAGGCGATCATGGCCGTGACCGGTAGTGACGACGTCGCGATGAAAGGCGACGCCGAGGAGGCTGAGGTGACGCTAACGATGGGTGATTCGACGTATCGTCGACGGTTGATCCGTCAGAACGAGAGCATCCAGTTCGACGGCGAGCCGTATCTCGACGATCCCGAGCTGGCAGATCTGTTCGCCTTTCTTCTCGAGTCGAACGAGGCCCGGCGCGCGGTCACGACAGGGGAAAATCTGCGGGATCTCATCATGCGGCCGGTCGATACGGAGGAGATCAAATCCGAGATCGCCCGACTCGAATCGGAGAAGACCGAGATCGACGAGGAGATTGAGGCGATCGAACAGCGCAAGCAGGTACTCCCCGAGCTGGAATCCGAACGGGAGCGAATCGAGGCGGAGATCGAGGAGACGCGGACGGCACTCGCCGACAAGGAAGCCGAGATCGATGCCGCGGACGCCGACGTGCAGGTACAGCGTCGAGAACAGAAACAGCTCGAAGAGAAACTCGAAGCGCTTCGCAAGGCCCGTACTGATCTCGAAGACGTCCGCTACGAGTTAGAGACCGAACGGGAGAGTATCGACTCGCTGAAGCAGGACCGCGCGACCCTCCGCGAGGAGCTCGACGCGCTCCCGGAGGCGCCGGAAGCAGACATCGATCACCTCGAGTCCGAGATAGATCGACTGCGTGAGCGACGCCGCCGGCTGGATAGCGAGATCAATTCGCTACAGAGCACGGTCCGGTTCAACGAAGAGATGCTTGACGGCGAACGGACCGACGTCTACGAGGCGATGACTGACGAGAGCGGTCACGCGACTGACGAACTCCTGGGCGATGACGTCGTCTGCTGGACCTGTGGCTCTGAGGTACCTCGCGAGCAGATCGATGGGACGCTGGAGGACCTCCGGACTCTCCGCCAGGAGAAGCTCGACGCGAAACGGGAGATCACCGACGAACTCGACGAATTGAAAGCCGACAAGGAGGGGCTGGAGGAGCAGCGGGCGCGCCGCAACGAGTACCAGCAGCAACTTTCGGGGATCGAGGACGAACTACAGCGGCGTGAGGACCGCATCGAACAGCTCAAAACACGCCGTTCGGAACTGGAAGCGACCGTGAAAGACCTCGAAAGCGAGGTCGAGGCCCTCGAATCCGAACAGTTCGAGGAGGTTCTTGACCTCCACCGGGAGGCGAACGAACTCGAATATGAACTCGGACGCCTGGAGACTGACCTCGAGGACGTCGAGAGCGAGATCGAGTCGATCGAATCACGACTGGACGAGCAGTCCGAGCTCAAAGCCGAACGCGAGCGGATCTCCGAGGAACTGACCGAACTCCGGACGCGCGTCGAAACTCTGGAGGAGGAGGCCATCGAGGCGTTCAACGACCACATGGAGAACGTCCTCGAGATGCTGAATTACGACAACCTCGAGCGGATCTGGCTCGAACGCGTCCAGCGCGAAGTCCGGGAGGGGCGCCGGAAGGCCATCAAGACGTTCTTCGAGTTGCACGTCGTCCGGTCGACGCCTTCGGGTGTGACCTACGAAGACACGATCGATCACCTCAGCGAATCCGAGCGAGAGGTGACCGGCCTGGTGTTCGCACTCGCCGGCTACCTCGTCCACGAGGTCTACGAGGAGGTGCCGTTCATGCTGCTGGACTCGCTGGAAGCGATCGACTCCGAGCGGATCGCTGACCTCGTCGATCACTTCAGCGACTTCCCCGACTATCTGCTCGTCGCGCTCCTGCCCGAGGACGCTCAGGCTCTCGACGACGACTACGCCCGCGTGAGATCGATCTGATAGCGGCTGTCGATCGGATATATCAAATATACTTGATAACTTCGTATATATCATATTTGGTATTGGTGGGGGTGTGTAGTGCCGTTCGCGCCGCAACCGCCGGATATCCGAAGGAAACGCGACTGAGCGCTCCCAGATCGAATTTCTCGGACGTGCCGGTCTCTGGCGATCGAAAACTGCAGACAACGCCGTCCACGGCGGCCGCGGGCGCGGAGATACCTGTCGTTCGCACATCGAGCAGGCGATCTGGACCGGTCTTGTCTGCTGGTCGAAAAACAGTTTATGGGATTATATACAAAAAATTATATGTGTGCTTATGACTATCCGAGCGTCAGGTCGAGCCCTTCCAGGGTCTCGGGGTTTTTCACGTGCATCGGCTCTTCTCCCGAGAGGACCGCCTTGATGTCCTCGGTGACGAGCGTAGAGTGACGATCAATCACATCCTTGGACGCGGACGCGATGTGTGGTGTCGTGACGACGTTGTCCATCGCGAGTAGCGGGTCGTCCTCGGCGATCGGCTCCTGATGGTAGACGTCCATCGCCGCACCCTGGATCTCGCCGTTTTCGAGGGCTTCGACGAGTGCGCCCTCCTGGATGATCGCCGCGCGGGCCGTGTTGACGAAGACGGCGTGGTCGGGCATCGCCTCGAATTCCGCGGGGCCGATCAGGTCGCGAGACGTCGGGTTCACGTCGGCGTGCAGGCTGACGACGTCGCTCTGTCGGCACAGCTCCTGCAGCTCGGTCAGCTTCTCGACGCCGAACGGCTCCATCTCGACGTGATCCACGAAGGGATCGTACGCGATGACGTCCATGTTGAACCCGTCCTTGGCACGCTTTGCGACCCGCCGACCGATCCGGCCGAACCCGACGATGCCGAGCGTTCGCGAGCCCAGTTCGGGGCCACGCAATGTGACGTACGGCGAGCCCTTGCCGATCCCCCAGGTAACGTCCTCCCGTTCGCCTCCTTCGGCCGCGTCCGCCGAGGGACTGCCGGTGTAGGTCCCCTCGTGGAGCCGGTGGTGGGCGAGCGAGATGTTCCGGGTGACGCTGAGCAACAACCCCAGCGTGTGATCGGCGACCGTCTCTGCGTTCCTGCCGGGAGCGTACAGCACCGGGATCCCGCGTTCGGTGGCCGCCCCGATATCGACGCTCGCCTCCGGTCCCCCGCGTGGACAGGCGATCAGTTCGAGGTCGGTAGCCGCGTCCATCAGCTCCGCCGGCACGCCCTCGAAGCCGGAGACGAATATCTCCACGCCCTGCAATCGCTCTTTCAGCGCTTCGACCGGCATCCGGCCGTCACGTGCTTCGATCGGATCGTACTCGACGTCGAGGCCGAGTGATTCGAGCCGCTCGATACCGTCGTCCGAGAAATTCGCTGTTACGAGTACGTTCATTGTTTGTGGTCTGATACCGGAGCGGTGAGGTTTCCATCCTCACAGGTCCGATATTCGGTTTCGCGCAGTCCAGAGAACAGGTGAACCTACAGTATAATAATGCTTTGGGACAGGGCCATCCGACAGTTCTGGACCACTTTACCCGTGCATTGTGGCTGTTCGCTATTGCCGAATCACTGGCTCGGGCGACGGCCGATCCTGGTCCTGTGGTCGACATCACTCCGATTCCGTGTGACTGAGTTATGTTACGATAGTATGTGTGTAAAGGAAATCGTCGTATGTCCTGAGACGACGGGAGAAAGTCACTCCTGAGCGCCGGTCGTTCGGCAAGAGTGGACACGGTTACCCGGCCGTGGTGGTCTCGACGAGCCGTGGCTACTCCAGTTCCGACTGTATCTCGTGGGCTGAACTGATGAGTAGTCCCGGAATGTCCTGTTCGAACCGCTTGCCGGACAGCGCGTCGGTCGATCCGGTGACACAGAGCGCACCGTGCAAACGCCCGTTCGTATCGGTGACAGCGGTCGCGATACACCTGATACCCGTTCGCCACTCCTCGCGGTCGACTGCCCATCCCTGGGTTCGAACGCTCTCCAGCGTCTCCCGGAGCTCCGCAGTCGTCTGCGTGTTCTCCGTGCACGGAGCCCGTTCGGACTCCGAGAGGAGCGCCGAAACCTCCTCGGGCGGATGCGCCGCCAGGATCGCCTTCCCGGGCGCAGTGCAGTGCAGGGGCAGCACGTCGCCGGTGGCGACGGCCGGGTCGTCGACGCCCGTCGCCGGAGCCGTGTACAGACACGTGAGCTGTCCACGTTCGAAGACGAGCAGACTCGCGCTCAGACCGGTCGCGTTCGACAGGTTCTCCGCATGTGCGCGGCCGACGTTGTAGAGAGCAAAGCGGGTGCGCGTCGTCGTGCCGATCTCCAGAAATCGGAGACTGGCCCGGTACGTCTGTCCGTCCTTGACCACGTACCCGAGCTGCGTCAGCGTCGAGAGGTGGTTGTGGATCGAGCTCCGCGAGTGTTCAAGCCGTTCGACCAGGTCCGCAAGCGTCATTCCCCCCGAATCGATGATCGCCTCCAGCACGCGGTGGCTGGTCTGTACCGCCTTGACCGGTGGATCGCCGTCGGCTGTCATACAATAGTAAACAATTGATGAACGTAAATAGATTGTCCACTAATAGTGGACAGCTGTCGACGTCACCACTCCGCGATGCTGCCGTCGTCGTGATACCAGATCGGGTTCTGCCAGTCGACGTCCAGCTGGGCCTGCTGTCTGACGTACTCCTCGTTGACGGTGATACCGAGGCCGGGCCCGTCGGGGGCTCGGACGTGGCCGTCTTCGAAGCCGAACGCGGTCGGATCCCGCAGGTATCTCAGCAGGTCGTTGTCCTCGGGATCGTGGATTTCGAGGTCCTGTCCCTGGGCGAGGGCGTTCGGGACGACCATGTCGAGCTGGAGACAGGCAGCGAAGGCGATCGGTCCGAAAGGGGAGTGTAGCGAGACGCTGATGTCGGCCGTCTCGGCGGCGTTCGCGATCTTCTTGACCTCCGAGATCCCGCCGGCGCTCGACGGGTCGGGCTGGATGACGTCGACCAGCCGGTCCTCGATGATGTCCTGGAACGCCCACCGCGAATAGAGGCGCTCGCCGGTCCCGAGTGGGGTCGTGGCGTGGGCTTCGATCTTCGGGAGGGCCTCGAAGTGCGCGGGCCGAACCGGCTCCTCGTAGAACATCGGGTCGTACTCGTCGAGCGCCGCCGCGAGCCGCTTTGCCGCCCCCGTCGTGACGCGACCGCTGAAGTCGACGACGAGGTCGATCCTCTCGCCCACTTCCTCGCGCACGGCGGCGACGCGCTCGCGCGCACGCTCGATCGTCTCCGGCGAGTCGAGACGCTCCGTGTGAGCGACTGCCTCCATCTTGAGGACGTCGTACCCGTTCTCGACGGCATCAGCCGCGGCGTCGCTAACGGCCGAGGCGGACTCGCCCCCGATCCACTGGTACACGTCGATGTGGTCGCGTGCCCGGCCACCGAGAAGCTCGTACACGGGTGCTCCGAAGTGCTTGCCCTTGAGATCCCACAGTGCCGTGTCGATACCGCCGATCGCGCTCATCAGGATCGGCCCGTCCCGGAAGTACTGCCCGCGATACATCGCCTGCCAGTGGCGCTCGATCTCCATCGGATCCTTGCCCAGGAGGTAATGGTCCATGACCGTCTCGACGGCCGCGACTGTCGCCTTCGAATGGCCAGCCAGCGTCGCCTCTCCCCAGCCGACCAGCCCGGTGTCCGTTTCGAGCCGGAGAAACACCCACCGGGGTGGGACAGAGAACACCTGGTAGTCTGTGATTTCCATATCGCGGACAACGACATCTGGCGTCTTGTAGATTGTGCGGGTATACGCGGAGGTGCTGACACCGAACATGCTGGAAAGAACAATATTTATATAGTGGGTTATCGATCATTACAGTGGGTCTTCCCATGACAGACGTACTCATTGGTGTCGACGCGGGCACGTCGATGATCAAAGCGGTGGCGTATACGACGGACGGCAAACCCCTGTACAAGAGCAGTCGCAAGAACGAGGTCTTGCGGCCGGAACCCGGGTGGCGCGAGCAGGACATGGACGACACGTGGGACGCGACGGCGGCGACTCTCCGGGAAGTCGTCGAACAACTGAACCGGCAGGACGAAATCCTCGGGCTGGGCGTGACAGCCCAGGGGGACGGCTGCTGGCTGATGGACGACGACGGGAAACCGGCGCGGGACGCGATCCTCTGGCACGACGAGCGCGCGAGCGACATTATCGGTGAATGGCAGGATTCGGACGTCAACGATCGCCTGTACGACATCTGCGGGAGCGTCCAGTTCCCGGGATCGAGTCTGGCGATACTGCTGTGGCTGCAGGAGCACGAACCGGAGACGATCATGCGTGCCGATACGGTTCTCTTCTGCAAGGACTGGCTCAAGTACAGACTCACCGGTGAGATCACGTCCGATCCGAGCGACATGTCGCTGCCGTACGTCGACGTGGAGACGGGCGAGTACTCCTCGGAGGTGTTCGACGTCGTGGGTGCGTCACAGTTCGAGTCGTTGCTCCCGCCGCTGCAGGATCCACTCGACGTGATCGGCGAGGTGACCGCCGAGGCGGCCAAGCAGACCGAGATCCCGGAGGGGACGCCCGTCGTCTCCGGACTGTTCGACGTCCCCTGCTCGATGTTCGGCAGTGGCGTGGCCCAGGCCGGAGAGGGTGCCTCTGTGGTCGGGACGACCTCGCTCAACCAGGTGTTGATGGACGACCCCGACGCCAGCCCCCACGGCGTCGGAATGACCCTTTCGCTGGGTCTGGACAACGAACGCGGATTCGACGGCAAGCGGTGGACCCGGGTCATGGCCTCGATGATCGGCACGCCGAACCTGGACTGGTGGCTGGACATGCTCCGGTACAGGGAGGATCCGGACTACGGGGCCATCGAGAAGCGCGCCTCGGAGATCCCGATCGGGAGCGAAGGCGTGCTCTATCATCCGTATCTCAGCGGCTCCGGTGAACGCGCGCCGTTCTTGAACACCAAAGCGCGTGCACAGCTGATCGGCTTAGAACCGGATCACACCGAAGAGCACGTCGTCCGGGCGGTCTACGAGGGCGTCGGGCTGGCGATGAAAGACTGCTACGAACACATTCCGGACACGCCCAGGGAGGTCTACGTAGCTGGCGGCGGTGCCAAGTCGGACTTCTGGTGTCAGATGTTCGCCGACGCCATTGACGCCGAGTTCGCCGTGCCGGAGGGCGAGGAGTTCGGTGCCAAGGGTGCCGCGCTGCTGGCCGGAACCGCCGTCGGCGTCTTCGAGGACTTCGAGAGCGCCGTCCGAGCGTCCAGGACGGTCGAGAAGGCGTACCAGCCCGATCCGGACGCTTCGCCGAAATACGACAAGCTTTATGAGTACTACAAGATGACCTACGAGACGATGTTCGACGTCTGGGACAAGCGCGTCGAAACGGTCAACGCGATCGAAGGGATGGACGACTAAGCGTATCCGATCGCCGGATCCGGACAACGCTGATCACACGGGGCCGGCCCGGCCCCGTCGACGTCGACAGCACGTATCGAACGACCAACTGCGATCACAGACACCAAATACACTATGACAGACGAACTCACACTACAGGCGGAACGGGAGAAAGTAAGCGAACTCGGCCGCGAGATGCTCGAACAGGGACTCACGAAAGGCACTGGCGGAAACATCAGCGCCAGGAGCGGCGACCACGTCGCGATCAGCCCGTCAGGGGTTCCGTACAGGGAAATCGAACCCGAGGACGTCCCCGTCGTCGACCTCGAGGGGAACCAGGTCGCGGGCGAGCGCGACCCTTCCAGCGAAATCGCGATGCACACCGGGATTCTCCGGGAGCGCGAGGACGTCGGTGGCGTCGTCCACAACCACTCGCCGTACGCGACTACCTTCGCGAGCCTGGGCGAGCCGGTTCCGGCTAGTCATTACCTCATCGCCTACGTCGGCGATCAGATCCCGGTCGCACCCTACGAGACCTTCGGGACGCCCGAACTGGCCGAGGCGGCCCTCGAGACGCTCGGGGAGGAGTACAATGCCTGCCTGCTGGAGAACCACGGCGTCGTGACGGTCGGCGAGACGGTCGACGCCGCCTTCGAGGTCGCGATGATGGTCGAGTACTGTGCGCGCATCCACTACCAGGCGGTCAGTATCGGCGAACCGAACGTCCTGCCCGGCGACGAGATCGACACCCTGCTCGAGGCTTTCGAGGGATACGGTGAAGCACACTGATGGAGCGACAGTGAGACGCAAGGAGCGACCAGCATGGCACCCACAGTCGTCGTGATCGGCGGCGGTGCGACCGGTACGGGGACAGCCCGCGACCTGGCGATGCGCGGGTTCGACGTGACGTTGCTCGAACGGGGCAACCTCACCCACGGCACCACCGGCCGGACGCACGGCCACCTCCACAGCGGCGGTCGATACGCCGTCTCCGATCAGGAGAGCGCCGTCGACTGCATCGAGGAGAACCGGATTCTCAGAGACATCGCCCCTCACTGTATCGAGGATACGGGCGGCCTGTTCGTCCAGCTAGAGGGCGATTCGGACGAGTACTTCCGGGAGAAACTGGACGGCTGTGCCGAGTGTGGCATTCCGACGGACGTCATCTCCGGCGAGGAGGCGCGCAGACAGGAGCCGTATCTGACCGAGAAGACCAAGCGGGCGATCCGGGTGCCGGACGGCGCGCTCGATCCGTTCCGGCTGGCCGTCGCCAACGCCGCCGACGCCATCGAACACGGCGCACGCGTCGAGACACACGCCGAGGTCGTCGACCTGCTCACCGATGAGAGCGACGTCACCGGGGTCCGATTCCGGCGACAGGGGCCGAACTACCTCGGCGAGGGCAGCGAGGGAGACGTCGAGACGATCGAGGCTGACCACGTCGTCAGCGCGGCCGGCGCGTGGGCCGGCCAGGTCGCCGCGATGGCCGACGTCGACGTGGCGATGGCCATCTCGAAGGGGGCGATGGTGGTCACGAACGTCCGCCAGATCGATACGGTGATCAACCGCTGTCTTCCCAAAGACGAGGGCGATACCATCATCCCTCACGAGACGACGGTCCTGCTCGGCGCGAACGACGAGCCCGTCGACGATCCGGACGACTATCCCGAAGAGCAGTGGGAAGTCGACATGATGATCGACGTCGCTTCGGAGATGGTCCCCATCGTCGAGAACGCACGAATGATCCGTGCCTACTGGGGCGTCAGGCCGCTGTACGACCCGAACCCGGGAGAGACCGAGGACACGGGCGACGTGACGCGCAACTATTTCATCCTCGATCACGAGGAACGGGACGGCGTCGCCGGATTCACCTCCGTCGTCGGAGGCAAGTTGACGACCTACCGCGAGATGGCTGAATCCGTCACCGACCACGTCTGTGATCGCTTCGGCGTGGACGAGCCTTGCCGGACCCACGAGGAACCGCTCCCGGGAAGTCGCGATCAGTCGATCCTCGAGGAGTACATGGACCGGTTCGATCTGCGTTCGCCCGTCGCGAAACGGAGCGTCCAGCGACTCGGCGACCGCGCACCGGAAGTACTCGGGAGCGAGGATCCCAACCCCGTGGTCTGTGAGTGCGAGGCCGTCACGCGAGCCGAGGTTCGCGACGCCATCGAGGACGTCGGGCCGGACCTCAACGCTGTCCGACTGCGAACCCGCGCGTCGATGGGGAACTGCCAGGGCGGGTTCTGTACCCACCGGCTGGGTGCGGAGGTCTATCACGACCACGAGGCGTCGACGGCCCGCGACGCGGTCGACGAACTCTACCAGGAACGCTGGAAGGGCCAGCGCCACACCCTCTGGGGCCGGCAACTCTCCCAGGCGATGTTGAACCACATGCTCCACGCGACGACGATGAATCACGACGCCGACCCGGGACTTCGCGGGGACACAGTCGACTTCGCCGCCTTCGATGCAGGACGGAAGACCGACGCGGCGACAGACGGAGGGTCGACCAATGGCGATTGAGAGCGACGTTCTGGTCGTCGGCGGCGGTCTCGCTGGCGTCACCAGCGCGATCGCCGCCGCCCGAGAAGGCGCCGACGTCCGTCTGCTCGCCCACAAGAAGAGCACGCTCCGACAGGCCTCCGGACTGATCGACGGCCTGGGGTACGTCCCCCCTCGCACGCCCCAGCAAGAGCACGCTGACTACATCTCCCAACAGCGTCAGGACTTCCGTGACGTCCGCGGAGAACGCGGGGATTACCGGGGCCCCCTCCAGACGCCCTACGAGGGGATCGACGCCCTGCCCGACGCCCACCCCTACTCGATCCTGGGGGCCGACGCTCTCAGAGACGGACTGGCGCTGTTCGACGATCTCGTCGGAGACACGTACCTGGGGAGCCACACCGAGCGAAACGCGCTCGTCCCCACGTTCGGCGGTGCGGTGAAACCCACCGCTCGATACCCCCGGGCCGTGGCGGCAGGTCTGGCGAGCGACGAGCGACCGATGCTTCTGGTCGGGTTCCGGTCGCTGACGGAGTTCGACGCCGGGATGGTCGCCGATCAGCTGTCGGCAGCCGGCGTCCTCTTCGACGTCCGCGGCGTCGAAGTCCCGTTCGCCGAATCCTTCCCGACGGACACGAAGATAACCCGGTTCGTGAAGGCGTTCGACCACGACGAGCGGATCGAGGGCACGCCCGCCAGGCGTGCCCTCGCTGAGGCAGTCGAGGCATACGTCGACGACGCCGAACGTGTCGGCTTCCCCGCCGTCCTCGGCGACGACAACGCTGCTGCGGTCCGGGCGGACCTCGGGGACTGTCTCGGCGCGGACGTCTTCGAGATCCCCATGGGTCCTCCGAGCATTCCGGGTCTCCGACTCGAAGACCGGCTGTTCGAGGCACTGGACGCCGAAGGGGTTCGCCTGGAGACCGGCGTTCCGGCCGTCGGATACGAGTCCGCGGGCGGCACCGTCGAGTCGGTTATCGTCGACCGAATGGGGAGCGACGTGCCGTACGCCGCCGACGCAGTCGTCCTCGCGACGGGCGGTCTGGTCGGGAAGGGGCTGGATTCTGATCGGGACGGTATCCGGGAGCCGGTCTTCGGCTGTCACGTCCCTCACCCCGAGGACCGCTACGACTGGTTCGTCGACGACGCGTTCGGCGATCAGCCCTACGCCCGCTTCGGTGTCCGCCCGGACGCGTCGATGCGGCCGCTGGACGCCGACGGCGAACCGGCGTTCGCCAACCTCTTCGCAGCCGGTGCAGTCGTCGGCGGTGCCGACGCCGCACGCGAGAAATCCGCCAGCGGCGTCTCGCTTGCGACGGGCGTGGTCGCCGGTCGGAACGCCGCGATAGCGAGTCGAGAACGAACCGAGCGAGCGGGGGCGTCGCCATGAGGGAGCAGCACCGAGCGGACGAAGCGGATCGACGGCGACGCACGACTGACGGCGGCGTCGCCGCCGAGACGGCCGACCCCGGGCAGCCGGACCCCGTCGAAGTTTTCCCGGAGGGCGAGTTCGACTTGCGGCCGGGTGCCGACGACTGCTACAAGTGCACGACATGCGAGACGTCCTGTCCGGTCGCGGAAGTCGACGAGTCGTTCCCCGGGCCGAAGTTCCAGGGCCCCGAACAGTGGCGCCTCAAGCGCAAAGACGAGATCGAGATCGATCCGTCGATCACGGAGTGTTCGAACTGCCTGCGGTGTGATACGTCCTGCCCGTCCGGCGTCGGCCTGGCGCAGATGCACAACACCGCCCGCGGGGAGTACGTCGACAACCAGCTACCGACGCTCTCGATCAAGTACGTCCGCAACCGGATCCTCGCGAACTACCGGACCTCTGCTCGCCTCGCGAGTGTGTTCCCCCGGACGGCCAACTTCGTGATGAACTTCGGGCCGGTCCGCTGGGCGATGGAGAAGGTTCTGCACGTCCCCAGCGAGCGGGACTTCCCCGAGTTCGCCACGCAGACTTTCCGGGAGTGGTGGGCCGAACGAGGCGGCGCGCAGGTGTCGAACCCGGACAAGCGTGTGGCGTACTTCCACGGCTGTTACGCCAACTACAACACGACCGAGGTCGCGAAGGCGATGGTCCGGGTCTACGAGCACTTCGGATACGAGATACTCGTGCCGCCCCAGAAGTGCTCGGGGACGCCGATGTTCGCAAACGGGATGCTCGACGACGCCCGTCGCCACGCCGTCACGAACGTCGAGAACCTCGTCGAAGCCATCGAGGAGGGCGCGGACGTGATCGCCTCCTGTACCTCCTGCTCGATGGCGTTGCGCAACGAATACCCCGAACTGTTCGACATCGACGGCATCGAGACGGTGGCCGAGAACACTTTCGACGCGCTGGAGTACCTCCGGATCAACGAGGATCTGCAGGGTGCGATCCAGGACGCGACCGTCTCCGGTGAGTTTGCCGAGGCGTTCGCCTACCACGCCCCCTGTCACGCTCGCAACCAGGGCCTGGACCGACAGGCGATCGAGCTGTTCCGGGATCTCGACGGCGTGCAGATCGAGGACGTCGGCGACTCCTGCTCTGGCATCTCCGGTACCTACGGCTGGAAGGAAGAGAAGTACGAGACGTCGATGGAGATCGGCGCGGAGATGTTCGAGCACATGGAAGCCGCCGAGGGAACCACGGGGATGACCGAATGTCCCACCTGCGGGATGCAGATGGAACACGGCACCGGCTACGACGTCCATCACCCGCTGGAAGTGCTCGAGGCCGCGCTTGTTGAGTAGTACTTTCCGGCTGGCCGTCCGTCGTACTCACTCGAGCGTCTCTCGGGCCACGGCGAGGGCTTCTTCGTGGAGTCGACCGTTTGACGCGACGAACCCCGAGCTGTCCGGCTCCCATCGCTCTCCGCGGCGGTCGGTCACTGTTCCGCCGGCTTGCCGAACCTGGTAGACGCCTGCTACGGTGTCCCACGGGTCCGGGTCGGGATCGAACCCGATCGCGGCGTCGAACGCACCGCTCGCGACCAGCGATAGCGTCAACTGGGCGGATCCCATCCGTCGGAACTCCCCGAGGTGTTCGATCGTCGCGTCTGCCAGCCGGCCGAACGTCCGGTGATCCGCGGTCTCGAGTCGGAGCGTCGAGGCGACCAGCGCCCCGGCCGGATCGTCGGTCTCGCTGACGGACAGCGGTGTTGCGTCCCGTTCCACACTGTCTGCGGTGGCGACGTATCGCTCGTCGAGTGCCGGAGCCACGTTGACGCCCGCCACTGGACTGCCGTCTTCCACCACGGCGACGCTCGTGACCCACTCGCTCATTCCGCGCGAGTAGTTGAGCGTCCCGTCTATCGGGTCGACGACCCAGGCATCCCCGTGCTCGGGCAGCGTCTTGCGGGCGTCGGCCTCTTCGGCGACGATCGCGTCGTTCGGAAACGCTGACTCGATCACCGAGACGATCTGCCGCTGCGTCCGCCGGTCTGCCTCGGTTACCGGATCGATCTGGCTCGATTTCGACGCTACGTCGAGATCGGTTCGGAAGTGCTTCGCGGCCACCATTGCGCCCGTACTGGCGATGGTCACCGCTGCTAGCTCGCGACTGTCCATGTTCTGTAGTCGCCCCAGACCGACAAATAACGAGGGGACGCTCGACGAAAATCCCTCCCGGTATTCGAAAATATATCAGAATACAATATAACTAGTCTATTTGTATTATACACCTGAATAGCGACTTTCGGCAAAGTATTCCTTACTTGTGAACTCATGTGGTGCAGTATGTGCCTAATGTGCTTAGTATCGACTTTAGACGCCTTTAAGTCCAATTTTCAGCACAAAAACTTGTTTTTGTATTCGGATATTTGTGCATATGAGGTAGATTTTGATGAGGGAGATCTACGATCTCTTGCTCCATAGTATATATAATATAGACTTTATTAAAGCATAATAATCAAAGGTCCGTTATTATACACGGGTTTCTAGTGCTCCGACTAGTACGGACACCGCAGAAGCTAAACGAGCCGCAAGAGGAATCAGACGTATGACGGAACCACAGGCCGGTCGAACCGACGGCGGACGGCCGCGGGTCAAGGTCGCCCGGGTCATCGAGGCGTACGGTCTCGACGAACTCGGAGCGGAGCTGGAGCGACGGTGGCTCGGGGAGGGCGACCAGCAGATGAGTCTCCGGGACCTCGCTGATTATTTCAACGAACAGGTGCTGGAAGCGGCTATCGAGGATAGCGACCTCAGTCCGATCGACACCGATGTCGGGACACTTTACGAGCAGTTGACCGGCGAGGACGTGAGCGCAGGGACCAGGACGCGTGTCGAGCGCCGCCTCGATCGCAACGGCGTCGACGTCGAGGCGGTCAAAAGCGACTTTGTCACCCATCAGTCGATGCACACGTACCTGCGGAAGTACCGCGAAGTCAGCCAGCCGGAAGCCACACCGGAGGAGCGACTGGACACCGCCCGCGAACGCGTCCAGAAGCTCCAGGACCGTACGGCAGCGGTCACCGAAGACGCACTCCAGAGTCTCCAGCGCGAGGGGATCGTCCCCGAAGGAGACGTCGACGTGCTCGTCGATCTGCAGGTGCTCTACACCGAGACCGGCGAACAGTACAGCGTCTTCGAGTTGCTCGAGAACGCCACCGAAGAGTGACGCTCCGGCGTACGGGAGCGCAACGCCCACCCGAGGCGGAATCGACTTATCTCTCTCGCCGATAGACCGGACGTGGACGAGACGATCGACTGGCTACGCGACCGGCCGTACTACGAGGAGCAGATCGTAGCCGAACGAACGCTCGACGGCCGAGACGCCACGTTTGCGGACCTAGAGCTGGACGCCCGGATCGGGAGCGTCCTCGAAACGGCGGGGATCGAGTCGCTCTACGGCCACCAGGCCGACGCGATCGAAGCGGTCCGGAACGGCGACAACGTCGTGCTATCGACTCCGACTGCCAGCGGCAAGAGTCTCGCCTACACCGTGCCCGCGTTCGAGCGAGCCCTCGAGGACCGGCGGACGACGCTCTATATCGCCCCGCAGGTCGCGCTGATCAACGATCAGGCGGAGACGCTCTCCGAATGGGCGCGCGGGCTCGGGTTCGCCTCCGGCGTGACCGTCGACCGCTACACCGGCCGCCTCTCGAAAGGCGAGAAGCGCGACGTCCGCGACCGTCAGCCGACGGTTCTGCTGACCACGCCCGACATGCTCCATTACGGGATTCTGCCTCACGCGCACCGCCTGTGGGACTGGTTTTTCGACCGCCTGGAGACGGTCGTCCTCGACGAGGTCCACGAGTACCGCGGGATCTTCGGCAGCCAGATCGCGCTCGTCGCCCGCCGACTCGACCGCGTCGCCCGGCGGTTCGACAGCCACCCGCAGTTCGTCTGCTGCTCGGCGACGATCGGCAACCCCGTCGAGCACGCCGCGACCGTCACCGGCCGGGACGCCGATTCGTTCTCGCTCGTCGACCGGAGCAGTGCCGCGACGGGGCCGACCCACTGGCTGCTGTGGAACCCGCCCGAGTACGACGGTGGCGGCTGGGGCGGCGGTCGCCGCAAGTCCAGCCACACCGAGGCCAAACGGCTGTTCGTCGACCTGCTCCAGCGCGGGCTCCAGACCGTTGTATTCACCTCCTCCAGGCAGGTCGCCGAGCGGTACGCGACCGAGAGCGCCGACGCATTGCGCGAGCGCGGCGAGCACGAACTGGCGGCCGGCGTCGGTGCCTACCAGGCCGCCCTTCGGGGCGAGCGACGGCGCGAGCTCGAAACCGGGCTCCGGGAGGGATCGATCCGCGGGCTCTGGAGCACGAACGCGCTCGAACTCGGCGTCGACATCGGCGGACTCGACGCAGTCCTCCTCGACGGCTATCCCGGGACGCGGATGAACGCGTTCCAGCAGGCTGGGCGGGCCGGCCGGGGGACCGACCCCGCGCTGGTCGCGCTCGTCGCCGGCGAGGACCAGCTCGACCAGTATCTCATGTCTCATCCGGACGCGCTGTTCGAGCAGGATCCCGAGCGAGCCATCGCGAACCCCGAGAACGAGTACCTCCTGCCGAAGCACGTGCTCGCGGCCGCCCGCGAGAACTGGCTGCGTCCTGGCGACGACCGGTACTTCGGCGGACGGTTCCCGGACGTGGTCGCTGACCTCGAGTCGACCGGCGAACTCGACCGCCGGGAGACGGGCAAAGGAATCCGATGGACGTACGCCGGTGACGGTAGCCCTCAGCACGAGATGTCTCTCAGGACGGCCGAAGACCGGGAGGTCGTCCTGCAGACCCGAGGTCGCGACGATCCCATCGCGACGCTGCCGTTCGGCGACGCGCTACGGGACGCCCATCCCGGCGCGATATACCACCATCAGGGGACGAGCTACGAGGTGACTGATCTGGATCTACGACACGACGTCGCCACGCTCCAGCGAACCTACGCCGACCACTACACGCAGGTGCTCCACGACAAGGAGATCACCGTCGAACGCGACCGCGAGGAGAAGCCCTTCCCGGCTCACGAGGGCGTCACCGTCAGGCTCGCCGACGTGACGATGCGCAAGCAGATCACGGGCTTCGAACGCCGGGATGGATCCTCCGGCGAAGTTCTGGGACGGGAATCGCTGGACCTGCCCGAGACCAGCCTGGAGACGACGGCGCTGTACTACACGCTCCCGCCGGCGTTGACCCGTCGCCTGGAGTCGATGGGCGATTTCGCGGGCGGCATCCACGCGGCCGAGCACGCCATGATCTCGCTGTTCCCCTTCGAGTTCCTCTGCGATCGCCGGGATATCGGGGGACTCTCGACGCCGATCCACCCCCATACCGATCGGAGCACGGTCTTTATCTACGACGGCTATCCCGGTGGTGTCGGCCTGGCCGAACGCGGCTACGAGGAGATCGCCGATCTCGCGGCGACGACGCTGGAGATGTTGCGATCCTGTGGCTGTGCGGACGGCTGTCCAGCGTGCGTTCAGTCACCACATTGTGGCAACGCCAACGACCCGCTGGACAAGGACGTCGCGATCGAACTGCTGTCCGCGCTCGTCGCATAGTGTGTCAGCGGCTCTTGCAGGCGCTCGTCGCATAGTGTGTCAGCGGCTCTTGCAGGCGCTCGTCGCGTAGCGTGTCAGCGGCTCTTGCAGGCGCTCGTCGCGTAGCGTGTCAGCGGCTCTTGCAGGCGCTCGTCGCGTAGCGTGTCAGCGGCTACGGCAGGCGCTCGTCGACTACCGCGTCACGACGAGCACTCCTGCCCCGGCCAGTGCGCCGGCGACGGCACTTGCGGAGAGCGCGAGCTGGAGGTCGCCGCTCGCGGCGTAGCCGACGAGAAACACGCCCAGAAACGTCGTGCCGAAGGCGCCGCTGGCGAAGGCGATGCGGTACTCCCGGCTGCCGGCTCGCCCGGCCAGCCCCATATACGTTCCCGTCATCGCGGCCATCCCGAACCCGAGCGCGATCGGCATGCTCACCTGCTCGGGGTTCGGCAGCGCCGCTCCGACTATCGGGACGGCTGCCGCGAACACGAGCGCGAACGCGGCGATTCCGGCGGCAGTCGCGAGCACGGCGTCGGTATAGCCCATCGAAAGCCACGTTCTCACGACTGGGGTATAGTGGTTCTGCCTGTCACACGTCTCAGATTGACGCACAACCCGAGCCCTGCTTGACGACTGCTGTCGTCCCGTCCGCGCGACGATCGGCGCCACTATCAAAACTGATGAACGAGGGTGAAGATTAAGACCCTACTCCGGGCATATAAGGACAATGTCGAACGCAGCCGAACGCGACAACGTCGAACAGCAGCTCACGACCGTCGCCGAGACGCTCTCGCTGCCGAGTAGTACCGTTCAGATCACCCGCGTCCGGCTCAACCAGCTCGGATCCGAACCCGAGATCGAAGATAGCTCGCTGTCGATCGTCGGCGCGACGACGCTGGCGCTGTCGGCGCGCGAAGACGGGCTGCCAGTGACAGTATCGGACGTCGCCGAGGCGTGGTCGGAGGCGCTCGACGGCACGACGATCGAGCCCGGGGCGATGACAGCGTTGTTCGAGGACGTCGCGTCCAACCTCGACATCGACGGCGTCCCGCCCGAGCCGCGGGCGCTGATCGAACGGTTCGGGACGGAACTGGACCTGGCCGACGGCATCGTCGTCGTGGCGAAGCGAATTCTCGAAGACGCCTTCGAGGCCGACCCACAGATGATCGCCGGCGGCACCTCGCCCGCCGGGACTGCCGGCGCTGTCCTCTATCTCGCTGCGGACGTCAACGACGTCGACGGTGCCGACGAGGACGCGCTCGGAGACGTCACCGGGACGAGCCCGGTCACAGTCAGAAACCGCTACAGGGAGTTGCGAGATCTGCTCGGCGAGCAGCACCTTGAGTCGGCACAGCGATATCGACTCGATCCCGACACCGGCGCGCCGATGGCGACCAGCAGTGCGCCCGCCGCGAGCCCCGAGCGCACGTCCGAGGCAGACGACGAACCCGTGCCCGAAGACGGAGACGACGAACCCGCGCCGGAGACGGCCGACGAGCACGCCCCCAAGGCAGATAGCGACGCGGACGGCGAATCCAGGGCGGCCGAGGCGACCGACGACGACAGCGAGCAAGGCGGGAAAGCGGAGGCAGACGTGCTCAAGGTTGTCACGGCGCTGTTTCCCGACGAGTTGCCGACGACCGACCGCGTCGCCGACGAACTCGACGCGGACCCGGACGCGGTCGCGACTGATCTGGACGGGCTCGCCGACGACGGGGCGGTCGAGCGCAAGCGCGCCGGTTCGACGGACGTCTGGCTGCCCGGCGACCGGGACGCGCTCGGCCCGGACCTCACCGAGGACGCCGTCCAGCGGGAGGTCGACGCCATCGCCGACGAACTGGATCTCGATGCGTCGGTGCGACTGTTCGCCCGGGGGCTTGTCAGCGACGTGGTCGAAGACATCGACGTCGAGAACGCGGGCGAACTCGGCGGCGCGGCGCTGCTTGCGGCCAGTCGGATCAACGACGTCGACGTCGATCCGGAGGCGGTTGCGACGGCTGGCGAGTTCCGGAGCCGGGCGCTGTACGACTGGCTGGCGGAACTCGAAGCGGCGGCCGACGTCGAGATCCCGACTGCCGACGCCGAGACGTACGTCGATCGGCTGGCCGACGCGCTCGATCTCGACGACGGGGTTCGCGAGGAGAGTTTGCGCGTCCTCGAACAGTACGAACCGCGGTCGGACGATCCAGCATACACGCCGCCGGAACTGGCCGCCGGTGCGACCGTCTTCGCGGCGACTGTCCGGGGTGCGGAGGTCGACCCGGAGGAACTCGCCGAGGCCAGCGGAGCCGACCCCGAGTTCGTCTCCGAGGCGACCAACTCCGTGCTGGTCTCGCTGTGTCTCGGTCTCGTCCAGGAGGACATCGACTACGAGGAGACCGCCTGGACGAGTGACCTGCTGGAGTCGGAACTCTCCCCGGAGTTCGGCGACTCGGAGACCGGCGCGGCGATCGCGCTGGCGAAAGCCTACGCTGCCGGCCGCGAATCTCAGCCCGTCGATCAGACGACGATCGACGTGCTCATCAATCGGTGACCCGTTTGGTAGTCAGTCATATGTGTTCTTCAGTTAATCAAAACATAATATCCTATGCTTTAATTAAACTACGGATTGATGCCCAATTGCGGAGTCCGCAGTATGTGCTTCTGACATATTGGCGCGAACTCGCGGGCTCCCTGCCGTATTTAGTCGATGGACAGCGTGGCGTCGGAGACGCACGGGCAGACGGCGATGCCGTCGACATCGAGATGCTCTCGGTGAATTAATACGCGTTGACGGCGACCCTCAAAGCGAGAATGTCCGACGACGACATCGACGCCATCGCGGACGCGCTGGGTGCGGTCAAGGCGGGGGCGAGCCGCTCGCGACTGCCGGTCGTTTCGGTCGCGGATGACGGCCAGACGGTCACGCTCGTCCTCCAGACGCCGGGTGGGAACAGCGTCGAGCGTGACTTGAAACGGCCGCCGGTGTGGGGACCGAACTGTAAACTGAAGACGCTGCTCGAGGCGTACGATCTCGGTCCCGACGAGGTCGAACAGCTGCAGGGCAAATCGCTGCCTGTCGATCGCGAAATCGTCGACGGGCGGCCGCGGTTCGACCTCGATTTCGACAGGCTCGCCGACGAGACCGCGTAGCTCCTTCGGGGAAGTCCGCTGAATTGCCCCGCCTCGATACTTTCTGGAACTGACGCGCCCTGGGTAGCAACCGGTCGCGACGGAGTCCTCGGACGGATCGAGTCGCGTGTGAACGCCCTTCGTGTCACGACTAGCCACAGACGTTCAGCCGTGCGGTTCCTCCCAGTTAAGCCCGTTTTAGGCCTCAAAACCGGGGCCAAAACAGGTGTATTCGGGCCGGACGCCTGGCCCGTTCAAGGGCGTGTAGCGACTGGATCGGGCACGATGAACACGGAACGATTCGCGCTGATCGTGGTCACGCTGGCGCTGCTCGTCGGCGGGGCTGCGACGCTGCTGGCACCGGCCGTCGTGTCGGGGCCCGGGAGCGCTCCCGGCCAGGCTGCTCCGACCACGACAATCACTACTGATGCCGGTCTCGGATCGCTGTTCGGGATCGCACTGTGGGGCGTGACGATCCTCTTTGGCGGCACCGCGATCCTGTGGGTCGTATTGACCTACGTGATCGGCGTGGGGTACGAGGCCCCGCCCGTCGAGTACGGCCCCGAGAACGTCCAGGTCCGGATCATGACCGTCGACGCCGCCGCGGTCGTCCAGGAGACAGTCGACTCGCTCCCGAACGGGCTCGACGACGTCCACGTGATCGCCGAGGAGGCCATCGACGTGGCTGGCGCGAGCGTCCACGTCGTGGCCGAGGACTTCGAGTCCCGGGCCGTCCGGAAGGGACGCGCCCAGGAGTGGGCGCGCCAGGCCATCGACACCGACCGGGAGTTCGTCCTCTATCTGGACGAGGACAGCCTCGTCGAGTCCTTCGAGGGGCTGCCCGACGCCGACATCGTCCAGCTCCGGGAGAAGCCGCGACGGACGGATTCGAGTCTGAGCTTCCTCGCGGACGTCTACCGGATGGGCGTCCAGATCGAACAGCGGGCGTTCGCGCGGCTTTCGATCCCGCTTTTCGCCTGGGGTGGCGGGATCGCCGTCCGAAGCGAGGTCGAGGACGCAGTCACCTGGGACCGCGAGACGCTCGTCGAGGACACCGCCTTCGTCTGGGCGGCCTTCCGTGAGTACGACGTCGACTTCGCGCTGTCGGAGTCGGTCTGTCGCAACGAGGCGCCGCCGTCACTGTACGAGATCTGCCAGCAGCGCCGGCGTTGGTCGGCTGGCAACGTCCGTGCTGCGAAGCTGCTCCCGCTTCGCTACGAGATTCTGACCCGCGTCCGCAACTACGCGTGGGCGCTGTCGCCGATCGTGACGCTGGTCGTGTTGCCCCTGTCGATACTCGGCGCGTCAGTCGCCTACGGCGGCGCGCTGCTTCTGGCGTCGCTGGGACTGGGGCTGTTCACGGCTTTCTGGTTCCTTCGCGGGGTCGCCTACTACGGAGAGGGACACGCCGGCTGGCTGCTGGCGCTGCCGCTTGCTCCGCTCGTGACCGTCGTCCACTCGATGGGGACCGTCGCCGGCATCGTCAACCCGCCGCAGCACTTCCGGGTGACGACGAAGGTCGGCGGCGACTGATCGTGACTGTTGGAGGTCCGCTCCGGATCGGTCGAACGCTGTCATGCGGTCTGGCGGATACATCGTCACAATTGACCGTATGCCAGACGTCCACGAACGCGATCGGTCCCGAAATCGTTTTGACCCGCGCGAGCGCACCGTCAGTATGCCCACAGAATCCGACACGGGGTACGACCCCACCCTCGGAAACAAGTTCGTTTTCGTCACCGGCGGGGTGATGTCCGGGCTCGGCAAGGGGATCACGGCAGCCAGCACCGGCCGCCTCCTGAAAAACGCCGGGTTCGACGTCACTGCCGTCAAGATCGACCCGTATCTGAACGTCGACGCCGGCACGATGAACCCCTTCCAGCACGGGGAAGTGTACGTCCTCAAGGACGGCGGCGAGGTCGACCTCGACCTGGGGAACTACGAGCGGTTCCTCGACGAGGACATGACCTTCGACCATAACGTCACTACGGGCAAGACCTACCAGCACGTCATCGAGAAGGAACGTGCTGGCGACTATCTGGGCAAAACTGTCCAGATCATCCCACACATCACCGACGACATCAAGCGACGGATCCGCGAGGCCGCCGAGGGGACCGACGTCTGTCTGGTCGAGGTCGGCGGCACCGTCGGCGACATCGAGGGCATGCCCTATCTGGAGGCGCTCCGGCAGTTCGCCCACGAGCAGGACGACAACGATATCCTCTTCGCGCACGTCACGCTCGTCCCCTACTCGAAGAACGGCGAGCAGAAGACCAAGCCGACCCAACACTCCGTCAAGGAACTCCGGAGCATCGGTCTCCAGCCGGACATCCTGGTGGGACGCTGCGAGGACAAGCTCCACCCGGACGTCAAAGAGAAGATCGCGCTGTTCTGTGACGTGCCCGTCGACGCCGTCTTCTCGAATCCGGACGTCGAGGACATCTACCACGTCCCGCTGATGGTCGAAGAAGAGGGGCTGGACGAGTACGTCATGGAGGAACTGGGCCTGGCCGATCGAGCCCTCCCCGCCGAGGAGCGGGACAACCGCTGGCGGGAACTGGTCACCCAGGAGCGGACCGGCGAGGTCGACATCGCCCTCGTCGGCAAGTACGACCTCGAAGACGCCTACATGAGCGTCAACGAGGCGTTGAAACACGCCGGACTGGAGAAGGGCGTCGACGTGAACGTCCGCTGGGTCGACTCAGATGAGGACGACGTCACCGAGAGCACCAACCTCACCGAGGCTGACGGAATCGTCGTCCCCGGCGGCTTCGGGGCCCGCGGAACGGAAGGGAAGATAGAGGCGATCCGGTATGCCCGCGAGAACGACGTCCCCTTCCTGGGGCTCTGTCTGGGTTTCCAGATGGCCGTCGTCGATATCGCGCGCAACGTCCTCGGGTACGAGGACGCCCACTCGGCGGAGATGGACGAGGAGACGCCCCATCCGGTCATCGACATCCTGCCCGAACAAGAACACACCGAGGACATGGGCGGGACGATGCGGCTGGGCGCACACCAGACCGACATCACACCCGGGACGCTGGCGGCGGATCTCTACGAGAGCAACGTCTGTACGGAACGGCACCGCCACCGCTACGAGGTCAACCCCGAGTACTTCGAGGACTTCGCCGAGACCTCGCTGGTCTTTTCGGGTCGGGCCGGCCGCCGGATGGAGATCCTCGAACTGGCGGACCATCCGTACTTCATCGGGACGCAGTTCCACCCCGAGTTCCGCTCGCGGCCCACGCGGGCCTCGCCGCCGTTCGTCGGCCTGCTCGAAGCCGTGCTGGGCGAGCGTGACTGGAGCGCACCCGAAACAGAGGTAGAGGCCTGAATGGCACGAATCGACACGGTGTTGTTCGATCTCGACGACACGCTCTGTCAGTACGAGCGGTCGCCGGCGGACGTGTTGGCTATCGCGTTCGAACGCGCTGGCGTCCAGCCGTTCTTCGAGGCGACGGAGTATGTCGACCGCTTCACCGAGTTCTCCCAGGCAGGCGACGACGTCCGGGACATCCGACGGGCGGCCTTCGAGACGTTCGCCGAAGAGGCCGGTCGGGATCCGGACTGCGGACGGGCCGTCGCCGAGGCGTTCGCCGGGGAGCGAGACCAGTCCAGAGTCGAGTTCCGCGCGGGCGCTGACCAAGCGGTCGAGTCGCTCGCGGACGCCTACAGGCTGGGGGTCGTCACCGACGGCGATCCCTGGATGCAGTCACAGAAGATCGAAGCGCTTGGAATCGGCGACGCCTTCGAGACTGTGGTCCACGGCGGCCACGACGCACCCACGAAACCCGATCCCGAACCGTTCGGCCTCGCCCTCGAAGCACTCGATGCCACGCCGGGGTCGGCGGTCCACGTCGGCGATTCCGTCGCGTCGGACGTACGGGGAGCCAACAACGCCGGACTCACCTCGGTGTGGGCACCACTCGACCCGAAAAGACCCGATCCGTCTGTCGAACCCGACTACCGGATCGACTCGTTGCGCGACCTTCTCGACGAGCCCTGGCAGTGATCCGCCGTCGATCCCGGGGTTTCACAACCGTTTTGGTCGTCCCTCGGCGAGTGGTGATATGCACAACGACAGCGTTCGCCGGGTTCAGGGCTGGAGAGGTGGTCGTTGATGGTCGACGTCGAGAGCTTCATCGACGAGAAGATCGACGAGATCGGCGACGAGGTCGGCGACAAAAACGCCGTCATCGGTCTCTCGGGGGGCGTCGACTCCTCGACGGCCGCCGCGCTGGCCTACGAGGCCATCGGCGACCAGTTGACCGCCGTCTACGTCGACACCGGTCTCATGCGCAAAGGCGAGACCGACCAGATCCGCGAGACCTTCGAGTACATGGATTCGTTGCGGATCATCGACGCCAAAGACCGCTTCCTCGACGAACTCGAGGGCGTCACCGATCCCGAGGAGAAGCGTCACATCATCGGCGAGCAGTTCATCCGGGAGTTCGAGAAAGTCGCCCGCGATGTCGATGCCGACTACCTCGTCCAGGGGACGATCTACCCCGATCGGATCGAATCGGAGGGGACGATCAAGTCCCACCACAACGTCGGCGGTCTGCCCGAGCGGATCGACTTCGAGGGGATCGTCGAACCCATGCGCGACCTCTACAAGGACGAGGTCCGGGAGGTCGCCCGCGAACTCGACCTCGAAGAGATAATCTCCGAGCGAATGCCGTTCCCCGGACCGGGACTCGCGGTGCGGATCATCGGCGAGGTCACCGACGAGAAACTCGAGGTCGCCCGGGAGGCCAACCACGTCGTCGAGGAAGAGTTAGCAGAGTACGAACCCTGGCAGGCGCTGGCGGCGGTTATCGGCAAGGCCACGGGCGTAAAAGGCGACAACCGCGTCCACGGCTGGGTCGTCTCCGTCCGATCCGTGGAATCCCGTGACGGCATGACCGCCCGCGCCCAGGAAATCGACTGGGAGACCCTCCAGCGGATCCAGTCTCGTATCACCGGTTCCCACGAGAACGTCGCTCGCGTCGTCTACGACGTGACCCACAAGCCGCCGGCGACCATCGAGTACGAGTGACATCGGCGGCTCCGATGTGATCCCCTACTTTTCGGAGACGACGACGCCGTCGGCCGGATCGACTAGCCTCGCCCGGAGCTCGTTCCCGGTCTCGATGGCTTCGAGCAGTGCCGGCGCCCGATCGCTCTCGACCGCCACGACGATGTCCGCTCCGATCGCTCGCGCACCGTCGGCTCCGTGTTCTCTTGCCGTCTCGACGATCTGCTCGGCCCCAGGTGCGTCCACAGTGACGTTCTCGGCCAGATCGTGATGTGCTTCATCGAGCAACTCGCCGAAGCGGTCGAGTTCGCCGTCGTCCAGGGCCGTCGCCGCCTGACTCGCGCGGGCGTTCTCCCGGACGAGATATCCCAGCCGATCGGCTCCGGGACTGTCCAGCCTGGGGAGCATCGTCAAATCGACCGCCGGCGAGGACTCGACGCCGAGCTCCTCCAGTGCCTGCCGGACGCTGTCGCCGTCCTCGCCGGCACCTGGCGCGGGCGAGTCCGTGCCAGTCGAAGCCGTGAGTATCTGTAGCCCGTTCGGCACGGCGACCCGGGCGTAGGTGCCCTCGCCCGCGTCCAGAAAGAGCGCCGAGCCGGCTTTCCCGAGCGCGATCGCGAACGGCGCGGCGGTCGGACGGTCGCGTCCGAGAAACTCGGTTTCGACGCGCCGGGCGAGTCGGGCGATCTCCAGACGCGAGAGGTCCAGCTCGTAGGCCGCCCCCAGCAACGCCAACACTGCAAGCTCCAGGCTCGACGTGGCGTTTGCGTCGGCGGGGACACCCCCTTCTGTCGCGTCCGACCCGAACAGCTCACCGTCGACGACTCCCTCGAATCCGCCGGGCTCGAACCCGGCGTCCGCGAGTACGGCGTAACAGCCACGGATCGGATCCGCCCAGTCGCCGGCCGGCTGTGGATCCGCGGTCGCAAACGCCCGCGTGTCGTCTCCGAGAGAGACGGTCACGTCCTCGGCCGGCTTCGCTTCCATCGTCGTCGATCGATCGGTCGCTACCGCTAGCGCGTAGCCGTCGCTGTCGGGCGTCCGATCGCCGAACAGGACCGCCGCGCCGGGGGAACGCACCTGGTACATGGGGCTACGTTCGGCTTCGACCGTTGGTGAGTGTTGCGACCGGCCAGCCCGCGACCGTCACGACCACCGGTCGAGGCCAGTCTGGACCTGCGACTCCTCGATCCGATCGAACCCGCGCTCGACCTCCTCGGGATCGACTTCCCACGTCTCGGTGACGTACTCGCGGGCCGCGTCCACGTCGGGCGAGATATCGAGATCTAGCTCCGGTGTCTCGACGACCGGCGGGTCGCGAAAGAGCTGTCTGATCCTGTCGGCGTTCTCGATCTGGAGACCTTCGGCCTCGATGACGCCCCACAGATCACCGTGCTCCCTGATCGCTTTGACTGACGTCTTCGGCCCGTAGCCGGAGACGCCGTCGTTGAAGTCGGTGCCACAGAGGATCGCGACGTCGATCAACTGCTCCCAGGTGAGATCGTGTTCGGAAAGCGTCGCGTCCAGGACCATCAGCTCGGGATCGCCCTTGCTGGTCAACTGCCGGAGCGTCAGCGGTGCGCCGAACAGCAGGGCGTCGTAGTCTTCCGTGCCGGCGTAATCGACGTCGCCGCGGCGAGCCATCACGGCCGCCTGGGCCTCGCCCTCCGCGGGGGCGTCGACGATCGGCACGTCCAGCAGTTCGAGCAACTCGCGGGTCGTCTCGACGATCGTCTCGGTCAGCCGCTGCGTTCGACTCTCCAGGCGTGCAACGGCGAGTTCGTCGCCGCGCTCGCGCGCCTCTTCGAGGCGCTGCTCGGCGGCCTCGCGTTTCTCGCGTCGCTGTTGCACCTCGTCGTCTTTCAGCTCGGTGACCGCGCCGTCGAAGACGAACACCGGCGTCAGGTCGTGCTCGAAGAACCTCGGGATCCCTTGCACGACGCCGACGAGATTGGCGACCTCCTCGCCGTCGCTCGTCGTGTAGATCTCGTCGCGCGTCCACTTCACCGTCGTCGTCAGATACCGATACAGCCAGTTGTGGGCGTCCACGGCGACGACCGAACCCTGCAGGTCGGCGAACGGAACGTCCTCGATGACCGCCAACTCGCGGAGCGCTGCGTTTCCCATCGATCGACTGTAGGACGGACAGCGGCTTGAATCCCCTGACGCAGGCCCACTGTTGCCATCTACCCGGCGCTGAAGCGCAGGCCTTCGCCTCGAAATTCCGGTAAAGAGGATTAACTTACAAGAGTGGGCGTTCAATCCGACGCATATGACGGATCGAGATCGACGTTCGGGATCGTCACGACAACCTGTTCGAACCGATGGGGGGGCTACCGAGGGTCCGAGAGTCGAGGATCCCGAGGCCGAACTGCTCGCGGCAGGGGCTCTCGAGGAGGCGTCCTCGGGCGACCTGCAGGTCACCTCGACGTTCAACGAGGCCTGGCAGGCAGAGATCCAGGACGTAAAAGCCGACGAAGACGCCAACAGGCAGGAACTGGTCGACGTCATGGGGATCGATTCGGACGGAGAAGTCGAACTCGAGGCCGTCAACGACGCCTTCCGCATCACGATCGACGGCGCCCTCATCGGCTCACTGGAGTCGGAGGCCGCCTTCTACGCGGACCTGGCCGCCGCTCGGTTGCTCGAGGACCGACTCCAGGCGTGGCACGAGCTGCCGGTCGCCGACCGGAGTCGCCTCCTGAAGGGGCTGCGGCTGTTCCTGGAGATTTGTCCCGAGTGCGGGACAGAGGTCGTCTTCGACACGAAGACCGTCGAGTCCTGCTGTGGCAGCTACCAGGTCGCGGCGGTCGACTGTGACGGGTGTGGTTCGCGGCTGTTCGAGTCGGCACCGATCGACGAAGACGCGATGGACTAACGCCCGTAGCGCGCGCTTCACCCGGGGAACGGGTCGACGACCGACGGGGCCGTCTCGCGGGAATCGACGAACGCGACCGCGTCCGGTTCGAGGTCGTCCTCGCGGAAGCTTTCCATCCCTTCCCGGTACCGTGTCTCCCGGTCCGGGTCGGGCCAGGCCATGACGCGTTCGGTCAGCCCCGTCTGCTCGCCCGTGTAGCCGAACCCGGCCTTCGAGGCGGCCTCGTAGGCGAAGGGATTGTTTACGGCGGCCACGACCCGATCGAAGCCGTGGTCAGCGGCCCGACCACGGACCGTCCGGAGCAGCCGCGAGCCGATCCCCTCGCTCCGTCGGTCGCGCCGCACCGTCACGTACCGGATCCGAAGCGTCGAGTCGTCTGTCCGGTCGGCGTCGAACGCCGCCGCGGCGACGATCTCGTCGGCCTCGCGAACGACGGCCTTACCGGTCGAAGACATGACGAACTTCCCGGCGTAGCTGAACTGCTCGTAGTCGAGCCGCAGCGTCGGTCCGTCAGCGGGCCAGCCGAGCAGTTCGAACTCCATACGCCCGCCAGGCCCTCCGGCGGCAAAGACGTACTGCTCCGCGTCCCTTTTGCTCGTCCGGGCCCTCTCTGTCGTATGTCCACTGGCGACGTCGCTCTCTTCGACCGGTTCGCGCGCTACTACGATCTGTTTATGCCTGGCGCGAAGGCGACTGCCCTCTCTCGCGGACTCGAACACGCCGGACGACCCGTCGAACGCCTGGTCGACGTCGGTGGCGGGACCGGGCGCGCGGCGCGAGCACTCGGCGTCGAACGTCGGTTCGTGCTCGACGCATCCCGTGGCATGCTGGCGCAGACGACGCTCCCGAGCGTCCAGGGCGACGCCGGACGACTCCCGCTCGCGACCGACGCCGTCGACGCGATCACGATCGTCGACGCGCTCCATCACATCTACGAGTGGGACACCGTCTTCGAGGAGGCGTATCGCGTGCTTGCGCCGGGTGGCGTGCTCGTGATCAGCGACTTCGACCCGACGACCGTCCCGGGTCGGGTGCTGGCGTTCGGCGAGCGACTCGTCGGGTTCGACTCGGCGTTCGTCTCGCCCGCCCAACTCCGGCAGCAGCTCGAAGACGTGGGGTTCGAGACCCACCTCATCGAGGGTGGGTTCGGGTACACGGTCGCGGCGGTCGTCCCGAAACGCGAAGGCACATAGGCCCGGCGTTCGAGAGGTCAGATATGTCACAGGTGGTCGATGAGCTCGATCGCCGGGTCGATCGGACGCGACTGTCCGTGCTGGTCGCCTTCGGTGACGTCGCCTTGATTGCACTGTTCGTCGCGATCGGTGAGATAACGCACGGTTCCCCGCCGTGGGAGTACCCGGTTCGGGCCGTCGAAGCGTTCGTTCCGTTTCTGCTCGGCTGGGTGATCGCGACGTTCGTCGGCGGACTCTATACGACTGACGCCTGGAAGTTTCCCTTGCGGGCGATCTCCTGGACGACCCCCGCCTGGATCATGGCGGTCCTGATCGCGATGGCGATCCGGGCGCTGCCGTTCGTCCGCGGTGGCGTTCAGCTCTCGTTCGTCGCCGTCTCGATGGCCGTCGGACTCGTGCTGCTGGTCCCCTGGCGGACGGCGATGGCGCTGCTGTACGGCGAGTAGTCGGCAGAAAACGATCGTCCACTGGGGATGCCTACCGATAATCTTCGATCGGGACCGCCACGGTCGACTGGATCCAGGCCTGATGGTTCTCCCGATCGTAGATGACGAACGCGTCGTCATCGAGTGTCAACTCGGCGCATCGCTGAGACTGGTCGTCGTCCGTCACCGGCCCGTCCGTGTTGTCCGTGGCATTGCCGCTCATTGTGCGTCGTGGACGGGGTTTCCGTCTCACTGCCTCCATCCACAACTCGTCTCTCTTCCCGTATAAGCGCTCTCCCCAAATTATCATTCGATAAAACAGTAGTTTCGGACGGTTTCGAGACGGATCTCGACGATCGGGTGGCTGATCTTCTATGTCGGCGGTTGTCCGTTAGTCCTCGCAGATATAGCTTTCTTTTCGACCGCTACGCCCGTTATCGCGCTCGATAATCGGTCTCGTGCCGCGCTGACCGTCACCGACGGCTCCCGGATCGACGGCACGACACCTGGCCGGTTTCCCGAACGGGACTACACCTACAAGGATGGGAGGCCAACAGTCGCAAGATGATCGAGATACCGTTCTACCGGAGCAGCGAGACGCGTGGACTCGCGACGCCGGCCGAGTACGTCACGGCCGTTCGCGAGGGGTATCGCCAGCGCGGCGAGGGCGCACCGGCCGAGCCACGGACCGCACTGACCAACGAGGATCCGCCAGGGCTATTGACGGGGTATCTCGCGGTCCTCCCGGAGACGGGTGCGATGGGCGGGTACACCTACGCCGCCGGATTCGGCGACGGGGACGCCCACTTCGTGTTGCCGCTGTACGATTCCCAGTCGGGACAGCCGCTGGCAGTCTTCGACGGGGCACATCTCAACCCCTACAAGACCGGCGCAGCCGGGGCCGTCGGCGTGGACGCGCTCGCCCGTGAGGACGCCAGTACGGTCGGACTGTTCGGCAGCGGCACGCAGGCACGGGGACAGCTCCGGGCGACGGCAACCGTCCGCGACCTCGATCGCGTGGCCGTCTACTCCCCGACGCCCGACCACCGCGAAACGTTCGCCGCCGAGATGAACGCCGAACTCGACGCGACCGTCGCTGCCGTCGCCTCGCCCGCGGCCGTCCTCGAAAACGCCGACGTCGTCATCACCGCGACCCGATCCAGCGAACCACTCTTTGACGGTGACCGGCTCGAACCCGGCACGCACGTGACGGCGATGGGTCAGTACCACCCCGAGCGTCGCGAACTCGACGCGACAGCGGTCGCACGGGCAACGTACGTCCCTGACCTGCGCGCGCGGACCGAACAGGACGCCGGGGCGTACATCCAGGCTCGCGAGGACGGAGCGATCGGTGACGACCACGTCCACGCGGAACTGGGTGAGGTCGTCGCCGGAAACGCGCCCGGCCGCACCAGCGACGACGACATCACGGTCTTCGACAGCGGCGGGACGGCCATCGAAACTGTCGCCGCCGCTCACATGCTCTACGAAACGGCAGTTGATCGCGACGACCTGGGGCAGACGATCACGTTCGCGCCGGCGAGCGAAGCGATGGACTAGGCGCCGGCGAGCGAAGCGAGGGATCAGACGCCCGCGAGTCCGATCGCCTGTGCGAGCGAGAGCCCGCTCGCCACCGCAGCCAGAAGGTAGCCGGCGATCGCGCCGCCGTTGAGCAGCGGGAGTCCGGCGTGTGCACGCCCGCGAAGGACCATCCGGAGCAAGATAGCGAGCCCGACGAACGTCCCGACCATCGCGCCGGCGGCCGTCGCCGGGATCGCGAGCCCGCCGGCGACGACGTCCGGAACCGCTTCGGGGGCAAACGCGGCCGCGCTCGCGACCAGCACGGTCGGGATCACGGCGTCGCCGAGGCCGATGAACAGCGCCTCTCTGTCGAGCGCCTCCTCGCTGGATTCGGCATCCGACTCCCCGTCTGTCTCTTCGCGATCAGACTCGCCATCGGAATCCGGCCTGTCCTCCGGATTTTCGCCTCCCTCTCCCGAGCCGTCCGCCTCGGTGATGCTATCCGTCGCGTCCGCCTCGGAGACGCTGTCGGGCGCGTCTGCTTCCAGAAACGAGTACGACAGCGTCAGCGGGACGACCAGCACGACAGGAATCCGCAGGTCCATCACACCCTCGGCGAGCGTGAGCATGTGTTCGGTCCCGTAGACGCTGATCGCGTCGTACACTGCCAGCGCGCCGAGCAACAGAAGCGCCGGGAGCACGCCGAAAGAGATCCCGAACAGCCCCGCCGCGCCGGCCCCCATCACGATCCCGGCGGCGTCGATGACGTACCACTCGGGATGGACGAGGAGTCCGAGGACGATTGCGCCCGCGGCCGCCCAGGCGAGCGCGCTGGCCCCTGCGACGGGAACGACCGATGCCGGGACGATCGACGCGAGGACGATGAAGCCGATGTATCCGCCGACGAAGACGACCAGCCCTCGGATCACGACGTCGAGGTCGTACTTGAACGCCAGCAGCATGAACCCTGTCATGACCAGCAACGCGCCGACGTAGATGACGCTGTTCGTCGCGTTTTGCGGATTCTCGGTCGCCTGCAGCCCCGCCTGCTCGAACGGCTCGACGAGCGCGAGTGCGCCCAGTTGCACCAGCAGGAAGATGGCGGCGATCCCGAGCGCGGCGACGGCCGCTCGCGTCCGTTGTTCCATGGACGGCCATCCGACAGCGAGCCGAATAACACCTGCGAGTCGCGATCGGGGAGACGTTGCGCGCATGCAGCATATCGAGTTAACACATCATTCGGTGTCGACTTCACCGAACTGGTCCGTCGTAGGCGGCGACTCCCTGTCTCCTTCGGAGAACGTCACCACCCGCTGGGGGAACGGAATCTCGATGTCGGCCGCCCGGAGCGCGTTGTAGACTCCGGTATTGAGTTTGTGAGTCGCTCGCCCCCGGAGGACGGGGTCGTTGACCCAGCACAGCAGTTCGTACTGCAACGCGGAGTCACCGAACGAGCGCAGGCGGACTCGGGGTTTGGGTCGGTCGATCACCAGTGCTTCCTCGTCGGCCACGGCCAGGAGCGTCCCCTCGACTTCGTCGGTGTCGCTCCCGTAGGCGACGCCGATCTCGATTCGGACGCGGCGCTCGCGGTCGGGCGTCGATTCGTTGATGATCCGCGCAGAGTTGAGGACGCTGTTCGGTACTGTGACGAGCATGTCGTCACGGGTCCGGATCACCGTCGATCGGATCGAGATGTCCTCGACGCGGCCGCGCTCGCCCGTCTCGAGGACGATGTAGTCGCCGACTTTGTAGGTCCCGTCGAAGTAGAGGGCGATCGAGCCGAAGAAGTTCGCAATGGTGTCTCTGGCCGCGAAACCGATGACGATACCGATGATCCCCGCGCTGGCGAGGAACGGCGTCGGGTCGATGCTCCACAGCGCGAGCAGGAGGTAGATCGTCACGGCGACGACGATCACGCTCCAGACGTTCTGGAAGATCGGGACGACCTGCGTGTTGACGTGGCTGTTCTCGGTGAGTTCGTTCGAGACCTTCCGGCCGACTCGAGTCAGCGTCAGCGCCCACATCACCGCCAGGATCGACAGGATCAGCGCCTCGACCTGAGCGTTGACGTCGGGTGCCATCCCGAGCACGAGCACGGCGAGGTATCCGCCCGTCAGGACGACTGTGGCGTACAGCGGCGGATGGATCGTCTCGAAGATGACGTCGTCGACGTCTGTCGGGATCCGACGGGTAACCCGCCTGATCAGCACGTCTCCCCCGACCTGAATGGCTTTCGCTAACAGGACCGTCGCCAACACCAGCAACAGAAATCCCTGCCATCGCGGGAGGGAGAGGATCCACGACCAGAGGTCGTCCACATATGGAACCGCGTTTGCCATGCAGAGGGAGTCGCGGCCAGAACAGATAACTCCGCCGTCACGATCCGCTGGCGGAACTGCGGGGGATGGGTCCGACAGAACAGGCCGTCAGCTGACAGCATTGCATACGCGACGCGCAACGGGAACAGATGTCTCGAAGACCTGTCCGGGCTGTCTCGCGGGCTATCTCTCGGTTTCGCTACTCGCGGTAGTACAGGACCGCCCCGAGGAGCGGAGCGAGGCGCACGCCGTCGTCGGGCGAGACCGCCAGGAACGGTCGCTCGACAGGACCGAACACGTCGACGACCCGGCCCACCGTATCGAGGTTCTGGTCAAGCAGCGCCGTCCCGAGATCGGGATGTCCCTCGTCGGGACAGCGCACGACGGCGACGCTCTGGGCGACGTCTTCGACGGTGCCGGCGCGTTGCATCATTCGCGAAGGACCTGGAGATAGGCTGCGACGGCCCCCAGGAGGTCGCTCTTGGTCGCGTCGTCGGCGTTCGTGACGACGACCCGTCCGCGCGGTTCGTGCTCGCGAGGATAGGTCTTGTCGCGTTCGATCCGGGCGTCGTAGCCCACCTGCTGGACGGCTTTGGCGATCTCCTCGACCGTCGGTTCCGGGACGGCCAGATCCTCGGCGACCCGTCGCCCCTCGCTGCGGGTCAGGGTCGCGTCGAGGGCCGCGGGCCAGATGACGTTCTCGACCATATATTCGGGTGGGCGGGCCGGACGTAAACGCCTTACTGGTCAGGCGAACGCAGTCGATCACTGCCGTTCTCGACCCTCTCGAGATCGACTGCCTTCCTGAGATCGATCCCCTCGACCAGTTCGGCCGCGCGATCGAACGGTGACGGCGATTCCGCGTCGCCCCCTTGCCGCTCTCGGCCGGCACACTCGAAGACCGCCTCGACGAATGCCTCGCGGACGGACTCCGCGTGGAACACCCCGTGGAGATACGTGCCGAGCACTCCCTCGGTCGCGGCGCTATCCGGCCCGATCGGTGCCGGCAACGGCCGTTCGACGCGCGTTTCGCCGGCGTGGATCTCGTAGCCGGTCGCTGTCCCGCTCGCACCGTCGATCGGGCCGGCCCCCTCGACCGTCCGGATGACCTGGCGGATGGTCTTCTCGTCGCCGAAGCGAGTGACGACGGGCAACAATCCGAACCCACGGAGATTCTCGTGCTCACCCGTCCCCTCGCGGTCGGCCCCGCGAAGCTCCTGGCCGAGCAGTTGATAGCCGCCGCAGATCCCGACGATCGGCCCGTCGAACGCTCGCAATCGCTCGTCGAAGCCCGCCTCCCGGAGCGCGAGCAAATCGTCGACGGTGTTTTTCGTCCCCGGCAGGACGACCGCGTCCGCGTCGGCGAGCGTCGCGTCCGGGGACCGGATCGCCACTCGCACGCCCGGAACCCGGGCCAGCGGATCGAGGTCAGTCGCGTTCGAGAGCCGCGGCAGTCGCGGCACGGCGATCGTCACTGCTCGCGACTCGGCCACGCCGTCCTCTCCGCCGCGCACCGCCGACCCCTCGCGGGCCGGCAGCGAGAGACTGTCCTCCTCGGGCAGTCCCGGATCATCGTGGGGAAGCACGCCCAGCACGGGCACGCCCGTCCGTGCTTCGAGTTCCTCAATACCGTCGGCCAGCAGTGATCGATCGCCGCGGAACTTGTTGACCACCAGTCCCGCGACCCGGTCGCGGACGTCCTCGGGCAGGAGCTCGAGCGTCCCGTAGAGGCTCGCGAAGACGCCGCCGCGCTCGATGTCGCCCACGAGCAGTATCTCGGCGTCCCCGAATCGCGCGGTCTCGACGTTGGCCAGATCCCGATGCTGGAGGTTGATCTCCGCGATCGAGCCCGCGCCCTCCGCGACGATTACGTCGTGGTCGGCCGCCAGTCGCTCGTAGGCTGCGACGGCCGCCTCGCGGGCGCGCTCCCAGCGGTGTTCGTAGTAGTCTCCGGCCGAGACGTGCCCGCCGGGGCGGCCGTCGATCAGCACCTGGCTCTCGGCGTCGCCGCGGGGTTTGAGCAACACGGGGTTGTGATCGGTCGTCGGGACGACGCCGGCCGCCCGGGCCTGGACGTACTGGGCGACGCCGATCTCGCCGTAGGCGGCGTCCTTACCGACACAGACCGCCGCGTGGGCGTTGTTGCTCATCGTTTGGGCCTTGAAGGGAGCCGCGTCGACCCCCTCGCTGGCCAGCCGTCGGCAGAGTCCCGCGACGACGGTGCTCTTGCCGACGTGGCTGGCCGTCCCGGCGACCAGAAGCGTCGTCGTCATTCGAGGGGTCACCGCACTCCGGACATCAGTACTCCGTTCCTTTCCGGGCGCGCTGGCCGTCCGCCTCGAAGGGGTGGCGGTCGGCGCTGACGTGGCTCAACAGGTCGACATCCCCCTCCAGGTACGTGGGTCGCTCGTGCCCACCGGTCAGTACGAGTTCCAGACCGTCGGGTCGGGCGTCGATCAGCGTCCGCAGGTCTTCGGGATCGACGAGTCCCCGGTTGGCCGCGTACAGCACCTCGTCGAGGATCAGCATGTGGACGCCGGCCTCGGGATCGCCGTCAAGTGCCAGCGGGGACGACAGGTCCGCCTCGCCAGCGGTGTCGACGAGCTCGCGGGCGCGCTCGAAAGCCGCCTCGGCCGTCGCGGCGTGTTCGTCGTCGCTGGAGCCGTCGAGCAGCCCGTGCCAGCCGTAGTGGCCGCTGTTCTCGTAGCTCAGGCCCGGCACCTGAGCGATGGCGTTGTACTCGCCCCGGGTGGCCTCGACGCTGTCGGCCCCGCCTTTCATGAACTGCAGGACGTGGACGCGATAGCCGTGGCCGGCCGCCCTGAAGGCCATCCCCAGCGCGGCGGTCGTCTTGCCCTTGCCGTCGCCGTACCAGGCCTGGACGAGGCCGAATTCCTCGGGTGCGGCGGCTCGATCCCCTCCGCGGTGGGCCTGATACCGCGGCCCGGCGTCTCAGCGTGGTGGCTCGCTGACTGCGTGTTTTCGTCTCCTTGCCGTCGATCGTTGCTGTCTGTCATGGATCGAATACCTCCGCTGTCGTGGTAGTGACGGCGCCGTAGTCGGCGTCTGCGACGCTCGTCGGTGGCTGCTCGTCGGCGTAGCGCGACTCGACCCCTTCCAGCACGCCCATCCGGACGGTCTCCATCGGTGGATCACGACCGCGACTCCGGAGTGCGTCGACGACGTGTCCGACCAGCGACCGTTCCCTGCCGGGCTCGACCTGCCGGTGCGGCTCCGCGTAGGCGCGTGCCCAGTCCTCGGGGACGTCGATCCCCTGCCGGTCGAGTCCTTCGGCGACGGCAGCGGCTGGATCGGCCGGCCGATCGACCGAAAGCAGCGTACCGAAGCAGTCGAAGGAGGTGGCGTCGTGAGGCTGCACGCGTCACTCAGCGACGGTGTGCGAGCAGTCCCGAGGCGGCCAGCGCGAGCAGTGCGGCGACCGGTCCGAAGCCGGGACCGAAGCCGTCTCCGGCCTCGGTCGTCGGTTGGTCGGTGGTGGTGACGCCGGCCGTCGTGTCGTCGCTTTCGGTCGTGGTCTCCTCGTCCTCGGTCGTTTCAGTGGGGGTTGCAGCCGAGCTATCGGGGTTGAACGCCTCCGAGAGCGTCACCAGCGGCCCGGTCACGCGCGGACCGGGCTGGCTGATGAAGTTCGCGTTCACCCTGATGATCTGGTCGTTCTGCACGGCCGTCGTGGCCTCGATCGCAGCGCTGTCGCGGAGTTCCCCCCCTTCCGGCATGACGATCCAGTCCGGGTCCTCCGCGGCGATCACTTCCTCGCTGATCTCGCCGTAAGTCGGGATGTCCGCCGCGGCCGCGATGTTGTCACCGCCGGCCGTCGCGATCACGTCACCGATGAACGTGTCCGGGCCGGCCGTCCAGCCGCCGCCCATCGCGTAGTAGACGGTCGGGTTCTCTCCGTCGGCCGCGCTCGCGCGCACCTCCTGGACCGTCGCGTTCATCTCGTCGCTGACAGCTGCGGCCTCCGCGCACGCACCGACGAGCTGGCCGGTCAAGCGGGTCTTCGCGGTCACGTCCACGATCGAGCTCGCCCCCTCGAAGTAGACGACTGTCAGGCCGTTCTCACGGAGCGTCTGAACGTCGTCTTCGCTGATGATGTTCGCCGCCAGCACCACGTCGGGGTCGAGATCGACGATGTTCTCGACGATCGGGTTCATGTTCGTCCCGAGGACGTTCGTCCGATTCTGGGAGCCGTTCAGGTACGCCGTCGTGTACCCGGTCGGCAATCCGACGACCTTCTCCTCGGCGTCGATCGCCCACATCGTCTGGGCGACGCTCGCACCGATCGCGACGACGCGCTCTGGCTCTTCCTCGATCGTGACCGTCTGACCGGTCGCGTCCGTCACCTCGACGGGGAACGAACAGCTCTCTGTCTGTGACGCGGCTGTCTGCCCCGGATCGAGCGATCCCGAGTGGGTCTGCAGTGCCTGTGCCTCTGTCGCTGCGACCGATTGTGCCGGAGCGTCCGCCGCGACTGCGCCGGTCGAGACGACCAGCAACAGCACCGTCGCGACGACCGCGATCCGTGATCGTGTCATCACTCCCCCGGTTACAGACAGTCCAATAAATATTTACCTAAAGCAAATAGACTTGGAGTAGATGCGGATCCGACGCCGAGCCACTCTCTGGTCGAGCGCGCTTCTCGCGGCGCTGGCCGCGGTCGTGCTCGTGAGCGCGACGATCGGTCCCGTCGAGCTTAGCCTGTCGGTCGTCACGAAGGCGGCACTGAACGCGGTCGGAGTCCCGTCGGGGCTGTCCCTCTCGGTCGGGACGGCGTCGTTCGCCGGCCTCCCGCTGCCGTGGCCGGCGATCGACGTCCAGTATACCTATCCCTTTGCCTTCAGCGTGCCCGAGACGAGCGAACTCATCGTTCGGGAGGTGCGGCTGCCGCGGATCGTCCTCGGAGCGGTCGTCGGGTTTGCGCTCGGCGGCGCGGGGACGGTCATGCAGGGGTTCTTCCGGAACCCGATGGCCGACCCGTCGATCATCGGCGTCTCGACCGGCGCGGCGGTGGGTGCGGTCGCGACCATCGCGCTCCCCGCGCTGATTCCGTTCGGACTCCAGCCGGCGGCATTCGTCGGCGCGGTCGTGACGGCGTTCGCGGTCTACCTGCTCGCGACCGAGGGCGGCCGGACGCCGGTCGCGACGCTGTTGCTCGCCGGCGTGGCCGTCCAGACGTTCCTCGGCGCCGTCGTGTCGTTTCTCCTCCTGCAGAGCGGCGAGAGCCTCGAAGAGGCCGTCTACTGGCTGATGGGGAACCTCTACGGTGCCGGCTGGGGAGACGTCGAGATGACGCTGCCGGCGATCGTCGTCCTGTTCGTGGCGCTAGTCCCGTTCGCGCGCGATCTCAACGTGCTCATGCTCGGCGAGGAGGACGCCCGCACGCTGGGGATCCCGGTCGAGTGGACCAAGCGCCTGCTGCTGGCGCTGTCCAGTCTGCTGACCGCTGCTGCGGTCGCCGTCGCCGGTGTCATCGGCTTCGTCGGCCTCATCGTCCCGCACATGATGCGGCTGGTCGTCGGCCCGGATCACCGCCTGCTATTGCCGACCAGCGCGCTCGCCGGGGCAGTCTTTCTGGTCGTCACCGACACGCTCGCCCGTGCGAACCCCCAGGAGCTCCCGGTCGGGATCGTCACCGCCGCGCTCGGCGCGCCTTTCTTCCTGTTTCTGCTCCGTCGCCGGGAGGTGCACGAGCTGTGAGCGGGCTACTCTCGGTCTCGGACGTCTCGGTCGCGTTCGGCGAGGCACGCGTCCTCGATTCGGTCTCGCTGTCGGTCCGGCGCGGGGAGTTCGTCGGGCTGGTCGGGCCGAACGGCGCCGGCAAGACGACGCTGCTGCGGGCGATCAACGGCGTCCGCGAACCCGACGCCGGGACCGTCAGCGTCGACGGCGACCGGCAGGCCGACTGTTCGGCCAAAGCGTGGAGCCGTCGCGTCGCGACTGTCCCCCAGGACACCAGCGTCTCCTTCGCGTTTCGCGTCGAGGACGTCGTCGAGATGGGACGCGCCCCCCACCGCAGGCGCACTCAGTTCGGGACCTCCGAACGCGACCGCCGCCGAGTGGAGGACGCCCTGGAGCTGACGAACACTGTCGACCTGCGCGACCGGCGGATCGACGAACTCAGCGGCGGCGAGCGCCAGCGCGTGTTCGTCGCCCGGGCGCTCGCCCAGGACACGCCGCTGCTCGCGCTCGACGAGCCGACGGCGAGCCTCGACGTCAACCACCAGGTCGAGATCCTCCGGCTCGTCCGTGATCTCGTCGGCGACGGCCGGGCGGGCCTGGCGGCGATCCACGACCTCGAACTCGCAGCGCGCTTTTGCGACCGGCTCGCGCTGCTGTCGGACGGTGTGATCAGGGCTGTCGGTCCGCCCGAGACAGTGCTCCGGTCCGGGGCGCTCGATCCGGCCTTCGAGACGACGACGGCGATCGCGACGAATCCCGTCACCGGCACGCCGACCGTGACCGCCGGGGCCGATATCGACGAGGGGCGTGCAACAGTCGTCAGCGACGCGCGGCGCGTCCACGTCGTCGGCGGCGGACGGATCGGTTCGCACGCGATCGCGAGCCTCCGGCGGGTGGGCCACGAGCCGAGCGCGGGCGTCCTTCGGACTGGCGACGTTGCGTTCGAGACGGCCGAGTCGCTGGGCGTGCCGATCGTGACGACGCCGGCCGCCGGCCCCGTTGATCCGGACGCTGTCGCGACCGCACACGAACTGGCTGGCGACGCGTCGGTCGTCGTCCTCGCTGACGTCGAGATCGGCCCGCGCCAGTGGACGCTCGATCTCGCCGAGGGCGCGCCGGCAGTCGTCCTGCTTGAGGAGCGATCGCTGTCGGAACGTCTCCACAGCGGCGACCGTGCCCGCGAGCGATACGAACGGCTCCGGGAGCGAGCGACGATCGTCGATCCTGGCGACGTTCTCTCCGCGGTCGAGGCTGCCGCAGGGCCGGTCGAGCAGCCTGCCGACGATTGATCGTGGCTGCCGTTTTCGTCACGACTCTCGCTTCGCGAACAGGATCAACCCGATCATCGAGCAGACGACGTCGTCTTCGACGCGCGTCTCGACGCGGACGTCGGCTTTCCCGTAGTCGTCGCTCCAGGACTCGGTGGCGAGGACTTCCGACCGCGCCGATAGCGTATCGCCTGGACGAACGGGGTCGTACCACCGGAGTTCGTCGACGCCGAGCGCGCCTCGCGTGGCGGCACGCGCAAGGAAGCCGTCGACGAGCACCCGCATCGTCATCGCGGTCGTGTGCCAGCCGCTGGCGACTAGCCCGCCGAACGGCGACTGCGCGGCGGCCTCGGGGTCGACGTGGAACGGCTGGGGGTCGTACTGGCGGGCGAACTCGACGATCTCCTCGCGTGTGACCGTGTAGGTGCCGAACGTCTCCGTGTCGCCGACGGACAGGTCCTCGAAATAGATGGGCATACGACTGCTACAGCTAGTTCGGTCAAAAAACGACGGGTCGCAGAAACTGCTACGATCGGCCGGTCCGAAGCTGGGAGCGTCTCCACGGCACTGGGGCCGGTCGGCGGTCGTCTAGTTCGTGTGCTGCTGGATCTGGGCGACGTAGTGGGACTTGTCGCGGACGCCGACCATCTGCTCGGCCGTCTCGCCCTCGACTGCCAGCACGACCGTCGGCACGCCACGGACACCGTACTCCGCGGCGAGTTGCTGGTGTGCGTCGACGTCGACCTTCGCGACAGCGGCGTCGGTCTCGGCGGCGATGTCCTCCGTGATCGGCTCGAGCATCTGGCACGGACCACACCAGTCCGCGTAGAAGTCGACGAGGACGACGTCGTAGTCTCCGAGGATCTCCTGATAGTGCTCGGAGCTCTCTACGTGGATCGGCTCGTCCGGTGCCTGTGTGTCCGTCTCCTCGGACTGCAACTCCTGCATCTTCTGTTGCTTGATCTCCTCGATGTCGTCTGCTTCACTCATTGTATCTCTCTGTAGTCGGTCACCCGTCTTAATAGTTTTGACCTTATCGTACAATATTATACGGGCACGTATGGCACAGGCCGTGGCTACGCGGAGCGATACTCTCCTTCGCGTGCTGATAGCGCTTTAGAGATTCGCTGCCGGCGCAATACGGTCGGAGCGCCGCTGTTCCGAACGCGACGTGTCCCCTGCCGATGAACACAGACAATCCGTCCGGCCGGAAGCCATCCGAACTGTCGATTTCGTCGTCGAGAGTGAGTATAGCGCGAATTTAGCGGTAATGCACATTACTCACAAGGCTTTTAGGCTGGGTCCGCCAATAGTCTAGTACAAATGCCAGAGTCGATGAGCGAGTACCTTTCACAGGATATGCACTGTGAGGGGCTTCTCGAATGTATTCACGGGCTCAAGGAACTCGACAAGGAGGTCTTCCGGGCGCTATCGGTCGCCGAGGAGCCGCTGACTGTCGACGAGATCGCCGAGGAAGTCGAACGCGAGCGCTCGACGGCCTACCGGTCGGTCCAGCGTCTCCTCTCGTCGGGTTTCATCCAGAAAGAACAGGTGAACTACGATCAGGGTGGGTACTACCACGTCTACCACCCGACCGATCCGGACCAGATCGCCGACGACATGCAGCGGGTGCTCAACGACTGGTACGCCAAGATGGGACAACTCATCAGCGAGTTCCGCGAGCAGTATCGCGACTCCACGCCGGTCGAACAGTAACCACCGTCGCTGTGGACGTTCCGGATTGATCGCTCGTCACGCCAGTCGACACCGCGCCGAGTCTGGCGCTCGTCATGTCAGTCGACGCCGCGGTGAATTAACCGCTCGTCATGTCAGTCGACGCCGCGGTGAATTAACCGCTCGTCACGCCAGTGCTACCGGCAGTCCAAACACCACGACGAGTCCGACAGCGAGTACGAGCGCACCGATCGCGACCTGTCGCGTCGTGAACTCGCTCTGGGGAGCCGTGCTCCGTAACGGCGGTGCCCGCGACGGCAGCGAGACGTTCTCCGGGTCGTATTCGGCCTGTTCTCCGTCGCCGTGGGTCGTCTCCTCGTCCATGTGCCGTCGTTTGATCGCGGATCCCTTCTAGATGTCGGACGACGAACCCCTCCGACGGACACACCGATGGTCTCTTTGTCGATGTCCCTCTCTGGACACGTATGTGGCGAAACCGACTGCCGGTCGCTTCACTCCCGGACGGCTCCCCGCGGCGCGGACTTCTCGCAGGGGTCGGGGCTGGCGCGCTCGCGTTCGTCCTCACAGCGCTCGTCCGACTGTTCGAGATCCATCGCAGTACGGCCGGGTTTCGCCTCTACCTGCGGCCTGACGGGGCCGACGGCATACTCGCGGTGCTCGGCGGCACCTTTTACGCGGCGCATCCGGGCGCCTACGACCCTCCGATATGGCTCGCCACGGTACTGGCGCGGTACGACGCGCTCCCGGAGGCGACGTACGTCGCGATCGTCGCCGCCGTGCTCGTGGCCTCGGGCTGGCGGCTGGCCGCTGCAGCGCGTGAGACCGGAGCGACCGACGGCGCAGTTCGAGGCGCGGCCGTCACGCTCGGATACGCGCCGACGGTGGTTCTCGGTGCACTCGCGCTGGAACTGCTCGTCGATCTCGGACGGCCGACGGTCGTGATGAATCAGCTCGTCACGATCGCTCTCGTCGGCGTCGCCGCCCCCGCCGTCGCGGGCGCGATCGGTGGTTTCCTCGCCACGTGGGCCCGGTGAGAGATCGGCCGAGCGAAACCGTCATACCCGTCTCTATCGAACCAACGGACAGGAGCATGCTCACCAAACGGATCATCCCCTGCATCGACGTGGATCTCGACGAGGACGGGAACGCGGCGGTATACACGGGGGTCAACTTCGAGGACCTGCAGTACACGGGCGATCCGGTCGAGATGGCGAAACGCTACAACGAGGCCGGGGCCGACGAGTTCGTCTTCTTGGACATCACGGCTTCTGCCGAGGGACGAGCGACGATGCTCGAGACGGTCGAACAGGTCGCTGACGAGGTGTTCATCCCGCTGACGGTCGGTGGCGGTATCCGTACCCGGGAGGACATCAAAGAAACGCTGCGTGCCGGCGCGGACAAGGTCTCGATCAATTCCGGTGCGATCGCGAACCCCGAACTGATCGAAGAAGGTGCGCGGGCCTTCGGCAACCAGTGTATCGTCATCAGCGTCGACGCCCGCCGGCGGTTCGACGAACAGGGCGAACATTACGTCGACATCGACGGCGAGTCAGCCTGGTTCGAGTGCACCGTCAAGGGCGGTCGCGAGGGGACGGACATGGACGTCATCGAGTGGGTCCAGGAAGCCGAGGAGCGCGGTGCCGGCGAGCTGTTCGTCAACTCGATCGACGCCGACGGCACCAAGGAGGGATACGACATCCCGCTGACGAAGGCCGTCACCGACACCGTTTCGACGCCCGTGATCGCCTCCTCTGGCTGTGGCGGCCCCGAAGACATGTACGAGGTGTTCACCGAGGCCGACGCCGACGCCGGACTGGCGGCCTCGATCTTCCACTTCGGTGAATACTCGATCCAGGAGACAAAGGAGTATCTGGACGAGCGCGGTGTGCCTGTCCGGCTATAAAAGACGACCATCCAGCGGTGGCGCGCGCTGTCGCGGTCTCGTACCGCGACGAAACTGCGCGAGGGATGAGTGAACGAATCGGCTGGGGAGGCGCGTGGCGGTCGCGGTGCTGTGCGGGGATGCGTTTGCCGACGAATACCTTGAACACCACAATCGTGAGTTTCGAGTGATCGGGTTTATGACAGCCTGTCGGAGGCATATCTACCCCGGCCGGGCGGCGGAGTTCGATTTCACAGCCGGGATCTGATCGTTCCGAACGATCTCGTGCCGTCCCGTTTATTACGGACCGGCCCCGAATCCGAGTCGTGAAATGGCGCTGCCCACAGTGTGGCAAACCCCACGAGCGCAACGATCCGCCGTGTGACAATTGTGGGCACCACCGATTCGAGCGCGCAGTCGTCCCGCAGGCGACCGCCGACGAGGAGCGCGAGCAGTTCGTCTGGGCCTGTGTGGACTGCGGCCGTCACCACCAGCGCAACAACCCGCCGTGCAGTCGCTGTGGCGGGACGACCTTCGAGAAGCAACCGCTCGACTACGGCGACTTCGAGACCGGCGAGACCCCAGGCTATGCCGACCTCGCCGGTCGGTTCGAAGCGGGGGCGGCACTGGTCGTGATCGCGATCGTGACTGTCGGCGTCCTCGGGTACCTCGGCGTCGTCGACGTCCCCGGACTCACGCCGCAGGGGCCACCCAGCGTCGAGGACGTGCCCGGCAACGAAACAGCAGTCGGTGACCTCTCGCTGGCCGACGTCGAAGCGGCAGTCCTCACTGAACTGAACGACGGGCGCGAGTCGCCGCTGGATCGCACTGACGGGCTGGATTCGATGGCGACCTATGTCAACCAGCGGCTGGTGAAAAACGACTACACTGACGAAAACGAAGAGATAACCGGCGATCAGATCCGGCAATTCGACTCACAGTGTTCTGGATCAGTGACGATACAGCAAGCAGAGACTCCGATGGCTGTCGCCGACGATACTGAACCCGAGACGGTCGCACGAGAACTCCTGGCTCAGTTTGTGATGAGTAACCAGTCAGATCCCATCCAGAGCGTCGGGATCGACGCGCACGCAGGCCCAGACGACCGCGTGTTCGTCACCGTCGCGTTCTGTCAGGCTGCGGACTCGTAAGCCTCGGTCAGCGCGTCCGTCTTCTCGATGACACGGTCGGTTCCGGCTTCCAGTGCGTCGAGCGCGTCGGTGCCGTCCTCGGTCTTGATCGTCAACACCGGGTCGGTCTGCCCGCCCGACTGCTCGGGGTTCATGTCGTAGGTCGCGGCGGCGACGCCGTCGGTCTCCAGCAGTGCCCCCTTGAGTACGTTCATGAAGGTGTGATCCTCGCCCGCGATCTCGATAGAGAGCGCGTTGTCCTCTTTCTCGATGACCCGCAGATCCATATCCACACCTACGTGCGGGACGGAATAAGTCTCACGACCTGCGACGCTCCACTCTGGGCTGCCGGCTGTGCGGTTTCGAAGGCATTCGACGTCCCGTCTGCAGAATATCTATCCGAACGCACAGACGATAGCAGCCTACATATCGCCCCAGGCGGCGATCGCACGTGACGGGGACGTGATGTCGGCGATCCACCGGACGGCGATCGCCTTTTTCAGCAAACGGGCGGGGAATCCGTCGAACGTCGAGATCGGGATGTTCAGCACGTCGTGTGCGACGGCGTCCTCACCGATGGAGATTGCCGTCCCTTTGTCTTTGTAGGTCCAGGCCTGGAGTGGCTGCCCCCGGATCGCGCGAGCGACGTTCTCGCCGGCGACCTCGGCGGCGTCCCAGGCGGCCTGCGCGTTCGGCGGGACCGGCTCGCCGGACGGCTGTTCGACGAGTGCGGCGTCGCCGATCGCGAACACGCGATCGTCGTCGGCCTGGAACGTCGTTTCGACTTTGACGCGATTGGAGTCGTGGTCTTTCTCGAGGTCGACGTTCGCCATCTCCTTGCGACCGGTGATGCCCCCGGTCCAGACGAGCACGTCGTAGCCGACCCGTTCGTCGCCGACCGTCACCGAGTCCTCGTCGGCCGCACGGATGAACTCGCCTGTCTTCATCCGAACGTTTCGTTCCTTCAGGCGGCGACGCAGCGCTTCCTGGAGTTCACTGTCGCTGTTCGGGAGAATGGAGTCAAGAGCCTCGACTAGCACGACGTCCAGCGGGGCGTCGACCTCGTCGCGAAACCGCGCGATCTCGCCGGCGGCCTGTATTCCGGAGAGTCCGGCACCGCCGACGATCACGCGGGCAGGGTCGTCGTGGCTCGCCTCCCGTGCCGCGTCCCGGATCGCGTCGTGGATCCCGAGGGCGTCGTCAAGGCTCTTCAGCGTATGTGCGTGTTTTTTGAGTCCGTCGAGCCCGAAAAACGCAGTTTCGCTCCCGATCGCAACGAGCAGGTAGTCGTAGTCGATCGTCCGCTCGTCCGCCAGCTCGACCTCCCGACCGTCGACGTCCACGTTTTCGACGTGACCCTCCACGAAGCGCGTACTCGGGGACTTGATCTCCTCGACCGGGATCGTGATCTTCTCCTGGACGGTCGGATCGCTGATGCAGCGGTGCACCTCGTGCAATACGAGGTGGTAGTCGACCTCGGAGATCCACGTGATATCCGCTTGTCCGCGTAATTCGTCCTCGAGGCTCTTGATCGCACCAGCACCGGCGTATCCCGAGCCCAGGACGACGACGTGCGCAGCCATACCCGTCCTTCAGAAGGGGCCCGATACAAAGCTGTTGAAACCGTCTGGACGTAATCGTCGTAGCTCTGTTCCGCATCGACCGCCACCGGGATGACGCTCGCTGTGACTCCCTGTCTTCCTGACTGATCCCCCGTTTCCTCAGATTCGGTGGCCCTGTCCTTCCCGCCCGAACGTCCCGCGGCCCCTCGAATCGGCCACCGTTCCGTCCCCTGCTCGCATATAATCGCATTCGGAACTATACGTAATATTTTACTACTGGAACGGGCACATTTGGGGGAACAATAATTACACAGGGGCGGGAAACACAGTTTAATGGCAGACGACGACCCCTCTGACGAGGACCTCCCGGACAACGTTCTCTTCGAGTTGTACCGGCAGTACATTGGCGAACCCGACGATCAGATCGACGTGTACCTCGGGTTCGGACTGTTCTTCGGCGGGATCGCGCTGGCGGCGTTCGGGCTCGTGTTCTTCCTGACTGGGGCCGCGTTCGAGCACGGGAGCGACACGTTCTGGCTGTTCCGCGAGATCGCCTTCTCGATGGGGATGCTGTCCGTCCCGACGCTGCTGCTCGGCGTACTGGTGCTACTGCCGGTCGATGCCCGGGCAGTCTATACTGGCCTCCTCGGAACGGTGATTACTGTCGTCGCCGTCGGCGGGTTCGCGTACCTCTATCCCTGGGAGTTCAACGTCGAAGGTGCGGAGTACACTATCCACGTCGTCCTCGCGTATGCGATCGGGATGGCACTGGTACTCGTCTCGACCGGTGCGGCACTGGTCGCCCACCAGATCGAGCGCGCCAAGCCCAGCCCGGCCGACATCGAGCCGATGGAGGAGCCCGAACCCACAGAGTCCTACACCGACGAGGAGATCCGCCAGGACATCGAGGAAGCGATGTCGGACGTCGACATCACGTGGGGCGGCGTCGAGCGTCACGAGGGCCAATCACTAACGCTCGATATGGGCGACGCCGACTACGACCTCTCCGGGATGGATGTCGACGCCGAGCGGATCACCAGCTCTTCCTCGACCGATACGCAGGTACAGGGCCTGAAGGCGCTGAAAGGCGGCGAAAAGAAGACTGCCACCTCGACATCGACGGTAGACGATCAGACCACGAAACTCAACGAACTCAGACAGCGCCGCAAGGAAGAACAGCAGTCGAAAGCCGTCACAGAATCCAGCGAAGGGCTCTTCGCAAAAATCAAAGCGTTCCTCGGCGGCCGGTCTCGGTAAATCCGCCGGTACATACTCTCACACCCTCGATTTCAGTCAAGAAAAAATTACAGTCATAATCTATTTAGACTGTTTCACATAGTTTTATTAGACCGCCCTTAGATGTCCAGAACATGGCGAAAGGACTAGACGTCGGCACGATGAACATTATTTCGGCACAACAGGAAGGCAACGAGACAGTCTTCGTCCAGCAACGAAACTCGTTCGTCGAGATCGAGTACTCCGACATGGCAGAGCAGATGCTCAGCCGGTCGGACGTACTCCACATCCGTAAGGACGACAAGGTGTACGTGGTCGGCGACGACGCGCTGAATTTCGCGAACATCTTCAACAAGGAGACCCGCCGGCCGATGAAACACGGGATCCTCTCGAGCGACGAGAAGTCGGCGATCCCGATGATGAAGCTCATCATCGAGCAGGTCGTCGGCTCGCCGGACCATCCAAACGAGAAGATCTATTTCTCGACGCCGGCCGACCCGATCGACTCGGACCTGTCGACCCTGTACCACCAGAAGACGATCGAGAGCTTCCTTGACGAGATGGGCTACGACGCCGAGCCGATCAACGAGGGGATGGCCGTCATCTACTCCGAGCTGGCGGACAACGACTTCACCGGGCTCGGGATCAGCTTCGGTGCCGGGATGACCAACGTCTGTCTGGCCTACTACGCGGTGCCCGTGATGAAGTTCTCGGTCGCCCGCGGTGGCGACTGGATCGACGAGCAGGCCGCCCAGGCGACGGGGACGCCCGTCGACAAGGTCACCTCGATCAAAGAGGAGGACTTCGAACTCGACTTCACGACCGACGTCGGCGGCGTCGAGGGCGCGCTGTCGATCTACTACGAGAACCTGCTGGACTACGTCATCGATCTCATCCAGCGCGAGATCGACGAGGAAGACGTCGAAGAGGGACTGGACGTGCCGGTCGTTGTCACCGGTGGCACGTCCACCCCTGACGGGTTCACGAAGCTGTTCGAGCGACACCTCGAAGAGGCGAACATCCCCTTCTCGATCAGCGGCGTCTCACACGCTGACGAGCCGATGTACTCGGTCGCCCGCGGTGGACTGGTCGCCGCCCGGTCGGACGAAGAACAGCCCGAACAGGAAGAAGTCGAAGAAGAAGAGCCTGAAGCTGCCGAAGCTGAAGACTGATCTGTTAGAAATTCGGGTTTCCGGCTATTCCCAACCTGTATTCGCGCCGTTCAGGATAGGGTCTATTGCGCCTTCTTGTCCGCCGTCTCGTCACTCTCGTCGATCGCTTCATCGGCTTCGTCACTCTCGTCGATCGCTTCATCGGCTTCGTCACTCTCGTCGATCGCTTCATCGGCTTCGTCACTTTCGTCCGTCGATTCATCGGCTTCGTCACTTTCGTCGGGTTCGTCCGCTATTTTGTCGCCGTCCGCTCGTTGCCCGTGTTCGTCATTCTCGTCTGCTGTTCGCCCCTCTTCGTTCGCCGAGCGGTCGCCAGACGCGTCGTCCGCGTTCGATTCAACCTCGACCAGGGCTGCAGTCTCTCCGGAGCCGACGATAGCGGCGTCGCTGTCGATATGCTTCTGGTAAAACCGTTCCAGGGCACGCTCCCACGGCTCCTCCGGTCGCGTTTGCACCTCATGTTCGACTGGCGTGTCGACGAATCCGCAGTCGGCACACACGTAGGCTTTCTGCTCGCCCAGCGAGTAGACCTCTAGGTCGCCCCCGCACCGGGAACAGTCCATACTGACGGGTACAATTGTGAGGAATATAATTCTCCCGCTGTCGATCCGGTCGTTTATTCGCCCTGGAGGGCAAAACCCGCGTCATGTCACTCGGGCTCGATCAAACGCAACTCGACCGGTACTCTCGACACATCATCCTCGACCACGTCGGCCCGGCGGGACAGGCCGCGCTGCTGAATAGCTCGGTCCTCGTGGTCGGGGCGGGCGGGCTCGGATCGCCGATCGTCCAGTATCTCGCCGCGGCCGGCGTCGGCCGACTCGGAATCGTCGACGACGACCGCGTCGAACGGAGCAACCTCCAGCGCCAGGTCGTCCACGGCGAATCCGACATCGGCCGACTGAAAGTCGAGAGCGCCGCCGAGTTCGTCGCCGAACTGAACCCGGATGTGACCGTCGAGACCCACGACCTGCGAGTCGCGCCGGACAACGCGATGGAGTTGATCGACGGCTACGACGTCGTCGTCGACGCGACCGACAACTTCCGGACGCGGTTCCTGCTCAACGACGCGTGCGTGCTGACGGAGACGCCACTGTCACACGGTGCCGTCTATCGCTTCGAGGGGCAGGTCACGACCTTCGAACGAGAGGAGGGGTCGCCCTGCTACCGCTGTCTGTTTCCGGAGGCACCACCCGAAGGAGCCGTGCCGGACTGTGCGACCGCCGGCGTCCTTGGTGTCGTCCCCGGGCTGATCGGTACCATCCAGGCCACCGAAGTAATCAAGCTCCTGATCGAGTACGGCGAGACTCTCGACGGACGACTGTGGAACGTCGACGCCGCCGGAATGGACGTCGAGACGGTCCCGCTCCGCCGCAACCCCGACTGCCCGGTCTGCGGTGACGATCCCGCGGTCACTGCCATCGAGGACGTCAAATACGCCGATCGGTGTCGAGCCCCCTCCGAGTAGCCGGCCCTGCTCTGCCTCGATATCCTCTCTTTTCTCCCCTTAGTTATCAGAATAGATAATTTGGTGCCGGAATTTATACCAGTATTGGCCGTCCTTTCGGATGGAAATCCGATGTCTGTCCGACGAATATCACGGCCGAAACTCGATCACCAGATTTCGGAGTACGTCGGACTGGTCGTCGCACTCGTCCTCGTGTGGGGGGTCGGTGACGCGTTGTCGACGCTATGGGCCATCGAGGCGACGGGATCGATCCACGGCGAAGCCAATCCGTGGATCCAGGCCGTCCTCGAACACGACCCGGCTCTCTTGCTCGTCGTCAAATCCGGGGTCGTCGTGATCACCGGCGGGCTGTTGCTCTCCCAGCGGGAGTTCGTCGAGAGCGTGCCGGGCTGGCGGCTCTGGTTCGGTTCGCTGCTCGCCGTCGGTTCGATCATCGTCGCCGGCAACGTCTACGTCGGTCTCGCTGCCGTGCTGTGATCGTCACCCGCTCAGTTGCCTCGCGACGTTTCTCGGCGGTTGCGGAAATTCCTCCGGGTGGATCAATCCGGCCAGGTGTTCGGCCGTCTCGATCAGGCGCGGCCCCGGCCGGTTGACGTAATGGTGGCCGTCGAGGGCGTACACGCGGTCTTCGCGGACGGCCCTCAGATCGTCCCAGCCCGGACGGTCCGTGAGTTCACGTCGGTTCTCGAGCGTCTGCTCCAATCCGTAGCCGCACGGAGCCGCGATCAGTACGTCCGGGTCCGCGTCGCGGATCTCGCCCCACTCGCGCGGCCGCGAGCGCTCGCCCGACGCGGCCAGTGGATACGTGCCGCCGGCCGCAGCGACGAGATCCGGCACCCAGTGGCCGGCGACCATGACGGGGTCCATCCAGTCCAGGACGGTCACTGATGGCGTGTCGAGCGCGGCCGTTCGATCCCGAACCGTCCCGATCCGGCTTCGCCACTCCGAGACGAGTTCGACGGCCTCTTGCTCGCGGTCTGTCGCTCGCCCGATCCGTCGCACGTCCTCGTAGAGGTCCGATAGCGAGTGCGGGTCGGCCGTCAGGATCTCCGTCTCCAGATCGAGGTCGTCGATCACCTCCACGACGAGCACGCGATCGACCGCACAGACGTCACAGATCCCCTGCGTGATCACGAGATCCGGGTCGAGTTCGGCCAGCAGCTCCGCGTCGATCTCGTAGAGACCGCCGCCCTCCTCGGCGGCTGCGACCTGTTCGTTGATCGCGGCGCTGTCGGCCGCGTCGCCGATCCGGGAGCGCTCGACGGCCGGGATCGATCTGGCTGCCGGCGGGTAATCACACTCACTGGAGACGCCGACGGGTTCGATCCCCAGCGCAAAACAGATCTCCGTGGCCGCCGGAAGCAGTGACACGACGCGCATGCCTGCGTTTCGGGCCGCCGTGGGAAAACGTCGCCGCTAGAAGGGGAGGCGATCGCGAAGCCGGGAGAGTCGCGATTTTTCGTCTTGCTGTTCCGGACCGATGACGTTCTCGTCGGGGACGATGACTGTCCGTTCGTCCTCGTCGTCTGCGGAGATCAAGCCGTCGGCCTTCAGCTGGGCCAGCGCTTCTTCCAGGTCGTTGATGTCGAGGTCGACGTGCGACCGCAACTCGAAGATCGTCATCCCCTCTTCAGCCCTGTCGGCGAGGGCGTCGAGCACCACGACTTCGTCGTCGTCGCGGTCGCGGTACTCCGGCTTGGCTTGCATGTGCGCCCCTTCGACCGCGACTCTCTTACGCTTATTCCTCCCGTGCCGGGAAGGTTCGTTTGCCGGCCAAGCAGTACGCTTATGGTTCGAAGGCGGCCACGTATTGACAATGAGTCTCAAGTGTTCGATCTTCGGGCACTCCTTCGAAGAGTCTACCGTCGAGCGCGAGCGCGAAGAACAGGGGAGTGAGGTGGTCATCACGATCCGTGAAGTCCAGACCTGCACGCGCTGTGGCGAGACGCGCGTCGTCTCCGAGAACAAGGAGGTCACGACACTCGAAACACCCGACGACGTCGGTATGGTACCCGAGGAGTCTGCCGACGACGGCGTCGACTCCGCTGGCGATCCCGACGCTGCCGTCGAGTCCGATCCGGAAGCCGCCGTCGAGTCCGAGTCCGACGCCGACGTGACTGCTGCGGACGATGCCGATCCCGAACCGGCGGCCGAGGGGAGCCCGCCGTCTCAGAGCGAGACCGGGGAGGGCCCGCCGTCTCCGAGCACGAGCGAGGAGAGCTCGCCGCCTCAGAGCGAGACTGAGGAGCGTTCGTCGTCTGCGGGGAGCGACGGGACGACGCCGGAGGCGAGTGAAGAGCCGCCGGTCACTGACGACGCGGAGATTCTCGAGGACGATCCGGAGACGCCTGATCGCGAGCCGGGCCAGTGGCCACAGGAGGCCGATGAGAATGGTTCGGAACCGACAGGTGAGGTCGGACCGGATCTGGGCGCGATCGAGGAGGCCGAATCCGACGTCGACGAGAGCAAGACCGACGCGGAATTCATCGACGAGAGCGACGAGTCGGACGCCCAGCCACAGACGAACGAGTGGCCCTCCGAAGAAGAGATCGACGCCGCGAGCGAACCCGACGCCGGCGGTCCCGGGGCAGTCACGGTGCCAGGGGGCTCGTACGTCTGTCGGGAGTGTGGCTTCTCGACGCCGGTCGAAGAGTCGTCGCTTCGGGAGGGCGACTTCTGCCCGGAGTGTCACCGTGGGACGCTCGTCCACGTGGAGGGTCAATAGAACGCGAAAAGAGTATACCGTCCCCCGGCCAACGACCGCCCATGCGAGAGTACAAGATGCGGAGGGGCGAATATCTCTCCGACCGCATCCCCGACATGGAAGCGACCGTCGAGGAGTATTTCGGGTCCATCACGGGGACAGAGGAATACAAGGGTAACGAACTCTACGTCGTCGACAATCCGGACAACGCGGTCTTCGAGCGTGTCGTCGCCGGGACTGTCGAATACGGCAGCAAGAAGGACAAGCTGGCGCTGGAAATCGAAGAGCGTCCGGCGGAGGAAGTCATCGCGTCGGGCGACGTCGATGACGCCGAGGAAGCCGTCTCGCTCAAAAACGAGTTCCTGCTCGAAGCGACCGGCCGCGACGCCAAGGCTCGCCGTGACTCGATGAAACGCTCCGTCGAGGACGAACCGGACAGCGTCGACGACGTCTAGATCCTGCCGCGTCGCCCCCGACATTCGTCATACGGGCGGCTGTACGCTTGGAAAGACGTTCCCCACCTCCGGGTGGCGATTCATTTCGAAATGGTACAGCCGGCCGTATCAGTCGTTGACGTCTTCGAGGTGGTTGTTGACGACGACGCGGCCGGCAGGCGTCAGCTGGAGTCCGTCCTCGCTGTCGGTGAGCAATCCCTTCTCTTCGAGCCGGCTGCGCAGGAGTTCGACCTCGCTGGCGTCCATATCGAGTACGGCAGGGAGTGGAATCCCCTCCATGTCCCCGGCCGAGTAAACGGCCACCAGCAGCTCTTTTTCGGGCTTCGAGAGGTCGACGTCCCGTATTTCCTCCATGACCTCGCGGTACTCTCGCCGGAGATACCGTCCGAGAATGCTCATCTTCCGGGTCGAGGGGAGTGCGGCCAGCGTAACGGTCGCGTTCCCGTTCCGGTTGTGCGTCGTCGACAGAACCGGGCGTGACGCCCCGGCGATCTCCCGTGAGAGGCGCTCGAATCCGGTGACCGTCGCGAGCCGGATCGTGAACTCCCCGTCCTGTCGCTTGAAGCGGATCTGCCGTGGCTTCACGAACAGCTTCGCGGGTGTGAACTCTGCCCCGGTGACCCGACCACCGATCCGGGCGGGGTGTTTGACTGTCGCTTCGGTGCCGTTGAGCAGCGCCTTGTACAGCACCGAATTGAACTTCTCGATGGTGTCGCCGTCGGCTTCGATGGCGGCGACGTACTGCTGGTCGTTGCGCTCGAACGCGATCGTCACCGTCGAATTGAAGAAGTCACCCAGTTCCTCGGGCACCTGGCCGACAGCAACGTCGACGATCGAAGAGAGCGGAATCTGGGTCTTTCCCTCCCCGGCAGCCAGCACGAGCCGCTTGCGGCTAAGGAGGATGCGGCCCTTGATGGGCTCGGAACGAGCGGACTTCTGGGAGTTGAACGTTCCGACGAAGTCCGCGATGATCGATTCCGACATCTCTTGACTACCCAGTACTTGTGCCGGATGAATCTTGAGGGTTTCGAGCCACTAGCACGCGAGAGAACGCCGCGGTCCGACTGGAACGACCGACAGCTTCCTACCCGAGCGAGTCGGCGATGTCCGAGAGCGACCCCTGCGGGGGCTCGTGGACCGTGTAGACGACTCGCTGCCCGGGCTCGCGCAGCCCGTAGTGATACCCCTCCGAAAGCACGTCCAGCAGGAGCGAGCGCCCCGGTTCGGCCTCGCTGTCGTCGATCCACTCGACCAGGCGGTTCTCGCCCTCGTCCTCGCGAGCGAGTCGGGCGTTGTCGAAGGCACCGCTGACGTGGCATGTGTCGTCCAGTCCTGCGTCGACGCGGGCGTGATACGCCTGCCCGTCGAGCGTGATACGGACGACATCGCCGTCGCTGGCGTCGATCGACTCGGGGAGTTGGAGTTCCGGACGTGATGTCCGACCGGCGGTGCCAAGCGTCACGCGGTGGGTTTCGACCGCCTCGTGGTCGCTGGCGATCCGGTCGGCCATCGCCTTAGTCTTCGTCGGATTCGCCCAGCAGCTCGGTGACGTCGCTGCTTCCAGCTTCGGCGATCACCGCGTTGATCTGGCGGACCTCGTCGCTGATCTCGCGACCCCGGACGGTCACGCGCTTGCGCTCGCCGTCACGCGACGGCTCGTAGCCGACGCCGCCCTCCAGCAGGACGGACTTGAGGCTCGGGCCGCGCACGTCCCCGCGGAGCGGACGGCCGGCCGTGTCCGAGCCGCCCGTTATCTCCAGCGTGTAGCCGTCGAGCCCGACGGCACCGCCGTCGACCTCGTCGCCGATCTCTCGGCCTACGAATCGGTTCGCGTCCTGTCCGTCGACGTCGATCTGGTACGTCTCGCCGCTGTCGGGATCCGCAACGGCGACGGTGAAATCTGCCATGCCTGTAACCTGCCAGTCGCGCTTAAAAAGCCCGTCGAACCGCAACGGCGGTCATTCGACCCGTGTTACCTTACATCTTCCAACAGCGAGAGAATCCCGGCGTTTACGCCGGGCGTGAATCGCGTCACAGCAGCACATTTTTGCCTGCCGCGCCCGTTTGCACACCCAACCGAGGCGGCACGGCCGCCCCCATGTCGGGACAATTGGACAATTTCGGGATTCCAGCCCGACTCTCGCAAGGTATCCCTTGCGGGAGCGGCGAGGATACCGACAGAAAACAACAAGGTACCTCCGAATCCCCTACGGGATAGGAGTAACGGGGGCGTGGCACTCCCTGCACTCGTCGGTGTGCGAACGTAAGTTCCCAACGCTTCCGCTTTCCGGCGGTGAGGGGAAGCCGCGCCGTGAACGGCGCGGAGGATGTCACTGTACCGTCACAGGCGAGCTGCTGTCGAACCGCAACGGGTCGTCCAGACGTGTCAACGACGGTCGATCCCGACGATCGTCGAGACGCGCGCGTTCTCTTTCAGGTACAACCCCGAACCGCCGACCGACAGCGGCACGCGACCGAGCGATTGCACCGAGAGCGTCGGGTGGAAGGCCCCGCGTTCGCGGACGGCCTCCCGAGTCTGGACCTTGGCGAAGAGGTCGTCCGGGAGCGTCAGCGACTCGTTGTACTCTAGCAAGTACTGGCCTGCATTGAGGTGCCACCATTCGTAGTCGTCGTCAGGGTTGCGGAGCGTCCGCTCGTGGGGTGTCAGCTCCGCGTCTTCGAGTTCGCCACCGCCGAAATCGACCCGCCCCGGCGCGTCGACCTCGTAGACTTCCGCGACGGTCAGGTCGAATCCGCGTCCCGAAGCTTGGCTCGGTTCGTGGACGATGTCCTCGACGAACTGTGTCAGATCCATGTTCGGGCCGACGGCCGCCAGCGTGAAAAATATCGGTCCAGAACGCCACTCGCGGATTTGAATGATAATCCCTGCTAGTTTTCAATCGATGGGAACGCACGCGAGGGTTATGGCCGGAACGCACCGAGTAGAGGATACGATGTCCGGGATGCGCGCCGAACTCGAGATACCGGCGACCGAGGCCTGTCCCGTCGCCAGGTTCACCGAACGGACTGACGGGTCGGTCACCTCGGTTCGCCGTGCGAGGAACGGGGACGGGGAGTACACCGAGGAGTTCACCGCGACCGGAAACGTCGATCCGGGTGCGTTCGATCAGGACCTCGAATCGCTGTTCGAGTACCAGTCCGCACAGGTCTTTCAGTTCACCCACGACCTGAAGGACTGCGTCTGTGAGTACGTCGAACAGCACGAACACCCGATCGCCGACGTCCGCGCACAGGACGGTTCGCTCGTCCTGACGCTTCACCTGACGAATATCACCGATCTGCGCGATCTCGTAACCGATCTCCGCGAGCAGTTCGGCTCGGTGCGCATCCGCTATCTGCTGCAGGTCGACAGCGACGAGGAAGGTGCCGACGACGTCGTCCCGATCAACCGCGCTCGCCTGACCGACCGCCAGCTCGAAGTCCTGGAAACCGCCCACGAGATGGGCTATTTCTCTTATCCGCGCTCGGCCAACGCCACCGACGTCGCCAACGCACTGGGGATCGACGCCTCGACGTTCACGGAACATCTCGCCGCAGCCCAGTCGAAGTTGATGGACGAGATCCTCACGACGCCATAGCCGGGCGAGTTCGACCGTGGTAACGCCGATCCCTTTTAAAACTCCTTTATTCTTTAGGGTAACCTAATACAGTGGTCGGCTCGAAACGGTCCGACGATGCACGTAGCAGCCGACGTGACAGAGTTGATCGGAGAGACGCCGCTGGTTCGAGCCGATTCGATCGCCGAGAACCTGCTGGTGAAACTAGAGTCGTTCAATCCCTACTCGGTCAAGGATCGGATCGCCCGTGAGATGCTCGATGCAGCCGCCGAGGCGGGCGAGTTGACAGCGGAGACGGTCGTCATCGAGCCCACGAGCGGGAACACTGGGATCGGCCTGGCGGCGGTCTGTGCCGCACGGGATCAGGAACTGATCTTGACAATGCCCGAATCGATGAGCGAGGAGCGGCGCAAACTCCTCCGGGCGCTCGGGGCCGAGCTGGAGTTGACCGACGCCGACGGGGGGATGGGCGGCGCTATCGATCGTGCCGACGAACTCGCCGAGGAGTACGACGACACCTTCATCCCCCAGCAGTTCGAGAACCCCGCCAATCCGCAGGCTCACCGCAGGACGACGGGCCCGGAACTGGACGAGGCGACCGACGGCGAACTCGACGTCTTCGTCGCCGGCGTCGGCACCGGCGGGACGATCACCGGCGTCGGCACGTATTTCCAGGAAGCCGACGCCGACGTCGATCTGATCGCCGTCGAGCCCGAGGACTCCGCGGTGCTGTCCGGCAGGGAAGCGGGCAGCCACGGCATCCAGGGGATCGGCGCCGGATTTATCCCCGATATCCTGGAACGGGACCTGCTTGACGAGGTCCGCACGGTGGGCAAGGACGACTCGATCGAGATGGCCCGTCGTCTCGCCAGCGAGGAGGGGATCGCCGGCGGGATCTCGACGGGTGCGAACGTCCACGTCGCCGCGGAGGTCGCGCGCGAACGTCCGAACAACCTGGTCGCGACGATCGTCTGTGATCCTGGCGAGCGATACCTCTCGACGGACCTGTACGATTTCTAGCTCCCGCCGATTCGCTTTCGGACCTGGCGGACTTCCAGCCCCACCGACTCGCTCTCGTGGCCGGATCGAGAGCTTTTCGCCCGTCGCCCGCCAGCTACTGGTATGAACTACGAGGCCGAACTCGACGCGGCGATCCGGGCCGCGGCCGTAGGAATGGAAGCCATGGGCGCCGAGCGCGGCGACCTCCGCGATGTCGGCGGAACCGAGACCAAATCGAGCGTCAACGACATGGTGACGGCGGCCGACCGAGCCAGCCAGGACGCCATCCTCGAGGTGCTGAAGTCCACGTTTCCCGACGATAGCGTCGTCGGCGAGGAGGGAACCGGTGAGCAGTACAGCGGCGACGGCCGGGAGTGGATCGTCGATCCGATCGACGGGACGGCCAACTTCGCGGTCGGCTTTCCGTACTATTGTGTCTCGATCGCGCTCGCCGTCGACGGCCTCGTGCAGGTCGGGGTCGTCGCCTCGCCCCCGCGGGCACTCGATCGACTCTGGTACGGCGTCCGCGGAGCCGGGGCGTTCGTCCACCACGGGGTCGACGGGGTGGACGACGCGGACGACCTCGACGGCACGTCCCTCGCGGTCAGCGACCGTGACGCACTCCCCGGTGCGGTCGTGTTCGGCCGGTTGAGCGAGCGCGACGCTGGCGTCCGGGCCATCGACGAAATCACAGTCCGGGGGATCCTCGACCGGGACGGCCAGTTCCGCCGACCGGGAAGTGCCGCGATCAACCTTGCGCAGGTCGCGGCGGGCCACGCAGACGGCTACCTCATCCTCTCGATCCAGGAGTGGGACGTCGCGGCCGGGGCCTTGCTGGTCGAAGAGGCCGGCGGGACCGTGCGCCGCCGTCCGTCCCGGATCGAGGAGGGGTCGATCGAGATCGTCGCGTCGAACGGCTCGATCCAGGCCGATCTCGAAGCGGTCGCTGCCGAGGCGATCGAACAGGCCGAAGAGTAACGCGCTTCACGCAGGTGCGTAACAGACCCAGCCCTTCGCCGGAACAGTCAGCTCGACCCAGCCGTCCTCGTCGGTCTGGATGTCTTTCCCGGTTTCAGTGTAGTCTTTCAGCGTGGTTTCCTCCCAGCCGGTGTAGACCCACTCCGTACGCGGACAGTCGGCCTTGTTGATCCCCGTCAGGAGGTTCCGGTAGCGCTCGTGGACGAACAGGTCCCGATCGGCGTGTCTGATGAACTGCTCACCGCTGGCGAGCGTGCGCTTGATCCAGACGAGATTCGACAGCCACTCGGCGTCGTACTCGATGCCCTCGGCCGTGGCGTGGTTGCTGTAGACGAACGGGTAGCCGGGTGCCGTGAGGATGAACGCATACGCCAGCCGTGAGAGTTGTGGTGGCCCCTCGTCGTGGTTGGCGACAAAGGTCACGGCACGATCGGGGTCGCGCCCGAGCAACGAGTCCTCGTGCTGGAGTGTCCCCTCCAGCCAGCGGAAGTCGCCGCCCTCGTGGAAGGCATCGTGCATCGTGAAAAAGAGCGGGTAGTCGAACGCGCGCATTCCCGTGTCGGTGTAGGCCTGCAGGAAGTCGGTATCGCCGTCGAAGACCTCGCCGACCCGGAAGAAGTCGTGCTGGTCGGCCCACTCGTTGAGGAACTCCTCGAAGTACCACATCGGGACGTGCTTGGCTGCGTCCCAGCGAACCCCGGCACAGCCGGTCTGGGCGATCTTCTCGACGTACGCCCGGAGATGGCGGGTAACCTCGGGGTTCGTCTGATCGAGGTCCCACAGATCGAACAGTTGCATCGTTGTCCGACCGCCCTCGTGGGGGTGGTGGTAGTAGTCGGGATCGTCGAGGTGTGCGTAGGTGTCGTCGCCCGGAGCGTCCGTGGCCGTGTGGTTGACGATCGCGTCGATGTAGACCTCGACCTCGCCGGTCTGGACGCTGGCGAGTTGCTCGACCATCTCCTCGAACTCGTTTTCGGTGCCGAGCGGCGAGTCCCAGGTGAGGTGATCCCGGGGGTTGTACCCGTTGCTGTCGGGCGTGTTCGGCTCCATCGGCGGCTGGACCCACACGGCGCTGTAGCCCGCGCGAGCGATGCGATCGGCCTCGCTGGCGATCCGGTTCCAGTGGTCGCCGTCCGGTCCCAGATCATCGTCGTAGTCGAAATACTGGAGCCCGACGGGTTCGCCCGTGGTTGGAGTCCGCTCGTCGACGAGCGGGGCGCTGACGGGGAGACTCGCCGCGTCCGCCGCGTCCCAGTCACTCGCTTCGTCCGACACTGCCGTGCCCTGTCTATCCCTGTGCATGAGTTTGGTGCCCCGAGCGCGGATATCGGGGTATGTCATCAACCTACGTACCGAGGGGCATATATGTCTTTCATCAATTATCTATACTTATTCGGATGGAAAAACCCGCATAGCGTCGTGCGGATGTCTGACGCAATGTCGCTCTCTCTGTGCGCCCGGGCCGCGTTCTCCTAGGATCAACGACAAGTTGAGGGAACGAGCACGCACGGGTCGTCGTCGCGATATCCGGAAGAGGGCCGAGGGCCAGACGGCAGGGATGGGGGACAGTTTCGCCCCGTTTTTGTACCATGAGCTTCGACGCGATGGCTGCGGAGTTCGAGACTGGCAGGGATGGGGGACAGTTTCGCCCCGTTTTTGTACCAGGGCGGCAAACAACCCGCCATGGAGCGTGTCCGATGAGTGCTGGAGCGGCAACGCTGATCGCGCTCGTTGCAGGCATCATCGCGCTGGGCGTCCTCGCACAGTTGCTCTCTGCCCGGCTGCAGCTCCCGAGCATCATTTTCTACATCTTCGCCGGGCTCGCGCTCGGCCCGGCCGCCGAGCTGATCCTCGGCACACGGATCATTTCGCTGTCGACGTTCGGCGGCGAGGAGACCCTGTCGGCGGTCGTCGGGCTCGCGGTCGCGATTATCGTCTTCGAGGGGGCATTCCACCTGCAGATCGATCGGATCCGCGAGGCGCCGACGGCGTCATTCCGGCTGGTCACAGTCGGCGCGGCGATCGCGCTGGTCGGGACGGCGCTGGCCGTTCATCTGGTCTATCCCGAGGTCGGCTGGGGGATCTCGTTTCTGATCGGGGCACTGCTCGTCGCGACCGGCCCGACCGTGATCGCGCCGATCCTGCAGGTCGTCCCCGTTCGCGATCGGGTGGCGGCCACGCTCGAAACGGAGGGGATCGTCAACGACGTGACCGCGGCGATCCTCTCCGTCGTGGTCTTCAAGGTGATCGTCATCCAGGGCGAGACGCCGGCCGACATCTTCACCGAGTTCACGGCACGTCTCGGTCAGGGACTGCTCGTCGGCGTGATCGTCGCCGGCGTCGTCTACTACCTCCTGCGATACGTGGATCTCTCCCCCGGCGACGCGCCGCGCAACGCGCGGCTGCTCGTGCTCGCCGGGGCGCTGGTCGCGTACGCCGGTGCGGACTTCCTGGCCGGCGAAGCCGGTGTGGCTTCCGCCGCGACGGCCGGCTTTCTGCTCGGGAACGCCAACGTCCCCTACGAGGAAGACATCGTGGACTTCAAAGGCGACGTCACGCTGCTGGTCCTGTCGTTCGTGTTCATCATTCTCGCCGCGCTGCTGGAACTGGACGCGCTTGCCGACGTCGGATTGCCCGGGTTGCTGGTCGTGGCCGCGATCGCGCTGGTGATCCGGCCGCTGCTGGTGCTCGTCTCGCTGGCCGGCGATCGATTTACCGTCAGCGAGAAACTGTTCGTCGGGTTCGTCGGTCCGCGCGGCATTATCCCGGCGTCCGTGGCCACGTTGTTCGCCATCCAGTTACAGGCGCAGGGGGCCGTCCACGACGCGAACGTGCTGCTCGGCGTCGTGTTCCTCGCTATCTTGCTGACGGCCGTCTTCGAGGGCGGTCTGGCGCGGTACATCGCGGAATACCTGGACGTGATACCAATGCGAGTCATCATCGTCGGAGGCGGGAGAGTGGGCCGTGCGCTCGCCGACCGCCTCGAAGAACGCGGAGAGAACGTCGTACTGCTCGAACGCGACGAGACAGTCGTCGAACAGGCACGCAACCAAGGCTACACCGTCGAACACGGTGACGGCACTGACACCGACGTACTCCGGTCGGCTGGAGCGAACGCTGCGAAGATCGTCGTCGCTGCGACAGGTGACGACGACGCGAACCTGCTGATCTCTCAGCTAGCGTCCTCGAAGTTCGACGTCGAGAACGTCATCGCGCGAGCGAACAACCCCGACAACGTCGAACCGTTCGAGGAACTGGGCGTGCAGACGATCTCCTCGTCGCTGGCGATCGCCTGGGCGATCGACAACCAGATCGAGCGCCCTGCTCTCTCGCACTGGATGACCGATCTCGATCGAGTCGGGGACGTTCAGGAGGTCGAACTCAGGAACCCGGCGCTGTTCGATCGTCCCGTCCTGGAGATCGGACCGGAACTGCCGGACTCCTGTCTGATCGCACTGGTCTACCGCGACGGCGAGGCCGTCGTCCCGACGGCAGACTACACGATCCATAAGGGCGACCGACTCACGCTGCTCGGCCGGACCGAAGCAGTCCGCGAGGGGATGGCGCTCTGTCGGGGCGAAACCGAACGGTAGTCTACGCCGATTGGTCCGTCAGCGGTGTGGTGTCCGCTCCATCGCCCAGAATACACAGTTCTTGCTGTTTGTGATAAAATATTAGATTTGATCGGACCGAGATAAGATACTGAACCAGCAATATTTGCGCCAGATTACTGGCTGGGACGGGCGCGCGCACCGAAATTCTCCCTCGTATCGGAGATTCTAGTCGGCCGCCGGTTGACAAACGTCCATATTTCCCCGGGAATACCCGTAGAGATATTGACGTCCGATACCCTTATACACATATTATTCTGCCCAATATTGGACGATCGTCTACCAACACCTCTCAATTTTATCGATCTTGGTGGCAATCCTTATGTACCAGTCTTTCTATGGGCTCACCCGTGAAGCGCAAAACGAACGTAGCAAGAATCGTCGAGAAGTTGGACGAAGAACAATCAAAAATCGATATAGACTGAAATATGATCGAAGCAATACCACTACAGGTCGAACCAAGCGCGATCACTGATGCCGTCAACCAGACGTGGATTCTGACGGTCTCGTTCCTGATCTTCTTCATGCACGCCGGTTTCGCGATGCTGGAGGCAGGTCAGGTACGGGCGAAGAACGTCGCTAACCAGTTGACGAAGAACTTGCTGACCTGGAGCGTCGGCGTCACGGTGTTTTTCTTCATCGGGGTCGGAATCTCCGGGCTCGTCGGCGGCGATCCGTTCACCGAGTCGTTGCCGTACCTCGCTGACGACCCCAGCGGATACATCGGCTGGCTGTACGGCGCGGTTTTCGCCATGACGGCGGCGACGATCGTCTCCGGGGCGGTCGCTGGCCGGGCGAGACTACGCGCATACGTCACGTACACGTTCCTGCTGGCGGCGATCATCTACCCTGTCGTCACGGGGATCACCTGGGCGGGCGCGTACATCCAGGTCGGCGACGCCGTGTTCCACGACTTCGCCGGCGGGATGATCGTCCACGGGATGGGCGGCATCGCTGGCCTCACTGCGGCGTGGATCCTCGGACCGCGCATGGATCGCTACAACGCTGACGGGTCGGCCAACGTCATCCCCGGCCACTCGCTGACCTTCGCCGTCCTCGGGACGTTGATGTTGGCCTTCGGCTGGTACGGATTCAACGTTGGGACGGCCGCGGCGATGTACGAGACTGAAGCGGGACTGATGGCGTTCAACGGCGCAGTGCTGGGACGAGTCGCGATGGGAACGACGATCGCCATGGCCGCCGGCGCGATGGGCGCCGGACTGGTCGCCTGGCTCAGGACCGGCAAGGTCGACACGCTGTACGTCGCGAACGGCCTGCTTGCTGGCCTCGTCGGCATCACGGCCATCCCTGACACCACCCACTACCTCGGTGCGCTCCTGATCGGCGGAATCGCAGGCGCACAGCTTCCGATCGTCTTCAGCTTCGTCGAGAAACGCATGAAAATCGACGACGTGTGTGCCGTCTTCCCGGTCCACGGCAGTGCCGGGATCATCGGCACGCTCGCGTTTCCGTTCGTCCACTACGATCTGGGCGTTCCGCTCGCTGAAGCGGCACTCACGCAGCTGCTCGGCGTCGTCGTGATCGCGGCCTGGACGGTCGGTGCCACGGCAGTCGTCTGGTACGCCCTGAAGGCGGCCGGTCAGGCCCGGGTCACGCCCGAACACGAGCGTGACGGACTGGACATCTCCGAGCACGGCGTCGACACCTACCCCGAGTTCGGTGACGAGGAAGGCGTTGTCGCTGACGGCGGCCGCGTCCGAACCGACGGTGGGGTCCGCTGCACCACGCGAGGTGATTCCGAATGAGCGACACTGACATCAAGATGGTCGTCGCGATGATCCGGCCCGACAAACTCGGAGACGTCAAGAAGGCGCTGGTCGAGGCTGGCGCGCCCTCGCTGACGGTCACGAACGTCTCGGGTCGTGGCTCCCAGCCCGCGAAGAAAGGCCAGTGGCGCGGCGAGGAGTACGTCGTTGATCTCCACCAGAAGGTCAAAATCGAGTGCGTCGTCGCCGACACGCCCGTCGAGGACGTCGTCGAGGCGATCAAAGACGGTGCGCACACCGGCGAGAAAGGCGACGGGAAGATCTTCGTCATGCCCGTCGAGAGCGCCGTCCAGATCCGAACCGGCAAGGAAGGCCCCGAGGCCGTCTGATCGACCGAGTGACGGGGCCGTGACCATGACATCGACCGACGTCGACGCCGATGGACTGTCGGAGCTGGACGACGACGACCGGGCGGTGCTGGAGGCACGGATCCGCGACGCCCGGACCGACGCCGAGACGATCGCTGTCGAGACGGGGATCGCGGCCGATCGCGTCGAAGCGAAGCTCACCCGTCTCGAAGATGCCGGTGTGATCGACGGCTACACGACCCGCCTCGACTACGGGGCGCTAGGATACGACGTGACGGCCCTGTTCCGGCTGTCGGTCGCCGACGATTCGGCGCTCGACCGCCTCCGGGACGACCTGCGGTTCGTCGCGCTCTACGCGGTGACCGGTGGTGACGACGCCGTCGCGATCGGGAAGTTCGGCGACACTGACGCGCTCAATACGGTCGCCACCGAACTGCTGACCGACGACGCCGTCCGCTCGCTGACCGTCACTGTCGTGCGGGACGTGCTCCGGGAGTTCGAGCCGACTGTCCCCGACGGGGAACTCCCCTGATCCGGACCGCTCGCGAGTCGGCCGTCGTCACCTCATGACTCCCGGCTGGACAACTCGCACACGAGAGTACTCGCGAGCCGGCCGTCGTCACCTCATGACTCCCGGCTGAGCTACTCGCGGACGAGACCGCTCGTGAGCCGGCCGTCGTCACCTTCTTTCCACTCTGGTCCGAACCACCCTCCATGAACCACGACGAGTCACGCGACCTGTACGACCGTGCACTGTCGGTCATGCCCGGCGGGGTCAACTCCTCGGTCCGGGCGACTCGCCCCTACCCATTCTTCGTCCAGAAGGGCGACGGCGGCCACGTGATCGACGCCGACGGCAACCGCTACATCGACTTCGTGATGGGCTACGGCCCGCTCCTGCTCGGCCACGACCTCCCCGAACCGGTACAGGCTGCGGTCCAGCAGCGGGCCAGCGAGGGGCCGATGTACGGCGCACCCACCGAAGTCGAGGTCGAACTCGCGGAGTTCGTCGCTCGGCACGTCCCCAGCGTCGAGATGGTTCGGTTCGTCAACAGCGGGACCGAGGCGACTGTCTCGGCCGTCCGTCTCGCCCGCGGCTACACCGGCCGCGATAAGATCGTCATCATGGAGGGGAGCTATCACGGCGCCCAGGAATCGACGCTGGTCGACGGCGAACGCGACGACACTGCCCCTTCCAGTCCGGGCATCCCCGAGAGCTTTGCCGAACACACCCTGACTGTCCCGTTCAACGACGAGACTGCCATCCACGAGGTCTTCGAGGAACACGGCGAGGACATCGCCGCGGTGCTCACCGAACCGATCCTGGGCAACCACGGCATTGTCCACCCTGTCGAGGGCTACCACCAGACGTTACGCGAGTTGACCGACCAGTACGGCGCGCTGCTGATCTTCGACGAGGTCATCACCGGCTTCCGCGTCGGCGGCCTCCAGTGTGCCCAGGGGAAGTTCGGAATCGACCCCGACATCACGACGTTCGGTAAGATCGTCGGCGGCGGCTTCCCGGTCGGCGCGATCGGCGGGAAAAGCGAGATCGTCGAACACTTCACGCCCGCCGGCGACGTGTTCCAGTCGGGGACGTTTTCGGGTCACCCCGTGACGATGGCTGCCGGCCTCGAAACGCTGCGGTACGCCGCCGAAAACGACGTGTACGACTATGTCAACGATCTGGGCGAGCGGCTGCGCTCCGGGATCGCCGACATCCTCGAGGATCAGGCACCGAGCTACACAGTCGTCGGGACCGATTCGATGTTCAAGGTGATCTTCACTCGCGACGGCGCGTTCGGCGAGGAACACTGCGAAAGTGGCTGCACCCAGGACCCGACCTGTCCGCGCTACGAGCACTGTCCGAAAAACGGCGCGGACGTCGATCGCGCCGAGACCGAACGCTGGGAGCGCCTGTTCTGGCCCGCGATGAAAGACGAGGGGATTTTCCTGACGCCCAACCAGTTCGAATCGCAGTTCGTCTCTGCTGCACACACCGCTGACGACGTCGAACAGGCGCTGGAAGCCTACAAGCGCGTGCTGTGAGACCTCGCCGCAGAAATCTCCGTTCGGCTTCAGGTTGGTCTCGCAATCGGTCGCGCTCCTCATACGGATGATTGTACGTCTGTTCCGTATCGACCGCCCGAAGTGGGGCGATCGGAGCGGTAAACCGTTACAATAATCCGTATCACTCGAAGAGGTACGCGTCGAGTTCCCCGATCGCGATCGCGCCCGCGACGGCGAGTAGCGCAGCCCCGACTGCGAGCAGTCCCACTGCGACGGCGATGTTGGCCTCTGCCATCAACGTCGCTACACCCGCGACGACAGCCAGGAAACCCGTCGCAAGGACGATCGCGAAAACGACCGACCGCTGGCGGCCGTGCTTGTCCGACTCGAACAACTGTCCATCACTGAGTTCGGCCATGGTCGGCGGTACACAATCATCTGTGAATAATGTTGGGGGATCGATTCGTCGTGTTGTCAGACTATTCCGGCCCCTGAACTATAAGAGCGACTCGGCCGTTGATGGACACGCAATGCATCACTTTGACTTCGAGGACCGCGTGGTCGCCGTCACCGGCGGCGCATCGGGGATCGGGCGCGAGACAGCCGTCCAGTTTGCCGAACACGGCGCGTCAGTCGTCGTCGCCGACGTCGACGACGAGGGCGGACAGGACACGGTCGAACAGATCG
>JAOPKD010000011.1 GCA_025517565.1 Halapricum hydrolyticum
AATCGATCACCTGTTCGTTCATTCAACAGCTGACGCTAACGTGCAAAGCTGAGTTAAAGGGTTGCTATTATCGCATAATCAGTCATAGGTAAACGAATCTATGTGCGAGTATGCTGCTCCTAGTTGTCGATAGGTGAAGGAAGTCGGAACGTACTTATACGTCTTCCAGTCCAAGCGGGGGTGATGACGGAACATCTCTCGAAAGAAGACAAGGAACTGATTCGGAAGTTCGCAAACAGACCGCGGTACAAGCGGAGCCCGGAGGAACTGATCCCCGTCGAGGACGAGGACTAGTGTTCACTACTTCTAGACACCCCCTGTGACTCACGGCGACGCACAAGGAAGTACTGGACGGTAAGGGCACCGAACGCGAAGAGAATCGCGAGACCGACGATCGTCGGTGTGAGTGCAGCGAAGACGGGAAGCTCGAGGGCCGTCGCGGTGAAGACAGCGGTACCGGCCACGACTAGGGCAAGATAATAGCGGTGCCACTGGTCGGACCGGTCTTCGTCGTCCTGTAGATAGGTCGTGACGTCGTCCGCATGGCTAGTCAGCGTGATCAGCCCGCTCTCGCTATCGTAGTCGACGACCCCCTCGGCTTCGAGTTTGGGGATGTGTGTCTGATACAGAGAGACGTACACCCGCTTTTGCTGTTTCTTCGAGACCTTCTCGACGGAGATCTCGTTCTCCCAGGCGGCGAGCCGGCGTGCGAGTTCCTGAAGCTTCTCACCCTCGGGATGTTCCGAGAGGTAATGCAGGGCATACCGACGACGCTGGTTACTCAGAATATCGAACGCCTGGTCGGGCGAGAGTATGTCTGTGTCTTCTGACATTATATCGGTGCTGTCTTGACCGCGTATACTCATCCGAGCGATCAGACTTGCCGAAGAAGAGACGACGTGTCTACTTTGTTACGACGTGACTATGATCACCAGAGGAGCGTAGTATTCACCTACTGTGGGGAGATGCAGCCGCGTACCGAAACGCGGAGACCGTCGCTCAGGGAACCAGTTTATCGTGGTTGGTATACGTCTTTTTCGGGTTTGACCGCACGACTGCGAAGCTGTGAGACGTGAGGGCGAGCGGAGTGAGCGCTCGCAAGTCTTCCGACGTGCAGTCGGCACAGCAGGCAGGTATCGCAACCACAACCATTCGTCACACGAGAGAATATTGGATCGGCATCCTGCGATAGCACGAACCTGTGGTCCCTGCAAAGCACTCAATAACAAAGCGGCAATCGACCCGAGTCATGGCGTAAGCGCTGGCCACCCGCGAGACCGGTCAGCGAGGACCCGCAATGGAATACGTCACACTCGGTATCGACTGTACAGTAGACGAGAACGCGACGCTCGGTCGCTCCAACGGCAGCGACACGGAACAGACGAAGATCGGTAACGACGCGACGATCCGATCGGGAACGGTGATCTACGACGACGTCGAGATCGGTGACTCCTTCTCGACCGGTCACAACGTGCTGGTCCGGGAAGACACGACGATCGGCGACGACGTCCTGCTCGGGACGAATACCGTCGTCGACGGGGCCTGCACGATCGGCTCGTCGGTGAGTTGCCAGACGAACGTCTACGTCCCCCAGCAGACGACGATCGGCGATTCTGTTTTTCTCGGCCCGAGCGCAGTCCTGACCAACGACGAGTACCCGGTCCGCGTCGAGCAGGATCTGGTGGGCCCGACGCTGGAAGACGACGTCTCCGTCGGCGCAAACGCGACGATCCTCCCCGGCGTGACCGTCGGCCGCGGATCGTTCGTCGCCGCCGGGAGCATCGTCACCGAGGACGTCCCGCCGGAGACGCTGGCCGTGGGCACGCCCGCGCGACACGAACCGCTACCGGACCCGCTCCAGGGGGGGAACACGATCGCATGATCTCGCTTGCAGCCCCGGACATCGGCGAGCCGGAGTTCGAGAGCGTCGAAGACGTGATCAAAGAGGGGCGACTCGTCGCCGGAGAAGAGGTCGAACAGTTCGAGGCGGCGTTCGCGGAGTACGTCGGTGCCGAACACGGCGTCGCGACCGTCAACGGGACCGCAGCGCTGCACACCGCCCTGGAAGCGCTCGATATCGGCGAGGGCGACACCGTCGTCACGACGCCGTTTTCGTTCATCGCGACCGCGAACGCGATCCGGTTTGCCAACGCCGAGCCGGTGTTCGCCGATATCGATCCCAAGACTCTCAATCTCGATCCAGACAGCGCCGAGGCGGCCGTCCGCGAGCACGACGCCGACGCAATACTCGTCGTCCACCTCTACGGCCAGCCCGCGCGGATGGAGCGGTTCCGCGAGATCGCCGACGCCCACGACCTGGCGCTGATCGAGGACGCCGCCCAGGCCCACGGCGCGACCATCGATGGCGAACACGTCGGCACAATCGGGGACGCCGGCTGTTTCTCGTTTTACCCGACGAAGAACATGACAACCGGCGAGGGCGGGATCGTCGTCACCGACGACGAGGCTGTCGCTCGTCGAGCCGATCAATTCATCAATCACGGCCGCACGGGCTCGTACACGCACGCGACGCTGGGGCACAACTACCGGATGACTAACATCGCCGGCGCGATCGGCCTCACCCAGCTGCAGAAACTCCCGTACTACGTCGATCAGCGCCGTCGCAACGCCCAGCGCCTGCTCGAGGAACTGGACGACGACAGGCTCGAGTTGCCCGAACCGCGCCCCGGAACCGAGCACGCCTACCACCAGTTCACCGTCCAGTATCCCCAGCGCAACGCGCTGAAACTCGACCTCGAAGAGCGCGACATCGGAACCGGCGTCTACTACCCGACGACGATCCACAGACAGGGGGCTTACGCCGGCGAGGAGGCCGCTACTCCGGTCGCCGAGCGAGCCACGGATCAAGTGCTCTCGCTGCCGGTCCATCCGGGACTCACGGACGAGGACATCACCACCATCGTCGAGGCGGTCGAGAGACACCTCACTCGCGCCTGGGAGGCGATCGGCGAATGACCGACGAAACCCTCGCCGCCGGCGTCTACGGCGTCGGACAGATGGGAAGCCATCACGCCCGCGTCTACGAGGAACTCCCGAACGTCGATCTGGTGGGCGTCTACGACAACGACCCGGAACAGGCGTCGTCGGTCGCCGCCGACCACGGGACGAGTCCCCGCGACCCCGAGGACCTCTTCGAGAGGGTCGACGTCCTCTCGATCGCGGTCCCGACGGCGTATCACTACGATATCGCCAGCCGGGCGATCGACAGCGGCGTCCACGTGCTCGTCGAGAAACCGTTCGTCGAGACCGACGGACAGGCCGAGACGTTGATCGAGCAGGCCGAAGACAACGGCGTGGTGCTGCAGGTCGGTCACATCGAGCGGTTCAACCCCGCCGTCAGGACCCTTCAGGACGTCGTGCCCGACCTGGACGTGATCGCCGTCGACGCCCGCCGGCTCGGACCGCCACTGGATCGGGACATGGGCACCGGCGTGGCGCTCGACCTCATGCTGCACGACCTGGACGTGGTCCTGGACGTGCTGGACGTTCCGGTCCGAAGCGTGACGGCCGACGGGACCGAGGACGGCCAGTACGTCACCGCCTTGGTGACCTTCGAGGACGGTGTCATCGGGACGTTCACAGCCAGTCGACTCACCCAGCAGAAGATCCGAAAACTCTCGATCACCGCCCGCAGTTGCAAGGTCGACGTCGACTACATCGATCGCTCGGTCCACATCTACCGCAAGTCCTACCCCGAGTTCGTCGAAGAGAAGGGATCGGTCCGGTATCGATACGAGAACCTGATCGAGCAGCCGATGGTCGAGAACGGTGAACCGCTAAAAAACCAGCTCGAATCGTTCACGGCCGCCGTCCGGTCCGGCGAGGAACCGATCGTGACGGGCGAAGACGGACGGCGGGCACTGGCGCTGGCCAACCGTATCGAGGCGCTGGCCGCGGGCGAATCGGAGGTGGCACCAAATGTCACGATCTGAACAGTCGCTGGAGCGGTTGTACGGGTCGGGAGCGACGCCGGACGAACAGCGGCGTGCGTTTACCGGCGGACAGGTACCGGTCGCCGTGTACGGACTCGGAAAGATGGGACTGCCGCTCGCGGCCGTCTACGCTTCCGTCACCGGAAACGTCACCGGCGTCGACATCAGCGAGTCGGTCGTCGAGACGATCAACGACGGTCGCTCGCCCGTCGAGAACGAACCGGGACTGGAGGCGGAGATCGATCGGAACGTCTCCAGGGGAGCACTGTCGGCCACCACCGACGTCGAGGAAGCCGCCGCCGGTGCGAGCATCCACGTGTTGATCGTCCCCACCCTGCTCGACGATCAGGACGTGCCGGATCTATCGACGCTGACGACACTCACCCGAGACATCGGCACGCAGCTCGATCCCGGCGACGTCGTCATCGTCGAGTCGACGGTACCGCCCGGGACCTGTGCGGACACGCTATGGCCGATCCTCCGCCGGACCGTCCCCGATCCCGAGAGCGTCGGGCTGGCGTTCTGTCCAGAGCGGACGATGAGCGGGCGCGCATTGCAGGACATCCGCGGGGCCTACCCGAAGATCGTTGGCGGGATCGACGACGAGAGCACGCGCGTCGCGAAACTCGTCTACGAGGAGATCACGACGAACGACGTCCACGCCGCCCCGGACGCCCGGACTGCCGAGTGTGTGAAGGTGTTCGAGGGGATCTACCGCGACGTCAACATCGCCCTGGCGAACGAACTCGCCACGGTCGCCCCCGAACTCGGCGTGGACGTCCCCGAGGCGATCGAACTCGCCAACACCCAGCCGTTCTGTGACATCCACAGACCGGGTATCGGCGTCGGCGGTCACTGCATTCCGGTGTACCCCTACTTCCTGCTGGACAGCATCGAGACCTCGGCCCCGATCGTGCGCATGGCCCGCCAGATCAACGACAGCATGCCGCTGTACGCGATCGAGCAACTCCGGGAGGCCATGGACGGATCGGATCACCCGCTGTTCGGCGCGAACGTGGCCGTCCTCGGGGTGACCTACCGACCGGACGTCGACGAGGTCCGGTACTCGCCGGCGTTCTCCGTCGTCCGGGATCTGAACCAGCTGGGCGCGAACGTCTACCTCGTCGATCCCGTCTGTTCGGACCTCTCTCCGTTCGAGGGGACGCCGACGAGCGTCGAGAGACTGCACAGACTGGATCTCGACGCTACCGTCCTCGTCACCGATCACAGCGCGTTCGACCGCATCCGGTGGGACCGAATGGACCCCATGGTCGTCGTCGACGGTCGGCAGGCGCTGACCCTCTCGGGTACGGGCCACACCGTCCGAACGATCGGTGACGGCCGCGGGGTGGAGTGATGTACAAGGGCCAGACCGTCGGTGTCGTCATTCCCGCCTACAACGAGGCGGGATTCGTCGGAGAGGTCATCGAGACGGTCCCGGCCTTTGTCGACCGAATCTACGCCGTTGACGACGCCTCGACTGACGATACCTGGGCGGAGATCACCGAACAGGCACAGCGGATGAACGACCGACAGCGGGAACAGTTACTCGTCACGGCCGACGGCGGCGTCAGCTACCGGCAACGCGTCGTGACGGCCAGACACGAACAGAACCGAGGTGTCGGGGCCGCGATCAAGACGGGATATCGCCTGGCCGTCGAGGACAGCATCGACGTCGTGGCTGTGATGAACGCCGACGGACAGATGGACCCCGACATCCTCGATCGGATCGTCGACCCGGTCGCGGAGGGGCGGGCCGACTACGCCAAGGGCAACCGACTCGAACGACCGGAGTACCGGGCGGCGATGTCCCGCTGGCGGCTGTTCGGCAATGCGATCCTGACTCTCCTCACCAAGATCGCCAGCGGCTACTGGGGGATGATGGATCCACAGAACGGGTACACCGCAGTCTCCCGGGAGGCACTGGAGACGATCGACCTCGACGCGGTGTACGACCGGTTCGGGTTCTGCAACGACATGCTCGTCCACATGAACGTCCATCGGTTCCGGATCGTCGACATCGACATGCCGGCGGTTTACGGCGAGGAGACCAGCCACATCGAGTACTCCTCGTTCGTGCCACAGCTCTCGCTGTTGCTGGCACGACAGTTCCTGTGGCGACTCCGGGTTCGCCACCTCGACGACGGTGTCCATCCCCTGGCCGCCTTCTACGGGTTCGGCGTGACCGGGTTGCTGGCCGGGTTCGGCCACGGCGTCCGGTCGCTGTGGAGCGCCGGAGAGAGCGGGCGCACAACCACGTACGGGCTGCTGTTCGGCGCCGTCATGTTGGTCGTCGCGGTCCTGTTCGACCGGCGGGACAACGAGGAGCTGGAGGTCGAGGAATGAAAGTCCTCACTGTCGTCGGTGCCCGGCCGCAGTTCGTCAAGGCCTTTCCGGTCTCCGAACAGCTCAGCCGCCACGAGGAGGTGCTCGTCCACACGGGCCAGCACTACGACGAGATGCTGTCGTCGGTGTTCTTCGAGGAACTCCCGATCCCGGACCCGGCGTACAACCTCGGCGTCGGCTCGGGCAGTCACGCCGTCCAGACCGCTCAGGTCATGGAGCGATTCGACGACGTCGTCGACGAGGAAGCCCCCGACGTCGTGCTCGTCTACGGCGACACGAACTCCACGCTCGGGGCCGGTCTGGTCGCCGCAAAGCGACCGGTTCGGCTCGTCCACGTCGAGGCCGGCGTCCGCAGTGGCGACTGGTCGATGCCCGAGGAGGTCAACCGCGTGCTGGTCGACCAGTGTGCGGATCTGCTGTGTGCCCCCACCGATCGAGCCGCCGAAACGTTGCGAGCCGGCGACGTCCGGGGCGATGTCGTCGTGACCGGCGACGTGATGTACGACGCGCTGCTGGCGGTCCGGGAGCACGCACTGGAGCACTCCGCGATCGTCGATAGCTTGGGACTGACCGGGGAGTCGTACGTCCTCGCGACGGTCCACCGCGAGCGAAACACCGACTCCGAGGATCGCCTGCGGTCGATCGTCGAGGGACTCGCGAGCGTGTCGGCCACGGTGGTCCTGCCCGCCCACCCCCGTACGGTCGCAGCACTCGAGGAGTACGGTCTCTACGAGGAGGCGGCCTCGGCACTGGAACTCGTCGATCCAGTGGGCTACCTGGACTTCGTGGCCTTGCTTTCGGGCGCAGAGCGGGTCGCCACCGATTCGGGCGGCGTCCAGAAGGAGGCGTTCTATCTCGACCGTCCCTGTGTGACGCTCCGGGAGACGACCGAGTGGACCGAGACGGTCGAGACCAGCTGGAACGTCCTCGTCGGTGCCGACCCGGCGGCGATCAGGACAGCACTCACACGCCCGCTTCCGAACCCCGCAGCGAAGCCGACGCTGTACGGTGGCGGGAAAGCGGCGGAGCGCGTCGTCCGGGCGCTGAGCCATCCATCCGCTGCCACCGCAGACGATGATTGACGATCACCCCTTTGCGCTGTGTCTCACGCACGACGTCGATCGGCCGTACAAGCGGTTCCACCAGGCGCTGTATTACACACTCGCGGAGCGGTCGATGGATCACCTGCGGTCGTTTTTCGCCCGGGAGAACCCCTACTGGCAGTTCGAGGAGATCATGGCGCTCGAAGACGACCTGGGCGTTCGGTCGGCGTTTTACTTCCTCAGCGAGCCGGGCCCCTTCGCCAGCGGCGACCCCCTTGACTGGGTCCGACCCGACACCTGGATCCAGCAGCTCGGTCGGTACGATCCGACCGACGACGACATCGCAGCAGTGATCCGGGAGCTCGACGACGGCGGGTGGGAGGTCGGTCTCCACGGCTCGTATCACTCCGGAGACGACATCGAGCGTCTGCGTCAGGAGAAAGAGCAACTGGAGGACGTGCTCGGCCACTCGGTCCGCGGCGGTCGCCAGCACTACCTCCGGATGAACACGCCCGAGACCTGGCAGATCCAGGCCGAACTGAGACTGGAGTACGACTCGACGCTCGGATCCAGCACCGACTACGGCTTCGTGTACGACTACGGGCTCGTGAAACCGCTCTCGGAGTCGTTCACCGTGTTCCCGCTGACGCTGATGGAACAGACGCTCCCCGATCCCGCGTCACGACCCCAGGCGGCCTGGCAGGTGTGTGCGGATCTCGTCGCCGAGGCGCGCGAGAACGATGCCGTGATGACGGTGCTGTGGCACCCGCGATATTTCAACGAACGGGAGTTCCCGGGTTATCGACGGCTGTACCGTCGATTGATCGAACACGCTCAGGACGTCGGCGCGTGGATCGGGCCGCCGGCGGCACTGCTCGATCACCTTGACGAGTCCACTCCGGGGACGACACGCTCGTCGCTGGCGGCGGGCACGGAAACCCGGTAGTCCGCAACCGGAGAGACGGACCACCCGAGCGAGACGCACTCGTCTGGACAGGATCGTCACCGGGCGCAGACGTATCGGATAGTAGCACCTATAGGGAAATAATTATATTGATCTATAATAAATAATATCGTATGGCCAATCCCGAAAAGACCGATCGAAGAGCCGCCAGTAGCGACAGCTCACGATTGTCCGAGGATCGGTTCTACGACGCGCTCTCGTCGGTCCAGCGACGCCGGGTGCTGTATCACTTGCTCGAAGAAGGGGAGACCCCGATCGAGGAACTCGCCACTGTTCTCACGGGGTGGGTGGCCACCGAAAGAGGAACGATGGGCACCCCTGCCGATCACACAACGCACCATCTCGCGCTCCACCATATCCATCTACCGCTGCTCGCCGAGGCAGGCCTGGTAGCCTGGGACCGCGAGAGCGGGGCAGTTACACCCGAGTCGCTCGAACCTCTCGTCCGGGATATCGTCCGCCGGAGTGTCGAAGCCAGCCGTTCGTAACGATGTTCGAGTCGTACTTCCAGGAGTTCCAATCCACTGATTGTCGGCTCACTGTCTATCGAAGCGGTGGGCCAACCGACATCGAGGAGTGGTTCGACGCACACGGCGTCACCGTCGAGCACCGCCACCTGCCTCCGGGCGGTCCGGACCCGTTCGTCGTCCTCGAGGCGGACGGCGAGTTCGTGGGATCACTGGGAGTCACGGCACTCGAAGGGTTGCTCGAACCGCCGCTCGTCCGGCCGACCGAGCGCGAGGAAGTCGCAACGGGTTACAGCGCCATGTTCGATCTGATCGACGACACGCTGGTCAGGGGAATGACTCGACGCGAACTGCTCGCGGTCAGTCGGGAGATCGAAGACCGCGCCTATCGCGTCGGAGGCGGGACGCTCCGGGTGAGCTTCCAGACGCTCTCGACGTTCGAGTCCAAGGCCGACGTGTATCGAACGCTCGCGACCGAGACGGACCTCGACATTCATATCTACGGCGTCGCCGACTGGAAACCACCGGAGATCCAGGAAGTTACCTACCACGGCCAGCCAGCCGAGAGGATCGACCGCCACTGGGTCCTCGCGTTCGACGGCGGTACTGACGTGACGCAGGCCTGTGGACTGCTCGCACGGGAACAAGCGAACGGATACGACGGGGTCTGGACCAACGATCCCGAGCAGGTCGCGGAGATCGCGACGACCCTCGCCGAGGGTGGCGCTGGCAAATAAACAGGATCGGTTCTTCCCCCGACGCAGTCGTGACGACGTCACCCGGGCAGAGTCTCCGCGCCCGCAAGTAGCCGATTCATTACTAACTGGAATAGCCGCTGTAAGTCGAACAGGGCTTCAATGCAGACTGATACTGAGTCGGGCTCCGACCGCTCCGACGTGCAGGTGCCGGTCCATCGCGAGCGTGACACTCCAGGGGACAGCCCCCCGAGAGTGCTGCTGCTCGACGGTGACTACGACAACACGCTCGCTGTCGCGAGAGAACTATCCGAGGACCTCAATGCCCGGATAATCGGGACTGGCACGACTCGATACAGTCGACTCTTGCGGTCGAACTACTGTGATATCGGCGAGGTCGTTCCAGCCCCCGGCGAAGCTGAGTATACCGACGCGCTACTCGAACTGATGGACAAACACCGGCCGCAGATCGTCTTGCCGGTCGGATACGACTCGATGGCGGCCGTCGATTCGATCCGATCGGAGATCCCGGACGCGGTCGAGTTCTGTCTCCCGCCGTCGGAATCGTTTCACGTCGCCGTCGACAAAGCCAGAACGTTACAGCGAGCGCGGCGTCTCGGGATCCCCGTCCCGACCGACTATTCGGATACTGCCGAGGAACTCGATGAAAGCGGACGCCCGACTCCCGCCGACACGCTCCCGTTTCCGGTGTTTCTCAAGGCCAGACGCGAGAACGGAACCATGACGACGGCCCGTGTCGACGAGCCGGCGAATTTCTGGACGGCCTACGACGGAATCGCTGCCGAGGCCTCCGGCGGAAACGTGCTGGTCCAGGAGTACATCGACGGACCCAACGTGACCTTCGGCTGTGGCGTGCTCTGTCTCGACAACGAGATCGAGTTGCTGGTCAGTCACCAGGAACTCCGTTCCGTGCCGCGCCACGGCGGTAGCGGGACCCATCTCCGTCTCGTCGGGAACCCGACGATCGAAGCGAAAACGGCAGCGTTGCTCCGCGATATCGGCTGGAACGGGATCGCCCTCGTCGAGTTCAGACAGCGATCCGACGGCACGTACGTGCTGATGGAGATCAACCCGAAGTTCTGGGCCTCCTACGCGCTGGCCAGCCGGTTCGGCTACCGGTTCGTCTCGACAATGGTCGCCAGCGTCCTCGACCTCGACGTATCCCGCCCGGTCGGTACCCCACAGCAAACTGGGGAGATGGTGTTTCCCCTCCGTGAACTCCAGCAGTACGTTCGGAATCGGCGTAACGAGCGCCTGCTCGACTGCGTCGGGACGATCATGGCGGCCGACGCTTGCTGGGACATCGACACGTCAGATCTCGGTGCCTGGTTGACGCCGCCGGCCAGGGTGCTCCGGAAGATACCCACACTCCCCGGAAACCGACGAGCGGAGCGGACGCTCTCCGGGTCCGAGCGAGCAACAGCACTCACCGAAAAATAGGGACAACAACATATGGATGGAACGCAGGTCTCACCGTCAGAAGAAACACACGCCGTCTCGAACGACGTCGTTCACCTCTGCCGAGACGTGCTCGCGTATTCGCGCGAGCGAGACTACACCGGCTGGGATTACGTCGACGGATTGAGTAGCGAGTTCCTGCAGCGACTCCCCGTCGAGAACAAGTACCTCAATCTCGCCGTCCAGGAAGGCATCAAGCGTGCGCCCGTCAATCTGCGCCCGTACTTTCGCGTCGAACAACGGCGCAGCTACCTTGGGGCAGCGCTGTTCGCGATGGCGAACATCGACATGTACAGGCTCACCAGGGATGACCGATACGCCCGGGAAGCGACGGATCTCGTCTCCTGGCTGGACAGCGAGCAAGTCGAGGGGTTCAGTGGCTACGCGGGCGGCGGTCACCGACACCCGATCCAGAGTCTGGGACGTGACACGGCCTCGACGCCCGGGGAGAGCTCAGGCGTCGTCTCGGCGACGCTCGGCGCGGAGGCGTTCCTCCAGTACGACGAGATATTCGATGCACCCGAATACGCCGAACTCGCGCACTCGGCCGCCGAGTTCGTCATCGAAGACCTCGATTACACGGCGGTCGATGAGGGTTCACATATCAATTATATTCCAAGAGATACGGATGCGTACACGCTCAACGCCAACGCACTGGGTGCTCGCCTGCTCGTGAACCTGTACGCACGGTTCGACGAGGATCGATTGCTCGACGCCGCGAGAGAGATCATGGATTACGTCGCCTCGAAACAGGCCATAAACGGCGGCTGGATGTACATGGACCCGCCCTCGGCGTCTCACCTCTCAATGGACAACTTCCACAACGGGTTCATTATCGAATCGCTCCTGCGCTATCGGGAAGTGACTGGCTCGGACCGGTACGATCCGACGATCCAGCGTGCCCGGGAGTTCTACCGGGAGCAGCTGTTCGAGCCCGACGGCGCCCCGAACTGGGACGAATCGAGCACGTACCCGCGAGACATCCACGCGGCCGCGCAGGGGATCATCGTGTTCACCGAACTGGGCGAGTTCGCGTTCGCCCGCCGGATCATCGACTGGGCGCGGGACACGCTCTACGCCGGTAACGGACAGTTCTACTACCAGAAGCGGCGATTCTACACGAAACGGTTCACCCTCATGCGGTGGTGTCAGGCCTGGATGGCCTACGCGCTCTCGACGTACGCCACAGCGAACGAACCCACCCGGTAGCCGATTGGGAGTTCCCACTCGGCAGGAATCGTGGACGGGGGTTTTATCATTTTGCGGGTTACAAGCGTTTATTATGGGAGCCACCGATCTGGCGGAGCCTGCCACAATTGGGGTTGTAAACGCCGTTGCCGAGACGAAGGGCGTTTCGCCGGAAGAACTCGCGCCGCTTGCGGACGTCATCGATCCGGATGCACTCGAAGCGCTGTTCGGGTCTCCGTCGGATCATCGACAAGAGTTCCGGTTCGAGTACGAAGGTTGCACTGTGATCGTAACGAACGACACAGAAGTCACAGTGCGTGCACACGCCGACCTACACGCTGAAAACCCGCCGACCAATTGATTCGCTCGGGAGAGATCGCCCAGCAGCGGCCGTGAAAGCTGGAGCTACAGCAACTGGCTCTCGACGAGACGCTTGACGCCGACGACAGCCGGGAGCGGGTCGTCGGCGTGGAAGTCGTCGAAATTCGGCGTCTCGGCGAACGAAACGAGTATCTTCAACAGTTCAATAGGCGGTGACGGGCGCTCGACGAACGGCGACTGTTCCTGGAACAGGCTGCGGAAGTATTTCATCTCCCCGTATAGCGTGTGGGTTCCGACGCCGGTCTCGTAGTCGCTATCGATCTCGTCCGAGCGTCCCTGCGACTGGAGCCAGTAATATACCGGAAAGTCCGCCCCCGCCTGGATCGCACAGTTGGTCGACTGCCACAGCCGTGGGTTGATCTCGATGAATTTGAACTCCCCCGTTCGGGCGTCCTCCATATATTCGATACAGGCGAGCCCGTGCCACTCGAGGCTGTCGAGCAACGCCCGCCCAGTCGATTCGAGTTCCGGGATGTCCACCGATTTCCGGTAGACACCGCCGCCGTGGGTGTACGAATCGCCGCGGATCTGTCGGTGCTGGAACGTCGCCAGCGCGTCGCCGTGATCGTACAGTGCGCCGAAGACGTACTTCCCGGCGCTGTGGATGTACTCCTGAACGACCGGTTCGTGGTACATCGCCTCCCTGATCGCGTCGGTGTCCGGGACCGTCCCGTCCCGAACGAACTCGACCGTTTTCACTGTGCCGGGGATCACACTCGTATCTTGACCGAGATATTCGTCCGCCAGGAGGTTGTACCGGGCTTTGATTATCAGGTCGGAGTTCCAATCGTCCACGTCGTCGAGCAACCGCGTCTCCGCCGTCGGGACGCCGGCTTCCCGGGCTGCTTCTGCCAGACGGAGTCTGTCGTGACAGAGCCGCAAGGTATCGAACGACGGGACGACGAGATCGACGTACTGTTCGAACTCCGATCTGTATTTGGCAAAGACGTACGGGTCCTGGGGCCGTATCGGGAGGATCGTATCGACGTCCGGTCTGGCGGCGATCCCGACGAGCGCGTCCTTGTACGCCTCCAGGTCCTCCGAGATTGGAGGAATCGATATCGATTCGTCACAGCTCCGTGACGCAGCAGCGGGAAGATCATCGTACTCTGATGCGACGACCGTGTCGAGGCCAGCACGTGACAGCGACCGCACACAGGAGTAACTCTTCCCGGGATCGATGCCAGCAGGCACGACGACTGTGTTCTGATTCTGCTCCGGCTTTTCCATAGGCGATCGTACACGACTTCGCCCCATTAGTATGGACTTGATACCACACAGACGGCTGTTCCAGAGCATCGTACGATTACTGTCGTCGGGCGATCGATCCAAAGCAGTCGCCGATCCGAAACATCGTCTGTGTGAGACTCCGTCCGTCGTTTCGGCGGACGCGTCACTTCCGATGTTTGTACATCCTGGCTGCAAGTGAGCCGAGCAAGGAGGCGCGTTCGATCCCGTAGAAGGGTGTCAGTTTCGGTCCGAATTTCGACTTGTAGCGGTTGATACGGGGGGTGTTCGCGCCGACGAGATCGTACGTCGTGCAGCCGATCTCCCGCCCGGCACACAGCACTTCCCAGTCCAGCACGTCGTTGACCGGGAAGTCTCGATCTGCGTCGGGTTTGACACCACCCTGCCAGCGAGCAATGGTGTCGCCGAACTCCACGGCCAGGATGCCGCCGACGAACGATCCGTCGAGACGGCAGGTGAAGGGGCGGATCGTGCCATCGGGTGTTTGCTCGTACAGGTCCCGGACGAACGAGGGTGTCACGTCGTAGGGAACGTCCTGGGCCGCATAGCGCGAGCGGACCTGCTCGACGATCCGGTCGATCGCCTCCGGCCCCCGTTCGTCGATGTCGTAGTCGGCCGCCGCGGCGTCCCTGATGTTGGTTCGGGCGTCCCGACTGAACCGATCGAGGAGGACCGACTCCGGGCCGGTGATGTCGACGTGGTAGGTGTAGGACGGGGACGCCGTGCAGTCGTTCCAGGTGAACGGGCGGACGTCCGGGTATCCCGGCGTGGTCCGGGCGTGGATGTAGCTGGGGCCGATACGCTCGTCGATCCACTCCAGGACGCCGTCGATGAACGCCCGCTGGCGCCGCTCGGTCTTTCGCTGCGTGAGTTTGTCCATGTTGAGCAGCCCGGGACCGAGATAGACGATCCGGAGCCCCGGAGGCGGGGAGAAGACTGCCGTTATCGGCCCGTAGCGCCGTTCGAATACCGGGAAGACGCCCACAGGCTCCTGGCCCTTGTATCCGATCAGCCGGTGGACAGTGCTGTCGGCGTGTCTCGCGATGACGGCCAGCGCCTCCCACTGGTGCATCGCGTCGGTGTAGCGTGCACGCTCGGCGAGGGCGTTCCACTCTGCAGGCGTCATGTCGTCCGCGTTCGTGATATCGATTGTCATTCTATGTAGCCCAGATCTGTCAGGCGTTGCTCGACGGTCGCGTCGTCGGTCGTGGTCCGCGTGGTCCGCTGTGGGTCGGGATAGTCCTGCCGGCCGACCCCCTCGACGATCCGCAGCACCGTCCCGTCCATCCGTCGGTCGGCCGGGACATCGAACGTCGCGAGGACGGTCGGCGCGATATCGAGCAGCGTCGCCCCCTCGAGCGACCGGCTCGCGTCGATCGCCTCGCCCCGGGCGGCGACGAGACCGTCCATCTTGTGGTTCCAGGGTTCGGTCGGCCGGCCGAACACCGAGCCCCGGATCGCCGCCGACAGGAAGTGCTCGAATCCCGCCGGGACGAGGACGATGTCCACTGCCCGCTCGGTCTGTGGCCCCTCAAACACCGCTTCTCGCGGCAGAACCGCCTCGAACAGGGAGGCCCCGTCGGGAGATTCGACCTCGCGGAGCGCCGCGATCAACCCGGAACGGACGACCTCGTACTCCGCGGGCGGGACGACGCCGTCCGGTTCGCGCCCGACGAGATTCAGGCGGATCCCGCACTCGGTTCTGGAACGCATGTACGCGACCGAGTTCGGGAAGTCGACCCGCTCGGTGCCGGATCTGATCACGCTCGTCGGTACCGCGCGAGCAACCGTCTCCGCGAGGCCGACGCGCTCGAGTGCGTGACCGATCCGCTGACTCGTGAGCCCGAGGCGAGCGGCCGTACTGACCGTGGCTTCCAGTGCTCTGTCCCGCACCGCGGCCACCCGTCGAGTCGCCTGCTCCCGGCGCGGCAAATCTATCGCGTCCCCGCCGGATTTCAGCTCGCTGTCACGCACTGTCGACCAGGTCGGCATCCCGTCACCGCCTGCAACGGTCCGAACGTCCCCGCGCCCGGCGAGGAAGTCATTGGCGCGGAACTCGACGCCCGCGAGCGGTCCCATCCCGTGGTCGCTGACGACGAAGACGTTGTCCGGATCGCAGGCGGCCAGTGCCAGCTGTATTTCGGTGTCGACCGCGCGGTAGATCGCCTCGATGGTCTCCCAGTCGTCCGGCCGATCGTGAAAGACCGTGTCCGTCACCTGGAACTGCAGGAAGCCGAAGTCCGGGTCGAACCGATCGGCGAGGTAGCGAAACGCCGCGCCCCGGGAGGAGACGGCGGCCGTGTATCCGCTCTCGTCGCCGGACCCGTCGGGATAGACCCGATAGGACCCGATCGCGTCTTCCAGTTCATCGAAGAGACCGACCGGATGGCACGTCGGGGATTCCGGGGCCATATACCCGGGCACCAGCGCGCCGTCGAACGCGGTCGGCGGATGTGTCACCGGGACGTTTACGACGACGCTACGGAAGCCGTGACGGTCGAGCAACTCCCAGATCGGTCGTTCCCGGCAGTGGGTGGCATTGACGACGTCCCACTCGTATCCATCGAACGACAGGAAGTCGAAGATCCCGTGTTTGCCCGGATTCATCCCCGTATAGAGGGAGGGCCACGCGCTGGGTGTCCAGGGAGGCACCTGTGATGTTAGGGGGGCATCGACACCGGTCTCGAATACTGAGCGAAGCGTCGGGACCGCGTCCTCGGGGAGTCTATCGAGAACGCTGTGACACGCGGCGTCGAGACCAAAGACGACCGTCCGCACGCCGCCATCCCGAGTATCCATAGCGGAAGAGGACCGCACGCGGCTATTGTTATGGCTTTGCTTACGAGACACCGCTCAGAAACAGCAGAATAGAGCTGCGGATAACGACTGTATACTAATACGCGGATACGGCTTGCATGTCACCATGGCAGACAGGCAAATCGGTTCGCTAACCAGACGAACCGTTCTGGGCGCGACCGGTGCACTGATGGTTGGCGGGACCGCCTTCGGGACGAGCCAGGTCAATGGCGCAGCAGGGACGTTCGTTCTCGAGCAGGGCGAGGAGTGCCTCCCGATCACGCCCCTGCGCGGAGACGAAACGGCCGAGGACCTGTACGACTGGCGAAAGGCACAGACCCAGTACAGCTCTGCCGGCACGACCGACCTCCAGCGTGACGATACGAGTATCCTCTTCCTGTATCGAGACCCTCAGGGCGAGCACTATCTCGTCGTCGTTCACGACAGATACGACACTGACCGTTCCGGGAGTCAGTACGGCGGTGGTTCGGCCACGTTCCGGTTCAGCGGCCCGGATTCGGGACAGTGGGTCGTCACCGACGACCTGTACTCGGGCTCGGCGAACTACGACAGGTGGGCGCTCGATCAGGACCCTCAGCAGATCGACTGGACCTGGGACGACTTCCGGACCGACGGCGGCGTGTACGGTCCGCTGGGCGATTCCTTCGAGGTGACGATCGATCCGGCGTTCAACGAGGACGCAGCGCTGTTCGACCAGCACTACGGGGGTCAGATCACCGACTGGCAGGTACTCTCGGGGGATCGGTCGGATCCCGATCGGACCTCGATATCGATGGACGAGCCGATCCGGATCCATGCGGGTCGCTGCGAGGACGAGCCACAGTCGGGCCAACTCGACGTCAGGATCCCTCAAGGCCGCGTTAACCCACGCAGTCGCGGGCTACTCGCTGTCGATCTCTACTCGACCGACACGCATCCGGTCGAGGACGTCAACCCCGGAACCATCCGCACGCAGTCTAACGGTGTTCGGCCCGTCAAGATACGCCGCCAGTCAAACCGGGACGGAGTCGTCCGGCTGTTCTTCCGGCTGTCGGACGTAGACCTCACGGGCGAGGAAACCGCGACGATCCGGCTCGAAGCCGAGACCGCTGCCGGCGCCCACGGGACCGGATCGGCGACCGTCCGACTGGTTCCTCAGCCGCAACGGGGACGGGACGAAGCCGACGGGAATCGTTCGGGCCGTAGCGAAGACGATGGCGATGATGCGAAGGATAACGGCGATAACGAACGACGCGGGCCTCCCGACCACGCGAGCGCGAACGGTCGAAACGGTGACGACGGCCGCGGAGGCCCACCCGGGGGACCTGGCCGACGCGATCGCTGATGGTGACCTTGTATGTCCGTGCCAGGTCGGTCGCGGGATCGTTCAGCCCCATCGGCGATGCGGATCGCTGTAACTATCTGCAGGGACGACAGTCACGGCATCGTCGTCGGAGTTCCGAACCCAGCGCATACCGTCTGCTGTACTCGTGTGAGTGACGTCGTCACCCCCGAATGGCGACTGTCCGCACGAAGTGACAGCCAGCAGTATCAAACGCAGCCGATACCACAGTACTAGGCCATGGAAATCAAACGAGTTGCGCTGGACGAGTGGGGACAACTGCTTCCAGCATCCGGGTTCGAGGTGTTTCACACCCCGGAAGCGCTGTCAGTTCTCGACGCCCACACGAGCGGAGACTTGCAGTTGTTCGGCGGTTTCAAAGGTGAATCCCCGGTCGCCCTGTTGCCGGTGTTCGTCCGCGAACTGTCGGTCGGTCGAGCCATCTTCTCCCCGCCGCCGGGGATGGGCGTGCCACGTCTCGGGCCGATCGTCATGCCCAACAGCCCCAAGCAGAGCAAGCAGGAAGCGGTCACGCGCGCGTTCGTCGAAGGCGTGATCGAGGAACTCGACGCGAACGACCCGCTGTCGCTGCTCAGAATGCAGTGTAGTCTGTCGTTCACTGATCCCCGTCCCTTCCACTGGGAAGACTTCCACGTGGAACCGGCGTTCACGTATCTAGTCGACGTCGACAAGCCGGATATCGAGACGGTCCTCGAGTCGTTCAGCCGGAGCCGCCGCCGAGAGTTTCGGCGAGCGGCCGAGACGAAGCTCACGGTGACACGAGAGGGCATGGATGCCGCGGAGCGGATCGTAGATCACGTCGGTAATCGGTACGACGAGCGCGACGACATCGGACAGGTCGCGTGGCCGTACGTTCGGGATCTGCTCGATGCACTCCCGGATCGTTCGAGAGTCTACGTCGTCCGAAATCCCGCGGGAGAGTACCTCAGCGGCATCGTCACGCTCGCCTCGGACGACAGGGTGTACTTCTGGCAGGGGGGCGTCAGTGAAAGCTACGAAACAACCGACGACGGTGACGGTGTCACGGTTAGCGTGAACTCGCTGGTACACCGGACGATCATCGAGGACGTCCTGACGGACTCAGAGTTCTCGAATGTCGACTACTACGACCTGGTCGGTGCGAATACCCGTCGACTGTGCGCGTACAAATCGAAGTTCGGCGGGCAGCTATCCCCGTACTATGTCGTCGAATCGTCGGGCATGAGCACGACACTCGCGAAAGCAGGCTACCGGTTTCTGACCCGCCACCGGTAGCTATCGGAACTAGCGTGGCAATCCATGGCGGGAAGCCGACGCCCGGTCGGAGTGGGAATTCCTCAGACTGGCGACGCTAATCCCAGTACTGGAAGGACGCGGCCGGCAACTGCTGGCGTTTCCGTGGCGGTTCCTGGCCGCTAACACGGAAGTGTTCTGCGAGCGCGTAGGCCATCCAGGCCTGACACCACCGCATCAGGGTGATCCGCTGCGTGTAGAAGCGATGCTTCCGGAAGTAGTACCGCCCATCACCGACGTAGAGGTTGTCGAGGACCCACTGAATGACAGTCCGTGCCCTATCGAACTCTCCGGCGTACGTGAACACGAGGATCCCCTGGGTGGCCGCGTGGATGTCTCGCGGGTACGCTGTGGACTCGTCGAAGCGCGGCGCGCCGTCGGCATCGAACAGTGACCGGTAGAACGACAGCGCCTGATCGAGCGTGTCCGTGTAGCGAGAGTCGTCGGCGACCTCGGCGTGTCGCTGGAAGGACTCGATAACGAATCCGTTGTGATGAGAGTCCATCGAGAGATGAGACGCATCGGCCGGGTCACGATAGTACCACCCGCCGCGGTCGGTCTGCAGTCCAGCGATGTGATCCAGCAGGGCCGTCGCCCGATCGAGATGCGTCTCGTCGCCGACGGCCACGTAGAGGTCCAGAAACAGGCGGGCACCGAGCGCGCCGGCGTTGATCGTGTAGTGATCGCCGTGGTTCAGGTGATAATCGATGACAGCGCCGTCCTCGACCTCGCGGTAGTCGAGGTCCTCGACGACGAACCGGGCGGCACTGCGAGCCGCCTGTAGATAGCGATCCCCGAGGTCCGCATTCGAGAGCAGTGCCCGAACAGCGTAGGACGTCGACACCACGTCCGGATCAGTTGGGTCCCCGATTCGTCCATTGAGATGCTGCAATCGGTGCTGGTGTCCGCCGCAGAACCCGCTGTATCCTGGACACTGGTTATCGAGAAGCCAGTCCAGCAGACGAATCGTTTCCGCTCGCACGTCGAGATCTGTGTACTCGCCTGCCCCGCTGGTGAGCTGGTAGAGCGCTCGGTTGGCCATCGCGAAGAGGGCCGTTCCTTTGAAGTTGCGGCGCTGTTCGACCAAAAGCAGCGGCCTGAGGTTGATCGGCGGTCGCTTGACGATCTCCTGGAACGCGATGTTCAGCCACTTGCTCTCGATAGGTAGTGCCTGCAGGAGTCGACTACTCATCCCATCCCCGTAGTCCCAGCCCGTGTAGTTGCGGCGGCGACTGTACGCCAGTGTCTTCCGAAGTAATGAAGCTACTTCCCGGTCCGTGAGATGGGGCCCTGCAGCTGATGCATCGATTGCGGTGACTCGAGCACGCTGGTTGGTCATCTGTGTGGACGCCCCACGGGACGAACTGCGCACGAGAGAACGACGGTGTGAGTCATATGAGAGACATCTCGGCCTGGCCTGAATTGGTAATATTCGTATTACCAGCGAACGGGTGCTCTGAACAGGCCGGGTATACTAAAAGCGTTGGGGGACCAACCAATTGGTTCTCGGTAGTATGCCAGAAACGTATACCTATGAGGGTTGGGATACGGCCGCTCGGTGGTAGAGGGTTGACTAGAGGAAGTGGAAAGTGGACTAGGAGTCCCATACTGGGGTATCGATGCAGGGGCACAGCTGAAACAGAGGGGACGCAATCGCATGACATCGGAACGAACGCGCACGACGATCGGCGAATCGAGTCTGAACGATTTAGACGCGAGAAGAACGGCTCTGCAGAGGGGATTCGATGAGTAGTATTGGCCAGGCTACCAAAGAGGCGCTGGAAGATGCGACACCGAGTGTCGACTCCGAAACGAGCGAGATTGAAGACGAAACGCTGGTCGAGGAGCCGGCCGAGCCAGCACCTGATCTCTCGGTCGACGTCATCTTCGAGGTGCTCAAGAACGAGCGCAGGCGGCGAGTGATCCAGTACCTGCAAGCGAACGACGGTCCCGCGGAACTCGGGACTGTCGCCGAACACATCGCGGCGCTGGAAAACGACAAGGAAGAGTCGGCGATCTCCTACGACGAGCGCAAGCGCGTCTACGTCGGCCTGTATCAGTGCCATCTCCCGAAGATGGACGACATGGGAGTCATCGACTTCAACCGGGCACGCGGTCGGATGGAACTGACAGATCAGGCACGTCACCTCAATCCGTACCTCCAGGGGCCCGTGTCACGCCGCCCGTGGTATCACTACTACGGTGTGATCGTACTCGGCGGTCTGGGGATGTACGCCGCGGTGCTCGCGCAGATCGCGCCGTCGATACTGACGCCACAGGTGGTGCTCGGCGGCGTACTCGCCGCGACGGCCGTGTGTACGGTCTTTCACTCGCTCGACGAAACGGCACAGGACGCCCCGGACCTATCGCTGCAGTCGTGATGGGGGCCGGTGTACGCCAGTCCGGGGCCGACTGCCGCACGGAAGGCGGCCATCTGGATGAAAACGCCGGTCATGTCGCCGGTCGACCCGGAAGGGCGGTCGGTCGTCGACGTCACTCTCGGTGTCGATCGAAGTGTTGCTGGAGCCAGATCTCGAGCGTCGTGAGTGCGCTGATCGCGTTCATGTCGGCTCCGTCGCCCAGTTGTTCCCGGTAGGAGGCGACCGCCTCGTCGTCGATAAACGGTCGTTCTCCGACGGCGTCGAGGAGGTCGTCGATCTTCGTCCGGAACTCCTCGTGGGTGTTGTACCACGTCTCGGTCCTGCTGCTTGCGCTTCCGTAGGTCGGCCTGGACAGCAACTGTGCGATTGCGGTCGCGGTGTAGAACCCGATCACGTGGAGGGGGTACGGCATGGAGGGCTTCAGCCGCGACCGCTCATAGGGGATCTCCGCGAGATCGGCATTGAGCGTGCGGATCAGCTGGATCTTCGGTTCGACGAGACCGTAAATGAACTCCCCGTCCGAGAACGGGAGCGCCCCCATCCGCCAGGAGACGGGGAGTTTCGCAGCCTTCGACAGGAACTCCCCGTCGGCGTAGGGGACGCGCGTTCCGACCTGATTCCGCGCGACGGGATTGCTCGCGTGCGCGAGACGCGGGAAGTAGTTCTGGTAGTGGGCGTCGACGATTCCCTCGGTGAGCGTCGGTTCGTCGATCCGGCGGGCTTCCTTGCGGAACGAGCCCAGCGGGTCCACCGGCACGGCCAGCAGGTCTTTGACTGCTTCGGCCGTCAGGGTCGCCTCGCTCGCGTACATCGACTCGACGAGCGACGACGGTTCAGTCAGGTGGTGCCGGCAGAGATGGTGGCCGGCGAACGACCCCGCGATACCCTCTAGCATGATGTCCGGGTCGCGGTCGTCGATGTTGAACGTGGCGGTGAGGTTGAGCAGCGTGTTCCACTTCAACATTCCATCGGTGACGGAGACAGCCTTCTCCAGCACCGGGGTAAACTGCTCGACCGTTAGCGGAACCGTCTCGTTATCGAGACCGAGTACCTCGGCCGTCTCCGCGGCTAACCGGAGATTGACCCCACCGCCGGGATTCGCGTCGTAGGTGTACGTCACCAGGGACTCGAAGGCCCCGTCGTCGGCGCGAGCGAGTTCGTTCGCCGTTGCTCGACTGTCGAGGCCGCCCGACAGCCACAGCCCGACGTCGCCTGCCATCGTGTTGACTGTCCGTTCGGCCGAGCGCTGGTAGGCGTTCGTCCACTCGTGGCGGTACTCGTCGGTCGGCTTCGCCGGCCTGTAGTCGGGCTTCCAGTATCGTCGCTCGTCGGTCTCTCCCGCTCGATACTCGATGACCGTTGCGGGATGGACTGCGTTGACCCCCTCCAGAAGCGTCGTGTCACTCCACATGTGACCCATGAGCAAGAGGTCGCTAACGCCCTGGGTATCGATCGCCGCCTCGTCGAGATATCCCAGGAACGGTGCCAGCCTGGACGCGAAGGCGAAGCCTCGCTCGGTCGTGTAGAGGGGGATCCGACTGCCGATCTTGTCGGTCGCGAGAATCACTCTGTCGTCGGCGGCGTCCACACAGGCGATCGTAAACGGTCCGTCAAGCGCTCGAAGCGTCGCCTCCGGGGAGCGAAGGAGTCGCTCGAATATCTCCTGGTCGTCCCAGCCCAGCGCGTCACGGTTCGAGACCGCGCCGTCGATCACGCCCGCGGCCTGCCCGTCGCCCCAGAAGGTGTATCCGTTGGGGTCTTTCTCACCGTGATGCTGGAGCGCGAGGCCGTGCTCGCCGGCCTCGAACCGCTCTGTCTCGTACCACGGCTCCTGTGGCAGTGTCTCGACCATCCCTTCCAGCTGTGCCTGATCGACGGTGCCGCCGACGATTCCGGTCATTGGGAGTACAATACCCGGACCAACCAATCAGTATACGCTCGCTACCTGTCGAGACAGTCAGATTCTCAGTCTATAACGAAGTATCCGCCGCCGTCACTCACGGTCGGTAGATCGATCCTCATGGTTGCCAACCACCGGTCGCCCGTCGGGCGACAGCACGCGAGTCCCCCGACAGACAGCGTCGCGGCCGCCGGGCTCGCGGCGCTCGAGTACGCTGCCCGACGGGAGTACACCGGCTGGGACTACGCCGACGGCATGAGCAGTCGCCTCCGGCAGGCGCTCCCGTTCAACAACCGATGGGTAAACCTCGCCTTCCAGGAGACGATCAAGCGCAGTCCCGTCAACGTTCGCCCGCTGTTTCTGGTCGAACAGCGCCGCAACTTCAAGGGAACGGCCCTGTTCACGCTGGCACATCGGGAGTTCGACCGCACGTCGCTCGATGGCGACTCGTTCGACCACGCGCACGAGGCGACTCGACTAGCCGACTGGCTGCTCGACAACCAGTGTCCAGGCTACAGTGGGTTCTGCGGTGGACACCGCCACGAGAACCAGCACCTCGACCACCGGACGTTGCCGACCGAGCCCGACGTCGTGTCGACCTCCTACGGCGTCAAGGCACTGCTCGCGGCGGCCGAGTACGATCCGGAATACGCGGACGTCGCACGCACGGCTGAGGCGTTCTTGCTCGAGGACATGCACTACCGCGAGGTCGAGGACGGCGCGAAGATAGACTACTACCCGAAAGACACGGCCGACCACTACACGCTCAACGCCGGCGCGCTCGCCGCCCGGACGCTCGTGGACCTCTACGCGCACGTCGGCGACGATCCGCTCCGCGAGCGGGCACGGAAACTCCTCGATTACGTCGTCGCGCGCCAGACCGACAGCGGCGGGTGGTACTACCGCGACCCGCCCGACGCGTCCCATCTCTCGATGGACACCCATCACAACGGGTTCGTCATCGAGTGTCTCCAGCGGTACCGCGAGGTCACGGACTCGCGGCGATACGACGAGACGCTCAATCGCGCGGTCGAGTTCTTTCAGGACGCGCTGTTCGAGGCGGACGGCGCGCCGCGCTTCGACGAGTCCACAGCGTACCCGCGAGACGTCCACGCGGCCGCGCAGGGGATTCTCGTGTTCACGTACGCCGGTGACCTGCAGTTCGCACGCCGAATCATCGACTGGACGCTGGAGCACCTCTATGCCGGGGACGGACGGTTCTACGTCCAGAAACGCCGCTTCTACACGAAGCGGATCACCCTGATGCGGTGGTGTCAGGCCTGGATGGCCTACGCACTCGCGGTATACTGCCGGTCGGCGGAAGCTGGTGGAGAGTGATCTCCCCGAGACCCGGACACGAGCCAACGCTCGGGAGAGCCAGATCTCCCGACGGGCGACCGAGCAGGACGTCGACGGCAGCCACGCTCAGAGGATGAACGTATGAGATCCCCGCTGAACTGGAACGGTAGGCGTGTGGCTTCGGTGAGTGCGGCCTGAGTGAGTCCCATGTCAGCGTCTTCGGTCGCTGATTATATATTTGATATATAGTCCTGAGTCGGTCGGAGAGGATGTCCACATGAAGAACGCGTGTTCACAGTCGATCAGCCGAAACACTCCGTCGAATGCTCCTTCAGCAAGTCCAACAGCGGTTCGATCTCATGGAAGCGCGGACCCCGTGCGACGACGTCCGAGTCGCGATCCCACTCGATATAGCCAGCGTGTGCCAGTTTCGGGAGATGCACGTGGTACAGCAGCTTCTCGTCGTCTTCGGCGCAGGTTAGCTGTCTGAGCGTCTCGATATCGGTCACGGAGATTCCCTCCAGAAAGGCGATCAGGACGCATCGTCGCACTTGGTTGCTGAGAGTGTCCATTATCCCGTCTATGTGTGATGGAGACATACTGTACTCGTCAACGGTATCGCCGGTATCGCCGGTACCGTTGGTCGGCGGTCCGGTCCACTGATGCAGTTCGTAGGTCACCCATTGGCCGTACATCTCGACCAGGATTACCTCCTCTCGAGTGAGCGGTTCGTCACGGGGCTCAGTACTTGCGAAACACAGCGTACCGTACAGGTCACCCTCGACGTTGACAGTCGTGCCGACGTAGCTCCCGAAGCCGAACGTCTCGTACGCCGGGTCACCGGCCCACCCCTCGGCCAGCGCGTCGTTGACGACCATCGTCCCCGCTGGATCCACGATCGTCTTCCGACAGTAGGTCGTTTCGAGCGGGACGTCTGTCTTCTCCTGCAGGTTGTCGGAGGGGCCGTGGACCACCTCGAAGCGTTGCGTCTCGGTATCCAGATCTATACGAGAGAAAAACCCGTACGGCAGCCCGAATTCGTCGGTTTCGTTCGCGAACAGCTGATCGAGTTTACTCCACAGATCGACGTGGGGCGCCAACAAACTGTTCCACACTCGCTGGATGTGGGCTAACTTCTCGTTCTGTGTGGGCGTGCTGATGGAATGGATCATTGCTCTAGCATCCGCATCACAATATTGGACATGGGTGTCGGCCAGCGCATTGGAGATCCTCTCGCTGGTGTTCAACGCGAGATGTGTTATTATGTTACCTAGCAACAAACTATTTACGGCGGATTTCTCGCTATGGAAGAATATGTTGTCGTATCGACTGTGTAGCCAGATAGGCACCCTGCAGGAGCGCACCGACGGTCGGAACCGGATCGTCGAGAGAGACGAACGTGTGGTGCGTCGTTCCAAACGAACGAACGAACGGGACAAGTGCCCCGAGGTGACCACTGGCGAGGTGCTCTCCGAGCCATTTGAGGTCCTCGTAGAGCAATCGGCGCTGGAGAATGTCGGTCCGATAGGCCCCGACGTCGATCAGCGGTGACGGATCGAGGCCCCTGAGCAGGAGATAGTGGAACCACGGGATGTCCACGCCGCTCTCGACGGCGAACGGGAGCGAGCCCCAGTATCTGCCGTTGACCTCGATGACGTAGAACTCCCCGTCCGGCGTCCGCATAAACTCCACCATTACCGGCCCCGTCCAGTCGAGGCGGTCGAGCACGCGCTCGGTGTATTCGAGCATCGTCGGCTCGCGAACCGCTGCCAGCAGCGCCGAGTTCCCGCCCGAGGCGGGGTAGGTCCGGAGTCGCTCCTCCTGGAAGTACGTCAGTACGTCACCGCCGTCCGCGAGCGCGACCGTCGTGGTCGTCGTTCCCGGCACGTACTCCTGGACGATGGGATAGCGCCCCTCCGCGTGGTCCTGTTCGCGGCTGAGCCGCCGATAGGTTCGTCGCAGCTCCGCGGGCGAGTGGACGTAGTTCTCGTCACCGACGAGCGTCACCGTATAGCCGGTGTCGTGAAGGTGGCTCTTGCAACGGGGCTTGACCAGCGCCGGGTATTCGATCTCGTCCGCGATCGCAGCGACGTCGTTCATATCGGTCGGACTGTACGTCTCCGGCGTCGGCACGTCGATCGAGGCGAGCGCGTCCGCGAGTTTTCCCTTGTCGAACGCCCGGTCGAACGTCTCCCAGTCTTCGACGGCGACAGTCGTCCCCGTCCGCTCGATCCGTTCCTTGTACCGTGAGAGGATGAGCGAGGAGTGATCGGCGGCCGGAATAACGGCGACGTAGTCGGACCGATGCAGGTGATCGACGAGGTGATCGACGAACGCCGTATGATCCGAGTCGGGATCAGGGTGGACGTACGTCTCGTCGCTATACCGCGAGAACATCCCCAGCGACCATCGGGAGCGGCCGCCAGCGGTGATGGGCACGTGTTTGCTACCCAGCGATCGGATCACGCTCATCGCACACTGCGTGTCGCTATCCAGGACGAGAACGCCGTCGGTACTGTCCCGAGAGGTCACGCGATCCCCCTCCGTTCGGACGCGAGAACGCCGTGGTGTCGATAGAACCGGCGCACGCGGTCGTCAGCGAGGAGCGGACCGTGTGCCTGTATGTCTGCGTCGACCGACTGTGGATCCCCTTCGAGCACCGTGACGGACCCCGCGTCGTCCCGGACGACGACGTCCCAGCCCACGTGTGGCCACAGCCGGCCGTACGTCCCGGCGAGTTCGCGGACGGACGCGTTGATCTGCTCCCATCCGGGGACGGTGCAGTCGGCGATCTGGGTCCCGGTCTCGGGGTGACTGTCGTTCCAGCCCTCGACGGTCGTCTCACTGTGTGAGTTCGCCACAGCCCTGCTCAGCGTCCCGGTATCGGGATCGATTTCGGCGCTGAGCCCGCCCGCCCCCCAGTTGTCGATATGTCCGCTCGAAGGTGTCCCGAATCGATGGACCGCTCTGGCGACGAACGGCTCACCGGTTTCGGGATCGATCATCGTGAGAAACCGGATCGTGTTCGTCGAGTCCGGGGCGATACGTGCCGCGTACTCGGCCTGGCTGACGTGTTCGGTGAGGAGTCGGTCCCGGCCCTCGATCAGCGTCTCGTACAGGGTCGTCCGTTCGATCGGGCGACCGTCGAGACGGAGTTGTCCGTCCAGTCTGTCGATTCGCTGTATCTCGTCACCCCTGGCGGCCTGTATGGGTTTCGCGATGGCGGGGGCGTCCGCCAGTCTCTCGAGGAACTGTTCGAACGAATCGGTTTCCGGGATCCCCGGGACATCGACGAACGTGCCGTCCATGACGACTCCGTGGATGTCTGCGAGGAGGTGGTCGTGCGTCGGCGAAACGAGCAGGTGAAACAGCAATTTGTTCGCCAGGGCTTCTGTATAGGGATCGTCGATACCCCTGACCCGGCGGTACTCGACGTCCGACAGGTACTGCTCTACAGTCCCGGGTGTGAGATCCCAGATGGCGTCTTTCGAGGAGAGAAACCCGTGCCGGTAGAGCCACAACCGACGCTCCCACGTGAGACCGGGCTGTTCGACCCCTCGAATCTCGGTCGCGAGGGCCGAGCGGACCGACTCGAGAAGTGTGCGCAACCCCATTGTCGACGACGTTGGATCCCGCAGGCGTTGTTATGATCCCCATTCACCCGCGACGGCGGGCTGTCACGACGGAATACGAGTACTACTGGATCGATCCGATGGTAGCAAACAGCTTACAACACGGCTGTGACGCTATCCTCGACCGACAGCAACTGCATGATCTCCACACGGCAACTCAAACAGGCACTCACGTGGGCCATCGAGAGCCCGAACCTCCTCGTGAGAGAGGTGAACCGACTGTACTACACGCGCGGCTACAGACGCTCGTTCAACCACGACGGCATCGACGTCGTCGCCGAGGACTGGGACACGCTGATCGTCCTCGACGCGTGCCGATACGATCTCTTCGCGGAGCGGTCCACGCTCCCAGGAACATTGCGCGCGCGCGAGTCACGGGCGGCCCACACCTCCGAGTTCATCCGGGGGAACTTCCACGAACGGGACCTGACGGACACCGTCTACGTGACCGCGAGTCCGATCCTCCAGCGTGGGTACCCCGAGAGATACAATCCGGAGTTTCACGCCGTGGTCAACGTCTGGCAGGAGGACGGCTGGGACGAGGAGTCGAACTCCGTCCATCCGGAGACGATGGTCGAGTACGCACTCGACGCCGCGGAGCAATACCCCCAGAAACGACTCGTCGTCCACTTCATGCAACCGCACTACCCGTTTATCGCGTCCGATACGGAACTGGACAAACAGACCGTACCTGACCCGACCGAGATCACGACCGATATCTGGAACGAGATGATGTACAAATCGGCCGACATCGACCCCGAGACAATTGTCGACGCCTACCGGGCGAACTTCGATCTGGTCGTTCCGTACGTCCAGCAACTGCTCGACGAACTGTCGGGAAAGACGGTCGTGACGTCTGACCACGGCAATATGCTCGGCGAGCGGTCCTGGCCGCTGCCGATCCGCGAGTGGGGACATCCACCTGGCGTATACACCCCTGAACTCGTCCGTGTCCCCTGGCTGGAGTACGAGTCGGGGCCGCGGCGGACGATCGTCGCCGAACCCCCCGAAAGCGACACGGCAGACATCGAAGACGACGTCGTTCGTGACCGGCTCCGACAGCTCGGCTACGCAGAGTGAGTCGGCAGTGGTAGCAGATGACTGTCTTCGCCACAGGGAACACACACGGCACCGACGACAGCGGCCAGCGACTCCAGTCCGATCCTCGCTGTGACGGAGAACGGTAAACATCGATTATCGGCGGACCAGCCGACCTCAGCCCCACAAGCCCGTTCATAACAAAGAGAATATTGAACCGTCTGTCTGTATGCGCCTCAGAAACGCGAATCGTGATCCAATGCGTGTGACCACGACTCGCAGCGCTACCTTCCGAACCCGTGTGCAACTCGCGCCTGGAAGTAACCCGGTGCAACGTTCGTCACAGACCTATCACTCGAAACGGCCGTCCGGTTCGAACGCTCACTGGCGGTCGTATTGGCTATCACATCACACTGAAGTGGCTGGGGACGTGTCCGCCATCACGTCGGGGGTGTCGATCTGATGTGTGGGATCACTGCCCGGATCGGGAGAGACGACTCGCTCGACGCGCTGCTGACCTCACTCCAGAACCTCGAATACCGCGGGTACGATTCGGCGGGTATCGCCATCCAGAACGGGACAGGCATCGAGATCAACAAGCGTGAAGGCCAGGTTTCGGAGCTGCAGTCCGAACTCGCCGCGGGTAACGTCGACGGGCCGGTCGGTATCGGCCACACGCGCTGGAGTACACACGGCCCGCCGACTGACGACAACGCCCACCCACACACCGGCTGTCACGGGCGGGTCGCGGCCGTCCACAACGGGATCATCGAGAACTACACCGAACTCCGTGAGGGACTGCAGGATCGCGGCCACGAGTTCACCAGCGACACCGACACGGAAGTGATCCCCCACCTCGTCGAGGAGCGACTCGCCGCGGGCCAGGACCCCGAGTCCGCCTTCCGCGACGCGGTCGACCAGCTCGACGGGAGCTACGCCATCGCGCTGCTGGTCGACGGCGATCCAACGGTGTACGCGACCCGGGACGGCTCGCCGCTGGTAATCGGAGACGGTCAGTCGGCGAATTACCTGGCCAGTGACGTCCCCGCGTTCCTGGAGTTCACCGACCGCGTCGTCTATCTGGAGGACAACGACATCGCTGTGATCACGCCCAGGAGCTACCGGATCACCGACGTCGACGGTACCCCCGTCTCCCGTTCGGTCGAGACCGTCGATTGGGATCCCGAAGACGCCGAGAAGGGGAGTTACGACCACTACATGCTCAAGGAGATCCACGAGCAGCCGATGGCTCTCCGACAGACGTTGCACGGACGGATCGACGGCGACGACGTCGTTCTCGACGACTTCCCACCGGGGTCGTTCGAGGACGTCTCGAACGTCCAGTTCGTCGCCTGTGGAACCTCCTATCACGCGGGGATGTACGGCGAGCGACTGCTCTCGGACTGGGGGATCGACGCCGACACGTTCATCGCCAGCGAGTACGCCGCTTATCCTGCCCCCGTCGGCGAGGACACGCTGGTGATCGGTGTCACCCAGTCCGGTGAGACGGCAGACACCCTGGAAGCGCTGCAGAGCGCCCGGGACCGTGGCGCGCGGACGCTCGCGCTGACGAACGTGATCGGATCCACCGCCGCCCGCACGTGTGACGACGCGCTGTTCATCCGTGCCGGGCCCGAGATCGGCGTCGCCGCCACCAAGACGTTCTCCTCGCAGGTCGCGACGCTGGTCCTCCTCGGGGAGCGGCTCGTTCGGGACGTCACCGGTGAGCCGACCGAGGGCCACGAGCAGCGCCTGCGCGCGCTCGAATCACTCCCGGAGAACGTCGAGTCGGTGATCGAAACCACCGACGCGAAAGACGTCAGCCGACGCTGCCTCGGTGACAACGGTCACTTCTTCATCGGCCGCGGGAGCGCCTTCTCGGTCGCCCTGGAGGGTGCCCTGAAATTCAAGGAGATCACTTACGAACACGCCGAAGGATTCGCCGCGGGAGAACTGAAACACGGTCCACTGGCGCTCGTGACTTCGGAGACGCCGGTATTCGCCATCGGTACGGGCCAGCACTTGAACCGGCTCGAGAGCAACGTCCGGGAGATCCAGACCCGCGGCGGACCAGTCGTCGCCGTCGGACCACGCACGGCGTCGCAACTCGCACAGACGGCCGACGAGTTCCTCCCTGTCCCCGCGACGCATCCGGATCTGGTCGCTGCGCTCGCGAACGTCCAGCTCCAGCTGATCGCCTACCACGCCGCCAACGAGATGGGGCGCTCCATCGACAAACCGCGCAACCTCGCGAAGAGCGTGACCGTCGAGTAATCGCCTACAGACTGATCGCGATACTACAACAATATGGCAGACGACAAAAGCGGCAGAGAAAACCAAGCGGATCGAGAGGGACAGAGACAGCGAGAACGGGAGATCGAGGCGGAACTACAGCGCGGGGACGAACCCGAACCCCCGGTCGATACCTCCACGCTCGCCTTCTTCGAGACGGAGCTGGACACGGTAGCGTTCCCGGCAACGGGGGCAGAGATCGTCGAGACGGTCGGTGATCGGCAGATCGAAGCCGAGACCGGCGTCTACACCGTCGCCGAACTGCTCCCGGAGACGGATGTCGAGACCTTCGAGTCGCCAGCCGCCGTCCGGACGCGGGTCCAGCGGCCGACGATCGCTTCGGCTATGAAACGGATCGTCGAGGCGGCTGAAGGGATTGAACAGGCGGACTTTCGTACGTCTCAGGGGGAGGCCTACGAGCGGACCTTTCTGGAACTGCAGGCGATCGACGCCGTCGACGACGACGAGGGCATCTCGGTGGTCCGGGACTGGGTCGTAGAACAGATCGACAAGAAGGGCAAACTCCCGGGATCACGCGACGTGCGCCGGCGGGCGGCGAAGTACTGCCGGGCGAACGGCTATCAGGTCAGCAACGACGAGTGGCTCGGTGTGTGATGGCGGCTGACGCCCTCGGCGACGGAATCAGATCGTCGAGACGTCGACCTGTTCGCCGTCGACGAAGACGTCGGCTTCGCCTTGCAGGAACTCGACGCTCGTCAGTTCGCCGGTAAAGGTGAACTTGTCGACGTGCGAGGAGTTGGTGACCCAGCCGTTCGCGGTGTCACTGGAGACGTCGTCCCAGCCTTCGATAGTGTCCGAGACGCCCTCGATCTCGCCGCCGACCTCGACGGCGTACTCCGTGGGCGTGCCGGTTCCCTGAATCGTCAGTGTGCTCTCCGTCGGGTAGATCCGGTCGCCGTTCCGATAGACCTCTGCGTGGCCCTCGAGGAACTCGAAGGACGTGATCTCGCCCTCGAGCCAGAACTCGTCGCTGTGACTGGTTTCAGTGACGTAGCCCGTGGCGCTCGTGCCCGAGACATCGTCCCACTTCTCGATGGTCCCGGAGACGGGTTGCAGCTGTTCGCTCACCTCGAAGGCGTACTCGGTGGTGGTGCCGGTCCCCCGGATCTCGAGTCGATCCATGGTCGGGTCGATCTGCGCGCCGTCGAGGAAGACGTCGGCCTCGCCCTCGAGGAACTCGAAGGACGTGATCTCGCCGTCGAAGGTGAACTCGTCGCTGTGGCTGGTTTCAGTGACGTAGCCCGTGGCGCTCGTGCCCGAGACATCGTCCCACTTCTCGATGGTCCCGGAGACGGGTTGCAGCTGTTCGCTCACCTCGAAGGCGTACTCGGTGGTGATACCGGTTCCGCGGATCTCCAGGTGCTTCTCCAGAGCGGTCTCGCTGACAGACACCTCCGTCGTCGTCGAATCGGTCGCACCGTCGTCGTCCTCGACGACCAGCGTGACGCTGTAGGTCCCCCCGGAGTCGAAGGTATGTGAAACTGACTCACCCTGGGCGGAACTGCCGTTGACCTCCCAGTCGTAGGCGACGATAGCGCCGTCACTGTCCGTGGAGTCCGAACCCGAGAGCTCGACCGTGAGGTCGGTCTTGTCCGTCACCGTGATCGACGCCGACGGTCCTCCGTTGGTGTCTTCGCCGCACCCGCCGTTCGAGACGTTCTCCGTGTCGAAGGTTTCGATCGACGCGTTCGGCATGTCGATACAGGAGTCGCGGATGACGCTCCCGTCGCGGTCCGCCGCGTCGAAGCCACGCCCGGAACCGGTAAACGAACAGTTCTCGAATACGACCGCGTCGTCGTCGGGCGACACCGAATCCGCGTTGACAGTCAGCGTCTTCCCGCCGTCGTTGTGGACGGTGCAGCCGTAGAACTCCGCGCTCCCGTGACCGCCCCACCCGGGCAGGGCGATGACACCACGGCCCGCTTCTTTGGTCCACTCGATCTCGATGTCACGAAAGACCGCCCCGGTGTATCCGTTGTCACTCGCGTCGACGCGGATGGCGTCGGCGGAGTGGCGGGACCCGTCGACCTTGACGTAACAGCCGGTCGCGCTGGAGACCTTCGAGGGGTGATCGCCGGCACCGAAGCGGATGTTCGCGTTCTGGTTGTTGACGAACTCCACGTTCTCGAGGGTCGTCACGCCGGGCCCAGCCGTCAGCCGAGTCGCAGCGGAGTTGCGCTCGTGGATCACGGAGTCCCGGAGGATAACCTCGCCCTTGTGGCCCACACCGGCGCGGAAGAAGGCCACACCGTCAGGGTAATCGGCCTCTACTGCCGGCTTGTCGAGGCCAGCGTAGACGTTCTCCCAGATCCCGACGGCGTCCTGATCCCAGACGTCGACCGCGAGCGAGTGGCCGTTTTTGTCGTCCAGCGGAGTCACTCCGAGGAATTCGATGTTGTTGACGTACACGCCTTTGTTCGATCGGATGTCGAGAAACATCATCGATACCTCGTCGTCCCGATCGTGGAACGAGACGTTCTCGACCGTGTACGGGCCCGGTCCGCCCCCCTCGAAGAACCCGATCGCCGATCCTTTCTCCGGAAGGAACTGTACGTCCCGACGATGATTGCCGAGTCCGCGGACGCCGAACCGTGAGACGTCCGAGATGTAGTGGTCGTCTTCGAGCAGATACTTGCCAGGCGGGAACTCGATGAGTGTTCCCGTTTCGAGCGCACTCTCGTAGGCAGAATCGATCGGTTCGCTCCCCGTGGGGTCCATGCCCAGATCGTCGACCGCGTCGACCACTCGATCGAAAGTGATCCCGTTGTACGTCGTCTCCGCAGACGCGACACTGGACAGTCCCGGAACTGCTGCCGCAACTGAGGCCGAACCGATCAGCTTCAGAAGCGAGCGGCGCTGTAGGTCACTGTTACTGCCGGTAGGGTCTTCATTCCCCCTCGCGTTGAAGCGGGTAGTATTATCTTTCGTGTCACTCTCTGTCTCGTCGTATGGCGTATGATTACCGTACCTGTCTGCCATGGATTGGTAGGAGAACCATTCTCGTAAAACTCTTCTCGCCCGTTCAGTAGTGGTATGGTCAATTTCCGTTCCAGATAGATACCAGATACATATTATATATTCCCGGATAGCGATATTTGATGATCTCCGTCACTTGATCGATCTGCGATCGGGTATGATACTCTTACTGCGCGCCGGCCCAGGTAAGAACTACATACGATAGGTAGAACTGTCGAAATCGGCCGGTAATATCATCCTACTGGCGATTACACGAGTTCTGCATCGACATGCTGCTTGATCACTGGTCGAAGCGGTGGCCGTTCGGCAGCTGGCGTAGACCACAGTGGACAGCACCAGCAACGAGAGGGCTTACTGCGTGTATCGAAGTAATAACTACCCGTCCAGCGTGACAGGACTGTACATGGCCGAACAGACACACCGAGAGCGCGCCCGGGATACGAGCAAGCAGGTCTATACGATGGCCTTGCAGGCCACGGCCGCACTCGTCGTCCTTCTCGTCTTCGCGGGCCTCGCCTACCTCGTCAGTATCGATCGGATCGACGGGAGCGCGCTCCTGCTGTATGCTGGCGTCCTCCTCGGGTATATTCTCAACGCCACGTGGCGCCGACGATGAGACGGGCGGGAACCCATACGAATTGTTGTACGTCTGTTCCCCATCGACCGCCCGACACCGGGCGGTCAGAGCGGTAAATCGGTACAATAATCCGTATCACTCGTGGGTGTACCTAAGCCGTGAGTTCGTCGAGATATTGACCACACTGGGATGGTGGATTCCCTCGAAATGTCACAGCCGGCAGTCTCAGCTGTGAATCCCCATCGCTTCGATCTGTTCCTGGTAGCGATTGCGGATCGTGACTTCGGTGACCTGTGCGACGTCGGCGACTTCTCGCTGGGTCTTCTTCTCGTTGCAGAGCAGGGAGGCGGCGTAGATCGCGGCGGCGGCGTAGCCGGTCGGCGATTTACCCGAGAGCAGGCCCTGTTCGGCGGTCTCTTCGATTATTTCGTTGGCTTTCGTCTGGACTTCTTCGGAGAGGTCGAGTTCAGAACAGAACCGGGGGACGTACTTCTTGGGATCGACGGGCTCCATCTCCAGGCCGAGTTCCTGGGAGATATAGCGATACGTGCGCCCGATCTCCTTGCGTTCGACCCGAGAGACGTCCGAGATTTCCTCGAGGCTCCGCGGGATCCCCTCTTTCCGACAGGCGGCATACAGCGCCGAAGTAGCGACGCCCTCGATCGAGCGACCCCGGATGAGGTCGTCGTCGAGCGCGCGCCGGTAGATCACCGAGGCGACCTCCCGTACCGAGCGCGGGACGCCCAGCGCCGAGGCCATGCGGTCGATCTCCGAAAGCGCGAACTGAAGGTTGCGCTCGCCGGCGTCTTTCGTCCGGATCCGTTCCTGCCACTTGCGAAGGCGGTGCATCTGGCTGCGCTTTTTCGAAGAGATCGAGCGGCCGTAGGCGTCCTTGTCCTTCCAGTCGATCGTCGTCGTCAGCCCCTTGTCGTGCATCGTCTTCGTGGTCGGCGCACCGACCCTGGATTTCTCCTGGCGCTCCTGGTGGTTGAAGGCGCGCCACTCCGGGCCAGGGTCGATGTTCCCCTCCTCGACGACGAGCCCGCAGTCGTCACACACCAGTTCACCTCGATCCGCGTCCGTGACGAGTTCCTCCGACCCACACTCCGGACACTGCTGTACGGCTTCCTCCTCGGCATCTGTCTCCGTCTCGGACTCGCGCTCCCGCTGGCGGGTGGACCGTGTCATCGCACTTTTATAGTAGCATTTTCCCTTAACTTAAATCCTTGGGATGGTTGCCATTCTGACCACTAAAGAAGGTCAGAGGCTGATTTCCGGTCAATCACAAGGTGTAAGCCCGTAGCCCCGTGATTTCGGTGTGAATGCCAGTCATCGAGTGTGACGAATCCAGCGCGCGAGAGCGGCTGGAAGCGGCCGGGATCGGGATCGAACCCGGAAATACGGACCACGAGCGCTGGCGCGCGCACCACGGTGGCGCGAGCGCGGTCGCCTACGAGGGCAAGGTGGTCGTCCAGGGAGAGGACCCGGAGCGACTCGCAGGGTTGCTCCGAGAGGACGGCGGCCGGGCACACATCTACTTCGACGGGGCCTCGCGGGGCAATCCCGGGCCTGCGGCGGTCGGGTGGGTGATCCTGACCGGCGACGGGATCGTCAGCGAAGGCGGCGAGCGGATCGGGACGGCGACCAACAACCGCGCCGAGTACGAGGGACTGATCAAGGCGCTGGAGGTCGCCGCCGACTACGGGTTCGAGGAGGTCCGGATCCGTAGCGACTCCGAACTGCTGGTCAAACAGATCCGGGGGGAATGGAACACGAACGATCCGGACCTGCGCGAGCGGCGAGTTCGCGCCCGGGAGCTGCTCACTGGATTCGGCTCGTGGTCGATCGAGCACGTCCCGCGGGAGCTGAACGAGCGCGCCGACGAGCTGGCCAACGATGCACTCGACAATGACTGATCTGCCCGACAACGTCGTCGAGGAGGCCGAGCGGTTGACGCGACTGGCCCGCCGGGCCAGCGGCGAGGAGGCACAGGCCTACCGGCGCGACCGCGAGGAGATCCTCGCCGAGTATGGCTACACGGCCCGGATCCGCGAGGAGGACGACACGCTCGTCTGCCATCCCGAAGAGTGGATCGACGAGGAGGGGCTAGTCCGTACCGAGCGGATTGAGGACCTATCGCGCGGCGTCGAACGGCCGCTGTCCGGACCGGGCGAGCCGGAGGAATGGGAGGCGGTCGCGTCGCACAACTTCGAGGTCGCCGACCGAGTCGCCGACGAACACGGCGAGCCACACGGGGAGACGGCCCGTGCGCTGGCCGAGTTTGCGAACAACCACTACGCCAAGCCGATCGAGTCGCTGACCGAGGCCGAACTGACGGAGTTCCGCGAGGAGTACTTCCCCCGCAACGCCTGGCCCAGCGACGACCAGCGCGAGCAGCTTTCACTGTCTATCGAGTACACGGTTGGGGAGGCACGACAGAAGGAAGTGCCGAGAGAAGGGAACGACTAGTTGGCCCGCTCGATCAGTTCGCGCAGGTCCGCCGCGCGAGCGTCGTCGGTGACGATCTTCGAGAACTCCCAGCCGAGCTGGTCGAGCAGCGCCTCGTAGCCGTCGTCGGTCAGCTCGTACTGGTTGGTTCGCTTGTCCAGTTCGCTTTTCTCGACGAGATCCATCTCGACGAGGTCGTCGAGGTTCGGGTAGAGCCGGCCGTGGTTGACTTCCGACCCGTAGTACGCTTCGAGTTCGCGCTTGATCGCGAGTCCGTATCTCGGCTCTTCGGCCAGAATGACCAGAATGTTCCGCTGAAACGCCGTTAGTTCTTTCGTGATTCCGGGATCGTTCGTAACCGCTTGTGCTTCTGACATAGTTATCTGAAGGTCATCAGGACATTTAACCCTTGTTAACTCTATTCAGCAGCGCTGTCGTTTTCGTAACCGTTCGGCGGAGTAACCGTATATTAGTCGTATCGGGGGTGTGTGGTATAGCCGCTGTAGTGGTTGCGATTCCTGCGCCTCGTCGTGGCGTCCACCCGATCTTGGGGCTGCTGTCGAAAGGACTTTTTGGCCGCTGCTCGGAAGGAAGGGTGATGACGAACCTCTGGGAAGACCTCGAAACCGGACCGAACCCGCCCGAAGAGATCTACGCGGTCGTCGAGTGTCTCAAAGGCGAGCGCAACAAGTACGAGTACGACAAGTCGGTCCCCGGCGTCGTGCTGGACCGGGTGTTGCACAGCAACGTCCACTATCCCTCCGATTACGGGTTCATCCCCCAGTCCTATTACGACGACGGGGATCCCTTCGACGTCCTCGTTCTCGTCGAAGACCAGACGTTCCCCGGCTGTGTCATCGAGGCGCGCCCGGTCGCGCTGATGAAGATGGACGACGACGGCGAACAGGACGACAAGGTCATCGCCGTCCCGAGTGAGGACCCTCGCTACGATCACATCCAGGACCTCGAGGACATCCCCCAGCAGACGCTGGACGAGATCGACGAGTTCTTCGCGACCTACAAGAACCTCGAAGAGGGCAAGGAAGTCGAAACGCTTGGCTGGGAGGACAAGCAGGCCGCCTTCGACGCGATCGAACACGCACAGGACCTCTACGACGAGAACTTCGCGTAGCGACAACCCCTTTTCGTCGTGATATGCACCGCAGGCATGCCCGCCTGTCTGCCGATAAATTATGAGCATGGGTAATTATATGTGTCTGTGGACCGTTCTTTCGATTGCAATGTCATCGACCCGTCCGCCAGCCGGCATGGATCACCCCACGGTCGTTCCCGAGCGCCGTCCGGAGTCGGGGCTCGACCACGTGACAGTCGTGCCGGAGAACTACGACCCGTCGGCGGACGAGAGCGAGCGATAGTCGCCGCTTTCTGGAACGAACTCGCGAGAAGAAGCTTCTTGTGCCCGTCCCTGGTAGCGGGGGGTATGGGACTGTTCGACCGGCTTCGAGGCGACGGCGGACCCCGCGTCGCGTTCTTCGGGATTGACGGGGTGCCCTACAGCCTGCTCGCCGACCACGAGGACGAGTTCGAGAACCTCGCCGCGATCGCATCGGAGGGTAGCGCCGGCGCGATCGACAGCATCGTACCGCCCGAATCCAGCGCCTGCTGGCCGTCGCTGACCACCGGCGTCAATCCTGGCCAGACCGGCGTCTACGGCTTCCAGGACCGGGAAGTCGGCTCCTACGATACTTACGTTCCGATGGGCCGTGACGTGCAGGCGACCCGCGTGTGGGACCGCATCGAAGACGCCGACCGGAACGCGACGGTGATGAACGTCCCCGTGACGTTCCCGCCCCAGCGCGATGTCCAGCGGATGGTCTCGGGCTTTCTCTCCCCGGGCGTCGAGAAGGCGGCCTATCCAGACGAGCTACGGGACTACCTCGACGGGATCGACTACCGGATCGACGTCAACGCCAAACTCGGCCACGACGAGGACAAGAGCGACTTCATCGAAGACGCCTACGAGACCCTCGAGAAGCGCTTCGAGGCGTTCAAACACTACGTGCAGGAAGACGACTGGGACCTGTTTTTCGGCGTCTTCATGACGACCGATCGGGTCAACCACTTCCTGTTCAAGCACTACGAGCAGGACGGCGAGTACAAAGAGGAGTTCATCGAGTTCTACCGCACGGTCGACGACTATCTCGGCCAGTTACGAGAGATGCTCGCCGACGACGTGACGATGATGGTCGCCTCCGACCACGGGTTCACGAGCCTCGAATACGAGGTCCACTGCAACGAGTGGCTCGAACGGGAGGGGTGGCTCTCCTATGCGGAGGACGATCACGAAGAGCTGGGCGACATCGCCGAGGAGACGACGGCGTACTCGCTGATTCCCGGCCGGTTCTACATCAACCTCGAGGGGCGCGAACCCCGCGGGAGCGTGCCCGAATCCGAATACGAGGAGGTGCGCGCCGAACTCAAAGCCGAACTCGAACGGCTCGAAGGGCCGGACGGTAACCCGGTCGCGGATCGGGTCGTCACTGGAGAGGACGCCTTCCGGGGCGACCACGACGACATCGCACCGGACCTCGTCGTGATCCCCAACCACGGCTTCGACCTGAAGGCGGGGTTCAAAGGCGACAGCGAGGTATTCGACGTGGGGCCGCGAAACGGGATGCACAGCTTCGACAACGCGACGCTGTACGTCGACGATCCCGACGTCCGAATCGAGGACGCCGACCTGTTCGACATCGCACCGACGATTCTCTCGCTGATGGACATCGAACACGAGCGAACGGAGTTCGACGGCCGCAGCCTCATCTAGGCGAAACCAGTACCTTCGCGTACTTTTTTGCCGCCGCCAGTCGGGCCTCGCGGCCAGTGGAGGTCCGATGGAACTGGACGAAGCGCTCGCGACAGTGACGTCGCGTCGGCGACCATCGATGTCGAGGCCGGGTGATATCGAAGACGGAGTCCGGTTGGGACACAGGTGTATTTATACTTCGACCGACGTATTGGAAACGATGGCGGACGTTTCCCTGGACCTCGATCCGGCGATGATCGACAACCTGCGCCGCGAGGCAGACGAGCACGGGTTCGAGGACGTCGACGGCTACGTCGAGTGGCTGCTCGGCCATCGCGACACGGTGCTCAACGAACACGACGTCTGGAACGCACCCCCGGGTGGCGACCTCGACGCCGACCTGGGACAGTCTTCCGGCCCGTCTCTCGACCCCGGTCGTTCCGACGTGGGATCTGACACCGCCGACGGGCCGTCACTGGAGCCCGACAGTGCCGAGCCGTCACAGGATCCCGACGGCGAGCCGGCCGAGTCCGGAGCGGACATCGACCTGCCCGACGAAGACGGCGCCGACGACGACGACGTCGCCGCGGCACTGGAAGAACTCGAACTCGACGACGAATAGCGGCCTGTACGGCCCGTCGAGGCCGGCAGAGAACTCCCAGACAGGTCGAACCATCCCGTCGAGGCCGGTACGCGAGGGCAGTATCAGAACAGGTCGTCGATCTGTTCGTTCTCGAAGGCGTCGCTGGGGTCAGGCGTCGGCTCGCTGGCTTGCTCGTGTGCCTGGCGAGCGCGTTCGAGGAACTCCTGGATCCGGCTGGAGCGTTCGACGCCGCCCAGCAACACCAGTGCGGCGAGCCGGTCGCTGTCGAGCGGGAAGTCTCCGCCCCGGACTTCCAGACACCCGGTTTCCTCTTCGAGCCAACTGCGAGCGCGCTCGACGCCCTTGCGAGCGATGCGATCCGGATCGCCGGCGATCACCAGCAGTGCCGTATCGGCCTCGACCGCGTCCGGGAGACTCGTTCCCGCAAGCAGGGCGTTTCGCGTCGCAGTGATGATGTTGTTGATGTTGTCCGCGCTGTCCTCGGCGGCCGCCGCGGAGGCGTAGCCGATCGAGGCGATCCCGCCCGGCTGGAGCGTGTTGATCACTTCGCTGGAGTCGACGACGCTCTCTGCGACCCCGTCGATGACCTCGCCGGCAGCCAGCAACAGTCCGACGCGCTGGGCGATGTTCTGGTTGATCGTCTCGAAGCTCGCTTCGAGGCTCTGTTCGTTGTCGTGCCAGGCGTCGTTGTCGATCAGGATCGTCGCGTCGGCCTCGCGGGCGACAGTCTTCAGCGACCGGCCGGCGTTGGCCTGGTAGATCGAACCCTCGTTGCGTCCGGGCAAGACGCCGAGCACGTAGACAGGGACGTCGTAGATGCGCTTGAGTTCGTGGGCGAGCATCGGTGCGCCGCCGGAACCGGTGCCGCCGCCGAGCCCGGCGACGATCACGATGCCCTCCGCACGGGAGGTGATCCGGCCGTCGAGCTCGTCGATCACTTCCGTCGACTCCTCGCGCATGATCTCCGCGCCGAGTTCGTTGTCTCCACCGACCCCGTGACCTTTCACGCGATCGCGGCCGATCAACTGCGTGTCGATGTCGAGAGATTGTAGGTCGGCCGCGGCGGTATTGACTGCCAGGGCCCCCTGCACTGCGTCGAACCCCATCTCGTAGTCGTACTCCGCGAGGGCCTGGGTGATCTTGCCGCCGGCTTGACCGACCCCGATCAGGACGACTTTCATACACGCAGGGTCGGCACACCGGGTAATCAACGTTTGGTCCGTTTCGGCCGATATTTGAGCTACGCCAGTTCGTCGACCACGTCCTCGACCGGCACGCGCCGTTCGTCGCCGCTGTCCATGTCCCGGACGGTGACGACCCCGTCGTCGAGATCGCGCTGGCCGACGATCAGGACCGTCTCGGCGTTGATGCTGTCGGCGTACTCGAACTGGCCGCCGAGCCCGCGGCTCGCCAGATCGGTTTCGACGACGAGTCCTGCCTCGCGGAGGTCGCTGGCGAACCCGAGCGCCTCCTCGCGAACGTCCCCGGAGACGGCGGCGACGTAGACGTCCGTCGACAGTTCCTCGGCGGGCCACTCGCCTTCCTTCTTGAGGAGTTCGCGGGTCGTCGAGTACCCGAAGGCGAACCCGACCGCCGGCACGTCCTGGCTGCCGAACAGGCCGACCAGGTCATCGTAGCGGCCGCCGCCGAAGAGTGCGCGCAACTCGCCCTCGCTGTCGAAGGCCTCGAAGACCAGCCCCGTGTAGTAGGCCAGCCCGCGGACGATCGACAGGTCGAGCTTGCAGACGTCGGCGACACCGTACGACTCCAGGGCGTCGGCCAGATCGGCCATCCGATCGACGGCCTCGACGGCGTCCTCGTCGTCGGGCGCGAGTTCGCGCAGGCGATCGATCTCCTCGGTGATCGGCCCCCGGATCGCGGTGAGTTCGTCGATCCGTTCGGCCGCCTCGTGGGTGACGCCCGTGTTGCGCAGTTCGGTCAGGAACTCCTCGCGGGCGAGTTTCTCCTTGTCGTCGACGACGCCCATCACCTCGTCGGTGTTGTCGATCCCCTCGGCTTCGAGCAGGGCGTCGAGCAACGTGCGGTCGTTGATCAGAAACTCCACGCGGTCGGCGACGCCGAGCCGGTCGTAGATCGTCGCGGCGACGGCGATGACCTCGGCGTCGGCCTCGACGCTCTCGATCCCGAAGACGTCGACGTCGGTCTGGAAGAACTCCCGGTCCCGTCCCTTCTGGACGTTCTCGTAGCGCCACCGTTTCGAGGTGTCGTACCACTTGATCGGGGTCTTGAGGTCCTTTCGCTGCTGGACCAGCCGCGCGCGAGTCGGCGTCTGCTCCGGCGTGAGCGTGACCTGCCTGCCTCCTCGGTCCTCGAAGCTGTACGTCTGGTCCATCAGCTCCTCGCCGGACTTGATCTCGTACAGTTCTCGGCGTTCGACCGCGGGCGTGTCGATCTCCCGGAAGCCGAACTCCGCGGCGGTCGTCTCGACGACGTCGATGACCCCCCGCCAGGCGGCGAACTCCTCGGGATAGCGATCGTAGAAGCCCTTCAGGCTCTCTATGTCGGTCATTACCCCGTTGTGATCACGGCAGCGACATAGGGGTTCGGAAACGCGACTCGGGAGCGATCGGAGTGAGCTATGTGGCCGCGTATACAGTCGTATACGACATGGAAACCAGGAGCGTCCGCCTCGACGAGGACGTCTACGAGACGATCAAGGCGCGCAAGCGGGACGACGAGACGTTTTCGGAGGCCATCGAGCGGCTGATCGACGGGGCCCTCGCTCCTCTCGCTTCGCGGAATCCTCGCAGACGAGGACGCCACAGCGTTTCGCGAAGCGGTCGACGAGGCCGATACGGACGCGCGCAAAGACGTCGACGACTCACCGGTCGGAACGCTTATATTATGAGCTCGTGGGGATTTTCGGCGCCCAGGTGCAGAAATCCTGTCGAAATATCACAGCCGACAGTATTAACGCACTGCCGGTCTCGCCTTTCCCCATGACCGCGCCGGCTGACCGGATCGTCACGAACGTCGACGGCCACACGCTCGCCGAACCCGACGAGACCTTCGAAGCGGTCGCGATCCGCGACGGCCGGATCGTCCGGGTCGGTCAGGCCGCAGAAGTCCGGTTTCTGGAAGGCGTCGAGACCGACGTGCTCGACTTCGAGGGGGCGACGCTGTTGCCGGGCTTCGTCGACGCCCACACGCACATGGATATTCTGGGACGGCGACAGGCCGAGATCGATCTGGCGGACGTGGCCGGGCCCGACGAGGCCGTCGAGCGTCTCCGGGAAAACGGCGACGACGGCTGGATCCTCGGGTTCGGTTACGACGAGTCGACCTGGGCGGAGTCGCGGTATCTCACGCGCGGGGACCTCGATCGGGTCAGCGATGATCGGCCGGTCGCAGCCTTCCGCGAAGACCTGCACGTCGTCTCGGTCAACAGCGTCGCTCTGGATCGACTGAACGAGGATCTGCCCGACGAGGACGTCCGAACCGAAGGCGGTGAACCGACTGGCGTGCTCGTGGAAAGCGCACTGGAGGTCGTCACCGACGCCGTCGCGCCGGACGCCGAGACGACTCGCGAATACCTGCTGGCCGCCCAGTCGGTCGCGCTCGAACGCGGCGTCACGACCGTCCACGACATGGTGCGGAACCCGCACGTCCCCGGGGTGTACCGCGAGCTCGATCTCGCGGGCGAGCTCGACCTCCGGGTGCGGCTCAACTACTGGGCGGACTTCCTGGAGGCACTCGAACGAACCGGAGAGCGGACGAATCACGGCAGCGACCGGGTCGAGACGGGTGCGATCAAGACGTACACCGACGGGTCGATCGGCGGTCGCACGGCGAAGCTCTCCCGTCCGTATGCCGATGAAGACACCACCGGCACCTGGATCCTCGAACCCGACGACCTCGCCGGTCTGGCCGGCCGGGTCACGGACGGCGGCTTTCAGATGGCTGCCCACGCGATCGGCGACGCGGCGATCGAGGCCGTGATCGACGCCTACGAAGCCGCCGGGGGCGACCGCCACCGGATCGAACACGCCGAGTTGCTGACCGACGGGGCGATCGACCGGCTCGCCGACACCGGTATCGTCGTCTCTGCCCAGCCGAACTTCCATCGCTGGGCTCGCGAGGGCGGGCTCTACGAGACGGCGGTCGGGACCGAGCGACGGATGCGAACGAACCGGTTCGCCGCGCTGAGCGAGGCGGGCGTGCGGCTGGCGTTCGGGAGCGACTGCATGCCGCTCGATCCCCTCTTCGGCGTTCGCCAGGCCGTCACCGCGCCCGAGGCGAGCCAGCGGCTGTCGGTCACCGAAGCGCTGCGGGCGTATACGCTGGGCGGTGCCTACGCCGGATTCGACGAGGATCGGCTGGGGACGATCGAATCGGGGAAGCGGGCCGATCTGGTCGTGCTGGCCGATTCGCCGTGGGACGTCCCCGAGGCCGAAATCGACGGCATCGACGTCGTCGCGACGCTGCTGGACGGCGAAATCGTCGCCAGCCGCTAGAACGACGCCCGTCCCGTGTCGAAACGGATATCGGGCTATCACGACAACACACGCGTATGGAGCCCATCCAGATCATGTTCGCCCTGGTGGGGCTGATCGGCTTCGTCATCCCGATCTTCTTCATCATCGGCCAGGACAGCGAGAGTGCTGTCACCGACCCCTCCCTCGAAGAGATGGAACGGCGGCGCCAGCGCGAGAACGAGTAACTGCGTGCTCTCTCCGGCCGATCGCTTTCTCCTCGGCGATTTGCTTCCCGTACAGCCGGTCGACGCTCAGGAATACCGTCTGTGTATCGACGTACAAAGTCAGTTTGAGATGTTATATCCGGCGGTAATTCGGACGTCTATTACTCGATATGGTTCTTTGATTTGTGTTGTCCTTTATTGAGAATGTTATATCAAATATTGCCGGACTTTCCACCCATTACTTAGTTTAGAATCGTCCTAATCAGTTATTGAAGACAAAATGTTTTCAATGGAGGGATCAATAGAGAGAATTACAGTCAGAGATCCACTATGCCAGCGATGAACGAAGCGACGTTCGATACCGATCTCAGCTTGTTCAAATACGACAACCTGGAACAGCTCCCGGCGGAGTACCGGGACCTCGGAGAGGAAGACCGGGCTCGACGAATCGATGCCGCGCTGGAGGAACTCGGCGACGACGTCGTCGTGCTGGGGCACAACTACCAGCGTCGAGAGATCGTCGAGCACGCCGATTTCGTCGGCGACTCCTACCAGTTGAGCAAACAGGCCGCCGAATCGGACGCCGAATACGTGATCTTCGCCGGCGTGACGTTCATGGCCGAGTCGGCGGACATCATTACCGACGACGACCAGACCGTCATCCTCCCGAGCATGGAGGCGTCGTGTCCGATGGCCGGCATGGCAGAGGCGCTGCAGGTCGACGCCGCCTGGGCGGAGATCACCGCCGAGACCGACGCCGACGTCGTTCCGATCACGTACATGAACAGCTACGCCGATCTGAAGGCATTCTGCGCCGAGCAGGGCGGGCTGGTCTGTACGTCCTCGAACGCCGAGCAGGCCTTCGAGTACGCCCTCGATCGAGGGGAGAAAGTCCTGTTCATGCCCGACAAACACCTCGGAGAGAACACCGCCCACGCCATGGGGCTGGAAGACGAAACCGTCGAGTGGGACCCCTGGGACCCCGACTCGAAAGCGGCGAACAAGGTCGTCGAGAACGACATCATCCTCTGGGAAGGGGACTGTCAGGTCCACGAGCGCTTCCGGGTCGAACACATCGAGGCAGTCCGCGAGGAGTATCCCGACGCCAGCGTGATCGTCCACCCCGAGTGTCGCCGCGGGGTCGTCGAGGCCGCCGACGAGGCCGGTTCGACCGCCGACATCACTCGCGCCGTCGAGGAGGCCGATCCCGGTGAGACGTGGGCGATCGGCACCGAGATCCACCTCACCAACCATCTCCAGCGGTGGCATCCCGACGTGAACGTCGTCCCGCTGTGTGGGGATTCCTGTATGGATTGCAACGCCATGCGTCAGATAGACCCCAACTATCTGGCGTGGGTCCTCGAAGAGTTGGTCGAGGGCCGCGAACGCAACGTCATCGAGGTCGACCCCGAGGAGAAGGAACTCGCGGCACTGGCGCTCGACCGGATGCTTTCGATCTGAGGTGATCACGATGGACCAAGACACAACTGACGTGCTCGTGATCGGCTCCGGCATCGCCGGCTGTGCCGCCGCGCTCACAGCGGCCCGCGAGGGAGCAGACGTGACGATCGCGACCAAGGCGACTCGTCCGGAGGGTGCTTCTTCCTGGTGGGCGCAGGGCGGTATCGCCGTCTCGAAAGACGACCCCGAGCAATTCAAGCAGGACATCATCGAGGCCAGTGACGGCACGGCCGATCCCGGGGCCGTCGACGTGCTGGTCGAGCACGCCAACGACGCCGTCCGCGACGTCTTGCTGGAGACGCTTGACGTCGAATTCGACCGCGTCGAGTCACGCTCGACGGACAACGAACGGACGGAGTCCGTGAGTAGCGCCGGCGGTGCGGGCGGCTCGTCGGTTGGCAAAGCGCAACTCGATTTCGGACAGGAGGCCGCCCACAGCGACGAGCGGATCCTCCACGTCGACGCCTCGACCGGCAAGGCGATCCACGTCCCGTTCCTGAACTACCTCGAGAGCCGCGAGGATGTCGAAATACGGGAGGGTGCCGCCGCGCTTGAGTTGCTCAGTCACGAGGGGCGAGTCTACGGCGCGATGGTCGAATCCGACGGCGAGGTCGAACCGCTCTTTGCGGGCGCGACGATCCTCGCGACGGGCGGAATCGGCGAGCTCTATCCGAACTCGACCAATCCCGAAGGAATGACCGGCGACGGGATCGGGATGGCCGCACTCGCCGGTGCAGCGGTCGCGGACATGGAGTACGTCCAGTTCCACCCGACAGTCTGTACGGCGGCCGACGACCAGTTCCTCGTCAGCGAGGCCGTCCGCGGCGAGGGGGCCCTGCTGCGAAACGCCGATGGCGAGCGGTTCATGCCCGACTATCACGCGGACGCCGAACTCGCGCCCCGGGATGTCGTCGCCCGCGCCGTCAAGACCGAGCGCGACCGGACCGGCGAGGTCCGACTCGACGTCAGTCCCCTTGATTTCGCCAGTGAGTTCCCGGATCTGGTCGAGCTGTGTGAGGACAACGGCATCGACTACCGCGAGGGAATACCGGTTGCACCGGCCGAACACTTCCTCTGTGGCGGCGTCGTCGTCGATGACCGAGGGCGCGCCTCACTGGAGAACCTCTATGCGGTCGGTGAAAGTGCCCGAACCGGCGTCCACGGCGCGAACCGCCTGGCGAGCACGAGCCTGCTGGAGGGACTGGTCTGGGGACTACGTGCTGGTTCAGACGCCGCCGAGTCCCTCCGCGACGTTTCCGAGATCCGGACGATCGAACCGCCCGGGTTACTCGATCGCGATCCCAAGTTGTCCGGGCAGTTTGCCCGTGAGAAGTTCCGTCGCCTGCGCCGCGTGATGGACGAGTACGTGGGGCTGGAACGCGACCCGGCACAGCTCCGGCGCGCTCAGGGCGTCCTTCGGCGGCTCAAAGGCGAAGTCGACGCGTACGTCCGCACGCGCACCTCGCGATCGCTGTACGAACTCCGCCACGCCGCGATCACCGCGCTGCTGATCGCCCGTGCCGCCAGCGAAAGCCCCGAGAGCCGCGGCACGCATTACCTCCTCGAATCCCCCGAGGCGAGTGCGGATTGAGAGTATGATTCCGGATAGCAAGATCGAATCCTGGCTGCAGGAGGACATCGGACATCACGACGTGACGAACCAGGTTCCGGGCGAAACCGACGGCCGCCTGGTCGCCAGAGAGCCCGGCGTCGCGGCGGGGCTGGATGGAGCGCGTGCGGTCTTCGAGTACCTCGGCGTCGACGTCGAGACGTCCGTCGAACCCGGCGATCGGATCGGGCCTGGCGACATCGTCCTCCGGACGGGCGGGCCTGCCCGCGAGACGTTGCGAGGCGAGCGCGTCGCGGTCAACGTCGTCGGTCACGCAAGCGGTATCGCGACGAAGACCCGCCGGGCCGTCGAGACCGCTCGGGAGACAGCGGAGTCAGTCCGGATCGCCTGCACCCGCAAGACGACGCCCGGTCTCCGTGGAATCGAGAAACGCGCGGTCGTCGCCGGCGGCGGGGATACCCACCGGCTGAACCTCTCACACATGGTGATGGTCAAGGACAACCACGTCGCCGAGATGGGACTGGAAAGCGCGATCGAGCACTTCCGCACGAAGGCCTCTTTCGCGACGAAAATCGAGGTCGAGGTCGAAGAGCCCGAGGACGCCCCGCGGGCGGCCGAGGCCGGCGCAGACATCGTTTTGCTCGATAACATGGACCCCGCGACGACCGCACACGCCGTCGATCGAATCCGGGCGACTGATCCGGACGTGCTCGCGGAAGCCTCGGGCGGGATTTCCGTCCAGGACGTGCCAGCCTATGCGTCGACGGGCGTAGACATCATCTCGATGGGGTCGCTGACCCACTCGGTGGAGACGCTTGATCTGTCGTTCCGGACCGGGTAGTTCACCCGTCTTCCTCGAGCAATCCCAGGTCGTCGGCGACGAGATCAGCGATCCGGTCGGCGATGTCGGGATCGACCTGTGCGATCTGCTCGCCGTCGTGACGGTTCTCGTTGTGTCGTTCCAGGGTCTCGGCCAGCCCGTCCAGCGGAACCCGGGTTTCCGTCCCACACTCCTCGCAGATGATCGGCACTGTTGGGTCGTCGTCAGCCATGGCTCGTGGTGGATGTTCTCGTGCGCACCGAAAAAGCGTGTTCGATTCGGTGTTCGGGTCTACCGGGCCGACCGGCTACGCTTCTTTCTGGTCGGCACCGGCGACGGCGCGGTCTTTCAGCGTCGGCAGCGCCTCTTTCATCTGCTCGATCTCCTTCTCGGAGAGGCGGACGCCGGATTCGATGGTCGTGTCGACCGATTCGCCGGAGTCGACGTGAGTGGCCGACGCTTCGAGCGTGCCGTCCGACTGGACCTCGAAGTCGATTTCCAGCGTTGGCTCGCCGGCGGGCGCTTTCGGGATACCCGATAGCACCATCTCGCCGAGTTTCGTGTTCTCCTCGGCCGTCTCGGCCTGGCCCTGGTAGATCGGGAACCGGACGCCGGTCTGGTCGTCCATCACCGTCGTAAACCGATCGTCGCTCTGGCTGATCGGGACCTTCTCGTCCTGATCGACGACCGGTGCGAAGTCGCCGTCGTGCAGTTCGATCCCGATCGGCTGGGGCGTGACGTCCACCAGCAGTAGGTCCTCTTCCTCGCCAGGGAGCACGTCGTCGGCAGTCGTGTCCCCGCTCGTGGACATCAGTTCGGCCTGCGTCGCCGCGCCGAGCGCGACGGCCTCGTCGGGGTTGACCGACCGGAGCGGTTCCATCCCGAAGTACGATTCGACGGTCTCCTGGACCTGTGTCATCCGGGTCGCCCCGCCGATCAGCAGCACTTCGTCGACCTCCTCGATGTCTTTCTCCGAGCGCTCGAACAGTTCGTCGACCGAATCGATCGTCTGATCCAGCAGGTCGGCGGTCAGCTCTTGGAACCGTTCGCGGGAGAGCGTCGTCTCCAGGTTGTAGTCGGGGCCGAGATACGGGATCGTGATCTCGGTCTGCTCGCGGCTGGACAGGTCGTGTTTCGCCCGCACGGCGGCGTCGTAGAGACGCTGTTCCTGTTCGGGGTCGCCAGCGACGTCGACGTCGCCGTCCTCGCTTGCGATCTCCGCGAAGTGATCGACGATCCGCTGGGTCCAGTCCTCACCACCGAGACTGCGGTCGCCGTCGGTGTTCTTGACCTCGATGTGGTTGTGTTCGAGGTCGATCTCGACGAGCGTCGCATCGAAGGTCCCGCCACCGAGGTCGTAGACGAACACGTGCCGACGATCGTGTGCCGCCGCGTCGTCGGCGTCGTTGGTCTCCTGGAGTCCGTAGGCCAGACAGGCCGCCGTCGGTTCGGTCATGACGTGCTCGACGTCGATCCCGGCGATCTCGCCGGCGCTACGGGTGGCCTGGCGCTCGGCGTCGCCGAAGTAAGCGGGAACAGTGATGACCGCCGAATCGACGTCACGACCCAGGTAGGCTTCAGCGTCGGCGAGCAGCCGCGAGAGGATCAGCGCCGAGATCTGCTCGGGCCGGTATTCCTCGTCGTCGATCGCGACGACGTAGTCTTCCTCCCCCATGTGGCGTTTGATGTGCTGGACCGTCCGCTCGGCCTTGCTGACGGCCTGGTTGGCCGCCGGCTGTCCGACCACGGTCTCGTCGTTCTCATCGATCATGACGACCGACGGGGTCGTCCGTTCTCCGTCGCTGTTCGGAATGATCTCAGGTTCGTCCCCCGTGACCGCCGCGATGGCGCTGTTAGTCGTTCCGAGGTCGATCCCCACTGCGTACCCGTCTACCATACCCCCATGTGTTCGGGCATCTCCTAAATGGTTTTTTATCCTGTCCAGCCAACACGGGACGCTTTTGGGAGATCCGTCCCACGAACCGGACAGGAACCTCGCAGGCATGCCAGAGCCCGACCCGGATGCGATCGACTACTACGCGCGGATCGGCGTCGACCCGGAGGCCGATCTTGAGACGATCGAACGCCATCGCAAACAGGCTGACCGCCGATTCTCGCCGATGGGGACCAGCCCCGATGCCGACGAGAAGCGCCACATGCGGATCAACGAGGCCAGCAACGTCCTCGAAGACCCCGATCGGAGACAGCGATACGACGACCTCTACGAGTCGCTCGGCCCGATCAACGGGACGCTCGCGTTCGAGACGTTATCGACAGACACGACCGACGCAGTGCGGACCGACGAGACGCTGAATGAGCACCTCCGGGGGTTCATCGAGGTCCTCGGACCGGAGACGGGCGCCAGGGAGTTCAAGCGGTATCACGGGCGCCTGACGACGCCGCTGCCGGACGATATCGAGGGAGCAGACGTTCCGAACGGATACGGGGTCGACGACACCGGGTTCGGCGTCGCGGCCTGGAGCTGGCACCAGGCCGACCAGCTCTGTCCGTTCTCGCTGTGGCTGACCGGCGGACCGCAGCTCTGGCGCACGGCGCTGCTGGACTCCGACGCTGTTGATGGCCTGCTCGCGGAGCTCCGCGAGAGCGGTCCGGCAGCCGTTCCGGACTCCGAGACGGCAGCTACCGGTTCCGACGAGGCCGACGAGACGCCGACGACACAGCTCAGTCTCGGCCATCCGAGTTCGGCCGCCATCGATCGGTTCGAGACCGACGAGTCGGTCCCGTCAGTCACCGAGACGGCCTCGCGGCTGTCGGCCCCGGTCGATCGACTACGCAACGTCGTCTCCTACGTCCTCGCGACGGGTGGCTGGGCCGCCGTGACCACCGCCGGATCCGCCGGCGGTGGACTCGTCGGATCGGCCGTCGCTGCCGTCGCACTCGTCCCGCTGTTGGCCATCGCACTGGTGGTCCAGTCGACGGCACCCGACGTCTCAGTGGCCGGAGTGCCGATGGTCGATATCGATCGACCGTTCGTGACTGTCAGCCTCGTTCACTATCTGGTGGTCGGGCTGGCCGGAACTGCGTCCGCATGGGTCGCTGGCCGAGGATTCGTCCCGCGGATCCGGGAGCGCAAGGACGCGACGTTGCCCCGTGACGCCTGGCTGGTCTTCGGACCGGCGTTGCCGTTGCTCGCAGGTGCGCTGTTCGTCGGGATCGGACAGTCGGCATTCTCGCGGCGGCCGGGGCTAGTCCTCACGGCGGCGCTGGCCGCGTTCGCGTTCCAGGCGGCGATGGACGTCGGTGCGCCACGGCTCCTGTCGCTTTTGTGTCGAGGTGTCTCGACGCTTGCGTTCGCGCTGGCGAGCGCCGTCACATCGCTCGCGGTGATCGGTCTCGGCCTGTCGGCCACGTATCCCGGAGTCTTCGAGGCGTACGCCGCGGTTCTCGCCACGCTTCCAGCGGTCGAATCGACCGTGTTCGGAGCGGCGAACACCGAGTTGCTCGTCGTCTCGCTCGGCGCGCTGGCGTTCGTGCCGCTGACACTAACCTCGCTGTACAGCCTGGCCTACGCCCTCGAATCGGTCGCGCTTCGTGTCCGGTCGCGCGCGTTCGGGTCGTAGGATAGAGAAAGGGCTCTCACTTGCCGATCATCCCGCTGATACGGATTATTGGACGTCTGTTCCGCATCGACCGCGGGACGGTCGGAGCGGTAAATCGGTACAATAATCCGTATGAGTCACTCGCCACCTGTGGAGAACACCGTGCGAGATACAGGGGGAGCCTCCGTCTCGATATTTGAAGTAGGATGTTCCTAAGCGTCCAGTCGAAGCATATCTACAAGTCTTATAGTGTTCTTAATTCTCCTCAACTATCCAGACGCAGGAGCGCGTCTGACGTGCACAAGATTCAGGCAAGGCAGGTATTCTGTTCCTACTCGAACCCCCCCTCTTCAGGTGCACCTTCGCCCGCACTCGTATGAGGTTCGGTGCGATACGCGCCCCCCGAGACGACCGCCCCGGGTGGCGCGGTCGACCTCGGAGCCACAGACATGCCTTCGGCGTCTTCCGGGCGGTCGCAGCCCCCGGATTCGTCATCGCCGAGGGTGACATAGAACTGTTGCACAGCCCCAGGCACTACAGACTGAACCAATTAGCTGAATGTAGTCACTAAGCCCCCTCCCTCAAGGAGTCGTTCGAGAATCTCCGATTCTCGTGATCACGGAAATCCATAGATTTCGCCCGGGAACGATGATCCGGTCACCCGATCGGAGTGATACTGCCGGCTGTACGTTCGTACAGATATTTGCCACCCCGGGGTGGTGAATTATTTCGAAATGTTACAGCCGGCAATATGAGAGTTGCTCCGATCGGCTACGCTACTCCCTATCAGCGCTCGAACCCTGGACGAACCCGTCTCTCGTCTCTTGCCAGGCAGCGACGAGCGCGTCGATAAAGGCGTCGTCCTCGCTCGTGATCGCGTCGTTGTCTTCGAGATACTCGATGACCTCCCGAGCGCCACGTTCCAGTCCGATCGACTGTTCGTAGCCCAGGTCCCGCCGTGCCTTCGAAGTATCGAAGGTCGTGCTGTAGCGGCCGTGATCGACGAGAAAGTCGGTACGATCCGGCGCGATCTCGACCAGAACGTCCGTCGGGACGTGCACCAGTTCGGGCTCGGGCGCGTCCAGCGCGTCCGCGAGCGTCCGGTAGTACTCGTTCCAGGTCGGGACCGCCTCGGCGGTGACGTTGTAGGTTTCGCCGTAGGCGGCCCGGTTGCCGACCGCGCCGACGTAGGCCCCGGCGACGTCCCGGCGGTGTGCCGGTCCCCACAGTCCGGTGCCGTCCCCGTGGACGACGATCGGCTCGCCGTCGCGGATCCGCCGCAGGTAGGTCGTGTCGACCCCGAACGTGTGACAGAGGTTACCGTTGCCGTGCGGGCCGTAGGTCGTCCACGGACGGACGATAGTGGCCGCAAATTCACCCCGGTCGTGGGCCCCGCGGATCACGTCTTCGGCGGCGGCCTTGTTGGCCCCGTAGTTGCTCGTCGGCGGGTGACGCGGCGCACTCTCGACGACGGGGTTCGAGTCGACCGGGCGGCGGTAGACGTCGATCGTCGACGTCAACACGTACTGTTCGACCCGGCCGCCGAACGCCTCGACCGCGAGTTCGGCGTCGCTCTCGGAGAAACACAGCATGTCGATCACGGCCTCGGGATCGGTGCCCGAGACCCGCGATGGAAACTCGTCGCCGAACCGATCCGCGCGGACGCGGTCGACCGACTCGGGGATCGCAGCGTCGCTTTCGCCGCGATTGCAGACAGTCACGTCGTGGCCGGCAGCATCGAGCTTCCGGGTGATCGCTGTCGATATAAGGCCCGTACCGCCCAGGATCAGGACATCCATGCCGAATCCTTCGCCCGGGGGGATAGTAACTCGTGGGGACGCCCATCGACGGCAGAAACGCCCCCGAACACCTATCACACACCCTATCTTTACTGTCGGTATTATTATTTTATTTCATAATCCCGATTTAGCGCTCATATCCCTGACTTTTCCGCTTTCATTCTTTATTATCGCCCTCATATTTCGGGCGTTCCTTCCGATCAGATCACGTAACCGGACTATCTGGAAACCAGTCATATCGGTCTCGAAAAACGCCAGTTAGCCCCTCTCAGACGGAATTTGAGGATCCCCGGGCCCGCTGCTATCCCCCACAATTCTCCACGAACGTGACGCGACATCGATTCGGACGATCAGTGATATTCCCGTATTTTTACTAGTGGTACCTCATCGCCAGTAAATATATGTATTAGTAGCCCAATACGACGAGTATGGCGACGGCTCAACGGGGTAGGCGTCCCGAAAAGCGGATACAACCGGAACCGAGATACGATTTCCTGTCGCTGGCAGTCGACCGAGAGCCGGGCGACGTGGTGTCCGAGTTCTCGACGGAGATCGACGCTGCTCTGGAACGGGCCGTCGAAGACGACCTCGACGTCGCGTGGCTCCAGGGACAGAGCTGCACTGGCTGTACGATCTCGCTGCTTCAGGGAGAGTATCCGGAACAGTTCCAGCTCGAACAGTTTCGGGAGTCGATCGCGTTTCACCCGACGCTGATGACCGACGCCGGAGACAGGGCGCTCGATGCGATCGAGACCGCGCCGGACGTACTGATCGTCGAAGGATCGATTCCGGTGGACGTCCCGCGATCGGCGACGCTCGGTGTCGATCAATTCGGGAACCGTCGGCCGATCCTCGACTGGGTGATGGAGCTCGCGGAACGTGCCGAAGTAGTCGTCGCCGTCGGGAGCTGTGCCGCCTACGGCGGGCTGCCGGCCGCCGGAAAGCGTGACCCGGAAGCGGTTCGATCCAGTCCGACCGGCGCGTCCGGCATCCAGTTCGAGGGCATCGACCGGGGCGGCGTACTGGGTCCGGAGTTTACCGCCGGGTCCGACCTTCCGGTGATCAACGTTCCGGGCTGTCCCACGCACCCGGACCACATCCTGTTGACGCTCGCGACGGTCCTGAACGGCCACATTCCGACTCTCGATGAGTTCAACAGGCCGCTGCCGCTGTTCGCCCCGCTTGTTCACGACGATTGCTCCCGTCGACCGGACTACGAGGCCAAAGACTTCGCGGCGGAACCCGGTGAGGAAGGGTGTCTCTACGAGGCCGGCTGTGCCGGCGTCCACGCCCACTGTGACGACTCCAAGCGGCTGCGAAACGACGGGACCACCATCTGTCGAGACATCGGCGCACCCTGCATCGGCTGTGTCGAGCCGGCGTTCTGGGACCGGTTCACCCCGTTCTACGAAGCACGCGAGACGAGAGAAGAGATCGGCGAGCCCGAACCGATCGAAGAGCCGGGCCACACGATTCCGAGACCGGAAGGCAGTCTTCCCGGGTTGCTGATCGCGATCCCGGTGTGTCTCATGCTGTTGCCCCTGCTCCCCGTCATCGGGGCGCTGTGGCTCGTCAATCGCTGGCTCAGTCCGGACGGACCGATCGTCTGGAGAGAGGATCCCCGAAACCAGTCGGTCGGTGATCACTGATGCCGGAGATCGAAATCAACCCGACGACGCGGATCGAAGGGCACCACAGCACGACGATCGACGTGCAGGACGGGCAGATTCAGTCGGCCAAGAGCCACATGGAGATGTTCCGGGGCATCGAGAACATCACCGTCGGGCGACCGCCCTCGGACGTCCCCCAGATTACCCAGATGGTCTGTGGGGTCTGTTTCACCTCCCACCGGAAGGCCGCGACGCTCGCGCTCGAGGACGCGGCCGCCAGCGCGGGCGTCTTCGGCGGCGTGCCGTACAACGCCCGCCTCCTCCAGAACGTCATGGAAGGGATGTTCCTGCTCTGGAACCACGCGATCCACGTGTTCACGCTCGCCGGACCGGACTACAGCGACGCCGTCGCGGAGACCGGATATGCAGGATTGAACCCGAACGAGGGGGCGGGATACGAGAGCGCGCTATCCAACCAGCGGACGCTGCTGCAGGCGTTCACCGAGTTCGGCGGCCGCGCGCCCCATCCGCTGACGTACGCGCCAGGGGGCGTCGTCGCCCAGCCCGACGAAGAGACGGTCGAACGGGTCCGCGAGCGCATCGCGTCGGTCGACGAGTGGGTGGGGCCGACCGACGCGGTCCCGGAGGTGCTGGAGGCGGTCCGCGACCAGCGCGGGCCGCCGAGTGACGCTCACGGGTTGTACGACATGTTGAGCGTCCTCGTCGCGGCCGCGGAGGAAGGCGCCGACGAGTTCGGTGTCGGCCCCGGGCGCTTCTACGCCAACGGGATGTTTTACGACGACGACGGTGGCCTCGTGTTCCCCGGCGGTATCTTCATCGATGGCACGATACACGAGCCGAGCCAGGCGGAGTTGCTCGCGGGTATCACCGAAGACACGAGTCACGCCTGGTACACAGAGGAATCCGGCGGCCACCCACAGCGCGCGCCGCCACCGGAGCCGGCGCCGGACAAGGAGGGCGCGTACTCCTGGGGAAAGGCCCCGCGGTTAGACGGTCAATCGGTCGAGACGGGACCGCTCGCCAGGCTGATCGCCGCCGGCGACGACCCGTTCGATCTCCGGGCGCAACTCGGCGGCGATCCCCAGCGGGGCAGTACGCTGAACCGCCTTATCGCCCGCGTGCAGGAGTTCTTACTCGTCAGGGACCTGCTCGGAGAGTGGATCGATTCGGTGGACATCCACGGACCGCTGCGGGCTGAGTGGACCGACGACTTCACCGGCGAGGGCGTCGGGCTCTGGGGCGCGTCGCGTGGCGCGCTCTCCCACTGGGTGCGGGTCGAAGACGGTGAGATCGCCAACTACCAGATCATCTCGCCGACGCTGTGGAACCTCGGCCCCCGGGACAAAGAGGGGAATCCGAGCATCCTGGAGTACGCACTCGAAGGGATGGAAGTCGAGGACCCCCGCAACCCGGTGAACGTGATGCGGACGATCCGGTCGTACGACCCCTGTCTCGGCTGTGCCGTCCACGTCCAGGACGGCGACGAAAAGCGGTTCGTGGGGGACCTGGAGCCACCGCGTCCCACGGGTTCGATCGGCGACTAGCGGAGAGCGGCGGACTCGCGGGTCGTCAGACTGTCGGCTATGCGTTCGTGAAGGTTTTCGGCATCTCGGGGTGGCGAAATACGTGCGAAAGGTTATAGCCGGCAGTATCAAAACAGCGCGATCGCGACGGCGATCGTGGCTGCGGGGAGTAAGCCCCCTTCTGTTCGGCCCGGCATTCGGCTGAGCGTCCGCGCCGCGTCCGGGCTACCTTGTGGCGCGGACTTGCACCAGTGAGGATTCGCCGTTCCATCCGTTCTCCACCGTCTACTCGCGAACCGTGTGGCGGTCGCACCGCCTCGAAATCGCGGCGCGGAGCGCCGCGCAACGTTCGCTCGTTCGTGACGTGCCGACGTGGTCGGCACGCCGCCCTCGGCGGGTCAGCTCCCCGTTCCTTTCTCGGTCGACCGACGTACCGGGGTTTCTCCCGGCAGCCGAGTCGGCCTTCGTCAGTCGGGGTTCGCACGCCTCATCGGTCAGGCGGAGTGGTCTCGTTTCTGTTCCAGTGCCAGCGGTCTCCCGCTCCGGGTTTGCACCCGGTCACCTGCCCGGACGGTGGGGGGACTTTCCTCATGCCTCTTTGGCCGCCTGCGGCGGGTCCAAGACACGGGGTCCGGGCTCCCGCTGCCATCCGTACTACTCGGGCGCCCGGATTAACGCTGTCGGCTGCCGTCCGGAGCGGCCGCGTGCCGTCCGGAACAAAAACGTGGGTTTAACAGTCCGGGTCACGACGGTCCGGGTATGCAGGGTAATCTGCCGCCGGAAGCACAGGAGAAGCTCGAGGAACTGCAGGATTTGCAGGAGACCGCACAGCAGGTCGCCACCCAGAAACAGCAGGCCGAGACCCAGCTCGCCGAGGCCGAGAGCGCGCTTGACGCGCTCGATGACATCGACGAGGACACGGGCATGTACCGCCAGGTCGGCGAACTGCTCGTCGAGAGCGACTACGACGAGGCCTACGACGACCTCGAAGAGAAGGTCGACAACCTCGAAGTCCGCGTCGAGAGCCTCGACAAGCAGGAAGAGCGTGTGCAGGAGCAGTTCGAGGAACTCCAGCAGGAGCTCCAGCAGATGCTCGGCGGCGGTGGCGGCGGTGGCGCCGGCGGCCCGAGCCCGAACGTCGGTCCCGGCGGCGACTGAGGACGATGGTCGAGGACAGCGAAGTTGTCCAGACGGCCGCTGACGCGGCCGAGAACGTCATCTTTTCGCGCTGTGACCGGTCGGCAGTCGCTGACTTCGACGTCACCGTCACCTTCGAGGACGGTGTGCTCGAAGTCGACGTCTATCTCAACGTCGAGGACGACCGGATCGACGAGCAACAACTCGCCGACGACGCCGCGCTGGCTGCGCAGGGTGCCGTCGACGAACTGCTCTCCTAGGTCTGGCCCTGATCCCGGACGAACCCCGTCCGGAAGGCGATCCAGGCCAGCACGCTGATGAACAGGATCGGCGGTAAGATGAGAAACGCCCACAGCGGCTTCAGTCCCCACCCGAGCAACAGCGCCAGGTTTCCGAGCCCCAGCAATAGAAAGGGCAACACCGCCAGCGTCGCCTGCTTGCGGTCGAGTTCCAGCTCTGCGCCGGGGACGCTCATGCGAACCTGTACGCGAGTGTGGTAGAAAAGAACGGCGTTACCGGCGATTGCTCGGTGGAGGGCCGAGCGCAGGGGGACAGTCGAGTCTGCCTGTCGAGTCCAAGTGCTTAGCTTTCGACCGTTTCGTCGTCAGTCTGTTCGTCGGTCTGCTCGTCAGTCTGCTCGTCGTCGGTCTGCTCGTCAGTCTCGTCGACTTCGTCGCTATCGCCGTCGTCCGGCGTGATCTCGGCTATCGCCGAACCGAGGTCGCCCTCCAGCTCACCGGAGAGGAACTGGTTGATCGTTTCGTGGATCTCCGTCACGAAGTCGGGGACCTGCTCGGGCATGTCGGTCGGGGGACCGCGTTCGTGCTCAGCGTTCGGGCCACGTTTATCTTCGCTCGCATGCGGGCCGCGGTCGGCGGGCGGTCCACGCTCGGGCTCGTCTTCAGCCGTCTCGTTCGCGTCGTCCTCGTCGGCAACCGTCTCGTTCGGCTGGTCAGTTGTCGGTGCGTCCGTGGGTGCGTTGCCTGCTTCCGCGGGTGCATTGCCCGGCAGTGCCGCCGCCGTACCGCCGGCGACGAGCACCAGTGCAAGAGCAATGCCTGCGATCTTTGTGAGATTCATGTTCGCTGCCTCCGGTCGAGCCTATGTCGAGACACCCACTTCAACCGGGAACTCGCCGAAGTCGGTTCAGGATCGATCGGCCCGGATTGCGGCGATTTGGCCCGTCAAACCGGCTTAATCGACGACAGATTTATATGCCAGAGGTCAATCCGGGTCGCTGCCACCGGTAGCGCTGGCGGTGCTCGCTGGCGCGCCCGAGTACTTTTGGCGGTTGGTATCCAACTTCGGGGTATGGAACACGAGGCGACAGTCGAGGGAATCGGCGTCGGGGTCGGGGAAGAGGGGGCCGGCGCGCCCGTCGTCCTCTTGCGGGCGAACGGCCAGTACGTGCCGATCTTCGTCAGCGCCGACCAGGCACAATCGATGCAGCTGGCGATCGACGAGGAGCCCTTCGAGCGGCCGCTGACACACGACCTGCTGATCGAGATGCTCTCGGAGTTCGGGGGGGCTATCGACCGTGTCCGGATCGACGATCTAGCCGACGGGACCTTCTACGCGAAAATCGACGCCGAACAGTACAACGACGGCTCGCGAAAGGACGCCGTCTTCGACGCCCGGCCGAGCGACGGGATCGCGATCGCGCTCCGGGTCGACTGTCCGATCGTCGTCGACGACAGCGTCGTCGAAGCCGCCGGCCGGCCGCCAGAGGCCTTCGAGGCCGATGCTGAGGAGGCCGAGGAGTTCGGCGGCGAGGAAGCCGACGAACTCGGTGACTTCGGGGAAGAAGACGACGACTTCGGCGACGATCCCGACGATTTCGATTTCTGAGGGGAGGAGTCCGGGCAGCTATGACTACGTACCTCCTCGCGAGCGCGTCCGTCCACACGACTGCAGTGGCCTGTGACTACCTCGCCGAGCGACTCACCGACGACGACACGGTGATGGTACTGGGGGTCGTCGAACCGGGCACCCCGTCGCGGGACGTCAGCGACGCGATCAACGTCGCCCGCGCCCGCCTCGCCGCGGCGACGGTCTGGACCGAACAGCGAGAGGGCGACCCGGTCGAGGCGATCCTCGATCTGGCGGCCGACGTCGACGCCGACGAGATCATCGTCGGTCGGCGAAGCGGCGACCCGGAACAGATGGAGATGGGGCTGGGGGGCACTGCGGCGGCCGTCGCGGGCGAAGCCGAGCGTGCGGTCGTGATCGTGCCGGTGTGACCGCAGCCGACAGTATCAACATACCTGACGCGTAATCGGGGGGTATGTCGGCATCCGAGCTCGCGGCCGCCGTCAGGGAGTCGCTCGCGGTCGACGCCGAGGAGTTCCAGGCAGAGGCGGCCGAGGAGGCCGAACGCCTCAAAGCGGAGGTACGAGACGGGACCTTCGACAACAGCGAGACCATCGTCGGCCTCGAGCTGGAGTTGTACGCCGTCGACGACCGGACCGACGCCCTCCAGCGCGTCTCCCGCCCGCTGCTCGAGCGGATCGGCTTCGAGAAAGAACTCGGCTTGCACAACGCCGAGATGCAGACCAGCCCCCAGCCGCTGAACACCTACGGGCTGGCCGCCCAGGAGCAGGAACTGCAGGCCAACCTCGTCCCCGCCCAGGAGCGCACCCGCGCAGACAACATCCGGCTGGTCAGCGATGGACTGTGGACCGTCCCGCCGAACGGCGAGACCGCCCGCTCGTATCTCTGTGACTCGGTCGAAGCCGACGGTATCCGAATCGGGACGAACATGTCCGATTCCGTCCGCTATCACGCGATGGCAAACACCGACTATCCGTCCGGATTGCGTCTGGACGCCCCGAACGTCACGCTCGAAGCCGACACGGTCATGCCGGAGAGCCTGATCACCTCGATACAGCCACACGTCCAGGTGCCCCACGCGCCGGACCTGCCGGAGTATTTCCGATACGCACTCCGGATCGCCGGGCCGCTGCTCGCGCTCGGCGTCAACTCGCCGTTCTTCCCGCCGGACCTGTACGACGACGTGCCCGACGCGGCGATCCTGGACGACGCCTGGATGGAACACCGCATCTCCGTGTTCGAATCCGTGCTCAACGCGGCCGACGAGTCGATCCCGAAGAAGGTCTGCTTCCCGCCCGATTTCGAGACCGTCGATGACGCCATCGACGCCATCGTCGCCGACGAAACGATCGTCCCGATGAAGCTTACCCGGGGAGAACGCTTCGACGACCAGTTCGCCCACGTGCGACACAAACACGGCTCCTACTGGCGGTGGGTGCGTCCCGTCTTCGACGGCGCGACTCGCTCACAGGCCAACGCCCGCATCGAGTTCCGTCCGTTGCCAGCCCAGCCGACGATCCGGGACGCCATCGCGTTCCAGGCCGTCTTCGCCGGCCTGCTGGAAAGTCTGACCCGGCGGGAACATCCCGTGCGCACGCTCGAATGGGAGCGTGCAGAGAAGAACTTCTACAACGCGATGCGGAACGGGCTGGACGCCGAGCTGGTCTGGATCACGGGTGCGGGCGAGACGGCCGACATCGAGGAGATCTACGGCGAGCTGTTCGAACACGCCCGCGACGGCCTCCGGTTGCAGGGTCTCTCGTCGGAGGCTGCCCGGCAGTACATCCGTCCGCTGCGCGAGCGCGTCGACCGGCGGATCACGCCCGCTCGCTGGAAGTTCGGCTACGTCCGCCGGCGCGTCCAGGAGGGTGTCCCGCTCCCGGAGGCGATCTGGGGCATGCAGGCCCAGTACATCCGAAAACAGGAAGAGACGCTCATCGAGGGCGAGTTCACCGAGTGGCTCTCGTGATGGCACTCGACGTGCTCGTTCTCACGGCGTTCGCGGCCGACGAGTTCCCGACCGACGAGCTCTCGCCGTGGCTCGATCGCGAGTGGCCCGCGACCCGACCGCTCCCGGGCGCCATCGAGGACTACGGATCGCCGGTGTATCACGACGGGACGGTCGGCGTCGTCGCGACCGGCGTCGGCCCGACAGCCGCGGCGACAACCGTCACGACGCTGTTCGGAAGCGAACTCGTCGACGATTCGACGCTGTTTCTGACCGCCGGGATCGCCGGTGGCCCGCCCGAGTTACCGGTCGGTTCGGTCGTCCTCGGCGAGGTCATCGTCGACTGGGACCGCAAACACCGCACCGACGACGGCGTGCAGCTACTCGAGTACCGGCCGCGCGACTACGTCTACGAACTGGACGACCGACTTCGCTCGCGCGTCCGGATGGCCGCCGACAGCGTCACACTCGAAGCGGGGACGGTTACGTCGGGCACCGTCGTCACCGGCGGTGAGTTCTGGCACGGCGCGGAGCGGGCGGCGGAGGTTACATGGCTCTGCGAACAGTACGGCGCGCCCCCCTATCGGGCGACAGTCACCGAAGACGCCGGGACGGCCCACGCGCTGGCCCGTCACGACGCGCTCGATCGGTACGCGACGATCCGGGCGATCTCGAACCACGACAGGGAGAGTGGTGGCGTCCGTTCCTGGGAAGACGGACTGGAAGTGGCCGTCGAAAACGCCCATTGCGTCGCCAGCGCCGCGGTCGAGCGTCTCCGGGACGACTGATACTGGTGGTTGTACCTTCGGACAGAGAGTCGGCATGCCGTCGTGTCGAATCAGTTCGAAATGGTGTAGCCACCAGTATGAGACGGCCGGCCGAGCATTCGGATGAGGTTCCGAATGCGATGGCCAGCAGTCTGAAAAAGGCGACACCAGGCAGACGGATCGGTCGACTCGCGGGCGAGAACGACCGGCAGGATTTATATTCGGGACTCTCCCACGCATAGCCATGTCAATTGAACCCGGCGATGGGGTGACCATCGAGTACGTCGGTCGCCTCGATGACGGAACGATCTTCGACACGTCCCGGCGGGAGGTCGCGATCGAGGCGGGACTGGCCCAGCCCGGAGACATCGAACCCGAAGAGTACGCCTCGCTGTCGTTTACCGCCGGCGAAGGCGAGATAATCGAGGGGCTAGACGAGGCGCTGATCGGAATGGCCGAAGGGGAGACGGCGACAGTGACCGCTCCGCCCGAGAAAGCCTACGGGGATCACGAGCCCGACCGCGTCAGGGAGTACGACCCCGAGACCTTCGAGGGGATGGTCGGCCAGCCACCGACGGTCGGATTGCACGTCCACGCACAGAACGGGCTGCACGGCGACGTGACGGCCGTCAACGAGGACAGCGTCGAAGTGGACTTCAACCACCAACTCGCGGGCGAAACGCTCACCTTCGAGATCGAAGTCGTCGAGGTTCGCGGCTAGATCGAGACGGCACATCTCAGAACGGCTTTGGCCTCTCCCGACCCATCACATGTGAGCCACGAGTTCTTCGGTATGTATTTATTATTTTCTTAAGTGTAAAATTAAAATATCCTACCCAGCCAAGCGTTTTGTGTCCCCCAAAGCTATGTCGCGGCACAGGATGTATGACGCGAGGCTGGCCGAGACCTTCTCCGGGATCGCCGAGATGATCGATTCGGAGGCGTCATTCACCGAAAAGGCCGACGAGGCACTCGCACTCGGGGCCGACGCGCTCGGTGTCGAGCACGCACACCTCACCCGGGTCGTACCCGAACTCGGCCACTGGGAGGTCATCGCCAGCACCGATCCGGCCGACGGCGCGTTTCCCGTCGGGGAGACGGCCGATCTGCGGACGACGTTTTGCCGCCACACCATCGACCGTAACGAGACCGTCGCCCTCCACGACGCCCCGAATCAGGGCTGGGTTGACGATGTCGCGTACGAAACGCACGCGCTGAAGTGCTACGTCGGCACCCCGTTGCAGCTCGACGACCGTCCGGTCGGGACGCTTTGCTTCGTCGGCCGGGGCGCGCGTGCCGAGCCGTTTGACGCGGCGTCGGTCGCGTTCGTCGACTGGATCTCGTCGGCGCTGGCGTCGGAACTCCAGTTGCGGGAGCGCGACCTCGCGCTGGAGAATTACGCGCGTCTCGTCTCGATTTTCGGTCGCATCTTGCGGCACAACCTCCGGAACGATCTGACCGCCATTCGCGGGCACATCGATTACCTCCTCGAAGAACTGCAACGACCCCACGACCCGCTGGAGCTCGAGGCGACACTCGACAGGATCATCGCGCTGGCCGAGAAATCGAAAGAATTGCGCCGGATCGCGGAAGAGGAATCCGTGTTCGTAGAGCAGTCGGTGACGACGCTCGTCGAGGATAGTCGCACAGACGTCGAATCGGCCTATCCCTCGGCCACGGTTTCGACGAACGTCCCGCCGGAGGCTCACATCCTCGCGTTTCCGACGTTGAAGACTGCGATACACGAACTGATCGAGAACGCAGCAAAGCACGGAGGGGAGAGTCCGACCTGCACCGTCACGGTCGAATCTGCGGCCGAAGCCGTGACGGTCGCGGTCGCCGACGACGGACCGGGACTGCCGGAACACGAACGACTGGCCCTGAGAGGTGAGTCGGGCACACAACTCGCCCACAGTACCGGTGTCGGTCTCTGGATCGTCTGGTGGATCGTCGACTCACACGACGGGACGATCCAGACGTCGGTCTCGGAATCGGGGACACGTGTGACGCTGAGAATCCCCCGTCCCTCGAAGAACCGACAGCTGATCGCGACGTCACAGGACGAGTCGCTGTAGCAGTTTCGAGCGGAGTCTACTACATCGAGCGGTCGATCCGGGACAGACGTACAACAATCCCTATCAGATCACGCCCGTTACGCGTGCGGCTTCGCGCGCGGCCTCTTCGCTCATGCCGTTGCCGAGGATCGTGTACCGGTCGCGGATCTCGTGTGCGGTGGTCAGCGCCTCGATCACTGTCGACTCGTCGATGCCAAGTTCCTCGGCCGTCGTCGGCGCGCCGATGCGTTCGAGCGCGGTGCGGATGTCACGCCACATGCCTTTCTCGCCGTCCTGGAGATATGCGGCAATGATCGAGCCGACGCCGACCTGATGGCCGTGCAGTGCCGCGTCCGGGACGAGCCGGTCGAGTCGGTGCGAGAAGAGGTGCTCGGCCCCCGAGGCGGGCCGCGAAGAGCCGGCGATCGACATGGCGACGCCCGAGGAGACCAGTGCCTTGACCACGATCCAGGCGGACTCCTCGAGGCCTGGTTTGATCGAGTCGGCGTTCTCGACGAGCATCTCGGCGGTCATCTGAGAGAGCGCGCCGGCGTACTCGGAGTATTCGACGTTCTGGAGGCGGCGCGCGAGGTTCCAGTCCCGGACGGCCGTGTAATTCGAGATGATGTCGGCACAGCCGGCGGTCGTGAGTCGCCAGGGGGCGTCAGCGATGATCTCGGTGTCGGCCACGACCGCCAGCGGCGGTTCGGCGGCGACGCTGTGGCGCGTGTCTTTCTCCGGGACCGATCCACGGCCCGAGACGATGCCGTCGTGGCTCGCGGCGGTCGGGACCGAGACGAAGCCCTGGCCGCGGTGATCGGCGGCCATCTTCGCGATGTCGATCGGTTTGCCGCCGCCGACGCCGACCAGAAACCCCGCCTCCATGTCGTCGGCGGCCTCGATGACGCGCTCGACCGCCTCGAAGCTGGCCGTCTCGACGACGACCGTTTCGGGCTCGCGCCCGGCCGCCGCGAACAGCTCGGCGACGCGCTCGCCGGCGACCTCTCTGGGTGTCGGGCTGGTGACGATCAACGGCCGTCCGGCGAGGTGGAGTTCCTCGACCGCCGTGACGGTGTCCTCGAGGACGCCGTGACCCACGAGGACGTTCCTGGGCAGTCGGATCCAGGTCGTCTTCTGGAACATATCGAAGAATCGACGCCCCGCGTGAAAACCTTGCCGCCCGTTCAGCGACTGTGCCTCTCGTCGTGCCCCTTACCGCGACCTCCCCCGGTCCTCGATGAGCCTGTAGATCTCTATCACGTCAGAGGCAGTCAGTTCACCGTCGTCGACGTCCGACAGAGCCTGATCGAGCCGCGAGACAGTTCCTTTGGCTTCGAGAACACGTTGTTCGTCGAGTTCGAAGAGGGGGTCCGGACTGTCGGCGGCGAGGACGCCTTCCTGGAAGACTACGAGGCGGCCCGAGTGACACTCATGCGTGACGACGGCTGACGTCCGGAAAGACGACCGACACAGCTAGAGCCGGTCCAGGACATCGATCTCGACGTCCCGGCGCGGACCCCGATCGCTCCCGTCCCGGTCACTCTCGCGGTGTTCGGCCACGGTCGCGTCGAGGGCTTCCGAATGCGGTGTCCACTCCCAGCCCAGATCGTGGAGCTTCTCGGCCGAGAGGAGATGCGGGCGGTCGTTGTACAGCGGGAAATCGCCGGGTCGGAGGTCGGGCGCGAGCTCGCGAGCGCCGGCGTAGACCGTCTCGACGTCAGCGTCGCAGGCCGCCGCGAGAAGCTCCAGCAGTTCCGCCATCGCGGGGGCGTGGCGGTCACCCACGTTGTAGGCCTCACCGGCTTCCCCCTTCTCCGCGACGATTCGAAGCGCGCTGGCCACGTCGTCGACGTACGCCAGCTGGTGCAACGACGTGCCGTCGCCGGGAACGACGACCCGGTCGTGATTGTCGATCCGGGCGAGCCAGTAGTCCAGCCGCTCGGTGTAGTCGTGGGGACCGTAGACGATCGTCGGGCGGACGCTCATCGCGCGGACGCCCGCCTCGGCGGCCGCGAAGACTGCCCGGTCGCCCTCAGCCTTGCGATTGCCGTAGGTTTCCGGGGAGTCGTCTCCGGCTTCGCGCTCGCTGCAGGGTTCGAGTTGCGTCTCGTCCTCGCGTTTCGGGATCCGGTGTTCGCCGTAGGCGGCCCCGCTGGAGACGAAGACGTACGCATCGACGTCCGCGAAGGCGTCGGTCGCGACCCGGACGTCTCGCGGGTGATAGGCCACCAGGTCGATCACGACGTCGGGGTCGAGACGGTCGGCGACGGCTCGCAGTCGCTCGTCGTCGCGTCGGTCACACCTGACGTGCTCGACCGCGGGATCGTCGGCGAACGGGTTCGGGTGACGGCCGCGGTTGCAGAGCGTCACGTCGTAGCCGTGCTCGCGAAACTCCGTCACTGTCGCCCGGCCGATGAAGCGCGTCCCGCCGATACACAGCACTGTGGGCATGCCCCTACGTGTGGACGACGGAACCAAAACTGTTGGGCGCGCAGGTCCCCGACGCTACGCGAGAGACGCCTCGATCGCGTCGCGATACCCCTCGCGATAGGTCGGATAGACGAACTCGTAGCCGAGTCCCCGGAGTTTCTCGTTGCTGACGCGCTTGTCGGCCCCGACCCAGTTGCGGGCCGCTTCCGAGAGCTCGGGGTCGTCGAGCCGGTCGGCGACGGTCTGTTTGGGCGGTTCGGGTTCGCCGCATTGCTCGGCCAGCCAGTCGGCGAACGCCCACTTCTCGACGGGTTCGTCGTCGACGACGTTGACGACCTCACGGCGGGCGTGATCGCCTTCGAGCAGGAACCGAACGGCGCCGGCGGCGTCGTCCCGGTGGACCATGTTCAGGTGACCCTCGGTAACCGGCCCGTCGAGATACCGCTGCAGGCGGTAGCGATCCGGACCGTACAGGCCGGCGAATCGAGCGACTGTGCCGTCCGTGTCGTCGATCGGGCGCTGGCGGGCGATGGCTTCGGCCTCAGCCAGGGCCTGTCCGCGCTCGGTCCCGGGGTCGATGGACATCGCCTCGTCGACCCAGTCGCCGTCGTGATCGCCATAAACGCCCGTGCTGGAGGTGTAGACGATCCGATCGGGGACAGCCTCTCGACCGCAGAAGTGGTCGATCGTCGTCCGCAGCCCGCCGACGTATGTCTCGCGGGCAGCGTCGGCACCGCGCCCGCCACTCGAGGCCGCGAAGATCACCCAGTCTGCGTCCGGAACGGCCGCGAGCGCGTCCGGTTCGGTGACGTCGGCTTTCACGGCTGTCGCCCCGGTGTCCTCGACGGCACGGAGCCCCGACTCCGAGCGGCGAACGCCGATGACGTCGTGATCGGGCTGGAGCTGTCGTGCCAGTTCACAGCCGACGTAGCCACACCCGAGGATTGCGACGCGGGTCACGAGTCGGCCTCCAGCAGACGGTGGATGCGAGCGTATTCGTCGAGCGTGATCGGGTGGCGCCCCTCGATTTTCTGTTGGACCGTCTTCGGATCCAGGTCACCACCGAGCCGTGCCGCGACGGCGTCGACGTCCATGACGGCCGTCGTCATGCCCATCAGCAGGATGTCACGGGCCTGCGCGGTGACCGCGTCGGCGTCCGGAAACTCGCCGGAGAGTGCGAGCACCGCGGCGGCGTCCGCGAGCGTGATCTCGCCGGCACGTCGAATCGCGACTGCGTCGTCGCCGGACGCTGTCCCGCCGGCGAGTGCGTCGACAGTCGTCCGCGAGAGCTCCGTCTCCGCGGCAACGGCCTCGGTTCCGTGCTCGTCGATCACGTCACTCAATACGTCCAGGTACGCGGCGAGCAACTCCTCCGGGTCGCGCTCGCCGGCGTCGGGAAACCGTCCTGTCAGCATACCCCCCGATACGGGACGTGGATACAAGTGGATAGTCGTTCACCAAGTGACACGATAGCACGCAACAGTACCGAGTAATGGGTTAGCACGACGTCGATGTGCCCCCGTGGATTTATACACGTCGGACCTAGAGCGACACACATGCCAAAAATCGAAGTTTCGTTGCCGGATCGGATCGAAAACGACATCCAGCGACTGATCGAGCAGGGCGAGTTCGTCAACCATGATCAGGCCGTCGAGGAGTTGCTGACGATGGGCGTCTCCGCCTACGACGTCGAAGAAGAGGATACGACGCCGGCTGCCGGAGAAGACATGTTCTCCCAGACCGTCGAAGACCAGCAGGATCCAGCGATGCAGGACGAACCGCGCGACGACGGCTACACGTTCTAGAAACCGTGGACCCGACGACGCTCGAATCGACACTCCGGACGGAGTTCGGCGCCACCGACCGAGCAGCACACGTGGTCGCCAGACAGGCGCGTGATCTGGCCGATTCCGGGCAGATAACGTCCGATTTCGATTACGAACTGACCGCGGCGGTCGTCGTCTCGAACCTTCGTGACGCACCAGCCGAGTACTCCCTTGTCGAGCGCTGGAACTGGTGGCTCGGATCCCTGGAACTCTCTCACGGCGGCTACGAGCAGTTCCGGATCCGTCCCGGGGCCGTCTGATCGCGATCCACGCTCTCGAACCGGATTCTTTACCACGCTGAAACGTGAGAGGAGACGTATGAGCACGGACGGACGATTCGACGACGCACTCAGGCAGCCGTCGGACAGGCTCGAACTGTTCGGCACACTCACCGGTGTGTTGCTCGTGTTGATCGGGCTGGGAACGATTGCCGGGATGCCCTGGCAGACGAACGGCGACGCGGCGGTCTCAGTGCTGCAACTGCTGGGTGTGCTCGCGACGATGGGCGTCGGTGCCGGACTCGTCTGGCTGACCCGACAGTAGTACAACTCGCTCGAAAGATCAGTCTTTGCTCGGAATATACGCCATTCCGAGCAGCAGGACCGCGGCGAAGCCACTCAGAATGACGACCCCCCACAGCCCGGCCTTGCGCTCCTCGTGGGAGTCGATCCGTTCCTGGGCCTCCTGGTAGGCGTCACGGGTTTCAGTCGTGTTCGGCGCGAGCTGGACGGTCGTCGAGTCGGGGAAGTGGACGAAATACGACTCGGCGTCGAGGTCGACCGACTGACCTTCAGACAGCCCCACACTGATCGTTCTGGGGGCGGTCCAGTTCAGCGGGACCGCCGAGCGCGTGATGTTCCCGACCGTCGTCTCGTTGCTCTCGTACTGGAGCGTCTCACCCTCGGCGAGTGATTTGACTTCCGGATCAGGCAGGTACGCCGCGAGCGGCTGCTGGGTCCCGTTGCGGTACTGGACGTACTGCGTCCCGTCGGGTGCGGTCCCCAGCGAATCCTCGACGGCGTCGTCAGTCAGCAGCAGGCGAGTGACGTTCTGCTGCTGGACCAGCGAGGCTGTCGCTGGATCGGTCTCGTTCGGGATCGTGACCAGGTACGACGATCCCCACGAGACGGTCGCCTCGCTCGTCGCGATCTCGGTTATCGTCCCGTCAGGCACGAACTGCCCCTCCCGTTCGAACGTGAGCGTCTCGCCGCGCTCGAAGGTCGTATTGATCGATCGGTTGTCGACCGCCTCGAGTCGAAGCGTCGGTGGATCAGCCGAGGCGTTCAACAGCACCCGGTGCTCGCGCCCGGAAAACTCGACTGTCGACCCGTTGGCAAGCGTCACCCGCTCGACTCGCTGGCCATCCCAGGAGACGATCTGCCAGGATACCGTCGAGTTGTGCTCGAGCGCCACCGTGTAGGTCGCCGCCGGGTCCGTCCAGGTCAGTTCGCCGGACTCGTCGCCGATCGACGCGACCGTGTAAGTTCGATCCCCGACCGTGAGCGTGTCACCCTCCGAGTAACGCTCGCCGGTGAGGTCGACCTGGGGTTGCTCTGCCATCCCGACGTACGCATACGCACCCGCACTGACGACTGCGAAGAGGACGAAATAGACCGCCGCGGCGCGTCGTTGCATACCATGTCGATGGGATGGGCCGACGTATAATCGTTACCGTTCTTCCGATCACCGATTCTGTCGAAAACGACCGTCTCAGGCGTTATCGGCAATTATTTCCGCTACGTCATCCGCCGAGGGCAACCCGTCCATCGCACCGGTCGCGGTGGTCGCGAGCCCGCCCACCGCGCTCGCGTAGCGGACGGTCTCAGCCAGCGACGAACACTCCGAAAGGAATCCTGCGATCGAGCCCGCGAGGAACGCGTCGCCGGCGCCGGTCGTCTCGACGACGTCGACCTCGTACCCCCCGAATTCAGTCGTCGCCGGTCCCCACGGAGCCTCCTCGGAAGCGCGGGCCATCGCACCCTCGCTGCCGCGCGTGAGCATGACAGTGTGTGGCCCGCGCTCGAGGAGAGCCTCTGCGAGTTCCTCCTCGTCGGTCGCCTCGACCAGGACGGACAGGTCGTCCTGGTCCGTCTTGACGACGTCCGCGAGTCCGAGCGCGCGTTCGAGCGTCTCGACGAGCACGGATTCCTCGGGCCAGAGGTCCGCGCGCGTGTTCGGATCGAACGAGACGGTACAGCCGTGTTCGTCCGCGCGCTCCATCAGCTCCAGAGTCGCCGACCGCGAGGGCTCGGTGTGCAGCGTGACGCCGCCGACGTGTACCCACTCGACGCGCTCCAGGGTCTCCGAGGAAACCGTCTCCGGCTGCATCGCGAACGTCGCCGTCTCGTCGGCGAAGAAAGTGAACGACTGATCGCCGTCTTCGTCCTCGCCGACGAGCGTGTGGGCCGTCTTCCGCTCCGGATCGCGCTCGAGCAGTGTCTCGTGGACGCCGTTGTCGGCGAGCACGTCTGCGAGGTGATCGCCGAAGGGGTCGTCGCCGAGTCGTGCCCACAAAAGGGGCGGATGGCCGAGTCGAGCCAGCGCGACGGCGACGTTCGCCGGCGCACCGCCTGCCCGGCGCGTGAGCGTCTCCGCGTCGGCGATCGGACCGGAGGTCGCCGGAAACAGATCGATCAACGCCTCGCCCGCGACGAGTATCTGAGTATCGTCCATAGCGACTGTTTGTATTGATTACCCAATAGGCATTGCCATTTTTCTCAACAGATACAACTGGTGTTGTTTCTCGTCAGTGTGACACGGCGACGGATCAACGAGAGATCGGATCGTCCTTTCGAAGATGAGCCACTGTCGGACGGACGTCCCGCCCTCGCTGCACTCGACCGGACAGGCTCCGGGGTCCGCGAGCGCCACTTCGTCGCACACGGCAGGAGCCGCGTCACGGAGGCGAGAGTACAAGCAGTGTCCGCCTTGCCCTGGCACTCATGTCCGTCGCAAGCCTACGTCGCGCATGGATCGAAACGACGTCCGCCGCGCCTGGGACGACGTCTCCCGAACGTACGCACGCAAGCGTGATCCCGACGGCACCGACGCCGAACTGATCGACGAGCTACTCGAAGCGTGCCCACCGAACCCGACCGTGCTCGACGTCGGGTGCGGCGACGGGGCCCGCACGCTCGCGAACCTCCCGGACGGGGCCGTCGGACTGGACTTCTCCCGCAAGGGGCTCGACCTTGCAAGTGAGACTGCCCCCGCAGCGCACTTGCTACAGGCCGACATGACACACCTCCCGCTTGCGGCGGACACGGTCGACGGGATCACTGCCTACCACGCCGTCTTCCACGTCCCGCGCGTGGAACAGCCAGGCGTCTACCGCGAGTTCGCACGGGTATTGAAGCCGGGCGGAACGCTCCTGATGACGCTGCCCGGCGGGCGTTTCGAAACCGTCCGGCGCGACTGGATGGGCGGCGAGATGTTTTTCTCCTCGCCCGGCCGCGATCGCACGCTCGATGCCCTCTCCGAGGCAGGATTCGAGAACGTCCGGACCCGGGCGGTCGACGACCCGCTCGGCAGCGACAGCGAGTTCGTCTTCGCAGATTGGGCGTGATACGGAGTATCGTACGTCTGTTCCCTGGTTCAAATCCCCAGTCGGTGATTGCTCGCGACGATTATCGCTCGGAAAATAAGCCAAGGGCCAGCTATTAGGCAGGTTTTTATATATTAGTATCAATTACTCAACGTTAATATTGCGTATTTCTCTATTCTAAAGGGCTAAAACGCCATATTTCGTCTGAATACAAAAAGCGTGTCCGAGTTACCCTTGCATCTGTGTTCCCGTACTGAAACTGGTGAGGTCGTCGATTCGCTCTTCGAGAGTCTCGATCTCCTGCCGTAATTCGTCGGACTCCGGATCGTCACTGGCCGCAAGACGGTCTTTGAGACCCTGAAGCCGCGACTCCTTGACATCCTCGTCGACTTCGGCCTTCCTGACGTACTCGCTTTCGGAGATCTCGTAGAGGTCCGACTCCGCCAGCTCTGTCACCTCCAGTGCTTCGGCCACTTTACTCGAGTCGACACTGGTGACACGTTCACGGTCGATTCCGGCGTCTTCGAGCTTTGCCACCACTTCCTCCTCGTCTCGGAGCGATCGGTTACGGCGCGACGTTCGCTGCACGGAACCGTACTGACCGTGGACTGGTTGGTCGTGATGCAACCGATCGAGTAGTACGTCGGCGATGTCCTTCCGGAGTTCGTTTGCGTTCCGCTGGACATCTGAACAGAGCGTGTATATATTCACCAGCGCATCTGTTTCCAGCGCCGTGAGATCAGAGAGTTCGTGACGTTCGAGTGCGTCGATAAGCAGCAAGGCGTCAGAGTACACGTCAACGCCATCGGGTTCGATACGTTCAGTCTCGCTGATATCTGCTTTCTCAGTCGCCAGTTGCGAATCAGTCACACCGTCTGTTTCAATAATAACGCCGCGCTCTTCGTCGATCTCGAAGCGTGGATGCAAACTCAGTACCGCCGGGTACGGGTCGGCATCGGGCGGGAGTCGATCGAGATCGAACTCGCCGTCCGAGTCCTGGATGCGTCGGTAGAGCGTCTCGAACTGGTCGCGCTGAAGTGGTCGTCGATCTCCCGTATCGTCGAGCGTGACGACGACGCGGTGTTCTTGGACATCTGTGATTCGGAACCGATCGTGAGAGAGCGGAGTGACGAGTTCGGCACCGTCAGACAGTTCGTCGAGTTCGTCGAGGAGCGTGTGCCAACTGACGCTGAACGGCATACTGAATGGTAGCACGTACTCGGATAAAACATTCCGGCCGATAGCCGACAATTTTTGTTCTGGCCGACTGGATGACCGATATGGTCGACATCGAGTATCTCCCACATCGGCCGTTGACCGAGGGGGAGTTCGAGGATTTCGTCGAGACACAGAGTGTCGAGTGTCCACTGGCCTTTCACGCGTACTGCGGACACTGTGATACAGAGGGCGTCGTTGATGCGCTCATCCGAGACGGACGACAGGTCTACGCACTGCACCATGGTCACGAGGAGTGGGAACTCAAAACGCTCGAACAGGACATGGACCCCGAGATGTTCCAGATGATGGTGTCACAACTTGACCCGGCGATGCTCCGGCAGATCGGAGGGGATCAACTTCCGGATGTCGAAGCCGATGTCGAAAGCGAACTTGACTTCGACCAGATCGGCGACGATGTCGACTTTGATTTGCCTCCCGTCGAAGGTGTCGAAGTTCCTGACTCCGAAGCGATCGAACTCCCCGACGGACCACCGTTGCGCGAACTCGTCGACGAGGACACACGACAGGAGCTAGACGCACAGCTCCAGCAGATCATGGACGACCACGTCGACTCGCTGGACGAGCAAGAGATCGAACGCATCTTCGAGCAGACCGACGGTCCGACACCGGGAGAACTGGCCGAACTCCTCGATCCGGCGGTCATGCAGGAACTCAACCAAGCGATAGCGGAAGCCATCGACGACGAGATGCTCCAGGATATCGCTGCCGAACAGGGTGGTATGACCGACGACGACTTCCCGATGATGCTCGATATGGAGAGTGAAGATCGGTTCCTCGACCTGTACGCTCACCTGCTCGTCTACGTCAACGATCGATTCGACGTGATCGAGGGCATCGAGACAGTCGGCGACATCTCGAATCGAAACACCAGCGACCTCCTGCCGCTTCGCCAGCGCCTCTACGAGGAAGACACCGAGGCGATCATCGAATCGTTCGTCGAGGAGAACCCTGCGAATCTCCCTGCGGACGACCTCGATACGGTCGCAGACTGGACCGACTCCGAGTACGGTGAGTGCGTCGTCGTCCGGCACCTCTCTGACTATGCCGTATTGCTGGACTGGAGCGATCCACCACGCGCGTTCGGTGTGAAGGCCGTCCGGATGCCTTTTACCGACCTCTGGCCCGAAGAGCGGCTTCCGGTGTTCCTCTCGGAGGTCGCCCTGCTCCCGTTCGAGGACCAGATCGTGACCGACGGCTGGTTGGCTATCCAGCGGGTGGTCGCCGGCGGCAATCTGAGCACCGATATCGACGACAGCTACGAGGAGGCCAAACACCGACTCGGGATCATCGAAACGCTGCCGGCACCCGACGAGTCCGAGAAATCCGACGCCGAACAGCTCCGGTTTTATCTGAAGAACAAGCGCAACCGAGAGCGATACGCCGAGGAAATCACCGAACTCAAGAACGAATCGACCGAGCTAGAACAGATCTACCACCAAGAGATGGGCAAAGCTCGGGCCCGGAGCTTGGGGCGGGAGCTACGCGAGACAGACCTCAAGGAAGCGTACTTTGCGATCTACGACGACCGAATCGTTGCGAGCGGTACGACCGAACAACAGGTTCGGGAGATACTGGCCGATATCTTGCCGGACGGCAAGGAGACACATCCCTATATCTACCACTACGATCCGTGACTGCCGAGGGCCGTATCCATATATGCGGTCACACAGTATCAACAGAGTAGTGAACGGCTTCGTCGAGTGGATACAGAGCCGCGAGTACTACCGCGATCAGATCCGGTTCCAGCGGGAGGTACCCGCGCGCAGTCCCAGCACTCGATCCTGTGAGATGGACCCACTGATCGCGGACCACCTTGCAGACAGTGGCATCGACGAACTCTACGCACACCAGACCGACGCGATCGAAGTGGTTCGCAACGGTCAAAACGTCGTACTTGCGACGCCGACAGCGAGCGGAAAGAGCCTCACGTACACCGTTCCCGCGATTGAACGCGCACGCGACCACGACGGACGGACGCTGTACATCGGTCCGCAGGTCGCGTTGATCAACGATCAAGAGTCGACGCTGTCCGAGTTCGCTGCACCGTTCGACGATATCACTGTAACTCAGTACACAGGAGCGCTCTCTTCGGGCGAGCGCAAGCAGGCCCGTGACGAGGACCCGTCCATCGTCTTGACGACGCCCGATATGCTCCACTGTGGACTGCTCAGTCACGCGAGCGATCTCTGGCGAGCGTTCTTCGAGTCCCTGGATCTCGTCGTCGTCGACGAGGTTCACGAGTACCGCGGTGTCTTCGGCAGTCACGTCGGTCTCGTCTGCCGTCGGTTGGCGCGAATCTGTGACCGTCTCGGTGCCGATCCGCAGTTCTTGTGCTGTTCCGCGACGATTGGCAACCCCCGGGAACACGCGGCGACGATCACTGGCCAACCGACCGACTCGTTCACACTCGTCGACGAGGACACCAGCGAAACCGGGCCGACACACTGGCTGTTCTGGCAACCGCCCGAATACGACGAGGGGGATGCACCAGTCGGTGGTGGACAGCGCCGCTCCAACCACGGGGAAACCATGCGACTGTTCGTCGACCTCGTGATGCAGGGGTATCAGACAGTGGCGTTCACGCGCGCGAGGCAGACGGCAGAGCGGTACGCCACCATCAGCAGCGATACACTCGCAGAGCGCGGGAAGGCCGACGTCGCCCAGAGCGTAACTGCGTACCACGCAGGACTGCGCGACGACCGGCGGGCGACAATCGAGACTGCACTGCACTCCGGGGACTGTGCCGGCGTCTGGAGCACGAGCGCGCTGGAACTCGGCGTCGACATCGGCAGCCTCGACGCCGTCCTGTTAGACGGGTACCCTGGAACACAGATGGCAACGTTCCAGCGCGCGGGCCGCGCTGGCCGTGGGACCGACCCGAGCCTCGTCGCGCTCGTCGCCAGCGAGGATCAACTCGACCAGTACGTTATCAAGCATCCTAACGAACTGTTCGAGCAGACGCCCGAACGTGCCGTCGCCAATCCCTCGAATTCGCATCTCCTGAAACTGCATACACACGCCGCGGCCATGGAAGGACCGCTCCGAACCGCCGACGAGGCGTATTTCGGTTCTACTTTCCCCGACATCGTCAGTACCCTCACAAACGACGGCAAATTGACCCGGCGACAGACAGATCAAGGACTCGAATGGCGACGCACCGCCAGCGGACGAACGGTGAATCCGTACGAACAGGGGCTCCGAACCATCACAGAACGCATGGTCACCCTCCGGGTTCGAGGGGGAGCGACTGACGAACTCGGGAAGTTGCCGCTCGACGCGGCACTGCGGGACGTACATCCAGGTGCGATCTACCACCATCAGGGGCAGAACTACGAAGTCCAGTCACTCGACCTAGACCGCGACGTGGCGTGGCTCGCCGAAACGGACAGCGACCACCAGACGCGCGTGCAGTACGAGGAGTCGATGACTATCGAGGAGGACATCGCTACCAAGCCACTGGCGACCCGCGACGACGTGACCGTTCACTTCGCGGACGTGACGCGACGGAAGCAGGTCACCGGCTTCCAGCGACGCGACCACCGAACTGGTGAGATCATGACCGAGGAGTTACTCGAGCTGCCCGAAACGACGCTCTCGACCCGTGCACTGTACGTGACGCTCCCACCGGGACTGGAAAGCCTGATGCAGACGATGTCCGGGTCGTTCGAGGGTGGCCTCCACGCCGTCCAGCACGCCCTCGTCGCCACGTTCCCGCTTGTCATCCTCTGTGACCGGCGTGACGTCGGAAGCGTCTCGACGGCCGAACACCCACAGACCGAGACGAGCGCGCTGTTCATCTACGACAGTTACCGCGGTGGCGTCGGACTGGCCCGCAACGGATACGACCACATCGAGGAACTCTTCCAGCACACGTGGGAACTGCTCGCCGATTGTGGGTGTTCGGATGGTTGTCCGGCGTGTATTCAGTCACCGCACTGTGGCCGAGCGAACGAACCGCTCGACAAACGCCTCGCGGCGACGCTCACGATGGCGCTGGCCGACCCGAGCCGGCAGGCCGCCGATTCGGCACCGTAATCGAATTCTACAACCGCGTCGAAAGACGGCACATGAACGTCGACAGAGACACCGTCCGGAGTCGAAGCACCGATGCAGTGTTCGAGCGCGGAGTGAACTACCGTGACGAGGGACGCATTCAGCAACTCGACCGGTTCGACGACCTCGTGACCGCGAGCGTCAGCGGGTCGAGTCTATACGATGTGACCGTCGAGTTCGGCGGGCGGAGTATCGACACGCGGTGTACCTGTCCATACGACGGGGGCGGCGACTGCAAGCACGTCGTCGCCGTACTACTGGACATCGCCGCCAACCCGCCACAGGACGAGAGCGAGCGTGTCGAGGCAGTCATCGACGACGTGTCGGCCGACGACCTGCGCGGGTTCGTCCGTGACGCCCTCGCTGAACACGCGGAGTTGCGCGAGCAGTTTCTCGCACAGTTCGGCGACGACCACAGATCGGTCGAAGAGTACCGCGAAGAGATTGCACAACTGTTCGAGCAACACGCCGACCCAGGCGTGTACGACGCGATCGACTTCTCCCGGTTTTTCGAGATCGCCGAGCAGTACCGTGACCGCGAGCGGTATCTGGCCGCTGCGACCGTCTACCGAGCGGTGTTCGAGGAAATCGACGAGAAGTACAACTGGATCGACGGTGCTTACGACCACTACGCGAAGACTATCCAGACCGCACTCGACGGATATGCTGACTGCGTGCTTGCGACCGATCCGACTCCCGAAGAGTTCGACACGTACGCTGGCGTGCTTGAGGCGCGGGCAACGGCAGAGCCTCGAATCAACGACGAACAGTTCTGGCGGGCACTCGACGACCTCGAGGAGCGATACGAATGAGCGAGCCAACAGACCGATTCGTGATCGAGATCGGAAGCGGAACAGCAGCACACATCATCGATATGGACGCCGACCAAAGTGAGACGGACTCGCGCTTCTCGTTCGGCCTCACTGGTCCCGGGGAGATGATGTGTAGTCGGGGCAACCGCTCTCCGAGAGGTCAGCGAGTCCCGTTTGCGGAGTTTGTCTCCCACCACGACATCGATAAAACGGGCTTCGAGGGCGATGCACCGGACGAGATCTGCTCGTACTGTTGGTCGAACACGCGTGAAGCAGTCGAAAAAGACCAGCAAGCGGATGATGGTGACATCTCCGAACAGATCGGAACTGTCGGGTATCGGCTCCGATGGAAGCAGAAAGGACGCGCACGAGACGAATGGTACGATATCGTCGTGAGACCGGAGACGACGATGGCGGAACTGGACAGACTCGTGTGCCGGTTCTCGACGCTCGACGATTTCCACCTCCGGATGTACGGCCTCGAAGACGAGTATCTGGATTCCAGTCTCAACGTGCTTCCTGACCGCCAGTACGAGGAAGCAGGCGACCGGACGTACACGAAAGCGGGCGAGATGACGATTGCGGATGTCGCCGAGCGGGCCAGACTTCGAGAGGGTGACAGACTCAGTCTCGTCTACGACTTCGGGACGCCCTCGCATTACTACTGCATCGTCAAGGATGTCTACGAACCAGACGAAATCGACGAGGTGCTCGACGGCGACGTGATCACGTCGACCGACACGGCCGCAATCGTCAAGGAGAAACGACCATGACACGGGAGACAGACGAAGAGCGGGACAAACGCATTCGGAGGGAGATACTCACCGACGCGTACACCACAAGCGAGCGGGCAATCAGTTGGTGCTATCACCTCGAACGCGAGATGACGTTCCCGTTTCAGGCGCGATGTGTCGAGGAGCGAACGATCTCGCCGCTGCGTGAGGGCGAAGAAGTGCCTGTCGTCGGAATGACGGACGAAGTCGTCAGCAGTCGTGAGATGTTCGTCCTCGTGGAGTGGAAGGACAGGGAATTCGGTGTCCCGTTGTCACAGCTCGAAGTGCTCGACGTAGATCAGGATACCCGGGAGGCAGTCGATGACCGGCACTACTGGAACGGCGATGGCGGCCGCTTGGGCTGAGCGTGTGGTCAGTTTTGCTCTGGCCCGGCGGGTGAGGCGTACTCCTCGGCCAGTTCGACCACGTCGTAGACGTGCAGCCCGGTTTTGAACCACAGCACTCGATCCGCGGCGTCGCCGAAGTCCTCGTCGGAACAGTCCAGTCGCTCCGAGACCGCCAACACGAAGTTGTCGGCCTCGACCTGCCGAATCTTCGCCAGTTTCGACGTCAGGTACTCCGGCGTCCAGAACCCCACGATCTCCATGATCGCCCGCCGTCCGTCGGGATGTTCGATGGCGAAATCGGGAATCATAACCTCCGAGCCGAGGTCGAAGACGTCGTCTTCCCGCTGGATATTCCACTCGGTGGTCGCCCGCTCCCACTTCCGGGCGAGCGTTCGCTCGACGTCACTGTCGTACTGCTGGCCGGTGCTGTAGTGTGAGACCAACCCGTCGGTGTGGTCGAGCGTGAACTGATTGGTGTCACTGGCCGATTTCTCGTCGAGGATTTCGGCGCGCATGTCCCACCGGTCGCACAAGGGGAGCGCCGGCAGGAAGTTCGCCATCCGGATGCCGTACTTCTGTGATTGCCGAAACAGCGAGACGGGTCCGTCGAGTTCCGCCTCGTAGCCCGCTGCCACGTCCGTGCTTGCGACGCGGTTGCCGTCCTCGTCGATGGGGTAGATCCGGTGCATCAACCCGAACAGCTTCATGTAACTGAACACCGTTCCGAAGTGGTCCCACACCCGGACATGCATCTTCGAGGCGTCGTAGAGCACCGCTTGTGCAAGCGCCAGGTTGTAGCGGGCCAGCAGCCAGTCGACCGTCTGGTCGCGCTGGTCGTACGCCTGCTTGCTATTTCCCGTCAGTTTCGTCGTTGTCGTCGTGGACTCCTGTCCGTCGCTGTCATCGCGCACCGACTGGTCGCCGAACCGGACGAGCCGTTTGTTGTCCTCCAGATCAGCGTACATACCCCGGTAACACTCCTCGAGTGAGATGCCCAACTCGTCGGCGACCGCACTGTAGACTTCCAGTTTCCGGGTGTCTTCCCCGAGCGTGGGCTGGCGAACGATCGGATAGCGATCGTTGGCTCGCTCGAACAGTCGCTTCCGGATCTCACGCGGATCGGCGGCCGCCCGTTGCTCGAACTCACACTCGTCTCTGAGGAGTTTCGCTAACCCCTGGACGATCTTGTAGTCGGTATCGGCCACGGTCAGTTCGTCGATGGCGTCGTCCAGTTCTCCCTTCGGTTCGCCGAGGTGGTCCTCGAACAGTGCTATCAGCGTGGCCGCTGTCTCCCGGTACCGTTCGTCGGAGATGTCGATGAACAGGGGACGGACTTCACCGTCGCGTATGCGCGACCGTGCGAGGTCAGCCGTCAGCACTGGTACTCACCCCCTCGCGCCGCCGCTGTGAGACGTACGTTTCCATCGTGTCGGTGGCGATAATCTCGTAGAGGCGCGCTGGCTGGCGGTCGTCGGTCGGGCGGAGGATCCGGCCGAGTCGTTGGGCGTACTGTCGTTTCGATGCGCTCCCGGAGAGGATGATGCCGACGTTGGCCGCTGGCACGTCGATGCCCTCGTCGAGGACCTGCGAGGTGGCGAGCATGGAGTACTCACCGCTGCGGAACCGGTCGAGAATCTCGGTGCGTTCGTCGGTGTCGGTCTGGTGCGTGATACACGGGAGAATGAACTCCCGGGAGATGTCGTAGGCGAAGTCGTTGTTGGCGGTGAAGACGATGACGCGATCGTCGTGGTGACGTTTGAGCAGATTGTCGAGCGTATCGAGTTTCTTCGACGCCGTCCGGGCGATGCGCTCGGCCCGTTGCTTTGCGACGAGCGCACGTCGCCCCTGTGGATCGTAGGACGTCCGCTTGAGAAACTCCGCGTAGCCCTGTTCTTTCCAGAGGTCGAAGTCGTGACTATCGACGTAGTCCCGGTAGATCTGGTACTCCTCGTCGTATTCAGTCCGTTCCGCTGGTGTGAGATCGACGGACATCTGGATGGTCTCGTACTCACTGAGGAACTCTCCGGCGAGGGCGTCGACATCTTCCTCGTAGACGACCGGCCCCATACGGTCTTCGAGTAGCGTCTCTCGCCCGTCAGCGCGTTCGTAGGTCGCTGTCAATCCGAGGCGGTAAGGCGCGAGCGTCATCTCGGGAATTTGGAGGTACGTCTCGGCCGCCAAATGGTGGGTTTCGTCGGTCATGAGCAGGCCGAACCGGTCGCCGTACTCGTCGATATAGCGGTAGGCGCTGTCGTAGGTAGTGACTGTGAGCGCGCCGATGTCGTGACTCCCGCCACCGAGGACGCCGACCTCGTCGGTGAGTTGCTCACCGAACGCGTTAGTGAGCGTGGCGTGCCACTGGTTCATCAGATCGATCGTCGGGGTGACGACGAGTGCGCTGACACCGGCGTCGGCGATAGCCTGCAATCCGAGGAACGTCTTCCCGCTGCCGGTCGGAAGGACGACTGTGCCCTGTCGGTCGTGCGCACCCCACGAGTCGAGTGCAGCCTGCTGATAGTCACGCGGTTCGATCTGGAGTGCGGGTGTCAGAGCGAGGTCCGGGTACGCTCTGGCAGCGTCTTCGACAGCGTGACTGAATCCGCTGTCGAGGGTGGCCTGGCCACCGCCATCGCTCCACTGCCCGGCCCACTCGAGGAGTGCCCGGTATCGATAGGCCTGTGCCCGGTGAGTATCGACGCGGTCGTCCCACTCTGCGTGTGGAACTGTCTCGGGCGCATCGTGGAGCAAGAGCGTCCCCTCGTCGAACTCGATCCGCATTCGGTACGTGAACGCACGACCGTCGGACGATTCAATCTGTCGGGCGCTGGCCGAGAGACATAACGACCAAGCACCCAGTGACGGCACAGCGTCACGTTTTCATAGTGATTACTGTAGCGATTTACCGCTCCGACCGCCCGGTGTCGGGCGGCCGATGTGGAACAGACCTACAGTAATCACTATCAGTCGGTACCACAGTAGGCACACACAAAACATGGACTACCCGGCTCGCGACGAAATACGGTCACTCTGTACGGAACAGTCGTTCGAGCGTGGTGTCAACTATTATCACCAAGATCGGGTACAAGAACTGGATATCGACGGCAGCGAAATCAGAGCCACCGTTCGGGGATCCAACTACTACGACGTGGCTATCGATATCGTAGACGATGGGGTCCGGTCTCGTTGCAGTTGTCCGTACGACTACGCGGGCGACTGCAAACACGTCGTCGCGGTCCTGCTCGCTGTCGATGATCGAGACACCGAGACGATGAGTGACACTGACCCCGAACGAAATGAAACGGTCGACATCGAATCGCTGGTCGATCAGACGACAGCCGAGGACCTCCGAGCGTTTCTGCTCGACATCGTTGCGGCGGATCAGGATATCCGTGACCGGTTCGTCGCGTTCGTCGGCGAAGACACGGGCAAGACAGTCTACGACTACAAGCAGGAGATCGATCGACTGTTCGACGACGCTGTCAGCCGTCGAGGGATAGTCGAACACGACACGCACATCGACTTCTCGCAGTACACCGACCTCGCGGAGACACATCGAGAACGGGGCCACGTCGATACGGCGACGGATATCTATCGAGCGGTTTCCGAGGGGATACGCGAGAATCTGGACCGAGTCGACGACAGCAGCGGGCACTACGGCCGCGAACTGGAACGCGCTATCGAGGCATATGCAGAGACGGTCGCAGAACAGGAGTTCGAGCACGAGCGAAAGGAGCCGTACATCCAGTATCTCTGTGCGGAGTTCGTCGGGGCAGACCACGGCTTCGCCAGCGACGACTACGACGACGCACTCCGAACGGTCTGCACGGAGGACGCAGACCTCGAATACTGGCTGGAGCAACTCGACGCACACGTGTCCGGAGTCACACTCGACGCAGTACTGTCGGGTGAGTTGTCCTCGAAAACGGACGACCGACGAGATGAAACTGAAGACAGCGCCGATACATCCGACGGATCAGCGAGAGACGACGGTTCCACAGACCATCCCGAACGGACGGACGACGTTCTCTACGCATCCGATTTCACCGATGGTCCGCTCAGCACCGACGATTTCACCGGTGGAGCGCTCGACGTCGAACACTTGGCCGTTGGGACACTGCAATTCGAGTACTTCGTCGGTGACGCGTTCGAGGAGTTACGCGTCGATGAACCGACGACCGTCGAGAAACACACTGCACGTGTCGAACTGACCAAATCAGGAACGACCGACACGGACATATCGTCGTCACTCCAGAAGCGGCGGATATTCTCGACCTACGTCTACATTCTCGAGGAACTCGGCGACGAAGACGCCCTCTCGCAACTCTACGAGGAAATCTATCTCGAGAGCAAGCGCTTCTGCAAGGAGTACGCCCGACGACTGATCGACGAAGGCAACGAAAACCGTGCGATCGAAGTCGTCGAAGACGGGATCCATACGTTCCGATCGGCTCGTGAGCTCCGTTGGCTCGCTGCCGACCTCTACGAGGACCGAGATATGGACGAGTACCGTGCCACCCTGAAGCAGTTATTTCTTGACCACACGGAGTGGGCAGCGTACGACGACCTGAAGGCGATCTGTGACGATCAGGAGTGGCAATCGATCTACGGGGAACTCGAACGGCACTTCGAACGGGACGATAGAAAGGACCTCGTCGCGCTGTACGTCCACGACGACGACCTCGAAAGAGCGTTTGCCGAACTGAAAGAGAACGCAGACCTCTCGTCGGTTCGCCAGTACCGTGACCCGGTCGCAACCACGGCGCCGGTCGAATACTTCGAACTCTACCGGGAACTGCTCGTCCCGTTTGCCGCCGGCGACACCGGTCGACGACACTACCGAGATATCGCCGACCACTTAGAAGAGATGCAGGGGTTGGTCCCCGAAGCGCGGTTCGAAGAGTTCGTCGATTTCCTGAAAGACAAACACTCGAACCGACCGGCGTTTCTCGACGAACTGGAGAAGGCCGGATTCTGATCTCCGCTATCCCCCTTGTTCTCTCGCTGCGAGGGTTTATCTCCGATACCGGCACCAAACGCGATAGATGGGCGAGACACGACACGGTAGTTCTATTCCCTCAACGATACTGCGAGATACCCGCGAACAGCGACCCTGGACGTTCGAGGGGTGTGCAGTAGAAACGCGCGACGTGACGCTCTCGACCGGGGACTACGCTGTCCCGACTGCTTGTACGCACGATCCGGAATCGGACACCTATCACCCACGGTTCGCAGTCGAACGCAAGTCCGGAGACGACTTCCTCACCGCACTCACGTGGGAGCGAGATCGATTCTGTTCCGAGTTACGTCGGGCCACCGAGTGGCCACAACCCCTTGCGGTCGTCGTGGAGACATCCTGGGAAACCCTCCTTCAGAACCGGGGCTGTATGGCGTGGCGGGACATCCATCCGAACCAGATGGTCGGCACCCTCTCAGCGTGGACTCGACATTACAACGTTGTGTTTCGTTTCGTCGAATCTCGGCGACGGGCCGAACTGTGCGCCTTTCTCCTGCTGATCCGTCACAGTCTGCGACGACGACGTGAGAAAATCTGAGACGAACTCACTCGGTCCAGAAGGCTCGTTGTCGAGCTTCGACCTCGCCGAGAACCATCGACAGTACGTCACGCCATTCCTCGGGATGTGACGCGTCGTCGCCAGGTGTTCGCGCGTCAGGACCCGGGTGGACGTGATCACGCGTGTTGTGATCCGATGGATGCCGATCCCATCGATGGTCAAACTCGCCCTCTTGGTGCTCTTCGTGGTAGTGTAGCGAGAAGTCCCCGTTCTCGAACCACACGACTTCGAGACGAGCACTCTGCACGCGCTGGGGATAGAACCCGGGATCGTAGTGACAGACGATGCGATCGGGTGCGAATTCTGGTTGGATGTCGATCTCAGTGAAGCGATCGTCGGTAGCAAATCGCTCCGCGACGACGTTCAGGCGGGCGAAGTCGATCGTTGCACCGCTGACATCGTCCCTTCCGCCGCTCATGCGACAGTGCGCTGCCCGGCAGTGCCGTCCGTGTCAGTCTGCAATGCCCGTTCGAGGAGGGAGATTCGGCGGCGCGTCGTCTTCCACGCTGACACCTCCCGCCACACTGTCTCGACAGAACGATCGGTGTCAGTTGCGTGCGCAGCGATCGCTACCGCATCCGGAGATTCGACACCGAACTTCTCCGCAAACGACTCATCACGCTCCACTGCGTCTTCAAGGAAGGCGAGGAGTTCCTCGTCGTCGTACTGGTTCCGGAGTTGCTGGACACGCCGCCAATTCAGGTACTCCTGATTCCGTTCGTACGTCGCAGGAGAATCGGTAACCTGCGTGACGATACCCATGCGTTCGAACCACTCTAAATATTCACGGGCAGCGTCTACCCCATGTCCCGCGAGATCTGCGATCTCACCCACAGTCGCGGGACTGCCCAGTCCGAGCACGGCATCGAAGAAGTCGTCCCGAGTGCGATCCCCAGCGACTAGTTCTTCGGGAGGGACGAGATCGTCGAACTCCGGCGCGTCCCGACGCTCGTCGGTATCTGCCTGTAGTTCGGTGCGTGGGTCGTCCATACCTGAAATACGGTCGTCTGGCGGAATAAATCTTTGTGTATGCGGAATATTCCAAGAACTCAGTTTCAAAACGAGTTGGTCGCCAGCGTGATCCCACTGTCTGAACACCGAGAAGTTGCGATCAGCGAGGAAACGTGCCAAGACGTAGTCGTCTTGGGATTTAGGGGAAAGTGTGAGAGCCAAGGGCCGGATTTGAACCGGCGATGATCCGCTCTGCAGGCGGACGCGTTCGGCCGGACTCTGCCACCTTGGCGCAGATAGCACTAGCCGGCTATACTGCTTAAGGCTAGCGCTTTCGATTGTATAATGACGAAAACCCCCGCACAGCGTTGTCACTGTGCGAGGGTGATGTAGTATGAATGG
>JAOPKD010000012.1 GCA_025517565.1 Halapricum hydrolyticum
CATCTGTCCTTGCTACCGCCTACGTCACGCTCCTACTTCAACGTGCAAAGCTGAGCTGGTGAGGAAAGTTCTGGCCCGGGTCATGCTATTTTCCTTACGACGGGAAATAGTCACACGAAGAGGCTGCGTACGCGAATTGCGTCGCTCATCGAAACCACCGATCGGTCAACAGGTTGTCGGACCCTGGCCGCACGAACGTCGTCGCGGCCGAGCGCACCGATCGGGGTCCAGCTGGAGTTCCGTGCGATGGGCCGGTGCGTGCCCGATTTCATATATCGACATGTGATTTATCGGCGCTGCAACCGCGAGAGTCGTGGCAGCGAAAGGAGCGTTTAACACCGCAGCGCGGATAGATCTCCCATGGCGCTTCCAGTCGAGACAGCGAAGCTCCCGCGTCGCGTGTACGGAGCCGGCCTGCTGGTGCTCGGGATCGGGAACCTGAGTTACGGCGTCGGACAGTACGTCGCCGGAACGCAGCTACCGGTGCTGTCGCTCGTGCAGCTGGTGATGGGGGTGACGCTGTTTCTCATCGGCGGACTCGTGGTGGTCGAGTCCGATCGACTGTCGACGCCGGACCTGTCCGATCGGGCGCTGTTGGCGATCGGCGTCGTCGGTGGGGTCGTCGGCGTGTACATGACGATCGCGGGGATCGTCGTGCTGAGAGCGACACCGGGCGGTTTTTGACGTGGTGTGATTTATCGACAGGTATGCAAACGCTCACGCTGGGGCCGAGCGGGACCTACTCACATCGAGCGGCACAGTCGATCTCCGAGGATATCGAGTTCACCGAATCGGTGACCGAGATCGTCCAGGCTGTCGCCGACGGCGAGTACGACCGCGGAGTGATTCCCATCGAGAACAGCATCGAGGGCAGCGTCACCGAGAGCCTGGATTCGCTGGCCGAGTACGACATCGCCGTCGTCAGGGAGATCATCACGCCGATCCGCCACGCACTCCTGGCCCGCAACGAGGAGTTCGATGTCGTCGCCAGCCACGCACAGGCGCTGGCACAGTGTCGGGACTATCTCGAAGAGCACTACCCTGACGTCGAACTGGAAGCGGTCGCCTCGACAGCACGCGGGGTCGAACGCGCCCGGGAGAGCGACTCGATCGCCGCGATCGCTCATCCCGACAATGCGGGCGATTTGAAGGTGCTCGCGACTGACATCCAGGATCAGACGTCCAACGCGACGCGGTTTCTGGCCATTGCCGGGGCCGAGGAGCGATCGTCGGCCGGCGGCAAGACGTCGGTCGTCATCTACCCTAACTCCGATTACCCCGGACTCCTGCTGGAACTGTTGAAGCCCTTCGCCGAACGGGACATCAACCTCTCGCGGCTGGAATCGCGGCCCAGCGGGGAACGACTCGGCGACTACGTCTTCCACGTGGACTTCCAGGCCGGCCTCTACGAGGACCGCACGCAGGCCGCCCTCGAGGAAATCGAGCACCTGGCGGAGAACGGGTGGGTCCGGCGACTCGGGTCCTACGATACCGAACACGTCGTTTCGTGAACGGGTGGCCTTTCGCCTCGCTACCGCTGTAATTCTTGCTGCCCAAGTTCTGACCTCTCTCCAACAACATTAAGTTGAGACGTAACGTAGTAACGAGCAGTCATGCCGTCCAGATCAGACCCCTTCGACGACATCGAGCGAATGTTCGACCGCCTGAGCGAGCAGTTCGCGAACATCGATCCAGTCGAGTTCGGCAGTGGATTGACCGGACCGGCGATTGACCTCCGCGACGAGGACGATCAGCTCGTCGCCATCGTCGACCTGCCCGGCTACGAGGCCGACGATATCGACGTGACGCTACCGGACGAGCGGACGCTCCGTATCGTCGCCGAGCGCGAACGCGAGACCGAAGAGCGCGAGGAAGGGATCTACGTCCGAAGCGAGCGGTCCCACGAGACAGTCGAACGGTCGGTGCGGCTACCCGATCCGGTCACCGAAGACGGTACCAGCGCCACCTACGAGAACGGCGTGTTGACTGTCACGCTCCAGAAGCAGCACCCTGACGACGAGGGTCGCTCGATCCCCGTCGAATAGCGTTTAGCTGATTTCAGGCGGTAAGCCCCCGTCCTCAAAGAGCCGTAACGGGAGTAGGCAGGGGTAGTTCACTCGTCCTCTTTTGGTTCGGTAGCGACCCAGCCGACCACTCGCTGTGCGGCCGAGGTCGGCACGTCGCTCGGACGCGTAACGTACTCGGAAATCGCGATCATCAGTCCCGCGATCGCCAGCAGCACAGCACCTGCACCGACCTGTCCGCCGATCAGCAGGTGCGCGCCGGCCACCACGACCGGGACCACCAGAAGTGCGGTGGCCATTCGTTCGACCGTCTCGGCGACGCTGGCTGTCATCGGCGCGTGTTGGGCGGCGAGCGACAAAAACACACCGCTCGATGTCGGCGTTCTCTCGCGGTGAGAACGAAAGGCAACCCTTTCGCCGACTCCGTCCGAAGACGCCGGTATGTTCACCGGCATCGTCGAGACGACGGGTACGGTCACGGAGATCAACGACACCGAGGGCGGCCGTCGACTCACCATCGAGTCGCCGTTCGAGGATCTCTCGGGCGGACAGAGCATCGCCGTCGAGGGCGTCTGTCTGACCGTCGAGGAGTACGGCGACGACTACTTCTCGGTGTTCCTGGCCGAGGAGACCCTCGACCGGACCTTCTTCGACCAGCTCGAGGAGGGCGACGGCGTCAACCTCGAGCGTGCGCTGCCGGCCGACGGTCGCTTCGACGGTCACTTCGTCCAGGGTCACGTCGACGGGACCGCTGAAATCCTCGACATCGAGGAAGTCGGCGAGGACTGGCGCTTTACCTTCTCGATTCCCGAGGAACACGACAAGTACCTCGTAGAGAAGGGGTCGATCGCCATCGACGGCATCTCGCTGACGATCGCCGCACGCAACCCCGAGTCGATCGAGGTGGCGATCATCCCCGAGACCTACGAGGTGACGACCCTCTCCCAGAAGGCGGTCGGCGATCCGGTTCACGTCGAGGTGGACGTGATGGCCAAGTACGTCGAACGGCTACTGGAAGCCGACGATCAACAGCCCGGCTGGGTCGAACAGGCCACCGGCGAGTGACCGGCCGGGACGAACAGCGTCGTCACGGCCGAGTACCTGAAAACGATCGGCAGTGGCAACTACGCGCTCGATGCGTCTCCGTCGGCATCGTCGCCACGGCCGAGCCACGACTTGATACGTTTGATGACGTTGTCGAGCGACATAGTGCATCCGGGGATATACGATCTTCTACATTATATTTTTCTGTTACTATTGGAAGACGTTCTGAGATCTGCGAAGCGTCGGCTCTGATTGCCGAATATATGGGGTATTTAGATCAGCTCTGGTGGGGGTAAGAACCCCGGATATATCGATAAAACAAATACTGTCAGGCGTCTTCTGTGTTCCCGACGTTTCGACCGAGCGCCTTCACGAGCGCCAGCGCGACGCCGAGACCGGCCTTGACCTCGGGGTCGCGCAGGGCCTTCGCGAAGCCGATCGCACCGACCGGTTCGGGCTCTTCCTCGCTGACGTCGCCGACGGCGTGGAGCACGCCTTCGAGTCCGCGCGAGACGTCCTCTTCGGCGGCCGTGTCTGCCACGCCGCCCAGCTCCGAACCCAGATTCGAGAGGCTCATCACCATCTCGTCGTCCATCGCGCCCATCAGCAGCGAGGCGACCTGGGACAGCTCCAGCAGATCGTCCAGCGTCCCGGTGCGCTGGATCTGTGCGAGCGACTCTAGCCCCTCGGCCAGTTCCTCCTCGTTGCCGTCGATCGAGTCCGAGAGGGGCGACTGCCCGGGAGCTTCGAGGTCGACGCTCGCCTCCCCGCTCGATCCGTTCAGCAGCGCAGCAACGTCAGTCCCCTCTTCATCGAGGCGTTCGAGCAGGTTCGCGACGGCCTCGGGGTTTTCCTCGATCAGCGTCTCGAAGTCGTCGGGAGTCTGTGTAGATTCCGTCTCGCTCATCTCAGATCAGCCCCCTTGCGGTCAGCCAGTAGGACTCGTTGTAGCCCAGTTTCGACCAGTGGATCGGCTTCGAAGGTTCGCGCATCGTCGGCTCGGACCCGTAATCGAACGAGACGAACGTGGCTTCGTCCATCCCGGTCTCGATGAAGCAGACAGTCTTGCCGTCGAAGCTCGCGGTCGGTATCTCGCCGCGGACGTCGGACGCGATCCGGGCGGCGACCGTCCCGGCCGCGTAGTGGGCGACGCTGCCCGCTTTCGAGGTCGGGATGTCCGCGGCGTCTCCGATCGCGTAGACGTCTTCGGCGTGCTCTGCCTCCAGCGTGTGCTGGTCGACCGCGACCCAGCCGTCGTCGCCGAGGCCGGCCTCGCGAACGAGGTCGCTCCCCTCGTGGGGCGGGATCCCGACGAGCAGGTCGTACTCCATCTCCTTGCCCTCCATCGTTTCGAGGACCTGGGCGTCCGGATCGACTTCCTGGACGTTGAAGAACGTCTCCAGGTTGACGTCGCGCTCCTCGAAGATCGGGGTGACCCAGTCGGCGATCGACTGCAGGCCGTGGGCACGCTGGATCGGGTAGGTGTAGGTTATCTCGACGTCCTCTCGGAGGCCGCGCTTGCGCAGCCAGTCGTCGACCATCAGCGTGAACTCGACGGGTGCGGCCGGGCACATGTGGGGCACGCCGATCACGCTGAGGACGATGTGGCCCTCGCGGAACTCGGCGAGTTCCTCCCGAAGCGCCTCTGCGCCCTCCGGCCCGTAGAAGTGGTGGCCACCTTCGACCAGACCAGGGGTATTCTCGGGAGCGAGGTTCGCGCCCGTCGCCAGCACGAGCTGGTCGTACGACAGCCCGCCGCCCGAGGCAAGCGTCACTCGCTTGCGGTCGGTATCGACGCGCTCGACGCGATCGACGCGGAAGTCGACCGCCCGCGGGATCAGGTCCCGGATCGGCTTGCTCGCCTCCGAGACGTCCTTCTTTCCGAAGGGAACGTACAGGTACGCCGGCTTGTAGAACTGCTTCTCGCCGTCGTTGATCAACACGACCTCGACGTCGCCGCTGTCGATCTCCGGCTCGAGTCGCTCAGTCAGCCGGTTGGCGAGCACTGTGCCGCCCGTGCCGCCACCGACGATGACAATCCGTTCTGTCATACGTGTACTCCTCTATTGCGTTGTACAATCATTACAATACTACTTTGTCGTCTCCACGTAGAGACTCCAGTAGTCGTCGTGTTCGACGGTGTCGAGCAGCTCGTGGCCGGCTTCCTCGACCCACTCGGGCACGTCGCCCTTGGAGCCGCTATCGCTTGTCTGGAGTTCGATCACGGTCCCGGGATCCGCGTCCTGAACCTTGCCGATCAGGTCCATCAGCGGACCGGGGCAGGCTGCACCGCGCGAGTCGACCGTCACGTCTGGGGAAATGGATTCACTCATTGTATCACCTTAGACGAACAGCACCTGTTTGTCCGACGCCTTCTGCAGGAAGCCCGAAACGCCGAGCACGCCGTCGAAGACGTCGACGTAGTCGTCGATCTCGTTTCCCATCACGTCCATCACCATCTCGCAGGCGTAGACCTCGAGCGGGCCGAGGTTCTTCGCCCGTTCGAGCTGCTCGGTAAACAGCGGCACCTCGTCGCCGTCCGATTCGAGCATCGCGTAGCCCGCCGGACCGGCGACCTCGAAGTCGCCGCTCTCGACAGTCTCCTTCTCGAAGGCCGTCAGGCCATTCATCGTCGCAAACACCTGTACCGGTGTCTCGGATGCTGCGGCGATCGAGCCGATCATGCTTACTGCCTGTACCCGTTCGAGCTCGCCCGAGGCGAGAACGATCGCATATCCCGTCATCGTTGAGTCACACTCGTTCGTAGTGGCCAGACTATAATAGTATTGCGCTGTATTTCCAAGAATGTGGGAAAGGTGGGGTCAGATCTTCTAGTATGGTTTTTCGACCGGTATACGTGGATCCGACAGTGATCCCGTCGGCTCGGAAGCGACTGTTTCACCCCACGGTGTATGAGTTCGACAACAATCTGCTGCTCGCGAGGAGGACCGATCGTCGCTGGACATCCAGGATATGATAATATGACTATATAAACTAGGCGTATGGTTCATCTGTAGCTCATTCGACTAGATGTGGCCTGAAACGGTTCGAAAGAGCACAAAAGAAACTCACCAAACTCCCTGTGTGGTCTGGCGTATAAGTTAACGGTTACTATACATGAACGGTCCTGAACTGTCTATTCCATATATATGATCATTCCGAGTAAGATACTAGTACCTCCCTGGGGGGGAGGATCACGTATGACAGACGAAATTGACAGTCTTGAATGGGGTATCGACCGACGAACAGTACTGAAGGGCGTGGGGGCAGCTTCGGTAGCTGGATTGATTGGTGTCTCGGCTACCGGCACGGCGGCGGCTGACGAACATTGTGGGCCCGGATGTGGACCACAGTGTGAGGCCGAGGTTCAACTGTGTGCCGCGCAGGACATCGAGGTCGGCACAGTGTATGTGCGGAGAGTCCCCGGTGAGGAACAAATAGAAGTCGAGTACGTGCTGGATGGAGATACGGAAAACGACTGGTATCTCAGGGAAACACACCTCTACGTCGGCAAAACTGATCCGAAGGAGCTATCGAGCGCGCCCGGTCAGTTCCCGTTCACCAAGGAGGAGTACGGTGACGGCGTCACCAGTTACACCTACACTATCGACTTTGACGAGATCTGCGAGTACAAGGTCGGTGGCGGAAACGGCAGAGGCAAGGGTGGAGGCGGAAAGTGGGAAGAAGTAGACAGCTGTGGCGTTGAGGTAGGTGACTGTGTCTATATTGCTGCTCACGCCGTGGTTGATGAAGTTCTCAAAGAAGCACCGTACTTCGCTGCCGATGCGACTTATGAGGCCGAACAGGGAGTCAAGAAGAACGGCGACCCCATTGCTGATGACAGGTCGGACCCCGAGGACGCGCTGGTCAAGGCGTATCCGGACGGGGACTTCTTCAGCCTCGGATTCATGCCCGATGGAGATGGTGGATTCGAGGCTGAAGGCGGCTGGATCGAGGTCACCTTCGACTGTCCCGTCGTGAACGGCGACGGCGACGACTTACGACTCTGGGAGGTTACGTTTGCAGATTATCCAGAGGAAAAGGCCGACGTCTACGCGTGGTACGATGGCGGTTGGCGGTTCCTCGGCACAGCGGACAACTCGGGACAAGGCGATGAAGATAGCCCCGAAGCGCACACGCTATCCACGTTCGACCTCGGAAACCCTGCCGACGAGGACTACGACGAGATCGAGTCGACGGAGAAGCTCCGTATCGTGGACAAGACGGATCCCAGTCTACACAATGGGAATGCCGATGCGTTCGATCTAGACGGCATTGAGGTACTTCAGGACTGCACCCGCGACGAAACCGCCTGGGGAGACGGCTGCGAGGGCTGTGAGATCACCGACGGCGGAAACTGGGCGACGTACTTCCAGTTCGGCATCGGAGTCTGTGAGGAGACGCTCCCGGAGTGCCCGATGTACGGCACGTCGCGGGTTGGATCAGACGACGGCGAGGTCGAAATCTGGAGTATCCGGTACGACGCTGATGACGACGAAATCGTCGAAAAAGTCGTCGGGGACATCCCCGACAACAGCAGCAACCAGAACTACCCGAACGGGCTGGCGTTCGACCCGGAGAACGAGATCTGGTACTTCACCGAAGAAGGTGGCATCCTCAGGACGATGAACGAGGACGGCTGCCTCGGGATCAAGACGTACAACGGTGGCAGCAGTATCTCCGGCGGCGACAGCATCGCGGGAGCGACGCTCTACGGCGGGGCGTACTACTTCACGCCTCAGGGCGGCGACGCCCTCTTCAAGGTCGAACTGAACGCCGATGGCAGCGTCGTCGAAGACGACGGGATCGTGATCCCGGAGAACGTCCGTACTCTTCCCGTCACCGGCAACACGTTCGGTGACATCGCTGCCGATGATGACGGAGTGCTGTACTTCAGTGTGAACGGGGCGTTCTTCAAGGTCGATCTGAACGACTCGGCCAACGACGAGATCATCGTGGAATCCGACGACAGAGACGCGTATGCGGTCCTCAGCCAACTCGCGTTCGACGATACCGAGACCCTCTGGGCGCATAACGCGGGCGATGGAGAATGGCGAACTGTCGACCTGTCGGACGGGAGCCTGAGCGACGTGGTTGCGACAACCAAGACGTACACCGACCTCGCGACGTGCGGGACGTACGAACTGAACGACGACTGCCCGGAATAACCGATCGGACAGTCGTTTTCTCTATCTCGATTTCTGATTCGGTCCGAACACAGCACGGCGAGAGCAATAACTGACGCTACTCTCGGAGTTGGAGTTGTCGGCGAAACAGAACTGGCGGCACGTCGTGCGAATCTAGTCGCTCTGGACCCGCGGCGCGAGCATGTAGGTGACCTGGCCCTGCCCTTCGGCGATCTCGAAGTGCAGCTTCACGGGGAACTCCTCGCCCAGGTCGACCGTGACCTCGGCGTCGGAGGGGATCGCCTTGTTCATGTCCTTGAGATAATCGAGCGAGAACAGCGAACTGGCCGGGCCGGCCGTGAGATCGATCAGATCCTCAGCGGTGAGTTCGAGGTGGACGTCGTCGGTGTCACCCTCGGCGTCGACGTAGAACAGGTCGTCGGTGTCGTCGACGCCGAGTTCGATGTGATCGGAGACCATATCGGAGGCTTTGACCGCGCGATCGATGTCCCGTCCTTCGAGCACGATCTGTGCGGGGAGATCGAGATCGGGCAGATCCGGCTCCTGACGGATCGAGTCGGGGTTGATCAGCGCCAGCGTGTACTCCAGGCCGTCGATGGCGATGTGGAGCTTGCGGGTCTCCTCGTCGAGTTCGAGGTGGATCAGCTGATCGGCATCGGCCATCCCCGCGATGTCTTCGAGTCGCGAGAGGTTGACGCCGATGAGTCCGCCGTCGGTCTCGTAGGATTCGAACGCCGAGGCACTCAGGGAGAGATCGACCATCCCGACGTTCGCGGGATCGACCGCCCGGATCTCCAGCCCGTCCTCCTCGAGGTGGATCTTGCATTCCTCGACCAGCACGCTGACGGAGTCCAGCGTCGCCTGCAGCGTGTCGGCACTGACGATCGCGTTGAACATCTTGGACCCGGCTACGCCCCCATTCATTAAAAAGTCCCTCATTGTGCGCGCGTTCGCGACGCGCCAGCGTGGGGACTATCCGGCGTCACGCCGTAGACGCCACATGCGCGAACTCGCCTTCGCCCTCGAATACGAGCCGGGGTGCAACAGGGTGGCCGACGCCCTCGCCGAACACCCGGACGCCCGGGTCCGATCGCTGTCGCTACACGCCACTGACGACCGGCTCTGGCGGGTCGACCACGCGACGGGCTCGCGCGAGGCGCTCGATGCGATCTCGGCGGCTTTCCTCGACACCGATTACTACGCCGACTGTCTGGCGACCGAAGACTGCGGGGCGACCCAGACGACCGAAATCCTCGAACACACCGACGACGCGCTCGTCCTCTACTCCCGGTGGGAGCGGACGCTCACCTGCATCTCCGTCCCGCACCTGGCCCGCACGCGCCTGGGCGACGGCCTGCTGTTCGAGACCCGCCACGAGGCCCGCCACTACACGTGGCGGATCATCCACTCCGGGGAGGGTGACGTGACTGCTTTCTTCGAGGATCTCGAAGCCGCGGTCGGGGACTGCGCCCGGCTAGAGATGCTGCGGACGGCGGATGTCCCAGGAGCGGCCGCCGATCCGAACGATCCTGGCGGACTGTCTCCCGAACAGGAAGCCGCGCTCCGGGCAGCCGTCGAACACGGCTACTACGAGTCTCCCCGGGTGGTCGACGTCGGCGAACTCGCTGACCACCTCGACGTGCCCCGATCGACGCTCACCTATCGCCTCCGGCGGGCCGAACAGTACCTCGCGAAGCGACACGTCGACGGATCTCAGCTCTCCGGCTCGCCGACTCAGCTATAGTTTGGAATATTCCAACTAACCCTTATCGAGCTGAGTCCCCTAGACTGCAGTGATGACTGACGAAGACTCGCGGCGTCCCGGTGACGGGCGGCGGGAGCTGACCGCCGAGCTCGCCGTCCCCGAGATGGACTGCCCCTCGTGTGCGAAGAAGGTCGACAAGAGCCTCGCGCGCGTCGACGGCGTCGTCGACGCCACGCTCCAGCCGACGACTGGCCGCGTCGAGGTCGTCTACGATCCCGAACGCACCGGCGAGGCCGACGTGGTCGCGGCGATCGAGAACGCCGGCTACGAGGTCGTCGGAAACGACAGCGACGCAGCGGACACCAGCGGCGCGTCGACTGATGGCGTTGACGTCGCCCCGTCTTCTGAGGTCTGGACGAGTTCGCGGGCCATCAAGACCTGGGTCGGCGCGGTCTTTCTCACTCTCGGGCTCGTCTTCGAGTTCGTCTTCACTGGAAATCCAGTCGTGGCAACCGTCCTGGAGCAGCCGCTGACGGTTGCGGACGCGCTTTTCGTCGTCGCGATCGTCGCCGCTGGTCTGCCGGTCGTGCGGGGTGGCTACTACTCGGCGAAGAACTTGAGCCTGGACATCGATCTGCTGATGGGCTTTGCCATTGTCGCTGCGACTGCCATCGGCTACTTCGTCGAGGCCGCCACGCTGGCCGTGCTCTTTAGCGTCGCCGAGTTGCTGGAGGACTACGCGATGGACCGGGCACGAGACTCTCTGCGGGAGCTAATGGAACTGTCTCCCGACGAGGCGACGGTCCGCAGAGATGGTGAGGAGGTGGCCGTCCCCGCTGACGAAGTCGAGATCGGCGAGACGGTGATCGTCCGGCCCGGCGAGAAGATCCCGCTGGACGGCACCGTCATCGAAGGCGAGAGTGCGGTCGACGAGTCACCGATCACCGGCGAGAGCGTCCCCGTCGACAAGACAGTCGGCGACGAGGTCTACGCCGGCTCGATCAACGCCGAGGGCTATCTCGAAGCCGAGGTCACCTCGACGGCGGGCGACTCCACGCTCGCGCGCATCATCGAGATGGTACAGGGCGCCCAGCAGAAGCAGACGGAAAAAGAGCAGTTCGTCGATCGCTTCGCGGGCTATTACACGCCGATCGTTGTCGTGCTGGCGATCCTGACGGCTGTGCTTCCGCCGCTGTTGATCTCCGATCCGTTCTCGGTCGGCGTGGCCGGGTACGCGTTCACCTTCACCGGCGACTGGGGAACGTGGTTCATCCGCGGGCTCACCCTGCTGGTGATCGCCTGCCCCTGTGCGTTCGTCATCTCGACGCCCGTCTCGGTCGTCTCGGGGATCACCAGTGCCGCGAAGAACGGCGTCCTCGTCAAGGGCGGCAACCACCTTGAGGCGATGGGCGATATCGACGCAGTCGCACTGGACAAAACCGGGACGCTCACTCGGGGCGAGCTGACCGTCACCGACGTCGTCCCGATCGGCGACACGGACGAGTCGACGCTGCTGCGGTACGCTGCCGGATTGGAGCGCCGGAGCGAGCACCCGATCTCGGCGGCGATCCGCGACCGCGCCGAGAGATACGGATTGACTGACCTCCCCGAATTCTCGGACTTCGAGAGTCTGACCGGGCGGGGCGTCCGTGCCGGAATCGGCGACGAGACCTACTACGCGGGCAAGCCCGCCCTGTTCGAGGACCTCGGCTTCGATCTCGGCGCCCGGGGCGTCACCGACGGCGGAGCCGTGACCGCGGCTGCAGGTAACTCTGACGACACCTTCGATGCGGAGACGATCGCCACTCTGCAGCGGGAGGGCAAGACGGTCGTGCTCGTGGGCACGGAGACGGAACTGCTGGGGGCGATCGCGATCGCCGACGAAGTGCGCCCGGACGCCCGGCGAGCCGTCGAACGACTCCACGAACTGGGCGTCGCGAACGTCGTCATGCTGACCGGCGACAACGAGGGGACCGCGCGGGCGATCGCCGAACAGGTCGGCGTCGACGACTATCGCGCGGAGCTCCTGCCCGACGAGAAGGTCGGTGCCGTCGAGAACTTGCAGGCCGAATACGGCGAGGTGGCGATGGTCGGCGACGGCATCAACGACGCGCCGGCACTGGCGACCGCCAACGTCGGGATCGCGATGGGCGCGGCGGGGACGGACACCGCCCTCGAAACGGCCGACATCGCGCTGATGGGCGACGACATCGGGCAGCTCCCGTACCTGTATTCGCTGTCGCACACGGCCAATGGCGTCATCCGACAGAACATCTGGGCCAGTCTGGGCGTGAAAGCCCTGCTCGCGCTCGGTGTGCCGCTGGGGCTGGTCAGCGTCGCCATGGCCGTCGTCGTCGGCGACATGGGGATGAGTCTCGGCGTGACCGGCAACGCGATGCGGCTGTCGCGGATTACGCCCGACTGGTAGCGCAAACACCTCATTTTTCGTCGGGTTTCCTCGGTCCGCGACTCTGCGGAAACAGCGTTGCGGCTCCACCGTATTCGGCCGCGGGCGTGCCCGCGACTCGCTCTCTGCTCACGGTGGCGTCGCCGCCGTTCGCATAGTCTGGGAGAGCTTTGCTCTCGTACTCCTCGAAAAAGCTGGAGCAAAAACCCCGGTCCGAACTTCCTTCGGGCCGGTTGCTACGGACTGACCGACCGCTCCTAGCGGAGTGCTTCCACGTCGAACTCGAACGCGACGACGGGCAGTTCCAGGTCGTGCTCGACCAGCACCCCCGGGTGAACCTCGCCGATCACGCCGACAGCGTCACCGTCGACGACGATCTCGGCGGCCCGACCCGGAATGAACGACGGGTGCTCGGTCGGCGGCGTCTCGAGTTCTGCGTCGAACGATTCGACCAGTGCCTGCAGCCGGGCCTTCCCGTCCTCGAAGGACACCTCGTGGCGCGCGAGCGCGGCCGCGACGTGGCGCGACTCGGCGACGCGGGTGTTCTGTTCGTCGTCGCGGTGGGCGACCCAGCCGACCTCCGCCAGGTCCTGGGGGTAGCTCCGGTGGGTGTTGTTCTCCAGCACCTGCATGACCGAGGGCAGCAGCCACGACCTGGCGATCGTGTAATCCTCGCTGTAGGGGTTCTCGATCCGAACCGGCTCGTTGGCCCCCAGCACGCCGTCGGCGTCGCCGAGATTCATCCGGCCGCTGACCTGCTCGTCGTCGGTCATATGGAAGTTCAGCAGGTCCTGGAACCCCAGGCCGACCAGCGTCTCGCGGACGGCCCGCTCGAGTCGCGACCGTTCGTGACGGCCGCCGATCGTCCCAATGTCGGGATAGCGCGGCTCCAGATCGTTGAAGCCGTACGCCCGCCCGACGTCGTCGATCACGTCGACGGGGTGGCGCACGTCGACGCGATAGGGCGGGATCGTGACGTCGTAGGCTGCCTCACCGTCGTTGGTCGGCTCGCCTGCCAGACCAGAGCGCTCCAGCAGATCGAGCACCTCGTCTTCGCCGAGGTCGATCCCCAGCGTCGTCTCGATGTCGTCGTGGGCGACGGTCTTCTCTGTCGTCGAGAAGTCCGGCCGGATCAGCTCGGGGGGATACTCGTCGGGTGCGGTCTCGTACTCGACGCGGACGTCCTCGATAGTCCCGCCCCGTGCGGCCAGCGCGTAGCAGACGATGTTCAGCATGTGGTCGATCGTCCACTGGTCGGTGCCGGTCATCTCGATGAAGAGGTCCCGTGAGCCGGTCGTCACCTCCGTCCGGCGACCGTTGACCACCGGCGGGAACGAGAACAGGCCGATCGAGTCGTAGATCGCGGGGACGCGATCCATGTCTGCGACGAGGTGTCCGTACTCCTTGCCGATGTGGTGGTCCTCGATGACTTCGGCAGGGGTCATCTCCGCGTCGCTCTCCAGGGGGACGAACCGCGCCTCGTCGGGATCGACGCCGGTGTAGCGGATGGTCTTTCGGCTCCCCTCCACTGCAGCTTCGCCTTTCAACATGGTGAGATCGTGGACCCCGATCGCGCCCTTCGCGCGCTTGCGACCCATAGTCGCGTGGAGCTTCTCCTGGAGCTGGATCAGCGAGTCGAAGGCGGTCTCGCTGAAGTCGAGCCCGCGAACGATCGCGCCCGTCACGTACGGCCGCTCTTCGGGGACGTCCTCGACCTCGATGGTCCACTCGGCGCCGTTGGTGCTCGGGACGTGCACCCCGCGGCTGTCGCCGTAGTGATACCGTAGCGAGCGCGCCACGCCCTCGACCGAGAGGCGATCCAGCCGGTCGGGCTCGAACTCGAAGCGCAACTCACCCTCGTCGGTCTCGCCCTCGTACTCCAGGCCCAGCTCGAACAGGTCGTCTTTGAGCTGCTCGTCGCTTTTGTCCTCGTAGCCGGTCAACTCGCGCAGTTCGTCGGTGTCGATGTCGACAGTGGGCATCAGTAACGCACCTCCTCGGTTCGCAGATAGTCCAGATCCACGAGCGTCCCGTGGACGTCGCGGATGTCCTCTGCGCCGGTCACCAGCATCATCAGTCGCTCCAGGGCCAGCCCCCAGGCCATCACGTCACAGTCGACGTCCAGCGGCTCGAGCATCTCCGGGCGGAAGATCCCGGAGTTGCCGATCTCGACGACCTCGCCCGTGACGGGATGTTCGCCGAACAGCTCGAAACTCGGCTCCGTGTAAGGGTTGTAGGTGGGCTTGAACCGCAGGTCGGTGATCCCGAACTGCTCGTAGAACTCCGTGAACGTCCCCATCAGGTCCCGCACCGACAGGTCATCGGCCATGACCCACCCTTCGATCTGGAAGAACTCCAGCAGGTGCGTCGAGTCGATCTCGTCGTTGCGGTAGGCCTTCTCGATCGAGAAGAACCGCTGTGGCGGTTCCAGGTCGCCCTCGGCGATCCCCGAGAGGTACCGGGCCGACAGCGACGTTGTGTGTCCGCGCAGGTCGATCTGGCGAGCCATGTCCTCGCCCCAGGGGGAGTGATAGCCCTCGCCGTCCTCGCCGACACCCTCGCGGTGGGCCGCCTCGACGCGTTCACGAACGTCCTCGGGAAGGTCCTGCATCGGCGGCACGTCCAGCCCGAACTGGTCCCAGTGGGTGCGGGCAGGGTGGTCCTGGGGCATGAACAGACAGTCGTTGATCCAGAACTCGGCGTCGGCGTGGGGGCCTTGCATCTCCGAAAACCCCATCCCGACCAGCACGTCCTTGACGCGCTCGGCCATCGACCGTAGCGGATGGTGCCTGCCGCCCTCGATCTCGGGCGCGTCGGCCGCGACGTTGTACTCGCTGAACTCCACGTCGCGCCACTCGCCGCTGGTGAGCATCTCGGACGTGAGCCGGTCGACTTCCTCGGCGACCTCGACGCCCTCCATCAGCGCCGTCACGCCCTCGTCGGTGAGCTGCACCGACCGGACCGTCCGCTCGGAGCGCTCGATCAGCCCGCGTCGTTCGAGCTGGTCGAGCGTGTCTTCGGTCACCAGGTCGGCGTCGCCGCCGGCGATCGATTCGAGCGCCGTCGCTTCCGGATCGTCCCCACCGGCGTCGGGATTGGCGGTGATCTCGCCGCTGTCGATCCCGCCGTAGCCTTTCCGGGCGAAGTTCGACAGCGCGATGTCGACGGCCCCGCCCTCGAGGCCGGACGCGCCGATGACCTGCCCCATCTGGACAGGGTCGTCGTCACCGCCGGCATCGATCGCTGCCTCGTACAGCCGGACCTCGGGCAGCCCGTCTTCGAGGTACGTCCGTCCTTCTTCGGTCAGCGAGACCGACTCATCGATCGACTCGCTCACGTCGAGCAACCCCTCGTCCGCCAGCTCGAAGGCCGCGCGAGTGATCGACTCGGGCTTGCGATCGAGGTCTTCGGAAAGCGATTCGACTGTCCGTGGTTCGTTCGCGCTCGCGGCCTCGAGGACCGCGACCTGCGTTTCCGGGAGCTTCATTTCTTGTTAGGGAAACCGTGGGTTCGTCAGTTAACGGTTCTTATAGTGATCGCTCGCGTCGATCCTGTCGAGGCCGTCGGGAGCCAGCCGTCGACGTGGATCGACACCAGAGCGGTTTCGTCTGCGGCGACGCGCCAGCGTCAGCCACACAGTCCGCCGCCCCTAACTCGCGAAAACGAAGCCGAACCCGGGGAAAACGGTCGGCTGGCGGGCGCGGCGCCTGCTGATGGGTTCGGCTGACATACTCGCTCGTCCCTTGCCAGACTGTCTCAATAAACGTTGTGGACGCGGAACGACCGAACCATTGATACGATCTGTCGCCCTCGGAACATCTGATGGTTTCGCTCTCTGTCGCCGCCCTCCTGGTGACCCTGGCCGTCGCCGTCGGTGCGGTGTCCTATTACGACGGGTGGCAGCGATGGCGTGGGCTCACAGACGGTCGGCTCGTCTATGGCGTTCCGTGGGGAACGCTGATCGCAGTCGCGCTGGTCACGGCGTTTTACCTGCTGGCCCAGGGCGGCCTGGCCCACTGGGACGATCCACTGACGCTCCCCTTCGTCTCGTGGTCGTACTTCTACCCGTTCGGCGTCGTGACTTCGGGGTTCGCCCACGGCTCGCCCGCCCATCTCGTCAGCAACATGACTGGGACGCTGGCGTTCGGGCTCGTCGCCGAGTACGCGTGGGGACACTACCCGCCATCGCGACGCGAGCGCGATTCGCTGCTGGCCACCGACGGTAGCTGGCGGTACCGGCCCGGCGTGCGGATCGCGCTCGTGCCGGCCGCGATGTTCGCCGTCGCGCTCCTGACGGGAATCTTCTCGCTGGGGCCGGGACTCGGGTTCTCTGGTGCGGTTTTCGCGGTCGCGGGTTTCGCAGTCGTGCTGAATCCGTGGGCGGCCGTCGGGGCCGTCGTCGGTTCGAGGGCGCTCGATACCCTCTATCAGGCGTTCGTGAACCCGGTGGTCACGGGATCGATCTCACCCAGCGGGCCGTCGCCGCCGTCGTGGGCGTCGATCGCGTTTCAGGCACACATGCTCGGGTTCGTCGTCGGCGCAGTAGTGGCGATCGGGCTGCTCCGCTCGCGCCGGCGGCGGCTCTCTCCTTCGACGCTGTTTCTCGGTACTGTCGGGTTCGGCCTCGCGCTGTCGCTGTGGCTGCTCGTCTGGCCCGGCGAGGACGTCTTCTACCTGTATCGCGCTGCCGGCGTGGTCGTCGTCCTCGTGCTGGCCGGACTGGTGACGGTCGCGGTGGCCGGCAGCGACCGCTCGATCCCCCGTCCGCTCGCGATCGGCTGGCTGCTCCTCCTCGCGCTCCCGTTCGCGTTGTTCGTCGGGGTGCTCGCACTCTCGCTGGTGGTTTCGATCTCCGGGCTCGTCCCGGAGATCGCCGGCCTCGCGCCGATCATCGCGCTGGTCGTCCTCGCAGTTGTCATACTCGCGGCTCCCGCGGTTCCGGCCGCCGTCTGGGGGCGGGATACCCGGTGGGCGACCCATCGGAACGTCGCGTTGCTCGCTCTCGGGACGGTCGGACTCCTGTTGATCGTTCCGGGTTTGCTCTACGGACCGATTACGGTCGACGCCGGCTCGGTGACCGACACGGGCGAGGTCACGGTTGGCGACTACCTGGTGACCTACGAGGAGAACGTCACCGGCGGACAGACCCTCGTCTTGCTGGACGTCGAGAACGCCACTGACGTAACTCACGACGGACTGATCGTCGCCAGCGAATCCCGGAGCATCTGGACTATTGCCGAACGGAAGCCGTCCGTCGCTTTCGATGGGGAAGCGAGCGTCAACGTCGGCGGGCTCGGCTGGCGCGAAACCGTCCGCGCCGAGCGGACGGGCTGGGACGTCACCGGCAACGAATCGGCCTACGCCGTCGATCTGACCGTTGACGGCGAGACGACCCGATCGTTCACCACTGATCCGGTGCAGGCCGACGTTCGGGTCGACGACCACCGGGTCGCGGTCGTCCCTACTGACGACGGGTTCGGGGTGCGCGTCACCCGGGACAACGCGACGGTCGGCACAGTTGCGATCCCTGAAGCCGGCGAGACCGCGACGGTGGGACCGCTGACGATCCGGACCGAGGACGACCGCGGATCGACCGCCGTCGTGGTCGCCTCCGACGGGACGAGCGTGACCGTCGCCGAGAAGGAGACCTACGACTAGCGTCGGTCTCCTCCCTCGCCTGTTGTGCCACTATCTGTCACTGAATCTATATCTACTCTGGGCGCGTCGGTAGTGGTATGTCAGCATCGACAGCGGAGACGACAGTACAGCAGCGCCGACCGGACGAGCCCCTGGCTCGATTCGTCGAGTGGTTCGTCACCGGCATGCTCGTTCTCGGCGGCCTGGCGGTCGCTGCCATCGGACTGGCCGTCTACGGGGGCGCCGATCGAGCGTGGATCGCACAGCTCGTCGCAGAGGGGCGAATCGAGTCGACCGAACTCACGAACGCCGAACTGATCGACGTCACCTACGCCCTCGCGTGGTGGCTTGGCATCGGATTGCTGGTCACGGGCCTCCTGCTGGTCCTCGGCGGGATCGGGTTCCTGGCGTATCGCCGCCGCGCTCGGGCGCGCCACGCGGAACACCACGAGGCGGACAGCATCGCGTCGCCCGACACTCTGACGAACGCCGTCGCCGGCGGTATCGTGACTGTGCTCACGTCGTTCGTGCCGTTCTCGCCGGTCGTCGGCGGGCTCGTCTCGGGATACCTCCAGGCGACCGATCGGACGGACGGCATCCGCGTGGGGGCCTACGCCGGGCTGGTCGTCGCCGCGCCGCTCGTGTTGCTGTTCCTGTTCCTCGTCGGCGCTGCTGCCGTCGTCGCCACGGAACTGTCCCTGGCCGTGCCGGCACTCGTCGGTATCGCCGGACTGACCGTCGGCTTGCTCGTCGCAGTCGCGTACCTCGTGGCGCTCAGCGCGCTCGGCGGGTATCTCGGGGTCGCGGTGAGCGAGCGAACGACCGACGCCGACGCTGGGCTCTGATCGCGGCTCCGCAGAACTGTTTCTCACATTCTTTGCGCGAGATCTCATCCCGTGTGTGGGACTTACACTCGCTGAGCGATCGTTTCCGAACGTTTTACTCTCGGATTCGACTCTGGTTCGCCAATGAGCTATCGGATCGGTCTCGTGGGCAAGCCCTCGGTGGGCAAGTCCACGTTCTTCAACGCCGCGACGATGAACGACGTTCCCGAAGGGGCCTATCCCTTCACGACGATCGACCCCTCGGTGGGTGAGGCGTACGTCCGCGTCGAGTGTGCCGCCCCGGAGTTCGGCCACACCTGCACGCCAAACCACGGCTACTGTGCCGACGGGGTTCGGTTCGTCCCGACGAAACTGGTCGACGTGGCCGGACTCGTCCCCGGTGCCCACGAGGGGAAGGGGCTGGGCAATCAGTTCCTCTCGGACCTGAACGAGACCGACGTGCTCGTCCACGTCGTCGATTTCACCGGCGAGACTGACCTCGAAGGCGAGCCGACCGACGATCACGATCCACGGGAGGACATCGACTTCCTGGAAAACGAACTCGACATGTGGTATCTCGACGTCCTGGAGAAGGGGATCGATCGCTACCACACGGGCTATGACGGCGCGGAACGGGAGATCGAGGCCGATCTGGCCGAACAGCTGTCGGCGTTCGGGATCAGCGAAGACGAGGTCAAGCAGGTGATCCTCTCGCTGGATCTGGCCCTCGATCCCGACGCCTGGGACGAGGCCGACCGAGAGGCGCTGGCCCGGGAGATCAGGATCCGGACCAAACCGATGGTGATCGCGGCCAACAAGATGGACACCGAGGCCGCACAGGACAATTGGGAGCGGGTCACGTCCGATCCCGACTACGAGCATCTCACGTTCGTTCCGGTCTCGGCCCACGCCGAGAAGGCGCTGAAACGGGGTGACGAGCAGGGCGTACTCGAGTACCGGCCCGGCGACGGGGACTTCGAAGTGACTGCGGACCTCCCCGAGGAGAAAGCCGCCGGGCTCGAACGGATCCGGGAGTTCGTCGACGCCTACGGCGGCACGGGCGTCCAGGAAGTCCTCGAGACGGCGCTGTTCGAGCAACTCAGTGCGATCGCGGTCTTCCCGGGGGCGAGCAGTCCGCAGGACGATGGCACGTTCCTGCAGGACTGTTTCGTCCTCCCGGACGGCTCGACCGCCGAGGACTTCGCGTATTTCCTCCACACTGACATCGGCGACGGGTTTCTCCACGCTCACGACGTCCGCTCGGGCCGGCAGGTCGGTGCTGACACGAAGCTCGATCATCGCGACGTGATCGAGGTCACGACGACGAACTAGGGACAGCCGTCTCGGATCCCGGCACTCTGCCGGGGCGTCGGTCGGCCCTGCGAGCCGGGGTAGTGATCGGCCCGCATCCCATCCGGCTGGGGTCGGCCCGCATCCCGAAACCGATTGCGCGCTGGAACTCGGAAATCCCATCCGTGATATCATCACTCAGTATGCATTTATATACTAACAAGTAGTCTCTATGGTATGAGATCTGCTATTGAACTCACAGGTTTGACCAAGCACTTCGGCGACGTGGTCGCGCTCGACGGCGTCGACCTCACCGTCGAAGAGGGCGAGATTTTCGGGTTCCTCGGGCCCAACGGGGCCGGCAAGTCGACGACTATCGACACCTTGCTGGACTTCGTTCGCCCGACGGCCGGCTCCGCGCGCGTCCTCGGCATGGACGCCCAGGCGGAGAGTCTGGAGATCCGGCGTCGCGTCGGCGTGCTGCCGGACGCCTACCGCGTCTACGACCGGTTGACCGGTCGCCAGCACGTCCAGTTCGCGATCGACTCCAAGAGGACCGACGACGATCCGATGGCCCTGCTCGAACGCGTCGGGATCGCCGATGCCGCCGACCGGAAGGCCGGCGGCTACTCCAAGGGGATGCGCCAGCGGCTCGTCCTCGCGATGGCGCTGGTCGGCGAACCCGACCTGCTGATCCTCGACGAACCGTCGACCGGGCTGGACCCCAACGGTGCGCGCGAGATGCGCCGACTCATCCGCGAAGAGGCCGAACGCGGGGCGACGGTGTTCTTCTCCAGTCACATCCTCGAACAGGTCGAGGCGATCTGTGATCGCGTCGCGATCCTCAACGAGGGGAAGATCGTCACCGTCGACACCATCGCCGGACTTCGCGAGAGCGCCGGCTCCGCGACCGAGTTGACGATCACCGTCGACGCCGTTCCGGATGCGGCGCTGGACGCGTTAGACGCCCTCGATGGCGTCCAGGGCGTGGCCGCGACCGACCGTACCATCACCGTCACGATGGGGGCCGGCTCGAAGACGGCGATTCTTGACGCGATCGAGTCCGCCGGCGCCGAAATGCTCGACTTCAGGACTAGCGAGACCAGCCTGGAAGAGCTGTTCGCGACGTTCACGACCGTTGCGGACACCGACGAGACAGCCGCGGAACTGGACGACGAAGCAGCGACCGAGCACCCCGATGAGACAGACGACGCCGCGAACCCCGCGGAGGTAGCGCGATGACCTGGGCTGTCGTCGCTCGCAAGGACTTCGCCGACGCGCGACGCTCTCGCTCGCTGTGGGCGCTCTCGGCAGTGTTTCTGCTGCTGGCGGTGCTGTTCGCCAGTCTCTACGCATTCGTTCCGGAGATATCGAGCGGTTCAGAACTCGATTCGATCGGGCTGCTGGGCTTTCTGGCGTCGCCGATCGCGCTGTTCGTGGCCGTCGCGTCGCTGGTGATAGCCTACAAGTCCGTCGCCGGCGAGACCGAGTCCGGCTCCGGCAAGCTCCTGCTGGGCCTGCCGAACTCCCGGCGTGACGTCCTTGTCGGGAAAATCCTGGGCCGCACCCTCGTGCTGGCCGTGCCCGTCGTGGTCGGCCTCGTCGCGATGCTGGCCGTGATCTTCGCCGCGGACGTTTCGTTCGCGCCGGTCGATTACGCCCTGTTCGTCGCCGTGACGCTGCTGTTCGTGCTGGTGTACATCGCCTTCTTCGTGGGCGTCTCCGCCAGCACGGCCTCGACGACCCGTGCCGCGACGATCAGCGTCCTCGCGCTGGTGATCCTTGAGTTCGCCTGGGACTTCGTCACCATCGGTACCTGGTTCGTCCTCAACGGCTTCCAGGTCCCCGACGGACTGTTCACGAACGACCTCAGTGCGATGCCTGACCTCGTCGCTGCTCTGGCCAGTCTGCCGCCGAGCGCGGCCTACATGAACGCCGTCGCTGGCGTTCTCGGGAACTCCATGACCGGCGGTGGCGCGTGGTTCCTCTCGAACTGGTTCAGCCTGATCGTCCTGGCGCTGTGGGCTATCGTGCCCGCCGCAATCGGCTACCGTCGGTACAGTCGGGCCGATCTCTAGGGACTGCTACGACGATCTCATACGGATTATCGTACCGATTTACCGCTCCGACCGCCCCGCGGTCGATGCGGAACAGACGGACAATAATCCGTCTCAGTCTCGTTTTTCGCGGAATACGAACACTCCCCAGCCGAAGTAGCGCCGCCCGTATTCGAGGTAGTTGCGGCGGCTGTCGTCCCGGTGTTCTCGAACGGCGTCGGCGTCGGGGTCGTCGGGATGCTCCCGGAGCCAGTCCGAGACCGTTTTCCACTGCGTCGCTTCGTATCTGTCCCACGTGTCCGCGTTCGCGAGGACCATCTCGACGAGTTCGAACCCCACGTCCTCGGCTCGCTGCTGCAGCGTCGCCAGCGTTCCGAACCGTTCGCTGTCGCCGTCAGCGCAGGCCTCCACTGCTCCGGGTGGCGGCTCTTCACGCCAGTAGGGCTCTCCGACGAGGACGAGACTCGATTCGTCTCTCGTGGCCCTCGAGAGCAACTGCAGTGTCCCCTGGAAGCCACCTCCGATCCACGACGCGCCGAGGCAACTCGCCACGTCCACCTCGTGGTCGGCAACCTCGTACTCGGACGCGTCCGCCTCGATGAACGTGAGTTGCTCGGCCACGTCGAGCTCCGTGGCCCGGTCACGCGCGTCAGAGACGAACGCGTCGTGTACGTCGACCCCCGTTCCCGAGACGCCGTGCTGGGCTGCCCACTGGCAGAGTAGCTCTCCTTTGCCACAGGCGAGGTCGAGCATCGTCGTCCCCTCGGAGACGTCACAGACGTCGGCCAGGAGCGACAGCTTCTCCCGGGAAAACGGGTTCTGTATCCGGCGGTCGGCTTCGGCGATTTCGAAGACTCGAACCGTCATTTCTCCGCTCATCTCACAGCAATATAATAAATCTTCTGAGACGCTGGCACGTGCGGAGGCGCGCGACATGCGCTTTCGAGCGTGTCCGCGGTCAGCGAATCCTTTCACCCTGGCCCCCGATAGCTACGGATATGCTCACGATCGACGGCTCGGACGGTGGGGGACAGCTCCTGCGGACGAGCCTCTCGCTCGCGGTGATTACCGACACGTCGGTCCGGGTCGAGTCGATCCGTGGCTCGCGGCCGGAACCCGGACTCAAGCCCCAGCACCTCGCGGCGGTCGAGTTGCTCGCCGAGTACTGCGACGCCGACCTCGAGGGAGCGTCCCTCGGATCGGAGGCGCTCGTCTTCGAGCCTGGCGAGACGCGCCGGCACGCGCTGTCGGTCGAGATCGAGACCGCCGGGAGCGTGACGCTCCTGCTCGATGCCGTCCTGCCACTGGCGACCGTGATCGACGACCCGCTCACGGTGACGGCGACTGGGGGAACTGACGTCAAGTGGTCGCCGCCCGTGGCATATCTCCGGCACGTCAAACTCCCGTTGCTCGCCCGGTTCGGGCTGGACGCCGAACTCGAGGTCGGCCGGATCGGGTTCTATCCGAAGGGTGGCGGAGAGGTGACGCTCCGGCTGTCGCCGTCGTCGCTGTCGCCGATCGAACTCGACGCGCGTGGCTCGCTGCGGGCGGTCGACGTCTACTCGACGGCCTCGGCGGATCTCGAAGACAGCGACGTGGCGGATCGCCAGGCCGATCGCGTCTTCGAACGACTCGACGCGGCCGCTCTCCCGCCCGGGGAGCGAACAGTCAGGTACGTCGAGACCGGTTCGACGGGGTCGTCGCTCGTGATCCGGGCACGCTACGACCGGACGCTCGCCGGCTTCGACGCGCTCGGCGAGCCCGGCCGCCCCTCCGAGACCGTGGCCGATCTGGCACTCGAGGACTTCGAGCGGTTCCGCGAGACCGACGCGGCCGTCGACCGACACATGGCCGACCAGCTACTGGTGTTTCTCGCGCTCGCCGGCGGTCGCGTCGGTTGTCCGGCGGTCACCGACCACGTTCGGACCCACCGCTCGCTGCTCTCGGAGTTCGGTTACGACGTTACTCTCGAATCAGAAGACGGGACCGCGGTACTCTCGTCACCGGTCGATTCTGCGGAGTGACCTCTTCCGGCAGTGTCGAGCTCACTTGTCGGGCGCGGTCGCCCCGGTTCGTCCCTCGACGAACGCTGCGAAATCGTCCGCGAACGCCTCGACCTCCGGCCAGTCGGTATATTCGTAGTCCTGCGAGGTGTCGGTGTCTCCGGTCGCTTCCGCCGCGATTCGCTTGAGCATCATCCGCTTGAGGAAGCCGTACTTCGAGTAGCGCAACGCGCCGCCGAACAGGCCGATCCGGTCCGGCTCGAACCCGGTCTCTTCGACGAACGTGTCGGCATACGACGCGGCCTCGGCTCGCCGTTCCTCGTCGTCGGTCGCCGAGGACAGCGACACCTGGAAGAACCCGGTCGGTCGCTCTGACAGCGCTGCTCCGTGATCCGTGACGAACTCGGCGACGGCCGGCTGGTGTTTGCCGACGTGGATCGACGACCCGACCAGTACGGCGTCGAACGCCGCCACGTCGTGTTCACCCCCGCCGGAAACGTCCAGTGTCGTTGCGTCGTGCCCGCGCTCGCCGATCGTCTCGGCGATCCGTTCGGCGACCTTCGCTGTCTGTCCCTCGCTGGTTCCGTATGCTATCAGGAACGATGCCATACTACGTGTACGACGAGTAACATGATAAAGCCGCATCGTCGCATGTCAACACGCCCCGACGGTCTCGCCGGTGATTCCGGTCTCGATCAGATCGCGCCGGCGTCGCTCTCGTCGGTCTCCATCGGTGACTCGACTGCTGGCTCGGGTTCCTCACTGTCGCCGCTTCCGCGCCGGAGCTCGACCAGCACGAGCGCGATCGCGCCGAGCCCGAGCAGGAACGTCGCGAGACTGATCAATCCGCCCAGGATCGGGATTCGGCCGAGGAGCCCGAAGCCGACGATACCGACGACGAGCGCCAGCCACCGGTTGTCGACGTCGGCCTGGCGGAGTGCCCACGCGGCGACCGCGATCCGGCCGTACAACAGCGCCACCCACGCCAGCAGCGCGAACGCGACGAACCCCGCGATTGTCAGCGGAATGCCGATGATCGTGACCGCGAGCAACACGAGTCCGATCGGGATCCCCAGCATCGCGAGGACGCCGACACCTGCCGATTTCGCCGGCTCGTCGCTGACCGTCTCGTCGATACGCCGGGAGAAGCCGGGCAGTACCGCGAGCAGGGCCGCCCCGAGCACGAGATTGACGAGGATCGCGTAGCCGGTGAACAGCCAGCCCGGCACGTCCGGCAGGTCGAACCCGCCCGTTCCGAGACTGGAATCGGCGATGATCGATCCGCCGACCGTGGCTCCGTCGTTCGTGAACGTCGCGTCCGCGGCGTATCTGACGTCTCCACCGACGTTTGCCGTCTCTGCCAGCCGGACCGAATCCGCTCCGAGCTTCGCGTCACCGCCGACCGTCCCTGCGATAAGTATCGATCCGGAACCGACGTTCAGGCTCCCGTTGATCACGCCGGTCCGCGCAAGCGAGAACGAGCCCGTGCCCACGTCGACGTCGCCGTTCACTTCGCCGGCGATCGTGAGGCTTCCGGCGGCCGTCGAGACGTCACCGGTGACCACGCCCGACTCCTCGATCACGACCGATCCAGCGGCCCCGTCGAGGTTCCCGTCGACCGTCCCGCGGACGATGATCGTCCCACCGAACGCTGACAGCCCGTCGACGGTCTCGCCGTCTTCGACGACGATGGTGCCGCCACTGCGCGTCTCGGCTGCCGCGACTCCGGAGAACGTCCCGGTGACAACTGCGATCGTTAGCAACAGTACGATACCCCCTCTGACCGCTTCCTGTCGCCGCATACTTCCGGCGTTCACTCGCAACTGTAATAAAATAGATTGTTTTTGCCCTAGATATACGGCAGTGCTCGACGAACTGTGCTTGATGCGCATCCGAACGACGCTGGCCGCACTCGGCGCGGGCATCACAGTCGCGCTCCTGGTTGCAGTCTTTCTGATCGAGGCACTCCCCTACGAGTTCTCGGCGATCATCGGCCTGCCGGTCGGGCTCCTGGCAGGGGCTGGAGCTGTGTCGCTGGCCGGCCGGCGCTACGGGCGTTTCGGACCAACAGCCCGGAGCTTCCTCGATGGGATGGCTGGATTCGGGCTCACGGTCGTGGCCCTGCTGGCCGTCGCATACGTCGACTTCGCCGGCCTGGGATCGCGGATCGACCTCGCGACGCTCGTCGGCGTCGCGCTCGTCGTGGCCGTCGCCGTGACTGTCTTCTCCCGGGCTCAGTCCCGCGATTGAGCAGCCGGATCACTGTACTGCTCGGATCAGACCGAGGAGTTCGTCCCGGTAGCCGCTCGGATCGATCCCGGGGCGTTCGCCCTCGACAGCGTCGAGCAGTGCGTCCAGTCCCCCTGGTCGGGGCTCGCTCTTTTCGAGATTCTCGCTCCCACCGGTCGCTCCGAATCTCCCTGCTCGCGGTTCCCTGTGTCACCGCTCGCTGTTTCGGGACTCCTCACTGCGTTCGGCGTCCCGCTACTCACCCAACGCGCTCGTCGAGGATTAACCTCGTCTTCGTATTCACTACTTCCTCCAACTCCCGGGCCCGTCTGATGAGGTCGTTCACGCCGGCGGTGTCGGCACAGTCGACGACGAGCACGATGTCCTCTTCGCCACCGACCTGCCAGACGAAGTCCACCTCGTGCCACTCCGCGAGGCGCTCGCTGACCTCGCTGGTGTCGACGTTGACGTCCACGCGGAGCTCGATCATCGCCTTGATATTGCCCGTCCGGGTCGCGACGGTGAAGCGCTCGATCACGCCGTCCTCGACCAACTGCTCGACCCGGTTGCGGACGGTCCCCTCCGAGGTTCCCACGTCGTCCGCGATCTCTGTGTAGGGTGTCCGGGCGTCCTCTCGGAGAATCCCGAGGATCTCCCGGTCCAGTTCGTCCATCGAGGTGTGTATCTTCCCGGGGTCGTCACTTGAGTATTACGAATTTCGTAACGGAGCTTCGAAAGCAACGCTTATCTGCCGGTCTTTCATACGCATCTCGTAATGACCGACGCCTACCTGGCGCTCGAAGGAGAACGCATCGTCGAGGCCCGTGCACGCGCCCCCGGGACAGCCAACGGAGAGCTGGTGTTCACGACCGCCTACACCGGATACGAGGAGAGTCTGACCGACCCCTCCTACGAGGAGCAGATCCTGACCTTCTCGTACCCGCTGATCGGCAATTACGGCGTCCGGGAGGAGCGCTTCGAGTCCGATCGGGTCCAGCCCAACGCCGTCGTCGCCCGCGAGTTGACCGACGACGTCGCCGAGTGGCTCGAAGGTGAGGGCGTGCCGGCCGTCGATCACCTCGACACGCGGGACATCGTGACCGAGATCCGCGACGAGGGGGCGATGAAGTGCGGGATCGCCGCCGGCCCGGACGCGACCGAGGCGGACGCCCTCGAACAGCTCCATCAGTGCAAGCACATGTCCGAGCACACTGACATCGTCGCGCAGGTCAGCGTCTCCGAGGAGATCGTCTACAACGAGGGTGGCGACGGCGCGACGGTCGCACTGGTCGACTGCGGCGCAAAGGGCTCGATCATCGATTCGCTGGTCGAGCGCGACGCCGAGGTGCACGTCCTGCCATACGACGCCACCGAGGACGACATCGAGTCGGTCGACCCGGACCTGCTTTTCATCTCGAACGGGCCGGGCGATCCCGAGAACTTCGAGCGGGCCGGTGAGGTCGTCGACACGTACGTCGGCGAGGTGCCGATCGCGGGGATCTGTCTGGGCCAGCAGGTCGTCGCCAACGCGCTGGGCGGCGAGACCGAGAAGATGGAGTTCGGCCACCGTGGCGTCAACCAGCCGGTCCGCGACCTGCGGACCGACCAGGTCGTGATGACGACGCAGAACCACGGCTACACCGTGGCCGATCCCGGCGACGACCTCGACGTGACCCAGATCAACGTCAACGACGACACGCCCGAGGGCCTGGAGAACGACGAGCTGGGGATCATCACCCGGCAGTATCACCCCGAGGCGAATCCCGGGCCGCACGATTCGCTGAGCTTCTTCGACGATGTGCTCGAACTCGCCGAAGAGTAGGGAGACGCCGAGCGAAGCGAGGGGTCTCCGAAAAGACGAGCGGGGAGTGAAACGACCCGCGAGGAGTAGGGAGATTCAGAGCGACCGCAGGGAGCGAGAATCTCCGAGACCGACGCGGTGACGTCAGGAACCGCGGAGGAGTAGCGAGGCGCCGAGCGAAGCGAGGGGCCTCGAAGTAGCGAGCGGGGAGTAAAACGACCCGCGAGGAATAGGGAGACTCTGAGCGTAGCGAAGAGTCTCCGAAAGGACGAGCGGGAAACGGAGTGATCCGCGAGTAGGGAGACGCCGAGCGAAGCGAGGGGTTCTCCGAGACCGGCGCGGCGACGTCAGGAACCGCGGAGGAGTAGCGAGACGCCGAGCGAAGCGAGGGGCCTCGAAGTAGGAGCGGGGAACGGAGTGACCCGTGAGGAATAGGGAGCAGTCTCCAAGAACGCGAACGGTGGGCGAAGCGGGCCGTGAGGCATAGGGAGATCTGGAGCGATCATTACTTTCGACTCATTTGATCGAATCGATCTCGGAGAATCTCCCTGACGGAAGAGTGACACCGTCGAAGCAGTCATCCTTCTGCTCTTTCGAGAACTTCTGAGCAAAGGTCGTCAGAAATTCAGAAGTCGACGCCGCGTCCGGAATGGGAGGTGTACGACGAATCCTGGACTGGCGAGCCACCGTGCCGTCGACGGAAAGCAGATCGCGTGACCGACGAGAACACAAATAGACCGACGAAAAAGAAATAGTCTTTGTGCGGTCGCGCGTGCTCGCGCAGTGGAGGGCGAGCCCCTCTAAAACGGGTGTTTGAGCACCTTTTACTGCCCTCCATCGTTGGTTGGTACCGTGTCACTCGGACGTCTGACGCGGCGCGAAACTGTCAGTCCATACCTTGTCATATATTGCGAATTTGGGTGGCGATCGATATCGGGAAAACGGCTTCAGTATTTGGGTTTCTAAGACAGAGTAAAGCCTCTTTTCAGGTATAGATATCTTGTCATTGGGGGCCACCCGAGGACACAAAGTATTTAACGACGCCATCAGATTGTATCTGACGTAGCAAGAACTGAGGCTGGTACACAGCATGACATATCCAACGGAAACTGCATCGCGGTCACGCACCAACGTGCGTGAAAACGAATCCTACGATTTAGGATACGACAACTAACACATGACAGGTAATAATACCACACCTGGTGAGAAACTGCGCGCGATATTCCTCGCAGTGCTGATGGTCGGATCGGCATTTGCGATGGGTGTTGCGTTCACCGGTGGTGCTGCTGCGAACGTGGACAGTAGTTCGTTCGACACCATCGCGAACCAGGACACAGTTGGCGACGACTTCACGGTGAACGTGAGCGTCGCTGATGGCGAACAGATCACCGTTGAAAATATTGTCGACGGTGAAACAGTGAATACGATCTCCGTAACGGATGGTGGTTCCAACGACGCCGATAGCAACACGGGAACCATCAACGTCACGCTAGAGGCCGGTAAGACCCTTGACGGTCCCAGCAGGGTCAATATCACCGACAGCAGTGACAATACGTATTCGCAGACATACAATACGAGCAATTACCTCGTCCAGCTCGACGGGGACTCTCAAGAGGTCATCCAGGGCGAGACGACCACGATCAGCGGGAACATTTCGAAGTATCCCGGGATGCTCGTGGATTACGATCTGAACTACACGCTCGCCTACGACAACGACATTAACACCGACAACTCCGCAGCGGCTAACTACAGCGTCGTTACGTCCTCTGACACCGGCAACGGTGAATTCCAGATCACGCGGACGTTCGACGAAGTCGACGAGGAGAACGACTTCCTGAACGACTACCCGTCCGACGATGGCGCTACCGCTGAGCCGAGCTACACGGTCTTCGTGGGGACCAGCAACAACCCCAGCGATGACGGAAACGAAGGGTTCGCCCTGATCGACACCCGGCTCAACGTTAACGGTGATGTCTCTGTCGACGGTACTGTCGTCGAAGAGCCAGACTACCGCCAGACCGTCTTCGTGAGCGGCGACATCTCGAACGCTGATGGTCCGCTTCCGGACTACAACCTGCGCGTTCGAGGACCCGCTGGCTCGTCCCAGAAGACCTCCGACTCTGCTGGTGACGGCTCCTTCGGGTTCACGCTCACGATGAACGACGCTGGTACGTGGAACCTCGGCACTGACGAGGGCGGCTTCATCGGCTACAAGGACATCACGGTCGCGCCGCAGGAAGCCGATCTTGAGTTCACCGCAGACGGTGAAAACCTCGCCACCTTCGAGGAAACGTACAGCATCCAGCTGAACGACAGCCAGGATGACTTCGCGCTGAACACTCAGAAGAGTACCGATCCCGGTACCGATATGGGTGAGGTCAGAGGTTACATCAACGTTACTGGTCCGTTCAGTGATGTCTCTCAGGATGGAGATGACACTGGTAACATTGCCGATATAGTGTACGAGAACCCCGGGTCTGCAGATCCTGGTGACGTTCTCTACTTCCACGTCGAAACAGATGAGAATGGCCAGGCATCCTTCAGTGCAACCCCGACTCAGGATGCTGATGTAACCGCGACACTCGAAAACACGGCCGATGGCGACTACGAGGGTCTCGAGGAAGCGCACGATGCTGCTGACTCGCCGGAAGAACCGGACTACTTCGGCAGCGATCCGATTCCGCTCGGCGGTGCCGACCCGGTGAACGTTGTCGACAAATCCGTCGAGGATCCGCAGTACGAAAACGAAGCTCTCGCTGATGAGAGTTCGTCGGCGACTTACATCGACATCCTTGAAGAGGATGCTAACGGACCCGCCATCGTTGAAGTGCTGCCGCTTCAGACCTCTGGCGAAAACCGCGTCAACGACTCCGCGAACGAGCGCTTCGGCTACGATGGTGAACAGGACCTTGAGGGGATGACCGTCTACCGGGTCTCCTTCGAGCTCCGTAACGAGACGAACGCGGCCATCGAGCCGAACGGAACTGTTGATGGTACGTTCGCTGACATGGATATCAGCGGTGCTGGCATCAACGCGACGATCTACGCTGACGACAACGACGAACTTGCTGTCGACTCCCAGAACGGCAACGTCCTTGACGCTCAGTACGTCGACCTCGCTGATGGTGACAGCCGCGACGAGTACGCGTTCTTGATCCGTCCGACCTCGACCGATGAGGTCGACGAGCAGATCGTCCACGAGGTCAACGTCGTTGGTGAGGACACGGTCGAGATTCCGCTCGACGCTGCTGGCTTGCAGATCGAAGAGTTCGTCATCGACAATGAGACGACGCAGTCGATCCTCGGTGACCAGAATGTGGACCTCTCAGCAGTTGTCAACGCGCCGTACGACAACTTTGCGCCGGTCAACAACGGTCTGGTCCGCCTTACCCAGACGGGCTACGATCTCGACACCGAGACTGACGCCCGGACGTCGAACGTCAACGACGGCGAGTACGAGTTCGAGAACATCACGCTCGGTCCGCGCGGGATCGACAATGCTGGCACGACCGGCATCGCCAGCGAGATCTCGCAGCTGACCTTTACGGCGTACCAGTACGCTGACCTGAACCTGCAGGACAAAGCGCTCGAACAGCAGGAAGTCGACCGCGCTGCGGTCCGCACGGTTGATCTCACTGCTGACGACTCGCTGCAGGTCGAGTTCCTGCCGGAGAACACCAGCGACTACAGCGGCTTCAAGACCACTGAAGACGGTGACGTCTTCACTCTCACGAAGGGTGTCGAGTACGATCAGATCGCGTTCGAGCTCACCAACGCGAGCGGTGAGCCGGTCGATCTGACTGAAGGTATCGCCGGTGAAGAGGTCGATCTGAACGACCTCGCTGATGCCGAACTCGACGGCGAACCCTTCGTCGGCATCGTCGGTGCCACCCAAGACGACTCGCCGGGCACGCACAAGGTCCACTTCGACGTGGACGCTAGCGATCCCGCGAACGGCACCTACGTGATCGACGACATCCAGAACAGCAGCTACGTCAGCACCGAGACTGACGGCGCGGATGCTGACGAAGCCTTCGGCTTCACCAACAACAGCGACCGCGATGCCGACGCCTTCCAGCTCCAGATCACGACGCCCGACGCGTCGTACAAGACGGCTGACGACGAAGGCGTCTTCCACGCTGCGAACCCCAGCATCGACACCACGATCCTCGGCACCAACGTCAACGAGACGACGTACGAGACGTTCGCTGTCGAAAACACGGTTGAAGACAACTTCACGTCCCTCGAAGGCGTGGACACGATGACCATCAGCGACGACCGATGGTACCGAGTCGAGGGTCAGGTCACTGACGCACTCGGCACCCCGATCAACGGGACCATGCTCGACGACTCACAGCTCGGCTACATCGACGGTAGCGTCGGTGCCGCCGAGGTCGTGTTCCACGACACGCTGGGCAATGATGCGGACGGTTCGAAGGTCCAGCTGAACAACGAGAGCGGTCTCGTCACGTTCGACGTCAACCCGACTGACGCGGACGACAACGGCGAGTTCGTTCCGAAATTCAACCTGTCCGCATACACGAGCGAGAGCGGATTCGATACCGGCGACGCTGACGGGCCGACGGCCGAATGGTACGACACGCCTGAAGGTCAGCTCCCGCGTGTCCAGGTCTACGACCAGTCCGGTGCCCTGCTCCCGCGAGACGAGGACACGAGCAACCTGATCCTGGCCAACGACGTGACCCAGACGATCCGAGTCGAGGCCTTCCCGGCAGATCAGAACGACCTGCCAGTCCAGCGCCTCAACTTCGCGATCAACACGTCCTCTGACCCGGTCAACGAGAACACCATCAACACGTTCACCGAAATGGAAGACGCGAGCGTGCTGGTGACGGACAACGATGCTCCGTACCCGAACATCCCCTACGAACAGGGTCAGGTCGGGTACCTCACCGTGACCCCGACGGGTACCGGTGAAGGCATCATCGAGCTGCTCAGCGGCGACGCTTCCGGCCCGGTCACCAAGACCATCGAAGGCGATGACATCGTCTTCGACGTCCTGCGCTCGAACAAGCAGGTCGACCTCGGCCTCGCCTCCGAGACCGCCACGCCCGGTGGCTCGGTCAACGTCACCGTGACCGCCGCGGCGACGGACGACCCGATCAGCTTCGCCGAGGTGTCCCTCGAGGACCCCAACGGCAACGTGATCGAATCCGAGACCTCTGACGAGAACGGCATGGTCTCGATTCCGATTCCGGCGGGCGCGTCGCTCGGCGAGTACTCGCTGACGACGCGACCGGCCGGTTACCAGCCTATCACGGAGAGCTTGCAGGTCAGCGCACCGGCACAGCTCGACGAAGACCTCGAGCTCTTCGCCGCTGAAGAGCAGGTCATCTCCGGCACCACCTCCGAGGACGCCGGCACGACCTACACCATCGAAGTCTCCGGTCCGGGTCTGGTCGACACTGTTGACGCGACCGTGCAGGACGACGGCAGCTTCAGCGCTGCGTTCGATCTCAGCGATCTGAGCGCCGGTGACCAGATCACCGCTTCGATCAACGGTGACGAGGTCACCTACACGCTGCAGGAGCCGCCCGTCGCTACGGTCGACTTCCGCAGCCAGCAGAGTGAATCCGGCGACGTAGTCACGGTCCGTGAGGCCTACCTGCCCGAAGGTGGCTTCATCGTGATCCACGACGCTGACGGCAACGTCATCGGTCACTCCGACTACTTCGAGCCTGGCACGGTCGACAACGTCGAGGTCCTCCTCGACACGTCGCTGTCTGCCGGTGACAACCAGGTCACGGCCATGCCGCACCTGGACGACAACGACAACCAGGCCTACGACTTCCCGGACGCCGACGCTCCGTACACCGACGCTGACGGCAACCCGGTGACTGATAGTGCGACTGTCAGAGTGCCCGGCCCGACGGACACGCCGACGGACACGCCGACGGACACGCCGACGGACACGCCGACGGACACGCCGACGGACACGCCGACGGACACGCCGACGGAGACCACCACCACCGAAGAAGGTGATGGTGGCGGACCCGGCTTCGGTATCGCCGTCGCGCTCGTCGCGCTGCTCGGTGCTGCGCTGCTCGCCGTCCGCCGCAACAACTAAGTCGGCCTTCGCCGACTCCTGACGTTTTTTATTTTTTCGCACCACATAGCTGCAGCACTCCTCGCGGTCTCGATCAACGACGGAACAGCAGTCTTACCCGAAAGATACCGAGTCCAGTCGTTCGATTCTCCAGACCGACATGCGGCCGGAGCTGCAAGTCGTCACGGCACTCCGTATCAGTCACCCTCTGGTAGCTGATGACAGGAGCCGATACGGGAGCTTCGAGATCCGTCTCAGCCACTGTGCAGAATACGTCCCGATACTCGTCTATTGGCTTCCCCTTCCCGAACGCGGGGCACTTCCTACACGTTCGTGACGTCCAGATGACGACCGTGCCTGCCGGACATCCACGCCCGGTTGCGGCGTCCCGTTCGACACAGGGCCAACCTGTGACGCGGCCACAATACACTGCGTGGAGTCGGCTACGATTCCTTTCGATCGGACGGTCGTCCTGCCGACTCGCGTATGCCTGACTGATGTTCAGCCCGAGTATCGAAAAAACAGTGCCGTCGGGGTATCAGCCAGCGATAGCGGCGAGCGTCGCCTCGCTGTGGAGTGCAAAGATCACGACGTTGTTGATAGCCGGTCCGAGACCGAGCGCGACGATGACAGCGAACGCGAGGTTCCCGCGGACGGGTTCGGCCTCGAGATAGTCGGCGAAGGCGTAGACGATGACGACCGCGAGCGCGAGCTTGACGACGACGAACAGCCAGCCGACGCCGACCGCCCCGGAGATCGGCAATTCGCCGGCGATGTCCATGATCGTCCGGGGGAGCGGCGAGCGTTCTGCCGTTCCGAGCACGTCGATCCCGATAGCGGTCGTAATCCCGTCCAGGGCGTGCGCGAAGACCACGAGCCCGCCGACGAGTCGCGTCTTGGCGACGACGTCGGTCGTGAGATAGGCCATCCCGAAGTAGATCCCGAGGGTTATTGGGACCGTGATGACGATGCCCGCGGCCGACCAGACTGGTTCGGCACCGGCAAGCGTGTCCTGCTGGCTCGCGAAGACGACCAGTCCGAGCAATACGACTGCACCCGTCACGCCGAGATCACGCGCGACCCGGTCTTTGTGGGGGCGCAGACTGGCCCGGAACGCAAAGATCGCCCAGACGACCCCGAGCGCGATGAACGTCGTCACGTAGACAGCCGGGGCGCCGAACAGCGGCTCGGCCCAGGCCGGGTACATGCCCGGGTCGATCTGGTGGAGCGCGTGCGCGCTCGCGCCCATGATCATCCACGGCGTGAACGCCAGCACGTGGCCCTGTGTGACCCGCGGCTCGAGCGCGAGCAGGAACGCAGTCACTGTTGCGGTTCCGATTAGCAGCACCACGAGGTGCGGGAGCGGCGGCACGACGAGCCCGCTCGGAAGGAGTGCCATACCGATGTGGCCGTTCGCCACGACCGAAAGGATAGCGGTCCGGAGATGCGCTTTTGGCGCTGGCCGCCGTCCAGCCGGTATGGACGACATCGCCGCGCGGATCGAACACACGGTCCTGGGGCCGACGACGACGCCTGCGGACGTTCGGGCGGTGCTCGACGTCGCCATCGAGACCGGCATGCGCGCCTGTGTCCCGCCATGCTACGTGTCGATGGCCGCCGAGTATGCCTCGAGCGTCGCAGTGACGACGGTCGTCGGGTTCCCGCACGGACAGCACACGAGTGCGATCAAAACCGAGGAGGCTGCGGCGCTCGTCGAGGCCGGAGCCGACGAACTCGATATGGTTGCGAACCTCGGGCTTCTGCGGGCGGGCGAAGACGAAACGTTCCGCTGGGACATCGCGGAAGTCGTCGCGGCGACGACTCGCCCAGTCAAAGTCATCGTCGAGGCGCCGCTGCTCGCCGATGACGAAAAACACCGTGCTGCCCGCCTCGCAGCCGAGGCCGACGCCGCCTATCTCAAGACTGCGACGGGCTTTGCCGACGGCGGAGCGACGACCGACGACGTCGAGTTGCTCTCGACGTATCTACCTGTCAAGGCCGCCGGCGGGATCGACACATGGGAGCGGGCAGAGAAACTGTTTGAGGCAGGGGCCGAGCGGATCGGCGCGTCCTCGGGAGAGACGATTCTCGAGAAGTACCGGCGCTCGAAAACGTGAGGAAGACCGCGGGTCTTACGGCTCGATCCGCTGTCCCGCTACTGCAGCCCCGCTAGCTGCTCCGAGCAGCGCGACGAGCGCGACGGCGACACCGAAGCCGGGTCCGCCACCGTCGCCGGTTTCGGTCTCCGTCTCGGTTTCAGTTTCTCCGTCGTCGGTCTCGGTTTCAGTTTCTCTGTCGGTTTCGTCGTCAGTCTCGTCGTCAGTCTCGTCATCAGTCTCGTCGTCAGTTCCACCGTCGCTGGCAGCGAGCGAGAGCAACGGCTGGCTTTCTTCGTCCCATTCGCCAGGTATGCTGATGTCGGTCTCTTCGCCGACGAACGCCAGTGCCCGCACTGTATCCTCGTCGGCGTCACTCTCGAGGCCGGCGTCCAGCAGGATAGCTGTCCGTCCTGCGTCGAGGTTCGTCTCGCTCGCTTCGATCATCGAGAACGGGAGGGGAAGCCGATCGCTGATAGCCGTTCCGTCACTGACCGAGAGGTTGCCCCGGACCGTGGTGGTGCCGTCGGCGACACTCGCGCTCAGACGGGCGTGTTCGAAGTCGGCTGCTCTGATCGCCTCGATCACTTCGGTGACTTCGGTCTGGTTGGCCGTTCGGTTGTACTCGGTCAGCGCGCGGTCGAACATTCTCTCATCCGCGACGCTTGCGGATCCCTCGGCGACGATCCGGTCGCCGCTCGTCCGGACGTCGAGTGCTGTCCGCATGCTATCCGTGATCGGGAGCTCCCGGTCTTCGAGTTCCGCCACGTAGTCGTCCCAGTTAGTCGTCTCGGACGCCGCTGCCCCGTTCAGGTTGGCGACAAACTGTTCACCCGTGGCGTCCTGGCCGGTCGTAAGGACGAACTCCCAGCTCGAGGTCGTCTCCAGTCCGGCGGCGCGTCTCGCTTCCGTCTGTTCGCGGAGTTGCTCGGCCGTGTCCGTCAGCGGGACGCCGAACATCCCCGATGGGAGGCCTGTATCGGGCGTCTGCGGGCCGGTCGCTGCCGTCTGCTCGATCTGTTCGAGGAGGTCGACGTACGCGAGCGTCAGGTCGTCCGTCCCGTCGAGGCTGACGTTCCAGGCGACGCTCGCCTGCTGGCCACCTGCCGGGCCGGTCTCGACGGCCACCTCCGCTTCGACGTGCGAGAGTGTGACGTTCTCGATCCGGTCTGCCAACTCGGCCGCTTCGGCCTCGGTCATATTCGTTTCCGGACCGGCGAACCCTTCGACGATCGCCTCGGAGATGGCCGCGTCGACGCCGCCGACCGTGACCGTGTACGCGATGTCCAGTCGCTGCCCGGCATCTTCTTCGGTCAGGTCGTAATTGTCGAGGCTGACATCACACGTTACGTTGGTCGTATTGACCCCTTCACAGTACTGCTCCTCGAGAGTCGCCTGTGCCCGCTCGGAGGTGTTCCAGTCCCCGGCCTCTTGTGCCCCTAGCACGTACGACTCCTCCACTTCGAGGGTGTAGGTCTCGTCCTGTTCGGCCAGGACGAACCTGTGTGACCGATCCGGAATCATCTGTGCGGCCAGCTGGACGCTCGCTGACCCGTCGGCGGTCAGAGAGGTTGCGTCCGTCGTGATGGTCCCGTCCGTTCGAGCTTCCTGGAGGAGGAAGAACACGAACGACATCTGTGAGTCCCGTGGGACTGCGACGGTGCTGTTCAGAGCCATCGACGACTCGCTGACGGTTCTGTTCTGGACGCTATCGAACTCGAACCGGAGATCTTTCAGCGGGGCCGGCCGGTCGGTTACCGCTGCTCCGTCGGCGCTCATCTCGTCGGGCGTCGCCAGCAGCGACACGTTAGCCGTCACGTCTGTCTCGGCATCCTGGCTCATTACGAACTCGGCGAAGCCGTCAGCGACGTCCATACTGGCGTGTCCGCTCGTCGCTTGGAGGTCGTCCGAGTCTTCGTACTCGTAGACCAGTATGACTGACCCGTCGCCTGCCACGTACGCCTCGTCCGCGTTCGATACGGTTTCGTTCAGCGGTGCCTCGTCCCCGCTGGACGCGGCGACGATGCTATCCCCTGTTCCCCCGGCTGCCGTCGCGGTCGCGACACCGCCGACTGCAGACAACAACAGGAAGGCAACAGTCAGGACGGCTCCTGTTTTCTCGTTCAGCATACACGTTTTGGTTTTTTGCCTGTAGAATAATAGTTGCGCTCACTCCGAACGGCCCCAATCGGTGGCGTTCGGCGCGTCTCACCGTCGTCTCGATCCGTCGTGCTTTTGCGTGCGCGGATGTAGTGATACACAGACACGATGGCCCGCTACTACGTCGAAACCTACGGGTGCACCTCCAATCGAGGTGAGACCCAGCAGATCGAGCGCGCCCTCCGGGAAGGGGGCCACCGCCCAGCGTCCTCGCCCCAAGAGGCAGACGTGGCGATCCTGAACACGTGTACGGTCGTCGAGAAGACCGAGCGGAACATGCTCCGGCGGGCCAGAGAACTGGACGAACAGACGCCTGCGGACCTGATCGTCACGGGGTGTATGGCGCTGGCCCAGGGCGAGCAGTTCGCGGATCTGGACGCCGAGATCCTCCACTGGGACGACGTTCCCGAGTACGTCCTCAATGGCGAGTGTCCGACGATCACGCCCGACACCGAGCCCGTCCTTGACGGCGTCACGGGCATCCTGCCGATCGCTCGCGGCTGCATGAGCGACTGCTCGTACTGTATTACCAAGCAGGCCACGGGGCGGATCGACTCTCCGACTGTCGAGGAGAACGTCCGGAAGGCCCGAGCGCTCGTCCATGGCGGGGCACGGGAGATCCGGATCACCGGCCAGGACACCGGCGTCTACGGCTGGGACATCAACCAGGGAGAGAGCCTTCTGCCCGAGCTTTTGAGCCGGATCTGCACCGAGATAGACGGCGACTTCCGGGTTCGCCTCGGGATGGCAAATCCCGGCGGTGTCCACGGGATCGCCGAGGAACTCGCGTCCGTGTTCGCCGAGCACGACGAGATCTACAACTTCCTGCACGCGCCCGTCCAGAGTGGCTCCGACGACGTGCTCGCGGACATGCGCCGCCAGCACCGCGTCGAGCAGTTCCGCGAGATCGTCGAGACCTTCGACGAGCACCTCGAGTACTGGACGCTCGCGACGGATTTCATCGTCGGGTTCCCGACCGAAACACCCGACGATCACGAGGCCAGCATGGATCTTCTCCGGGAGATCCGCCCCGAAAAGCTCAACGTCACGCGCTTCTCGAAGCGCCCCGGTACCGACGCCGCCGAGATGAAGGGGCTGGGCGGCACACTCAAGAAGGAGCGCTCGAAGGCGATGACCGACCTGAAGATGGACGTCGTCGGCGAGGCCTACGAAGAGATGGTCGGCACCGAACGATCGGTCCTGCTCACCGAGGACGGTACCGACGACTCGCTGGTGGGCTACGACGAGGCCCACCGTCAGGTCGCCCTGCCGAAGGCGCAACTCCAGGGGCTGAAGGTTGGCGACTTCGTCGAGGTCGAGATCACCGGCCACAACACGGTCTACGCGATGGGCGAACCGATCTCGCCACCCGAGACGACGACGGCCGCTCGAGCCGACGACTAGGGCTGCTCGACCGCAACCGTCACGTCCGCGGAATCCAGGCCGATCCGCTGAAACTGCGTTCGAACGTGTTCTTTCGCGGCCTCGACCGCCCGCTCGCGGGTCTCGAATCCGCGCGGACTCGGTGATTCGAAGGCGACGTTGATCTCGCGATCGTCGATCTGCTGGACTTGGCCACCGCTTTCGACCTCGTAGAAGGCATCACAGACCCATACGTACGGCGCTCCCTCGTCGGGTGCACCCTCGAACGACGGCGGGTCGTCGCCGGGTTCGTACAGCGTCCCCGTCAGGGCCGTCCCGCCGGCCTCGCCCCGGATCAGTAGCATACCCACATCTACGCGATTGGCACGCAAAAGGTCGCCGACGTGGGCTTCCGGGGCTGTACCTCTTTCCTCCGCTCTTTTCACTCGAGTCGGACCTGCGCGAGCACGGGGAAGTGATCCGATGGGTAGCGGCCCTCGGCGTAGAGGTCGGTACAGACGCCGTGCTGGCGGACCTCGAGGCCGTCGGTGACGAAGATGTGATCGATCTTGCGGCTGGGGACGAGGTGCTCGAAGTCCGTCACGGACGTTTCGGGGCCGTGATGGCCGTATTCAGAGCGGTCGATCGCGTTGTACAGCGTCCGCCTCCCCGCCTCGGGATCGATGATCGTCTCGTGGGCGGGTTCGCCGGCGATGCAGTTGAAATCGCCCGTCACGATCAGGGGCTCGTCGTCGGTCAGTTCGTCCAGTCGCTCCCGGAGCAGACGGGCGCTGTGGCGACGCGCTCGGGGTCCGTCGTGGGAGAAGTGCGTGTTGGCGTGGACGAGCACGCGGTCGGTGTCCCGGTCGCGCAGCCGTGCCCAGGTAACGATCCGGGGGTGGCGGGCGTCCCAGCCGAGACTACCTGCCCGTTCGGGCGTCTCCGAGAGCCAGAACGTATCCGTCGCTTCGAGTGCGAACCGTCGCTCGTCGAAGCCGATCGGGGAGTACTCGCCTTCCTCGTCGCCGTCGACGCGCGGGTCGCCGACCCACTCGTAGTTGGGGAGCCGGTCTTGCAGGTACGACAGCTGGTTTGCGAGTGGTTCCTGGAGGCCGAGCAGCGACGGTTCGCGAAAGCGGATCGTGTCCGCGACGCCCTCCCGACGGTTCGCCCAGCGGTGCTCGCCGTCCTCGGGGTTGTCGTAACGGACGTTGTACGTCATGACGCGAAACCACGCGGTCATCACCCCACCATTTGTGGGCCTCATTGGAGTCCTTTTGGGATCCGGATCGTCCCGCGACTCCAGCGACTGTTACGTGTTTTCGAGCTTGTCGTCGCCGTTGTAGATATTGACCTCCTCCTCCGCGTGAACGCGGAGGAATCCCGACACGGGATTTCAGGCCGAGTGTCGGGGCCTGTTGGTTTCAAGACGCATACGTTCCAAGCGTCTCCTGCTGGTTTTCAGCATCGGCTTGGCTGTCTTGTGGCCCGGTCAAAGAGGCCCCATCCGTAGCCGAGTCATCGTCACCAGCCTTCTGCCGGGAAGTCCGGTCGCTTCGGCGGTGACTCTCTCCACTACGGTAGCGGTCTGCAATGTTTATCGCCCCGTTCACGTCGGCTTGATACTCACCAAGCCAGCAGTCGTCGTTCGAGCATCTGAACGTCGCCTGTCGTGGTCGGTAGCCATGTTCACCGCAAGCGTGGCACGCCTTCGACGTGTTCCGGGGATTCACCGTCTCGACGGGAATCCCCGTCTCGGCGGCTTTGTAGCGAATCTGTGCGTGGAGCTTGGCAAAGCCCCACCCGTGCAACCGCCGATTCATGTACTCGCCGTAGTCCATGTTCTCGCGGATGTATGTCAGGTCTTCCAGCACCAGCACTGGGTTCTCGACGGACTCGGCGTACTCCACGATCTCACGGGTCACACGGTGAAACACATCGTCAATCTGGTCCCACAGCGAGTCGCCGTAGGACTCCGCGATTCGCTCACTGCCACGCTTCTGAAGGCGTCTCTTGGCGGTAAAGTAGGTCTTACGGAGCCGACGAACGGCCTTGCCGTCGTCGGCCCACAGTCGGGGGCGAACAGGAGACCCGCTCTCGTCGCGGTGACACACCGTGACGAGACTCGCCTCTCCAATGTCCACGCCTATCGGCGTCCTGTCGAGCCCAGCGAGACAGGGCTCGGTAGGCTCGTCAGAGTCTACCGGCGTCCGCTCGTCGGCGGACGCCTCAGATTTGTCCTCCACGTCGCGGGTAGCGGTGATGTGGAGATACCACGTTCCGTCCCGCTCGAACAGCCGACTTTCACCCATCTCGGCGTCGTCTGCGTACACCGCTTCGAGCCAATCCCGCTGTTCGGGATTGGCGCGTGCCGGAATCCAGAGGTGGTAATCCTCATGGTGCGGGATTTTGACGTACCATTCAATAGCGTTCTGTGGCTGGTGGTCGAGTTGCAGTCCCTCGTTGGTGAACCGCACCGGGTGGTCGTCGTGAAGCTCGTCGGCGTCGTAGCTGGTGTGGAGTTGTGGGACGTACTTCTTGAGGGCGTTTTTGGCGTAGCCGCTCAGGTCGTACTCGACAACAACGTCGTTGGCCGCTGACTGTGTGTCACAGCCAGCGGCGAAGGCGGTCTGCAGCGCCTGCTGGTAGGCGTCCCGTGTCTCACGAAGCTTCTGACGCTTGTGGACGGTCGGGTCCACAAGCTTCAGTTCGAGCGTTTTTGTGACCTCACCCATCGTCGCCGTATTCTCTGTTTCAGTTGTGAGGGACATATAGCTCGGCCATCCAGAGTGAAACGGTGGGAAATCCAGCACTGCAACAGAACAGTGGACTGTCGCACTATGCTGTCCGCTTGACCCCCGCCTGTTCGCTCCTCGGTTCCGACAGAGCGTCGGAACACTCGTCACTCACGGGAAGGCGGGGGTATGCGCTTGTATCTCTATCAGCACGTAGTTGCCCGGATCGAGTTCGATGCCCGGGTGCTCGGTGTAACTCACGTCGATCGAGATTGATTCCTCAACGGCGGTGAAATCCTCGTTGTCCGCAAAGGCGTCCTGGTTCTCCTCGTCGAGGACGAACACGTTGACGCTTGGCCCCTCGACGACTTCGACCGAGTACGAAATTTCGGTCGTCTCGACGATCTCGAAGCCGTCGCTGAAGTAGCTCTCGTGATCGAGTTCCGCCTCCCGATCGTCCGTGAGCGGCTCCGTCGCTGCCGACCTCTTCGAGCGTCCACCGTACAGTCACCGGCTCGCCGCCACCGAGGAAGTCAGTACACCCGCTCATCGCCACTGCTGTCGTGGCCCCGACGGCCCCGAGTACGTCTCGACGGGGCGATCGCTCTCTCTGGCGCATAGGTACTCATTCCCTACATGTCATGATAATTATTTCCCTCACGGGTGCAGAACTACTTAGTCGCGCCCGCCCGTCGGATCGTGTATGTCCGATCTCGGGGATTTCACCGAATTCAGCGCCGACGACGGAGACGACGACAGTCCGCCGCCGGACTCCACCGAGGACGACGATCGGTTCGAACCGGTCGGCGTCTCGCCGACGCGATCCGAGCGCGGGATCGGCGTCCTCTCGGCCGCCGAGGGGCTCACGATCAGCGAAGACGACGACGAGACGACGCTTCGAGCCTACATCACGGTTCGGAACCGTTCGGACGTCCGGATCGGGACGTACCTGATCGTCCCCTATCCGGACGAGCCGTCGGCCGGGACGCCCGACGACGAGCGACTGTTCTGTCGGATCACAGCCCTGGAGTACGTCCCGGAGTTCCGCGCCGACGACGCCACGGAGATCCACGCCCAGCGCGCGATGCGCTCCCGGGAGATCGACGAACAGGACTTCAAGTTCATGGCGACGCTCGAACCGGTTGCTGTCCTGTACAGTGAGAACGACGACCTCAAGCGCCGGATGACCGACCGCGTCCCGAAACCCGAGACGGTTGTCCGGGAGGCCGACGACGCAGGCGAGATCAAGACCGGGCTCAAGATCCCCGAGGACGGCGTCTTCCTCGGCCATCTCGCCGTCGGCGGCGAGAAAGTCACGACCGCGGCCGAACCGCCGACGATCGACTACCGGCTCAAGGACGACTACGCCGACGGCGATCCACTCGTGTTCCGACACACCCTCGTTGCGGGTGGAACGGGTTCGGGCAAGACCCACGCCGCGAAGAACGTCCTCCGGCAGTACCTCGCCGACGAGCGGTCCTATCCGGTCGAATCGGGCAGCGACCGCGAGGTCTCGCCCGCGCTGGTCGTGTTCGATCCCCAGGACGAGTACGCTCAGATGCACGACGACGGCGATCTTCCGGCCGAGTTCCAGCGCCACTGTGAGCGCGAGGGCATCGCCTGTGGCGGCCACGACGACACCGTCGCGTTCGTCCCCGACGTCGCCGGTGCGTCCTACAGCGCCGACCATCACCGCGCCGAGCAGGTTCCGTTCACCATTCCGTTCTCGATGGTCGACGACAATCCCTGGCTGATCGCCGGCAGTGGTCTCAACGACAACCAGTACTCCGCGCTGGTGAACGTCCTCCTGCCCCGCTTTCGCGACGAGTACGGCCGGAGCGGGACCTACGAGCAGTTCACGACGTTCCTCGACGATCCCGCCCTGCGCGAGGAACTCGACGAATCCGGACGGGTCCACGAGGCGACCTTCGACGCCGTCCGACGGCGCGCGCTCGGGTTCGGCGGCGTCTTCGATCAGGACGCCCGCCCGATCACCGACCTCGTCCACGAGTTCGTCCGCCCCGGTGGGCTGACCGTCGTCCCGACCTACCACATCAACGACAGTCGGGCGACCGAGACGGTCGTGCTCGCGCTGGCGTCGCTGCTGGTCGACGAGAAGCTCTCGAACGACCCGACCTTCGAGCGCATCGAGGAGACGCCGTTGATCGTCGGGATGGACGAAGCCCACAACTTCCTGACCGACGCCGACACCGTCCAGGCCCGGAAGGTCATCGGGAAGTTCACCGACGCCGCCAAGCAGGGCCGCAAGGAACGGCTCGGGCTCTTCTTGATCACCCAGGATCCCCAGGACATCGCCGATCCCGTTTTCAAGCAGATCAACACGACCGCCGTCCTCAATCTGGGTGACGAGGACGCCATCTCCGCGGTCAACATTCCCTCGAACCTCGAATCGAAGGTTCCCTACATGGAGAAAGGCCAGATGGTCGTCTACTCGCCGGACAACTCCGAGCCCGTCGAGTTGATCGGGCTGTCGACCTGCGTGACCAAACACGGCCGGTAGCCCGGGCGAGACGCGGTATCGGCCCGGACAACGCATCTGGCCCGGGGGACGCCGCCGCCACAGTCGGAAAACGAAACGCCTTCTTGTGACAGTGACCGAGAGAGAGACATGAGCGTCATTCGGGTTGCCTGGGGCCGCGCCACCGCGCCGACGGCGTTGTCCGCCTACGACGCCGCGCTGGCGGCGGCGAACGTCCACAACTACAATCTGATCTCGCTCTCCTCTGTCATCCCTGCCGACGCGCCGATCGAGCGCGTCGACACTGCGCCGGATCTCGGACCCGCCGGCGAAGGACTGCACGTCGTCCAGAGCCACGAGATCGTCGAACCCGGTAGCGACCGTCCTGCCGTCGCCGGAGTAGGATGGCTCCGCAGCGAGTCGGGCCGCGGGATCTTCTACGAGGTCTCGGGGACCGACCGTGACGACGTCGAGACGGCGATCCGCGAGGGGATCGCGGCCGGCCGCGAGCTCCGGGACTGGGACTTCGACGCGGAGCCGAAACTCCAGATCGAGACGGCCGACCCCGATCCCGACGAGCACGCAGCGGCGGTCGTTATCGCGGCGTACGGGCAGAGCGAGCCACTGCTGTGACTGTCGACGTCACGATCGGCGACCAGCGCTTTTTTAAGCCTTCCTCGCCTACCGCTGTAGCAATTCATGTATGGAAATCTCCCCGGCGGGGCCGACGTCGCTGACGACTCGCCGCTGTCGCCTGAGCAGCGCCGTGCGCTGCGGCGCGACCTCGCGAGCGTCGCTGCCCGGACCCGCGAATTCCTCCCCGGCGATTTCGTCGTCGGTTCGGAACTCCGGTCGGGGGCGACGGGCCTCGAGGCGACGATCGCCGTCCAGCCGCCGGTCGGGTCGGTCGTCAGCGCGGGGTACGCGCCCGAGGAAGACGACGACGTCTCGATCGACGACGACGAACGCGAAGACCTCGCGATGGGGTTGGCCGCGAGTGCCGCCCTTCAGGTGAAACAGGCCTATCCCGACGAGGGATCGCCGGCCGCACAATAGGCATTCTGCTTTTGCGCGTGTTCACACGATTGCGAGTCCGATAGCGATCCCTGCCGCTGACGCCAGCGGGATCGTGAGGTTGTCGTCGATCACGTAGGTCTTGATCACGGGCTTGACCCCGTCTGCGACGGTCGCGGCGAAACCGCCGAACAGCGCCGCGACGGGCGCGACGAACGCGAGCCCGATCGACGTACAGACGACGAACGTCACGGCGAGTGCCTGTGGCGATTTGAGAATCAACTCCAGGAAGGTGCCGTCACCGACCGACTGGATCTGTCCGGAGCCGAGCAATCCGCTGACCGGGTCGCCGAGCGTGAGCATCAGCAGTGCCGGCACGGCGATCGTCGGCGGAGCTACTAATACGACGGCGGTCGCGCTGATGACTGCCAGCGCGTAGCCCGCGACGTTGTCCTGCTCGTACTCTCTGGTGAGGTACTCGTAGATCCACCAGTCCAGTCCGACGCCCAGGCGAACGATCTCCAGGACGACCACGGCCAGGAACCCGGCGACGACGATCGCCTGGACCTGCGTCCAGGTGAGGACGTCGACGACGTACGCCAGCGGGACGGCGCTCCCGCTGACGTGGATGCCTCGACGGGTGATCTCCGACCCCAGACCGTTAAATAGCGACCGCACGGTTAGAGGTCGTCGAACGTGATCGCGCCGTCACGTAACGCTGTCAGCGTCTCGGACAGCCCGGAGATGGCGACGCGTCGCTGTTCGGTCGTATCTCGCTCGCGGACCGTGACCGTCCCCTCCAGGCTCGGGTCGTCGCCTTCGCCTAGCGTCTCGTAGTCGACTGTGACACAGAAGGGCGTCCCGACCTCGTCCTGGCGGCGGTAGCGTCGGCCGATCGCGCCCGAATCATCGTAGGTGACCGCCAGCCCGGCGTCACGCAACCGGTCGACGATCTCGCGGGCGCGCTCGGCCAGACCGTCCCGATCCATCAGCGGGAACACACCGACCGTCCTCGGCGCGACTTCCGGCGGGAGTTCGAGCACTCGCCGGGTCTCGCCGTCGACCTCGTCCTCGCGATAGGAGTGATCGAGTACGGTGTACAGCGCGCGATCGATCCCCAGTGAAGGCTCGACGACGTGGGGCGTGATGTGCTCGCCGCTTTCGGTGACCTCCTCGATCTCGAAGCCGACCTTCTCGATCGGAACGGTGTATTCCTGGCCCTCGACCTCGACCCTGACGACCCCGTCGTCGGCCTGCGCGTCCCGGAACGCGTCGGGATCGCGCTCAGCCAGTGAATCCAGTGCGTCGGCCACGGCCGCGGCGTCGCCGCCGAACTCCGGTCCGAGATAGCTCATGTCCGGATCCACGGTGGGGCGCTCGACGGTGATCGGCTCGTCGTACTGCTTGAAGATCGTGAACTCCTCGTCGGAGTGGGCCGCGTGCTTGCTGAGATCGTAGTCGCCGCGGTAGGCGAAGCCGGCGAGTTCGATCCAGTCGCCGTCGACCTCCGCCTCGGCGTCCCAGCAGTCGGCGGCGTAGTGGGCCAGCTCCCCTGGCAGGTGCTGGCGGAAGCGAAACCGGTCCATGTCGACGCCGATCGACTCGTACCACCGCTTTGCGATCCCCAGGTAGTAAGCGATCCACGGATCGTCGACGATTCCGTCCTCGAAGACTTCGCCGACGGTGGTTTCGATGAGTTCGCCGTCCTCGGCCTCCTGCTCGCTGACCGGGTAGAACGGTGCCGTCACGTCCTCGACGCTCTCGAGGTCGGGTTCGTCCTCCTCGGGATCGATGAACAGCTCGAGTTCGGCCTGCGTGAACTCCCGGACGCGCAACAGCGATTTCCGGGGGCTGATCTCGTTGCGGTAGGCGCGACCGATCTGGGTGACGCCGAAGGGTAGCTGGTTACGGGCGTATTCGGCCAGCTGGGGGAACTCCACGAAGATCCCCTGGGCGGTTTCGGGCCGCAGATACCCCGGCGAGGACGACCCCGGCCCGATGTTCGTCTCGAACATCAGGTTGAACTGCTGAATCGCCTGTCCGGCCAGCCCTGCGCCGCAGGTCGGACAGGTTAGCTCGTACTCGGCGACGATCTCCTCGACGCGCTCGATGGCCATCGACTCGGCGTCCTCGATGTCGGTGTTGTCCTCGACGACGTGGTCGGCCCGGTGGGAGTCGCCACACTCGGGACACTCGACCAGCATGTCGTCGAACCCGTCCAGGTGGCCCGAGGCCTCGAAGACGGGCTCGGGCATCACCGTGGGGGCGTCGACCTCCATGTTGCCCTCCTGGATCGTGAACCGCTCACGCCAGGTGTCCTCGATGTTTTGCTTGAGTGCTGCGCCCTCCGGGCCGAACGTGTAGAATCCGGAGACGCCGCCGTAGGCACCGGCCGACTGGAGGAAGAACCCGCGCCGTTTCGCCAGTTCGACGACCGGGTTCCCCTCGCTCATACGAGTGCCTCCAGCAGGTCGACATCCCGGACGATGCCCACGAGAGCGTCACCGCTCAACAGCGGGATCTGCTCGATGTCGTTGTTGAGCATCGTCTGTGCGGTCTCGCGTGCGGTCCGGCGCTTGCCGACGGTCAACAGATCACTGGTCATGAACTCGCTGACCGGCTCGTTCGGAATCTCGACGTTCCGCGTGGGCATGTAGCTGTTGCCGACGGCTTTGATGCCTTCCCACATCCACTCGTCGTCCTGGTTGGCGATGGACTCGCCGGTGTCGGCCTCGCCCTCGACGACCTCGGCGACCGCGATGATGTCGACTTCAGTGAGAATCCCAGCGAGGTCGCGATCGTCGTCCAGCACGATCCCGTACGGAACGTCCGCGTAGGCCAGCTCCCGCTCGGCGACGGGTAGCGGCGTCCCAGCGTAGACGCAGTTGACGTCCTTGCGGGCCAGCTCGCCGACCGGCGTGTCGCCTTCGACTTTGCCCTCGGCGATCGCGCGGATGACGTCCGTCACCGTGATTATTCCTTCGAGGCGACCGTCGACGACGGGGATCCGGCGCTCGCCTTCCTCGACGATGAGGCGGGCGACGTCCTCGATCGCGGCGTCGGCAGCGATCGTCGGGACCTCCTTGACCAGTAGTGCGAGCTGGTCTTCGTCGGGGTTGTTGATGAGCGTGTCCCGGGAGACGATCCCGCGGAACTGTTCGCCGTCGTCGGTCTGTTTGATCACCGGTACCGAGGAGAACGTCCGCTCCTGGAGGTATTCGAGGACGTCGTCTCTGGTGCCGGGGATCTCCACCGTCACCACGTCCTCGCGCGGCGTCATGGCGTCTGCGACGTTCATTATGCCAACTACTCCCGCGTCCATCTACTAAGACCTTACACATTGGCCTTGCTCCCGATTGTCTCCCGGATATTTTCCCGTACTGTTGGAAACACTGACCTTTCATACCGGCCTTGCGTCCCGGTTCCGGCACGTTTATGTGTACGTGTTACAGAGTAACAAGCATGTCGCAGGAGACGAACGCAGTCGCGGCCGTTGCTGAGGACGCCGAGGTCATGGCCTCGGTCGAAACCGGCCCCGCTGGCGAGACCTTCATCCTCGCCGACATCACTCGCGACGACGCCTACGTAACAGCTCCGCTTCAGGACGCCGCAACGTTGCCCGAGTGGCGATAGTTCCGTCTCGCTGTCTCGAATTCTTGACGCCGAGCAGTCACCACGCTCGCTCCCTGTCCGGCTGTACAGGCGGTCGAGGCGACTGCCCCGGGGCTTGGGGGTGGGTCCACGACTGCTGTGATCTGTTCAGAAACAGGTCTCGCCCGGGCCGTCCGATCGCTACGCGTCGAGTTCTTCGGCGACGGTGTCGGCGTCGAGCAGTTCCGGGTCGATCGCGAGGTCGACCTGTCCGCGGACGAACTCCGGAAGCGACCCGTCCGCGTAGACGACCGTCCGCAGTTCGGGGTTGAGTTCCTTCGCGACCGGGATTGCGGTCGCCTGTGCGACTTCGGTCAGCACCAGCGTGGCGGCCGTCTCGATGCCGGCCTCGTCCAGTGCCGACCGGTTCGCGACGTCGACGATCGTGACCTCGTGGCCCTGCGATTCGATCGCGGCGGCGATCTCGTCGGTGTCCGCCCCGGCGACGATAACGTGCATACGGTCTGGTAGTCTGGCGCGGGCTAATGTGTTACGCCATGCGTCGATGACAAGCGTCTTTTCGACGCTTCCCGTTCCTCACGGTATGGTCGAACCACTCGCGCTCGCGGGTCTGCCCTTCCTGCTGGTCGGCGGACTCGTCCTTCAGTACGGTGGTCGGCTGGCACTCGGGCTCTATCGTCGCCACCGCCAGACCCGGACCGTCGAGGCCGAGATCCGCGAAGTCAGTGCGACCGAGATCGACGAGGGCGTCTTCGAGCCGACGGTTCGGTTCCGGTATCGGTTCGACGGGCAGACCTACGATTCGACGCTCGTCCGCGAGGGAAGCGAGCCACCGACCGGCAGCCGCGAACTCGTCGACTCGTACCTCGCCGAGTTCGAGGAGGGCGAGACTGTTACTGCGACGCTGCTGTCCAGCATGCCCGACCAGGCCGTGCTCGAACGCTCGACGAACCAGTGGCCGTACGTCGTCGCCGTCGTCGCGACGCTACTGGGTGTGGCGTTCACTGCGCTGGGTAGTGGGATCGTTGTCGCCGGCGTGCTTTAGGTGGCGCTGCCGATCACTGCACGCCCGTCCCGTTCACTCGCGGTCGCTTCGCGCCTCGCGGCCCAGGTGCTCTTCGACGGCTTCGACCTTCTCGCTCGCCTCCTGTTCGACGGTTCGCTTGTCGTCGATCTTCAGGAACGTCTCGACGCGGTCGGCGTCGACGGCCTGGTGGGCCGCCTGCGCGGCCGCGAACAACTCGTCGGGATCGTCCGTTTCGATGATCGTCCCCATCGGCGTCGTCTCGTAGCTGACGTCGAACTCCTCCAGCGCGGCGACAGCTTTCGCGACCTCGCCTGACATGCTCCCCTCGATCACCGGTGCGACGCTCAGAAACGCGATCAGCGTCATGAATGATCCTCTACTGTCTGCCAAGACGGCGTCAGGAAATAAAGGACTCGATGCGATCAAGCGCTTCCTTGAGGTCGTCCATCCCCGTCGCGTAGGACACGCGGAGATGTCCCTCGCCGCCCTCGCCGAAGGCCGTCCCGGGAACGACCGCCACGTGCTCTTCTTCGAGCAGCGCCTCGGCGAACGCCTCGCTGTCGTCCCAGGGCGATTCCGGGAACGCGTAGAATGCGCCCGAGGCGGGGAAACACTCGATGCCCATCTCCTCGAACCGCGAGAGGACCAGCCGCCGACGGCGGTCGTACTGCTGGCGCATCTCCCTGACGGCGTCGTCGCAGTTTTCCAGGGCTTCGATCGCCGCGTACTGGGCGGTCGTCGGCGCTGACAGCATGGTGTACTGGTGGATGCGGTTCATCGCCCCGATGGCCTCCGGCGGCCCGAGCGCGTAGCCCAGTCGCAGGCCGGTCATCGCGTAGGCCTTCGAGAAGCCGTTGAACACGATCGTCCGCTCGCGCATCCCCGGGAGCGTCGCGATCGAGGTGTGGTCGTGCTCGTAGGACAGCTCCGAGTAGATCTCGTCGGAGAGGACCACCAGATCGTGCTCGCGGGCGAACTCGGCGATCGGCTCCAGCTCGGCACCGTTCATCGTCGCGCCGGTCGGGTTGTTCGGATAGCACAGCACCAGCGCGTCGGCCTCGTCCGCGCCGGCGTCGTACAGCGCGTCGGTCGTGAGCTTGAAGTCGGTCTCCTTGGTGGTCGGGACGGGCAGGGGCTCGCCGCCGGCGAAGATCACGCCGGGGACGTACGAAACGTAGCTCGGCTGGACGACCGCGACGGTATCACCGGGGTCGACGACCGCCCGCAACGCCAGGTCGACGCCCTCGCTCGCGCCGGTCGTGACGAGGACCTCCTCGTCGGGATCGTATTCGAGGTCATACCGCCGATCGACGTTTTCGGCGATCAGCTCCCGCAGCTCGCGCCGGCCGCGGTTGGCTGTGTAGGAGGTCCGGCCCAGTTCCAGCGAGGTGATCGCCGCTTCGCGGGCGGCCCACGGTGCCGAAAAATCCGGCTCACCGACCCCAAGCGAGATGATGTCGTCCATCTCCTCGGCGAGTTCGAAGAACCGACGGATCCCCGACGGCGGGACGGTCTCGACGCGCTCGGACGGCTCGATCGTCATGGTGAGATCGAGAGCCGATCGTCCTCGTCGCTGTCCCCGAGGACGATACCCTGTGTCTTGTAGGTGTCCATGTGGTAGTGCGTCACGGTCTGGGTGATCTCGGGGATGGGCGCGATCTTGTCGCTGATGAAGTGGCTCACCTCTCGCATCGAGTCGCCCTGCACTTCCATGTCGAAGTCGTAGTCGCCGCTGACCAGTCGCAGTTCCCGCACTTCGGGGAACTGGACGATCCGAGCGGCGATGTCGCCGTAGCTCGTCTCCCGATCGAGCGTGACGTTGAGTTCTACGACCGCCCGGACGCGCTCGCGTTCGGTCTCCTCGAAGTCGATGACGGCCTGATAGCCCCGGATGACACCCTCCGACTCGAGGCGTTCGATCTCGGCCTCGACCGCTTCGGGTTCGGCGTCGGTCATGCGGGCGAGGTCGTCGATACTGTACCGGGCGTTCTCCTGGAGCAACTCCAGCAATTCCTCGCTCAGGTCCATATCGGCTCAGAGGCCACCGCGAGCAAAAGGATTTCCCATCTGTGGGAGGTCGTGGCAGGCGGTCCGGGTGGTACCAGTAGTTTCGCACAGTCTCTTCCATGAGTTCGCGCTCACAGACTCGCCGCTATCTCTCCTCGCTTGGTTCGCGTAGAATAGTGGGCCAACGCGGATTTTGAACTACGCCGAGACAGTCCGGGCGTGTGGCTCGCTTCGCTCGCCATTCCGGGCTGTGACTCGTCTAGTTCAAATCCGCGCGGCTACACAGTTTGTTCCTCACGTCCGTTCGTCACAAAACGAGTGGGCCAACGCGGATTTGAACCGCGGACCTCCCGGTTATCAGCCGAGCGCTCAACCTGACTGAGCTATTGGCCCAGGCGAGCGCATTTCTGCCTACTGGGCAGGCAGTTTTAAACGTTGCCTTTCGCGCCAGTCTCGGGGACGGCTCACGTGTCAGCGGTTGTCGTCGCCGTCGCCGATGTCGTAATCGTCGTCGCCGACGTCGTACGTGTCTTCGCCAGTCTGCTGCCCGGTGACGTCGGCGCGCTCGCCGTCGCCTGGAAACCCGGCAGTGTAGACCTGCCCGGTGGCGAACCCACCGGTCTTCGTGTCGACGTAGGGCGTGATGACCCACTTCTTGAGCGCCACGCGGACCGGATACCGGGTCAGCGGCACGACCAGCACCAGCCCCACGAGGTCGGTCACCAGCCCTGGCGTCAGCAGGAACGCCCCCGCGGCGATCAACAGCCCGCCGTCGATCAACTCGTCGGTCGGCGCCTCGCCCCGCGCGAGCTTGCGCTGGATCTTCGAGATGGTGTGGCGCCCCTCGGCACGGGCGAGCAACATCCCGACGAGGGCGGTCAACACGACCAGCAACACCGTCTCGAGCCCGCCGATCACGCCCGCGACAGCGAGCAACAGCATGATGTCTAAAAGCGGGATGAGCAGCAGGACCGCGATCAGCCGAAGCATCGTCTCTCTCTACCGGGGCCCGATGTATCAACCTTTTCGAGTCGGTCGCTGTCGGAGTGCAAGCGTTCTTTTCGACGCGCCTCGGAAGGCGTAGCATGGACGAACAGCCCAAAGTCGAGTGGCGCGAGTGGGGGCCGGACGCGTTCGCGACGGCCGAGCGAACGGGCTCGCCGATCCTGCTGTCGCTCGTCACGCCGTGGTCGCCCGAGTGCGCGGCGATGGACGCGAGCACCTACGCCGAACCGCGGATCGCCGCCCACGTCAACGACGGATTCGTTCCGATCCGGGTCGACGCGGACCGCCGCCCGCGGATCCGGGACCGGTATGCGATGGGTGGGTTCCCCTCGACGGTGTTTCTGACCCCGTCGGGGCGGGTCCTCACCGGTGCGACCTACCTGGGCGTCGACGGGTTCAGGGAGATTCTCGATCGCGTCCGGGAGAGCTGGGACGCCAGGGGCGAATCGGGCGGGTCGGTCCCGCGCCAGCTCCGGGAGACCAATCTGCCGGGCGGATCGCTGTCGCCCCGGATCGAGGAACAGATGGTCGAGCAGTTGCTCGCGGCCTACGACGAGGAGTTCGGCGGCTGGGGCACGGACGTGAAGTTTCCCCTCCCCCGGACGATCGAGTTCGCGCTGGTGCGGGCCCGCGGGCAGGCCACGCGCACGCTCGAAGCCGTTCGGACGCACCTGCTGGATACCTACGACGGCGGGTTCTACCGCTACGCGACCGAGCGCGACTGGAGCGAACCCCGACGGGCGAAGCTCCTCGACGACAACGCGGCGCTGGCGCGGGCGTTCGCCCACGGGTATCGGTACACCGGCGAGGAACCCTACCGCGAGACCGCCGAACGGACGATCGAGTACCTGACGACGACGCTGTGGACTGACGACGCACCAGGCGGCAGCGGGGCGTTTGCGGCTAGCCAGGCCGGCGAAGCACGGTATTACCGGCTGGACGCCACCGACCGATCGGACGCCGATCCGCCGCCGGTCGACGAGACCGTCTTCGCCGACCGGAACGCACTGGCCGTCGACGCGCTGTGCACCTACTGTGCTTACACCGACGACGACCGCTCGCGCCGATTCGCCGAGCGCGCACTCGAGACAGTCGTCGAACTCGTCGACGAGGACGGGGCCGTCGCGCACTTCGCGGGAGACGCGAGTCCGCGCGGGTTGCTCGTCGATCAGGCTCGCGTGCTCGCCGGACTGACGACCGCCTGGCAGGTGCTGGGCGAACCCGGACCGGCCCGGGCGGTCGCCGACTGGACGATCGAGCACCTCGCCGAGGACGGCGCTTTCAGGGACGGCCCGTCCGGCGAGGCGGGACTGCTGGATGAACCCCTGTATCCGTTCGATTACGCCGTCGCGTTCGCTGACGCCGCACACGAACTGGCGGCGCTCGCGGACGAACCGCATTACAGGGACGTCGCCCGCGAGACGCTCGCGGCCTACGCCAACGCCGCCGACCGGATGGGTGTCGAGGCGGCCGAGTACGCCACGGCTGTCGCCCGCGTGCTCGAACCGCGAACGATCAGCGTCGGCCCGCAAGCGGGCAGCGACCTCCATCGCGCTGCGCTTCGCCTCGCCGATCACGAGGCCGTCGTCGTCCCCGGCGTCGGCGGTGAACGGGCGACCGTGATCGACGGCGAGACGACGGTCGGCACTGTGGCGACGCCGTCGGAACTGGAATCGGTACTCACCGAGGTGTGACGCCGCTGGCGCTGGAGTCGATACTCACTGAGGTGTGACGCCGTAAACGCCCGGTGGGTTTTTCATCGCCGGCCGTGACGATCCGATATGGCCACGCTTCGTGACCTGGGATTGTCGGAATACGAGGCCAGAGCGTACCGCTCGTTGCTCGAAACGGGACCGACAACGGCAAAGGAGTTGTCTCGGAGCAGCGACGTCCCGATGGGGCGGATCTACGACGTGCTCAAGAGCTTGGAGACGCACAACCTCGTTCGGAGCCAGACCGCGAGCCGTCCCAAGAAGTACGTCGCGGTCGAGCCCGAGACGGCACTGGACCGCCTTCTCGAAGACAAGAAGCGCGAACTCGAAGAGAAAGCCGCCCAGTACGAGGAGATCGTCGACTCGCTGTCCGACGATCTGGAGGCCGCGGAGCCCCTCGGAGAAACGTTCTGGACGGCAGCGGTCGGGCCCGAGGAGACGGCGGAGCTCTTGATCGAGCGACTGACCGCCGCCGAGGATCGGATCATCATCGTCACCTCGCAGTTCTCCCAGCAGTTTGACCTGGACGAGATCGGCGATCGGAGCGTCGCCACCCTGAAAGACGCCCTCGACCGTGGCGTCGAGGTCTCGCTGCTCATGCCACCCGAGATGGTCGAGGCCCTGCCGGAGAACGTCGGCGACCGCTACCGGGACCTCCTGCAACCGCACGACGGCTTCGAGGTCCGGACCAGCGAGGACGTCATCGGGACCTTCGAGATGATCGACGACACGGAGGTCTGCATCGAGGTACCCCATCCGCTCCGGGAAGACGAAACGTTCGCAGTCATCGACTTCAAGGACCCGGAGTTCGCCGCGACGGTCACCGCCGAGTTCGAGGCCCGCTGGGCAGATGCGGATCCCCTGGAGCTGTGAACTGCTCTGAAAGCCAGGTCCCGGAAATCTGACACCCTCCGGTTTTGGATGAATCGGGTATCTCCGAGCCTAGTCGCCCTGCATTCGGACGAACCGGACGCCGCCGTGGTGCTCGCGGTCGAGCGTGCCGTCGTCGCGTTTGGTGGCCCTGACGAGCGTTTGATGGCCCTCCCCAAGTGGCCCGAGCAATATGCCGCCGGGCCGGACCTGCTCGACGACCGCCTCGGGGAAGTCGGGTGCTGCGCAGGTCAGGTACGCCCGGTCGTAGGGCGCGTGCTCGGCCCAGCCTTCGTGGCCGTCGCCGGCACGGATCGAGACGTCCTCGTATCCCAGCTCGGCCAGCCGCTCGCGTGCCTCGCGGGCGAGCGACTCGTGGTATTCGACGCTGTAGACGCCGTCGGACCCGACGAGTTCGGCCGTGACGGCGGCGTGATAGCCACAGCCAGTCCCGATTTCCAGCACCTCCTGACCTGGTTCGAGATCGAGGAGTTCGGCCATGATCGCGACCATGTGTGGCGCGCTGATCGTCTGTCCCTCGCCGATCGGCAGCGGGCGGTCGGCGTAGGCGCTCGACCGCTTGCTGTCGGGGACGAACTCCTCGCGCGGGACGGCACCCATCGCTTCGATGACGTCCGGGTCGTCGACCCGCTGACGGAGCCGATCGAGCAGGCGTTCCCGGCTCGTGCCGTCGTCGCTCCCGAACATCCTACCACGCCGACCAGGCGGTCGAACTCTCGTCGCGGACGAGCAGGCGCTTGATATCCTTGGCGAAGGCCATGTCGCCGTCGTGATCGAGCTTCTCGTGGTTGTATCCGTGGGCGTCTTCCCGGAGGTGGATCCCCTCGATGGTAAACTCCAGGTCGCCCAGCTCGTCGGTTTCGCCGACGACGAACTCGTAGTCGCCGGGTACGTGTAGCTCCTCGCTACGGGTTCCCTCCCGGTCGCCGCCTTTCGGGTGGATCGTCGCGTTGACGCTGACGTTGCCGACCGCGCGGGTCCAGATCGTCCGGACGTCTTCGGCCGGGGCCTCCTCGACGCGGTTCTCGTCCAGCTCGAGGCTGGTGATCCGGACAGACATGATCGCTTCGTCGGTCTCCAGCAGGAACTCTTCGCCGACTGCGAGCGTCTCCTCGGCCGGCACGTCGGCACTCGCGGTGAACGACTCGCCATCCTGAGAGACGACGACGTCTCGCTGAAGCGTGGTCTCTTCGGGCAGGGTCGTCTTGTGGACGTGCCCGCACTCGGTACATTTCACAGTCGCTTGCCCGCCCTCCGAGAGTACCTCGTGGACGGTCTCGAACTCGGGCGAGCAGGCCGGACACGGCACTGCGACCCGATCCGTGACGTCAGTCATACGTGTCGATACTCGATACGTACGTAAAAGCCGTGTGACAGCCGGCGCGAGAGAAAGCGGCGCGAGACGCCTACTCGGCACGATCGATGTCCAGTTCTTCCTCGATCCCCTGGAGCCACTCCGAGTCCGCGAGCTCTTCCATCCGCTCGCGGAAGTGCTCCTTGCAGACGCCGACCTTGATCCCGTCTTTCTCGACGGTGACGTCGGCGTCACGATCGCAGTAGTGACAGTTCATATTCGCCAGTAGGACGGCGAGTGCATTGAACCCTGTGTTGTCGTCGTGCGTGCGTCTGACGGCTCCGTTACAGTAGCGGTGGCCCGCGTCGCCAGCGTCACCCGATGGCCGGGTGCGGAAGCCGCTTGCGGACGCGCGCGAACGCGTCAGCGTCGAGCCCCGTGACCCCGAGGCGTCGCCCGTGAGCGTCGCTGCCGCCGGTCGCCAGCAGCCCGTGCCGGTCGATCGCACGCCGAACCGGCCGGAGGTCGACGTCGCGGTCGTAGGGATAGGCCAGCTCGACAGCGTCCAGTTCGGCGGTCAGTCCGAGCGCGTGTTCGGGCTCACGGTAGCGCAACGGATGGGCCAGCCCGACGAACGCGGCCGCCTCGTCCAGCAGTCGCCGGCCGGTCTCGAAGTCGGGGATCTCCCTGGAGACGAAACAGGGATCGCCATCGCCGATGAGCGTCTCGAAGGTCTCCTGGTAGCCGAGGTCGGCGTCGCTATCTGCGATCGCGCGGGCGACGTGCGGCCGACCGACGCCGGGATGAAACTCGACGTCCAGCGCGACGCCGAGTCGGTCCTCGACGCAGTCGACGATCGCACGGGCGCGCTCGACCCGGTCGCGCTGGATGCGCCCGCAGGCTGCCTCGAGATCGGGCGTCGGATCCAGGCCGTATCCGAGCAGGTCGACCCGCTGTCGGCCGGCGTCGACCCGGAGTTCGATCCCGTGGACGACCGTCACGCCGTCGCGCCTGACCACGGGGGCGTCCAGACCGGGCTGGAGCCGATCGTGGTCGGTGATCGCGACGGCCTCGAGCCCGGCCTGCCGTGCAGCCGGCGGCACCGCCTCGGGCTTGAGCTCGCCATCGGAAACCGTCGTGTGCACGTGCAGATCCGCCCGGACCATACGTCGTGTTGCCTCGCCTTGCCAAAGCGACTTCCGATCCTAGAACACATACCGATACCTTCGACAGTCCTGTATGATTAATAGTTAAGGTTTATGGGTTCGCGCCGATTCGAAGCTCGTATGAAGCTCAAAAATGCAACAGCACAGTTTCAGACCCACACCTATCCAGCGACGACGGATGAGTTGATCGAGGCCTACGGCGAGACCGAATTGACGCTGCCCAACGGGACTGAGACGCTTGGCGAGGCGCTGGGCCGTCTCGAAAGCGAGACGTTCGAGTCCGCGAACGCCGCGCACATGGCCGTCTACAGCGCGGTTTCGAGCAAAGGGATCGGTCGCAAGTACTACAGCGACCGGGATCCGATCGCGCCCGGGGAAGAAGGACCAGACCCGCTCTCGCTGTGACTGGCGGCTGGAGCATCGCTCAACGGTACCGCCTACTTTTCGAGGAAATCCGGCTTCGAGACCCGACTGCGACTGTCGAGGTCGGGCTGATCGAGGATTTTCGCCTTGTCCAGCGCCGCGGGCAGGCGGTTCTGGCCGCCAGTGGGAACCTCCTCGCGTTCGACAGTGACCGTCTCGCCCTCGACCAGTTCCGACCAGACGGTCTCCTCGTCGCCATTGTCGCTCTCGTACTGCTTCTTTTTGGCCTTGTTTTTCCCTTCCTCGAAGGCCAGTTCGACGATGCTGCGGTTGTAAGAGGTGTCCATCTCGGCGACGATCAGCTCGTACTCCTCGGTGTAGTCGTGGCCGAGCGACGCTGCGACACCGATCGCGAAGGCCCGACTCATCGCCTCGTCGCGGTCGAGGCCGTCCCAGTCGGTGTCGTAGGTCTGCTCGTACATGCTATCCCTGGATCTTCTCTTCGGAGTGGACCGCCAGCCCGCGGTCGCTGAACGAGATCCTGCGGATGTCACAGTCGATTGGCGTGCCACGCATCTTGATGACCTGGATGCCGCGAGTCATGCCGCCCGACTCCAGGTAGTTGTGAAAGAAGATGACCCCGTGGGCGAGATAGTGCTCGTCGGAGTAGGCAGTCGGGTCGGTCATCTCGGAGATGAGCAGGATCGTCGCGTCGGTCTGTTTCAGCGCCGAGAGAAAGCCGGTGATCTCCTGGTTGGCATCCGAGAAGAAATGCTGGAGCAGCATCGTCGAGTCGATCACCGCGCGGTCGATGTCGTTCGAGTCGAGATAGGCGACCAGCCGGTTCGTCAACCCGCCCTCGTGGCCGAACTGGGTGATCGTGCGCTTGCCGCTCTCGGTCACGAGGTTGAGAAACTGCACCGCGTCCGACTGCATGGCCTTGTCGAACCCGAAGTCGAACCCGGACATGTCCTGCATCAGTTCCTCTTTGGTCTCGTGCATCGTCACGTACAGGCAGTTTTCGCCCTGCTTTGCGCCCTGGGTGATGAACTGCGAGGAGAAGGTCGTCTTCCCGCTACCTGGCGGTCCGCTCACGACGTACAGTCGTCGCGGCAGCAGGCCACCATCGACGAGCTCGTCGAACCCGGGGACGCCACTCGAGATGCGCATGTCTGAAACAGCGTGACCTCGTGCCATAGATGTTTCCTCATTGTTTCCAACAGTGATAATTCCCCCGTAACGAGACTGATCTGCCAATCCATGTTCGTGGCGCCCGGCGACTTCGCGGTGGTTGAGCGTCGAACGCGAAGCGTTTTTGCCCACAGACTGACTCCATCGTACTAATGACTGCCAACACGTACCGGAGGTGTCGTCCGTGACGAGCGATATGACCGAGATCACGGTCGTCGGCGAGGACGATACCGGACTGATCGCCAACGTCACCTCGTTGCTGTTCGAGCGCGGCATCAACATCGAAGACCTCGATCAGGCCGTCCGGGAGGGCGTCTTCCGGATGACGATGCACGTCGATACCTCGGAGATGGTCTGCACGGAATCGAAACTCCGCGAGGACCTTCAGGAGCTGGGCGAGGAACTCGACGTCGACATCAAAGTCCGGTTCCCGAAAGACCGGGAAACCCAGTCGATCGCTGTCCTCGTGACCAAAGAGTCACACTGCCTGGAGGCGATCTTCGAGGCCTGGGCCAGCGGCGAACTCGGAGCCGATATCGACGTGGTGATCGGCAACCACTCCGATCTACAGCCGCTCGCGGAGAAATACGAGGTACCGTTCCACGACATCGGCGACGAGAAGGGGACGCCCGACGAGGCCGAACTGCTCGAGTTGCTCGAGGAATACGACTCGGATCTGATCGTGCTGGCGCGGTACATGCGGATCCTCAGTCCGGACGTCGTGTTCCGCTACGAAAACCAGATCATCAACGTCCATCCGAGCCTGCTTCCCGCGTTCCCGGGCGCGTCGGCGTACATGCAGGCGATCGAGGAGGGCGTGCGAATCGCTGGCGTGACTGCCCACTACGTGACGACCGACCTCGACCAGGGTCCGATCATCACTCAGCGCGCATTCAACGTCCCCGACGACGCAACCGAGGAGGAGCTCCAGCGCATCGGCCAGCCACTGGAGGCCGAGGCGCTACTGGAAGCGATCGAGCTCCATCTCGATCAGGAGGTCTCGGTCCATCGCGGCCGGACGAAACTGCGCAATCCCGAAGAAACCGACGCGCAGTTGGGCGCACCGGAGCAACTCGACGAACTCAACCCTGATCGGCCAGTCGACGGACTCGGCGAGTTCCTCGCCGACCAGGACGACACACAGGTCGAGGCCGACGATTAGCGGCCCTGCGGCTAGTTTTGCGGTGCCGCCGAATAATGAATTGTAAACTCGTGTCGAGTTGCTAAACTCTTATGGGCAACCATGAGAGAGCTACGTACAGAAAACGATGTACGCCACGGGCGAGAGTGAGGAGTTCGGTTTGGATCGGTGGCGAATCTGGGGACACGACAGTACGAACGAACGCCGGCGAGCCGGCTCACCGGCCGGAGGCGACCGCGTATGAGGCCGTCGACGAGCGGTCCGGGCGAGCGACTCGTGGCGCTGGCGCTGGTCGCACTCGTGCTCGCAAGTTCGGTCAGTGGCGTCGTGACGGTCACGACCGGCGTCGCGAGCGCGGCGGCGAACTCGGGGACCGTCGAGGGAACGCCGTACCTCAACGCGAGTGCGCCGGACGCCAGACTCGAACCCGGCCAGGACGGCACGGTCTCGGTCTCGCTGACCAACAACGCAAAGATCGACGACAACAACGAGACCCATCCGTCTGAAGCCCGCACGCGGGCCGGAGAAGCACGGTCGATCGACGTCAACGTCAGTGACACTCGCGACGCACCGCTGACTGTCCGGACGAACGCACAGCCGGCGGGCACGATCCAGGATGGACAGACCGGCGGCCCCTACACCTTCGACGTGTTGGTCGACGAGGACGCGCAACCGGGCACGTACAAGATGAACGTGACAACCGAGTATCGCCACGCCGAGCGCGTCACCTACGACGAAGTCGCCGAGGGCGAGTATCAGTACAGCGAGGAGGTCGTCAACCGGACGGAAACCGATACGATCACCGTCGAGATCGAGCCGGAACCCGACATCGAGGTCGACTACGAGTACCACGACGTCCCGGTCGGCGGTGAGGGGATCATCTACGTCAACGCGACGAATACCGGCGGCGAGAGCGTGACAGACGCGACCCTGTCGCTCACCTCGAGCGACTCGGATCTGTACTTCGGCTCCGGCACGGCGAGTTCGGAGACGAACCTGGGAGACCTGGGAGCCGGCGAGACGAAAGTCCGGCGCTTCCGGGCAGGAACCGTCGAGAGTGCCGTGAAACGGCCGTATTCGATCGACTCGACGGTCCAGTACACCGACAGTGAAGACAACCAGGGGAGTCAGTCGGATTCGTTCGCGATCGTCCCCGAACCGCGGACGCGTTTCACCGTCGAGAACCTCACGCACGACGTGCCCCAGAACGGCGAGGGGATGCTCACGGTGAACGTCTCTCACTCCGCCGGGAAGGACATCGAGGACGTGACGGTCACGGCGACCGCGACGGACGGCGACGTCTACCTCGGCTCGCCCGGCTCGCCCTCCTCGACGGTCCAGTTCGATCAGTGGGGGGCTGATCAGTCCCGCCAGCTCACGTTCCGGGCTGGAACCGGCGACAGCACCGTCAATCGGTCCTACCCGATCGAGTTGCAGTTCGAGTACACTGACAGCGACGACAACGACAACTCCCGGACCGAATACGTCGAGTTCGTTCCCGGTGGACGCGAGCGTTTCGCCGTCGAGAACCTCGCGCACGACGTGTCTCTCGGTGGCGAGGGGACGCTCACGATGAACGTCTCGCAGGTCGCGGGGAAGGACATCGAGGACGTGACGGTCACGGCGACCGCGACGGACGGCGACGTCTACCTCGGCTCGCCCGGCTCGCCCTCCTCGACGGTCCAGTTCGATCAGTGGGAGGCCAACCGGTCCCGCCAGCTCACGCTCCGGGCTGGAACCGGTGACAGCGCAGTCAATCGGTCCTATCCGATCGAGTTGCAGTTCGAGTACACCGACAGCGACGACAACGATAACTCCCGGACGAAATACGTCGAGTTCGTCCCACACGAGCGAAGCGAGTTTCGCGTGACGGACCTCGACCACAACGTCCCGCAGGCCGGTGAAGGGACGATCACGATGAACGTCTCGCAGGTCGTCGGCAAGGACATCGAAGACGTCACCGTCACCGCGACTGCCCCCGACACGGCGGTCTATCTCGGCTCGGACGCCTCCCGGTCGGCGACAACCCGGTTCGAACGGTGGAGCACGAACGCGACCCGGCGGCTCACGTTCCGGGCCGGGACGGACAGCAGCGCGGTCAATCGGTCCTACCCGATCGAGTTGCAGTTCGAGTACACCGATCGCGACGACAACGACAACTCCCGGACCGAGTACGTCCAGTTCGTCCCACACGACCGGCCCGAGTTCGAGATCCGGACGGTCGATCACGACGTGCCTCGGGAGGGAACTGGCTACCTGACCGTCGAGGCGACCAGCGCGGTCTCGCGAAACATCTCCGACGTGACGGTGACGGCGACGGCTCCCGACTCCGAGGTCTATCTGGGATCGGAGGCCTCGCCGTCGGCGACGGCGTTCGTCGAGACGTGGACAGCGGGCGAGCGCAAGCGATTCACGTTCCGGCCGGGAACGACAGCCAACGCGGTCGCCAACAGGACCTATCCGATCGAGTTGCAGTTCGAGTACACCGATCGCGACGACAACGACAACTCCCGGACCGAGTACGTCCAGTTCGTGCCGCGCGAGCGACAGCAGTTCACCGTCGTGTCGATCGATCACGACGTGCCGGTCGGCGACACCGGGCGGATCGAACTGACGCTGCGCAACGAGGGGCCGCTGAACGCGACCGACGCGACACTGACGGCCAGTTCGACCGTCGACGCGCTGTTCTTCGGGACGGGCGGCGCACAGGAACCCATCGAAGCCCCCGGCGGGATCTCCTTCGACCCTCCCGAGACGGGCACCCCGACGTCGGCGGCGTACGTCGGTGACTGGCCCGCGGGCGAGACCCGGACCGTGACGCTCCGGGGCGGCTTCGACGAGAACGCGATCGAACAGGCGTACACGGCCGATCTCAGCGTCAATTACGACAACGAGGACGGCGACGCCATGCCGACGCGAACGACCACTGTGGGGGTCGCACCCGCGCCCGAACAGGCGTTCGACTTCGAGCGCGTCGAGAGCGACCTGTCCGTCGGCGAGGAGGGCGACCTGATCGGCGAGGTCACGAACCGTGCAAACCGGACCGTCCAGGGCGTCGTCGTCACCGTCGAGGACGACCGCCAGACGATCAACTTCTACAACACGCGCTATTCGGTCGGGCGACTCGAACCGGGCGAAACGGCGACGTTCCGCTATCGGGTCGGTGTCACCGAGGAAGCCGAGCACGGGCCGAAGCTGTTCGAACTCGCCGCGCGGTATCGCGGGAGCGAGGACACCGTCAAGCGATCGGACTCGAGCGATCTCCCCGTCGAGATCCGACCCGAACGCGACGACTTCGCGGTCGAGCGAACGAACGGGGCGTTCAGCCCCGGCGACTCCGGGTCGCTGACGCTCACGGTGACCAACCAGCGCAACGAGACCGTCTCGAACGTTCAGGCGAAGCTGTTCACCGACGATCCGCTGGACAGCAGCGACGACGAGGCGTTCGTCTCGTCGCTCGAACCCGGCGAATCGGCGACGGTGACGTTCGATCTGTCGGTCGGCGGCGGCGCGATGGCCAAGAACTATTCGGTCTCGATGGACTTCCGCTACGACGACGCCCGTGGCGAGAGCCAGCTCTCCGACACCTATCGCGTTCCGGTTACCGTCGAGACGGCCGAGTCGACGCTCGGCCCGCTGCTGGTCGGCGGTATCGTCGTCGCGCTTCTCGTGCTCGCCGTCGTCGCCTGGCGGTTCGGGCTCGTCGACCAGCTCCGTAGCCGTCTCTCCGAGTAATGGCCCGCTCGACTGCTCGCTGTGGGAGTGATCCACTGTGATCGACCACGAAACGGCGCTCGAGGCGCTCAACCGACATATCGTCGACAACCCGGAGCGGATCATCGTCGCGTTCCTGCTCGTGACGGCCGTCTTCGCCGGGGGGCTCGGCGGCGTCGAGATCGACTCCGGGACCGACCGGTTCTTCGAGAGCGTCCCGGAACACGACACCCAGCAGTACGTCGACGATCAGTTCGGCGCGACGTTCGATGCCGGCGAAGACACGACACAGATCGTCGTCACCGACGAGAACGTCTTCAGCAAGCGCGCCGTGCTCCGGACCCTCGAACTCCAGCAGACCCTGAAGTCCGATCCCTCGCTGCGGGTCAGCGAGACGACCGGCCTCGCGACGGGGATCGCCCGGGTGCTCGACCCGTTCGCGAGGACGCCCGAAGAGCGGATCCAGGCCGTCGAGACCGCGACGCCGGCCGAGATCCGTGAGGCCGGCAAGACGCTGCTCGAGAGGCGACCGCAGGTCAGGCAGGTGTTGAGCGAGGAACGCAACCTCGAGGAACCGCGCGCCGCCGCGACGATCGTCGTCGTCAGCCATTCGATCCCGGAAGGCGACCAGGCGACGCTGGAGGCTGTCCAGGACCGGATCAAGGGGACCGCAGAGACCGCAGATGGGGATATCCGGGTCTTCGGCTCGGCGATCCAGGAAGCCGGGTTCGATCAGGCGATCTTCGAATCGCTGTCGCTGATCGTGCCGACGGTCGTCGTGTTCATCCTGCTGTGTCTCGTGCTCGCCTACCGGGACCCGATCGATCTCCTGCTGGCGCTGGTCAGCCTGATCTTCGCGCTCGTCTGGACGTTCGGCTTCATGGGCTATGCCGGGATCAAGTTCAACCTCATGATGATCGCCGTACCGGTGATCCTGCTCGGGGTCGGGATCGACTTCGGGATCCACGCCGTCAACCGGTATCGAGAGGAGCGAGTGGACGGTTCGCCGCCCCGAGAGAGCATGCTGCTCGCGAACGACCAGTTGCTGGTCGCCTTTTCCATCGTCACGGTGACGACCGTCATCGGCTTCCTGGCGAACGTCACGAGCAAGCTCGAACCGGTCCGGGAGTTCGGCCTCGTCGTCGCGGTCGGGCTCGTGTTCACCTTCTTCGTGTTCGGGATCTTCCTGCCCGCGCTGAAGCTCGCGACCGACCACCGCCGGGCGGCGCTGGGAATCGGGCAGTTCTCGATCACGCCATTCGGTGGCGAGGACTCGCGGCTCGGCAGCGTGTTGCGATCCAGTGCCGTGGTCGCCAGGCGGCACCCGTTCGTCCTGCTTGCGGTGATCCTGCTGGTCACGGGGGCGGCCGGCTACTCCGCGACCAACGTCGAATCGAAGTTCGAGACCGAGGACTTCCTCCCCTACGCTGATCACCCCCCGCAGATCGAAGTCATTCCCGACGAGATCGCCCCCTCGGAGTTCGAGATAACCGCGACGTCGAACTACATCAAGGACACCTTCGAGACGACCAACACCGAGCAGGTGACCGTCTACGTCGAAGGGCCGATGGAACAGGGCAACGCCCTGGAGATCGTCCACCGTGCCGGCTCCGACCCTCCGCCGTCGTTCGTCCGGGAGGACGGACGCGCGGTCTCGCAAGGGATCACTAGCGTGATCGACACGTACGCGAGCCAGGATCCGGAGTTCGCCGCGATGGTCGAGCGCAACGACCTCGACGACAACGGCGTCCCCGACCGGAACCTCGGTGCGATCTACGACGAACTGATGCGCTCGGAGTACGCCGATGGGGCCGAGCAGTACCTCACCGAGGATCGGCGCGCGACGAAAGTCGTCTATCAGGTCGAAGCGAGCGCGACCCAGAAAGAGATCACCGCGGACGCTCGCGAGTTCGCCGCGGACGTCCACTTCGACGCGGAGGCGACCGGCGACACGATCGTCTTCCGGGCGCTGACCGAGGCGCTGATGGATTCAGCGGTCGTGAGTTTCGCGGTCGCGTTCGGGTTGACTGCCGTGTTCCTCGTGCTCGTGTTCTGGCTGCTCGAAGACCGGTGGTCGCTCGGACTGGCGACGATGGCTCCGATCCTCGTCGCGGTCGTCATGCTCGTCGGGACGATGCCCGTGCTCGGGATCGCGTTCAACGCCCTGACGGCGACGATACTGGCGATCACAATCGGGCTGGGCGTCGCCTACTCGGTCCACGTCGTCCACCGGTTCATCGACGAATACGACGAGCGCGGCGACGTCCACCAGTCGCTGCTGACGACGCTCGGCGGCACCGGCGGCGGCGTCACTGCGAGCATGCTCACCACCTCCGGCAGCGTCGCGTGCATGACGCTGGCCGTCAATCCCATCCTCGGGCAGTTCGGCCTACTCACAGCGATCAGCACCTTCTACTCGTACGTCACCGCGATCGTCGTCCTGCCGCTGGCGCTGCGGGCGTGGGCGCGGGTGTTCGACTAGATCCCTGAGAACTTTTCACATGGGCGGTCGTAGTATCCGTATGGCGGGCATCAGCTACGAGGATTTCCTGGATCGAGACTACGAGCCACGCGCGGACGACCTCGTCTGTCGGTTCGCGGTACAGCCGGCCGAAGGACTCGATCTGGACGCCGTCGCGGGCCGGGTCGCTTCCGAGAGTTCCAACGGCACCTGGGCGCGCCTGCAGGTTGAGGGATCGATCACCGATCTGAGTGCACGCGCGTTCGAGGTCGAGAACGGCCGGGTCAGCGTCGCTTACCCGGACGCGCTGTTCGAACACGCCAACATGGCGCAGGTGCTGTCGTGTATCGCGGGCAATATCATGGGGATGAAAGCCGTCGAGCGGATCCGCCTGCTCGACTGCGAGTGGCCCGCATCGCTCGCCAGCAGCTTCCCGGGTCCGCAGTACGGCTCCGCGGTACGCGAGGAAATCTTCGGCGTGGACGATCGGCCGATCACCGCGAGCGTGCCCAAACCGAAAGTCGGGCTCTCGACCGACCAGCACGCACAGATCGGCTACGAGATCTGGACCGGCGGCGTGGACCTGCTCAAGGACGACGAGAACCTCACCGATCAGGCGTTCAACCCCTTCGAGGAACGCCTCACTGAGAGTCTCGCGATGCGGGATCGCGCCGAGGAGGAGACCGGCGAGACGAAGAGCTATCTGGTGAACGTGACCGCACCCGGGACGGAGATGCTCGACCGCGTCGATCTGGCGGCCGAACACGGCTGTGAGTACGTGATGGTCGACGTGGTGACGGCTGGCTGGAGCAGCGTCCAGCAGGTGCGGGAACGCGTGGCGGACCTCGGGCTGGCGATCCACGCCCATCGGGCGATGCACGCGGCGTTCGATCGCGTCCCCGAGCACGGCGTCTCGATGCGCGTGCTCGCACAGGTCGCCCGGCTCTGTGGTGTCGATCAACTCCACACGGGCACTGCGGGACTTGGCAAACTCGAAAACGAAGACACGACCGGAATCAACGAGTGGCTGGCCTCGGACCTGCACGGCCTGTCGGACGTGCTCCCGGTCGCCTCTGGGGGATTGCATCCCGGGCTCGTTCCGGATCTGCTCGATGCGCTCGGGACGAACATCGCGGTTCAGGTCGGCGGTGGGATCCACGGACACCCCGAGGGCAGTCACGCCGGCGCGAAAGCGTTCCGGGCCGCCGTCGACGCGGCCGTCGACGGGCGGGAACTCGAAGACGCTGCCGAGGAGACGCCCGAACTCGCGACCGCGCTCGAGACGTGGGGCCGAGAGGGGACGCGATAGCGGACGTGGGGCCGGGAGGGGGCGCGCCCGGCCAGTTACCGTCGGTGACTGGTTTCGATCCGGGGAATCCGCGTCGTGACACCAGCCGGCCAGGGAACCCGTAGACCCTTCCTGGTGATCGAATCTGGTCACCCACACCCGCAAAACTGATCATATCGGGCCGCAGCCACTTTCAGAACCGATAATTGGCTCCATACATATATGTAGTACTGGATTTTCGATTGATATGTGTCCATGAGCGAGGTCTACGCCATCGCAGGCGCGAAAGGTGGTGTCGGCAAGACCACGACGAGCATCAATCTCGGGACCGTACTGGCGGAACTCGGTCGAAGGGTCGTTACGGTGGAGCTGGATCTCGCAATGGCGAACCTCGTGGACTTCCTCGATTTCGACGGCGACTTCGAGATGGCGACCACGTTACACGACGTGCTCGCGGGACGCGCCGAACTCGAAGAGGCGACCCACGAGACCGACAGCGGATTGACCGTCGTCCCCAGTGGAACTGACCTGGACGGGTACGCGGACACCGATCTCGAACGGCTCCCGGCGATCATCGAGCAGTTGCGCTGGGAGTACGACGTGGTTCTGCTCGACACGCCCGCGGGACTGAGCGAGGAGACTATCCGTCCGATGCAACTCAGCGATTGGGCGATCATCATCTCGACACCGCGGGTGTCGTCGGTGCGAAACGCACAGAACACGATCCGGCTGGCCGAACGGACCGAGACGGACGTGTTCGGACTCGTCCTCACCAAGTCCGGAACGGGCGCGTCACCGGGCGCGACGCGTATCGCCGAGTTTCTCGATGTCGACCTGCTCGGCCACGTCCCGGAGGACGAGGCGGTGCCCCACGCCCAGGACAGTGGCACGCCGGTCGTCCGCAGCGCGCCCCGGTGCGGAGCGGCCATCGCGTACCGCAAGATCGCTCGGAAGCTCGAGGGAGCGGAGACGGACGAAATCGGGGATAGAGGTGCAACCCCGGCCGAAGCGGAACTCGACCAGGTGGCGACGAGCAAGACTGACGGCGGTGTGGCCACCACGGCGGACCCGGCGCGGTCCGCCCCCGATGGCCGCCGTCAGATGGAGCGTACGCGGCCAGAAACGACAGGAGACCCGCTACAGGGATCGATCGACGACGCACGGGACGAGGACGATAGTGACGGACCAGCGGTCTCCGACGACGGAGAGGAAGCGGAAGAAGCGAGCGAGGTGGACGCAGATCGAGCGGCCGATGGCGAGGGACGGCAGGCGGCCGACGACGAGCGCGACGCTTCCGGGAAGCGATCGCTCGCGGACCGGTTCCGGTCGCTCGTCGGGCTGTGACCTCGACGTGCTCGTCGTGACTGCGTCTCGCTACGACCGCCCACAGTCGGCGTCTGTACCCCCCGCGCTGAAGCGCGCGACGTTCCCCCGAAGTTCCCGTAATTGGCTGTAACAGGCACCCGCAGTATCACTCACTGCTGACCCGAACCGTCAGGACCGGAACGGGCGACGTCCGGACGACGCGTTCGGCGACGCTGCCCAGCAACAGGCGATCGATCCCGCCGCGACCGTGGGTCCCCATGACGATGAGGTCCATGTCCTCGTCTTCGGCGTACTGGACGATCCGGCGACTCGGTGATCCCTCGACGACCTGGCGCTCGATCGCCAGCCCGTCGGCATACTCGTCGATCACGTCGAGCGCGGCCGCCCCCTCCTCTTCGAGGATCGACGAGATCGTGTCCCAGGACGTCTCCATCGGGAGGCTGTTGAGCGACGCCGTATCGAGCGCGTACAGCGCGTGCACCGTCGCGTCGTGGTGAGCGGCCAGCTCGACGGCGTGCTCGATGACGGGTTCCATCTCCTCAGAGCCGTCCGTTGGCAGGAGTATCCGGTCGTACATTGTCTACTGCTCGTGTCGGAACCGACATAACTGTACCCGCCGATAGCCGGAGAAAAGCAGCAATCGAACAGCGGTGCTCGCGGTTCTAGTAGAGTACGACCTTCGTCACGTCCCCATCACAGGCCGGACACGACTCGCGCTCGCGCGCGAACGGCCGACCACAGCCTTCACACTCATAGACCAGCAACTCGGGGTCGTCCTCCCTGGTTTTGTTCATCGCCTGTGAGACGTCGGTCCCGAGTGTCATTGTTTTACCGTCCCGAATCTACAACGTCCAGGCCGATAGTATTTGTCCGGTGATAGGATACATATAACGCCCGTTGTAGCCATCACGGTGTACGACCGTTGTTCCCGAGACCACGGCGACCTTTTTTGTGCAGGCCAGCCGAACGTCCGTTGATGAATCTCGACAACGAGGCCGAGGAGCTCGCCTCCACCCTCGGCGTAGACAAAACGGAGGTCAAACGCGATCTGGAGAACCTGGTGTCCTACAGCGTCCCGCTGGAGGAAGCCAAGCAGAGTCTCCGCCGGAAGTACGGCGACGGCGACGACGGCTCCAGTTCGGAACCGGAGAGCAAGGACCTAGCCGAGGTCTCGCCCGAGGATTCGAACGTCACCGTCACCGGGCGGATACTCACCGTCGGCAAGCGATCAATCCGCTATCAGGGTGCGGACCACACCATCTACGAGGGCGAGATCGCCGACGAGACGGGCACGCTATCCTACACTGCCTGGGAGGACTTCGATCTCGAACCCGGAGACACGATCCGTGCGGGCAACGCCGGCGTCCGCGAGTGGGAGGGCCAGCCCGAGTTGAACCTCGGCGAGTCCACCAGCGTCGAGAAGCGCGAGGAGACGCTGACGGTGCCCTACGAGATCGGTGGCGACGCGGAGCTGATCGCCCTCGAACCCGGTGACCGCGGAATCAACGCCGAGGTGACCGTCCTCGAGTGCGAGCGAAAGGTGATCGACGGCCGAGACGGCGAGACGGAGATCCTCAGCGGCGTGCTCGCCGACGAGACGGCGCGGTTGCCCTTTACCGACTGGGATCCCCACCCGGAGATCGAGGAGGGCGCGTCGATCCGGATCGAGAACACCTACGTCCGGGAGTTCCGGGGTGCGCCGTCGATCAACGTCTCGGAGTTCTCGACGGTCGAGACGCTCGATCGGACGGTCGAGGCAACGGAGACGGCCCCGCGGCTGTCGATCCGTGACGCCCTCGGCTCTGGCGGGATGTTCGACGTCGAGGTTCTCGGCGACGTCATCGCCGTCCGTGACGGCTCCGGGCTGATCGAGCGGTGTCCGGAGTGTGGCCGGATCGTCCAGAACGGGCAGTGCCGGACGCACGGACAGGTCGAAGCCGTCGAGGACCTCCGGACGAAGGCGATCCTCGACGACGGAACCGGTACGGTCACGGCGATTCTGGACGACGAACTCACCGCAGAGGTCTACGGCGGCGACGTCGAGGACGCCCGCGAGCACGCCCGCGACGCGATGGACAAGGAGGTCGTCGCGGACGCCATCCGCGAGACGATCGTCGGGCGGACGTTCCAGGTTCGCGGGACGCTGAGCATCGACGAATACGGAGCGAACCTGAACGCTACGGACTTCGCCGAAGTCGCCGACGATCCGGCCGACCGCGCGGCGGCGCTGCTCGCGGAGGTGAACGCATGAGCTCCGAGGAAACGGTCAACCGCCGCGAGACGGCCTACCGACTGTTCGCGACCGAGTTCGAGGACAGCGACGTCTCGTACGCCGAGAGCGACGAGGAACGCGCGCCGAACTACGTGATCACGCCGACGGGTGCGCGGGTCAACCGGCTGTTCGTCGTCGGCGTCCTGACGGAGGTCCAGCCGGTCAGCGACGACGTCCTGCGTGCGCGGGTCGTCGACCCGACCGGTGCGTTCGTCGTCTACGCTGGCCAGTACCAGCCCGACGCCCAGACATTCCTCGAACGTGTCGAACCGCCGGCGTTCGTCGCCGTCGCCGGGAAGGCACGCACCTTCCAGCCCGAGGACAGCGACGTCGTCTACACGTCGATCCGCCCCGAGAGCGTCAACGAGGTCGACGCCGAGACGCGCGACCGCTGGACGGTCCGGACGGCCGAACGCACGCTCGAACGGATCGGCACGATGGCCGCCGCACTGGGGAGCGGCGCGACCGGCGAGCAGCTACGGGAACGGCTGGCAGGCCAGGGCGTCTCCGACGGACTGGCGGCCGGGATCCCGCTGGCGATCGACCACTACGAGACGAGCGGTCCCTACCTCGAGGCGCTGCGTGAGACCGCGCTGGACGCGCTCCGAGTAGTAGCGGGCGAACGCGAGGAGGTCGCCGACCGATCGGTCGCGCCGGACGCGAGCGGCGAGGCCGATCTGGCGAGTCTCGCCCACGTCGAACTCCCGTCGCCCGAGACGCCCGAGACGGCGCCCGAACCGGGGGCGGCGACGGCCGACTCCCGTGCCGGTACAGCGACCGGCACGGACGCCGCCGGCGAAACGGAAGCGGCCCCGGAGGACGCTGCTGGCGCACCTGACGCGGCTGCGGAGGAGAGCGCTGGCGGCGAGTCCGAACCTTCGACGTCGGAGGTCGCCGAAGAGCCGGCCGCCACGGCAGACGGTACTGAGACGTCGGAGGAGTCAGCGACGGCGGAAGGCGCCGGGACGCCTGCTACCGCGCCGACAAGTGAAGCTGCGGGGGACGAAAGCGATACCGAAGGCGACGAACTCGGTGACTTCGAGCCCGGCGAGTTCGACCTCGACGAGGAGACCCGCGAGGAGGTCCGCTCGGAGTACGGCACCGAGTTCCAGAGCGGAGCGGAAGTCGACGAGCCCGGGGAGGCGGACATCGAGACGCCCGACCCGGAGGAACTCGACGAGGGCGAGCCGGTCGCGACCGATACCCCGACGGCGGCCGAGACTGACGCGGGCACACCCACGGACGAGAGCTCCGCGGAGGTGCCCGCAGGCGAACCTGCCGGGGAGGAGACGACTGCCGAGACCGCGTCGGCTGCCGACGAGAGCGGGGACGAACCTGCCGAGGAGAGTGGGGACCAGCCCCTCTCTCACGACGACGTCGACCTGGAAGACGCGGTCATGGACGCGATGAAAGACCTCGACGACGGCGACGGGGCGGACCGCGAACAGGTCGTCGCCACCGTCGTCGACCAGTACGGTGCCGAACCCGGGGCCGTCGAGGACGCGATTCAGGACGCGCTGATGGACGGCCGGTGTTACGAACCCAGCGACGAGACGCTCAAGCCCATCTGATAGTGATCGTTGTACGTCCGTTCCAAGTCGACTGCACGACTGCGAGCGGCTGTACCGGTAAATCGGTACAACGATCACTATGATGGTCGTCGAGCCGATCCCTGACGCGCCCGCTGCGGTCGTCGACACCGGCGAGGGACGGGCGCTCGCCGTCGCCGACTATCACGCCGGTCTGGAGTCCCATCTCCGCCGTGAAGGCGTCGAACTCGATCCCGCCGACGAACAGCGGCGCGAGCAACTCCTGTCGCTGCTTGCTGAGTCCGACCCCGACCGGCTCGTCCTGCTGGGCGATCTGGCGACCTCGATCGGCGAACCCACCGGCGAGGAGCGCGCCGAGATCGAGGCCCTGCTCGAGGCCGTCTCCGTCCCGATTACGATCGTCAAGGGCAACCACGACGGCGAGATCGAGTCGGTCGTCGGCGACCAGCGGGACGTGACCGTCACGGACGGCGAGGGGACGCGAATCGGTTCGGTCGGGTTCGCTCACGGCCACACCTGGCCCGCACCTGCCGTGCTCGAAGCCGAGATCGTCTGTGTCGCCCACGAACACCCGGTCGTTCGACTGGAAGACGAGGTCGGCGGCGCTCGTGCCGAGCGGGTCTGGCTCCGGGGACGTGTCGAACCGGGGCCGTTCCGCGACCACTTCGGCGATCGACTGGGCACCGTTTCCGCCGAGATGGTCGTCTTTCCCGCGTTTAACGATCGGTCCGGCGGGACGTGGGTCAACGTCGAGGGGCGGGACTTTCTGTCGCCGTTCCTGCCGGCGGGGCTGGCCGATGGCGAGGCGTACCTGCTGGATGGTACCCGACTCGGCCCGTATCAGAGACTGTGATGGTGTTAGTCACTTCTCCAAAGAATCCGGCGGCAGTTGTCCTCTGTTCGGATGTGGGGGTCGTTGTCGAACGGATCACGGATGAAAACCGATTAACCCGCGGAATCGCTAGATAGAATTAGTCCTGTGTCCCCACCTTCGGGCCGTCCGGAGCCGATTGTGCGGCGGATAGCCACGGCTGTGGCCCGATTCGCCCGGAACCCGATCAAGGGGATCATCATCGGAGTCGGGCTCGTGTTGCACCGCTTCGGACTCGTCGACCGCGAGCGGACGCGACGGACGGCCGACCTGGCGTGGCCGCGGATCGTCACGGGTATCGCCCGGATGTCGAAAAACGCCGTCGACGTGGCGATGGTCGGGGCCGCCCTCGGGCAGTTCGCTATCAACGGCGTCGGGCTGGCCGGACCGTTCTGGGGGCTGGCGTTCTCGATCGGCGGCGGGGTCGCCGCCGGGACGGTCGCGCTGGTTTCCCAGCGATACGGTGCCGAACGCTACGGCCAGATGGGGCAGGCGATCCGCTCCAGCGCCGCTCTCGTGGTGATCTTCACGCTCCCGGTGACGGCGCTGTTCTGGCTGTTCCCGACCGAGTTGATCAGCCTGCTGACGAGCGACCCACAGACGATCGAGTACGGGAGCGACTACCTCAAGATCCTGGGGCTGGGTGTGCCCTTCGCGGGCCTGAACCTCATCGGCAGCCGCGTCTACATCGGCGTGGACGACGCCTGGACGCCGATGGTCGTCCGCGCCGGCGGCGCCGTTGCGAACATCGCGCTCAACGCCGTGCTCATTTTCGGGCTGAACCTGGGCGTCGTCGGCGCGGCTATCGGGACGGTCGTCTCGAACGTCGTTGTCACGGCCACCTTCGCCGGCAGCCTGGCTGCCCGTCGCCTGCCTGGAACCAGGGCGTTCCCGGCGGAGGTGAGCTTCCTCAGCAGGTATCTCGATCGGGAAACGCTGTCGGACCTGGTGACGATCGGGCTGCCAGTCGCCGGGCGAAACAGCGTCTGGACGGTCGCGCGCTTCCCGATGCTGGCGATCGTCGGCATGATCGGCCCGACGGTGCTGGCGGCGTACATCGTCGTCCGGCGCATCTGGGGGCTGATGAACACGCCCGGCTGGGGCTTCGGACTGGCTGCCTCGAGCTTGGTCGGCCAGGAACTCGGCGCGGAGAACGAGGACGCCGCCGCGTCCTACGGGATCGAGATCACGCGGCTGGCAGTCGCCGTCTACGCGCTGGGCGCAGCGCTGACGGCGATCTTCGCGACCCAGATCGTCCAGCTCTTCGGCGTCGAGCCAGCCGGAATCGCGATCGCGGTCGGGCTGATCTACGCCGCGAGCATCGCTATCCTCCCCCAGGCGGTCAAGGCGACCATCGCGGGTGCCCTCGACGCCACCGGCGACACTCGCTGGCCATTCTATAGTCAGGCGCTTGGAATGTTCGCCGGCGCGATCCCGCTGGCGTATCTCGGCGCGACGACGCCGCTGGGCGTCTGGGGACTGTACCTCTCTTTCCTTGCCGAAAGCGGGATCCCGGCCGTGATCAACTACTACCGGTTCGCGACCGGCAAGTGGCGGGCGATCAGCCGCGAATACCGGCCCGATGCCACGCCTGCGAACGACTAGATCTCTCACCGATACAGGCTACGGTACCTGGCGAGTTCGGCGCTGATCTCGCGACTCTCCAGTAGCGCGAATCCGACGACGATAATCCCGAAGCCGACGAGCGTCAGGGGCTCGATTCGCTCAGCCAGCAGTACCCACCCGATCGCCAGGGCGACGATGGGAGTGAGATACGTTGTCATGTTTGCCTTCAACGGTCCAATCTGTCCCATCAACACGAGGTACATTACGAGTCCGAATGCCCCGATGAAGACGCTGAGATAGATCACCATCGCCATTGCCAGCAGCGTCGGTTGGACGCTCGCGATCGATTCGCCGATTCCGACTGCGAAGACGGCATGGACGGTTCCCCCGACCATCATTGCCCAGCCGGTCAGCGCCGGGATCGGCATAGATGTCCGGCTCCGTCGGACGAGGACGGCCCCCAGCTCGACGACGACTACGCCGGCGAAAAAGAGCAATTTCCCGACGAGTTCCGGGTCGAGGAGACTCGCCGGGTCCGGACGGATGACGACGGCGATTCCGACGAAGCCCAGGAGCACGCCGGCGTAGTCGCGGCCGGCCAGTCGCTCCGCGGGGAGGAGCGGCCACGCGAGTACCGCGGTGATTATCGGGGCGAGACTGAAGATGATCGCAGCGACGCCGGCAGTGATGAACTGCTGGGCGACGAACCCGATCCCCGTCCCGCCAACCAGAAGCACTCCCCCGGCGAGCACCGCCGTCACGTCCCGGCGAGAGCGGGGAAACCAGTATTCCGTCGTCGCGCCGACGTACACCAACAGGAGCGCGGCGGCCAGGTAGCTCCGGGTCGCTGCGAACAACAGCGGCGGGATGAACGACAAACCGGTCTTCACTGCCGGGAAGGCAGTCCCGAACAGGAGCGTGACGAGGAGGAACAACCCGACAGTTCGGTTGCGGGATATAGCAGACATCGTCAACTCCGGAGACCGAACAGACCATTCGTCTGCCCCGTTCTACGGCTGTGACGTCGATTCGCTGCTCTGACCGTGTTACTGATTCGCTCAATCATCGTCAGATCCTAGCGTTTCCGTAAGGAACCGCGACTGTGCTGCTGATGCCCTGTCGAACGTATCGCTCGGGTAATACAGCAGCCCGAAATGCCCACCGGGGATCTCTACCCACTCTTTCGGTCCGGCCAACCGCTCGTACGCGTCGCGTGCCACAGCAGGGGACGACCGGACCATCTCGTCGTCGGGTGCCACTACGAACAGCGCTGGGCACGACACGTCCGACGCACACAGTCCGGGATACCACTGCACGGGGTGCTTTGGACGGACGACCGTGACCTCGTTCGTCCAGTTCGTGTCCGAACGAGTCCCGTAGCCGGTGAACCAGCGAAACGCCGTATCGGGTTTAAGCGCCGAGGGACGACGGTCCTGGTCGTCCCAGACGACCGGCATCGGCCCATGAATTTCCTCAGCAGTCGGGTCGACTGATCCGGAGCGGACCGTCTGCTCGATCGATTCACGAAGGGAGCCATCGGAATCGTTCGGCGGCATTTCCTCACCAAGCGCCGGGACCTGAACGACCAGTGCTGCCACCCGCTCGTCGAGTGCGGCCACGACCAGCGAAGGGCCACTACTGTAACTATCGCCCCACACAGCGATCCGAAGCGGATCGACGTCCTCAAGCGAGGCCGCAAACGAGATGGCGTCGCGATACCCGCGCGCCTGCATCCATGGGTTGACCTGCTGGCGCGGCTCGCCGGCGCTCGCACCGAAGCCTCGGTGATCGTACAACAACACGGCCAGGCCCGCTTCGCGGAACGCTTCGGCATACCTGTCAGCGACCATCTGTTTGGTCGCGGAGAACCCGTGGGCCATGACCACCAGGGGCCACGGTGGCGCTGTGTCGGGCGAGTAGTACCAGCCACTCATCTCTGCCCCTTCCGATTCGAAGGCCACGTCTCGTTTCATCGGTACCTCCACGAGATGGTCGAGGAGATACTTCTGTGAGACCAGAATTTCCGGCAAGTGGTGGGACTCTCTGCCCCTGCTGAACGCACAGAGTACGGCCCGAGTATAGCGTTCATGTGTTGGGTCTGGCCTGCTTCAGGCGGTCCAGAATGTGGTCGGCGACGTATTCCGCGTCGCCACCGACGCCGAACAGAAGCGAGGATCCACCCGTGTGCAACCACGGGAGCCCGAGGAAGTAGAGCCCGGGACTGTCGGTCACCCCACGATCGTGGACTGGATAGCCGTACTCGTCGAACGTCGCGGGCTCGACCCAGTCGAAATCGAACTGAAATCCGGTCGCCCAGATCACGGTCCGAACGTTCGCCGCCTCGAGGTCGACCTCTCGAACGCTCTCGATCGAGACCTCCTCCGGATCCCTGGGGACGATCTCGGGGTCCGGGGCGTCGATACCCTCGGTTTCGATGAGATCGTCGATCTGGTCGATCATGCCGGCGTAGAAGCGATACGCGTTCCGGAGGTTCTCCTCGAGGTCGCCGGCAACGACGAGTCGGCCGTCCTCGACTCTCTCGGCCCGTCCGAGCAGCGTCATGCCGTCAGCGGCGAGCTCAAGGAGGTCGATCTCCTGGCCACCGTCCTTCCCAGAGACGTAGGGGTTGGGCGCGAACCGGTCTGCGGGCGAGTCCAGGCTGTCGACGACCGCCTCGAATCCCCCCATGGCGGCCATCCAACTGGAGATGTCCTTCCCGCGGTATCGACGCGGTGCCTTCGCCGCCTTCCCGACCGAGAGGTACACGTCACGCCCGCTCTCGTGGAGCTCCTTGGCGATCTGTGTCCCCGACTGACCGGAGCCGACCACCACTACTCCACCGGGGTCGAGCTGGTCCGGGTTCCGATAGTGACTGGTGTGTAGCTGCCGAATAGAGGAGGGCAACTCGGCGCCGAACTCGGGGATCCGGGGGCGTTGAAACGGGCCGGTCGCCACGACCACGTTGGTCGTCTCGTAGGTGGTGTCGGTCGTCTCGACAGTATATCCAGCGTCCTGCTGACGAACCGCTAGCACCTCGACACCGGTCCTGAGTGGGGGATCGAAACGATCGACGAAGGCCTCGAGATACTCGACAACTTCGTCGCGAGTGAGAAAGCCGTCGGGGTCGTCGCTCTCATAGGGGAAGTCGGGAAGACGGCTCATCACGTTCGTCGTCACCAGCGTGAACGAGTCCCACCGCTCGCTACGCCAGCGCTCGCCGACTTCGCCTCGCTCAAGGACGACGTGGTCACAGCCGGTCCCCGACAGGTAGTAGCTCGTCGCCAGCCCCGCCTGTCCGGCGCCGATGACGACGACGTCACGATGTTCGGTCATTGCGCTCTCGTCCGTTGAATTGTTGTCGCTCATACGTTGACCCCTCTCGGCTATTCCGCCGATTCGACGTTGTGGTTCAGCCGGAACAGGTTCTCCGGGGCCCACTCGCTTTTCACCCCGACCAATCGGTCGCTGCTTTCGCCGCCCGGCCGGACCAGAGAGCTACGGAGTGGTTCTTCGAATCCAGAGACTGCTTCGCCACCCGCTGAATATCTGTCCATAGACATATTTGCATACACTCAATTCTGGCGATTCTGCTTTCAGCTGTTGGCTAGTTCGTCATATTTTGTCAAGCTAATTTGCTATTATCTACCAAGGTATTCATTAGGTGTGTGCAATCCAGGGTATTCTGACACCGCTGCATATGCGCCCTCTATCAAGAAAGCAGTGCGAGTCCCCCGAGCACGGTGGCGCGGATAACTAGAGATACTCGAAGTCCTGCTTGCCCGTCTCGAAGCCGACGCGCTCGTGTGCCCAGTCGAAGGGCGTCGCCTCGCGTTTCTCCGCCAGGAACTCGACGATCGACTCGCCGACGTTCTCGCCATAGAGGTTCGGCCCGGTCTGGATCTCCTCGCGGACGGCGTCGGTCTCGGCGACGTACTCGACCATCTCACGGACGTACTCGCCCCCTACCGGCGGGACTAGCAGGTTCGTCCCGGCCTCGAAGACCGTCTCCGGGCGGTCGGTGTTGAACCGGGCCGTCAGACAGATCGTCTCGTCGATGTAGTTGAGTTCTTCCTGCATGCTCCCGGAGTCGGTGAACTCGGCGAAACACTGCCCGGAGGTGAGAAACTCGTAGACGTGGGCGTGTTTCTTCCAGAGGCCGGTAAACAGGAAGTTCTCGCGCTCGTCGTCGAGTTCGAGCAGTCGGTCGCGATAGCCGTAGTGTTCGAGCGCCTTTCGCGTCGCGGTCAGTTCGACGAAGTTGACGTTGTAGCCGTCTTCGACCAGCCCGATCACGCCCTCGACGATGGCCTGGAAGCGCTCTGGCAGGAGGTTCGCCCGGCGGTGGATGTCCACGCGGATCCAGTCGTCGCGCTCCTCCAGGGCGGGATAGATGTCGAAGATGCTCTCCTCGAGATCGGCGTCCCGTTTCATCTCGATGGCGTCGACGACGCTGTTGCCGACCACGGGGATCCGTTCGTCGCCCTCGACTGCGGCCGGATACCCCTCGCGCTGGAGGTGCTCGCGGTTGAGCTCGACCGGTGCGAAGTGATAGATCGAACCCGCCGATCCGACGAAGGTGTCGTACTGTTCGGGGAACGGTTCGGCGCGGTTGATCGACCACTCACCCGACCACTGAGCGTCGACGAACGCGGGAATGTCCTCGTAACCCTCGAAGTCCGGGGACATCCCGCGGAGGCCGGCCTCGTTGTGGGCGACGGCCTGATTGGTGGTGAACAGCCACGCCTGCGGGATGATCCCGGCGGCGTGGGTGTCCCCGTGGACGATCGGCAGGACCGCCGTGTCGGGCCATTGCTCTTCGAGCGTATCGGTGAGTTCGTCGATCCGTCGGTGGACCTGCGCGGTCTTCTCCGAGAGCGAGCCGCGAATCGCGAGGTCGGCTGCGACGCGGTCTTCGATCCCGTATTCGGCGAGACCGTGGCCGAGCACGTCGTCGTAGTGCTGGCCAGTGTGAAGGACAAAGGCCGGGACGCCCGCGTCGCGAGCGGCCGCGACGACCGGGGCCTGCTTGTAGAAGTCGGGTTTCGTCGCTGTCACGACCGCGAGGACGAACTCGCCCGCGTCCATCTGACGGGCGAGACGATCCTCGTAGATCGTCAGTTCACCTGGCATACACCACTCTGTGTGTACCAGCCGGTAGTAGGTTCTGGTTCGTGTGCAGGCTGAGAAGTCACCTGGAACATGTCTCCCGAGCAGTCACCCCGACCGCGTGAGCCTCACTGCGTCGCGGTCGCCTCGTCGCGCTCGGCCAGCTTCTCGGTGGCCTTCCGGAACAGTGCGTCGAGGATCTCCGGCGTGGTGGGGTGATAGGCGCGGTCGGGGATCTCGCGGACGTCCAGCTCCATTTCGACGGCGAGTTGCATCGTCTTGGCCATCGCGTCGGCGTGGTAGTGCAGTCCCTGATAGCCCAGTACGGTCCCGTCGGGGGCGACGACCAGTCGAGCCCAGCCTTCGGAGGCGTCTTTGGCCTTGAAGACGCCGTCGTTCTCTGCCCGGGAGTCGACGGCGACGTAGTCGAGTCCGGCCTCCTCGGCAGCGTCGGCCGAGTGGCCGACACGGGCGAACGGCAGTCGGGCGAGCCCCGAGAAGATGACGTGGTGGTGAATGGAGTCGTGTTCGGTGAGGGCGTCGCCCTCGCGGTGGGCCTGGATGTTCGTCGCGGCCGTCGCAGCCTGTTCCTTGGCGACGTGCAGGATCGGCTCGCGTCCGTTGACGTCGCCGACGACGAACACGCGCTCGTCGTCGCCCGCCTGCATCGTGTCCTCGACCCACTCCTCGCCGGGTGACAGCGACGTGTTCTCGACCCCGAGCCTGTCGAGGGCCGGCTTGCGGCCCGTGAACGAGAACAGCTGATCCGCCTCGACGACCTCGGTCTCGCCGTCGACCTCGACGGTCACGCGGACGCCGCCGTCGTCGGTCTCCTCGACGTGGCTCGCCTGCGCGTCGAGCAGCACGTCCATGTCGAACTCCTCGCGGTAGTAGTCGGCGAGTTCCTCACCGAACCCGTCGTCGGCCTCGGGCAACAGCTCCGGGAGGATGTCGATCGCGGTCACGTCCATGCCACCGGCCTCGCTGAGGTAGGGGGCGAGTTCGAGCCCGATGTATCCCAGTCCGAGCACGACTGCCGAGTCACCGAACTCGGTCGCGTCGAGCACGTCGGCGCTGGTGTTGACCGGCACGCTCTCGATGCCATCGATCGGCGGGACGTTCGGCGTCGACCCCGTCGCAATCACGACGTAATCGGGTTCGATCGTCCGGTCGCCGACCTCGATCACGCGGTCGTCGACGAACGTCGCCGTCTCCCGAACGAGCTCGACGGTTTCGCGCTCGGCGAGCGATTCGATACTGCTGCGACGGTGTCCGGCCCAGCTGGACGTGTGTTCGTTTTTCCGCTCGACCGTCCGTTCGAGGTCGACCTCCGGGAGGTCTCCGACGAGCCGATCGTCACGCCGGGCCGCGAACCGGTGTTTCGCCGCCGAGATGACTTCCTTCGAGGGCATGCAGCCACGGAGGATGCAGAGCCCGCCGCCGGGGTCACCGTCGTCGATCAGCGTGAGTTCGATCTCCGGATCGTCGGCGAGCTGTCGCGCTACTGCACTGCCGGCACTGCCGTACGCGCCGATGATTGCGACGTGAGTACTCATGTCTGTCTGACAGTGACCGCGAGGCTTAATCGTTTGGAAACGGCACAATAGTCATTTTCGATCATTCTTGTTTTTGCTGGCGGGTTTCTACCGAGATCGATCACGTTCCTTCGCCCAGGCCCGACCAGCACCACGTCCATCTCCGAGTGATACACGTCGTCGATGGCATCCGAAACTGCGCCGGTCGTGACTTCGTCTATCCCTCTGTCGTGTCCCGCAGCACGGTGGCTATTTCCTTCCAAGTGGAATTTATAGAAACACCCAATACTGGGAGAACGACTACTGGCGACCGATCGGTTGTCAGGTGGTGACTTCGAGCGCGTTCGAGTTGCGCCTGTGGTCACTCTCAGGCGTTTTCACCGCGCGTCGTCGACGGCGTCGAGGAAGGATTCGGCGCGGGACTGGACGGCGTCGTAGTCGCCGTGGGCGATCGCGTCGTAATCGAGCAGCGCGCTCCCCGCCCCGACCACCGCCGCGCCGGCGTCGAAAAACGCCTCGACGTTATCGGGACCGATCCCGCCGGTCGGCATGATCGGGACGTCGCCCAGCGGCCCCCGGATCGCGCTGAGGTGATCCGGGCCGACGGTCGAGGCCGGGAAGACCTTCAGCAGGTCCGCCCCGGCTGCCATCGCGTCGGCGGCTTCGGTCGGCGTCATCACACCCGGCCCGACGACGACGCTCCGGCGGTTCGCGGTCGCGACGACCTCGCGGTCGAGATGTGGCGAGACGACGAACTCGGCACCGGCCTCGATGGCCCGGGACGCGGTCGCGGCGTCCATCACCGTTCCGGCACCAACCAGTACCTCGTCGCCGGTCGATTCGGCGAGTCGTGCGATCGTTCGACTGGCGTCGTGTCCGTCGGTCGTGACTTCCAGCGCGGTGACGCCGGCCGCCGCCAGCGCGTCGGCGACCTTCGGGAGGGCCTCCGGGTCGATATCGCGCAGGACGGCGACGACGCCGCTGTCAAGCAGTCGTTCGAGCGCGTCGGTCATGCCTCGGTGTGGGTCCGACTGCCCGATAAAACCACGCTTCGTCGATCATCCACTCCAGTCACGCCGTACCCGCGACGGGAAGCACGAGGAACGTCACGTACGACAGTCCCGTCGCAACCGACGGGCCGATGATCCAGAACGAAACGAATCGCACGACTGCCGACCGATCGAACAACGCTGACGCGTTCTGCACGTACGCTGGATCCTCACCACCGGCACTCGAAACGTCCCTCGGCGTCTCGGCAGTGACCGCGTCGACTGACACTTCGGCTTCCATCTCGCCTTTGAGCATATCCACTGCAGACGTCGGTCGGGTCGCTCGCCCCCATCCGAGTCCGACGATGCACATGACCGTCGAGAGGGCCAGACTCATTGGAATACCGAGCGCCGACGCGACCGTCGTGATGCTTGCTCCGATGACCATGACGATCATCGCTGCCAGCAGCGGCAAGTTAGTCAGATCGTTTCCGACCGATTCCATCGTCCGGCGGGCGATCGTGAACGCACCGAGCCCGATCGCGGCCGCTCCCAGCCCGACGGCCGCGTCCGTCCCGATCAGTCCACCACCCACAAGCGGTGCGACCGCGTTCGCGACGTTGCTCGCACCGGCACTGAACGCCATGTAACAGGCGATCACCAGCACCAGCCCCGTACTGACGACCTCTTTCGGCGTCGTACCCGGGCCGAGGGTCGGCGTTGGAATCACCCTCGTTCGATTGAGTGTCAGTAGCAGTCCGTCGGACTGTTCGAGCGCGAACCTGTTGTCGAGGTACGGATAGAGATACCGACCGATGACGGCACCGAACCAGAAGCCGACGACCGGAGCGATGACCCACCACACCATGATCGAGCCGACGACCGCATAATCGAGCTGTTCCGTCGCGAGACCGAGCCCGGAAATCGCTCCGACGGCTGTCATGGACGTCGACACGGGGACACCGTACAGATTGGCGAGGAGCATTCCCAGGCCGATGAACCCGAGCACGACGACGCTCGCTTCGAGGGAGAACGCCTCCTGGGGGACGAGGTCGCCGCCGAGCGTATCGATCACGTTGCGGCCGACTGTCCACCCGCCCAGAAAGGCGAAAAATGTCATGAGTCCCGCGGCAGCCGTCTTGCCGATGATCCCGGCTCCGACGGGCGGGCCCCACGCGACACCTGTCGAGGACCCGCCGATGTTGAATCCGACGAAGACTGCGGCTACAAGCGCGACCGCGAAAAGTATCGCAACCATAGTCCACTCTCCCGTAAGTTCGGTCTGTATATTCCGATTGCGGTCGAATGGTCCCCCTGATGCATGAGGGGGCGATGGATCAACCCTGGTGACTTATGCTGTCGGTCGGCGTAGTAATGGTATGTCCACGCGCGTTCTCGTTCCGATGGACGATTCGGATATGTCCGAACACGCGCTCGAACACGCGCTCGAAATCTACCCCGACGCGGAGATCACGGTCCTCCACGTCGTCGGTGAGCCCTCGGGGATGATGGGAAAGGCGACGGGCCTCGCGCTGGCCGACGACCTCGAGGAAGCCGCAGAGGAACACGCGACGGTGATTTTCGACCGGGCCCGCGAGATCGCCGCCGATAGAGAGATCACGACCGACGTGGCGTGGGGGAGCCCATCGAAGGTGATCGTCAATCGAGCCAGGGAGTTCGACGCTGTCGTCATCGGTAGCCACGGCGGATCGCTCGCCGACCGCCTGTTCGTCGGCAACGTCGCACAGAAGGTCTTCCGTCACTCGCCGACACCGGTGACTGTCGTGCGGTGACGACGGTGTGTCGGTCTCCGATCGTCTAGCGGCGGTCGTCCCGCGGTACGCCGCCCAGCGCCGACAAAAAGGCTTTACCGGCCCAGTCACCTATCGAGACGCAAATGGTACTCGACGATCTCGGACAATCGCTACGCGGGGCCCTGGACGATCTCCGGGGCAAGTCCCGCATCGACGAGGAAGACGTCGACGCTGTCGTCAAGGAGATCCAGCGGTCGCTCCTGCAAGCTGACGTCGACGTCGACCTCGTGATGGGACTCTCGGACGACATCAAATCCCGCGCGCTCGAGGAGGAGCCGCCGGCCGGCACCTCCGCGCGCGACTGGGTGCTGCGGATCGTCTACGAGGAGCTGGTCGAACTGGTGGGCGAATCCACCGAGTTGCCGCTGGAATCCCAGACGATCATGCTCGCCGGCCTCTACGGGTCGGGGAAGACCACGACTGCGGCGAAGATGGCCTGGTGGTTCTCGACGAAGGGGCTCCGGCCGGCCATTATCCAGACCGACACCGACCGCCCCGGGGCCTACGACCAGGCCAAGCAGATGGCCGAGAAGGCGGAGGTCGACTTCTACGGAGATCCCGACGCCGAGAACCCGGTCGAGATCGCCCGCGAGGGGCTGGAAGCGACCGAGAACGCTGACGTCCGGATCGTCGACACGGCCGGCCGGGACGGCCTCAACGAGGAACTGATTGAGCAGATCGAGCGCATCGAACGCGAGGTCCAGCCCGACCGGAACCTGCTGGTGCTCGACGCTGCGATGGGCCAGAGCGCGAAGAGCCAGGCCGCCGACTTCCAGGCGGCGATCGGCATCGACGGTGTGATTATCACCAAACTCGACGGGACCGCGAAAGGTGGCGGCGCGCTCGCCGCAGTGGACGAGACCGATTCGACGATCGCGTTCCTCGGGACCGGCGAGACCGTCCAGGACATCGAGCGCTTCGAACCGTCGGGGTTCATTTCCCGGCTGCTCGGGATGGGCGATCTCAAACAGCTCACCGAGCGCGTCGAACGCGCGATGGAGCAGACCCAGGACGAAGACGAGGACTGGGACCCAGAGGACATGATGGAGGGGGAGTTCACCCTCTATGACATGCAAAAGCAGATGGAGGCGATGAACAACATGGGGCCGCTCGATCAGGTGATGGACATGATCCCCGGCATGGGCGGGGGGATCATGGACCAGCTGCCCGACGACGCCATGGACGTCACTGAAGAGCGGATGCGCGACTTCCAGGTCATCATGGACTCGATGACCGAAGGGGAGATGGAAGACCCCCGGATCGTCGGCAAGTCACGCATCGAGCGGATCGCCCGCGGGTCGGGCAAGCCCGAAGAGCGAATCCGCGAACTGCTCGAACAGCACAAGATGATGTCCCGGACGCTCAAGCAGTTCCAGGGCATGGGCGACGCCGACATGGAACGCATGATGAAACAGATGCAACAGGGCGGCGGTGGCGGCGGCATGGGCGGTATGGGTGGCGGCGGCAATCCCTTCGGTGACTGATTCAGAACAGGCCGAAAGCAGTCATTGGACGACGCATCCTGTGAGATACCGAAGATCGAACGTTCAACGGAGCCTGTTATTATCCCAACCTCGGGATTCCTCCGCCTGAACAGTAGTTGCCGATTCAAATTGCAGGATGTTCGCTGAGGTACGACGCGATCGTC
>JAOPKD010000013.1 GCA_025517565.1 Halapricum hydrolyticum
ATCTGTCCTTGCTACCGCCTACGTCACGCTCCTACTTCAACGTGCAAAGCTGAGTCATGTATTAAAATTCGTGTTTGTAATTCTCACTCGATATTCATCCGCGCCAATCTGGGAGATGATTTTATACGACCGTATTTGCGTGTTGGAATCGCATGTCATCGGAAGCCCAGCAGTCGAGTCAGCCAGCACAGGCCGATTCTGAAACTGTCGTCATCGAGCGGAGCCGGCTCGAGGACCTCCAGGCTTCGACCCAGGAACTCGCCTCTGCAGCCGGGCAGATCGCGGATAGTACCGACGAAATCAACGGCGTCGCCGCCGAGCAGGCCGAGAACATGGCGACGGTTGCCGACGAGGCGTCGAATCTCAGTGCCACGATCGAAGAGATCGCCTCGAGTGCGGATCAAGTCCGTACCGAGAGCCGGAAAGCTCGTGAGCTCTCCGAGGAAAGCCAGCGGGCAGCCAATGACGCCATCGACGCGATGGATGCCGTTGATGAGGCCGCGGGGGAGGTTTCCGAAGACATTTCGACGCTTCGGGACCGTGTCGACGAAATAGACGACATCGTGACCGTGATCCAGGACATCGCGGATCAGACGAACTTGTTGGCACTCAACGCGAATATTGAGGCCGCACGCGCCGAAAACGGCGGCGATGGATTCGCGGTCGTCGCCGATGAGATCAAAGCGCTAGCCGAAGAAACCCAGGACCAGGCTGTCGACATCGAGGAGATGGCCAATCAGATCAAATCGAACACCAGCGAAACAGTCGACAGCATCGACCGCGCGAACGAGCGAATCGACGACGGTCTCGGCAAGGTCAATACTGCTCTCGACAGTCTAAACGAGATCAGTGAAGCCGTTGGAGAAATCAACGACGGGATCGAAGAAGTCGCCGACGCGACCGACGAACAGGCGTCCAGTACCGAAGAGATCGCGGCGATGACCGACGACGCGAACGACCGCGCCCGCATGATGGCCGACGAAATCGACGAACTCGCCGCCGCCAACCAGGAACAGACCGCCAAAGTGACCGAAATCGCCGAACTCGTCGAGACATTCAGCGACGAGTGGGAGACTGAAGTTGCGGCAGGTGACTGACGATGAGTGAGGCCAACAAGACGCAGGTCCTTACGTTCACGCTCGGGGACGAGGATTACTGTGTCCCGATCGACTGCGTGGCGGAAATCGTCGATGGAGAGCAGATCCGATCGCTCCCGGAGACTGCTCCGCACGTCGAAGGGATTACTGACCTCAGGGGAGAAACGACGACGATTATCAACCCTGCAGACCTCCTGAACGTCGATGCCGAGGCACTGCTCACAGACGGCGGCCAGACGCAATCCCGTATTATCGTCCTCGACTCAGAGACACTCGAGACAGAAACGGAAACCGGCTGGCTCGTCTCGGATGTAGACGAAGTGACAGAAGTTTCGGACGAGGTACTGGATGCCGAGAGTGTTGGGGATTCGGACCTACTGCGAGGACTGATCAAAGACGATGACGGCTTCACTCTCTGGCTAGATCCCCACGAGTTCACCGCGTAGGGAGGAAAGTAAACACTATGCCCGAGCAGAAGCGGTCCAGTGACGGGTTGCATTCGGTTCCGGAACTCTCACTGACGACCGTTCTCGAAAGTATCCCGGACGCAGTTATTGTCGTCGACACCACTACGGACGAGATCGTCGCGGTCAACGATACAGCCGGGGATTTGTTCGAATGTCAGCCGGCTACACTCGTCAGTCTCGATCGACGCGTCCTCTACCCCGATGAAGAGCGATCGGCCTACGAAATGGCCTTTAGACGCTCATTGGACAGCGAACAGATCGAACGCCCTCGAGACGAGAGCCCACTCTCCATCGAGACTCGGACAGGCGAACGCGTCCCGGTCGAGGTCACCTTCCGACGCATCCAGCACCAGAACCAGACGTTTGTCCTCGGCGTCTTCCGTGACGTCAGCTCCCGCATCGAGCGCCACCAACAGTTACAGGAGACGATGGCGCGGCTCGAAACCCTACTGGACACCGCCCCGGTGCCGATAACCGTCTTAGACACGGAGGGACACGTCCAGTCGTGGAATCGGGCTGCTGAGGAGACGTTCGGCTACAACTCCGCAGAAGTCGTTGGCGAACCGTATCCACTATTCGCTGACACGTCACACCTCGCCGACCTGCTTGATCGGATTCTCGACGGCGACATTCTGGATGGGTATGAGACCATCCAGCATACGAAAGACGGCTCCAGTCTGCATGTGAAACTATACGCGCGGCCCCTGTGCGACGACAGCGGAATCACGGGGATCGTCAGTGCTGCCGTCGATATCACAGACCGGAAACGGTATCGCCAGGGACTCGAGGTTCTTTACCGTGTCTTTCGGCACGATCTGCGGAACAAGCTGACAGTCATTCAGGGACACGCATCGGCACTCGTGAACGAAGCCGATCTCGAACCAGAAACCAGACGGAAAGCGGCCGAGCAGATCGTGACTGCAACCGACGATCTTGCGGAATTGAGCACCCAAGTCGCTCAGTCACGTCTTCTCAGTGACGAGCCAGCGGTCGAGACCGACCCGCTTGAACTCCGGGCGCTTCGCACCACAGTCGAGTCGCTCCTCGCAGACGCTGCGGATGCGTCGATCAATATGCCGGCGACAAGTGAGACGATCTCGATCCCGAAGCCCGCCCACTCCGCAGTAGAGCAGTTACTCACACACATCACCGCGTACATGGCGCAGCCGGCCATCGACGTAACGCTCCGACTTCGGGCCACGGACCTAGAGCTGACGATCCAGGGTGATACACCGCTGCTCTCGAACAGGCACCGAGAACTGCTCAGCAACGGGACGGAGACGAAGCTGAGCCACGGCCTGGGTCTCGATATTGGGAAGATTTGCCTCACGCTCATTGAGATCGGCGGTGACATCCAGCTGGTGGGTGACCCAACCCCTGAAACGACGCTCCGAGTGACCTTGCCACGTCTGAAGCGGTAGCAGCCGGTCTCCAATGCTATTTCCGGGACTGCCACTGGCGCGATACGCTACCGTACCGTTCCATTGTCCGCTCCCATTCAGTCGAGCAACCGAGTATGACTGTCTGTCTATTGCTGTTTTTCTGCGGGGACGATCTCGTAGCGCCGCTCGGCCATTTCCGATTCCTCGAAGACGAACACCCGCCCGTCGACGGTATCGATGTCGACGTCGATCTCAAAGGCGAACCCATCCCGGGAGACAGTCACACCAGGGAACACGCTCGTCGACTCGCCGTCGGCAAGCAGGACACGACCGACGCCGCTGTCTTCGAGGATCTCGCCGTCGGTCTTGCGATCGTTCAGATAGACGAGTATTCCTTCGGTTCCGTCCTGATCAGTGACGAGAACGTGGACGTCCATCTGTGGCGTCGTGCGGTGGCTCTCGGCCGTCTTCGAGGGTACGCCGTGATAGAACACCTGGCGTCCGTCCAGATATTCGATCCCGATGCCGCCCTCGGTGAGTTCGACCGGGAGCGTCGATGGAGAGACCTCGCTGGCGCGGTTCATACGTCCGGTTCGATTCCGTCGGTCAAAAGGGCCGCGCTCGCGAGTCCGGCGGCGAACCACCACCCATATATCCGGTTCGACCCCACCCACGACCATGCAGGGACAGGCACGGGCACCGGCCGCCGGGACGGTGCTGAACGCGCTCGCCACCGGCAAGGGCTCGGCGTTCGCCATCGACGCCTACACGACCGCGACAGTGGAACTGTTCGAAGACGCCGAGGGGATCACCGGCGAGGTCGCCGAGGACCCCGATGCCGACACGCGATTGATCGAAACCTGCGTCGAGTACGTCCTCGACGCACACGGCGAGCCGGGGGTCTCGGGCGCACACGTCGAGACCGAGAGCGACGTGCCGATGGCCTCCGGGCTGAAATCTTCCTCGGCAGCGGCCAACGCGGCCGTCATGGCCACACTGGACGCGCTCGACGCGACAGGGAAAATGACGCGTGAGGACGCCGCCCGACTGGGCGTGATGGCCGCGCGAGACGTCGGCGTCACCGTCACTGGTGCGTTCGACGACGCGTCGGCGTCGATGCTCGGCGGCGTCACTGTCACCGACAACACGACCGACGAACTGCTCGCTCGCGAGACAGTAGACTGGGACGTGCTCGTCTGGACGCCCGACGAGCGGTCGTTCAGCGCCGACGCGGACGTCGAGCGGTGCAAGCAGATCGCTCCGATGGCCGACCTGGCGTTCGATCTCGCTCGCGAGGGTGCCTACGGCCGGGCGATGACGGTCAACGGGCTCGCCTTCTCCGCGGCGCTGGATTTTTCGGCGGACCCGATGGTCGAGGCCATGCCGCTGGTCGAGGGGGTCTCGTTGTCCGGGACCGGCCCAAGCGTCGTCGCGGTCGGCGACCGGGAGGCATTAGAGGACGTACGAGAGATGTGGGACCAACGGGACGGATCAACATGGCTAACGACGACACAGACAGCAGGGACCCGGACGAGATGAGCCTCGCGGAGTTGCGCGAGGAGATCGAGACGATCGACCGCGAGATCGTCGAGAAGATCGCCCAGCGCACCTACGTCGCGGACACGATCGCACAGGTCAAAGACGAGCAGGGGCTGCCGACGACCGACGAGCAACAGGAGCAGGCGGTGATGGATCGCGCCGGCGAGAACGCCGAACAGTTTGACGTGGACGCGAACCTGGTGAAAGCCGTTTTCCGGCTGCTGATTGAGTTGAACAAGGTCGAGCAGCGTGAAAACAGGTAAACACCTCACGCAGTCATCGCCCTAGTACGTCCGTACTTCGAGGCCGTCGATACGTCCGAAGTGCTTGGTGTTTCTCGTGACAACTGGTTCGTCGTTGAGAAGCGCAGTCGCAGCGATAATACAATCTTCTCGCTCAATCCGTTCGCCGCCATTGATTAGCTTACCGGAGAGTTTTCCGGCTTTTCGCATCACGGTGTGGTCGGCACTCACGACGTGCTTCGTTTCCAGTATCTCAAGAATTCGCTCTCGCTTCGTCTCCGGCGTTTGAGACCGAGCGACGCCCTCGTAGAGTTCCAAAACCGTCACGGAGGACAGTTTCTGTGGTCGCGCTTCTTTTTCGACGATATTGAGAAGTCGTTTTGCGTCTTCGTCGCCCCGAAGTAAGTCGATAATGAACGATGTGTCCTGAATCATTCCGACGTCTCGTCGTCTACGGCTTCGTTTAACGCTGCTGTGAGACGATCACTCCGTTCTCTGGACTTCGTTCGTCCTTCCTCGATAGCGGCCTCGAGGTCTGCCGCCTCGTCCTCGGAAAGAATTCCTGTGACCTCGTTCCACGACCGTTCTCCTGCAAGGCGCTTGACGGTTTCACTGAAGCTTTCTCCCTCCATTTTTCGGGCTTTCAGCCGCTCGTAGGCTTCCTCGTCGAGTGAAATCGTTTTCGTCGCCATCGTAGTACACAGTACTACATGCATACTTAAAAATACTAGTGCGAAGCCTATAGTCGCGTTAAGTTAGAGAATGAGGCGTTCGATCTCTGCGTGTCCATGCTCGATACCGAACGCCTCAGCGATGCTATCACGTGGATAGATATGTCGTTTGTGGAGCGCTGGCGGACTCCCAAGTGGGCGATTCAAGTGGGCATCCGATATCATTTGGCGGGTATGTCATCGCGGGGTGCCAGTCAGTTTCTCGATGAGTTGGGAGTCCAGCGGAGTCACGTGGCGATCCATAAGTGGGTTCACAAGGCCGATCTACAGCCGGTTTCGACAGTCACTGCGGATCAACTTGCGGTTGACGAGAAGATGATCCGCCTGCATGGTCAAGAATACTGGCTGTACGGTGCAGTCGATCCGTACATGAGCGAAATCCTCCACGTCAGTCTGTTTCCGACAGCGACGAAATAGACCTGAACAAGGTCGAACAGCGCGAGAACCGCTGACGGACTCGAGCGCGTCGTTCGGAAGTGGCCCCGGGTCCCTATGCCGCCGAGAGTTATTGTCTTGGGGCACGAAGCCGAAAGAGAGACGGATATGCTCGACCAGTTGCCGGGATTCCGAACGCCTGCCGTGCTCGCCGTCGTCGTGCTCGCAGTATTGCTCACTGGCGGGGCTGTCACGCTGGGAGCGCTCGGTCCCGACGTCGACGACCCTGGACCGTCCGTCGAGTCGGTCTCGGGCAACGGCACTGTCACGGTCACGTACGTCGACGCAACCGGCGCGTCCGACCAGTTCGCCGTGCCCGGCGTCGATCCCGCGCTCTCGAACGCCGGACACGACTGGGCGATCGTCAATCGTTCGTCGCTGCCCTCGGCGTTGCGGGCCGTCGACGGCGAACCGGGCCACGGCGTGGTCGGCTTCGGCGAGTGGGCGCTGGTCGGCGCGGTCGAGACGGCGACAGTCCCGATCGACGGGTCGACGCTGACAGTCGTCGTGCCGGCGGGACGGGACGTCGATCCAGCCCGCAAAGCCGGGTTCGTCGAGGCGTTCGCCGGGCCGTATTCGTTGTCCCCCGAAAGCGACGAGCGCGTCGTTCTCGTGTCCGTTCCCGACGCACTGCCGAACGAGGGTCTCATGTACCACGACGATCGCGGGTACGTCACTATCGAGGCGTTCTGGGACGGCGACGCGCACAGCGTCTGGATTCACGAGTACGTCCACGCCCGCCAGGACTTCCGTACTGCTGATGGTATGGAATGGTTCCGAGAAGCCAGCGCCCGCTATCTGAGCTGTCGGTTCATGTACGAGCAGTACGAGGGTGTGTCGGAGGCAGACCTCCGGGACTCGCTCTCGGCGCGCCCCAAGTATGAGAGCGTCGTCCTCGCGAACCGGACGACCTGGGAAGGGACGGGCGGCAACTATCACGCCGGCGCCCGGCTACTGGCGGCTATCGACGCCGAGCTCCGGGCCGAGACCGGCGGCGAGCACACGCTGGTGGACGTGTTCCGGACGATGAACGCCGGGGACGAGCCCGTGACCGTCGAGCGGTTCGTCGAACTCGTCGAGCGACAGACTGGTAACGACCAGTCGTGGATCGCAGCCGCGATCGAAGGCGATCGAACGGCTCTGGAAAGAAACAAACGGCCTAGCTGAACGATCGCACGGCCCGGAGCGTCCGTGTCGCTCCGGATAGATCTCTGCGCTACTGTCCGACGGTCACGCCGGCAATCGATTCGAGGTACTTGAGGACGGCCGTCATGTCCTCGTCGCCGTGACCCATCGCACTGGCGGCGCTGAACGACTCGCGTGCGGCGGCCGTCTGGGGCAACTGCACGCCGATCTCGTTGCCGACTTCGTTGGCGTACCGGAGATCCTTGAACTGCAGGTCGACCGGGAACCGCGGCTCGAAGTCGCGTTCGGCGATCAGATCGCCCTTGATCTCGAATAGCGGCGAGTCCACCGCGCCGGCCTCGACGACCTGTTGCATGGCGTCGAGATCGAGCCCCTGTGCGGCTCCGAACGTCAGTGCCTCCGCGTACGCGCCCATCATGTCTCCCAGCAGGAGATTGACGAACAGTTTCATGCGAGCGCCGTCGCCGGCGTCGCCACAGCGGACGATCGGCTCGCCCATCGCGGCCAGGATCTCCTCGACGTTGTCGACGACCGCGTCGTCACCGCCAGCGAGGACCGTCAGCGTTCCTTCCTCCGCCGGGCCGACCGTGCCCGAGACCGGCGCGTCGACGAACCGGGCGTTCTGTGCGCGGACGGTCTGTGCCGCCGCTTCGGTGGCTTCGGGCGTGACCGTACTCATCTGGATGACGGTCGTTCCCGAACCGAGACCGGCGAGCAGTCCCGTTTCGCCGTCCATCACGGCCGCCAGTGCCTCGTCGTCGGTGACTATCGTGACCACGACGTCGGACCGCTGCCCGACGTCCCGGGGCGAGTCCGCGACGTCGATGCCGGCCTCGGCGAACGGCTCCGTGGGCCCGTCACTGCGGTTGTAGACGAGCAAGTCGTAGCCGGCCTCGTCAAGGTTCCACGCCATCGGCGCCCCCATCGCGCCCAGTCCGATGAATCCTATCGTTTGCATACGTAGGTACGTTTCATGGCGATTTTGTAAGTCCTTTCCGGATCGGACCACGTGAGATCTTCCGGGTCGGGAAACGTTCATCGGGGCAGGGGACGAACAGTCTATTATGAGCGACAATAGCTGGCGAGATATGCTCGCAGCCGAGCGGATGCGCGTCGACCGACAGTTCGAAGATCGCGTCCAGTCGTCGTCGTTCACGCGCCAGCAGTGGGGGCTGGTGATGACGGCGGTCGAGTTCGACGTCGAAAACCCGGCCGATCCGGATGCGGCACGACTGATCGCGGATACGAGCAAACTATCGAGCGTCATGCCGCAGATCAAGCAGATGGAACAGAGCGGTGGAGCCATGGGCGGGGCCGCCGGTGGCGGGGGCGGTGGCGGCGGGCTGCTGAGCAAACTCGCGAGCGTGCTCCCGGGTGGCGGCGGCTCTGGCGGCGGGAAGCGACAGCGCGAGGCCGAGTCGCTCGCAGAAGAATACGCCGAAAAGCTCCAGGAACGCCTGGAAAAGCGAGATCGCTGGCAGTCGATCCGCGAGCAGGCTGCACAGGAGTCGTAGCGTCACTCCTGGTTGCGGCCGACGACGCCCGCGTCGGTCTCTCCCTGAGCATCGAACGTCGCGACGAACTCGTCAAGCCGGTCGGGATCGTCAGCGCCCGGCAGCCGCCGGTCGGCCGTCTCGGACTCGGCATCGACGCCGAGTCGCTCGCAGACGAGGTCGGCCGTCGATTCGGCCATCTGTCGATAGGTGGTCAGCTTCCCGCCGACGACGCTGACGGCGTTCTCGACGCCGTCGTCGGCATGATCGAGTCGGAAGAAGCCCCGCGAGATACCACGGCCGCCGCGCTCGTCCTCGTCGGGCGCGTACAGGGGTCGCACGCCCCACCACGTGCGAACCGTCGGCGCGTCGGCGACCGGCGGCAACATCGCCGCACACTCCTCGACCGTGCGCTCGATCTCCCAGTCTTCACGCGGGTACTCGTCGGGGTCGTCGACTTCAACGCTGGTCGTCCCCAGGACCACTTCACCCTCGTGTGGGATGATGATGTCACCGTCGTCGGGATCGCGGGCGCGGTTCAACACCGGTCCGAGACCGTCGTATTCGACCGACAGCATCACGCCTCGCGTCGGCTTCATCTTGACGTCGAGATCTGCCATCTCGGCGAGTTGCTCGGCCCAGGCTCCCGTCGCGTTGACGACGTACTCGGCCTCGATTCGCTCGTCGACGCTCCCGCCGACGGTGACGTGCTGGACACGGCCGTCGTCGGCCGCGATCGCCTCCACCGGCGCGTGGGTGTGGATCGTCGCCCCGTGATCGCGGGCGTCGGCCGCGTTCGCGGCGACCAGCCGCGAGGGGTAGATCACGGCGTCGGGCACTTCCATTGCCCGCTCGACGTCCGCCGCGATCTCCGGGACACGGTCGCGGACGGCCTCGTCGTCGAGTGTCTCTGTCGGGATCCCCACGGCCTCGCAGGCGCTGCGCTTCTCCTCGAAGTACTCGGGATCGTCCCCGGTCAGCTGGACGAACAGGCCGCCGGTATCGCGGATGCACTCGCCCGCGATGGTTTTGAGGATCCGACTCTCTTCGATGCACTCTTCGGCTCCGACCCGATCTGACTCCGCGTAGCGTGCGCCGCTGTGTAGTAGCCCGTGCGAGCGTCCCGAGGTACCGCTCCCGAGGCCGCCGCGTTCGACCAGCGTCGCGTCCACGCCCCTGAGCGCGAGGTCACGGGCGATACCAGTGCCGGTCGCACCGCCACCGATCACGAGAACTGTTGTCGTTCGCATACCTTTCATTCGGCTACGGCCACATGTGCTTGCCGCTGACGGGGATATTGGCCGGTGTGCGGCGGGCGATCGTCTGCGCTCAGACGTCACCCCAGCGCATACACAGTTATCAGGCCACGGAACGTATCCGTCACGTATGCCTGAAGAAGTACTGTTCAAGTCCGAAAGCCGACAGAGCAACGAAGAGATCGCGTCGTTTCTGCGCACCGTCGCTGAAAACCTGGAGCAGGGTTCCGATATCACGCTCAAAGCGGGCAGCGAGTCCGTGACGATGAGCCCGCCAGCCCGCCCGACGTTCGAGGTCAAAGCCGAGCGCGAGGGGCCGACAGACGGTCCCAAAGAGCTCAGCATCGAGTTCGAACTGGAATGGCCTGAAGGTGCCGAGGGTGAGGACGGGGGCAGCGGAGAACTGGAAATAGAGTGATTGCGAACGTCCGTCTTCTCGAACCGTCCTACTCGTCGACGATTCCACCGTCGAGGTAGTGCTCGATCCGGTCGTTCGTCGAGGCGGAGACCTTGGTGAACGTGACGACGCGCTCACCGTCGAGACGACGATCCGACTCGACGTCGATCGTCAGCTGAAACTCCCGGAGGTGCTCGAGGAGGGCGTTGACCGTCTCGGGATCGCCCCGGACCGTGTGTCGTTCGCCGACCGTCTCGCCGTCGGCGACAGCTTCGATCGCCCCGGCCATCGGCAAGAGGATCGACTCGCCGAGGTCGTGTGCCCGCTCGCGGCGCCGTTCGGGTGATTCCTCGAATTCGACCGTCTGAAACGCTTCCCGGAGGAGCCGCGAGAACAGGAAGTCCCGGCCGTACTCGAAGGGCAGCGAGAACGCGTACGCCAGTTCCGCGTGATGGGTCGCCTCGGTCGTGTACTTCAACAGCGACTGACCGTCCTCGGATTTCATCACGACGCCTTCCCGGCCCTCGGCGTCCAGGGTTTCGATAGCGTCGCGGACGGCCCCGGCGGCCTCGTCGGTGTCGTGCCAGCCGAAGGTTTGCGGCTGTTCGAACCCGTACTCGGCGCACAGTTTGCGCCGCCGCTCGGGCGCGAGCGGCCGGCCGGTCCTCCGATCGCGGACGTCGAACACCCGGAAGGCGTTGGTCTCGACACCGTCGTAATCGTGTACCGTGTAGGGGTTCTCCGGGCCGACCAGTTCCGCACAGAGCATCTTCTCGGGATGGTCGGCGAAGAACTCGCCCGGATCGAGCAGTTCGCGAGCGCGTTCGGTCGTATACGGGCAGACGTACCCGCTGCGGGTGAACGCCGTCGTGCCGTCGACGTCCGCGATCCTGACGTTGAATCCGTTGAGCTTCTCCTCGATCGTGATGCGGTCGCCCTCGAAGTAGTTCCGGACGCCGGGATCGAGCACGAGCACGCGCGGGACACTCGGGTAGCCCCGGACGACAGCGCCGGTCGTCTCGACGAGGACCGTCCCGCGTTCGAGACCGTGGCGGGCGTCGGGCAGGTAGTAATACTCCAGCCCCTGGTCGGTGCGGGTCTGGAGGTGCTCGAACAGTTCCGACGGGCTGTCGGCGCTCGTCTCGAGTCGCTCGTGCCAGACGTCCCTGTCCATAGCTACCACTACACTTGATTCGGACAAAAGCAACGGGGGTGGTTCTATAGGTTTCGACGTACAATGCCCGGATATGCCCCCGGAACTGCCGCGACAGCAGTTCGTGCTCGACACGTCGCTTTTCATCACCGAAGCGATCCGCGAGCCCGAGGAGTCGCTGGAAGACGCCGTTCTCAGGCTCCTCGATCTCATCGCGACGGCCAGGCTGCAACTCAACATCTCCTGTCACATGCCGCCCTCGATCCACGACGAACTCGTGACGATGCTCCGCGAGCGCGACGTGAGCGAGGAGGTCTTCGAGCGGCTGGAGACCTGGGTCGTCCGGAAAAGCCCCGATCGCTACGGCGTGGACATCCCCGCCGATATCGTCTACCAGTTCGTCGACGAGATGAGCGATCGGGTCGATCGAGGGCTCAGGGTCTCCGAAGAAGCACTTCGGGAAGTCGAGCAACTCGATCCCGACAAGCTGGGTTCGGGCGAGGAGTACATGACCGAGGCCGATCGCGTGCTCTCGAACCTCCGGGACAAGTACCGCCAGGCGCTGCGCCAGGGCGTGCTCGACTCCCGGGAGGACTTCGATCTGCTCGTGCTCGCGAAGGAACTCGACGCCGGCGTCGTCACCGAGGACCGGGGCATCATCGCGTGGGCCGATCGGTTCGGCCTCCGGTACGTCCGGGGCGGGCAGTTCCCGACGCTGCTGGAGGAGTACTTGCGGGCCACGGGCGTCGAGGAGTAACGCGCGGCACATGTGCGACGGTAACAGGGGGCCCTTATAGAGGTATACAGACCCTAGGCTGTCGAAGTCCGTATCAGGGGAGCGTATTTGTATCCCGGCCCGGCAGTCTCACACGATGACCAACAGCGACATCGAGGCCATCGAGTTCGAGCAGACCAACGGGGCGATGGGCGTCTACATCGAGAGCGTCGGCGTCTACGCCGACGGGAGCAGAGAAGTCCTCGACGCCACGACAGTCGGCAGTCCACGGGAGTTCGAACGGATCCGGGCGTTCGAGAACCGCTGCAAGCGCCAGTACGGGAAGTAGGAGCCAGCGAACGGTCGCGGGATCCGCGAGGGGAGGGGGAGTCATCGTGTTTATCAGTCTCGGTCGCCCAGATCAGGCATGGACGTAGTACCGGACACGAGCGTGGTCATCGACGGCCGCGTGTCCGAGCAGATCGCCGACGGCGACCTCGCAGGGGCGACGATTGTCGTCCCCGAGGCGGTCGTCGGCGAACTCGAAGCGCAGGCCAACGACAGCCGCCAGCAGGGCTGGGACGGCCTCGAGGAATTGCAGAAACTCGCCGACCTCCACGACGCGGGCGACATCACTGTCGAGTACGTCGGTCGCCGCCCGGACGCAGTGGAGAAACGCGAGGCCGGCGAAGGAGAGATCGACGCGCTGATCCGCGATATCGCCGCCGAGCGCGACGCGACGCTTCTGACCAGCGACGTCGTCCAGAGCGAGGTCGCACGAGCGAAGGGACTTGCGGTCATGTATCTCGAACCCCACGGTCGGGACGTCCAGCGGCTCACGATCGAGAACTTCTTCGACGAGTCGACGATGTCGGTCCACCTCAAGGTTGGCGTCGCCCCGAAGGCCAAGCGCGGCGATATCGGCGACATGCACTACCAGCGGATCCGCGACGAACCGGCCACCGAATCCGAACTGAAAGAGTACGCTCACGAGATCGAGGAGGGTGCCCGGGCCAGCCCCGACGGGTTCCTCGAACTGGACGAGCCCGGGATGAGCATCGTCCAGTTCCGCGAGTACCGGATCGCCATCGCCCGACCCCCCTTCTCGGACGCCCTGGAGATCACCGCGGTCCGTCCGATCGTCAAGACCGACCTGGACGACTACGAGTACGCCGACGAACTCCGGGATCGCCTCGCCGAGCGGCAGCGTGGCGTCCTCATCTCCGGTTCGCCGGGGGCCGGCAAGTCCACGTTCGCCCAGGCAGTCGCGGAGTTCCTCAACGACAACGACTACGCGGTCAAGACCATGGAAAAACCCCGGGACCTGCAGGTCGGCGCGGACATCACCCAATACACGGCACTGGGCGGGGAGATGGCCAAGACCGCCGACTCGCTTTTGATGGTCCGACCGGACTACACCATCTACGACGAGGTTCGCAAGACCGACGACTTCGAGGTCTTTGCGGACATGCGGCTGGCCGGCGTCGGGATGATCGGCGTCGTCCACGCGACCCGCGCGATCGACGCGCTCCAGCGACTCGTCGGACGGGTCGAACTCGGGATGATCCCCCAGATCGTCGACACGGTCGTCTACATCGAAGCCGGCGAGATCGCGAAGGTCTACGACGTGCAGACGGAGGTCAAAGTGCCGGAGGGGCTGATGGAAGAGGATCTCGCCCGGCCGGTCATCACCATTCAGGACTTCGAGACCGGCCGTCCCGAGTACGAGATCTACACGTTCAACCGCCAGGTCGTGACGGTGCCGCTGAACGAGGGCGAGAGCGACGAAAGCGGCGTCGACCGGCTCGCACGCCAGGAGATTCAGCGCGAGATCCGCTCGGTCGCCGACGGCCACGTCGAGGTCGAACTCCAGGGGTCAAATCGTGCGGTCGTCTGGGTCGAACAGCACGATATCAGCCACGTCATCGGCAAAGGCGGCGGCCGGATCTCCGACATCGAGAACCGACTCGGCATCGACATCGACGTGCGCACCTTCGACGAGCGACCCGGCGGAAAATCCGGATCGAGTGGCGAGAGCGGTGACACCGGATCGGCCGGTCCCGCCGGCGACGTCGTCACCCCGGAGGTCACCTCTCGCCACGTGCTCGTTCCGGCCCACGAGTACACGGGCGACACCGTGGAAGTCCAGGCCGACGGCGAGTACCTCTTCACAGCAACGGTCTCTCGCGGCGGCGAGATCCAGGTGTCTCGCGGGAGCGCGATCGCCGAAGAGCTAGAACAGGCGATCGACCGGGGCAAACGGATCACTGTCGTCCCGTCGTAGGCTGGACGATCGTTCGGGAGCCTCCAGCTATGCCGGACGATCGTTTCGCTCGTCGTCGAGATTCCTATAGTGCCGGGAGACGGCCCCAGCCACCCGATTACCACAATTGAGAACTGCTCCCAAAGGTCTTAACGCCAGTAGACGAGTCTCCCGCGTAATGGGAGTCCAGAGCTGCGATCGAACGACGCGGACGTCCGGGACACACTCCGGACACAGGAGGTGAGTCCAGTGCAGGTGGATGCCGACTCGCTTGAACAGCTCAACCTCAGGACGAGAGACGGCGCAGAGCGAGCGGGCGAGCGGTTTTCGGATGCGATCGGCGTCGAGACGAAGATCGGCGCAACCCGGATCCGGATCACCAGCCAGCAGGATCTGGTCGCGGCGCTTTTGACCGGCGATGAGGAGTGTCTCAAGTTCGAGGTTGCTGGCCCGCTGTCCGGAACGGCGATCTTGACCTTCGACGAGGGGTCACGATCGCTGATGCGAGACAGTAGCGGCGGGGGTGTCGACGACCTAGCGGGCGAGCTGTTCGACGCGTTCGTTCGAGAGTGGGAATCGTACGTCAGTGGCGATCTGGCGGTCGAGACAGTGACGTACGTGCCCGACCCGGCCGCACACGACTTCGGCTTCGAGTCGGTCAGCGACGACGCCGAAAGCACGCCGCTGTTCCAGGGCAGTATCGACGCCGTCGATCTTCCCGGGCGGATCAAGCTGTATCTCGTGCCCGACGCGCAGTCCCTGGAGACGCTGCTCTCGAACGGCTCGATCACGGACGAGGAGAGCACCGAGCGAGACGACGCGTCAGAGACAGACGACGGATCTGCGTTCGACGATGCGACGTTCGACACAGACACGGCGGACGACAGCAATCTCTTCGAAGATGCCGATAGCGACCTTTTCGAGGACGGTGACGACGCGTCGGCGCCGCTCCCGCTGGACAAACTATCGGTCTTCAGTGACCTGACGAGGGGTGGAACCAGGGCCGCCGCCGAGCGCGTGACGGGGTTTACCGGGATCGAGACCGATACCGAGATCTCGGGGATCAACTTCACGCCGATCGACGACATCTCGACGAGTCTGGACGACGACTCCTACGTCGGGACGATCCTGGAGTTCGAGGGCAAACCCAGCGGTCACCTGGCGATTATGTTTTCCGAGGAGTCGGCCTATCGTGTCGCCGACGAAATGCTGCCGACCGACCCCGACGGCGACGGGCTCACACAGATGCACAGGAGCGCGCTCGAAGAGCTGGGCAACAACATGGCCTCGGGATTCATCGACGGCTGGGCCAACGTCCTGCAGACCTCGGTCGATCACACACCGCCGGAGTTCAGCGACGACATGGAGATGACGCTGCTCGAGTTGGTCACCGAGCAGCTCGGCCCGTTCCAGACCCACGCGTACACGATCGAGTCGCGGATCACCACTGAATCGGTCGAATTCGACTGCGAGATCCACGCACTCCCCAACGAGACGCAATTGAGCGAAGCGCTCGAAGACCTGCTGGTCACCCGGCGTGACCGCACCGAAGCCGATCCCGACGAGATTTTCCAGTAGAATAGTGGCCGTAAATTGAATTTTTCTGGCTGCCAGGGATAGAGACAGTGTCGACTGCAACCCGCTGACATATCTTCCTCGAGTTCGAAAGGGCTGGTATGGCAACGTACAAGCGGTCGGTTCGCGTCGAGGCCCCGTTCGAGGACGTCTGGGAGTTCCACTCGACCGGCGACGGGCTGGTCGCGCTCACTCCGGGGTGGATGCACTTGCGGGTCGAATCCGAACGCGGTCCCGACGGTGAACCCGATCCGGACGTCCTCGAAACGGGTTCGACGATCGTCTCGACGGTCCAGCCGTTCGGCGTGGGGCCGCGCCAGCGGTGGGTCTCGGAGATCGTCGCCCGCGAACAAACGGACGACCACGCCATGTTCCGCGACGAAATGGCCGAGGGACCGTTCCCGCGCTGGGTCCACACACACTCGTTTTACCGCGACGACGGGGCGACGGTCGTCCGGGACTTCGTCGAGTACGACCTGCCCGGGGGACCGGTCGGTCGCGTCGCGAATCCGCTCGCGTGGATCGGCTTCGAACCGATGTTTCGGTACCGTCATCGGAAGACGAAGGAACTGCTCGAAAGGCCGTAACGAAAGCATAAATCACCCGGCGGCCGAGATCCGGTCGTGGACAGTGACACGCCTGCAGTACCGCCGCTGGCTGCGCTCGCGATCGCCGTCGTCGCGGTCAGCACCAGCGCGATCCTGATCCGCTGGAGTCGCGCCCCCTCCTCGGTCGCGGCCTTCTATCGCGTGCTGTTCACGACGCTGCTGCTCGCACCCGTCGCGGTCGTCCGCTATCGCGAGCAGTTCGCCCGTCTGTCGACGCGTGACTGGCTGGTCGCCGTCTCGTCCGGACTGGCGCTTGCCGCACACTTCGCCGCCTGGTTCGAGAGCCTCGACTGGACCACCGTTGCCGCCTCTGTCACGCTCGTCCAGACCCAGCCGGTGTTCGTCGCGGTCGGCGCCGTCTGGCTGCTTGAGGAACGTCTGAACCGGACGATGGCCCTCGGTATCGGCGTCGCGCTGCTCGGAAGCGTACTCCTGTCGATCGGTGATCTGCTCTCCGGCGGCGCGTTCGCGGGTGCGAATCCTCTCCACGGGGACGCGCTCGCACTGCTTGGGGCGGTCGCCGCTGCGGGGTACGTGCTCGCCGGGCGGTCGCTTCGCCAGCGATTGCCGCTGGTCCCGTACGTGATCGTCGTCTACACTGTCAGTGCCGCAGGACTGCTCGTCTGGACTGTCGGGCAGGGCGCGTCGCTGGGCCCGTATCCGCCCCGGGAGTGGGCACTCTTTCTCGGGATGGCAGTCGGCCCGGGGATCTTCGGACACACCGTCGTCAACTGGGCGCTCGCGCACGTCGAGTCGAGCGTCGTCAGCGTGACGCTGGTTGGCGAACCCGTCGGAAGTACGCTGCTCGCGCTGGTGTTGCTCGGTGAGGTGCCGCCCGCGATGACAGTCGTCGGCGGGGCCGTCGTCCTCGGTGGGATCGTCCTGACAGCGCGGTCACGACCGAGTCCGGGTTAGTTCTGGTCGCCGGACGGAACCGCAAATCATCTACGGCCGCAACACGGAGACGCGAACATGACGGCGTACGACGCGGTCCTGCTGGACTTGGACGGGACGCTCTGTGAGTACGTTCGCGGGACCGAACAACTCCTGCCGGCCGCGTTCGAGACGGTCGGCGTCGAGCCGGTGTTCTCACCCGAGGCGTACGTCGAGCGCGTCGACAGTTACGCCGACCGCGCCGACTCGATGCTCGAACGCCGACGGCTGTGTTTCGCCGATCTGGCCGAGGAAAACGGCTACGATCGCGGGCTCGGTCGCGAGGTGGCCGACGCGTACGCGGCCGAGCGCGACCACAGCAACGTCCGGTTTCTGGACGGTGCGGCCGAAGCCGTCGAAAGACTCGCCGAGCGCTATCCGCTCGCGATGGTGACCAATGGCGGTCCGGATATGCAGGACCCAAAACTCGAAACGCTCGGTCTCGAACGGTATCTCAATTCCCTCGTCTACGCCGGCTACGAGGTCCCCGCCAAGCCCGATCCGGAGCCGTTCGAGCGCGCGCTCGACGCACTCGACGCGGCGACCGATCGCGCAGTGTACGTCGGTAACAACTACGAGACGGACGTGGTCGGGGCGGCGTCGGCGGGGCTGTCGTCGATACTCGTCGGAGAGCCGCCCGCCGACGGACCGGTCGAACCGATGTCGACCGTCTCGACGCCCGGGGAGATACCGCGGGTGCTCGAAGGGCCGTCGTCGGACCGACGATAGCGCCGTCGTCGCTGTTATACGCTGAACAGGCGCAATACCACGGCCTTCAGGCCGTGGATACGTGCCGTCACTCAGTGACTCATTCCACCGACTCCAACGGGGCTGGATATTCTACCGTTCTCAAACCCAACCTTTACAAGTGAAACGAATATAAGCGATTATACAGGCGTTTCACGATGCTAGACGTCCACCGCACCCATCGAGCGAAAATCCGCAACCATAGTCAGGTAGAGGATTCGCTTGACCGCCACGGGTGGAGTGCCAGCAAGCTCTGGAACGTCGCTAACTACCACACCCGCCAAGTCTGGGAGGAGACGGACGAGATCCCCGACCACGAGGAGTTGAAAGACGAGTTGAAGACCCATCCAACGTACAAAGGGCTGCATAGTCAGTCCAGTCAGCGGGTTCTGGAGGAACTCGCTGAAGCCTTCAACTCGTGGTACTCCAGCGACGATGACAGGGATAATCCGCCCGGCTACCGCAAAGAGAACTACTACGACCAACAGGGCCGTCGCGTTCACGAAGAACACCCGCGTTCCACCGTGACGTGGAAGCAGAACGGTATCCGCCACGACACCAAAAACAATCGCGTCCGCCTGTCAAAGGGCGCGAATCACAAGGAACACCCGAAAGCGTGGGAATACATCCTTGTCGAGTACGAGACGCGCCCCGGTGTCGAAGTTGATAACCTGCAACAGGTTCGCGCTGTCTACGACAAGCAGAACGAGCGATGGGAGTTGCACCTCGTCTGCAAAGACGAAATCGAGACACCCGACGCTCCCGGAGAGGCGACGGCAGGTATCGACCTCGGCATCAGCAACTTCGCCGCCGTCGCCTACAGCACTGAAGACGCTGATCTCTACCCCGGCAACCGCCTGAAACAGGACGGCTATTACTTCCCGAAAGAAATCGCCAAATGCAACGATAGTGGGGGTGAACGGGCCAGACGACTCCACCACAAGTGGTCGGAACGCCGTACCCACTTCTTCCACTCCTTAGCGAAACACATCGTTGAAAGGTGTGTCGAGAAAGGAGTTGGCCGCATCAACGTCGGGGACTTAGAGGGCGTCCGCGAGGACGAGAACGGCGAGGCGAAAAACTGGGGCAAACATGGCAACCTCGACTTGCACGGGTGGGCGTTCGACCGCCTCACGGATATCCTCGAATACAAGGCAAAGGTCGAGGGTATCGAGGTCATGGAAGTGTCCGAGCAAGACACGAGTAAAACGTGTTGTGTGTGCGGGAAAGAAGACGACAGTCAGCGTGTTGAACGCGGGTTGTACGTCTGCGAGTCGTGTGATGCAGCGTTCAACGCCGACGTGAACGGGGCGGAGAACATCCGTCTCAACAGCAACGAAAGTAACTCCGAGTCTGCGTCCAGTTTGGACGGAGATAGGAGTACCGGCTGGTTGGCACAGCCCGGAGTCTACCTGTATGACCTCTCCTGCGGATTCCAACCGCAGGCCGAGGTGGTGGACTGCAAACCGTAATATCCCAACCTCGGGATTCCTCCGTCTTCAGGCGGAGGTGGATGTCAATTGACTGCGCTGATCGCACACCGGAAGACTCGCGAGGACACCGGACGATTCCCGGGGCTCAACTTCCGAGCCCTCGCTCGTTCCACTCGCGAGGACGCCGCCGTGCAATCGATGTGGAATAGTCTGTATCAGTAGAGGTATCACCTATTTTCGATCTCCAACAACCGTTCTTCGAGGTCTGACATGGCTCTCTCGGGGGACTTCTCGTTGCGATAGGCGGCGTGGACCTCCTCGGCGACGACCGGCGACTGGTCGGACCAGACGGCCGTCACCGGGCGCGCGACCGTGTTCTCGGCTGCGACGGCCAGCGTGTCGCGGTGGTTCCCGATCGCGCCGACATTATCCGGGTTCGCCTGCTCCGTGACAGCCGGGTCCGGCGGCAGGTTGCCGACGTTCTCAAGAATGGTGAGCATCACGTCCTCGCTGGCGAACGCCTCCAGTACCTGAATGGCGTCGTCCTTCCGAACGCTGTGAGGGTTGACGGAGAGGTGCCAGCCGTCGAACGCGTGACTCGACCCGCCGGTGCCCTCGTAGTTGCCCTCGCCCTTTTCAACGGCGTAGGGCAGCGGCATCGTCCCGTACGTGTCAGCGGTGATCGGAGAGTCGTCGGCGCTGAGCGTCGCCGCGATCGCGTACGGCCAGTTGCGCATGAAGACCGCGTTTCCGTCTGTGAACGGCCCACGCGCGTCTTCTTCGTCGAACTCGAAGACATCCGTGTTCGTGACCTGCTGGTACCCGTCAAGTGCGTTCTCGGCGTCGGGCCCCTCGGCGAATGACCGCATCATTTTGATCGTGTCGTGGACCGGTTCTTCGTTGACGGTGACCGGGCGGTTGCCGACCGGCCCGAAGAGGTTGCTGTGATCGCCGAAGTACGCGCCGCCCCACGATGTCATCGTCTCGCTGAACGTACAGCAGGACAGCCCGATGTATTCGTCCGCCTGGGTCGTGAACCCGTAATCGACGCTGCTCTGCTCCCAGACGTCGGCGGCGATCTCTGAGAAGCGCTGCCAGGTCATCGGCTCGGTCGCCCAGTTCTCGCCCTCGGGATCGTAGCCCGCCTCCTCGACGAGGTCCTTCCGGTAGTGCATCACCGGGTAGTCCAGGAACAGCGGAAGGCCGTAGAGGTCTCCCGTTTCGGGATCGCTCGCCGTCTGGACCGCCGAGCCCAGGTAGTCGTTCTGGACGTAATCAAGCGTGTCCTGAGACAGCTCCTCGCTCAGGTTGACGAGCTGGTCGCGGACGATGAACGGGATCGTCCACCCCGAGTCCATCATGAAGATGTCCGGACCGCTCCGACCGGCGCCCAGCGCCGATATATAAGTACTCTCTCTTTCGCCGTAGGAACCCATAGTCTCGAACTCGATGTCGATGTCCTCGCTGAGACCGGCGTCGTATAGCGCGTTGGCGATTGCTTCTTCAGCGTCCTTGTATGCTTGATCGGCTATGATCCGCACGGCCGCACTTTCCGGGGTCCTGGTCCTGCCGTCGAGCAGAGTCGACGAACACCCGGCCACGAGTGAAGCTGACCCGACTCCGAGCAGGAAACGGCGTCGCTCCATACACCGATCTGCTCAGCTATCAAACAAGTCTCTTGCGCTCAAATCGAGTGCCTGTTGCGCCTGCGTTCACTTTCACCGTGGTCTCGGAATCGGACGGCGTGGCTTACGGATCGTCACAGCACCCACGAGCACCGCTTCGTCCAGTGCAGCTGATAGTCCGGCCCGTGGTTCACTCCTGCTGTGCGTCGACGACGGCCACGCCGGCGAGGTTGACCACGTCTTTGACTTCGTCGCCGCGCTGGATGATGTGGACCGGCTTGTCCATCCCAACGAGCATGGGACCGATCGCCTCGGCCCCGCCCAGTCGCTGAAGGAGTTTGTACCCGATGTTGCCGGCCTCGAGGTTCGGGAAGACCAGCACGTTCGCCGGCTCGTCGAGTTCGGAGAAGTCGTAGCTCTCGGTGAGCATCTCCTCGACGAGTGCCGTGTCGGCCTGCATCTCGCCGTCGACGGGAAAGTCGACGCTCGGGTCCGACCGCAGTCGCTCGGCCGCGCGGCGCGGTATCGCGGCACCCTCGGTGTCGACGCTCCCGAAGTCCGAGTACGACAGCAGCGCGGCCCGGGGCTCGACGTTGAATCGCCTGGCGAGTTCGGCGGTGTGGCAGGTCACCTCCGCCAGCACGTCCGCGTCGGGCGCGACGTTCACCGTCGCGTCGGCACAGAAGACGACCCGGTTCTTGAACGTCAGCATGTACACGCCGGCCGCGTACTCGGCGTCCGGAGCGGTCCCGACGACTTCCAGCGGCGGCCGCAGTGCCGACGGGTAGTGATGGGTAAGTCCAGTCAAAAGCGCGTCGGCCTCGTCCATCTCCACGAGGACGCTGCCGAGGTAGTCGCCGTTCTGGACCAGCTCGGCGGCTTCTCGCCGGGTGACGCCCTTGCGCTGGCGCTGCTCGTAGAGCCACTCGGCGTAGCGATCCAGATCCGCCACGGCCGGATCGAGCACGTCCGGCTCGAACGACAGTCCCAGCGTCTCGACGACGGCGTCGATCCGGTCACGGTCGCCGATCAACAGCGGGCGGGCGATCCCCTGATCGACGAGCTGGTAGGCCGCACGGATCATCTTCTCGTCGTCACCTTCCGCCAGCACGACGCGCTTGGGATCGCTCTTTGCCTTGTTCAGCACGACGCGCATCATCTCGCGCGACTTGCCCAGCCGACTCTCCAGTCGCTCGACGTACTTTTCGGTGTCGAGCTCCGTCCGGGCACACCCCGACTCGATCGCCGCCTCGGCGACGGCCGGCGTCACCTCGAAGAGCACGCGCGGGTCCAGCGGCTTCGGAATAATGTACTCCGGACCGAACTGCAGCGGCTCGTCTCCGTAGGCCTTGACGACGGCGTCGGGAACGTCCTGGCGCGCGAGATCGGCCAGCGCCTGTGCAGCCGCGACCTTCATCGCCTCGTTGATCTCTCTTGCCCGCACGTCCAGCGCGCCCCGGAAGATGAACGGGAACCCGAGCACGTTGTTGACCTGGTTGGGGTAGTCCGAGCGACCGGTCGCCATGATGACCGTGTCGTCACGGGCGGTCTTGGCCGCCTCGTAGCCGATCTCGGGATCGGGGTTGGCCATCGCGAAGACGATCGGGTTCGGTGCCATCGACTGGATCATCTCCTGGCTGACGATCCCGCCGACCGATAGCCCGACGAACACGTCTGCCCCCTCCATCGCGTCCGCCAGATCGCCCTCGGGACGGTCGCTGACGAACTCCCGTTTGAAACGGTTGACCTCCTCGGCCCGCGATTCGGTGATGATCCCCGAGGAGTCACACATCGTAATGTTCTCCCGTTCGATTCCGAGCGACACGTAAAAGCGCGCGCTGGCGATCGCGCTGGCACCGGCCCCCGAGAAGACGACCTCCAGTTCGTCCAGATCCTTGCCCGCCAGTTCGGCAGCGTTCAGCAGTGCCGCCCCGGAGATGATCGCCGTCCCGTGCTGGTCGTCGTGGAAGACCGGGATATCCAGTTGCTCGCGCAGGCGCGCCTCGATCTCGAAGCATTCGGGTGCCTTGATGTCTTCGAGGTTGATCCCGCCGAAGGTCGGCTCCATCGCCGCGATCGCCTGCACCATCCCGTCCGGATCGTCAGTGTCTAGCTCCAGATCGAACACGTCGATGTCGGCGAAGCGCTTGAACAGCACCCCCTTGCCCTCCATGACGGGCTTGCTCGCCTGTGGCCCGATATCGCCCAGACCGAGGGTGGCGCTCCCGTCAGAAACCACCGCCACGAGGTTGCCCTTCGCGGTGTATTCGAAGACCGAGCCCGGCGTGTCCCGGATCTCCCGGCAGGGTGCGGCGACCCCGGGCGAGTACGCCAGCGAGAGGTCGCGCTGGGTGTTGGTCGGTTTGGTCGTTTCGATCGCGATCTTGCCGGGCGGGTCCCGGCGGTGATAGTCGAGTGCGTCCTCCTCGAGTCCCATAGACCATGGCTGTCAGGCAAGAGCAAAAACCTAGTCCCGCCAACAGTCATTGCCTCCTAGCCGGACACGCGCAGCTCCGCAGTCACCCACACCCGCCGTGAGTGCCGGTGCATCCACCCTGTGCTTTTTATATTGGAGGGGAGTCCTCGTCTCGATACAATGGACACGTCTGGCCCGGGCACGGCACACACGATCGACGAGGGGACTGTCGAACTCCCGGCGTACGGACCGATCGAGGCGAGTCTCGGGTATCTCCTGTTTTACGTACTCGTCGATCGCGTAACGCCGGCGATCGTCACGGTATTCAGCGAAACGGTTCTCGATCTCTCGCCGTCGTTCGTCCGGTTCGCGCTCGCGGTGGCCCTGTGGTTCGTCCTTGCCGTGTCCGTCATCGATCAGTTGCAGCGCCAACTGGCGGCGCTCGGGGTCGGCACGTACGACCAGGCGCAACTTCGCCTGTGGTCACGCGTCACGCCCTCGTCGCTACGGACGGCAGGCTATGTACTGGTATTCCTCGCCGGCTCGATCGTCGCAGCGATGACGTTCGAATCCGCGGTGGAGACGCTGTCGGCGCTGATCCCCGCTATCGCGACTGCTGAGGTCAGCACGACCGATCCTATCGGCGTGTTCGCGATGGTCGTCTTCTTTCTCGCCTACGGCACTGCTGCCCGCTCGCTCGATAGACTGGTGATCGGCGGGATCCGTGCGCTGGTGTCCGATCGAGACGACTGACGACACCGACGTCCCTGCTTGTTCGCCCCTGTGGCGCCTCGGCATGGCTTTCCGGCGAATCGGTGCCGAGAACGGGTGATTAGTCGTCGAGCGGCACCGATCGGTCCGGCTCCGCAGCGTCTCGGCGGAAGGACTCGTCGAGTCCCGTCAGGCCCCGCGAGCGCGCCCACAGCAATACGACTCCAATGGTCACCACAATCATGCCGGTTTCGGTCAGTGCGGTTTCGCCGACCCACAGCGCCGGCCCGTCGAACCCGAGTCGGACGAACGCCGGAAGGCCGCCTTCGACGTTGAACAGGCTCGTCATGCCGACGTTGAACGCCCAGTGGAGCCCGATCGAGGCGCCGAGCCGCCCGGTCAGGACGTACGGAAGCGCCAGCAGCACGCCCGCCAGCCAGAAGTGGATATACTGCATGGCGGTCAGCGAATCGCCGTGAAAGTGCGCGAACACGAGCGAGGAGACGAACACGGCGACGACAACGGGAATCGCGCCGAGCCAGCGTCGCGGAACGATGCCGTCGAAGAGGCCGACGAACCGCGACGGGACTCCTTCGGTCGCGTTCGTGATGAAGTACCCCCGAAACAGGAGCTCTTCGAGGAACGCGACGGCCGCATAGATCACTACGCGCAGCCCGAAGGCATTGAGGAATGTCCGTTCTTCGGCGACGAACCACCCTTCGATCGTCGCCCACCCGGCCACGAGGTAGATCGCTAGCACGCCGCCGGTCAGGAACAGCCCGAGCCCGATGCCGACTCCGAACTCACGCCACCAGGTCCTATCGAGTCGAAGCCCCAGCGAACGAAACGGCCGACGATCGAGGTACTGTGTGGCCAGCCAGACTGTCAGAACTGCGGTCAGGACGAGAGCGAACGGCGCAGCGTACTCTTCGTACCCGTCGAAGCCCGCGTCGATCGCAGTCATCGAACTGATCGTGAGAACGAGGTACAGCGCCAGCATGGCGACGATCCGCCATCCGGCCCGAAGACGGCGTTCGTCACGGTTCCAGAACGGGACGCCGAGCGCCTTCGTGAAACGTGAGAGTGACAGCATACTCGATCAGAGATCAGCACGATTGTAGCGCAAGTAGCCGACGACCAGGGGAACGATTCCCCACACCGAGAGGACGACCAGGCTGAACCAGCGCGAGAGGTACCACGGACCGCTTCCGTTCATCGAGCCTGTGAGAACGCCGGCGATGGCGTTCATGTAAGCCGAGCTGGGCGGCATGTTCGCGAGGAACGCGACCCAGTTCGGCATCGGCGCACCGCTGAACAGGCCCGGGGGAACCTGGAAGCCGTTGGCGACGAACCAGGCACCCATCGGGACGACGTCCCAGGCGAACTCCAGGATCACCAGTGCGAGCACGCTGAGGGTGGCCGCCCTGGCGGTCGAGGCAGTTACGGCCGAGATACCGACGAAGAAGGCCACGTAGACCAGCACGAACAGCAGCGTCACCAGCCCGAACAGCGCGTAGTCAACAGCCGAGAAACCCACATCGCCGACGAAAACGATCGCGAGCATCGCGACAAGGCCGATCACGACGGGAATCGTCAGCACGAGCGTGCGGCCGACGACTTTCCCGACGACGACGTCACGCCGAGTGTTCGGGAGGCCCAACAGGAGCTTGCCCGATCCGGACTCGGTTTCACCTGCGACCGACTTGTACGCGACGACCAGCGACGCGACCGCGACGAACAGTGCCACAGGAGCCGACAGGAAGGTCATCAGCCCGACTGACGAGAGATCGGCGTCGGCCGAGAACTCCGGGACAAACGCGTAGAGGCTGGCAAACAGTAATGCCAGCCCGAGGAACACCGCAGACAGCGCCCACAGCGAACGCGACCGGCGAGCGTCGTTGAAGTCCTTGCGCGCGACGACGGTCCAGCTCATCGTGATACCCCCACGGGGATCGCCACGGTCGCTGGCGTAGCCGCGTCCGCGGTTTCGCCCGCAGACACGAGGTTCTCGACAGCGAGGTCGTCGCCGTTGAGCGACGTTCTCTCGTCGAACTGTTTGGTTAGGTCAGTGAGCCCGATTGCAGAAGCCATGTGCTAAGAGACGACCTGTTAGTAGATAAATACATACTGAGGGCGCATAGCACCTATCACTGAGGAGATCAGACGGTGTGACTGCTGGAGCGGCCGGTCCGGAGGAATTACCTCCCAGGCGGGGCGACAGGAGGCGCTGTACAGGCGCGCTGTCCAGCTCTGCACACACGTTCGGGTCAGGCGTCGTCGCGGGAGTACGCCGACTGACCCTCGTAACTGCTGGCTCCTGTCACTCGAAGGACGTTCGAGTACTGCCGCCCGGACGTGCCCTGTTTCTCTCCCGATGAGAACTGTCGTATCGATTGATATTCGCATCGAGCGTAGCTTTCCTGGTGATTGCTGTGACTACTACCCGTCTGGGTGCCTTCTACACTCTCGTGGTCGGTACCTTTATGCTCGGTTTCTGGATCGTGCTGCTCGTCGCTGGCGACATCCCGGAACTGACGACTGCACCGTACGAGATCGCCTACCACCTGCTCGCCGAATTCCTGACTGCCGTGGCGTTGCTCGCGTCGGGTATCGGACTCCTGGGCGGCCGATCGCTCGCCCGGCGACTCTATCCCGTCGCGCTGGGATTGTTGCTGTACACGGTGGTCAACAGCGCCGGCTACTACGCGCAACTGGGCGACGTCGCGATGGTCGGGATGTTCACCGTCCTGACCGTGGCGACGCTGGCGTTGCTCGTCGAGCACCTCTTCCGGCCGACTACCGAAGGAGACGAGCGGATCGGTATGGAGGGAAGCCATGCGTAGAGTGGCTGTGGCCGTCTTTCTCGCACTTCACGGACTCGTTCACGGGTGGTACGTGGTGCTGAGCAACGGCTGGGTGCAGGCGGAAGACGCGATGGGATGGAACGGCACCTCGTGGCTGCTCTCGTCGCTCCTTACGCAGGAACCGATTCTGGCGCTGGCGAGCGTGGTGTACGCTGTCGTCACGATCGCGTTCCTGGCAGGGGCAGTCGGCCACTGGCGCCGCACCGAGTGGGCGAGTGGCGTCCTCCTCGCCGCGGCGATCCTCTCGACGATCACCCTCCTGGTCATGTGGGACGGTGTGGCGACGCTGCTCGTCGAGAAAGGTATCGTCGGCGTACTCATCAACGCTGCCATCGTCGCGCTCTTGCTCCGCCCACCGACAACAGGCGACCGACGCGGAGTCACCGCCTGGTTGAGGTCGAGCCGCATAAAGTGATCGAGTCGCACGAAGCGCGACGGACTCGTTCTCTACAGGCGGGGCAGGCCGAATGCCTCGGGGTCGTCCGGAAATCGGAGATTTCCGTGATGACGAGAGACGAAGTCTCTCGAACCACTTGACCCCGAGGCGGTTCACCAGGTGGTCGCTGTTATCCAAAAATGGGCTGTGGTGAATCGCCAGACGTAGCTTGATTTCACTGTTTCAGAGACTGCTTAATGTTGTGAACCGCACACATCAGAACGAGTTCTCGAAATTCACCGTACCAAGTTCGCGCACGCACGGCGTCGCCGAGGGTGCGTTTGATTGTGGAGAAGACGGTCTCACACATCGCTCTCTGACGGTAGCGAGGCCCATCGATCCGCGCGTCATGCGCGTGATCGATGGGCCGGAATTTGCGGTGCTTAATCAGTGGTCTGACGCCCTCTTCGCGGAGTTTTTCACGTAACTCCCTCCAGTCGTAGCCTTTGTCCGCAGCGAGGCTGGCGAGGGCGCCCGCGTTGCGGCGGGCGACCTGCCAGCCGAGTTGTGTGTCATGACGTTTCTCGGTCGTACAGTGAACGTCCAGAATTGCTTGAGTTTCTGTATCGACGAGAGCAGTTGTTTTGAGCGTCTGAACACGGTAATTCGTCCGACGGAAGTAGTGCTTGCTCGCGTTTTCGCGGTCGAAGAACGTCGCGTCGATGGCGGCGTGGCCGCTTGGCTCGTGCAACTGCGCCTCTCGGCGCAGCAGCACTCGCCAGAGTGCCGTCTTGATTCTGTCAAACCGCTTCACTAGCGTCGAGTGATGCGGGAGATCTTCGACATAGGCATCGGCGGTTTCCCGCTTCAACTCCCTAGTTCTGGCGATCAAAGCCGACGCCGTCTACTGATTCACCAGAATCGATGAGTTCATAAGCCTTCGGACAAGCGGATCGTAACATACGAACTACATTTTGGGACCAACAGCTTCACGTGATTGGCTATTGTTGCGGGTTTTTATCTCCTACATTTTTCTATAGCTATTATAATTATCAATTGGACAGATAATATAATCGTACTGTTATTTTATCCCAGCATTTTTATCTTTACAATCGGTTTGCTACGCTGGCTTGTGGTCTGGCCATCCAGCCTGAAGATCGGTGCAGGCACTGCCGAACGAGAGTTCGAGCCGTAGCCGGTCGGTGACAGTGGCGCAATTGTCAACCGATCACTCGTAGATCAGGATCGTTGCCGTCCCGGATTCGAGGACGACGACCTCCTCGCCGGAGGCCGCGCGGTGTTCTTCGACGATGTCGACGGCCTCGCCAGGGATGACAGCGAGTTCGTCACCCAGGTCGACCTCGACCTCGGCGTGGCGGTCGAGCTGGTCTTTGACTGCTTTGGGGTCCATCGACTCCAGCGCCGAGACGACCTGGCCTGCTTGGTCCCGGAACTCCGGTCCGATGACCGAGTGGTCGGGATCGACCTCGACGGGGACGAGTTCGACGTTGGGCACGCCTTCGCGCATCAGCACCGGCGCGTTAACGGCTTCGCTGAGGTCGTAGGTGTCGATCGCTCGCTCCTCAGGTCCGTCGTCGGGGTAGACTTCGACTTTCTCCAGTTCGGCGTTGAGCGCCATCCCCTGGTCGGACTTCCAGCCGCGGATCGTCGAGGCCACGTCGACGATGATCTCGCCGGCCTGCTCGACGGCGGCCATGTCCTCGACTTCCTCGGGGTGGAGATCGATGTCGGGCCACTCGGTCGCGTGGACGCTCCCATCCGTGCTGGGCAGGGCGTCGTAGGCCTCCTCCGCGATGAAGGGGGCAAAGGGCGCGAGCATCTTCAGTGAGGCCGTCAGCGCGATGAACAGCCCCTGACGGGCGGCGTCGCGCTCGCCGGGTCGGCCCTCATAGAGCCGCCCCTTGATCAGTTCGAGGTAGTCGTCGGCCAGGTCGTGCCAGACGAACTCGCGGATCTCACGCAGTGCGGCGTCGAAGCGATAGTCGTCCATGTGCTCGGCCACAATCTCGGCGGTCTCGGCGGCCCGCGAGAGGATCCACCGGTCGATGTCTCGATAGGCCGGGTTGTCGAGTGGTTCGCGGTCCTCGTCGAGGTGTCCCGCTGCGAACTTCGTAATGTTCCAGACCTTGGTGTTGAACCGCGAGGCGGAGGTGACCTCCTTCCACTGGAACTGGACGTCCTCGCCGCGCTTGCCCGCGAGCGCCATCGCCTGCCGGAAGGCGTCGGCGGAGTGTTCCTCGACGACCTCTTCGGGCTGGACGAAGTTGCCCCGGGATTTGGACATCTTGTTACCGTCGTCACCGAAGACCATCCCGTTGATGAGGATCTCTTCCCACGGGATCTCGTCCACCAGCGCTCCCGTGCGCAGGAGCGTGTAGAACGCCCACGTCCGGATGATGTCGTGGCCCTGCGGCCGGAGCGTCGTCGGATGGAACGGTTCGTCGGGCCAGCCGCGGACGAAAAGCGGCGTGATAGAGGAATCCATCCACGTGTCCATCACGTCGGTCTCGCCCTCCCACTCGGTGCCGCCACACTCGGGGCATTCCTTGATTTCGGGGTCCTCCTCGGTGGGTTTGACCGGCAGTTCCTCGGGACCGGCGACGTGGATGTGGTCACACTCGTCGTTCGCACAGAACCACGCCGGGATGGGGGTCGCGAACACCCGCTGGCGGGAGATGACCCAGTCCCACTCCATGCCTTCGGTCCACTCCTCCAGCCGATCGTACATGTGGTCGGGAATCCACTCGACCCCCCGAGCGCGGTCGAGGATCTCGTCCTGGTCGACCTCGACGAACCACTGCTCTTTGCTGAGGATCTCGATAGGCGTGTCACACCGCCAGCACTGCCCGACGTTCTGGGTCGTGGGTTCGGTGTCGTTGAGATATCCCTCTTCGTCGAGGTCCTCGGCGATGACCGTTTTTGCCTCGTCGATAGACAGGCCCTCGTACTCGCCGGCCTTCTCGTTGAGCTGGCCGTCCTCGGTGAAGGACATCCGCAGGTCCAGGTCGTGTTCGGCCCACCAGGTCACGTCCTGTTTGTCCCCGAAGGTACAGATCATCACCGCGCCGGTCCCGAACTCGGGATCGGCCTCCTCGTCGGCGATGATCTCGACTTCCTGGCCGAACAGCGGAACCTCGAAGGTGTCGCCGATGCGGTCGACATATCGGTCGTCGTCCGGGTGGACCGCCATCGCGACGCACGAGGACAGCAGTTCCGGCCGAGTCGTGGCGATCTCGACGTCCTCGCCCTCTTCGTCGGCGCTGGGGAACGTGATGTAGTGGAGGGTCCCCTCGACGCCCTCTTCGGTCTCGACCTCGGCGTCGGCGATGGCCGTCTCACAGCGCGGACACCAGTTGACCGGGTGCTCGTCGCGGTAGACGAGATCGTCGTCGGCCATCTCGACGAACGACTCCTGGGTCGTTCCCCAGTACTCGGGGTCCATCGTCCGGAACTCCTGCTCCCAGTCCTGGGAGAACCCCAGCATGTGCATCGTGTCTTTCATCGCGTCGATCTGCTCGTGGGTGTGGTCGATGCACATCTGGCGGAACTCCTCGCGCGGGACGTCCGTGCGGTGGATCCCCTCGTTCTCCTCGACTTTCACCTCGGTCGGGAGTCCGTGGCAGTCCCAGCCCTGGGGGAAGAGCACCTCCTCGCCCTGCAGGCGGTGATAGCGCGCGGCGAAGTCCATGTAACACCACCCGAGGGCGTTGCCGATGTGGAGGTTCCCCGTCGGGTACGGCGGCGGCGTGTCGATCACGTAATCCGTGTCGGGATCAGCCGCCTCGGCGTCGTAGCTGTAGAGATCCATCTCCTGCCATTGCTGGCGCCAGTACTGCTCGCGGTCGTCCGGGTCGTAGGTGTCTGGAAGGTCACTCATGGGTAAGAGAGGTGTCGTGGCTGGTCGCCGGACCGGCGTGAAAACGTACCTGCGTCGCTATCGTACTACCGACGACATCAGAGCCATATCTGAACGATTGCAATGTCGGTTGTATAAACTTTCGCTTCCGTGCCGGCGCGTGACACTGTCGCTCCCGTCGGGGTCCGAACTCGTCGAAGACACCGATCTGCAATTCTGTCGTTCCGGCTCAGAGAGTGCTGTCCAGAGTGGCTGTACCAGGCTGGCCACGAGCGCCGGTTAAATCCGATTAAATCGAGCTAATCGAAGACGAGCGTCGGCCCAGTTTATTGTGACCTCGCCCGATGGACCGAGTGCATGAGCCGACTCAAAACTGCTATCCTGATCGTTGCCGCTCTCGTCGGCATCGCCGGCGTCGCCGCGGCGACCGGTGCGGTCGAGACTGGGGCCGAAGCGATCGCACAGACGGACGAAGCAACAACTCCCACCCACGCCGACGCGACGGCGGTGCTGGACAACGGGACGCTCGAAGTAACTGTCTCCGCCGACGGTAGTCCCGCCGAGAACGTCTCAGTCACCTACGACGATCAAACGCAACTGACCGACGGAAACGGAACTGTCTCGTTCAATCTCTCCGAAGACGACGAGGACGAGACAGAGTTCGAACTCCAGAAAGACGGCTTCGAAGGCGAACTCAAGTACGTACTCAGTGACGGATCCCTGACGCTGGTCGAAGAGGAGTACGAGTACGACATTGAGAGCGCGGAGGACGAGCACGATGAAGGCGACGAGGCCGAAGAAGACGAGGAGATTGAAGACGACGAACACGACGACGAAGCCGCAGAGGACGAGCATGATGAAGATGACGAAGAGGACGAGGAGATTGAAGACGACGAACACGACGACGAAGCCGAAGAGAACGAACCTGACGACGAAGACGACAGCTGAGCAGACCCCGTGACGTATTGAGGTCAGGCCGGGGGCACTCGTCTCGGCCGCCTGTAACGTCCGAGTGTCGTCGGGACGCGTGTCCGTCGTGGAACGGTCTGATTTTCCCGCGGAAATGAGATAGACCCCGTTGAGCGGGTATCACCGAAAGACAGCATCCCGAACGCGTCGGGACCTTCGGCCGCTTCCGAGAATCGTCGGCCCACCCGACTACTTCGACTGTTTCAACGCGGTTCTTCGACCCGCTCCTCGCCCTCGAAATGCGCGGAGTTGTCCTGCGGATCGTAGCCCAGTGCCTCGCGAGCGCGCTCGATGGAGTAGTCCTTTCGTGTGAAGTCGATTATCGAACACACTTTTTCGGTGGCAAGCAGATAGCAAGCTGAGAGGGATTCATAGAACCGTTATCATACCCTACCTGCGAGTTGGTAGAGACAATGTGCATCTCTAACATCCGACATACTGTCTGTTTCTAACGACATTATCAGAGCGTTGCTACTACACAGCACGTCTCTCGAACTGATCGGAAATTTTCCTTGTAGTCCTTAGATCAGTCAGTATCTGGGTAGTCGTAACCGAAGAGCGGTTACTCTACACCTTTCCGTTAGGCAGTAGAAAGTGGTACTGGAACACCCATGAGCCGATCCCTCTTCTCGAAGACAATATACTCGTCAAAGACACCGATAACTCGCGGTTGGTCTGTTGTCGGGAGTTGCGCAGACCATTGACGATGGCCCGTCTCAACGTCGAATGCTTTTATCACTGGCTCTTGGTCAGTCTCCCGTGTGATGAGGATCAGATCCCCATCAGCGATCAAAAGCCGACTCTCGTCATAGTCTGATCCAAGTGAGTACGCCCACCGCCGGTCCCCGTCTACACGGTCGTAACTGGCGAGTGTCGTCCCGGACTGCTGAAACAGTGAGTCCGTCCCCACGCACATCTCCGGGTATCCGTCGGCGTTCGTCGTTACGACCCATCGTTTCTCACCGGTCGCCGCAGTCAGAGCCGTCAGATTTCCGCTGTCGTCGCCGATGTAGATATTCGGGACCTCAGAGGAACTCGATGACGAATGTTGGGCGAACTCGTAGACGCCTGCAGATGACTGCTCCCATAGATGTGCTCCATCAGGCAGTGAATAGTAATGAACCATATCTTCCAAGAACAGACAGAGTGTATCACCAACGACCTGTACCCCAGCACTATAGCCCTCGCCGGGCGTCCGTCTCCACGCCACGTCACCAGTCGCTATATCAAGTGCGGTGAGGCCGTCCACGATGGAGTAGATCAGACAGAGGCCGTGTGACACTGCCGATCCCATATCCATCCCTGTCACGGTCCGCCACCTTTCCTCTCCAGTTTCGGCGTCCAACGCGAATACTGGTGTTTTAGCCGGATCATCAGTGATTTGGCCGACAAAAACCGTGTCCTCAGTCACTGAAATTATATTCTGAGCAACTGTATCGAGGGTTGTCGCCCATCGCTGCTCGCCAGACGCTGTATCGTACGCACCGACTTCACCGACATAATTGGTACCAAAACTGGTTCCGGACACCATCGCCGTGTAGTACACTGTCGAGCCAGCGACAGTGAGATTGTAGGGTCGTTCGACGGAATACCAGTCAACGGTGGTGTTTTTAGTCCAGATTATCTCCCTGGCCGGGGAAAGGCAAGTGAGAGCCGCGTCCGTAGCAATGTGCAACCCGTCACCGGCCCCGAAGGTTATGAATCTTTTATTTGGCGGGTCATATTCCCATATTCTGGAGGAGGTCACTGATTCGAACTCCCCCGGTGGCGAGTCAGTCGGAGCCTCGTACGACAGCCTATTCTCCGGCGTGCTGTTATTCGACAAACAGCCTGCACCGAGCATGACTGCAGCCGAAGCGAGGTACTGACGACGCTCCATCGGTAATCTATTAAATAGTTGCCAATCAATAAAATACCAACGGCTGTTACACTCACTTTTCATATTTTCCAGTGAATGAGGCGAAGAGTAGCAGAGAGAAGTCCGACAGGTAAAACGAGCACTCAGTTTTCACGCTCCGTCACGAACCTGATTCGCTTGGGAGTAGGGAAAGAAATGAAGCCGGTTGCTACCCTCATCCTCTATATCTTGCACGGCGTTCTTGACAGTTTCCGAGTGAGTCAACCACCTGATCAGTGCGTAAGTTCCCTGTCTCTACCAACTACCGAAAGAACTAGAACCCCTCACGACAACACTACAAGCGAACCGACGGATGGCGACGACCACCTTACAGGCAGTGTACAACAACAAAAGCAGGGTCGGAAAATCGGCAGAAATCCCGATTTGCTTAGACAGCCTTAGCTTTCTTCAACGACCTTCTCCTCGCCGTCGAAGTGCGCGGAGTTGTCCTGCGGATCGTAGCCCAGTGCCTCGCGAGCCCGTTCGATGGAGTAGTACTTGCGGTCGTTGTCGGAGATTCCGTAGACGATTTCGAAGTCGTAGTCGGCTTCGAGCGCGCGCTGGTGGAGGTGCGCACAGTCGGGGTAGGAGAGCCACATCGCTTGGCCGCGCTCGTAGTCGATCGGCGGGTGACCACGGGTGAGGTTACCGATGCGGACGTTACAGACGTCGATGCCGTAGGTGTCGTGGTAGTACCGGCCGAGGACCTCGCCGGTGGCCTTCGAAACGCCGTAGAGGTTGCCGGGACGGGGGAGTTCGGTCCCGTCGAGCAGGAAATCGTCGTCCTCGCGGTACATCTCGGGGGTGCGCTCGTCGGTCTCGAAGGCCCCGACGGCGTGGTTCGAGGAGGCGTAGACGAACTTCTCGACGCCCTCCTCGACCGCGGCCTCGTACATCTTCTGGGTGCCGTCGATGTTGTTCGCCAGCACGCTATCCCAGGATGCTTCCGGCCTGGGATCGCCGGCGAGGTGGATGATTGCGCCGACGCCCTCGACGGCGGCCCGGACGAGCGCGTCGTCGGTGACGTCGCCAATCATGTACTCGTGGTCGGGCTCTCCGTCCGGTGGGCTATGCAGTAGCAGTCGCCACTCGTATTCTTCGGCGAGTCCGTCGAGGATCGCCTCGCCGACGCGACCGCCAGCACCCGTGAGCAGAACGGGATCGTCCATCGAGTGTATCTGTGCGACCGGCCAGTAAGTAAGATGCGGTTCGCCCCGCGAGCGCCCCCTGTTGGACGGTCACACGGCCGTCCGGTCCGAAGCGCGTTTCCCCTCGGCTCACTATTGAACGGATATGCCCACTGACGCCGAGCAGGCCTGCTTCGAGGCCGGCATCAAGTTCGGCTCGCTGTACCATCAGTTCGCCGGGACGCCGATCAGTCTCGAGAGTGCCGACAGTCTCGCACGAGCGATGGCGGAAGCGATCGAGAACCAGCCCTACTGTGAGTCCGTGACTGTCGACATCCGGACGGACGTGCTCGAGGCCGCCCTGGCGGAGGGAGCGGCCGACTACACGGAATTCACGGGCCGGTTCGCCGAGATCGAGATCGTGATCGACTACGAAGGCAACGAGGTCGTCGCGCGCATGGAGATGGACGACGGGTATCCGCTGATGCGACTCGAGAGTATCGAGAGACAGTGACGCGATGGTGAGCGTCAAGTGACGGTGGCCTTTTTGTTCACTCCGGGAGGAGGCCACGTATGGCACTGTACGCAACCGAGCGGATCGACGACGCGGTGTCGTTGACGCGGTCGCTGCTGTTCCCGTTCGACGCGGGACTGTGGGCGCGGCTGGCCGTCGTCGTCTTCTTTCTCGGACTCGGATCGGGTGGGAACGTCACGAGCCTGGGTTCGAATACCCCGTCGGCAGGCTCCTCGGCCGGATCGGCAGCGCCGAGCGTCGATTTTTCCGTCGATCCCGGATCGGTCTCGATCGCGAGCGAGGCGGTAGCTGCGCTGGCGGCACTGGCTGTCGTGCTCGTGGCGGTCTGGCTGGCGCTGGCCTGGCTCGGAGCGACGCTTGAGTTCGTCTTCGTCGAGGGGTTGTCGAACCGGTCGGTGGCGATCCGTCGCGGGCTCGGCCGTCACTGGGGTCGCGGTCTCCGGCTGTTCGGATTTCGACTCGCCTTGCTCGTGCTCTCGCTGGGCGTGCTCGGTGCGACGGCGCTGGCGCTGTTCTGGGGGCCGATAACGACCGCCCTCGGCGGCGGATCGGTCACGATCAGCGACGCGCAGATCCTCGTCGGGCTCGGCGCGCTCCTGTTCGTCGGGGCGCTCGTGGGGCTGCCCGCCGTGGCGATCCACTGGCTGACGACCGAACTCGTCGTGCCGATCATGCTGGCCCGGGACCGTGGCGTCCTTGCTGCCTGGCGGGGACTCCTCGCTGCGATCCGTACCCAGTGGAAGCAGTTCGGCGCCTACCTGCTCGTCGCCATCGGATTGCGTATCGCGACGTCGGTCGCCGCCGGGATCGTGCTGGCGATCGTCGGCGTCGTGCTGGCGATCCCGTTCCTGATCGTCGGGTTACTGCTGGGCCTGGGTGCAGTCACGGGCGGGACGATCACGGCCCCGCTCGTCGTCGGGATCGTCCTGCTGGCCGTCGCGTTCGTGCTCGTGCTCGCGCTCGCCGGCGCGGTCGTCCACGTCCCGATCGAGTCGTTCCACCGCTACTTCGCGCTACTTTTCGTCGGCGATCTCGATAACGACTTTGACGTGGTGGGGGAGATCCGCCCCCCGCTCTCGGACGATTCGTTCGGTGCCTAGAACGGCCGATTTCACTTTCACTTTCGGGCGTGCCTTTAGGTTCCGTGGTGTCGAATCACACGGTATGAGTCAGGCGACGTTCGACGACGACGAACTGTTCGACGAAGCGGCGACCGACATGCGTGCCGACGTCGAGGAGAGCCTCGAACAGGCGCGGGAGGCGCTCCCGGAAGCCGACGCGATCTGGGAGACCGACGCCGACAATACCCTCGGTGTGCTCAACGGGCTCAAGACCGCGCTCGACGTCGGCGACGCCGAGGACGCGCTCCGGGACGCCAAGAAGTGGTACACGATGGGCAAGCGCGCCGACGCGTTCGAGGACGCCGACGACCTCGAAGCGTCGATCGCGGCGGTCGAGGAGGTGATCGCCGACATCGAGGCGGCACACGATGCGGCCGGCGATCTGGCCGGGACGATCCCGGCGATCAAAAGCGCTCTCGAAGACGACGAAGAAGAGTAGCTCCCCTTCGGCCGCCGTGCGGCCGGCAGTATCAGCGGTGCGGTGGCCGGGTCAGGTCGCGCTCGGCCACGCTCTCCAGAAGATCGACCAGCGCCGCGGTCGCGTCCGCGAGCAGTCGTTCGCCCAGTTCGGCGTCGGCGTCGCCCGGATCGCCGACGTTGCCACGCTCGCTGAACTCCGCGAAGTCGTAGGCCAGGTTCGTCCCCTGCTGGAACTCGCCGAACCCGTCGCCGGCGCCCGCCGCGGCGTCCCCGAATCGGTCCTCGTGAACGAGTTCGGGACGGACTGCCTGGACAAAGGCCGTCTCGACGGGGCCGCCGTGTCCGAGTTCGACCCCGTACTCGTCGAAGGATAGCGCGTCGAACCACGTCCAGGGCACGGCGTAGGCGTCGCCGCTTCGGGTGATCGACCCGCAGACCTCCCGGAGTGCGTCAGTGTTGCCTCCGTGGCCGTTGACGACGACGACCCGGCCCCAGCCGTGGCTAGCGAGACTCTCGATCGTTTCCCCGACGTACGATCGGAACGTGTCTTCGCTGACCCACAGCGAGCCGGTGAACTGGCGGTGTTCCTCGGAGACCCCGACGTTCACCGGCGGGGCGACGATGACCTCGCCGTCGTAGGTCTCGGCGGCCTCGGCGGCGATCGTTTCGGCACTGAGCGCATCGGTCCCCATCGGCGCGTGCGGGCCGTGCTGTTCGGTGCTCCCGGTCGGCAGCAGCGCCAGATCGGTGTCCGCGGCGTCGGCGTCGGTCCAGGTCGTCTCCGAGAGGTGCATACCTGCCGTAGGAGCGCCGGCCCAAAAGTACGACCGATCCGCTCGGGAAACCGACCGACCCGCTCTCGAAATCGGCCCGCTCGGACTACCGAGCCAGACCGACGACTCGATCGAGAGCGGGCTGTTTAAACGACTGAACCGTCTATCGAGCCCCAATGAGCCGATCTGGCGAGTTCTGCCCGCGTTGCGGTGATCCCATCGAGCGCGACCCCGAGGTCAGCCTGCCGGGCAGCAGCGGCCAGCGCGATCCGGATCACGTCCTCTGTGACGCCTGCTACTTCGAAGATTTCGATCTCGTGGACGCCCCCGATCGGGTCCAGGTTCGCGTCTGCGCACAGTGTGGGGCCGTCCACAGGGGCAATCGGTGGGTCGACGTCGGTGCCGAGGACTACACCGACGTGGCCGTCGAGGCGGTCTCGGAGGCGCTGGGCGTGCACGTCGACGCCGAGAGCGTCTCCTGGCAGGTCGCTCCCGAGGAGGTCGACGAGACGACGATCCGGATGCACTGCCAGTTCTCGGGCGTGATCCGGGAGACGCCGGTCACCGAAGAGGTGGTCGTCCCCGTGAAGATCAGCCGGGAGACCTGCAACCGATGCGGGAAGATCGCTGGCGGGTCGTTCGCCAGCGTCGTCCAGGTCCGGGCCGACGAACGGACGCCGACCGGCGACGAGATCGAGCGCGCCCGCGAGATCGCCGAGTCCTACGTCGCCGCCCGCGAGGAGACCGGCGATCGGAACGCCTTCATCACGGAGGTGAGCGAGGTCGACGACGGCCTGAACATGAAGATCTCGACGAACCAGCTCGGCCAGGGGATCGCCAAGCGGATCGTCGACGAGCTCGGCGGGACCTACGCCGATTCCGAGCGGCTGATCTCCGAGGACAGCGACGGGAACGAACTCTATCGCGTGACCTACGCCGTCCGGCTGCCGCGGTATCGTCCGGGTGAGGTCATCGACCCGGAGGACGGCGACGGGCCGGTGCTGGTCACGAGCGTCCAGGGCAACCTCAAGGGGACGCGCCTGGCCAGCGGCGATCGCTACGAGGCGTCCTTCGCGGACGAGGACGCGCCCGACGCCCGGCGGCTCGGCGAACGCACCGACGGCACGGAGACGACGCTGGTGGCGATCGAGGACGAACACGCCGTGCAGGTCCTCGACCCCGAGACCTACGAGACGAAGTCGGTCCCGCGACCCGCGTTTCTGGATCCCGACGTGGAGACGGTGCCCGTCCTGAAGAGCCGGTCCGGACTCCACCTCCTGCCCGACCGCGGTAACAGCGAGGACGATGAGTGACGATGGCTGACTCCCCCACCTCGGCGGAGGCCGAGAGCACCGACGCCCTCGCCATCGTCGTCGCCAAACTGCGCGCCCAGGACGTCATCGACGCCGCCCAGGACGAGGGCGTTTACGACGCCGACCGAAGCGTCACGGAGCACGGCGCGGACGCGGTTGCGATCCCCGTGACTGCGCCGCCGGAGACCATCAGCTACCGCGAGGTCGTCCGTCAGGTCGGCGAGCCGCGCCTCCGGACGCTCGAAGACCACCTCCGCGAGCGCGGCTGGAGCGACAGGGAGATCGACGCTGCCCCCGGGTCGTGGGCGGTCATCGGATCCGTCGTACTCGTCGAGATGGGCGACGCGCCGCGACCCGAAGAGATCGGCGACGCGTTGCTGACAATGCACGGCGAGGCCGATACGGTCCTTTCTCGCGGCCCTATTTCGGGCACGCATCGAGAGCCGGACGTGACGGTCGTCGCCGGCGAGGGGGACACCCGGACCGTCCACCGCGAACACGGGATCGAGTACGGGCTGGATCTGTCGGAAGTCATGTTCTCGCCCGGGAACAAGGCCGAGCGGGCGCGGATGGGCGAGATTGTGGACGCGGACGACCGCGTTCTCGACATGTTCGCGGGGATCGGCTACTTCACGCTCCCGATGGCCGACGCCGGCGCGAAAGTGGTCGCCGTCGAGCACAACCCGACTGCCTTCGAGTTCCTGCTGGAGAACGCGATGCGAAACGGCGTCACCGATCGCGTCCAGGCGTATCGGGCAGACAACCGCGACGTTCTCGGGGAAGGGCTCGACGCCTTCGGCGATGCACCGACCGTCGACCGGATCGTGATGGGCTATTACGACGCGACCGAACCCGATGGAGACGGTTACACGTACCTCGATCCCGCGATCGCGGCACTCGAACCCGGCGGCACGATTCACGTCCACGAGGCGACGCCCGAGCCGCTGACCTTCGACCGGCCGATCGAACGGCTCGAAGACGCCGCCAGCACGCAGGGGCGGTCGGTCGACGTGCTCGAGACGCATCGTGTCAAAGGCTACAGCGAAGGGGTCGTCCACGTCGTCGTGGACGCACGGATCGAGTGACCGTGACGAAAAGGCTAATTGTGTCGCTGATCGACTATCCAGTATGAACAGACAACAGATCATCGCCGTCATCCTCACCGTCCTCATGGTCGGCTCGTCGGTCGCGTACGGCGCGGCGCTGATTTTCTAGCGTACAGCGGCGATATCACTCGGTCTCCCAGACATCCGCGATCGGGTCGTCCGAGCCGCGCTTCGACCGCGATCGGGTTCGCGACCGTCTGTCCATCGCTGCAGTCGCCCCACCGGGATCGAACGCCGGCAGGTCGGGAGTCGACAGGCGATCGACCTGTTCGGCGAACCACCCGGGCATATCCGTCCGGGCGCGCTCGAAGAGATCCAGGAGCGAGTCGTCGGCGAGATAGGTCGCGCCGTAGTCGTCGGGCGAACGGACGACCCGGCCGCAGGCCTGGATCACCGTTTGGAGCGCCGTCCGGTAGTACCAGCCCCACTGTCCGTCTTCCAGCCGGCGGGCGACCCGCGAGTCGCGAGTGTTGGGATACGGTGCCTTCGTCAGCAGTTGCCACCGGCAGAGGTCCCCCTCTAAATCGAGTGCCTCCTCCATTTTCACCGAGAGGAAAACCTCGGGGTCGTCGCTGCGCTGCCAGGCCGCCAGTTGCCCGTCGCGATCGTCCTGGTCGTGGCTCCGGATTCGACTCCCGACGCCAAACTCCGACAGGTGTCGCTCCAGATGCTCCTGAATCGCATAGGAGTGGCAGTGCACCAGTCCCTTCTCGGTGGGGTGGTGGGCCATCAGACGCACGAGCACGCGGGCGATCTCCGGCAGGGTCTCCTCGCGGTGTTCGTAGGTCATCTTCCCCCGGGTGACGTCGTACAGCGGCCGGTTCTCGACGGGAAAGGTATGTGGCACGTCGACCAGGGCGACGCGGTCGGGATCGAGCCCGACGTTCGTACAGAACGCCTCCTTGTTCAGGATCGTCGCCGACAGCAGCGCGAACTTGTTGCCCCGATCCCAGACCGTGTGCCCGAGAAACCGTTCGGGATCGAGCGGCTTGATCGTCACCGGCGAGCCCGCGCCGTCGGGTTGATCGACGACCCAGGTCGTCGCCGCCTCGGGATCGCGGTACTCCTCGCGGAACCACTTCAGGTCCGAGCGCAACTGCTGGAGGCGGTCGCGCTCCTCGGCCTCTTCGGGCGTGATCTCCACGTTCCCCCGGAGTTCCGAGAGCCGACGATCGGCGGCCTGGATCACCCCCTGGGCGTACGCGGCGGCGTCTTCGAGATCCTCGATTTCGGGCGGCTCGCGGGCCTCCCAGACCGGGACCGTATCGGGCCGCAGGTCGATGGTCGCGTACATCTCGGCCCACTCGCCCAGCCCGTGGGCCTCGTCGATGACGACGACGTCGCGAGCGCCGAAGACGTCGCTGCCGGCGGTCTGCATGAAATACGCAAGCGTCATCGCAGCGATCCGACGGTTGGCCGCGATGGCCCGATCCGAAAAATAGGGGCAGCGATGTTTGACCTGGCACTCGAACTCCCGTTCGCGGACGCAGGGGGCCTGGTCGACAGGCGTATCGGTCTCGCCCGGCAGGATGCAGTCGTAGTTGTTCTTCCCGCGGATGATCGAGAGATCGGAAAGCAGCGGGTCCTCGGCGACGTCGTCAAGTTGGGAAACCTGCGGCGTCGTGTAGTAGGCGTCGATGGGCAGGCTCGCCGAGGCCTGGCTCCCCTCGCGGGCACAGCCGGCGATGGCCCGCGCCAGCAGCGACTTGCCACTGCCGGTCGGTGCGCGCACGAGCACGACGTCGTTGCCGGCCTCGAACGCCGCGCGAATGTCCTGCAGTGCCTGCTGCTGGGCACCTCGATAGCCCGGCGCGGGGAACCCCTCTTCGATGCGGGACGGATCCACGTTCGGGGTGGAGAGCGGGCCAGTGGTAAACACTCCGATCGTGATGGACGGGTATTTATTTCCGATTGCAGTATTGGAGATAATGATGACGCGATCGTATACGAGACGCCGTGCCCTCCGGATCGGCAGCGCGGGGATCGTCGGCTGTCTGGCGGGGTGTACTGGTTTGCTCAACGGAGACGACAACGACAGCGAAAACGACGACACCACCCCTAGTACTGAGGACGGCGGGAACAACGGGGAACGTCCACCCGAACTCGGCGTGGTGCCGGGGAGTGCGACAGCGGTGGCGCACGTCGACGCCGCCGCGTTGCTCGATGGCCCTGTCGGCGAGAGTGCCATCGAGGGCGCGCTCTCGTCGGTGGCCACACAGCAGCCGTCCTACGATGGGCCCGAAAGCTACGATGCGGCGCTCGATACGATCGAGACGGAGTTCGGACTGGACCCGCAGGGCATCAGTTCGGTGACAGCGTTCGTCGGAGACCAGAGCAGCGAAGAGATCGGAATCGTTGCCGAGACTGACTACGACGAACCGGACGTTCTCGACGTTCTGCAGGCGGACGGATCGGTCTCCAAGGAAACCTACGGCGGCGTGACGATCTACACTGACCCGGGCGACAGCGCTGTCGGCGTCCTGGGCGACGGACAGTATGCAGCCGGCCCGGTCGGCGTCGTCGAGTCAGTCATCGACGTCACGAACGGCGAGAAGGACGCCGCTGGCGGTGACGTCGTCACGACCTACGAGGACGCGCCGTCCGGACCGATCCGATTCGGCGCCGTCGTTCCGGACGAGGGGGACCGGCAGTCCGCGGGCGCGCTGGCGGCCGTCGAGACTGTCCGAGGCGGGATGTCTGCCGACGGCGATCAGCGCCGGCTCGTCGTCGAGATGGAGGCCACCGATACCGACGCTGCCGGGCGGCTCACGACGACGCTCGAAAGGGGTCTCTCGGAGCTGCAATCCCGGATGGAAGGGGAGTCGGGACCGCTCGCTGACGCGCTCGCACAGCTCGACGCTGTCGACGTCCAGCGTGACGGGGCGACCGTATCGATGGTCCACAGCGCCAGCGCCGAGGAGGCCGGCAATCTCATGGCGGTAGCCGTCGCCGTCGTCGGGACGTTCGTGCTCGACCTCGGAGAATCACAGGCCGCAACGTATCCCCGGGCGTCGTTCGCGTTCGATTACGACGCCGGTGCGGAGACGGTCACGATCACTCACCAGAGCGGCGACGCCATCGACGGTTCGAACCTGTACGTTCGCGGTACGACAGGCAACGGGACGATCAATGCACAGTGGGCCGGCGACTACGGCGTCAGCGAGGTGATGGCCGGTTCGCGCGTCACCGTCCAGAACGTCACTGACTCGTTCGAACTGCGCGTCGTCCGGGATCCGGCGGATCAAGAACAATCGGCGGTCCTGGCCGCGATGTCCGGCCCTGAAGCGTGACGCGTAGCGCGGTCACAGCGCCTTGATATCCGCGGCAGTTACCGCACGGTCCTCGGGGAGCCGTTCGACACACTCGAAACAGAGGAAGTGCTCGCTGCCGTCGGCCAGTTCCAGGGTGACCCCACCGCTCGACCCGCCGGCCTGGCTCCAGAAGTCGCTGATCCCGCCGGCGATCCGGGTTCGCTCGTTGCAGCCGTCACAGCGCTGGGTCGACATCGAACGTGCTTGTCGCCCGGCAGGCAAAAACGTTCGTCGTCCAGTGCAGTGTCGTCGGGTGCGGTGTCGTCACTACTGGGTCGTCAGACGTGACGCGTAGCGTCGCCACTGGCGGACGTGAGCGCGGAACCAAACACGATCTCAGGACGATTTGATTTCCTCGAACTGATCGAGGAGTTCCTCGGTCGACTCGCCGGCGTCGTAGTCTACGCTGCCATGGTACGTCGTCCGCTCGTCGTCGAAGCTGGCATCGACTTCGGTGTTCTTGCGCTCACGGCGCTCGTGCTCGTCATCGTCGAAGGAGCCCATCGCCATTGTGTACCACACACGAACTTGTGTGTTCTTGCTTATCAATGTAACGCAATCTCACGGGTCATGTTGTCGCAGTACCCGGGTAGAGAGGCGCCTCGGACACGAGGCTTATACGCCTCGATGGCCAACAGTCGGCCACACATGCGACATCCAGGTCTCAAGCTCCGGATGGCGATCGTCGGATCGATCCTGTTCGGGTTCTACGCAGTCGTTGCGGCCGGCCTCTATGCGACGTTCGGCGGTTCGACGACAGTACTCGCGCTCGTTCTCGCAGGGAGCGTCCTGTTGATCGGCGCCCAGTACAAGATCGGCAAGTGGGGCGCGCTGCGGAGCGTCGGCGCACAGGACATGCCCGAGGACGACCCCCGGTTCCGGGAAATCCACCGGTCAGTCGAGCGACTCAGCGACGATATGAACATCGAAAAGCCCCGGCTGATGATCGCCGAGATGGGCGTGCCCAACGCCTTCGCGGTCGGTCGCAAGGGCGCCGGCGTCGTGGTCGTCTCCGCACAGCTCGTGCAGTTGCTGGACCACGACGAACTCGAAGGCGTACTCGCCCACGAGCTGGCGCACATCCGCAATCGCGACGTCGTGACGATGGTCATCGGGCAGGGGATCGCGACGATCGTCGGCCTCGTGGCGCAGTTCGCCGTGATCTTCCTCGGCGACAACGACTTCGCCGACATCATCCTCGGGATCATCGTCGGGAACATCGTCCAGTTCCTCGTCATGCTGTTCGTGCTGGCGATCTCCCGGTATCGGGAGTACGTCGCCGACAGCGACGCCGCCGGTGCGATCGGCCGCGGCGAACCGCTGGCCCGCGCACTGGAGAAAATCAGCGGTGCCGATCACAGCCGCTCGCGGATCAGCGAAGAGGCCAGCGCGCTCTGTATCTTCGGCGAATCCAGGAGTCTCCTCACGAAGCTCGTCTCGACGCACCCCCCGACTGAAAAGCGCATCGAGAAGCTTCGGTCCTACTAAGCGACCTTTCCGCCTCGTGTGTCCTCGCGAGCGCCACGACGCTCCCGTCATCGGGTTCATATATAGCCTCGTGGATGGCCGTCTCCGGGGAGACGTACTTCCAGGAGCATCTCGAAACAGTGCGTCAGGATCGGCTTGCCGTCAACACCGGGCTGACGTCGTCCCGTGATGGCAGTGACCTACCGTCGTCGGAGATACGCCGGCGGCACTCGGTCGGTCGTGTAGACGTCCGTTCCACGGTCAGTGATCTCGTGGCCGTCCGCGAGCATCGCGGCGGCGTCGACCTCGATGATCGCGGGCTCGTCGGCGTGGCGCGAGCCGACCTCGCGTGCCGACTCGACCGTCCCCGAGAGGTGGGCCTGCTGGCGAGACATCGACCTGAGTCCTTCTTCGAAGATCGAATCGAGATGTCGCGGTGCTGTCCCGTGATAGAGAGTGTCGGGAACCGGCGTATCGCCCGATTCGAGATCGACGTCGACGGAGTGGCCGTAAGCGGCTCTGATGCGCCGGCCGTCAAACTCGAATCGACCCTTTGGATCCGTCGCAACGACCGCCTCGACGGCCCGTTCGTCGGCCCAGTCGTATTTTCGTTCGACTGCCGCCACGAGTTCCTCGAAGTCGGTCCAGCCGCTGTCGTCCAGTTCGATCCCGGCATCGTCGGGAAAGTGCCTGAGTGCTCCGCTCAGGTACTTCGAGAGCCGACGGCGACGATCGCCGGAGAGTACGGGTTGCAGGTGCCGGTCACAGACGGGACACCGCTCATCCTCGAAGTGGCCGTGGTCGGAACAGACAGCGACGGGGCCTGGCATCGGGAGCGTGTTGCCGGTCGAGCGCGAAAAGGTCGGCGGTCGTGCCGACAGGACTTTACTCGCGGCTCCTGCACCTCCACTCAACGCAAATGCGCGAGGCACACCCACTCGAAGCGACCGTCGGGATCGACTACTACGTCAGCGACGCGGCGGGGATCGGCGGACGACTCCGTGATTCTCCCGAGAGCTTCCGGGTCGAGGAGATCGAGGCGTTCGACGCCGAGCCGATCGATGCTGCTCCCGGCGCGTACCCGCACGTCCTCGTGCGGGCCACGCTGCGGGGGTGGGACACCAACGACTTCGCAAGTGTGCTGTCCGATCAGCTGGGGATCAGCCGCGAACGGATCGACTGGGCCGGCACGAAAGACAAGCACGCGGTCACGACCCAGTTGTTCACCGTCAGGAAAGGTGATCCCGACGCGATCGCGGCCGTCGACCTGTCCGGCGCCGACATCGAGGTACTGGGCCGGACCGGGCGCGGGCTGCAGTTCGGCGACCTGGCGGGCAATCGCTTCGAGATCACGGTCACGGGGGCCGAACAAACCGAGACGATCGGGCAGATCACCGACGAGTTGGGATCGTTCTGCGGTGACGACGACCGAGTGGGCGTGCCCAACTTCTTCGGCCAGCAGCGCTTCGGCAGTCGGCGGGCGATCACCCACGAGGTCGGGCTGGCGATCGTCCGCCGCGAGTGGGAACAGGCCGTCCGGACCTACGCCGCCAATCCGAGCGGCCGCGAGCGCCAGCGGACTCGCGACGCCAGATCGACCGTCGAAGACTGCTGGAACGACCGGGAGTGGGAGCGGACACTCGATGCGATGCCGGGCTACCTGGGCTACGAGCGCGCGATGTTGCAACGACTCGCCGAGCGCAAGGGCGAAACGCCGGCTGATTTCCGGGACGCCCTGACCGCGCTGCCGAGCAACCTCCAGCGTCTGTTCGTCAACGCCGCCCAGTCGTACGTGTTCAACCGGATCTGCTCGGAGCGACTCCGCCGCGGACTGCCGTTCGACGAACCGATCGAGGGCGACGTTATCTGCTTCGCCGATTCGGACGCTCCCGAGGGGCTGGATCTGCCCGACACGAATCGGACGCAGGTGGTCACCGAGCGTCGCGTCGGGACGGCGCGTCGACACGTCGAGCGCGGCCGGGCGTTCGTGACCGCGCCGCTGGTCGGCACTGACACCGAATTCGGAGGGGGCGAGCCCGCCGAGATCGCGCGTGACGTACTCGCGGATCTCGATCTCGAACCAGCGGACTTCGACCTGCCCGGCGAGTTCGAATCCTCGGGAACTCGGCGGGCGATTCTGGTGCGCACTGATCTGGACGTCTCCGTGGACTCGCCGACGTTCTCCTTCGCGCTCCCGAAAGGCTCCTATGCGACCGTCCTGCTACGAGAGTACCTGAAGGCTGCCCCCGACGACCTGGCGTGAGGTCACATACAGCTTGTTCGCAGAGCGAAACTCGTCGGTGTGTCTAATATCATTGAACTCCTACAGCAATTAGTTATGGCCGAGAGCCGAGCTCTTCCTGAATACATACCTGCCGCTCTGGAGCACGCAGATGCAGTGGTCTGGGCAGTGGACATCGAGACGAAAGAGATCGTATCACTGATTGGGAGTATGCCGGCTATCGAGAACCTGCAGGATGTCGAAAATCTCGTGACTTTTTTCGATCGTGGCATTCATCCTGACGACCTACCCGAAGTCGATCCCCTGTATCGACAGGTTTTCGAGAGAGAATCGGAACAGCTCTCTGTGGATTTTCGGACACACCCCGACCAGGGGGAGATCCGGTGGATCCACGTCGATGCACGCGTCATGCACATCGAAGACGGCGACCTTCTCGTGGGCGTAGGGACCGATATCACGGCGCGGAAGCGGTACGAGCGCGAGCTCAAGGAGCAAAGAAACCGGCTGGAGGAGTTCTCGAGCGTTCTCTCACACGATCTACGGAACCCGCTCCAGATCGCGACGGGACACGTCAAACTCGCACAGGTCGAAGACAAGGACGATCACCTGGGTGCGATCGAGCAGGCGCTGGAACGGATGGAAACACTGATCAGCGAATTGTTGACTGCCGTCGAAGAGGGCGGACCGATGATTCGAGGCGGTAGTATGGTCGAAACCGACAGAGAACATCTCGACGTCGAAGCGGTTGCAACTGCGGCGTGGGATGCCGTCGAGACACAGGACGCGACGCTCTCTGTCGAGACGGAGACGACGATCTCGGCCGACCGGTCGAACCTGGAGCAGCTGTTCGAGAACCTGTTTCGGAACGCCGTAGAACACGGTGGTACAGGCGTGGCCGTCACCGTCGGCGATCTCGACGAGCAGCACGGATTTTACGTTGCCGATGACGGTCCCGGGATCCCGGACGGCGAGCGTGACGCGATCTTCGAGATGGGATACTCGACTGGTGGCAACGGGGCCGGTCTCGGATTGCGGATCGTCTCGCAGATCGCCGAAACCTACGGCTGGACGGTCACTGTGACCGGCAGCGAACGTGGCGGCGCACGGTTCGAGATCGCTGTGGAGACGGACGCTGGGTGATCGATTCGCGCGCGAGTTCCAACATTCACACGCGAGTCTGGACGAACCGACCTCACATCGAGTTCGGACAGTCAAACCGTCTGGCTTATTCGCGCCGAGTTCGAAACTCGGCACACATGGAGTGTCGGCAGTGTGCCTCGCCGCTCGAGCGTCCCGGCGATTACTGTCTGGTCTGCCGGACGCACAATTCGGACGCCGTCGTGCTCGATCTCGACCGCGATCGGGCGCGGATCGTCTCGTTGTTCGAGGAGTCGATCGTCGGCGAGCACACGATCACGACCACGCCCGAGGACGACAGCGAAGCCCAGGTGGTCGAACTGCGGAACTTCGCCGGGCTCGTGGCCGACGAGGTCCGGCGCAAGCGCCCCGAGGAGGTCTACGTCACCGGCGACCGGGACGTGATCGAGCGCCTGCGCGGGCAGCTGCACTATCCGTTCTACCGGGTTCGCGCGGACGATCCTGTCGAACACGTGCTCGAACGCCGCGGCGAGCCGGCTCTGGAAGTCGTCGACGCCGCGCCCGCGGAGAAGCTCGGCGGCAGTCACTCGACACTGATCGGCGGCCGCGACGGCCAGCGCGCCATCCAGACGGTGGCCGGCCACCCCCACGTCAAAAAGGTCATCCCGGGACCGATCGACGCCGGCGGGAGCGGGTCCCGGACGGGCGTCCGCGCGAAGGCGACCCGCGCGGGCGAGGACGGAAACGTTCGCCTGCTCATCCGTGACGGCTCGAGCGTCCAGGAAAACCGCGTGGTGACGACCGCCGGGGACCGACAGCTCGGCGAGCACGTCCGCGCCGATCTGAACGAGGCACTCGTCGAAGCGGACCTCCAGGACTGAATTTTCGTCTTTCGGTCGCCCGTTGTGGGCGTCTCTATTGCCCGGAGACAGACTCTTCCGAAAGTGGGGGTCCAGCACCAACAGAGACATCCGATCCACTGCAACGAGGCGGATCTCGGAGTCGCAACTCGCAGGACTTAAGAATACGCTGGCGCGAGAGTACGGTACTATGGCTGAACAGAAGGGACGCACCGGGAGCGCGGGCCGGTTCGGTGCCCGCTACGGGCGCGTTGCCCGGCGTCGCGTCGCCGAGATCGAAGCCGAAATGCACGACGACCACACCTGTCCCCAGTGCGGCGAGGACCGCGTCGACCGCCAGGGAACCGGCATCTGGGAGTGTCAGGCTTGCGGGTACGCTTTCACCGGCGGTGCCTACCAGCCCGAGACGCCCGCCGGCAAGACTGTCCGGCGCTCGATCCGCGCGGCACTGTCCGAGGACGAAGAATAACTGGCTCCAGCCACAAACTATAGATATGAGCTACAAGTGTTCTCGCTGCAAGCGCGACGTCGAACTGGATTCCTACGGCGGCGTCCGCTGTCCGTACTGCGGACACCGCGTGCTCCTCAAGGAGCGCGCCCCGGACGTCAAGGAAGTCGACGTCGAGTGATCGTGGCCGGTGTAAACCTGTGTCAGGTCGACCACACGGCCCCGTGTGGTCGCAACGACGAACCGTTACGGCGATCACGATAATGGATCACGAAGCCGTTTTCACTGCCGTCTACGAGTCCGACGTCCGTGCGCGTCGCGTCAAGCGCAGCGTCGAACTCGAAGCCGGCGACATCGAAGGCGACCGAACAGTCGCGACTGTCGACCGTGACGGCAACCGCCTGACGATCACGATCGAAGCGGCCGATCTGATCGCGCTGCGCGCCGGCATCAACACCTGGCTGTCGCTCGTCGACGTCGCCGAGCGCTGCAGCGGCGTCGACGCCGTCGCCATCGACTAGAATGCTTTCGGTTGCGCGGTCGATCGACTAGACGAGTCTGGAGTCGGCTGCGTCAATCACTCCGGCAGGTGAAACTCGATCGCGGCCCCCTGTCCGAAGCCGACACATTCGGTCGCTAGCCCCAGCTCCGCGTCGCGCCTGTGCATCTCGTGGATCAGCGTCACGGGCAGACGTGCCCCGGACGCCCCGAGCGGATGGCCAATGGCGATCGCACCGCCGTTGACGTTGAATATCTCGTCGTCGAAACCCAGTTCGCGCTGGCAGTACAGCGTCTGTGAGGCGAACGCCTCGTTCAACTCGACGAGGTCGTACTCGTCGAGATCACGCCCGGTCCGCTCGGCGAGCTGGCGCACGGCCGGCACGGGACCGATCCCCATCTCGGTCGGGTCGACGCCGACGACCTCGTGAGCACCCACTTTCGCCAGGACCGGCAGATCGTGCTCGTCGGCGAACGACTTCGAGGTCATCAGCACGCCGGCGGCACCGTCGCTGACCTGCGAGGCGTTGCCCGGCGTGACTGTCCCGTCGGATTTGAACACCGTCGGCAGGCCGGCGAGCGTCTCCAGGTTCGTGTCTCGACGGATTCCCTCGTCTTCCTCGACGGTGTCGCCGTCGGTCTCGATCGGGACGATCTCGTCGTCGAACCGCCCGGAGTCAGTTGCCTCGGCTGCGCGCTCGTGGCTCCGCAGGGCGTATTCGTCCTGGGCCTGTCTACTGACGTCGTATTTCTCGGCGACCGCCTCGGCGGTCATCCCCATCTGCAACTCGCCGATGTTGTACAGTTGCGCGAGTCGGGGGTGGACGTTGTGCGTGTTCTCGCCCATCTTCACCCGGGACATCGACTCCATGCCGCCGGCGACCACGCAGTCGCGCTGGCCGGCGGCGATGGCGTCCGCCCCGCGCATGATCGCCTCCGCAGAGGAGGCACACCACCGGTTGATCGTCGTCGCCGGTACCGACTCGCCGAGCTCCGAGAGCAGGGCGATTACCCGCGCGACGTTGTTGCCCTGCTCGTCGCGCTGCTGGGCGCAGCCCCACAGCAGGTCGTCCACGTCGTCTCCGTCAAGCCCCGTCGCCGCGAGCATCTCGTCGATCAACGGGACCGACAGGTCTTCGCTCCGGACGTCGGCATAGACGCCGTCTTCTTTCCCCTGTGGCGTTCGCACCGCCTGCACGATCACTGGCGTAGAATCTGTCATCATCTATTGCTGGAGTACCGGCCTGTTAACGATTGTCCAACCGGAAACGGATTGTCTGTGGTGGCCGGGGCGACGCCCCTAACAATATCCGTGCTGATCGTCTCTGACTGCTTCGACAATTGAATTCGGCCGAAGGCGAAGGTAGGGCACAGAGCGACCATTTGGGACCCGAAATCGCAGCTTCGTTCGAAGAATCTGAAACGGCCGAGATCGCAAACCCGATGCACTGCTAAACGATTTTAGGAACGCCCTCTAAACCGCAGGCGTTCGTACGAGCACGGCGGGATTCGAACCACGCGAACACGATCGCTCGCTCCGCTCGCGCTGCGTGTTCTCTGCTTCGAATCCCCTGCGTGCTGCGGTTCAGCACGCTTTACTCCCGTTCAGCGGCTTCACGGGCACGGTGGGATTCGAACCCACGACCGTCGGATTAGAAGTCCGACGCTCTATCCGGACTGAGCTACGTGCCCTCAGTCATCGATTGCACGCTCGTTTTAAAAACAGTAGTGATTGCCGATAGAGCCACGTGCCGGCCACCACGTCTCTCACGCGGGATCGGTTCGCTTGCCGAACCGCGATTCGGCGATCGCGAACGCGAGCGTGCTCGACAGGCCGAGCAGCGTGCCGGCGGTGAGCATGAGCGCCAGATACGACAGGTCGGCGTACTCGTACTCCAGGAAGTACACCGCGACGGCGTGCAGGATCGCCGCGATCGAGACGATATAAAAGGGCGCGTTGAGATGGCGCCACTCGAAGGTCCCCGCGAGGTACTCGTCGGTGACGCGTCCGAGACTGCTGGTCACGCCGGCGGCAGCGAACCACCGGATCGCGCCCGCGATGACCGCGGCGATGACTTCGATGACGCCGAGCGGGTCGCTGTCGGCCTGAGCGGTCTGCAGCGTCTGATACCCGCTGGCGCTCCCGATCAACAGGAGGACGCCTGCGACGAGATAGGTCACCAGCGTTACACGACCGGCGTACAACCCCGAGAGAAGCCGGTCGACCGCCCCGTCGAGGCGCTCCCCGAGTCCGAACCCGCGAGAGAGCAGATACAGCCCGAGCAGTCCGGAGACGAGCCCGAACACGTCGCCCTGCTTCCCGAGCAGATCAGCCACCACGGCGAGCGGATAGATCAACAGCACGATCCCCAGCGGCACCAGGATCGTCCCGCGAGTCTCGGGATCGTCCAGCACCTGCTTGATAGTGTAGTACATCGACTCCAGATCCTGGGCCTGCCTGACGACGACCCGACGGACGCCGTCGATCTTGACCCGCGATCGGATCACTGGCACGACGCTCTCGTCCTGTGCGCCGTCGGTGACCAGCAGCGCGCGAACGTCCTCGCCCGTGGTGAGTCGAGCCAGCACCTCGTCGAGTTCCTCACCGACCGCACGATTGGCCGCGACGTCGCTTCCCTCGAGTCCCGTGACCGCCGCGATCTCGACGCTCTCGCCCCCCTCGTCGACGAGGTCGTCGTAGATGTGCAACCCCTCGAAGAGGACGTTGAGATCGCTGTCCTCGGGGTCGGCGGTGGCGAACTCGACCGCGGCGTCCTCGACGGCGTCGCGGCCGACGACCGGCGTCTCGATGCCGGTTTTGCGGCCAATGTCGTCGTCGAGGTCGATGCACAACACCAGCAGCATCACGCGTTGGTAGGCGATCCCACCATATGGGCTTTCGGCATCCGCGCTCGCGTATTAGCCGAGATCGAAGTGCTCGGCGGCAGTCTCCATGTCCTTGTCGCCCCGGCCGCTGAGATTGACGACGATCGTCTCGTGATCGGTCTCTTCGAGAACCCGCTTGGCCATCGCGAGGCCGTGGCTCGTCTCCAGCGCGGGGATGATGCCCTCCTCCTCGCTGAGCGTCCGGAACGCGTCGAGTGCCTCGTCGTCGGTGATCGCCCGATACTGGGCGCGACCGGTCTCGCGGAACATCGCGTGTTCGGGGCCGACGCCAGGGTAGTCGAGGCCGGCCGACACGGAGTGTACTTCGGTGTCGTCGTCGATGACCCGCGTCTTCATGCCGTGAATCACGTCGTCGCTGCCGTCGTCGAGCGGCGCGGCGTGCCGCTGTGAGTCCGCGCCTTCGCCACCGCCCTCGCCGCCGTAGAAGGCGACGTCGTCGTCACGGAACGCGTGGAAGAGCCCGATCGCGTTCGAGCCACCGCCGACGCAGGCGACCGCGGCGTCGGGGAGGTGTCCGATCTGTTCGAGGCTCTGCTCGCGTGCCTCTTTGCCGATGACGGACTGGAACTCCCGGACCATCCGCGGGAACGGATCCGGGCCGACGACACTGCCGACTAGGTAGTGCGTCGCCTCGATGTTCTGTGCGAAGTCCTCCAGCGCCGTGTCGACCGCGTCGGCGAGCCCTTCGCCACCCCGGGTGACTTCTGTCACGGTCGCACCCATCAGTCGCATGCGGAAGACGTTCATCCGCTGGCGCTCGATGTCCTTGCGGCCCATGTAGATCTCGGTGTCCATGTCGAACAGGGCACCGGCCATCGCCGTCGCGGTACCGTGCTGACCGGCTCCGGTCTCGGCGATCAGCCGCTCCTTGCCGGCCTCCCTCGCGAGCAGCGCCTGCCCGACCGCGTTGTTGATCTTGTGTGCGCCGCCGTGCAGCAGGTCCTCGCGCTTCAGGTAGATCTCGCCACCCCACCGCTCCGAGAGGTTCTCGGCGTGATACAGCGGCGTCGGTCGTCCGGCGTACTGCCGGAGAATCGATCGGAACTCCTCCAGGAACGCTTCGTCTCGAACGATCCCGTCGAACGCCTCCGCAAGGTGTTCCAGCGGTTCTTCCAGCATCTCGGGGACGTGTCGGCCCCCGTAACCCTCGAAATCACCAGTGTCCTCTGACATCGCCTGAAACATCGGGACTGGCGCTCATAACTGTGGCGTCCCGAAGGACGAGTCCTTTTGTCGCTGCGAGCCCCAGCGACGGATGTGGACACGATCGAAGTCAGTACCGTCGTCTATCGGCCGAAATCCGACGTGTACGAGTTTCTCGTCGATTTCCCGCGCTACGCCGTTCTCTCGGAACACCTCCGGGACGTCCGCCAGGACGGCGACGGGTCGGCCGGGACGAGCTATCGACTGCACTTTGCCTGGTGGAAACTCTCCTATACGGCACACTCGATGGTGACCGATCTCGACCCACCGGAGCGGATCGACTGGGAACTCACGAAAGATCTCGACGCTCGCGGGTCCTGGGTGCTGGAATCGGGACGTCCGCCCGAAGACCGGGACGACGCGACGCGGATCCGGTTCGTCGTCCACTACGATCCACATTCGGCCGGGAAGGGGACGATCGATCTCCCCCGATTCGTCTCACTGGGCTGGGTGATCGAGAAGGTCAAACCGCTCGTCCGCAGGGAGGCCGAGCGGATCGTCGAACGGCTCGTGGCCGAACTGGAGGGTGAATCACGGGCAGTCGAGCTCGACATCCACACGACGCCGGACGGCTCGGCTCCGGGTTCGCCGTAGTCGCTGCCAGAAGATCAGGCTTCAGGTTCGCCGTAGTCGCCGCCATATTTCATGAAGAAGTACGCCAGGCCGAGCGTCGAGACCATCGCGACGCCCGAGGCGACGCCGAGCGCCTTCGCGTCACCCGGCACGGTCGGGCCGGCCTCGCCACCGACCTCGACGGTGGGGACGTCGTCGCCGACGGCAAGTGCCCCGAGCATGCCGAGATCACGATGTGGATTGCAGTAGTAAGTGACGATCCCCGACTCCTCGAAGGTCCGTTCGTAGGTATAGCCTTCCTGGTCGATCGTATCCCCGGACGTGAAGTCGGTGTTCTCGCCGACGACGTTGTGCGCGCCGCCCTCGCCGGTCCACTCCCAGACGATGGTCGTCCCGGGATCGACCCAGACAGCAGGGGGATCGAACGCGTAGCCGCTGCTGCCGGCACCGACCGCGATCGTCACCTCCTCCTGCCCCCGCAGATCGACCGTCGACCCGTCGAAAACGTTCGCGCCACTGAGATAGCCGCTGTAATCCGGCTGCTCGGCCGCCTGGGCTGTCGCCGACCCGCTGGCCGCGATCGCACCCGCCCCGGCCGCACCGCCAGCCGTCGCTCTGAGAAAGTCACGTCGAGACGTCTCTGGTTCAGCCATAGCCGTCGCTTTCAGGTGGCGACTACTGAAGATAGCGAAACCAGCGGTTATTGCTTATAGTGATTATCGTAGAATTCTATCGATTTCGCTGGGGAAACTGGATCCCAGAATCCGGTCGGAGATGAGCCGCCTCCGACCGGCTACGATAATCGCTATCACTGTTCGCGCTCGATGACGAACCGCGTGAACGTCGACAGTCGCTCGGCGATCCCCGGATCGAGTTCCGCCTCGGGGAGGCTCTCTCTGGCCCGTTGGGCCAGTTCTTCCGCACGCTCGCGAGCGTATTCGATGCTCCCGGCCGACTGGTAGATCTCGATAGCTTCCATGATCTCTCCGTCGGTGTTCTCCTCGGCCCAGAGGATCTCTTCGAGGCGGGCCACGTCTTCCGGCGGCGCGTGTTCGGCAGCGTGAATCGCCATCAGGGTCTTTTTCCCCTCGCGGATGTCGTTGCCGAACTCCTTGCCGAACTCGCCGGCCTGGTCGAGCGTGTGTTCGACGTCAAGGATGTCGTCGCCGATCTGGAACGCGATACTCATCTGCTCGGCGTATTCGGCGACGCGTCGTTCGGTCTCCGCGGACTGGCCGGTAATGATGGCGGGCAGTCGGGCGACGATCCGGCCGATACAGCCCGTCTTGCACGCGCTCATTTCGCAGTATTCCGACTCGCTGGCCCGGATCCCCTTCTCGTTGTGCCACCAGATGTCCATCCCCTGGCCGAGGTGCGTCCGGTTCAGCTCGTACATCAACATCTCGTATATCTCCAGGCGAGTCTCTGCATCGATATCCCCGGAGTTCCGGGTGATGATCTTCAGCGGCAGGAAATACATCGCATTACCTGCGTTCAACGCGACGTCGACACCGTATTCCAGATGCAGGGCGGGTTCGCCGCGGCGTTTGCTCGCCCCGTCCTCGACGTCGTCGACGATGATCGTCCCGTTGTGCAGGATCTCGGGGATGATCGCGTAGCGCAGATAGTCCATCGGATCCGCACCGAACCCATCGAACAGTTGCACCGCCAGGACGGCCCGCCACCGCTTTCCGCCGCGATCCAGGAGATCCCAGATCGGATCCGAAAGCGCCTGCTGGATCGCGTCCGGATCGTAGGCGTACGTCGGCGCGCCGAAAAAGTCCGTCAGATACTGCTCGTCGATGTCCCGTGGGAGTACCTCGGCGATCGCCTCGTCGATGACTGGCTGCCAGTCAGCAAGTACGTCCCGCATACCACGTTCCTCGCCCCGGTACCACTAAAAATCTGACCCCTCGTCCGAAGTGATGCGTCGCTCACGTCGGTTCGGGTGAGGCTTCGAGTTGACCGGCCTTCGCGCGCGTCTGCTCGACGATTTCGGGGCGACCCTCGAACTCGATCACGATCTGTTCGCCGTATTCGACGCCCTCGACGTGCGCGTGGTCGTGAATCCAGGATACCAGGCTCATCGCGTCATCGGTCATCGGGAGCACGAGGCGCTCGCGCTGTAACGCCGGCAGCGCGTCGTCGATCCGTTCCCGGAGCGTCTCGATGTTCTGGCCCTCTTTGGCGCTGACAGCCACTGGATTCGGCGCGAGTGCCGACAGCGCCTCGCGCTTTCGTTGCAACTCGGCTTCGTCGACGGCGTCGATCTTGTTCAACACGGTGAGGATCGGCGCCTCGTTGCGCTCGTAGAGGGTGTCGTGGCTTGTGACCAGTTTCTCGCGAATCTCCTCGACGGGCTCGCTCACGTCGATGACGAGCAACACGAGGTCGGCCCGGTAGACCGAATCCAGCGTCGACTTGAACGACTCGACCAGCCAGTGGGGGAGATCCGAGATGAACCCGACGGTGTCGGTCACCAGCACGTCCCGTCGGTCGAGCTCGGCCTTGCGAGTCGTCGTGCCGAGCGTCGTGAACAGGCGATCCTCGCTTTCGGCGGTCGTGTCCAGATCCGGATGGAGGTCCTCGTTGTCCTCGACGCCCAGATCGTCAGCGAGCCGGCGCAACAGCGTCGACTTGCCGGCGTTAGTGTAGCCGGCCAGCGCCACCAGATCGAACCCCGACTCGCGGCGCTGCTCGCGACGGTGCTGTTCGGTCTCCTCGATCGTCTCCAGTTCCTCGCGGATGTTGGCGATCTGGTTTTTGATGTCCTGCTCGCGGCTCTCGTCGTACTCGCCGAGCCCCATGAACCCGGGCCGCTCGTCGCGCTTGGCGAGGCTGGCCTTGGCCTCCGCACGCGGGAGTTCGTAGCGCAACTCGGCGAGTTCGACCTGCAGTTGCGCCTTGCGAGTCTGTGCCCGCTGGCCGAAGATCTCCAGGATGAGCCGGAACCGATCCAGGATCCGGACGCCCTCGGGAAGTTCGTTGCCGAGATTGTAGGTCTGGTAGGGCCCGAGCTGGTTGTCGAAGATCACGACCGAGGCCCCGGTCCGCGCGACGACCTCCGCCAGCCGCTCGGCTTTGCCTTTCCCGATGTGGAAGGCAGGGTCTTCCGTTCGGGTCTGCGTCAGTTCGTCCACGACCTCGTAGCCCGCCGCACGGGCCAGATCTCGGATTTCAGCGGTGTCGGCACTCCCCGAATCGACCCGCTTTGCGATGACCGCGGTTTCGGCGTTGGTGCGTGTCTCCGTCACTCGTCTGCGGGTAGGAGACGCGGCCATATAACTTTGTTTCGACCAGCGTCTACCGGGCGATGAACACAGGATCTGCAAGAAGAATTCGGCGTCTGCAAAGGGGAATGCGGGAGTGGTACTCCCGCGCGTGTGACACTACGGAGCCGTTTCGGCTCCACGGACGCCTACGAGATCCAGCCGCATAAGCCTCTAGCGTCGTTTAATCCAGTTCGAGTCCGCGAATCGCGACGCGTTCCTCGCCGTCTTCGACGCGGCCGATGATCCGTGCGTCCTCGCTCTCGGCGACGATCGCTTCGGCGTCGTCTCGACCGAGCGCGGCGACGAACCCAGTCCCCATGTTGAACGTCCGGTACATCTCCTCGTCGTCGACGTTACCCTCCGCCTGGACGAACTCGAAGACCGGCTGGGGCTGGAAGGGATCGTCGATCTCGTAGCGGTACGATCCCATCCGGGTGAGGTTCATCCAGCCGCCGCCAGTCACGTGTGCGGCAGCGTTGGCGTCGTGTTCGCGCAACGGATCGAGCACTTCGCTGTAGATGCGCGTGGGGGTGAGCAGTTCCTCGGCGATGGTGCGGTCGGGTTCGGGCGGGAACGGATCAGCGTAGTCGTGCTCGCGCGTGACGGCCTCGCGGGCCAGCGTCAACCCGTTGGAGTGGATCCCCGAGGAAGGCCAGCCGACGATCGCATCGCCCGGTTCGGCCTCACCGGGGAAGACGGCGTCTTTCGGCGCGAGCCCGGCACAGGTCCCGGCGATGTCCAGGCCCCTGATCACGTCCGGCATGACTGCAGTCTCGCCGCCGACCAGCGCGACGCCCGCACGCTTTGCCCCCTCGCGAAGCCCCGCTCCGATCTCCTCGCTCGTCTCCTCGTCGGGCGTCTCGACGGCCAGATAATCGACGAACGCGACCGGCTCGACCCCCGTCGCGATCAGGTCGTTCGCGTTCATCGCCATGCAATCGATGCCGACCGTGGAGTAGTCGTCGACGGCTTCCGCGACCAGGAGTTTCGTCCCGACGCCGTCGGTTGCCAGTGCCAGGTACTGCTCGCCGATGTCGACAAGTCCGGCGTAGTCACCTTCGAACTCCCCGGCCGCACCGATGAGCGCCTCGGTCGCTGCCTCGCTGGCGTCGATGTCCACCCCGGCTTGCGCGTACGTGAGTTCCTCGCGATCGTCCTCGCTCATGTCAGAGTGAGCGCCCGGGCCGGGCAAAAGCACACCGCTTCGTCGGGAACGCCGGTGAGGTCATACCGCCGGCTGTACACGACCATACGTGAAAATCGTCACGACAACCGTCGCCGTCCCCAAATCGTAGAAACCGATAACGTCGGCTCAATTTCCGATTGTCGCTTGCGACGGTGTCGTTTACGTTGCGTGAAAACGCCGTGAACAGTCCGAACGATTGGCGTGTCTTATACAGATAGCTGTGTTACCGTCGGGTATGAGCGTGGCCCGAACGCGGTGTCCGAACTGTGGGTTCGAGGTGCAGGAGGGGAAAGAGTGCTCGCTGTGTGGTGCGGATCTCGACAGTGGCGCGAACGGGCAGACGGGAGACGCCTGATCGATCCGCCTAGATCGGAAAGCACCCAGTCAGCACAATCAGCAGTTCTTGCGACCTGCCGAGTGGTTTTACCCGGTTGGCCCGTATCGGTTCTGTGACCTCGCCGTACGAGGTGCTCGGGGTCGACCCGGACGCAGACGAGGCGGAACTGCTCGAGGCGTACCGACAGCGAGTCAAAGAGACCCATCCGGACCAGGGTGGCAGTGCCGAACAGTTTCAGGCCGTCAAAGATGCCTACGAGCAACTCCGCTCCGGCGAAGTCCCCGAGTGGGAGAGTACCGCGTCACCGGACGCACGCGAGCCCAGACAGACGGGAAGGACGTCGCGCACGCCGACCAGTCCTCCGGAAACGGTCACTGTCGAGTACCTCGATTACGAGGTGCTCGACGACCACGGCTGGTCGATCGGCGACGAGGATCTGTTCGAGCGCGCCCGTCGTGCCGATCTGGACCCCGAAGCACACGGACAGTTCTCGGTCAATCCGGGCGAGACACTCCTGGAAGCTGCCGAAGACAGCGGGTTCGCCTGGCCGTTCGCCTGTCGAGGAGGGGCCTGCACGAACTGCGCCGTCGCGATCGTCGACGGGGAGATGCCCCCGCCCGTCGGCCACATCCTCCCCGAGAAGTTGATCCGCCGGGGGATCCGGCTGTCGTGTCTGTCCGCGCCGATCACCGACGACGCAAAAGTCGTCTACAACGTCAAGCACATGCCGGACGTCGAGGAGTTTCTCTTGCCCGCGAGCCGCTTCGAGAAGACCTACTCGAGACAGCGAGATCGGTAGCGTTATCCGACGCAATCAACTATGCCTGTGGCGGCATGGACAACATTCGCACTGGACTCTCGTATGGCGACGCGCTGCTCGTCCCGCAGCGATCGCCGGTCGATAGTCGTAGCAACGTCGATCTCTCGACGCAACTCACGCCTAGCATCGAACTGGAGACGCCGCTGCTGTCGGCACCGATGGACACCGTCACCGAAGCCGAGACGGCGATCGCACTGTCCCGCGCTGGCGGTTTCGGGACGATTCACCGCTTCATGAGGGTCGACGAGCAGGTCGAGGCCGTCGAACGGGTCGCCGACGCCGGCGAACGCTGCGGCGCGGCCGTCGGGATCGCCGAAGACACGGTCTCCCGCGCTGAAGCCGTTCTCGACGCCGGTGCGTCGCTGGTGATGGTCGACGTCGCACACGGGCACCTCGAGCGGACGCTCGAAGCGGTCTCGGAACTGCGGGACGTGTTCCCCGACGCCGAGATCGTCGCGGGGAACGTGGCGACGAAACAGGGCGTTCGCGATCTGGCTGAAGCCGGTGCCGACGCCGTCAAGGTCGGGATCGGACCGGGCAGCCACTGCACGACCCGTCGAGTCGCCGGGGCTGGCGTCCCGCAGTTGACAGCTGTCGACGACTGTTCCGACGCTGCTGCGTCCCTCGACGTCTCGATCATCGCCGACGGTGGAATCCGCACGTCCGGCGACGCGGTGAAAGCCCTGATGGCCGGTGCCGACACGGTGATGATGGGCAGTCTCTTCGCCGGTACCGAGGAAGCGCCGACCGAAATCGTCGAGGTCGACGGGACGCGGTACAAGCGCTCCCGTGGGATGGCGACGACCGCCGCCAACGAGAAGCGATCCGACAAAGAGACTGACGCAGCCGCACCCGACGCCGACGAAGGCGTCGAAGCGTTAACCGAGTACAAAGGCCAGCTGGTCGACGTCGCCGGGGAGTTTGCTGCTGGAATACGGTCGGGTCTCTCTTACGTCGGTGGTCACACGATCGAGCAAGCGCGCGAACGGGCGGAGTTTATCCGGGTCGCCCCTGGCGCGAAAGACCGCGAGGGCGCTCACGGCGACCACGACTGGGAAACCGTCTCCGCCGACGACTAGCGTCGTCGGAATACCCCGATCGGTAGCCGTTCTGCCGTTGTATCGAGTGATAGCCGCCGCGATCAGCGGCCGAGCGTTCGGAATCCGATGAGCTGGTAGGCGGGGCAGGTCTGCAGGTAGCCGGTGACGACCAGTACCGCACCGATCAGCGCGAGCACGACCGGGCCAACGACCGTCCCGACAGTGCCCGACACGCCGCCGATCCCGGCGAACAGGGCGATAGCGACGGCGAGGAGGGCGATTCCCAGGACGATGCGTACGAGCCGATCGGCCGAACCAACGTTTTGATCCATGTATGATGTATCACGTTCCAGGGGTAAAACTGTAGCGGCCGGCATACAGTCCGGGACGACGTCCGGGAGTGGCCTTTTCCCCTCACGGGAGAGTAAGGAACGCGCCATTGTTCAGTTTGATGGGATGACATAGCAGTCCGGAAATTGCTCCCGGGAAAGTGAATCCACTCGTCGGTTCTGAGGTGATATGCTCCGCTCGGAACGCTAATTCCTACACGAGCGATTGCCTGCCGGACGGGTCAGAAACGGCTGCCGGAACGCTCACAGTCGACGTCCGCGTGACAGAGTCGGCGTTTTACGTCGCGGACAACGGAATCGGCATCCCCGACGAGCGACGAAAGCGGCTGTTCGATCTCGAGTACGCTGACAGCGACGCGGGCTATGGCCTGTATATCGTCTCGACACTCGTCGAAGCCCATGGCTGGGACATCTCGGTCACTGACAGTGATTCGGGTGGTGCGAGATTCGAAATTAGTGGCGTCGAAACTCCCGGGACGGACTGTTCGTGAGTCTGTCTCGGGACGGACTGTTCGTGGGAACTACATGAAATCGGACAGCCCAGTCTGTCCGTCGTCCGCGTCCCCTTCCGTCTGCTGATCGTCGTTGTCGGTCTCCCCGTCCCGTTCCGACTCGGTCCGCTGGTCAGCCGAGTCGGCAGCGATCGACTGTTGACCGTCTGTCTCGTCCGGTCGGTCATCACTGACGTCCTCAGCAGCGTCTGTATCACTGCGGCTGGCGAACGCGTCGCCGCTGGCTTCGGCCGTCTCGTCGTCACGGAGTTGCTGGGCGTCCTCGACGATCGACTGGACCTTGTTCGTATCCTCGCCACTGCCGGTGATAAACGAGACGTGACTGGCGTCGAGATCGTAGGCGGCGGCCATCGCGATGGTCAACTCGCGGTTCTTGCAGTGGTGGGTCATTGTCGCCAGAAACGGCATGATCTCCCGGCGGGCCGTCGAGATACTGGTCCCATTCCGGGTCGCGATCTGGCGAGCGATGTAATCGCGGGTCTTCCGGGTCCCCTTCGTGCGACCGAGTTTCGACCAGTACGAAGGCGGACCGTAGCGCGTCCAGCCGCCTTTCTGTCCACCGCGTGCGGCCGCGACGCCCGCAGTCATGTTGTCGCCGGCGTACTTCCAGAAGCTGTAGTTCTGGGTCGCGCGCACCCGTCCCAGCCACTGGTCTGCACGCGCGAGCGCGTCGTAAGCGCGAGCCAGTTCCGTGCCTTCGAAGTCCTTCGGGACGTTGTCCGCGATCCAGTTGATCAGATCGTCCGGCGTCTCGTCGACGTCGTAGGACGATTTGAGTGCGGTTTCGGCGTCCCCCTCTTTGATCACCACGTCGAGGTACTCGAAGATCCCCTGTGTGGTATCGCGCTTGCCGGTGATTACGTCTTCGGCCGCGATCGAATCGCGACCCTCCGTCAGCGCCTGCAGATCCTTGATCGCTCCGCGGAGGTCGCCGCTGTTCATCTCGGCGATCTGCTGGAGGGCATCGTCCTCGAACTCGATGTCCTCCTTGCGGCAGATGTCTCTGAGTACGGGCACGATCGAACGCGTGCTCACCTCGCGGAACTCGATCTCTCGGCAGGCGTTGCGCAGACCCTTGGACATCTCGTAGAAGTCGTTGGCAATGAGGATGACTGGCTGGTCGGCCTCCTTGACGAGGGAGGTGACTGCCCGGGTGCCGCCGCGGTCGGCGTTGCCGTGAATGTTGTCGGCCTCGTCCATGATGACCAGCCGGCGACCCGACCCGCCCTGTGAGAGCGTGCCGGATCTGGCAGCCTCGCCGGCGACGCGTTCGATGACGTCCTTCGTGCGCGCGTCGCTGGCGTTGAGTTCGATCGTCGGCCAGCCCTTGTCGCTGGCCAGCGCGTGCGCGGCAGACGTCTTCCCGACCCCCGGAGAGCCGTGCAGAACGACCGCTTCGCGATGGTCGTCCCAGGTTTCGGCCCACTCCTCGAGAGCGTCTCGGGCTTTGTCGTTACCCCGGACCTCCGCAAGCGTCGTCGGGCGGTACTTCTCCGTCCAGTCCATTAGACGGTGAAAGGCGGGTAACGGGGTTAGTGGTTTCGGAGCACTGTAGACGCCTTTCAAACTGAGCGCAGACCGGGTGACCGGGCCTCTCTGTACTCATAGAGCAGAAAAAGTCAGATACAATACTATAAATTGCAGATGATGGTTATTTCACAGAGTCGTGGTCTCGCTTCGCACACGGCCATCCCCTTCGACGGGTTTTTGTATACCCCTCCCTTCGGATGGAATGCACACGGCAGGTGGCGGACGGCGGCCTCGGTCGCCACGCCACCGAGACTCTAGACGGGTTTTCTCCCGTCGATGATGACGATGTGACAGGGGTGTTGCTCTGCAACACTCCGGATCGCCACAGTACCGCTGTGGCGATCAGCGAGAGATGAGGAAACCACACCTGCGGGTCACACCGTACAGATGGATTCTGATGTGAGCCTTGACAGTTCGGTGATGTATCGTCGAATATCTCGTCGATCTATCACCAACTGACGGACAGAGACATAGCGTGTCTCCGCCAGCCCCTGATTGTTCAGGGGACCATTCCGGTTGATCCTGCCGGAGGCCATTGCTATCGGAGTCCGATTTAGCCATGCTAGTCGCACGGGTTTAGACCCGTGGCAGATAGCTCAGTAACACGTGGCCAAACTGCCCTACAGACTGGAACAACCTCGGGAAACTGAGGCTAATTCCGGATACGGCTCTCAGCCTGGAGTGGCGAGAGTCAGAAACACTACGGTGCTGTAGGATGTGGCTGCGGCCGATTAGGTAGACGGTGGGGTAACGGCCCACCGTGCCGATAATCGGTACGGGTCGTGAGAGCGAGTGCCCGGAGACGGTATCTGAGACAAGATACCGGGCCCTACGGGGCGCAGCAGGCGCGAAACCTTTACACTGCACGACAGTGCGATAGGGGGACTCCGAGTGCGAGGGCATATAGTCCTCGCTTTTGCGTACCGTAAGGTGGTGCGTGAATAAGAACTGGGCAAGACCGGTGCCAGCCGCCGCGGTAATACCGGCAGTTCGAGTGATGGCCGATCTTATTGGGCCTAAAGCGTTCGTAGCTGGCCATGCAAGTCTGTCGGGAAATCGACGTGCCTAACACGTCGGCGTCCGGCGGAAACTGCGTGGCTTGGGACCGGGAGACCCGAGGAGTACGTCCGGGGTAGGAGTGAAATCCCGTAATCCTGGACGGACTACCGATGGCGAAAGCACCTCGGGAGCACGGATCCGACAGTGAGGAACGAAAGCTGGGGTCTCGAACCGGATTAGATACCCGGGTAGTCCCAGCTGTAAACGATGTCCGCTAGGTATGGCACAGGCTCCGAGCCTGTGCTATGCCGCAGTGAAGACGTAAGCGGACCGCCTGGGAAGTACGTCCGCAAGGATGAAACTTAAAGGAATTGGCGGGGGAGCACTACAACCGGAGGAGCCTGCGGTTTAATTGGACTCAACGCCGGACATCTCACCAGCACCGACTGCAATCGTGACGGCCAGTTTGATGCGCTTGCCCGAGTTGCAGAGAGGAGGTGCATGGCCGCCGTCAGCTCGTACCGTGAGGCATCCTGTTAAGTCAGGCAACGAGCGAGACCCGTGTTCGTAATTGCCAGCAGCACCCATCGGGTGGCTGGGTACATTACGAAGACCGCCACGGCTAACGTGGAGGAAGGAGCGGGCAACGGTAGGTCAGCATGCCCCGAATGTGCTGGGCAACACGCGGGCTACAATGGCCGGGACAACGGGTCGCAACCCCGAAAGGGGGCGCTAATCCCCTAAACCCGGTCGTAGTTCGGATTGAGGGCTGAAACTCGCCCTCATGAAGCTGGATTCGGTAGTAATCGCGTGTCAGAAGCGCGCGGTGAATACGTCCCTGCTCCTTGCACACACCGCCCGTCAAAGCACCCGAGTGAGGTCCGGATGAGGCCTGGATCCCCAGGTCAAATCTGGGCTTCGCAAGGGGGCTTAAGTCGTAACAAGGTAGCCGTAGGGGAATCTGCGGCTGGATCACCTCCTAACGATCGGGACTGGGGCGTCGCCCTAGCCCACAAGCCCTGTCGCCTTCGGCGGCAGGTACTGGTGACAGACGACCACTGTGTCGTCCACCGGACTGTCGAGGCTCGCACCCCTCGCGAGAGGGAGACCGATAGCTCAGTGGTAGAGCACCACCTCGCGTGGTAGCCCCGGTTCGATTCCGGGTCGGTCACTCCCGCGGGCGATCGTCGCCCGCACCGACCGATGCACCAGCCCGCGGCAAGCGCGGCTGGGAAGGGTTGATGCACGCACCACCCACCTCGGGCGTGTATATGACACCGCGTGTACGTGCAATCCAGACGTCAACTGGACCCGTTTCATCGTGGAACGTGTGTCCGACTATCCGGAGCTGGGCCTCGCCCAGCTTCGTATCGAATGGCTACTGTGCCGTTCGGTGAATGGCTCGGCTCGAGCGCCGACGAAGGACGTGCCAAGCTGCGATAAGCCTGAGGGAGCCGCACGGAGGCGAAGAACTCAGGATCTCCTAATAGGAACTCCTCACCGCAATTGCTTCGCGCAATGGGGAACGCCGGGAACTGAAACATCTTAGTACCGGCAGGAAGAGAAAGCGAATGCGATATCGTCAGTAACCGCGAGTGAACGCGATACAGTCCAAACCGAATCCTTCGGGATATGTGGTGTTTTGGGCTGACTCTCATCGTCTGACCGTCTGTTCGAAGTCTCCTGGAACGGAGCGTGATACAGGGTGACAACCCCGTAGAACAGACCGGTAAGACGTGCGTCAGTTCCTGAGTAGCGGGGGTTGGAAATCCCTCGTGAATTTGGCAGGCATCGTCTGCCAAGACTAAATACGACTCGAGACCGATAGCGAACAAGTAGCGTGAGCGAACGCTGAAAAGCACCCTCAGAAGGGAGGTGCAATAGGGCCTGAAATCGAGCGGCGATGGAGCGACGGGGCATACAAGGTCCCGTGACGAATGAGCCGGGTGCGAACCCGCAGTAAGACTCACGGGAAGCCGGTGTTCCGTCGTACGTTTTGAAAAACGAGCCAGGGAGTGTATCTACGAGGCGAGCTTAACCGGAGTATCCGGGGAAGCGCAGGGAAACCAACATGGCCGCAGAGTCGTGGACTTCGTCCACGCGCCCCAGGGCCGCCGTCTTCAAGGGCGGGGAGTCCCGTGGATACGACCCGAATCCGGACGATTTACTCCTGGACAGGGTGAAGCGTATCGAAAGATACGTGGAGGCCCGCTAGCGTTGGTGTCCTACAATACCCTCGCGTGATCTAGGAGTAGGGGTGAAAGGCCCATCGAGTTCGGCAACAGCTGGTTCCAACCGAAACATGTCGAAGCATGATCTCCACCGAGATAGTCCGTGAGGTAGAGCGACCGATTGCCGTGTCCGCCCTCGAGAGAGGTCGGCT
>JAOPKD010000014.1 GCA_025517565.1 Halapricum hydrolyticum
AAATCGATCACCTGTTCGTTCATTCAACAGCTGACGCTAACGTGCAAAGCTGAGTGCATTGTTAAGATCTCCCTACACCTTAGGATATTGATGGCTTCAAACTCGCGTAGACAGGATGGGCAGCTCACTCGACGTGCAGTGCTGGCTGCTGGCGGGACGCTCGGCGTCGCTGGACTGGCGGGCTGTCTCGACACGCTGGAAGGACTCGTCGGAGACGCCGCGGCCGACCTCGTGAACACGGTCGCGACTCCCGCGGCGTTCTACGGCGGTGCCGACGCGCCGGCAGGGAGTCGCGCGGAGTCCGATCATACCGTCGAGTACGTTCCTGCTACCGTCTCGGGTGGGGGTCTGGAGTCGTCGGTCGGCCTCCCCGCGTACGTCACGACGTCGCTCGTGCAGGCCCAGAACCACAACTCGTCTCGCTCGAACCGGACGAGCGCGGTCCGGTCCGACCCGGACGCCGACGGCGACGGCCTGGCCGACGTGCTCGAACTGGAACGCAAGCTGTCGACACAGGCCACCGAGGCCAGCAACTCCATCAGCAAGCGCTCGGCCCGGACGGGCAGGCTGGCGCTCGAGGACATAGTGGCGACGATCGACGCCATCCAGGCCGAGCTCGAACGGTGTACGACCGACGTGTGTGCGACGGTCCGAGAGAACGCAGACATTCGGAAGCAGACGACACGGACAGCGATCGATGCCGTCGATACCGGTGACTGGGAGCAGGCCGAAGCGTCGGTCGAGCGCGTCCGCGAGATCGTCGCGGGTGACATTCGGCGACTGGAGGACGCGCTCGACGCTGACTCCGACGGTGACGGTCTCGACGACGGCTCCGAACTGGCCGCCTACCTCGACGGTGAGGCCACCATCGGCGAGCGCTTCGTCTTCGCTGTTCCGGGCGCCAGTTTCGGGGACGAGAGGCTAGCCGACGAACTGACACCCGATCGGGTGTTGCAGTATCTCACCGGTCGCGCCGATAGCTCTGGAGACAGCTCCCAGGGGACAGTCTACGCGTGGGGATCTAACGAGCCACGACTCGCCGCCGAGATCGACTGGCCGTTCTCGACGGGAACTGGCCCGTACAACCCCAACGAGCAACTGCTCGCGCTCGGATACAAGGGTGAGGGACTCAACAACGCGACCGTCAGTCTGGACGTCCGTGGCAGTATCGACCCGGACGACGACGGAGACGGCGTCGATACTGCCGCGGACGCCGTCTCCATCGGCGGTGGGAACGTCAGTCGCAACGACGGGGACGGACCGCTCTCGTGGGGGAACGAGCGGGTCGCCGGCGACGTCAGCGTCTCACCGACGGTCGTGCTATCGGTGGCGGCCCGGCCCGAGGACTGTCCCGAGCCGATGCCGGCGCTACTCTTCGTCCGACGGATCCGCCACGGCGAGCAACTCGTCTTCGCTGGCGGCTGGATCGTCGACGACAACGCGCTGTACGGCAACGCCGTGACGATGTTCGTCGCCGAGGACGTCCCCGAACTCAGCGCCGTCGCCCACGATCGCAGCGTCGAGGAGATGCGCCGGACGATCACGTCAGGGCTGACCCGCGAACGGAGCCGACTGGGGTCGCTGGCGTACGACGGCGAACTGAACGAGGCGGCCCTGGCGTTCCTCCCGCCGGCACATCGGGACGGTCGGGTCCGCGCCGACCTCCTCGAGCGGGTCCGCCAGCGCGTCGGCCGCCGGAACCCACAGACCGGCAAGGCGATCGCGATCCCCCTTCGTGACGGCCCGGCCGGTCCCGACGAGGAGTCGTTACAGGTAACTGTCGTCCCGATCGACTGCCCGATCGTGCAGATCTCGCTCGCCGACGGGTGCAAGGACTGTGAGGAGTGCAAGTGCGTGACGAATCTCGTCCCGGCCGTCAACACGATCTCCTCGCGGTAACGAGAGTCGGCGTTTTCGCGCCGGGGCGGTTGTTGCCGAACGCGGCCCGTGGCGTTTATAGAAAGACCGAGGCGAATACCCCGACCCACCGTGGTCGGGGATGAAGCCGACAACTCGTGATACAAACCATGAAGTCGATATATCGCTAATCAGCAGATAGCGATGGAATACAGCCACCGCTACCAAGCTTACCCGACAGACGAGGTAGCGGAGCGGCTGGAACACCATCTCGATGTTCATCGCCAACTCTACAACCACGTCCGCTGGGAGTACGAGAACAGCCCAGCGGACGACAAGCCAAGCGAGTACGACCAGAACAACAAGCTCCCCGAGTGGAAACAGCGGTGGCCGAGATTTGCTGAACTGCACTCGAAAGCCGCCCAAGCTACCGCGCCCGCTTCCACCACAATCTCACCGTCTTGCGCAAACTCAAAGAGAAGGGGTACAACGTCGGTCGGCTCACACGCCAAGCGCCCAGTGATTACCGGAGCGTGACGTACAACCAGAGTGGTTTCGACCTCGATGAAAAGAGGGGCCACGACACGGACGCCTACGTCCGCTTCAGTAAGATCGGCTGGATAAAAATCAGCTACTCGCGTCCAATCCCTGACCACGCCACGATCAAAGAAGTCACGATCAAAAAAGAGACGACCGGCGAGTGGTTCGTCTCCTTCGGGTTGGAAACTGACGATGCCGTTCTGCCTGAGAAGCCCAACGTGGATTCGCTGGACGCGAGCAACAGCGTCGGTATCGACCTCGGCATTCTCAACTACATCCACACCAGTGACGGCACAACCGTGGAGTGGCTTGACCTCGAAGATGAATACGAGCGACTCCGGCGCGAGCAGCGGCAACTCTCGCGGAAAGAACACGGGTCGAACAACTGGGAGAACCAACGCAAGCAGGTCGCCAAAGTCAAGCGTCACATCCGGCGCAAAGTGCTAGATTACCAGCACAAGATAACGACGTGGCTGGTCCGTGAGTACGACGCGGTGTTTGTCGAGGACTTAGACGTCACGGAGATGTTAGAGCAGTCGCACAACAGTCGCAACAAGCAAGATGCGGCATGGCGACAATTCATCACCTTACTCGAATACAAGGCCGACCTGTACGGGTGTCACGTCGTGCAGGTCGAACCCGAAGGGACAACCAAAGAGTGCGCTCGATGCGGCGTGGAGACGGCAAAGCCGATCTGGGTCAGGGACCACTCCTGTCCAGCGTGCGGGTTCGAAACTGATAGAGATGCGAACGCGGCGATGAATATCTTGCAACGGGGCTTCGAGGAATTAGGGCTGGGATGGCCCGAAGAAACGCCTGTCGAGACTGTGACCGTCCCCAGAAACTCTTCGAGTTTCTGGTGTGCGAACGAGAGCAAAGCTCTCGTTAACGCTACGGACACGGATGACATCCATGAAGTGTCTGCAAGTCACGTCGTGGAAACAGGAAGTCTCGTCTCGTGAGAGCAGGATTCCCCGCGCACGGTGGCGCGGGGAACATTCAAGTGACCAGACTCGGTAAGAGCCCACATGGCCGATATACTCGCCGAGAACCTCTCCGGCAAAGCCGTCATGGGCACCGACGGGGCAGAACTCGGTATGCTATACAACATCACGATGGATCTCGAATCGGGTCGACTTGCGGATCTGATCATCGATCCCGACGAACACGTCGGGGACGTCGAGTTCGACCGCGACGATCAGGGTCGGATCCTGGTACCGGTCAGTCGCGTCCAGGCTGTCAAAGACCACGTGATCATCGATCGCTAAATGTACGTTCTCGATTCGTCGGCATTTATCAACGAGTACCACACGGACGCCGAGATCGCGACGATCCCGCTCGTCCGAGAGGAACTGACCGACGAGAGCGCCTATCGGTTCGACGCACTCGAGGGCTCGGGCATGCACCTCCACATCCCCGACAGCGAAACCGTCGAACGGGTCGAACGGGCTGCTCGCGAAACCGGCGACCTCGAGGAGCTGTCCCGAACCGACATCCGGCTCGTCGCCGCGACCTTCGAACTCGACGGGACGCTCGTCACGGACGATTACGCGATGCAGAACGTCGCCGACAAGCTTGAGATCGCCGTCGAGGTCATCGCCCAGGAGGGCATCGACGAGCAACGCGACTGGCGGTTCCAGTGCCAGGGCTGTGGCCGGGAGTTCGACGAGAACCACGACCGCTGTCCGATCTGTGGGAGTAACCTGTCGCGGAAGAACCCGGCCAGCTGAACATCACTCCGTTCGGCCGCTGCGACTTCCGTGTTCGAGTCCCGCTGGGTTTCGCTTTCGTTGCTCACGGGCGGTTCGCCCCGCTCACCGTCTTGTTCGCAACAGAAGGACGCCGCCGCCAGGACTCGAACCTGGGACAACCACGTTAACAGCGTGGTGCTCTACCAGCTGAGCTACGGCGGCCCACGGTCGCACTCTCAGGTAGTCGGAGTTATTTGATAGGGCTTTCGTTTCGGGCGCACATCGACACGCTTTCACGTACTTGTCGGCATCCCTCTGGTATGAGCGACGAGTTCGACGCCGTCGTCTCGACGGTTCGCGAGCGGGTCGAGCCCGACCGCGAGGAGCGAACGCGGTTGCACGCGGCCGTCGACGCGCTGATCGAGCGCATCGAAGCCGCCATCGAGGAGCTGCCGGTCGAGGCGGACGTCGTTCAGGTCGGGTCGACCGCCCGCGGGACCTGGATCGCCGGGGACCGAGACGTGGATCTGTTCGTGCGCTTCCCGCCGGACCTCCCCCGAGAGAAACTCGAAGACTACGGCCTGCAGGTCGGCCACGAAGTCCTCCCCGACGGCCGCGAGGAGTACGCCGAACATCCCTACGTCGTCGGCGAGTACGACGGGTTCGACGTCGATCTGGTCCCCTGCTACGACGTGTCCGACGCGTCGGCCATCCAGTCGGCCGTCGACCGCACGCCGTTTCACACCGCGTATCTCAACGAACGCCTCGACGCGGATCTCGCCGGCGAGGTCAGAGTCTGCAAGCAGTTTCTCACGGCAATCGGCGTCTACGGCAGCGACCTCCGGACGCGAGGGTTTTCAGGTTACCTGACCGAGTTGCTGATCCTCGAATACGGCGGCTTCCGCCCGTTCGTCGAAGCCGCTGCGGACTGGCAGCCACCCGTCGCGTTCGATCCCGAGGGGCACGGCGAGCGTGAGACGGCGTCGCCGTCTCGGAGTGGGGAGGTCGGCGCTGGCGACTTCCCGTTCGACGATCCACTGGTTGTGATCGACCCGACCGATCCCGAGCGCAACGTGGCCGCGGTCTGCAGCGCCGAGAGCGTCGCCCGACTCCAGCACTACGCCCGCGAACTGGTCGCCGATCCCCGAGTCGAGTTGTTCGAGCCGTCCGAGCCGGACCCGGTCGATCCCGACGGCGTGACGGACGCGTTCGATCGCCGGGGGACGACGCCGGTCGCGATCGCTTTCGAGACGCCGGCTCTCGTCGAGGACGATCTCTACCCGCAACTGGAGAAGTCCAGAGACGGAATCGTCGGCCTGTTCGACCGCCACGGGTTCGACGTCCTCCGGTCGGCGACGTTCGCCGACGACAACCGGGCTGTCGTCCTCGTGGAACTCGAAGTGGCCGAGCGCCCGGCCGTCCGGCGCCACGAGGGGCCGCCGGTCCACGTCCGCGAGCACGCCGAGAACTTCTTCCAGCGATACGACGGCGCGGCGGCTGCCGGACCGTTCCTCGACGGCGACCGCTACGTCGTCGAGCGCGAGCGAGAGTTCCGGACCGCCGCAGAACTGTTCGATTCGGACGCGATCTTCGAGGTCGGACTCGGTGCGACCGTCGAGCGACAACTTCGGGAGTCGTATACCGTCAGCGTCGGGCCGGAGGTCGCGACGCTGGCCGACCGGTTCGGTACAGAGTTCGCGCGGTATCTCGATCCGGTACCGTGACGGATGCCAGCCGGAATTAGTTCTGGTCGGGGTCGATCGACGGGAAGCCCTGCTCTTTGAGGTTCTCGATGACGGAGCGACCGTTGTCGTTGATCGTCCACTCTCGCGTGGGGGGGTCGTGCCCCTCGAACACCTCGTGGACCATCTTGATGCCGTCCGAAAGGGTCTCTAACCCGTAGCCACCTTCGAGGACGAAGCCGAGTCCCGCGTCGAGTTCGTCGGTCAGCTCCCACAGGAAGTCGGTCATCAGTCCGTAACCGTCGGTAGTGACGACCATCCGTGAGATCGGATCGTGTTCGTGGGCGTCGAATCCGGCACTGATCAGCAACAGGTCGGGATCGAACGCTTCGAGTGACGGCCCGATCACCTCCTCGAGTGCCGCCATGTACTCTGCGTCACCACAGCCGGCCGGGAACGGGGCGTTCAGCGTCGTCAATTCGGCGTCGCCCTCGCCGGTCTCGCCGATGCCGCCGGTACCCGGGTACAGTCCCTCCTCGTGGATGGAGACGTAGAACACGTCCTCGCGGTCGTAGAACATGTCCTGGGTGCCGTTGCCGTGGTGGACGTCCCAGTCTAAGATCGCCACGCGGTCGGCCATCTCCTGCTCGATGACGTGCTGGGCGGCGACAGCGACGTTGTTGATAAAGCAGAACCCCATCGCGTCGTCCTCGACGGCGTGATGGCCCGGCGGTCGACCGAGCGCGAACGGCGTCTCGTGGCCCCCGGCACTCTCGAGTGCTGCTTTCGCGGCCCACTGTGCGAGCCCGGCGCTCGCGAGCACGGCGTCCCAGGTTTCCTCCACGGCGACCGTGTCAGCGTCCCAGTTGCCGCCGCCGTCCTCGCAGAACTCCCGGACTTCCGTGATGTAGTCGGCGTCGTGGACGGTCGTCACTTCGGCTTCGATGGCCGAGTCGGCCGCGACGTACTCGATGTGATCACATTCGGAGAGACTCTGTCGGATGGCACGAAGACGGTCAGGGCTCTCCGGGTGGCGCGCGCCGGTGTCGTGTTCGAGGCAGATCTCGCGGTAGCCAAACCTCATTCAAAGTAGGGCCTGAGTTCGTCGTATCGTTCGATGTCCTCCCCCTTAACGGTACGCCGTCCGGCGTGGCGCGCGAGGATCGCCGCGGCGGCCGCGACGGTGTCGGCCTCCGCTTCGAGCAACGAGGCCAGCGCGATCCGCGCGTCCATAGCCACGCGATAGTCGTCGACGTCGAGCCGCGCGATCCGATCGACGGGCGCGATCGGCAGTTCGAGCGCGTCCGGATCGGGAACGGTCTCGACGCCGAAGTCTTCGGCCATCAGGGTCTTCCGGCCGTCCGCCGTCGCGCGCTCGGACGCCTCGACCGCACGCTCGGCACCCCGCTCCTGAATCCGGCGGGTCAGCGCCTCGGTCGCTTCAGAACTCACGCGCAGGTCCCCGGCGTTGCGACGGATGATCGAATCCACCGGGGCGAACGGTAGCTCGACGCTCATACGCCATGTCGGGGCCGATGCGGGCTTAAGAGTTTCCCGTCTCCGCTAGAAGAGTTCCTCGGCCTCGACCCGATCGGCCCGTCGCTGGCCGCGCACGGTGACTTGCTGGCCGAGCTGGACGTGTTCGTCGGTCTCGACGCTGATCGTCTCCTCGCCGTCGTCGACGATCACCGGATCGCCCGTCTGGACCACCGTTCCCGTCAGTTCGATCTGCTCGTCACCGTTCCCGCTGTCAGTGTCGTCATCCCCACCCGCGTCCTCAGTACCACGGTCGTCCGCGAACGCGTCGAGCCCTGTCGACGCATCGCCGTCCGCGTCCCCGTTCGTCGCGGCTCCCGAGTCGACTGACGATCCGTCTTCCAGTATGACCACTGTCGAGCCCCACCCTGCCGAGGCTTCCAGGTCGTCCTGCCAGCCGTCCTGGATCTCGGCGTCGGCGACGAACACTTCGTCGCCCGGACCCAGGTCGATGTCGGCCTTCTCGCCCCACAGTGCCACGCGGATGTCGCCGGTGTCGTCCTGGATGCGGACGTTGCGGACCTGCCCCTCGCTGCCGTCGTCGCGGTCGAACGTCCGCTTTGGGTCGGCCGACCGGACGACCCCGCCCAGGTCGACCGTCTGCTCGATCTCGACGCTGTCGATCGCGTCGGTATCGGGGCTGAAGTCGATCTCGTGGTCGATCTCCTCGACTGCGCCGCGATCACCGACGTGCAACTCCAGGTCGCCGTCGCGCTCGCGGACGTACCCGTCGACGACCTCGACGGGCGTGCCGGCGTCCAGCTGCTCGGCACGGTCGGCCCGATCGTCCCACAGCGTCACGCGGATCCGGCCGGACTCGTCGCCAAGCGTGAGGTTCGCGACCCGCCCCTCGCTGCCGTCGTCCCGATCGAACGTGCGCACCGATTCGGTCCCGAGCACGATCCCCTGGACGTTCACGTCCGACTGTCCCATCGACAGCGAGTCGATGTCGGTCGTCCCGTCGAGGTCGACATCGACCTCGGCGTCCTCGTCCGGTTCGGCCTTGTCGACGCTGACCTCCAGACCGTTGTAGCCGTCTTTCGGCCGGCCCTTGACGCGCAGGACCTGCCCCTCCTGGAGTTCCCCCTCGTCGATCGAGCGGGCCTGCTCGTCCCAGAAGGCCAGCCGCACCTGGCCCGTCTCGTCGGCGGCCTCGACGTTGATGACGTGGCCGTCCTCGTCCTCGCCGTCACGCTCGAACGTGCGCAACTCCCCGATAGAGGTCACTTTCGCGAGGAACTTCACCTCGTCCATGCCGGTCTCGATGTCGGCGATCCCGTTGACTTCGTTCTCGCTGAGCTCGTGGGCGATCAGCATTGCCGCCGTCTCCTCGTCCGCGAGCCCCCCCATCTGTTCGACTTTCTGCTCGACGGCCTCCCGAAACTCCTCTTCGGAGACCTCAGCGTCGAGATCCGCGTAGACGTCCTCGATCGCACCCATGGCTAGCGGTGTTGACGGCTGGATCGCGTTTAAACAATGCGGTCACGAGATGGCTCGACAGAGAATCGGGTGAGTAGGGACCTCTCAGCGACTCTCCGGGACTCGGCCGACGGTCACGTAGAACGGGACTGTCTCCCGCCGGCGATACTCCCGCTGTCGCATCTGTTCGACGACCGACCGTCCCATCGATCGCCACTCCTCGCGGAGCCGTTCGTAGGTCTCGAGGCCGTCGCCGGCGACGAGTTCGGCGCGGCTGTCGGCCAGTCCGTCGCCGGTGACCTTCCGGCGGGCGTCCTCCAGCGCCTGCTCTGAGTAGGGCGGCTCGACGGTCCGCACGTGGTCGTAGCGGCGGATCCGGATGTCCTCCAGGCCTGCGGCCTCGAACCGATCGAGCACGTCCGCGCCCAGCGTGACGTCCGTCCCGACGCCGTCGAGGTACTGCTCGCGGGCGCGACGGGCCAGCGACGACTCGGCGTCGACCGTCGACTCGACGGTGACGGCCCCGTTATCGGGTTCGACGGCCGCGACGAGGTCCGTCGAGACGCGGGCGAGTTCCTCGATCCCGGCGTCGGGATCTGGCAGGTTGATCAACAGGGCCTGGCAGACGACCAGATCGAAGCCGTCGTCCTTGAAGGGCAGTCGCGTGGCGTCGCCGACGACCGTCGGGGGTTCGAGGTGGGCGAGCAGGCCGGCGTCGGCGTCACAGCCGACGACGGTGCCCGGGGTCTCCTCCCGGAGGACGCGTGTGAGTTCACCAGTGCCGCAACCGACGTCGAGCACCCGCCCACGGCTGGGCAGTTCCAGGTCGGACAGGGCCTCGCGGCTGTCCGCCCACATGCCCCGGCGAGTCGTTTCGAGGTACTCGGCACTGAACTGACGCACAGTCGTGTTTGCGAACCCAGGGAAAAAAGCCAGCCGATCCGTGCTGGCGGCAGGTTGTGGCTCGCTGTGTCTGCCGGACACGGCCGAGCACAGATTGCTGTGAGGGGATTATAGAACAGTTGGCGTCCCCGAGTTGCGAATCCGTAGAGACAGGGTATGTATGTTGCACAGGGGTCTTCAGATCTGAGAGAGGACTCTTGCAGAAGACTACCGCACCCGTTTAATTTTCCAGAACTATTTTTTAGCGCTCTCACGTCTCTGTGAATATGGACAAACTCAATTGGGGTGGTTTGTTCGTGTTCAGTGGGTCGGTTCTCGCGGGACTTGTTTTGTTCCCGCTCTTTGGCCCGGCAGGGTTCATACTCGGCCTCATGGGTGCGCTATTCGTCGGGTTCCCGCTCAAGTCCGTCTATGACGAGCGCCAGTCGCGGCTAGCAGACCTCGAAGAGCGCGTCGCTGAACTGGAAACCGAACTCGACCAACTCGACAGTCCCTCAAACACTGACGACTGATCAGCCCGCTCAATTCGCACGCTATATCTGCCAGATCATTCATCGAGTCTGAAGTGCAAAATATGAACAGTTCTATGACGCCCTCTTGCGACGCTATTCCCTGAGTTCTCGGGCTCGCTCGACGTTCCAGGCGAAGCCGCGTCCGTCCTCGGTCGGGGTCTCGAGCACGAAGGGCAGGTCGCGCAGCGCCTCGTGGGAGACGACGGCGCTGATCCCCGCTTCGCCGATCTCGCCCTCCCCGAGGTGGGCGTGTTCGTCCTTGTTCGTGCCACACGCGTGTTTGGAGTCGTTGAGGTGGATACACGCGAGGTTTTCGAGGCCGACGACCTCGTCGAACTCCGCGACAGTCCGGTCGACGCCCCCGGTCGTCGAGAGGTCGTAGCCCGCGGCGAAGGCGTGGGCGGTGTCCAGACAGACCTCCAGGTCCTGCTCGGCGCGTTCGAGCACCCCCGCCAGGTGCTCGAAGTCCCCGCCCAGTTTGGTGCCGCTGCCGGCGTCGCTCTCGACGAGTACCGTCACGCCCTTGGGGACGTCGAGTTCGTCCAGCGCGCTTGCAGCGTTGTCAAGCCCGCCCTCGACGCCGGCACCCGTGTGCGCGCCCAGGTGGACGTTGACGTACTCGATCCCGAGTTTGTCGGCGGCCTCGACCTCCTTTTGCATAGCGTCGATCGACTTCTCCCGGAGATCGTCTTTCGGCGTACAGAGGTTGACGAGATACGAGGAGTGGATGACCCACGGGCCGACGCCCGCCTCGTCGCTGCGCTCGCGGAACCGTTCGGCCTCGTCGTCGCCGACGTTCGGATCCTGCCAGACCTGCGGAGAGTGACTGAAGATCTGCCCGCAGTTACCACTGTATTCGACCTGCTCGTCGACGGCGTTGTACACGCCACCGGCGATGCTCGTGTGGGCTCCGATCAGCATACTTCAGCCAGGGCCGGCCCGATCAAAGGGGCTTCGAAGCCGGCGACGCCGACAGCGTTTTGCCCCCGCTGACCGATTGCCAGTTCATGCGTCTCGTCCACGAGCGCGACGGGGAGTCGGCCATGCTCGCCAGCGACGTCGAGATCGCCGAGGGGTTCGTCCAGACCTCGAAAGGACTGATGTTCCGGTCGTCGGTCCCCGAGGAGTACGCGCTGGTCTTCGAGTTCGAACCGCCGTCCGGAATCAGCGCGAAGCTTCCGTTCGCCGGCGACGACGCCGTCGCCAGACGGTTCATCCACATGCTGTTCGTCCGGATGCCGCTGGACGTGCTCTGGTTGCAGGGCGAGACGGTCGTCCACGCCAAGACGCTCCGACCGTGGACCGGGATCGGGATGGCCAGCGCCGACCGGATCGTCGAACTCCCGGCGGGAGCAGCCGAGGACGTCGCAGTTGGCGATACGGTCCGGCTCGAATCGTAGGGTAGGTTATGTAACAGTTACAAAATTCGGCAGCAAACAGCAGCACTCAGCAGCAAATCGAGAAGCTGACCCAAACCATTACGCTCTTGTGAAGCACGTTGTTGATTTTCAGAGAGCGGCGTCGAGAGCATGTTTGAGTGCTTCGTCACCTGGCTTTCTGTAGAGTTCGCGGCGGAGCTGAAAGGCTCTAAGATACGGTGTTAGCTTGTCTTTTGACACTCCTCGGTGGGCCGAGAGCCACCGTCGCGTCAGCGACGCGTGGCTCTCGCAGGTGTTGACGTGGATGTCGCCGTCAGCGTATTCGCCGTCGCCGTGGACGACGTACTCGCGGGTGAAGGCATCGTCTTCTTCGAGCGGTTCATACGCTCGAAATCCGTCCGTATAGACGGTTAGCGACTCCTCGTCGTGGTCAGCAAGCAGGAGTCGAATCGTCGATTCGTTGGCGGATTTCGCTGGCACGACGTACCGATCGTCCGAGCCACGATCGGCCAGCGTGAACACCGGCGGTTTGTCGCCGTCGTACGAACCTCGTCCACGCGTGGACAGGCCACGCGAGCGCGACTCCTGGTCGCGCTCGCGGCCTTTGAGGCCAGCAGACACGTACACCTCGTCGATTTCGACCGGTCCAGACAGTGTGATCGAAGGCGCGTCGAGCGCCTTGGCGAAGCGCTCGACGCGCCGTCTCACCGTTCTGTACGAAAGATCGAGTTCCGCCTCGATTTGCCGAATACTCGTGTTAAACCGCAAGAACACGTAGATCGTGAAGTACCACTCTTTCAGCGAGAGCTTCGAGTGGGCGAAGATTGTGCCGGTCTTGTCGTTGAACGTCCGACCGCAATTCTTACACAGATATCGTTGATACACCCGATAGCTGCCGTTTCTGACCGTCAGGTCAGAACGGCAGCGGGGGCACTCGACGCCATCACGCCAGCGAACCTGTTGCAGCAGGTCCGCTGCAGCCGATTCCGACACGAATCGGTTTATCGGGAACATATCGGGCACCGCTAGCGCGGTGCCCTTGCCCTCTTCGACTTTCAGCCGCAGCTCTCGCTATCAACAATCTACTTCGCAAGAGCGAATAGAGATTTTCCGTCTGCCGAAGACAACAGCTTAATGAACGATCACACCATATCAGGCAAGTACGATGTCGGATTCCAACGACACGGAGGATAGAGGAAGTCGCCCCACGGCGGCTGGCCGCGAAATTCTACCCCATGACTGACGGCTCCGGCGACAGAGCAGGGCTGTTTGGCACCGGCCTCGGCTCGTCGTCCGGACGACCCGAAGACGTACAGCTTCTCGATACGACGCTGCGTGACGGCGAACAAGCTCCGGGTGTCTCACTCACGCCTGAGGAGAAAGCCCGGATCGCGCGGGCACTCGACGACGCCCGGATCGACGTCATCGAGGCCGGGAGCGCGGTCACCGGGCCCGGCGAGCGTGAGACCATCTCGCGAGTCACTGACCTCGATGTGGACGCGACGGTCACCAGTTTCGCCCGTGGCGTCCAGAACGACATCGACCTCGCGATGGACTGTGGGGTCGACGGCGTCAACCTCGTCGTGCCCGCGAGCGACCAGCACATCGAGGACAAGGTCGGCACGACCCACGCCGAGAACGTCGACCGGACGGTCGAACTCGTCGAGTACGCCAAAGACCACGGGCTGTGGGTCGAAGTCATCGGCGAAGACGGCTCCCGGGCCGACCTGGACTATCTCGAAGAGCTGATGCGCGCGGTGCTTGAGGCCGGCGCGGATCGGGTCTGCTACGCCGATACCGTCGGCCACGCGACGCCCGACCGAACGATCGAGGCCGTCTCGCGGCTCGCCGAACTGGGGCCGACGAGCACCCACACCCACGACGACCTGGGGCTGGCGGTCACGAACGTGATGGCCTCGCTCGCGGCGGGCGCGGATCTCGTTCACGGGACGATTAACGGGATCGGCGAACGTGCCGGTAACGTCGCCCTCGAAGAGGTCGCTATCGCCCTGGATCACGGATACGGAATCGAGACGATGGACCTCACGAAGGTCTACGACCTCGCGCAGTTGATCGCCTCCAAGACCGGGATCCCGCTGGCACCGAACAAGGCCGTCGTCGGCGAGAACGCCTTCACCCACGAGTCGGGAATCCACACCGACGGCACGCTCAAAGACGAGTCGATGTACGAGCCGTACCCGCCCGAGAAGGTGGGTCGCGAGCGCCGGCTGGCACTGGGCAAACACGCCGGTCGCGCGGGCGTCGAGGCGACCCTGAACGAGCACGGGATCGACGTCGACGAGGAGGACCTCCGGGCGATCGTCGCCCGCGTCAAGGAGATCGGCGAGCGCGGCAAGCGTGTCACCGACGCCGACCTGTTGACGATCACCGAAGACGTCCAGGACCGAGAGCGCGAGCGCCGCGTCGAGTTGCTCGATCTCACTGCGGTCTCCGGGTCGTCGGTGCCGACTGCGAGCATCCGGCTGGAAGTCGACGGCGAGGTCCGCGAGGAGGCCGCAACCGGGACCGGTCCCGTCGACGCCGCGATGAAAGCCGCCGAAGCCGCACTCAGCCACACCGCCGACGCGCAACTCGAGTCCTATCACGTCGACGCGATCACCGGCGGTCACGACGCCGTCGTCACTGTCGAAGTCGAGATGTCCCGCGGCGACGATCACGTCACCGTCAGCGCCAGCGAGGCCGACATCACCCGCGCGTCGATCGAGGCGATGGTCGACGCGATGGATCGGCTGGTCGCCAACGAAGACGACACGGTCATCGCTGACGACTGAATCGCCAGCGAAACCCATTCTCGAGCGAAAGCAACACTGCTGGCCGCCTCTCGTCCGAACTGTCTGCGGGCAGCTCGCGGCGCGTTCTCCGGGACGTTTCGCTCCACCGGCGCCCGGTCGGGGAGCGACGCTTCTCACAACCGGTCGGCCAGCTCTCGCAACCGCTCGTGGCCGTTTTGCTTGAACGGGACGCCGTGTCCCATCGCAAGCACGTCGACCGCCGGGAGTTCCTCGGCCAGTCGTTCGATGCTCGCCCGAACCTGCTCCGTATCGTGGCTCAACAGCCAGGGCGAGGGTTCAAGTTGACCGTCAGACTCCCGGACCAGGTCTCCAACGAACGCGACCGACAGGCTCTCGCTGACGTAACTGACGTGTCCCGGCGTGTGACCCGGCGTGTGATAGGCCGTAAACGAGCCGACTGTATCGCCGTCGCCGATAGATCGGACCGGTCCCGACGCCGCGGGGCAGAACGGCGTCGCGAGCCGCTGACTCAATCCCTTTCGAGTGCTCGGGCTCGGAAGCCGGTCGCCCGCGACCAGCGGGGCGTCGGTCGCCCCGGCGTAGACGGGCGCGTTTACCCGGTTCAACGCGCCGACGTGATCGACGTCGTAGTGCGTGATCAGTACTCGATCGATGTCGAAGAAGCTGTGCCCGAGCCCTCCGAGCTTGCGCACGAACGCGCGACGAGACAGCGGCGTTCCCGCGTCTACGAGCGTCAGGCTGTCCCCGTCTTCGACGAGGTAGGCGTTCACACCGCGGAGTTCGAACCACCAGACACCCTCGATGAGTTCCGTCACCATACGCAGGGGTACTCGTGCCAGCGCCGAAAAGTCACACCATCGACCGCAGGTACGCCGCGGCCGTCCGGAGTTTCGATGGCTGGCGGATCTCGCGCATCTCGGCGTCGGTCAACTCGAAGTCGAACACGTCGAAATTCGCCTCGATGTGCTCGCGACTCGTTGCCTTCGGGATCGTGACGACGCCGTCCTGCTGGAGCAACCACCGCAGCGCGACCTGCGCCGGAGACTTGTCGTATCGCGTTCCGATCCGTTCGAGGATCGGATCGTCGAGCACGCTCCCTCTGGCGAGCGGGCTGTAGGCCGTCAGCAGCACGTCGTGGACGCGACAGTAATCCAGCAGCTTCGCCTGGTCCCAGTAGGGGTGATACTGCACCTGATCGGTGAGGATCGGCACGTCGCTCACTTCCCGGGCACGCTTGAGTTTCTCGACGCTGAAGTTGCTCACCCCGACGTGTCGGACCAGCCCTTCGTCGACGAGATCGGCCATCGCCCGGAGACTCTCCTCGTGGCTGGCCCGCGTGAGGTAGTTCGGCTGGTGGATCAACAGGAGATCGACGTAATCGGTTCCCAGCTTGTCGAGGCTCTCGCGGGTCGAATCGACCACTCGCTGGTAGGTCCGGTTACGGGCGTCGAGTTTCGTCGTCAGGAAGACCTCCTCGCGATCGACGTCGGCGGCGGCGATCCCTTCGCCGACTTCCGCCTCGTTGCCGTAGGCCTGGGCGGTGTCGATGTGACGGTAGCCGACCTGCAGGGCCGTCTCGACGGCGTTGCGACAGTCCTGGCCGGTGAGCTGCCACGTCCCCAGGCCGAGCGCCGGCACCTCGACGCCCTGCGCTGTCTCGTATTCCATGCGCCGACGTACGACTTCGAGGGTCAAAATCCCGGCGACGGTCGAAGCACATCCGGCGAGGTCGACGTAATTCCGAGAGTTCCGGCGGACGTATACAACCGAGCCAGCGTCGACCGTCTCGTTTGCCACCACGATACGTCACTCGCACGTCTTCTGACTCACTGTGATCCCGCCGCCGAGGGGCAGTGCTGTCGTCTCGAAGGCAGGATCCTCCCGAACCGCATCGAGATACTCGAAGATCCCGACCGTGTGTTCGTTGGCGCTGGCCGGGCAGTCCCCGTCCGAGAGCCCGCGCAGCAGCTGGTCGAATTCGAGACTCGGTGCCTGCATGACGTTTTCCGCGACCACGACGCCGCCGTCGGCGAGCTTCCCGCGGACGACCTCGAAGGCCTCGCGGTACCGGTCGTTCTCGTGATCGAGCAAGACGATGTCGAACGGGCCGTCGTACCGCTCGAACGTCTCGAAGGCGTCGCCGAGTTCGTAACGTGCGACCTCGTCGACGCCGCCGCGGCTGAGGAACTCGCGGGCCATCTCCAGTTCGTCTTCGTCGACTTCCGTGAGGACAATCTCGCCATCGGACGGGAGCCCTCTGGCGAACCAGTACGCGGAGTATCCGAATCCGGAGCCGAATTCGAAGACGCGCTTCGCGCCGGTGAGTTCGGTGAGCATCTGGAGCCACCCGCCGACGGCCGGGCCGACGGTCGGGAACTCGTCTGCCTCGGGGAACCTCTCGACCCAGTCTGGCGGGTTCTCCGTACCGAACTCGTCCATCGCCTCGACGACCTCGTCGGTTTCCGGCCCCACGAGCCGCACGAATCGATCGCTGTGATCCGGGAGTATTTCGATCATGGTTTGAGAACAGGTGGATACGTCAGGGTTTCAACACGCCGAAGGGTCTTAAATCGTTTTAAAACGATGCATACGGCGGAGAGAAGCACCGATCACGTCTGGCGAGCCAGCCCTGCGAGGTGGCCGACGACCTCGGCGATGATATCTTCGGCCCCAAGACGGACCGCACTCTCGCTCCCGGGCAGACAGAACACGGGGACGCCGTCAGCGATCCCCGCGGTCGCACGCGTTGCGATCGCTCGCGTTCCGACTTCCTCGTAGGACAGTCGCCGGAACAGTTCGCCGAAGCCGGGGAGTTCTTTCTCGAAGAGCGGTTCGACCGCCTCGACGGTGACGTCGTCCGGCGTGACGCCCGTGCCGCCGGTCGTCACCACGGCGTCGACGTCCGATCGGTTGACGAACCTGTCGACGGTTCCCTGGACGCTGTCGTAGGCGTCCTGCACCACGTCCCGGGTGACGATCTCGTGGCCCTCTCCTTCGAGGATGGCGACGATCGTATCCCCGGCTGTATCTTCCTCTCGCGTCCGTGTCGAGGAGACCGTCAGGATCGCGATCCCGAGCGTTTCGAGGTCGTGCTCGTGGTGGCTGTGCTCGTGTCCTTCGTGTTCGTGTTGGTCGTGCTCGTGGTGGTCGTGCTCGTCGTGATCGTGGTCGCTTGCGTGTGTGTCGCCCTCGGGAGCGGGATCCGTTCGCTCGTCTTCGGAGACGGATTCGTCGCTGTCGGTCATACCGGCGCTTCGAGCGCGCGAGAGAAAAGCTTCCGCGAAACCGATAGCTTCCGCGAAACCGATCGTCGCTAGAACGATCGCGGCGCGAGTTCTTCGAGGACCCGGCCGGCGTTGTTCGAGAAGGCCTTCCGCATCGCGTCCTGAGGGACGTCGAGCGTCAGGATCTCCATGATCGCGACGTTCGGGTGGGCACCGGGTGCGCCACTGCCGAACAGTACCCGATCCGGGTGTTCCATCAACGCCCGCTCGAGGGGCTCGCGAAAGCGGACGAAGCTGGTATCGAGATAGCACTGGTCCCAGTCTTCGAGCAGATCGATCGTCTGCTCCATCATCGCCCGGTCGAGCGGATAGCCGCCGAAACTCGCGACGATCGTCGTGATGTCCTCGGCGAGCAGCGTTTTGGCGAGTGCATCCGGCGGGAACCCCTCGCCGGCGTGGACGAGTACCGGCAACTCGACGTCCGCGAGCGTCGCAAGTACCTCGTCGTCGGGCAACCCGTCGCGGGCCGGGTGGACGACGAACCCTGCGAAACGGTCGTCGTAGGCGTATTGCTCGATGTCTTCGGGATCGGCGTGGTCCTCGCTCCGGGACGCCGTGAGGTTCTTCAGCTTCGATCCGGGACCGGTCCCGGGATCGAGCGCGCCGGTGATCCGAGCCAGCGGCACGAGCGGCCGGCCGACGCTCATCCGGGCGACAGCGTTGTTCGCCTTGAGATAGTCCCTGTCTCGTCCCGGCGGGTAGACGACCGACCGCACGATTCCCGCCTGGTGCATCTCCCGTTCGAGCCGCTCGGGTCCGCCGATCCCCTCTCGTGGCCGGCGCTCGACGTCCGGCTCCAGACGAGCGTTGACGTCCACGACCCGGAACTCGTGCTCCAGCTCGAGCATCTCTTCTGTGTTCGGAGGCAAATACTAATAATACCCTCGGCCGCTTCGGCGGTCCCGCTCCCGCGCCAGTCCCCGCTGGCCGGCTCCTCCGTCACGTTCGCTTCCACTGACTCGATAGATTTATATAGAACCGCTAACGACCAATAAACCGAGGATCACAATCATGTCTAGTGGCCAGCGACGCATGGGCGGACAGCCCCTTTTCATCCTGGAGGAAGACACCGAGCGGACACAGGGGAAAGACGCACAGAGTTCGAATATCTCGGCCGGAAAGGCCGTCAGCGAAGCCGTCCGGACCACACTCGGTCCGCGCGGCATGGACAAGATGCTCGTCTCCGACGACGGCGACGTCGTCATCACCAACGACGGCGCGACCATCCTGGGCGAGATGGACATCGAGCACCCGGCGGCCCAGATGATCGTCGAGGTCGCCGAGAGTCAGGAAGAAGACGTCGGCGACGGCACGACCACGGCGTCGGTACTCGCGGGCGAACTTCTCTCGAAGGCCGAGAGCCTGCTCGACGACGACGTCCACCCGACGACGATCGTCGAGGGCTATCACGAGGCGTCCCAGCTCGCCCAGGAGGCCATCGACGAGCAGGTCATCGCGACAGATCTCGACGACGACCAGCTCCTGCAGGTCGCGAAATCCAGCATGACCGGCAAGGGAACCGGCGACATCGCCGGTGACGTGCTGGCCGAGGTCGTCGTCGACGCGGTCCGTGCCGTCCAGGGCGAGGACGGCGTCGACCGCGACGCCATCGCGCTGCAGACCCAGATCGGTGCCGCCTCCTCCGCGACGGAGCTCATCGAGGGCGTCATCGTCGACGAGGAGCCGGCTCACGAGAACATGCCTCGCACCGTCGAAGACGGCGCAGTCGCGATCATCGACGGGGCGATCGAACTGCAGGAGAGCAACGTCGACGCCGAGTACAACGTCACCAACGTCGACCAGCTCAATGCCGCGCTCGACGCCGAAGAGAAGGAACTGCGCGGCTACGCAGAGGCCCTGGCCGATCTCGGTGCCGAGATCGTCTTCACGACCGACGACATCGACGACCGCGTCCAGGCGTATCTCGCCAAAGAGGGGATCCTCGCGTTCGAGGACCTCTCCAGCGACGACCTGGCCTCGATCCGGTCGGCCAGTGGCGCGACCCGCGTCAGCGGCGTCAACGCGCTCGAAGACGACGATCTGGGCACGGCCTCGGTCAGCGTCCGGATCTACGGTGAGGACGAACTCGCGTTCATCGAGGGCCCGGAGGCCGAGACCGTGACGGTCTTCGCCCGCGGCAGCACTGAGCACGTCCTCGACGAGGTCGAGCGGTCCCTGATGGACGCGCTGGACGTCGTGACTGCTGCGCTCGACAAGGGTGGCGTCGTCCCTGGTGCGGGCGCGACCGAGATCGCCATCGCGGCGCACCTCCGCGATCACGCCGCATCGATCGAAGGGCGCAAGCAGCTGGCCGTCGAGGCCTTCGCCGACGCCGTGGACGTCCTGCCGCGTACGCTCGCGGAGAACACTGGCATGGACCCCATCGACGCGCTGGTCGATCTCCGCGCGGCCTACGACGGCGGTGACCTTGCGGGAATCATCTCCGAGGGCCAGACCGGGACCGTCACGGACCCGCTCGAATACGGCGTCCTCGACCCCGCTGCAGTCAAACACGAAGCTGTCCACAGCGCGACCGAAGCGGCCACGATGATCGTCCGTATCGACGACGTCATCGCCTCCTCGTAAATCGAAACGGTCGCTGTTGGTCGATTTACCGAGATGTTGGAGTACAAGGGCAACCTGTACGGCACACACGTCGTCCAAGTAGACCCTGGGGGGACGACCAAAGAGTGTGCCGAGTGTGGTGTCGAGACAGAGAAGCCGTTGTGGGTGCGGGAACACAGTTGCCCGAGTTGTGGGTTCGAGGCGGACAGGGACGCGAATGCGTCGTACAACGTTCTTTCTCGCGGTCTTCAACAACTAGGTAAGGGACACGCCGAAGTCACGCCCGTGGAGACTGCGACCGCTATGGGGACTGACGGAGGTCGGTCTTCGTCGGTTCCTGTAAGTCGCGTCGTTGAAACGGGAAGCCTCGGGGTCGTACGGAAGACGCAGTCTTCCGTGATGACGAGAGACTTCGTCTCTCGAACCACTTGACCCCGAGGCGGTTCACGATTCTATAGCGGCTCTTGTCACTGGGGGATATATTCGCCACGCCGTGTGGCGAACAGTCCATCGTGGCTCACGATGATCACTATCAATCCACACGGCTACTGCGCTACTCGCTCCCGTTGGTCGCTGCGTTGTCGTCCGAACATCTTTGATTTTCGCGATCACGAGAGAGCTTCGCTCTCTCGAACGACTCCCTGAAGACGGGACCTCCGCCTCGCAATCAGGTGAAAATGGGGGGTGGCAAATGGGGGGTGGGGGGGTTCGGTAATGTGATCCCGACCAGTTGCACTCTTAGCTTGCCCCAAACGGGGGCAAGTGAATATCATCATGGGTGCATATAAATTACTTTGACGTCTCCCATCTTCTGGGATCGGTAACGCCGAGAGACGTCCTCTCAATGTAGTGTCTTATCAATCGATCTACTCAACAACTGAACGGGGCGATTGCAGCGATCAGACACCCTCGTTCAGTGCGATACGACTGTGTCTGTCGACAGACCCGTCCTGCTTGTCCTGATGGCGGGTGCACTGATCGGGCGTGACGCCGTCAGCCGGCAGATAACCAATCGTTGACGCGCGTTCGCGACCTGATATCGGGGCGACTCTTTCTGACTGTGCTCTATACGTTCAGCTATACTTTCGGTGGATTAATCAGCTCGGTATTTGAATCACTGATGATGGCAGTCAGGGGAGTCTCCGATAGACGCGTCCGCACAGGGGTGGGTATCGATGGTTGAATACGGCGAGTACGTCTCCGAAGGAGTTGATCATCTGGATGAACTCGCTGCGCTGCTCGCGTTTCCGGTCCTCCTGTCGTTGCTCAACCAGAGCGCGATACGGACCGTCGTGTCCCATCGAGGGCAGTATTTCGGCATCACGTTTCCGTTTCCCGCGCCGATCGCCGATCTCTGGACGTTCGTCAGTCTCCCATCGATCGAGAGTGCTTCGGTGGAGACAGTACGTGGCGTCGGTTCGATGTTCCCGCCGTCGGCGATCGGGGTGCTGCTCGCCGGGATGATCGGGTACGCAGTGCTACGGGGGGTGTTCGTCGCGGCCTACCTCGGCAGCATCGCACAGTACAGACAGCAGGGCACCTACGACGTCATCGCGAACGTCCGCCGATTCACGGGCCGATACGTCGCCCTCTCGCTGCTCCTGTTCGGCGTCTTCGCTCTCAATGCACTGCTGGTCCTGCTCTCTGTGGCATTCGTCCTCGTTACCATCCCGGTCGTGCTGGCTGTCACGTACCTGTTCTGGGGAGCGTGGTTTCTCGTTTGTACGACAGATGACGACACGTTCGAGGCTCTCTGGGGAAGTTACCGACTGGCGATTGCCGGCAGCGAGTACGTCCGATGGTCGGTGTTTCACCTGCTCGTGAGCGCGGCCTTCTCGATTTTCGTCTCGGGACTTGTCGTCAACGGCGGTTTCGTCGGAATCCTGCTCGGCCTGGTGGTTGCCGTTCCCGTCGGGTTCGTGCTCACGGTCGCCTCGCTGCGTGTCATCGAGGATATCGCCCCCTCGGATCTGGCCGGTCACTCTCAGCCGTCGCCCTCGTGGTGACCGATCGGCGGGGTCGGGTGGGTCAGATGGACGACACGTCGAACACGCCAAACGCGAGATTTACGTGCCCCCGAATCACAGAGAAAGTGTGCGCGTCGAGAACAGCTTCATTCCGGTCGAGGGCGTCGGCGAGACGACCGAGCGACGCCTCTGGGAACAGGGGATCACCCACTGGAACGACTTCTACCCGGACGCGGTCGGCGAGACGACCGGCCGACGCATCGAGTCGTTCATCGATCGGGCGAGCGACCGGCTCCGTGCTGGCGACGCCGAGTTCTTCGCCCGGGAGTTCCCCAGCGCCGAGCAGTGGCGGCTGTTCGAGACCTTTCGGGAGAACGCGTGTTTCTTCGACATCGAGACGACGGGACTGGACGCTGACCGCAACAAGGTGACGACCGTCAGCGCCCGACTCGACGGCGACACGACGACGCTTGTGCAGGGTAGGGACTTGCACGACGACGCCCTGCAGGACCTGTTCGCCGACGCCGACCTGCTCGTGACCTTCAATGGCAAGCGCTTCGACGTCCCCTTCCTGGAGACGCACTTCGACGTCTCGCTCTCGGAGAAGCCGCATCTCGATCTCATGTACCCCTGCCGTCGCCTGGATCTCACTGGCGGCCTGAAGACGATCGAACAGGAGATCGGCATCGGTCGTGATCGCCCCGATATTACCGGAAAAGAGGCTGTCGACCTGTGGTACCAGTACGAGCGCGGCGACGAATCTGCACTAGAAACGCTCGTCTCGTACAACCGCGAGGACGTCGAGAACCTCGAACCCCTCACGGAACGGGTCAGCGAGCGCCTCGAACGGGCGGTCATGCCGGAGACGGCGACGTTGCGGTGACGGGACGACCCCGATATTTCCTGTGGAAATCGGTATCAGCCCTGGAATCGACGGTTCGGAGACGCCCGGATGGACGACCGAAGCAGGTGTCGACGACCGGCGAGAAAGCCGACCACGAGCCCGGTGAAGTGTGCGATCAGGGCGGTCCGTGGGCCGGCAGTCGCGAGCGTCAGGCCGCCTGCCAACACGACGAGGACGGCGAGTTGCACGACCGGGCTGATCGTGATCCCGCCCGCGACGAACTCGGTCAGGCGGTTTCCGCCCAGGACGTATCCGAACAGCGCGAAGACCGCGCCGCTGGCGCCGAGCACTGCCGCTCGGTGTCCGAAAACGAGCGCCGCGACTGTCACTTCCGTCACTCCGGCGACGACTCCCGCCAGGAGGAAAAACGCGTAGAACCGGGCGGGCGAGGTTCGGCGTTCGAGGAACAGGCCGACCAGTAGCAGGCCGAGCAGGTTCGACAGGAGGTGGCCGGGACCGCTGTGGGCGAAGACGCTCGTCAGTAGCGTCCACGGACGGTCAGCGAGCGGCCAGGCGAGTGCGAGGGTCCAGGGGTCGACGCCGACGACCGCCAGCAGCACCTGGGCGACGCCGACGACGACAGCGAGGACAGCCAGTGTCAGGGTCGGACTCGAGGGCTCGTCCATACCGGGTGAAGGGGGTGGACCGGAAAAAAGCTGGTCGAACCGGCTACGACTTCGATCGGATCCGCCGGGTGACCTGCTGGAAGACGTCGTTGCAGGCGTCGCAGTTCGCACAGCCGATCTCGCTGCAGTCGATGGCCTCGCCACAGCGCGGGCACTGCAGCCCGCGGCTGGGATCGAACTCGAAGCTGCAACTCGGACAGATCATAGGATCACCGCCAGCAGGCCACCGACGCCGAACGCGACGATCCAGGAGCCGACCCACATCAGTAGCGCGCTCTTTGCGTCCCGTTCCTTGAGGATCATCACCATCGAGAGGATACACGGGACGAACAGCGTGATGACGACCAGTCCGACGAACATCTCGGCAGTGCCGAGCGCCATGTCGGTCATCCCGGCCGCGGCGAAGTCACGCCGGACCAGCCCCAGCAGGAGGACGCGGGCGAACTCCTGGGGGAGCCCGATGAGTGAGGTAATCGGTGCCAGCGCTCGCTGGATCACTGCGAACCCGCCGAAGTAGTCGAGCGCCGAGATGGCGACCGCGGTCGCGCCGAACAGCGGGATCGCCTCCCGGAGGAACATCTTCGTCCGGTTGTAGGTCTTCCGGAGGATGTTGCGCGGTCGTGGCACGCGCATCCGCGGCAGTTCGGTCACCAGCGGCGTGCTGTCGCCGGGCAGCGTCCGGTCGAGGAAGAGCCCGGCGACCCCGAGCACGACCAGCAGGACGCCGACGTAGCCGAACCACCAGATCAGTCCCAGACCGGCGAGCAGTCCCATGATGACTCCGAGCTGGGCCGAGCAGGGCACAGCCAGCCCGAGCAGTGCCGTCGAGATGAGCCGCTCGCGGCGGTCGCCGACCATCCGGGTCGTGATGACCGCCATCGTCACGCAGCCGACGCCAACGATCATCGGGACGATCGCCCGGCCGTTCAGCCCGATCCGGTTGAGCCCGCGGTCGGTCAACACCGCCAGCCGCGGGAGCATTCCGGAGTCCTCTAGCAGGCCGATCACGAAGTAGAAGGCGATGACCAGCGGTAACAGGACACCGACGATGTACTGGACGGTGATCGTCAGCAGGCCGAGGTTACCGTTGATCAGCAGGAACTCGATCGGCTCGGCCCAGGACGCGGCTGGCAGAAGACTCTCGATAGCGCCCTCGACGACCGGATTGTAGTACTCGCCGAAGACCGTGATCTCGAGGAAGTCGACAACCTTCTGGGCGACGACGACCCCGATGAAGTAGAAGATCGCACCCAGCATGGCGAGCGCGATCGGCGTCCCGGTCAGCGGATTGAGCATGAGGTCGCTGAACCGCTCGGCCCAGGACGAATCGCGCTCCTCCCGGGAGAGTACGCCCCCGGCGACCTCCTCGACGCGGCGACGGCGATGCCCGTAGACGTCCTCGCGCTGGCCGACGTCCGTGAGTGCAGGGACGCCGCCGTCGGCGACGACCTTGCCCGTCGAGACCCGCTCGGCGGTCGGCTCGTCGCCCTCGACGAGCAACGTCTTCTCGGCGCGCGTGGCCTCGACGTCGTCGGGGAGTTCGTCGAACCACCGTTCGATCGGCGTCGATTCGGGCGCGCGAGCCTCGTCGACTCGCCCGCGGAGTTCGTCGATCCCCTCGCCGTCGACTGCCACCGTGGGGACGACCGGGACGCCGAGTTCTGCCTCAAGCGCGTCGGCGTCGATGTCGACCCCGTCGGCTTCGGCCTCGTCCATCATGTTCAGCGCGACGACCGTCGGGATCCCCATGTCGAGTAACTGCAGCGTCAGGAAGAGATCCCGATCCAGCTGGGTCGCGTCGACGACGTTGACCACTACGTCGGCCTCGAGGACGATCTCGCGTGTGACTCGTTCTTCCTCGTCGAAGCTGGAGATCCCGTACACGCCCGGGGTGTCGGTCAGTTTCGCGTCGCCGAACGCGGCTTCGGTCGTGTCGACGGTCGTTCCCGGGTAGTTCGAGACATCGACGTACTGCTCGGCGAGCCCGCCGAAGACGACGCTCTTGCCGACGTTGGGACAGCCGACCAGCGCCACCGTCTCGTCGGCGTCGACGTCACAGCCACCGGTCTCGTGACAGCTCATCTATCGGCCTCCGCGTGCGAGATCTCGATCTCGGCGGCCAGATCGGCCCCGAGTGCCATTTCCGTGCCGTTGCGCCTGAGAACGATCGGTCCCTTCCGTACTCGATGGCGACACTCGACGGCCCCATCGAGGAAGCCGAGTCTGAGCAGACGCGCCCGGACGTCCTCGTCCGGCACGCGCTCTAGGGAGACAGACTCGCCCGGGGCCGTGTCGGCCAGCACCTCGGTCATTTAGGTCCACCTAACTAAGAGTAGCCAACCAAGGAGGTAAAGAAGGGGCGGGTGTTCCCAGGCCGTGAAAACAGATATGGACAACTGTGTAGAATTCGGCCGACCAAAAACAGCGGGCAGTGCGGTTTTGTGCGCGACGGAGCAAGGGCGACTGTGACGAGTGGCACCTACACGCTGTTGATCGAGCTGCCCGAGGCGACGACGATCACGTTCGGGGCGGCCGGCGACCGCGAGCTGGCGGCCGGCGTATACGCCTACACCGGCAGTGCGTTCGGCCCGGGCGGCTTCTCCCGGATCGACCGCCACCGGCGAGTCGCGAGCGGCGAGCACGACGCCCGCCACTGGCATGTCGATTACCTGCTCGGTCATCCAGGGACGCGCATCGTCGAGGTCGTCCGCTCGGCCGACGCTGACATCGAGTGTGCCGTCAGCCAGCGATTGGCCGGCGAGCCGGTCGAGGGGATCGGCGCGTCGGACTGTGACTGCGACACACATCTGGTGTATGGCGGCCGGTCGGAGGCGTTTCTCGACGAGGTTCGGCGGGCGCACGCGAGTGCGCGAAACGACTGAGTTCGTAGAACGACTCGAGACCGTAAGACGGCTTCCGTTCGCCGGAAATCGTTGCGAGGGATCGCGTCGCTACTCTCGAATTAGCCCCCAGAGAAGTAGTCCTGGGAGGATTCGAACCTCCGTCGTAGCCCCCAGAAGGCTACATGATTGGCCACTACACCACAGGACTGCATTCGACAGAACGCCGTGGGTTTACTAAATGTTGTCGCTTTCTTCTGGGGTAACTACGGGGCGCTCGTAGTGTTCTTTCCGATGGCAATTCGCGCAGAGAACGACACACTTCTCGACTTCTGCGCGTATATCCGACTCGGGTTTGCCATTGGCGATCATCTCGCTGACACCCGCGTGTTTCTCCGAGACGTGATGAAACTGCAAACACACTGGATCGGTATCCGAGCAACGCTGACAGCCACGCGTGCGCTTGTACTCGTAAGCCCACTGCCGGAGCCGTTCCACTCTAGTCTGAGGCCCTTCCGCCATCACGTGCGTCTCTGGCGCTGAAACGTGTTCTTTCGCGTGGCAATTTGCACACAGAATCTCACATTTCTCCATTTCGGCCTCGATATCGGATTTCGAGTATCCGTACGGGACCATCTTGTTGACGGCCATCTCCTTGTCCGCACTCGATAGGTGATGGAAATCAAGACAGGCCGGGTCAGACTCGGTGCAGTTGCGACATCCGTCACTGTTGGCTTTTCGCTTGTGTATCCACTCGCGAAGGCGCGCACGGCGTTTGAGGGTCCGTTCGGTATTCCACTCCCGGTTTTTGTAATGCCAGCGCTGATATCTCGTGAGGTCTTCCCAGACGAGTTCGTCTGGAAGGTCGACGTCATCCGGTTTGGGCTGGACGCGGGATCCGTGCGAGTCGTACGTCTCCAGCCCCGCCGCGTCCTTCGCCTCGTTCCAGCTCCCCATCACGCGCTGGATCGTTCCCGAGGCAGGGGTCAGCCCCAGCTCCTCGTACTGGGCTTTCGTCGGTCAGCTACCAACGGCTGCAGCCGTTGGCTTGTCGGTGGACTCCCGTTCTGCCGACACAGGCGTGTCGGACGCCACTTCAGTAGCGTTCACGGTCATCGTCCCCGACTTCAGGGCGTACTGACAGAACGCCCCTCCAGCGGGGGGCTTCTGCCCTCGCTGGAGTTTGACTGTGAGTTTTCGAGCAACGTTTTTCGCCGCGTTGTAGTCGGCGTTTGCCGAGTATGAGCAGTCGAGACACTGGAAGTGTTGGCCGTCCCGGTTTTCTTCGAGCGTACAGCCACACTTCGAGCATTGTTGGCTGGTGTAGGACGGTTCGACTGTTTCTACCACGATACCAGCCAGTTCCGCCTTGTGTTCGGTCTGTTCCTGCAGTTCGCGGAACGCCCATTGCTGGAACTTCTTGTCGTCGCTGATACGCTCTCGAATCTGCTCCAGGTCCTCGAACGCGATATGCGTACAGTCGTGGCGCTTGGCTTCGGCAACGATTTCTTGGGAACACTGGTGTAGGTAGTCTCTACTCCAGCGACCGAACTTGTCGCCAATGCGCTGGAAGGTCAGATGTGCGCTCCGTGTTCCCGTCTGTTGGAGGCTGGCACGTCGCTTCTCGAACTCGCGGCGCTGGTGGTTGAGGTAATCAGCGTTCCCGACGAATGCACCTGTTGAGGTCACGGCAATGTGGTCATCGACGTTGCAGTCCACGCCAAGCACTCTCGAATGCTCGGCTTTCTCAGGACTGCTCGCATCGAGTTCCCGTTCCATCGCCGCGTGCAGGTAGAACTCGTCGGTTTCGCTGTCGTAGTGGACGGTACTGGTCGAAAATGAGTAGTCGTCGTTCAGTAGGTATTTGCCGTGTGGTGTGCCTTCGGGGTCGTCGGGTAGGTCGTATTCGCATTCGACTCTCCCGTTGACTGTGGCGAGACTCACTTTGTCACGGTAGTAAGTAGCCGCTCGCTTGTCGTAGACGATGCTGAATGTATCGTACTGTGGCTTGCTAGTGTTCTCGCCGTCAGCAAGCCGGTCAACGCAGTTGTCGATATCGTCGGTGGCGCGTTTAATGGCCTTCTGGACGAGGTTCGCGTGTAGGTGGTCTGTTTCTTCACGAAGGGTGTCGTAGATGGCGGCTTCGGCTTCGCTCTTGCTGGTTACACAGTCTTGTTCGGGATAGCGCCACGCCCAGTCTGCGGTCCGATTCGCGCAGTACTGGAATTTGGAGTTGGTGGCATGGAGGTCACTCTTGCGGTCGTTAGGCACGTCGAGACGGACGCGAACCGTCCGAGTTACCTCCCACGCCATGTATATCACAGTAATGGTTACTCTTTATTAATATTTTTGTATAACGTCGGGAGTCGGCACTGCTGTAGTCGGTGGATTGTTTCGCGGAGCGTACGCGCTTCCTCCCACGTTCACAAGACCGAAGGTCTTGTACAGCCCACCAGAACGCGAAGGGTTCTGGGGACGGCTGAAGCCGGTGGGCTTCCGCGCTGTTACCGCTGTGACTCGCCCAGCTCCTCGGCGGCGGCCCGCAACGCGTCGACACACTCGGACTCGGTGGTCACGCCACGCGTTGTGCCGTCTTCGGATATAAAGAGCCGGACCGGCTCGATCAATCAGGGGATAGAGAAACACCCACACGCTGTTCGAGAAAGCGACTATATACGTAACAATAGCCATCTTAGCAAACGCTATTCCATGGCTTTCCGTCCCGACGAACGTGACCGACAACGTGAATCGCCTCGGGGTCAAGTGGTTCGAGAGACTTCGTCTCTCGTCATCACGGAAGACGCAGTCTTCCGTACGACCCCGAGGCTTCCTGATTCAACAACGCGCTTTGCAGACACACGCTGAAAGCCAGCGGTGTCCGTAGGGAGCGCAGTCTCCACAGGCGTGTCTTCGGGCCATCCCAGCCCTAGTTCAGAAAAGCCGCGTTGCAGGACGTTCATCGCCGCGTTCGCGTCCCTATCTGTCTCAAACCCACACGATGGACACGAGTGTTCACGCACCCAGATTGGTTTCGCCGTCTCCACGCCACACTTTGCGCACTCTTTTGTCGTCCTATCGGGTTCGACCTCCACGACGTGACAACCGTACAGGTCGGCCTTGTAATCAAGGAGGGTGATAAACTGTCGCCACGCCGCATCCTGCTTGTTGCGAGCGTTGTGCGACTGTTCGAGCATCTTCTTCACGTCCAGGTCCTCAACGAACACTGCGTCGTACTCGCGGACCAGCCACGTCGTAATCTTCTGTTGGTAGTCCAGTACCTTCCGGCGGATGTGACGTTTGATCTTCGCCACTTCCCGACGCTGTTTCTCGTAGTTGTTCGACCCTTTCTCCTTCCGTGAGAGCTTGCGTTGCTCACGGCGGAGCCGCTCGTACTCGTCTTCGAGATCGAGCCAATCCACAGTTTTGCCGTCGCTGGTGTGGACGTAGTTGAGGATTCCGAGGTCGATACCCACGCTGTTGCTTGAATCTAACTCGTCCAGCGCGGGTTTCTCGGGTAAGTCAGCGTCGTCGGTTTCGAGACCGAACGAGACGAACCACTCGCCAGTCCGTTCTTTCTTGACCGTGACTTCTTTGATGTCCGCTTCGTCAGGGATTTCGCGGTGGTAGCGGATTTTGATGTCACCGATTTTCGAGAGCCAGAGCGTTGCACGTCGGCCACTCGTGTTTTTGAGTTCGAAGCCAGACTGCGAGTACGTCATACTCTGGAACTCCCTCGGTGACTTCCACTTGAGCTTCCCGACCTTGTTCCCGTTCTGTTTCTGCTCGGAGAGGCCCGAGAGGTTCTGGTAGAACCGCGTGACGGTTCGTTGCAGAGCCTTCGAGTTGACTTCCGAGAAGACAGGGAACTCGTCTTTCCAGTCGGGAAGTCGGTTGTGGTGTTTGTACGCGGAGCCGATGTTGTCGGCGTCCACGTTCTCGTACTCGTACCGAGTGTAGTTGTACGCTTGGCGATGAACGTCGATGTGTCGTTCTAGTTCAGCCGCTACCTGTTGTGTCGGATAGGCGGGGTAGCGGTGACTGTACTCCATCGCAACCTCTTGATTAGGTACATGTTCGCTTAATGATTTGTATCTCCACCTATCGGATTCAACCCCGGGGTCAAGCCCCGGGGCATTCTCCTAGACCGCTTGTAAAACTCGGTTTCGTCTGCGTCCAGAACGCGGGTCGAAGCCAGATGTCAGCCGCGTTCGCGCGCCGAGAACGGGACCGACGAGGGCTGAACGGGGACGTCCAAATACTCACCGGCGGGACCGACCCCGCCGAAGAGGTCCATCCGGAAGTCGTCGAGGCGATGGCCGAACTCGATATCGACATCTCCGACCGCCAACCCCGGGCGGTCTCGACGGACGAACTGAACGACTGTGACGTCGTCGCCACCATGGGCTGTTCGACGCTCGAACTCGACGCCGACGTCGACGTCCGCGACTGGGCCCTGGAGGACCCACACGGCAAAGACGTCGAGACCGTTCGCGAGATCCGCGAGGAGATCGAGGGTCGAGTCACCGAACTCTTCGAGGAGTTCGTCGAGGCGTAGCTGATTCGAGAGCCAGCAAGCCCAGCGGCTACCGGTCGCTCTCGCGAGCGCCGTCGAGAGCGACCAGGAGCGCGGTCGCCCGCCTCGTGGTCCGGTACTTGCGCCACTTGCCCTCTTTGCGGCGGGTCACCAGTCCGGCATCAGTGAGTTTCGACAGCGCGTGGCTGATCGCCCCGTCGCTGACGTCGAGCAGCGGCGCGAACTCACACACGCACAGTTCCCCTTCTGCTGCCTCCAGCAACCGGACGATCTTGTACCGCGTCTCGTTGGCGAGCGCCGACAGGATTTCGACGTCCGTTTCGATAGAGTCCCCGACTGCCGCATCGAGCGCTTCGAGCTGTTCGACCCGCTGTTCGAACTCGTCGTCCTGACAGCTCCCGAGGTCCTCCTCCATGTACCGCCGGAGCCGATCGTGAGTAGCCATACGGACCAATTAAGAATGTATTGAAATAACTGTTTTCCTCGTCTTGTGCAGCGACACCGGCATTATCGCACAAAAGACTGTTACGTATCCCGGGAGGGGAGGATCCCCGAAGCGTTTATTTTAGTGAAGTCTAAAACGATGGTGTAACGATGGACTGGGAATCCGACGGAGGTCCGGCGGCAGATCCCGAGCAAGTCGGTCCGGCGGCCGGCGGCTGTCTCAGTCTTTCAACAGCGAGTAAACTATGATCGAGGTAACTGTCTTCGAGGAAGCGATGTGTTGTACGACCGGCGTGTGTGGGCCGGATCCCGACGAGGAACTGGTCCGGTTCACCAGAACCGTCGACCGGCTCGAGGAGGAGTACGAGGACGTCGAAGTGCGGCGGGCCAGTCTGGCCCATGACGTCGACGCGTTCCTGAACCACCAGGAGATCTACGACACGGTCCAGGAGAACGGTCCGGAAGTGCTCCCGATCACCACCGTCGGCGGCGAGGTGATCGCACAGGGTGAGTACCTCGACTACGACCGGATCGAGAGCGCGGTCTCACAGCGCGTTCCACAGGAGGCCTGAGATGAGCGAGACCCCCTCCCGGGAACTGGTCGAACCGTCCGGCGAGGAGACGGAGTTCGTCTTCTTCAGCGGCAAAGGCGGCGTCGGCAAGAGCACGGTCAGTTGCGCGACCGCCCAGTGGCTCGCCGGGGAGGGCTACGACACGCTGCTGGTGACGACCGATCCCGCGCCGAACCTCGGGGACATCTTCGATCAGTCGATCGGGCACAGCGTGACGGCCATCGACGGCATCGAGAACCTCTCGGCAATGGAGATCGATCCCGACCGGGCCGCCGAGGAGTACCGTCAGGAGACCCTCGAACCGATGCGAGCGCTGCTGGACGAGGAGCAACTGCAGACCGTCGAGGAGCAACTCAACAGCCCCTGTGTCGAGGAGATCGCTGCCTTCGACAAGTTCGTCGAGTTCATGGACGAGCCCGAGCACGACGTGATCGTCTTCGACACTGCGCCGACGGGCCACACCATCCGGCTGATGGAGCTGCCCAGCAGCTGGAACGCGGAACTCGAAGAAGGTGGGGCGACCTGTATCGGCCCCGCGGCCTCTATGGAGGACCAGAAGGCCCAGTACGAGAACGCCATGGAGACCCTCGAAGGCGATCGGAGCTCGTTCGTGTTCGTCGGCAAGCCCGAGGAGTCGGCGATCGAGGAGATCGAGCGTAGCGCCGGCGAACTCGCGGACCTCGGGATCGGAACGGACCTGCTGGTCGTCAACGGGCATCTCCCCGAGGCGGTCTGTGAGGACCCGTTCTTCGAGAGCAAGCGCGAGGACGAACAGGAGGTCATCGAGTACGTCCGCGAGGCATTCGACGATCGACCGGTCGCGACTTATCCGCTCCGGCCGGGCGAGATTACAGGGTCAGCGTTGCTCGCCGACGTCGCGGCGGCGCTGTACGAGGGTGCCGAACCCGAGATCGACGTCGAGTCGGCGACCGAGACGGACGCCGCGGCGGCTGCGGGTAGTCCCGACACGATGACCGACACCGAGGCCGTCATGGAGCAACTCCGCCCCCTGGAGGACACTCGATACCTGTTCTTCACGGGCAAAGGTGGCGTCGGCAAGAGCACGATCGCGGCGACGGCGGCGACCGCGCTGGCCGGCGACGGCCAGGAGACGCTGATCGTGACGACCGATCCGGCGGCCCACCTCAAGGACGTCTTCGGAGCTGAAGTCGGCCACGAGCCGACGCCGATCACCGACGGACTGGACGCGGCCCGGATCGACCAGGAGAAAGCCCTCGAGGAGTACAAGGAGCGCACGCTCGCCCAGGTCGAGCAGTCCTATGAGGGCGACGACCTCGAGGAAGCCAAAGCGCAGGTCATGGAGGAACTGGAGTCGCCCTGTGCCGAGGAGATGGCTGCCCTGGAGAAGTTCGTCGATTACGTCGAGGTCGAGGGCTACGACACCGTCGTCTTCGACACCGCGCCGACGGGTCACACTCTCAGGCTGCTGGAACTGCCCTCCGACTGGAAGGGCTTCATGGACCTGGGCTCGCTGACCAAGGAGGCCTCCGAGTCGGGCGAACGCTACGATCGAGTCATCGAGACGATGCGTGACCCCGAAAAGAGTTCGTTCGTGTTCGTGATGAACCCCGAGTACACGCCGATGATGGAGGCCTACCGGGCCGCCGAGGACCTCCGGGATCAGGTCGGGATCGAGACCTCGCTGGTCGCGGTCAACTACCTGCTCCCCGAGGAGTACGGCGACAACGCCTTCTTCGAGAGCCGTCGCCGCCAACAGACGGAGTATCTCGAACGGATCGAGGACCGTTTCGAGGTGCCGATGTTGCTCGCGCCGCTTCAGCAGGAGGAACCGACCGGCCTCGACGACCTGCGGTCGTTCGGGGCCGAGATGCTCGACCGACCAGAAGCGAAACCACAGATGGAGATACAATGAGCGAACACCAGACCGCCGACGTGAACGCGGCACTGCGCGCGTTCGTCGACGCGATCGAAGACTGCGAGCGGTACCGGACGTTCCGCGAGGCGCGAGAGCGCCTCGACGAGGACGAAGACGCTCAGCAACTCCTGCAGACCTACCAGCAAAAGCAGATCCAGTTGCAGCGCGGTGGACACGACCCGGAGATCATGGCCGAACTCCGTGAAGTCAAGAGCGAGATGGACGACAACGAGACGATCAGCGAATACATGCAGGCCGAGGAGGAGCTGATCGATCTACTCGACCGGACTGACGACGTGATAAGCGACCGGATCGGCGAGGAGTTCGCCCGCTCGACTGGCGGGGGGTGTTGCTGATGAGCACTACCGAATCCGAGGTCATCGAGGCTGCCGAGGCCTTCGGCGACGCGCTGGCCGCCGAAAAAGAGGAGCTCGACCGCACGGAGTTCTTCGGGCTCGTCTCGCGGTGTAATCAGGCGATCGAGCAGGAGATCGGTATCGATTACGGATCGGTGTGTGGCGACGACGAGTGTTGCTGACCGTCTCGCGAACGCGCGATCGAATCACCCGATTCACGCTGTGGGCCCGTCGATAGTAACCAGATGAACGCGAACCAGCCCCACGAAACAGACCGACGACGCGACCGCCTGATCGAGACGACAGCGGAGCTACTGTCTTTCGACACCCAGAATCCGCCGGGCGAGACGCGGGCGGCCATGGAATGGCTTCGCGAGCGCGTCTCCCGGCTGGACGTCCGGACGGAGTGGGTCGCGTCCGATCCCGAGAAGCCGAACCTCGTCGTGACCCTGCCCGGCGATGCCGGGCGGACGCTGCTGTACGCGGGCCATCTCGATACGGTCCCGTTCGATCGGAAAGCGTGGTCGGCCGATCCGCTCGGCGAGGTCCGCGACGGTCGTCTCTACGGCCGTGGCGCGACCGACATGAAGGGGACGGTCGCGGTGATGCTCGAAACGCTGGAGAGGTTCGCGACCGCCGCCGAGCAGCCACCGGTCACGCTGCAGTTCGCGTTCGTCAGCGACGAGGAGACTGGCGGCGAGGCCGGCATCGGCGCCGTCCTGGAGGCCGACGCGATCGACGCGGATGCGGCCGTCGTCGGCGAGACGACCTGCGTGGGCGATAACTATTCGATCGCGGTCGCGGACAAGGGCTGGATCTGGCTCACGCTGGAAGCGAGCGGCCGGGCCGCCCACGGCTCGCGGCCGATGAACGGCGAGAACGCTATCGACTACCTCTACTCGGTGGTCGACTCCTGTCGGGAGTCGATCTGCTCGCTGGACCTGGAGTACGGTGAGGCGGTCGAACGGATCATCGAGGAATCCCGGGAATACTACGGCTCCTGTCCCTGCGGCGCGGGGACCCACGTCGGGGAACTGTTCGAGTCTCCGACGGTCAACCTCGGACGGCTGGACGGCGGCAACACCGTCAACAGCGTCCCTCAGACCGCGACCGCTGAACTCGACGTGCGAGTCACGCCCGGTGCCTCGACCGAGGGCGTGCTCGAGCACATCCGGTCGTGTATCGACGCCCGCGAGAACGTCTCGATCCGGGAGGTCTCTTGGACGGAAGGCACGTACGTCGATCCGTCGGCACCGATCGTCGAGGCGGTTACCGACGCCGCCGAGGGCGTGCTACCCGAGCGGCCGCTGGGACGGTGCGCGACTGGGGGCAGCGACGCCAAGAAACTCCGCGCGGCCGGCGTCCCAGCCGTCGAGTGTGCCGTCGGCAGCGACACCGCACACAGCGTCGACGAGTACGTCACCCTGGACGCGCTCGAACTGACGGCGGCGTGGTACGAGCGGATCCCGTCGCTGTTCGCCGGGCGTACTTCCGGATAGAAATATATACTGCTATTGAGCGGACAGAGCAACGGTTATGCGTCGCTTCTTCTAAAGCGGGACAGGTCGCTGACACCGACAACCCAAAGGGAAATCACAATGACTGGATCACACGAGGTTCAGATCGCGTTCGTCTGCGTCCAGAACGCCGGACGTTCACAGATGGCCTACGCGTTCGCCGAGCGGGAACTCGAAGCGCGGGAACTCGCCGACGAGATTTCGGTCGTCACGGGCGGGACCCGACCGGCCGAGCACGTCCACGAAGAAGTGATCGAGGCGATGAGCGAGATCGGCGTCGACCTCGCAGACCGCCAGCCCCGGGAGATCACGTTCGAGGAGACCAGCGACAGCGACTACGTCATCACGATGGGATGCTCGGCCGAGGACGTCTGCCCGGCGACCTGGAGCGGCGACAGCCGCGACTGGGACCTGGACGATCCGGACGGCCGACCGCCGGACGAAGTCGCCGCGATCCGCGAGGAAATCGAACGGCGCGTCACGGACCTGTTCGACGAACTCGAGTCCGAAGTGCTCGAGGACTAGAACGGGCTTTGTTCGGCTGAGTGTGAGTCATCGTCTCCGTCCGAATCGCCGCTCGAGTCGGGGACAGAGACGCCGATTGACTGCAGTTTCATCTTTCCCTCGTCGGTGGCCATCTCCGGCGACCACGGTGGGTCCCAGACGAGTTCGACGGTCGCTTCCTTGACGCCCTCGACTGCCCGGACGGCGTTTTCCGCCTGTTCGACCATCTGGCCGGCGATCGGACAGGTCGTACTCGTCAGGGTCATCTCGATGTCGACGACGTCCTCGGCGATCTCGATCTCGTAGACGAGGCCGAGGTCGTAGACGTTGACCGGAATCTCGGGATCGTGGACGCCCCGAAGCGCCTCGACGACTGCCGCTCGTTCGACCATAGCCCTACTTCGAGGTCGACGGATTTCAACCTTTCAGCGCGCTGTTTGTTTTCATCGGGAAAACACTATCCGTCACCTCGTTGTATGTTCACATATGTACAAAGATATTCTCTTCCCGTTCGACGGCAGCGACGGGGCTGCCGACGTACTACACCACGCTGCTGAGATCGTCAACTGGGCCGACGGGACGATCCGGCTGTTGTACGTCGCCGACACGACGGAGGTCAGCACTACGCGCGTCGGTGGTGATGTCGTCGACGGCTTGGTTGAACAGGGTGAGGAGATCCTCGAAGCCGCGACGGCGACCCTGGATACGCTCGATGCGGACTACTCGACCGACGTCGTCCAGGGAGTGCCGGCCCAGACGATCGTCGACTACGCCGAGCGATACGGGCACGACGTGATCGTGATGCCGACTCAGGGCCGGACCGGGATGTCGCGATATCTGCTGGGTAGCGTCACCGAGAAGGTCGTCCGACTGTCGGAGACGCCGGTCCTGACTGCACGGATGCAACCCGACGAGAAGCTCGCGTATCCCTACCAGCGACTCCTCGTGCCGACGGACGGCAGTTCTGCGGCCGAGAACGCGGCCGTCCACGCGCTGGATCTCGCCGCGACGCTGGACGCGGCGGTCCACGTTCTCTCGGTCGTCGACACCGGCCCGCACGGTCCCGACGTCCCGCTGAAATCGCTCACGGCGGCGGCCGAAGACGTGGCCTCGGAGGCGGTCGATACTGTCGCCAACGCGGCCCAGCGGCGTGGCGTCGACGACGTTCACACGCACGTCGAGTACGGCTCGCCCGATGCCAAGATCCTCGAATACGTCGAGAGCGAGGACGTCGACGCCGTCGTGATGGGGACGACCGGCCGCCGTGGCGTCGAGCGCATCCTGCTGGGGAGCGTCACCGAGAAGACCGTCCGCTCGGCTCCGGTCCCTGTCGTCACAGTCCACGAGACGCACGAGACTGGCACGTCCGTATGAGGGCAGCGGGATCGTGGGTCTCCTTCTCTCCCAGGCCTTCTGGTAGAGGTTTTTATGCTTCGGATCGTTATATGTTCACATGGATTTCACAGTAATCCAGGGCGACATCGCCGCCGAGAGCGCGGACGCGCTGGTCAACGCCGCCGGGACGAGCCTCCGGATGGGCAGCGGCGTCGCCGGAGCGCTTCGACGTGGCGCGAACGGACCGATCAACGAGGAAGCCATGGAGAACGGGCCGGTCGACCTCGGTGCGGTCGCTGTCACCGACGCCTACGACCTCGACGCCGAGTACGTGATTCACGCGGCGGCGATGCCTCACTACGGGGACGGCCGCGCGACCGAAGAGAGTATCCGCGACGCGACGCGCAACTCGCTTGCGAAGGCCGACGAACTGGGGTGTGAGTCGCTGGTGATGCCGGTCCTCGGGACCGGTTCCGCCGCGTTCGACCTCGAGTACGGCGCACAGCTGGTCTGTGAGGAGATCGACCGCTACGAACCGGAGACGCTGTCGGACGTCCGGCTCATCGCCTACTCACAGACGGACTACGAGACCGTCCAGGCGGTCGCCGATCGCGTGTGATCGTCGTGATCCGCCGTCGTCAGCTTCTGCTCTCGCTGTTGGACCGGCTCGTGGACGAGACCCCCGATATTGCCTGATCGGAACACAGGCCACCGACAAGCCCACCGCTTCACGATGGGTAGCTGGCGCCGCATTCTACACGGTTAATACTGTTTCAATAGTTTTTGAAACCGGCAACTATATGTGGGTCTACGTTTTAGATTGATTTGAAATGGTGGTCGGACAGTGAGTCCAGTTGACGTTTTCGTTCCGGTGATACGGGCCGGAATCGACGAGACGCTGTCGTATCTGACGCTGCACGTCATCACGTGCCTGGTGCCGGCGTTTTTCATCGCGGGGGGAATCTCCGCGGTGTTGTCGGACCGGTTCATCAAGAAGTATCTCAGCAGCGACGCACCCAAGCTCCAGGCGTACTCGCTGGCGTCGGTGTCGGGGATCGCGCTGGCGGTGTGCAGCTGCACGATCCTGCCGATGTTCGCCGGCCTCTACAAGAAGGGCGCGGGGATCGGCCCTGCGACGGCCTTCCTGTTCTCGGGGCCGGCGATCAACGTCCTGGCGATCGTGTTTACCGCCCGCGTGCTCGGGCTGCCGCTCGGCGGCGCGCGAGCGTTCTTCGCGGTCGCGATGGCCGCCGGGATCGGTCTGACGATGGCGCTGGTCTTCGGCAGCAGCGACGACAGCGAGTCGCCCGAGGGTCAGACCGTCGCCACCGACGGCGGGTACGTCGCCGAACGTGACCGCCCCCTGTGGGTGACCGGCGGCTTCTTCGGGAGTCAGGTCGCGATCCTGCTGATCGCGGCGACCGGTCTGCTCACCTGGGCGGTCAAGGCACCGCTGCTCGCGCCGTGGTTCGCGCTGCTGGGGTACCTGCTGTACGCGCAGTTCGACCGCGACGTGATCGAGGAGTGGCTCCAGGAGACGTGGTTCTTCACGAAGACGATCTTCCCGCTGCTCATCGCCGGGACGTTCGTCATCGGCATCATCGGCGCGATCGCCGCTATGGCCCAGGGGATGGGCCCGCTGGAGACGGTCACGACCGAGGCCGGCGAGACCTTCAAAGCTCACCAGGTCGCACCCGGGCTGTTGACCCAGGGGATCTTCGGTGAGACGACGCTACTGTCGTCGGGTCTGGCGTCGGTCATCGGCGCGGTGCTGTACATGCCGACGTTGCTGGAAGTGCCCATCATCGGGTCGCTGTTCGGTTACACCAACGGCCTGATGGCCGACGGTCCGGCGCTGGCACTGCTACTGGCCGGCCCGTCGCTGTCACTGCCGAACATGCTGGTCATCTGGAAGACCATCGGCACCAAGCGGACGGCCCTGTACATCAGCCTCGTTGCGGCCGCCGCGACCGGCGCGGGCCTGATCTGGGGGCTGCTGATAGTCTGACGTATCGATTCACAACCAACTCAGATAACACAACCCATGAAAATCGAAGTCATCGGACCTGGCTGCGCCAGGTGCAAGAAGACCGCACAGAACGTCAACAAAGCACTCGAGCAACTCGACGGCAGCGCCAACGACGCGACCGTCGAGAAGGTCGAAGCCCAGATGGAGATCATCGACCGCGGCGTGATGCACACGCCCGCGGTCGCCGTCGACGGCGATATCGCAGTCGAGGGTGAAATCCCCGACGTCGATCAGCTCGTCGACCTGTTCCAGACTGCCTAGGGCTTTTCTCGGTCGCCGCGACCGTTCGGATGCACACACTGATTTGTGTGTACGTCCTATCACCACACAACAACCCATGTCCTCCCAATCGAACGACTACCGGATTTCGCCCGAGACGATGTCGGATCTGGAGTCGATGGCCTCGACGTGCAACGTCGAGAGCGCCCGCGACATCTTCCAGGCGCTCTCTGACGACCGACGTCTGACGATTATGCGGCTGCTCGGCGAGTCGGAACTCTGTGTCTGTGACATGGTCGAGCTGTTCGACATCGAGTACTCGAAGCTCTCCTATCACCTCAAGAAACTCAAGGAGGCGAGCCTCGTCGAGGCGGATCGGGAGGGCAACTACGTGACCTACCGACCGACCGAGCGCGGCGAGGACGTCATCGAGATCGTTCGTAGCATGTGCTGACCGTTTTGACAGGGTGCTTTTGGGATTGTCCGCTTCGCCAGGCGCCGCTACCGAGGTGTGACAGTCTATACCACGACATCTCGGGACCGATACGACCATGTCAGCGGCGCGAGCACGGGTAGACATGTACGTCGGACGATTCGTGATCGTCGGGCCCGAGGTCGGCGCCTATCGCGTCTCCTCGCGCTCGTTTCCAAATCGCCAGGCCGTCGACCGCGACGGCACGATTACGATCGAACCCACGCCGGACGCACCGCCGTCGGACAACCCCTACATCTCCTACAACGGGCTTCGCGTGACCGACCGGGGAGCGGTCGTCGGCAACGGCAGCCACGTCGACCCCATCGCCGAGAAACTGCAACTTGGCTATCCCGCCCGGGACGCGCTGGCCGAACCGCTGCTGGCGCTCGATTTCGAGAAAGACGACTACGACACCCCGCGGATCGCCGGTATCGTCGGGCTGGACGACGACCCCACGGCCGAGGACGCCGTGATCGGAACAGTCCGCCGGGACGCCCTGCTCGTCGAGGACGTCACTGAGCCGACGCTGGTTGCGACCTACGAGAAAGACAGTCCCGAAGCGTTCGCCTTCGAGGCGGGCGACGCCGCCGAGGCCGCCCGCGAGGCCTACGACCTGGACTTCGAGCACGCCGTCTGTGCGGCGGGCGTCGCCGTCGACGGTGACGGCTTCGAGACGGCTATCGTCAACGAGTAGCGTTCCGAGTCAGGCTCGCGTTTCCGCCGGCAGCGACGCCAGGAAATGCGAGAGGTGCAGGCGTTCGTCGGTCCCCTCGACCAGATCGAAGTCGATCTCGCCGGCGAGCCGGTGGACCCGGGCGAGTCGTCGGCCGGTGTAGCGCGATTGCGCAGTCCGGAGAATCGCCTCCATCAACTCGGCGCCGCTGTACCCCTCGTCGACGAGCAGGTCGTCGAGCGTCGAGCGGGCGTCGTCGAAGCGTCCCTCCTCGGCGGCGGCGAGCATCGCCTCGACCTCGTCGTCGGCCTCGATGTCGCCCAGGACCTCGTACGCCGTGTTCATCGTTATCTCGCCTTCGGCTTCGGCGGTCGTCTGTGCGCTCAGCACGGCCGTTCGGATGTCGCCGTTCGCGTAGCCAGCGACGTATTCCAGCCCCTCCTCGTCGTAGGCGACGCCCTCCGCGTCGACGATCCGTTCGAGGACGGAGACGAGTTCCTCGTGGGTCGGCGCGCGCACGGGAATGGGGAAACAGCGCGAGCGGATCGGCGCGATCAGGGTGCTCGGCTGGCGCGTCGCGATGACGAACTGCGTCGCCTCGTAGTACTGCTCCATGACCCGACGGAGCGCCTGCTGGAAGTCCTCGCGCATCGACTCGGCGTTGTCCAGCAGGATCGTCTTGTAGCTCCCGCCGACGGGCGTGTAACTGGCGGACTCTTTGAGCACGTAGTTTATCATCTCCCGCTTGGGAAGGTTGCTCTTGCCGGAGAGAAACGACCGAAAGCGGGGGTCGTTTTTGATCTCCGTCTTCGAGCGATCGAAGAAGTCAGCGACGTTGAGTTCGATGAAGTCGTTCTCGGCCCCCTCGTGTACCTCGGCTGCGAGCGCTCTGACGGCGGCGGTCTTGCCGGCCCCCTTCGGTCCGTGGACGAAGAGGTTCATCGGCTCCTCGCGAGCGCGTCCCAGTCGCTCTCGCACCGTCTGCTGGGGCAGGTCGTCGATCGCCGGCGCGTGCGTCTCGGTCCACAGCGGCCCGTCCATCGGATCGACGTAGACGGGCGGCGTTGAAGTATCCTGCGAGCGACGAGCGCTGATAGCGACCGGTGTCAGTCCCCTCCGTATCGACCGCACGACTGGTGTGGTCGTACCGGTAAATCGCTACAGCGGTCACTCTGTGACAGCCAGTGGGGCGAGTCGAAGAGAGTATGAACCAGCCAACCCACGTGACGACCAATGAGTGCCGACGAGACCCACAAGAACGCAGAGCAGGACGTCATCGCGGTCGACGCTGACGACAACGAGCAAGGCCTGGTCAACCGGCTGGACGCCCACACCGGCGACGGGATCCGCCACCGCGCCTTCACTGCGCTGTTGTTCGATGGGGACGGGAACGTCCTGCTGGCCCAGCGCGCCCCCGAAAAGCGGCTGTGGAACACGTTCTGGGACGGGACGGTCGCCTCCCACCCCCGGGAGGGACAGACCCAGGAGGAGGCGACGGAGATCCGTCTGGAGGAAGAACTCGGGGTCACGCCGGACCAGTACGAGAACCTGCGGGTCACGGATCGGTTCGAGTACAAGCGGTACTTCGAGAACGCGGGCGTCGAACACGAGGTCTGTACGGTGCTGCAGGCGACCCTGACCGACACGACCCTGGATCCCGACCCCGAAGAGGTCGCCGGCCTGCTGTGGGTGCCCTACGAGCGCCTACAGGAAAACCCCGAGCAGTACCGCCAGCTCCGGCTCTGCCCCTGGTTCGAAATCGCGATGCGTCGGGACTCAGAGTAGCGATAGTTTCTTTCGGCCGGCTCGACGAGGGGACGGGGCGACCTGCTGCGTTCAAACGAGTCGCCACTCGGTCGTGTCCTCGTCGGCGGATGCGTCGACAGGCTCGATCACGTCGCGTCGGTCCATCTCTTTGAGAACCTCACCGAGTCGGTCGGGCTGGGCGATCTCCATCTCGATGCGTTCGATCCCGTGATACTCCCGCAAAGCCGTGCGGATGTCGTCCCGGTCGAAGGCCTCGGCATCCGACTTCTCCATCACGCCCGAGATGAGATCCACCATGTCCTCGATGAAGTTCCAGGGGTAGACGATCCAGGCCCACTGTTCGAGGCGTTCGCCGACGAAGTCCGGTTCGAAATCGCTGGTGCCGAGCAGCTGCAGAGTCGCCGTCCGTACCGCGCCGGGGTCGCGCTCGCGGACGTACTCGGCGGCGTGGGCCATCGACTGGCCGGTGTCGGCGATGTCGTCGACGATCAGGACGTCCTTGCCCTCGACGGAGCCTTCCGGCATCGGGTAGCGCACCTCGGGCTCGTCGCCTTTTGCGGCGGCACCGACGTAGTGTTCGATCTTCAGGCTCGTCAGGTCGTCGAGACCGAGGAAATCACAGAGCGTGCGACCGGCGAACCAGCCGCCGCGAGCCAGCGCGACGACGACGTCCGGCTCGAAGTCGTCGGCCTTGACTTCGTCGCTGACCTCGCGCGTGAGGCCGTAGATGTACTCCCAGTTCGTGATCGTGCAGGGGAACTCCTCCGGCAGATCGCTCATCCGGTGTTCACCGTCCGAACGATTGGACCGACCGGCTATTAACCCGGCGGGTTCGGGCCAGAACGCCAAACCGTTAACCTGCCGGCCCACGCACCGACAGCCATGGACACTCGCGACGCTTATCTCGTCGACGCGTTCACCGACACACCGACCGACGGCAATCCCGCTGGCGTCGTCCCTGAGGCCGACGACCTCGACGCTGACCAGATGGGGGCGCTGGCGAACGAACTCGGCGCGAGCGAGACCGCGTTCGTCCGCGAGAGCGACGTCGCCGACCGACAGCTCCGGTATTTCACTCCCGAGACGGAGGTCGATCTCTGCGGGCACGCGACGATCGCGAGCCACGCGCTGCTGTCCGAGCGGGGCGTGATCGAGGCCGGCGAACACACCGTCGAGACCGAGGCCGGGGTGCTCGACGTTTCGATCGGCGAGGACGGGATCGTCTGGATGACCCAGAACGACCCGACTGTGACCGAACTCGACGTCGATACCAAGCGGGTGGCCGACGCGCTGGGCACCGACGCCGAGTCGATCAGAGCCGTGGGGCTCCCGATCGCGCGGACCTCGACCGGACTGCCTTTCCTCGCGGTGCCGGTCGAGTACTTCTCGGATCTCTCGGGGATGGAACCCGACATGCGAGCTATCGAGTTGCTGTCCGAAGCGCACGACGTGACCGGGATCTATGCGTTCACCTTCGATACCCTCGAAGGCGAGTCGACGCTGCACGGGCGGATGTTCGCTCCCAGCGCGGGCGTCGAGGAAGACCCGGTCACGGGAACGGCGAGCGGCGCAGTCGGAGCCTACCTCGACCGGCTGGGCGCGCTGGACGAGACCGCCGCGATGACCTTCGAGCAGGGGCACTTCCTGAACCGGCCCGGGACCGTCTCGGTCAGCATCGGAGCCGAGGTCAAGGTCGGCGGACGAGCCGTCACGACGCTCGAGGGGACGATCGTCGTCCCCGAGAGCGACGAGGACGAGATCATCGAGGTGTGAGAGTCCAGCGAACGTGGCGCCGGTCGTGATTGCGTGGGCGTGTACTGATCAGGATCAAGTGGACGCGACCCGTGCCTGGATCGAATCGACGTACTGCTCGCCCGGATCAAGTGGACGCGACCCCAGTTCGGAATCCTCAACGGTTTATCGGCCGAAATCGACCGATAGCGCAACTCCTATACGGAAGAAAGACAAATAGGACGTCAGCATGCAGCGGCTCGAGTCGGCGCCGCAGGATTTCGATCGGGTGCTGTCCTCGATGTGCACCGAACCACATCCGGCGGCCCGACAGGCAGCGGAACGCTTTCTCGCGACCAATCCGGGCGACCCGGAGACCTACCAGACGGTTGCCGATCTAGAACGTGACGCGGTCGAGTTGCTCGGGACGGTGACCGGCTTGCCCGAACCAGCTGGCTACGTCACGAGCGGCGGGACCGAGGCGAACATTCAGGCCGTGCGGATCGCGCGCAACCGCGCCGACACCGACGACCCGAACGTCGTCGTCCCGACCCACGCCCACTTCAGCTTCTGGAAGGCAGCCGATCTTCTGGGAGTCGAACTCCGAACCGCGCCGGCACGCGACCACCGCGCGGATACCGACGCGATGGCCGAGTTGATCGATGCCGATACCGTGCTCGTGGTCGGCGTCGCGGGATCGACCGAGTACGGGTACGTCGATCCGATCCCGGGCCTGGCAGAGCTGGCCCACGACGCCGACGCGCTCTTTCACGTTGATGCCGCCTGGGGTGGGTTCTATCTCCCCTTCAGTGACCACCGGTGGCACTTCGGCCACGCCGACGTCGACACGATGACGATCGACCCGCACAAGGTCGGTCAGGCCGCGGTGCCCGCGGGCGGACTCCTCGCGCGGTCGCCGGAGCTGCTGGACGAACTGGCAATCGACACGCCCTATCTCGAATCGACCAAGCAGGTCACGCTGACCGGCACGCGCTCGGGAGCGGGCGTCGCCAGCGCCGTCGCAGCCATGGAGGCGCTGTGGCCCGAGGGGTATCGCGAGCAGTACCGCCGTTCGATGGACAACGCCCGGTGGCTCGCGGACGAACTGGCCGAGCGAGGCTACGACGTCGTCGAACCGGAGCTGCCGCTGGTCGCCGCGGACGTCTCACAGCCGCTGGTCGAGAAACTCCGCGATCGGGGCTGGCGCGTCGCCAGGACCGGTGCCGACGAGCTTCGCGTGGTCTGTATGCCCCACGTCACGCGGTCGATGTTACGGTCGTTCGTCGCCGATCTCGACTGGTACTAGCGACAGACCCGCGAAACCGGCCGCCGCTGGTGGTCCGAAACCGATACGTTTTACGTCCAACCACACCCAGTGCTCACCGTGCCCGTCGAACTGGTCCCCGTCCTCGATAGCGGTATGATTGAGGGGTTCTACACGGCTATCGAGGGGGCGGTCAGAACCGCGACGGGGCCGGTCGGACTCGTTCTGATCGGAATCTACTCGTTTCTGATCGCGTTCGTGCTCCCGTTGCCCAGCGAGATCGTTCTCGCCCCTGCGAGCCACCTGAACCTCGGACTGCCGACGGAAGCGAACCTGGCGCTGATCGTCCTCGCGAGCGGGCTCGGCAAGGCAGCTGGCAGCGTCTTCGCGTTCCACATCGGCCAGGAAGCCAAACGGTCGGGACCGGTCATCAGGCTCGTCCGACAGTCGCGATTCGACGTGGTGAGCTGGTCGGAAAAGAAGGCTGTTCGACTCGCCCAGGAGTACGGGTACATCGGGCTTGCCGCCGCACTGTCGGTGCCCGGGTTCCCCGATACGATCTCGATCTACGCGTTCTCTGTGCTCGAACGGGACTACTACCGCTTCGCCGCGGCGACGTTCGTCGGCAGCGTCGGCCGGCTCGTCGTGACGATCGCCGGCTTTGCCGGCGTGACCGCACTGCTGTGACGGCCGGAACGGCAACCACTTCGCGTGCTATCCTGTCACTCAGGTACACTTATCACCTCAGCCACCGTCTATTCAGCATGCAAACACGTCGTATTTCTTCACAGTCGATACTCGGAGCACTCGTGATCGTGATCGGACTCGCGCTCTTGGCGGAGACGACGGGATACGCCGACGTCAGCGTGTTCTGGACGTACGTGCCGTCGCTGTTCGTCCTGCTGGGGTTGTTCGCGCTGGTCGCCAGCGGGTTCCGGAACGTCGTCGGGCCGGTGATCGTCGTCGCCGTCGCAAGCGCGTGGCAGCTCGTCGCCCTGGAGTATCTCACGGCCGAGGAAGTCATCCAGCTGTGGCCGCTCGCGATCGTCCTGTTCGGCCTGTCGATCGTGTTGGGACAGTACCGCTCGCGGGTCAAGAGCGTCGATGGATCGTACGTCACCGGACTGGGCGTGTTTGGCGGATCCGAAAAACGGGCGTCGAAACTGTTCACTGGCGGAACGCTGACGGCGCTGTTCGGCGGCGCGACGCTCGACCTGCGCGGCGCGACGCTCGAAGACCGCCCGGTGACCATCGCCGCGACGGCCGCTTTTGGCGGCGTCGACGTTATCGTCCCCCGCGAATGGAACGTCACGCTGGACGTGCTGCCGATCTTCGGCGGGGCGAGCGACGACCGGCTCCGGACGGAACACGAACACGAGGACGTCGATCTGATCGTGACTGGCTTCGCCGTTTTCGGCGGCGTCACGGTCAAGGATTGACCGTCTGACGGGTGGACGGTCGGCAATGTCGATCACGCGGATCGATCCGCTTCCGAGAGTTCCGTCCGGCTCTCGAACTTCGAGACCTCCGCTGGGTCGTGGTGTCGAACGATGACCACGTCGTAGGATCGGTCGGTCGCGATGCCACTGCCGACGCTGCTCAGCGACGTGACGATCTGCCCGGCGCTCTCGCTGCCGACGAACACCATCGACGCGTTCACGTCCTTTGCGACCCTGCGCACGCGGTTCGAGATCGTCCCGGCAGTGGGATAGCGATCGACGAGTTTCGGCTCGAAATCGGCACCCGGGGCGAGCCGCGTGACGCGCTCGTGCAACCGCGACGCGACGACTTTTTCATCCCACTCCTCGTCCGGGCCGATCCAGCCGTTCTCCCTGGCGTATCTGGTGTTTCCTTGTGGTATCACGGTGACAGCCAGTATCGGCTCGTCGAAGACGACCGCGAACTCAGCCGCACGTATCAGCGCCGCTTCGGCGAGATCAGAGCCGTCGAACGGAACCACAAGTGTCATATGTAACCTATGCACATGAAAAACAAATAACCACTGTCGATTGTCAGTGGTAGATAACAGCGGTCCCGGGAGGACCGCGAGCGCGCCGTCGGAACTCTTGCCTAACTGCTCATTTGGTCAGAAATACTATCGACTAATAAGTCACTCAGAGATAAATATAAGTGTACTTATCTTTTCCCAACTCGTATCTCAGGTATGGCTGACAAAAAGAACCGGGCTGGGCAACTCGGGCGACGCAGGTTTCTCCAACTGGCATGCGTCGGTTGTACTGGCCTGACAGCCGGGTGTCTGGGCGGATCAGACGGCGAGAGCTCGCCGGGCGACGACGAATCGCCCGAATACCCGACGCTTCGGGAGACACTCGACTGGGAGCCGTCGTACGTGATGGAACTGGACGTACCGATGGGTAGCGGGACGATGGTCGTCCACGAGGGAGACACGTACACGTCGTGGGTGACGCCCAGCGGATACGAGATGGAAGCCTATCGGATCGGCACGGACGAGTATATCGTCGTTGAGGGCCAGTGTTTCATCCCGGCAGGGACCTCGACAGGTGAGTTCTTCGAACCCGAACGGCTCGTCGAGGAGTCCGGCGACGTGAGAGCGACAGGGCGCGAGACGATCGACGGGCAAGACGTCTATCGGTTCGACGTGGACGAGGGGCGACTGTCCCTCGATACCGAGTCCGGCTATCCACGTCGGTTCGCACACGACGACGACAACGGGAGCATCGACTTTCATTCGTGGGGAGAGACAGATCCGATCTTGCCACCGGACATGGACTGTGAGGAACAGTAGACGACGCAACGAAATCGTCTGTTTGAGGAATTGTCATCGCATGAAGCGCGCGAATAGACCGCTGAGACTCCGCTCCAACAAGGTATAACGCGCGTGTCAGTCACTGACCCTTCGGCAACCGGTGTATAGACCCAATATATTTGTTGACTGTGAACACATAACAGTAGGGGGGACAGATGATCCAGACATTGATCGACCGTCTCGTCTCCGTCGTCACAGCCCACAGCAAGGTGACGATCGGGGTCGTATTGCTGGCGACAGTGGTGGTCGGGACCGGCGCAACGTCCATTCCTGGGCCGACGGAGGACGCATTCGCCTCCGACAGCATCGAACAGGAGAAACTGGATTACATCGACGCGAACTACGGCGAGGACACTGAAGACGCCACGTCGGTTCCGGTGTACGTCCAGAACAGGGGTGGGAACGTTCTCTCGAAAGAATCGATGCTCGCAACGCTCCGCTTCCAGCAGACGGTGCTGGATGAGGAGGCAGTCAGAGACATCGCCAATCCGCAGGTTCCAGTCGTCGACGTTTCCAACCGGGTCGCGGTTCGACTGGCCGGTGATCCGCAAGCCGATCTCCAGACCCAAATCGACGCGCTGGAACAGGCCGACGAAGCGGAGGTCCGTGACACTGTGATTCGCGTCCTCGAGGAAGAGCAACAGGTACTGGGACTGATGCCCCGGACCTACGACCGGGGGACGGCCACGGCAGAGTCACGGACGATGGTGTTCGTCTTCGAGGGCGAACCACAGGAAGCGTTCGAGCTCACTGGGCCGGTCGCCGACGCCCAACAGGTGTTATTTGAGCGGATCAACGACGGCGAGGCGGAGGACAACTACTTCATGCTTACCGGTCCAGCGTTGCAGGAACTCCAGGTTCAGGCAACGACCGACACGCTGTTGCTCATCGGTCCGATTGCGCTCCTCTTGATTCTGATTGCGCTCACATTCGCCTATCGTGACGTCCTCGACGTTCTGGTTGGGATGTTCGGTGTCCTGCTGACGCTCGTGTGGATGTTCGGGCTTCTTGGCTGGTTGAACGTCCCGTTCGGAAACGCCTCGATCATCGCACCCATTCTGTTGATCGGGCTGAGCATCGACTACGGATTACACGTCTTCATGCGGTACCGGGAGGAACGGTCTGGTGGCGAGAGACACACGCTCGCAGAGGCAGGCGAGGAGCGAGACCGGGGAATCCGTCCGTCCATGCAGCGTGCGCTCGGTGGGGTCGGGATCGCGCTCTTGCTGGTAACGATGACGACCGCAATCGGATTCCTGTCGAACGCGACGAGCCCGCTGTCGGACATTCGAGTCCTCGTCATCGCTACTGCGCTCGGTGTCGTCGCCGCGTTCGTCGTGTTCGTGACGATCGTTCCCGCGTTGAAGGTCGAACTCGACAGTCTCGCCGAGCGATTCGGCCGTGATCGGCGCAAACCGGCCCTCGGTATCGGATCCGGGCGCGTGCGGCGCTTTCTCACCGCCGGCGTTTCGGCGGCACGTCTCTCCGCAGTGAGTGTCGTCGTCATCGCACTCCTGCTCACTGCCGGTGGCATCCTCGCGTTCGGAGCGCTCGATACGAGTCTGGCGTATGAACCCGATCAGCCGGCCCAGTGGCAACAGGATCTCCCTGAGCCATTCGGGATGGACGAGTACGAGTACCTGAACAACGCGGGATACGTGCAGGAGAATTTCATGCGATCCGGTCCGGGTGTGACCTCCGGACAGATCCTGATAGAGGGGGACGTAACCACTGCGGAGACGCAGCTACGAATGTCGCGTGCACAACGGACGTTTGTCGAGTCCGGCGTCGCCTTCCAGCGAGCGGATGGAACGACGGACGTCCAGAGTCCCCTCACGGTGATGCGTGTGACCGCAGCCGAAAACGAGAGCTTCGCCGCGACGTTCGAGGCGGCAGATGCGACGGGGGACGGCGTTCCGGACCGGAACGTCCGCGAGGTGTACGACGCGTTGTTCGAGGCTGCGCCGGACCGGGCCGCAGCTGTCATCGAGCGACGCGACGGTGAATATCGCTCGGCGCGCATCATCATGCCCGTCAGACAGGACGCTGATTTCCGTGACTCGGCGAATGCGATGCGAGACAGTGCCAGTATTATTGACGCCGGCCCGGATGTGACAGCCACCGCGACGGGTGAGGACGTTATCTTCCTCGTCGAAATAGACATTCTCACTGACAACGTCATCCAGACGCTTCTCATTGCACTCGGCGTCATCTTTCTGTTGTTGATGGTCTTCTATCGCCTCAAGGAATCGAGCGCGAGTCTGGGGGCAGTGACCGTCGCTCCGATCGGAATGGTCGTCACGTGGGTCTTCGGGGCGATGTGGGTGTTCGACGTCCCGCTGACACTGCTCACTGCGTTGCTCATGAGCCTCGCGATCGGCCTCGGGACTGACTACACGATTCACATCAGCGAACGGTTCGCACAGGAACTGCAGCGAACGCCGGACGTCATGGCGGCCCTGGAGTCGGCGACAGCCGGGACTGGTGGGGCACTCCTCGGGAGTACCGTGACCACGGTGGCGGCGTTCGTGACGCTCTCGCTGTCGGCGTTTCCGGACGTCCGCCAGATCGGATTTCTGGTCGCGTTCGCACTTCTCAGTTCGTTCGTGGTCGCGGTTTTCGTCCTCCCGAGTATCCTGAAACTGTGGGCTCGGTTCGGGGAAGCGTAGAGTAGCCTACCATTGTGACTGCTATAGCGATTTGCCACTCTGACCGCCCGCCGAAAGACTCGTCGAGCTCGACTTCCGAGCCTTCGTTCACGAGGACGCAGTCGGGCGACCAATGCAGAACAGACGTACAGCAGTCCGCATCAATCGTCGGCGTGACACTCTGGCGTGAACGTTACGCCGTCGATCTCGATCTCCTCGGGGACGCCGCTGGCGTCGTGCGTGCCGACCGGCGGCCGGCTCGCCTCGGCTGCGGGCGAGTTCTCGAGGTCTGTTCCCGTCTCTAGCGCGCCCATTTCGCCGTCGCCGTCCCTGGCGTCTTGATCGATTCGCATCGAACAGAACTCGACGCCACACATCGAGCAGAAGCGGGCCTCCTTGTAGTTGTCCTCGGGGAGCGTCTGATCGTGATAGGCTTTCGCCCGCTGGGGATCCAGCGCGAGGTCGAACTGCTCGCGCCAGTCGAACTGATAGCGGGCCTCGGAGATGGCGTCGTCCCAGTCCCGTGCTCCGGGGAAGGTCGTTGGCGACGTCGGCGGCGTGGGCACTTCTCCGACCGGCTACGCGATAAGGTTCCTGTAGCAACGATCGCCAGTCACACGGCACTCGGACCGTCCCGGTGTGACACTCGCCCACATTACGATTTCCGAAACTCGATTTCGAGGTTCGTAATCTTTCGCCGGACTTATTACGATGTGCGGACTCCGGTGGGACAATGACAGACGACGAAAGACCCACGATTCTGCTGATCGGGAGCGGCCCGATCCAGATCGGCCAGGCCGCGGAGTTCGACTATTCCGGCGCACAGGCGTGTCGCGCGCTTCAGGAGGAGGGCGCACGGGTCGTGCTCGTCAACTCCAATCCGGCGACGATCATGACCGACCCGGAGATGGCCGACAAGGTCTATCTCGAACCGATCAACACCGAGGCCATCGCCGAGATCATCCGCAAGGAGCAGCCGGACGGCGTCATCGCCGGGCTGGGCGGCCAGACCGGGTTGAACGTCACCGCGGAACTCGCCGAGGAAGGCGTCCTCGACGAGCACGACGTCGAGGTCATGGGCACCCCCCTCGACACCATCTACGCGACAGAGGACCGTGAGAAGTTCCGCGACCGGATGCACAAGGTGAACGAGCCGGTCCCTCAATCCGTCACCATCGAGTCGATGGACGAGGTTGAAGAGGCCGTCGAGAGCGTCGGTGGGCTACCGGTCATCATGCGGACGACCTACACGCTGGGTGGCGCAGGATCGGGCGTCATCGACGACATGGACGAACTCAAGGAGGCCACCCGCAAGGGGCTGCGCCTCTCGCGGAACAACGAGGTGATGATCACCGAGTCCATCGACGGCTGGGTCGAACTGGAGTACGAGGTTATGCGGGACGCCGCCGACTCGACGATCATCATCTGCAACATGGAGAACATCGACCCGATGGGCATCCACACTGGCGAGTCGATCGTCGTCACGCCCAGCCAGGTCATTCCCGACAAGGGTCACCAGGAGATGCGCGACGCCGCACTGAAGGTGATCCGCGAACTCGGCATCGAGGGTGGCTGTAACATCCAGTTCGCGTGGCACGACGACGGAACGCCCGGCGGCGAGTACCGCGTCGTCGAGGTCAATCCCCGCGTCTCCCGCTCCTCCGCGCTGGCCTCGAAGGCGACGGGCTACCCGATCGCTCGCGTGACCGCCAAGGTCGCGATGGGCAAGCGCCTCCACGAAATCGAAAACGAAATCACCGGCGAGACGACCGCCGCCTTCGAGCCCGCGATCGACTACATCGTCACGAAGGTGCCGCGCTGGCCCAAAGACAAGTTCCGCGACGTCGAGTTCGAGCTCGGCCCCGCGATGAAATCGACCGGCGAGGCGATGGCTATCGGCCGGACGTTCCCCGAGAGCATGCTGAAGGCCCTCCGGTCGAGCGAGTACGATCCCGCCGTCGACTGGACCGAGGTCGACGACGCGACCCTCGAATCGGAGTATCTGGAACGCCCGACGCCCGACCGCACGTACGCGATCTTCGAGGCGTTCGGACGGGGCTACTCCGTCGAGGAGATCGCCGGACTGACCGACATCCAGGAGTGGTATCTCGAACGCTACCAGGAAGTCGCCGAGGCCGCCGATGCGGCCGCCGAGGGCGACTTCTACACCGCCGGCCAGGCCGGCTTCACCGACCAGGAGATCACCGCCATCGCCGGCGGCGAGTTCAACGACACTCATCGCTCGTGGCTGCCCGCGGACGTCGAGGTAGACGACGGTGACGAGGGCACTGAGGCGGCTGCCGACGGTGGGGCCGCCACAGAATCAACGATTCCAGACAGCGTCACCGTCGAGACCGTCGAGGCCGAGACGACCGACCGGGACTTCAAGCTGGTCGACACCTGCGCCGGGGAGTTCGAAGCGACGACGCCGTACTACTACTCGACGCGGGACCCGGTCTCGGGCATCGACCGCGACGAACTGATGGTCGACAGGGACGTCGAGAGCGTCGTCGTGGTCGGCGGCGGCCCGATCCGCATCGGCCAGGGTGTGGAGTTCGACTACTGTTCGGTCCACGCCGTCCGCGCGCTACGCGAGATGGGCATCGACGCCCACGTCGTCAACAACAACCCCGAGACGGTCTCGACGGACTACGACACCTCCGACGGCCTGTTCTTCGAGCCGATCACCGCCGAGGAGGTCGCGGACGTGATCGAAGCGACCAACGCTGACGGCGTGATGGTTCAGTTCGGCGGCCAGACGTCCGTTGACATCGGCCACCCGCTCGAACAGGAGATCGAACGCCGGGGACTGGACTGTGAGATCATGGGCACCAGTGTCGACGCGATGGACCTCGCTGAGGACCGCGATCGGTTCAACCGCCTGATGGACGACCTGGGCATCGCCCAGGCCGAGGGCGGCTCGGCCACCAGCGAAGAGGAGGCGCTGGAACTCGCCCAGGAGATCGGCTACCCCGTGCTGGTGCGTCCGAGCTACGTGCTCGGTGGCCGCGCGATGGACGTCGTCTACAACGACGAGGACCTCAAGACTTACATCGAGGAGGCCGTCCGCGTGAGTCCGGACAAGCCGATTCTCGTCGACGACTTCCTCGCCGACGCGGTTGAACTGGACGTCGACGCCGTGGCCGACGGAGAGAACGTGCTGATCGGCGGCGTGATGGAACACGTCGAGACTGCGGGCGTCCACTCCGGGGACTCCGCCTGCATGATCCCGCCGCGCAGCCAGGAGATCAAGGAAGTCATGCCGCGCATCCGCGAGGTGACCGAGCAGATCGCGACAGCGCTCGATACCGTCGGCCTGCTCAACGTCCAGCTGGCAGTTCGCGACGGTACGGTGTACGTCCTGGAGGCGAACCCGCGCTCCTCCCGTACGGTGCCGTTCATTTCCAAGAGCACGGGCGTCCCGATCGCGAAGATCGCCGCGCAGGTCATGGCCGGCGTGACCCTCGAGGAACTGGACATCCAGGAGCAGATCCCCGATCAGGTCTCGATCAAGGAGGTCGTCCTGCCGTTCGACCGCCTGCCCGGCTCCGACCCGCGTCTCGGCCCGGAGATGAAATCCACCGGCGAGGTCATGGGCACTGCCGGCAGCTTCGGCAAGGCCTATCAGAAGGCACAGATGGCTGTCGGCAAGCCGATCCCCCTGGCGGGGACGGCCCTGGTCGACCTGCCGGTGCTCGGGTACGAAGAGCACTTCGAGACGGTGGATCTCGACGACTTCGAGGACACCGACGCCGTCGTCGAGGCGATCAGAAACGGCGAGATCGACCTCGTGCTCTCGCGCAACCGCGAGATCCTCGAAGCCTGCGTCGAGGAGACCGTGACCTACTTCTCGACGATCGAAAGCGGCGAGGCGGGTCTCGAAGCGATCAACAGCGCCGACGAACCGCTGAACGTCCAGGCCATCGGCGAGCGCCCCACCGACCAGCGCGAGTGGGGACGGTAGTCACGGGGATCAAACAGAAGCGCGACGACTTCGTTCTCTGAGTTCCCGTTCGGCGTCAGTTATCGTCTCCGCGACGGTCTCGAACGCCTCGACGACCGGACTGTCCGGACAGGCGTCACGAACCGGTTGCCACGTGCGCTGGGCCCGGGAGACGTCGTCGTGACGTTCGATCGTGACCGCCGGTGCGCCGATCGCCCGTTCGAGCCGGTCGGCGATCACCTCGTCGTCGGTCGATTTGTTGAGCACGGCCGAGACGACTGGCGTCTCGAGTGCCCGTGCCAGCTGGCGCGTCCGGAGCGCACTCGACAGCCCCGCACGCGTCGGGACGGTCACCAGGACGGCGGCGTCGGCACTGAACAGTTGCGAGCCGACGTCTGCACCCATGCCGGCAGGACAGTCTACGATCACCCGGCCGTACCGGCGATCGAGCGGACCGACGGCGTCGGTGATCCGTTCCAGATCGGCGGCCCGCGCCCCGGCGAGCGTCCGACCGCAGGGGAGTACGTCGACGGTTCCGATCCGCTCGACGGCATCGAGCGGGGACGCACGCCCGGCGAGCACGTCGTGGAGGTCCGGCCCCCGCCCCCAGGGGAGATCCGGCGTCGTGAGGTCACCGTCGACGACGACAGCGTCGAGTTCGCGGGCGAGATTCAACGACACCGTCGATTTGCCGACGCCGCCCTTGCCACCACACACGGCCAGGATCATGGCTCGTCGGCGAACAGTGCTGTCGGCGGTGCCCATCCCTCCAGTTTTGCGACGACCTCCTCCGGGTCGGATTCGTCGTTGTGCGCTCGCTTCGCCTCCACGAGCTCGACCGGATCGAGGCCTGGAACCTCGGGAAGCGTTGCCGGGCTCGCGAACCCAATCCCTCGCGTCCGTCCCGGCCTGATCGTCCCCGTCCAGACCCCGTCGTCCCAGTCGGGCGCGTCGACGACGCCCGTCCGCGGCGCCCAGACCGGCCCGTCGAGCCTGCTCCGAATGGTGACGCGCTGGGGCGTCCGCCGGGCGTTCGACACCCGAACCGAAACGAGGGTCACGGCGTCGCGCCTGCTGGCGTCCGACTCGATCGAGACCATACGGCTACTCGCCGCGCATTCGTATATAAATGTGGACACGGCTACTGGTGGCCGTGGTCGGTTCCGGGAGAGGGTATAAGTTTGCCGGGTCGTACAGAGGTTCCATGGCCGACACATCTCGACTCCTCGTCGCCGGCGCCGCCGAGCCAACGCTCCAGTACGCGCTCGCGGAAGCCCGCGACGCCGTCGTCGAATCCGGAACCCCGGTAGAGGTCGTCGTTCTCGTCGATCCCGACGAGAGAGCCGCCGTCGAGCGGCGACTCGGGGGGCTCGACGTCCCTCCGGGGGTGACCGTCCGGGTCGTCGACACGGCGGACGCGCTGGCTGCGATCCGGGCCCGTGCCGACGACGCCGAGCAGATTCTCGTCGATCCCGGGACGCTCGGGCCCGACGCCGTCCGCGAGGCCACAGAGACGCCGATCGAACTCGCTCCGGCGGGCCGGCAGACCCGCCACCCTCGACTTCGCCACCGCGCGACGACCCGACGGTTCGTCGGCACCTTCCTCGTCTCGTACGCGTTCTACCTCCTTCTGGGCGACCCGCTCGACCCGTTCGATCTCGTGACCGGCGCTGCGGCCGCAGGCGTCGTCGCCGCGACCCTCGCGCCCGTCGTCTTCGATACCGAGCCGACAGTCGGGCGGACCCTCCCCCGGATCGCGCGAGCGACGCTGTTCCTTCCGTACCTGCTCTACGAGATCGTTCGCGCCAACGTCGCTATCGCGGCGGTCATCCTCAGCCCGTCGCTTCCGATCGATCCCGAGACCGTTGTCTTCCAGCCGGACGTCGAGGATCGCTTCGGCCGGGCGGTGCTGGCCAACGCCATCACCCTGACCCCGGGGACGCTCACCGTCGACGCCGACGAGGAGGGGCTGCTCGTCCATTCGCTGACTGCCGAGAGCCGCGAGGGACTGGCCGGCGGGCCGCTGGAGCGAGCCGTCCGGTTCGTCTTCGAGGGGGGAGCGTCGTGACCGAGTGGCTCCTGCTCGGGGCAGCCGGGTTCGTCCTCGCGGGGCTCGGGACGCTGTACCGCGTGGTCGCCGGCCCGACCGTCCAGGATCGCGTCGTCGCCGTCAACGCGGTCGGGACGATCACCGTCGTCGTCCTCGCGCTGGTCGCTGCCGGCCTCGATGCGCCCGGCGTCCTCGACGTGGCGCTGGTCTACGCCCTGCTGAACTTCGTGCTGTCGATCGGGCTCGCGAAGTTCCTCGTCGAGCGCGGAGGTGTCCTCTGATGGCTCTCCTTCGAGGAGGTGACCGCTGATGGTCGCCCCCGCCACTGCGGTCGCCGCCGCGCTCGTCGCCGGCGGGCTGGCGTTCACCGTCGTCGCCCTCGTCGGTCTCGTCCGGTTGCCCGACCTGTACAGCCGGGCCCACGCCACCTCCAAGAGCGAGACGCTGGGGGCGCTGCTCGCGCTGGCCGGCGCAGCCGTCGTCTTCGGGGCGGGTCAGCCGACGCTGAAACTCGCGCTGCTTGCGGTGTTTGTCCTCGTGACGAGCCCCACCGCCACGCACGCCATCGTCAGGTCGGCCCACGAGCAAGGTATCGAACCCTGGACCCGGGGGGACGGAGAGTGACGCCGCTCGTTGCCGCGCTGCTAGCGTTCGTGGTCGCGGTCGCCGTCGTGACCGCACTCGCCCGCGACGTCCTCGTCGCGACCGTCGCGTTCGCGGCCTACAGCCTCGGGCTGGCAGTGCTGTGGGTCGTCTTCGACGCCCCCGACGTCGCGCTGACCGAAGCCGCAGTCGGCGCCGGCGTGGTCACCGCGCTGTTCGTCGCCGTGCTCTCCCGGACGACCCGTCCCGTTGGCGGACGGTCGTTCTCGCTGTCGGTTTCACCCACCGTAGTGATCGTGGTCGGGGCGCTGACTGCGGCACTGGTCGCGACGGTCCCGTCGCTTCCGGCAGTCGGCGACCCCGATGCACCCGCGTTCGACGGTGCCGCCGCGTACTACCTCCAGGAGACGGGCGCGTACGGGATCGACAACGCCGTGACGGCAGTGCTTGTCGTCTTCCGGGGGTTCGACACCTTCGGGGAGATCGCGGTCGTCTTCACCGCCGTCGTCGCCGTCCTGGTCGTCCGCGGGAGGGGTGACGCGTGAAACCCTACCACGAGAGCCCCGTCGTCACCCACACGGTCCGGGTAGTCGCGCCCTTCATCCTCACGTTCGGGCTGTTCACGCTGCTGCACGGCACGAAGTCGGTCGGCGGTGGGTTCCAGGGCGGCGTCATCGTCGCCAGCGTCGCCGTCCTCTTCGCGTTCGCCTTCGGCGTCTCCCAGACCGAGGCCACGCTTCCCGGCGTCCGCATCGTCGCTTTCGCCGCGCTCGGTCTGCTGTCGTTCGCCGCCGTCGCCGGGGCCGCCCTCGTGGTGGGTCGGCCGTTTCTGGATACCACGGCCTTCGGCGTCTCGCCGGTCTACCCCGTCGAGGTGATCGAGGTCGCCATCGGCGTCACCGTCGCCAGCGTCGTGACCGGGCTCTTCTTCGAACTCGCGAGGGCCGACGATGCTTGAGCGACTGCCGTATCTCGCGGCCATCGCCCTGGTCGGGATCGGCCTGGCCGTCCTCGTCGACGACGAGCACCTCGTCAAGAAGGTCCTGGGGCTGAACGTCTTCCAGACAGGTATCTTCCTGTTCTTCGTGACCGCGGCGGCACGAGAGGGCGGGAGCGCACCCAACGTCGCGAAGGCAGGCCCGTACGCCAACCCGCTGCCGCAGGTGCTCATCCTGACGGCTATCGTCGTCGGCGTCTCGGTGACTGCGGTGGCGCTGGCGTTGCTGGTCAGGATCCACGCCGAATACGGGACGCTCAGGGAAGACGCCGTCAGGGCAGCCATCGAGGAGGGTCGAGAGTGATCGACCCGGCACTCCTCGTCGCGGTACCGCTGGCCGGGAGCGCCCTCCCGGCGGTGGCGTCACGTCTGCGCCCGCGGACCGGCTGGCCGCTGGCGCTCGGCGTCTTGCTCGTCCAGAGCGTCCTCGCCGTGTGGGTTGCCGCCGCGGCGCTGGCCGGTGACCCCGTCCGGACGCAGGTCGCCGGGATTCCCGCGCCGTTCGGCATCGGTCTGCTGGTCGACGCGCTCTCCGCGCCGTTCGTCGTCCTGATCGCGCTCGCGGCTCTGGCCGTGCTCGCGTACACGCGCCGGGGCGGTCCGCGCTCGGGGGCGTTCTACAGCCTCTATCTCCTGTTGATCGGTGGGTTGACCGGTGTCTGTGTCACCACAGACGTGTTCAACCTCTACGTCTTCCTGGAGATCAGCGGACTGGCCTCTTACGGCATGGTCGCCCAGGCGGACCGCGGCGCGGCCGCGCTGGCGGCACTGAAGTACCTCCTCGTGGGCACCGTCGGCGCGTCGCTGTACCTCTTCGGGGTCGGCTACGCCTACGTGGCGACCGGGACGCTGGATATGGCCGCGCTCCGGGCCGCGCTTCCGGCCGCCAGCGATCCCCTCGCGCTCGCGGCACTGGGATTGATGGTTCTCGGACTGTCGGTGAAAGTGGCGCTGTTCCCGCTGCACACCTGGAAACCGGACGCCTACGAGGCCGCGCCGCCGGGCGTCGCGGCGCTGCTTGCTGCGCTGGCCTCGACAGTCGCGGCCTACGCTCTCGGGCGACTCCTGCTCGCGGTGTTCCCCGGCGTCGCCGAGGCCGTCGTCGACGCCGCGCTCCTGGGGCTGGCCGCCGCCAGCATCGTCGCCGGGAGTCTGCTGGCGTACCGCTCCGAGTCGGTCGCCCGTCTGCTCGCGTACTCTTCGCTCGCGCAGTTCGGCATCGTCGTCGTCGGGTTCGTCGTCGCCACGCCGACCGCCATTGCCGGTAGCGTCGTCCACCTGATCGGCCACGCCGTGATGAAAGCTGGGAGTTTCCTCGTCGTCGGTCTGCTCGCGCGGACGCACGACGTTCGGACCGTGGCGGAGTACGCCGGGCTGGCCCGTCGTTCCCCGTATGTCTCGGCCGGCTTTGCCGTCCTCGCGCTCGGGTTGATCGGCATCCCGCCGACCGTCGGCTTCGCCGGGAAGTTCTACATCGCGCTGGGCGCGATCGAGGCCGGTTCGTGGACCGCCGCCGCGCTCGTGCTGGCGAGCACGCTGTTCGGGCTTGTCTATCTCGGCCGGGTCCTCGAACGGATGTACGTCGGGGAGGGTGACACCCATGCCGGGCCCACTGGAGCGGCCTCACCTGGGATGTACGCCGCTGTCGCCGTCGCCGTGCTCGCGACGCTCGCGCTGGGCGGCGTCGGCCCCCTCGTCGAAGGGTGGCTCGCGCCGGTACTGGACGGGCTGGATGCCGGCCTCGCAATGGGGGTGGTCCCGTGAGTCTCCTGCCGGTTGCGGTGGTCGTCGCGCCCGCCGCCGCGGTCCTGGCGATTCTGTACTTCCGGGATCGCCCGAACGTCCGGGAGGCCTGGACGTTCGCCGCGGCGCTGGCGACGCTCGGGGCCACCGGGTGGCTCGCGAGGGTGGTCCTCGCAGGCGCTCGCCCGGAAGCCGTCGCCGGGACCTACGTCGCCGACGTCGAACTGTCGCTGCGGGCCGACCCGATGGGAGCGATGTTCGCGCTGCTGGCGGCGACGCTGTGGCTCGTGACCTCGGTCTACAGCGTCGGATACATGCGCGGCCACGACGAGGTTTCCCAGGGGCGGTACTTCGCCGCGTTCGCGGCCTCTATCGCGGCGACGATGGGCGTTGCCCTGGCCGCGAACCTCCTGACGCTGTTCGTCTGCTACGAGCTACTGACTGTCGCGACCTACCCGCTGGTCGTCCACAGCGAGAGCGACGAGGCGCGAGCGGCCGGCCGGACGTACCTCCTCTACACGCTGGGCGGCGGCGTCGCGTTGCTGGCGGGCCTGTCGCTGGTGTACGTCGCCGCGGGCACGCTCTCGTTCGTCCCGGGCGGCGTCGGTGGCCTCGCGGCCGACCCGCTGCTCGCACGGGCGGCGTTCGGTCTTCTGGTCGCCGGGTTCGGCGTCAAGACGGCACTGGTGCCGCTGCACACCTGGCTCCCGGCCGCGATGGTCGCACCGACGCCCGTCTCCGGGCTGTTGCACGCCGTCGCGGTCGTCAAGAGCGGCGCGTTCGGGCTGGGCCGGGTGGTCACCCACGTCTACGGCCCGGAGACGGTGGCGGATCTGGGGTTGAGCCTGCCGCTGTCGACGCTCGCGGCGGTGACGATGCTGTACGCCGGCGTGGTCGCGCTCAGGCAGACGCGGATCAAGCGCGCGCTGGCGTACTCGACGGTGAGTCAACTGGCCTACATCGCGCTCGGGTTCGGCCTGGCCGAGCGGACGGCCGTCTTCGGGGCGCTGTTGCACGTCCCCGCCCACGCCTTCATGAAGATCTCCCTCTTTTTCGTCGCCGGCCTGCTGTACGTCGAGAGCGGCGTCACGGACGTCGACGACATGGACGGGCTCGGGCGCCGGCACCCGGTCGCGATGGCCGCTTTCGCCGTCACCGCTGCCGGACTGGCGGGCTTCCCGCTGGTCGCCGGGTTCGTCAGCAAGTGGTACCTCCTCGTCGGAAGCCTCCGCGCCGACGCGATCGGCTTCGCGGCCGCGCTGCTGGCCGCCGGCGTGCTGAAACTGCTGCTGTTCTGGCCGATGATCCGGGCCGCGTTCTTCCGGGGTGACCCGCTCGCTTCGGGGCCAGCGCGTGACGAGGCCGGACGCACTGCGGCGGACGGCGGCGCGCCTGACGGCGAATCGTCGGCGTCGACCGCGGGATCGTCTCTCTCTGACCGTGCAGGCGCACGCGCCTGGGAGGCTCCGTCGCGGGTCTGGCGGGAGAGCGCACCGGCACTGCTCGTCCCGGTGGTCGCCGTCGCGCTCGGCGCGATCGTGCTGGGGCTCGTTCCGGATCGACTCCCGCTGTTCGACCTCGCCACCGAGGCCGTCGCGGAGGTGTTCGGATGATCGTCCCGCCAGCGGTCTTCCTGCTCGTTGCGGCCGCCGTCACAGCCGTCGTCCCCCGACGGATCGGCCACGCTGCCGGCGTCCTGGCCGCACTGGGTGCACTCGTCGTCGCGCTGACGACGCCGCTGGGGACCGTCACCGACGCGACGCTGTTCGGCTTCCCGGCTCGCCCGGTCGCAGTCGACGGATTCGCTCGCGTCGTCGGTGGAGTGCTCGCGTTCATCGCCGCGGCGAACACCGTCTACGCCTACGGGAGCGGTGCCGACCGCCAGGAGACGGCGATCGCACTGGCGTATGCGGGTGCGAGCCTCGGGGCTGTCTTCGCCGGTGACTGGCTGACGCTGGTCGTCTGCTGGGAGCTGATGGCTGTCGCCGCGACCGTTCTCGTCTGGCGCTCGACGGCGGGCCGGGCGGGCTATCGCTACGCGGTCTACCACCAGATCGGCGGTGCGTTGCTCATCGCGGGGGTCGTCGCTCACTACGCCGCGACCGGATCCTTCGTCTACGCTGCGGGAATCGCGACCGGACTCCCCCGCGTCCTGGCCACAGCGGGCGTGCTCGTCAACGTCGGCATGCTCGGCGTCCACGTCTGGATCGTCGACACCTACCCCCGGCCCAGCGTCACTACGTCGGTCGTCCTCTGTGGCTTCACGACGAAGGTCGGCGTCTACACGCTCGTCCGCGTCGTCCCCGGCCGAAACGTCCTGCTTGCGTACGCTGGCGGCACGATGCTGCTGTTTGGCGTGACGATGGCCATCCTCCAGACGGACTTCCGTCGGCTGCTGTCGTACCACATCGTCTCGCAGGTCGGTTACATGGTCGCGGGCGTCGGCGTCGCCTCCGGGCTGGGTTACGGTGGCGCGATGGCCCACCTGGCGAACAACGTCCTCTACAAGACGTTGCTGTTCATGATCGCCGGCGTCGTCCTCATCGAGACCGGCACGGAGAACCTCAAGCGACTCGGCGGCCTCGGCCGGGCGATGCCGGCGACTGCAGCGGCGTTCGCAGTGGCCGCGCTGGCGATCTCGGGCATCCCGGGCTTCTCGGGCTTTGTCAGCAAGGGGATGGTCGTCGATAGCGTCGACGCGGCCGGGCTGGACGCGCTGTGGTGGATGCTTCTCGTCGGCGGTGTAGGCACCGTGATCTCCTTCGCCAAGATCGCTTACTACGCGTTCGTCAGGGCCGACCAGTACGGTCACGACCCCGGCCGCGCCACGCCCGCACAGATCACCGCGATGGGCGGAATTGCCGCGGTCGTCGTCGGGTTCGGACTCTTTCCGGATCTCCTGCTGGACCTGCTCCCGGCCGGTAGGGACGCCGCCAAGGTCTTCGCCGCCTCGCAGTTCGAGAAGGCACTGGGGATCGCCGCGGTCGGGCTGGTCGCGTTCGCCGTTCTCCGGCGCCCGCTCAAGCGGATCACAGCCGTCCCGGATCTCGATAGCGTCTACCATCCGGCAGGTGCGGTGCTCCGGGACAGTGTCGTCCGGGCGGCCACCGGCGTCGCAGACACTCTCGGTCGAAGTCGCCGGTCGACTGGAGTCGCGATCTACCGGGCGGCCAGTGTCGACGTGGGCCGACCCGCGTCGATCGGACGGAGCGTCCTGCTGTTGACGCTCGTCGCCGCGCTGGTCGTCGTGTTCTTGCTGAGTTGACTGACCCTCCAGATTTTTACCCGACGGCGGCGTTGTATGGGTATGGCCGCACCGAACTACGACGCGCTGGTCGAGTGGCTGGAGACGAACTTTGGGGATGACCTCCGGTGGGTCGCCTCGTTCAACCACCGGACGTTCTCCTACAAGGTGAAGTACATCCGCGAGGATCTCAAAACCGAGATCTCCGGTCTGGAACTCGAGACGATCATCCACCGCTCGATGGCGGTGTTGAGCCGTGATCACGTCGAGGACGTCTACTTCCACCTGGGCGACGCCGAGGCGTTGCTGGTCAAACACGAGAAAGCGATGGCCGTTCACCTCTATCTCACCGACGAGACGGGCGTGGTTATCAAGCTCGCCGAGGGCGCGGAGATCTCGGTCCCGGGGTTCTTCGAGGACTGCCGCGATCGTCTGGACATCTGATACGGATTATCGTACGGCTGTTCCCGAGGGGCCGATCGCGCCGGCAGAGGTACAGGGCTACTACTACGACGCGCTCGTCCGGGCGGCAGATCTCCATGCGGAGTTCGGCGAGGAGACCGAAGCGGAGTCGCTTCGCGAGCGGGCCCGCGATCTCAAGCGTTCCTTCGACGAGCAGTTCTGGTTACCGGAGCGGGAGTTCTACGCCGTCGCGCTCGACGGCGGCAACGAGCCCGTCGACTGCGTCGCCACGAACCCCGGGCAGTGTCTCTGGAGCGGGGTCGTCCCCGAGGACCGCGCGGACGCCGTCGTCGACAGACTGGTCGCTGACGACATGTTCTCGGGGTGGGGAATCCGGACGATCTCCGCCGACCACGACGCGTACAACCCGCAGAGTTACCATCTCGGGAGCGTCTGGCCACACGACAACTCGCTGATCGTCCTGGGTATGCTCAACTATGACCGGCCCGGCGCTGCTGAACGCGTCGCTGAGGGGCTCTTCGAGGCCGCTGACGCCCGCGGGAACCGGAGGGTTCCCGAACTGTTCGCCGGGTTCGAGCGCGACCGGACGGCCGTCCCGATCGAGTACGGCGTGGCCTGCGAACCACAGGCCTGGGCTGCTGGCGCCCTGCTGGTCTGTCACGCCGCGCTCCAGTCCCGCCAGGACAACGGGAGACACGAAGTCTCCCAGCGGACCGCCTGACTCTCCCTCTCTCGGCGACACCAGGGCTGCAATTCGACTCGAGAACGCCTCGACCGCGCCGTCGAGACTGACCGCTTCCCGTCTCCGATATGGCTGTCATCCGATGTCGTTTCCGCCTTGACGGCGTCTCGTCCTGTATGAACGCAGGCTCGTCCGCGATTTCCACGCGGAACAGACCGGTGAGACACGCATGAGCGGGAAAGACAAGTACTACAACTACTCCTCCCGGGCTGTTATGACTACTAACTCAGCTTTGCACGTTAGCGTCAGCTGTTGAATGAACGAACAGGTGATCGAT
>JAOPKD010000015.1 GCA_025517565.1 Halapricum hydrolyticum
AATCGATCACCTGTTCGTTCATTCAACAGCTGACGCTAACGTGCAAAGCTGAGTATATAACTGTCTGTCGTATAGTCTGTGATATGGACCGGCGATCTCGCGCTGTAGCGCCCATTATTTCTACTGCTCTTATGGTGGCGATTGTCGTTGTTCTTGGTGCGACTATTAGCGTTTTTGTGCTCGACATCGGCTCAGATATCCAGTCGGAACAGCCGTGAACGCACCCCGGGGTCAAGCCCCGGGGCTTCCTGCTTCTACGACGCGCTTTGCACTCACGTCCTCCCGGTGAGGAGTGAGCGTAGGGAGCGCAGTCTGCACAGGCGTTGATTCGGAGCGTCCCGCCCCTAACTGCTTGAGTCCGCGAGAGAGAATATTCTTCGCCGCGTTGAGGTCTCTGTCTTCCGTATGGCCGCACGCTGGACACGAATGTTCACGTACCCAGATTGGTTTGCCTGTTTCCACACCACACACAGCGCACTCCTTGGTCGTTCCTTCCGGTTTCACCGTTTCGACGTGTGTACCGTGGAGGTCAGCCTTGTATTCCAGCAGTTCAAGAAAGCGTGACCATGCGGCGTCTTGCTTGTTCTTGGCGTTCTGGCTGGTTTCCAGCATCGGCTTCACGTCCAAGTCTTCGACGGCCACCACGTCGTACTCTGTGACAAGCCACGTCGTCAGTTTGTGCTGGTAGTCTCGCACCTTCCGCTTGATTGTTCGTTTCGCTTGGGCCACCTTTCGGCGTTGCTTCTCCCAGTTGGCGGAGCCGTGTTTTTTCCGGTCAAGTTTCCGCTGTTCGCGGGCGTAGCGGTCGTACTCATCGGACAGGTCGAGTGTATCCACGGACAGGTTCTCCGAAGTGTGGATGTAGCTCGTGATACCAAGGTCAACGCCCACGCAGTCCTCGGGCTCAATCTCACTGAGTGGCGGTTTCTCGGGTGTGTCTTCGACAGTGGTGACGAGTGAGACGTACCATTCGCCAGTCGTCTCTTTTTTCAGGATTACTTCGTCAATGTCCTCTGCTAGTGGTACGTCGCGGTCTGCACGGATGTTAAACCAGCCAATCTTTTCGAGTCTGAGTCGCACGAATCGGTCGTCGCCCGTGTTGTAATCCACGTTCCAGCGACGGGGTTGATTGTGCGACACCGACCGAAATTCGCCTGCTCCTTGCCACTGCAACCGCCCAACATCGTAGCCCTCCTTTCGGCGTTCTTGCAGCGTCTCAAGGTCGCTGTGAATCTGGCTGATAGCCTGTTGTGCGGCGTGTTGTGACGGTTCGGCAAAGGTCGGCCACTGGTCTGTCCAGTCTTTGAGTTTGCTGTGTTGGTCGTAGTCAGATGGCCTGTCGTTGTAGTCCGAGTTGTAGTAGTCCCGGACAGCGTGATTACGATCTGCCGGAGAATGTCGATCTGGTGCCACGCTTCGCTCGCAACGTCGTCGGACAGATATGCGCGGAAGCGAAGCGTGTGTTTCATCGTGGTTAGTCAAGTTTTTCGACGGTGAGTTTCAACTGGTCGCCTTCTTCCAGATTAAGTGCCTCACGCACTTCTTCTGGGATTGTGACTTGCCCGCGTTCTCTGAGTTTTGGGTAGCACTCCATCAAACTCATTGTTATTTATTCATACCCAATCGTAATAAAGGTTGCGTGTTGTCGGCTTCAACCCCGGGGTCAAGTCGTCCGAGAATCTTTGATTCTCGTGATCACGGAAATCTCCGATTTCCGGACGACCCCGGGGCAGTCGCCTTGACCGCCTGTACAAACTCACAACAGTGGAGATGGGGGAGGCGTCTTGACAGCCTCCTCGCCCTGAAGGATATTTTGCGCCTGTTCGCGACAGGGGCGAGATCCGAGACAAGAAGGCATGACCGACATCAACAGTGACCAAGAACAGCCGACGGAGTGAAGTGATCGGCCGGCGACCCGGCAGGTAGTGACGAGGGCACAGTCCGGGCCACAGACGCGGGAGGAACTGCTCGTTCGGGCCGCCGCGTACGCCGAAACGGTCGACATTGATATCGATACTGATACGATCGAGTGGACAATTTCCGAACGCGCAAAGCGTCGGGCGGGGAGTTGTCGCTACGACGGAGCGAATGGACAGGTCACGATCGTCCTGACCTGGGACGCTTACCGAGCGGTCGGCTGGGAGCAATTCACGGGGACGATCCGGCACGAACTCGTCCACGCCTGGGAATTCACTCATTACGGCGAGTCAGGTCACGGTCCGCGATTCCGTCGGAAAGCCGATGAACTCGACGCGCCGAGACACTGCGAGTCGTTCACCGACGGCCGGCTCCGACTGGCCTGTACCGACGAGGACTGCTCGTGGATGACGGAACGCCACCGTGCGTCCGAGCCGGTAAAGTATCCGGATCGGGGCTACCGTTGTGGCGACTGTGAGAGCCCGTACGTCGTCGAACACGTCGATTCGGGGCTGACCTGGCGAACAAACAGCGGGTACGAGCGCGTTCGTGACAAGCTTGGTGAGGACTGGTGACATAAGCCAAACAGTAAAGTCCTGACAGAACAACCACCAGTATGGACCGAGAGGACATCTTCGAGGCATTGCCGACACCGGCCACACACTCGTTTCCGGACTACTCGTTGCCGAAGGGCGATCCCGTGTTGCCGATCGCGATCACTGCCGACGAGCTGGAGACGCTGCTTGATCTCTACGATCGGTTCGCTGCCGTCGATCCGACCGGCATCGACGATAACCCCTTTCTGAAAGCCTCGACAGAGTTTCTTCAGCAGGCGTTCGGCGCGCCTGCCTATCGGCCGGACGAACAGCTCACCGAGGACATCGCCGCCATGCTCAATGACTTCTCGGACGACCTCGGCGGCGCGGATATCGGCGTCGTCGACGCGACACCGAAACACCACCAGACGCTGTATTTCTTCCTGACGACGTGCAAAGGGTATCACCTCGCGCCGCATCTCCAGTTTTCGCCGCCCGGGGACAGCATCGAGACGCTGTATACCGTCTATCAGCGGGTGGTCGAACAGGACGTGTATCTCAAGCGCCCGCAGACGGTCCTCGAGAGCAGTTGAGACGGACTGCTGGGTCTGTTCCACGTCGACCGCACGGCAGCGTGCAGCCGTAGCGATAAGTCGTTACAGCAGTCCGTATGATGGCGACCGGTGGCAACGGGACTTGTGTCCCCCGTGCATGGGTACAGTGCCGGCCGCTCGGATGGCGGGCGACGAGCGACTGGATGGAAGCCAGAGCGGACGTTTTCGCCCGCTGAGAATTTGCTGTGTGTTATTTTCTCCCACAGTGTGAAGCTACAACTAGAGGGGCCATGACCGTTAGAAATCACATGACTGTGGGTGTCGAGACGGCGGGGCCGGATACGACCGTCGAAGCACTGGCGATGCGGCTCGAACAGGCGGACGTCGGGTGCATCATCATCGAGGAGGAGATGAAACCAGTCGGAATCGTCACGGATCGAGACCTGGCGACTCGCGTCGACGCACGCGACCGCCCGGCTTCGGACGTACTCGCCGAAGACGTGATGACGGCGGATCCGGTGACGATCACCGAGGACGCGGACGTGTTCGCTGCGCCACGGACCATGCGCGAGAACGCGGTCCGACGGCTCATCGTCGTCAACGACAGCGGGACCGTCGTCGGAATCATCACGCTCGATGACCTGATGCGGCTGTTCGTGGACGGCATGGACGACCTGACGGACGTGATCGACGCCGAATCGCCCACCTACTGACGCTTCGATCGGACAAGCAGACAGCCGCGACGGCCAACACCATCGCGATCAACGCAAGCACGACGGCACTGGCAGCAAGCACAAACGACGGCAATCACGGTTTCCGAACGAGCAGGGAAAATGGGTCACGTATCTCACTCAGGGAATTGGCCCGTATCCCAGGATACAGGCTGCTTCCCGACCTGCGTGGTGTCTCTCCTGAGAGGGACGCTGGGGAGTCATTGCTCAATGGGCCCGTGGAATGTCGACTTGTGCTTTAGGGAAAAGGGCTGAAGCCTAGGCCGGGATTTGAACCCGGGCTCTCGTCCTTACCAAGGACGCGCTTTACCGCTAAGCTACCCAGGCGCGCATCTGTTGGTTACCCCGAGTTGTCTTTAGGCGTTTCGATTTGCCGGCAGGGTCGGCGACGGCTGTCGTGCGTCGAGGAGCGCCCGGTCAGTGGTCGACAGAGGTCCGGACGCCGTCAGTACCGCTGGAGTCGACGCTCACGACGGCCGTCAGCTGCTCGTGGAGCGACCGGGGGAGCGACGCCTCGGAAGGGGCGTCCCCGAGGTCCGTGGCGAGTTCGCGAAGCTGTGGCGTCGGGCTCACGCCGGCCGCGGTCGCCCCGGCGACAGCAGCCAGTTCGAAGACGTCACGTTCGAGATTCGAATCGAGGGACTCGCCGGTCTCGCGAGCGACGGTCTGATCGCGCCCGAACGCCCGGACGACCGCGACGGCCTCGTCGCTCGCCTCGGTCCGGGCGAGCAAGTAAAAGCCCCGGGCGACGAGGATGTCGGCGACGAGAATCTCCAGATTGGCCGCGTCACCGTCGCCCGTCGTCCACGGCTGATCGGCAGCGAGCGCACGCGTCCGACTGAGGCCGACGTAGATGAGCTGGACGCCGGCCGCTCGCTCGGCGAGCGCGTCGTCGGCGTCGAGATCGTCGGTCGTCCGGCCCGAGCGCTCACGGACCGCGTTCGCACACGCGATCGTGAACACGCCCGGAGCCATCGACTCCTGGTCGAGCAACTCGTCGATCCGCTCGTAGATGACCTGCGGATCGACGTCTTCGACAGCGTCGAGCGCAGCCGCCCGGATCGCCCCGGCTTCCTGCATCAAACAGTTATAGTGGTGGGACAGGCAAAGACCTTTGGAAACGCCCAGTCTTTCCCGTTCCGGCGGTCGAGAACCCGCCCGCCCCGACGGTCGAGATCCGCCTGTTCCGACAGTCGAGAACCCGCTTCGGAGACTGATACGGAGCGACGGACCAGCTAGTACGGCTCCGCGGGACCGGGCGGGACCTGGCGCTTGTGAGAGCTATGTTCGTGTAGCGCCCGGACACGCTCGACGACGGTCTCGTCGACGCCGATCTCGCGGGCGGTCGCGCTGACGGGGACGCCGCCCTCGACGTGCAGCGCCAGGATCGAGTCGAGCGTGTCGTACTCGATTCCGAGTTCCTCCGCGTCGGTCTGCCCGACCCACATCCCCGCCGTGGGCGTGCGCGAGGCGACCGATTCGGGGACGCCGACGTGTCGGGCCAGCTGGCGCACCTGCTGTTTGTAGAGGTTGGCGATCGGGTGACAGTCGACCGCCCCGTCGCCGTACTTGGTGAAGTAGCCGATCAGCGCTTCAGTGCGGTTGCCCGTGCCGACCACCAGCCCGTTTTCGGTGTTGGCCACGAGGTAGTTCAGGACGGCCCGCGTGCGGACCCGGACGTTCCCGGCGGCCATGCGGTGCTGTCGCCCCTCCGGATAGGCGTCGAGGAAGCCCTCGATGATCGGGCCGACTTCGATCACGTCGTGCGGGAGTTCGAACTGCTCGGCAACGCGGACGGCGTCGCTCATCGTTTCGTCGGCGTTGACCTCGCTTGGCATCACCAGCCCGTGGACCCGTTCGGGGCCGAGCGCGTCGGCGGCCAGCCCGGCCACGAGACCGCTATCGACCCCGCCCGAGATCGCCACGACGGCTTTGTCGGTGCCCGCCGCCTCTACCTGCTCGCGGATGAACCCGGTAAGGTGCTCATGTCTGTCTTCGAGTTCGGCCTCACTCAGCGAGAGATTCAGTGGGTCCTCAGCCTGTGCGATCGTGTCGTCGTCGGTCATGTGGGTGCGTTTCGGCACGAGCGAGTAAATAGGCACTCGTCGTGCGGCCAGAACTGGACGTGCGTCGAACGGATCGCTACGTTAAAGTGCGACGGCAGTTCAGATGTGAACGAGCGCGCCGCTGGTGAGACGAGCTCCGTCCGTCGATGCACGGCGCGAGGAACGAAGTGAGCGACGTGCGCCGGTGGTGAGCAAATCCGTCGGATTTGCGAGCCTCGGGGCACGAGCGAACGAAGTGAGCGACGTGCGCCGGTGGTCTAGTGGTAGGACATGAGCTTCCCAAGCTCATAGCCCGGGTTCAATTCCCGGCCGGCGCACTTCTGCGACGAGCGGACGCGAGGAGCGGAGTCGTTAGAGGGAATTGAACCCTGGGAGTCGGGAGTCCGGGAACGGCGCGACGCGCCGCAAGCGCGGAACGAAGTCGGGATCTGTCAGTGACGCGATCGCGTAGGTGGTGCTCGTAGTAGTCCCCGACGAACAGGCCGCCCGCGATGCCGATCGCCACTGCGATGGCGAAGGTCAAGCCGACGCCGATGGTCGAAGGGACCCCTTCTGCGATGACGTAGACGAACTCGAGGTCGATCATCTCCAGTCCGACAATCAATGCGATCGCGTTCCTGTCGTTCGGGAACTATGTAATAAATACATGCTTGAATAGCCACCGTGTTGAAGTATGGAGTGTATCGTGCGGTTCGAGTTGTCCCCGATTCGGCTGGAAGGGGTCCGGAATGTCGTATGATCGACGGACGTTTCTCGCGGGGCTGACTGGCGGGGCAGTCGCCGCGTCGGCCGGGGTCACGAGCGGGGCTGATCCGATCGTGCGTCCCGACTGGGAAACAGCGATCGCCTCGGTCGTGCAGGCAGAAACGCCGGCTCAGCCTCGCGCAGGCGATGATCCACGATCCGGACCTGCTCATACTGGACGAACCGACGACGAGGCTCGATCCCTCGGGCCGACAGAAGATCATAGACGCCCTGGTGGAACTCCCCGAAGAGGGGATGACGGTGTTCGTCAGCAGCCACGTGCTCGCAGAGCTCGAGCAGTACGTCGGAAAAGTGACGATCCTCCGGGACGGTGAGGTCGTGATCACCGACACTATCGACGCCGTCCAGCAGGCCTACGGCGGGCAGGCGCTCGCCGTCGAGACCGACGACGACGAACGCGTCGCCGAGTTACTGACCGACGTCGATGTAGCCCGCAACGTCGAACTCCAGGACGGGCGACTGCTCGTGATGACCGATGACGCCGACGATCTCAGACAGCAGTTGCAGGCACTGCTGGTCGAACACGACATCTCGTTGCGGTCGATGTCCGAAGCCGGAACGCTCCAGGAAGCATTCGCGGACATCCTCGAGGAGGGAGACGAATGAGCCTCCGCATGTTCGTCTACGACGCAGTCAGAGACAGCACCCGGCCGAAGATCCTCGCGGCGCTTCTGGTCCCGTATTTCGGCGTGGCGGTGTTACTCGCGACGGCGCTGGGGAAACGGGCCACGAGAACCTGGGTGCCGCACCGCTTTTCACCCAGGAGCAGGTCCTGCTGGAGCTGTACGCCCAGCTATCGTTCGTCTGGCTCGTCACCTTCCCGATGGTACTGGTAGCCGTGCTCGCGGCGACGAACGTCGCCAGTCACCTCGAGTCGGGCACCTTCAGGGTGTTGTTGAGCAAGCCTGTGAGCCGCTGGGAGCCGCTAGTCGGGACATTCCTCGGAATCGTCCTCGTGGGCGTGCTGGCGACGCTGTCGGGGCTACTCGTCGGCGGGGCCGCACTCTACGTCACGACCGGTGCGAGTGCGCTGGCACTGGGCGGGAGCGTCCTCGCGCTACTGGTGGGCACGCTGGCGCACGCGCTGATCGTCATAGTACTGGCCGCGGCGATCGGGACGCTGCTCGCGGTCGTCACCGGGACGCGACTGCAGACCGCTCTCGGGACGACGCTGCTTCCGGTGTTGTTCTTCGCGTTCATGTTCGTCCGCTTCCTGCCGGTCGGGGACCGCTACGCGGACCTGTTCCTGTACGTACCCGACGTCAACTACCATCTCGGGAACGTCTACGTCGCCGTCCACGGGGCGCTGGGTACCGAGTTCACCCCCGCCACGCGGAACGCCGTCTCGACCGTCTCGGGCGTCTACGATACCGCAAGTGTCTGGACCGACCCGCTCCTCGGCGGGATCGGTGGATCGACACCCGTCGCGGGGTACGTGCCGGCGCTGGTATCAGTGGTAGTCGTCGCCATCGTGACGATCGTTGCGCTCGCCGGGGCGGTCTATCGCTTCGAGCGCATGGACATTCCCTGATCGCGGCCACCGTGAGCACTCACGTCGGATGGTCGTATAAAAACAGGAATTCTTACATGAAGTCCGCGATCCCGGACTGTTTGTTCTTCTGTGACCTTTGGGGAATTCCAAACTGCTAACACCCAAGCGAATCAATAGTGGGGTGGGTCAAGGCCATGACCACCCCAAGAGAGAAATACGAACGGAGACGGGAAACGTTTAACGAATACGTCGAAGACGGCGTAATAGATTCTGAGACGGGCGAAGCGGTGCGAGAGTTGTGTGACGCGTACGACGACCACAACGTAATGATGGCAACGCCGGAAGATGAGGGAACGCGAGAAGTGAGTACGCTTATGTCGTGGCTGTATCGACTCATGGCGTTTGCTCAAGAGCGCGACTTGACGACGGCCACGGCAGACGAGTTAAAGCGTGATATTCAGGATATGCACGACGGCAGCCACCCGCAAGTGAAGGACGGCGGGATTCAGAAATCAACACTCCGGTCATATCAGGCGGCACTACGCAAGTTCTACACCTATCACGACGGGTTCGAGGTTGATCCGGACGATATTCCGATGTTTGACCAAGAAGCAAGCCCGGTCGATCCGAACGATATGCTCACGAAAGAGGAAATCCAAGAGGCACGCGAAGCGGCAGGCAACCCGCGTGACCGGTTGATCTTTGATTTGCTACTCTACACCGGCCAGCGGCGTGAAGCACTTCGCACACTCCGGTTGAAAGACGTAGACGCCGAAGACGGAACGTATCGGCTTAATCCGACTGTGGAAGGACTCAAAGGTGCGACGAAACGGAACGGGAACCGCCCGCTTCTTGGCGCGAGGGGTGCAGTGCAGAACTGGCTAGAGTATCACCCCGACACATCCGATCCAGATAACTACCTCATCACGGCACGACCAGGGTACTCTGCCGTTGACCCAAGTGAGCCGGTGACTGGCGAGACAATCCGCCGGGTTATGGCGGAAATCAAGAAGAATACCAGCATTGAGAAACCGATGCACCCGCACGCCTTACGGCACAATTTCGTGACGATAGCGAAGCGTGATTACGACCTGGCGGACGATACGATCAAATACCTCATCGGCCACTCTGCCGACAGCACAGTGATGGAAACGACGTATTCGCACCTGTCCGGCGACGACCACGTGAAGCGCGCGGAAGAGGCATGGGGGATTCGAGAGCCAGAGGAAGAATCCATACTCACGCCGGACGTGTGCAAAGTCTGTGGTAACCCGCTAGAACCGAACGCGAAAGCGTGTTCCCGGTGTGGCACAGTCTATACGCCGGACGCGAATGAAGCACAGAACCAGATGGAAGAGCAAGCCCAGGAAGCGAAGGAACGGGCGGACACCCTCGAAGAGTACAAAGACGCCGATAAGATAGCACAGGCGATTGACGATGATCCGAAGCTCGCGGCAGAGTTGATGGATAAACTCGGGGAACTGTCCGAAGACGACTAGCGCATAGTTGGTGGGTCACCCTATCTGTGCCGAACCCCACCGAAATCTAGCCAGAACCGGCTATTTCTCGGAAGTGGTGAAGGGGTTCGTCTCGGGCAAGAAATCGATTCTGAGGCAAATGCGCGCCTCTGAGAGTAATCGGGGTAAATCAGGCATTTGCAGAAGTTCAATTGTGGCACCAATGCCATTATTACACACCGAAGAAGGATCTGGAAACGTTTCCAAACCCTTGGAAGACACCGGGGCAGATTGTGAACGAGTTCGAGGAAATGCTTGCGATAGAGCAGGAACGGGCGAAAGAACGGAAAGCCGAAGCGACTGGGCATACGCAAAAGTTTGCGGAAGGCGAGACTGGAGAGAGTAGGGAAAAGCGGCCGAAAAGATAGACGCTGATGTATCGCACGAAACACTTCGGAAGGGCAAGGAAGTCAAAGACAAGGCTGAATCTGACGCTTACAGTCGGACAGAAAGCCACGAAGCGATCCTTTCCCCCGTTCTCTTGTTCGGTGACTACATGAATTCCGCAAGACTTGTGGGCCTATTCTTGTCATTCTCGAAGATTCGCTCGATCGATCGTTCCAGGATCTCCAGGCGCTGTTTCGTGTAGGGTCGGCAATCGAACTCCTCGGCGACCTCCGTGGCGGTGTCGATGTACTTGTTGACAGATCCCTCGTGGACAGTCAGGTTGACCCGACCGCCACATTCGCGACACTCCCCCGACAGCGGAGCCCGACGATACGATTCCCCGCAGTCGAGACACCGGTATTCCTGGCGAGAGAACGCCCGGAGGTTGCCGATCAGGTCGGGTAGAAAGTGATACTCGATGATCCGCTCGGCGACGTCGGTCTCGTCGACGGCCCGCAGTTTCCGGGAGAGCTCGAGCTGGGCGTCCATCTTCTCCTCCATCGACCCCAGCGTCTTGTACGCCGAGAGGTCCGGCCCCATGGCGATGTCGGTCGTGTCGTGGGTGTGATCAAAACCGGTGTACTCGTGGTCGGTCCCCAGCGTCTCCTCGGCGATGGTCATGATGTCCTCGACGTCCTCGGGGTCGACCATCTCCCGGGTGGCCTCGTAGAACTCACGGGGATACTCCCGCATGATGTCGATGTTGTGGGCCTCGTCGTCGATCTCGGAGGGATCGATACGGGAGGACATGACCAAAGGCGCGTCCATCCTGCCACCCCTCTTATCAGGTAAATAATATTTACTGAAATTCAATAATCCATCCATCAGAAGCATCACGCAGTCCTCGTCACCGTCGCATTGTGCAGTGTAGATATTTTCAACAGCGACGTTATGAGTATCCGAAACAGTCAGGTTATATACGTATTCGAGGTCAGTCCGGACGTACTCGACGGCCCTCACCGTCTCGACGGGGACACCCGCCTTGGCTGCGTCAGTCCCCATGGTGGTCTCGCCGCCGTCGAACGCCGGGAGTTCGTCGCCGACCGCGAGTTCCGAGGCCTCGACTTCCGCGAGTGCGTCGCCCTCGCGCCGGAGCATCGAGTGGCCGGGCGTGACAGTGAGAGACTCCTCGTCGGTTTCGACGCGGATCATGTGTTCCGGTGCGGGGTGTTTCGAGACGGCTTCGAGGGGTTTGCGGCAGGGCTGGCCGTCCCCGTCGACGGAGGGGACCAGCACCTCGACGTCGGGTTCGTCAACGAGGTCCCCGAAGTCCGTCTCCTCCGGGTCGGTGAGATGGTCCTCGACGAGGGTCTCGATCGTCCCCAGTCGCCAGTCGCCGTCCTCGCCGTACCACAGGCGCGTGTCGGGATGGAAGCAGTTGCGGCGCTTTGCGGCGTGGAAGTACGGATGAGCGTAGCCGACGGCCGCAGTCGTAAACCCGACGACGCGGCCGACCGTCGCGGCGCTGGTGTGAGGCGCCATCCCGAAGACGAGCTCGCCGACCAGGTCCTGTCGATCCTCGAACTCGTAGAAGGGGTCGAGTCCGTAATACTGAGTGAGGAGGTCGTCGACGAAGTCGGCCGTCTTGAGCATGTGCTCGGCCGCGCCGTCCGAGAGAACGACGTCCTGGACGCGAAGCTCGACGAGTTGGTCGTCGTGTCGGAGCGGATCGCCGTTGACGTCCTCCTCGTAGCCGAGCCCTCGGAACTGGTCAGCAGTGACGTCCAGTTCCGCCGGTCGGACGGACGTGACGGGCAGGTCGGTCATGTCATACCGGACCGTGCCGTCCTTGAACGCGCTGACGTCGTGTTTCGCCCGCAGGACCCCCTTCTCCATCGGTTCGGGGACTTTCTCCTTCGAGGACAGTCCCTTGACGCCTTTCAGCACGTCGAAGGCCGCCTCGCGCTCGCCGACGGCGTCGAGTGCCGACCGGTATGCCTCGTGAATGTCGATAGTCTTCGTCTGGGTGGGGCGAGCCAGCGTCTCACAGCGCGGGCACTCCGCACGCCCGGACTCGTCGGGTTCGATCTCCTGGCCGCAGTCCGGGCAGACGTAGACTGCCTCCGCGGCCCCGCCACAGTCGGGGCAGCGCGCTTCGTGGGTCTCGGTTCCACAGTCGACACACCGCCGCCGGCTGACCTCGGCGTCGACCAGCCCCGGTTGATCCCGCATCGACTCGGCGTGAGAGCCCGCCTTCGAAACGTCGCGCTGGGGCCCACCGGCCTCACCGATGGGAAAGAGTGTGTGAACGGCGGGTGAGAGCTCTCGCTCCTCGGATTTCTCGGGTCGACCCATGCGGTTTCCGATCCGGGTCGGCGCACGCTCGCGCACCTGAAACGGTGCGACCTCGTTGATCGCGACGATCGCGTTCTCCCCCGTCAAAGCCACACTGTCTCGGGAGGACTCGGCCGTATCCGTACCGTCGGACGGCGGGTCGCTCGCGTCGCCGGACGGCGACCGGTCCGCGTCGCTCGTCTCGCCGTAGGTCCGGGCGCGTGCGGAGAGGTCCTCCTGGGACCACTCCCGGTCGAGGTCGTCGTCGAATCCCAGCGATCGAACCAGCGGTCGCCACTCGGAAACGATCAACGACTCCTCGGTCTGGACGTGTGTGACCAGTAGCGTCTCCAGTGCGTCCCGCACGGTCTCGGTCCGCGGGATGATGAGATCTGCGTTTCCATCGGAAACAGAGGGGTCTTCGTTTTCGGCAGTTGCGCCGTCTGTTACGGCCACATCGGCACGCTCAACGGTTGAGGCTAGTTCACACATCTCCTCGACGGTAATGTCGTGCCAGCAATAGGTGTATTTCGGGTGGAGGGGGGCGTCGTATGCGCTGGCCCACTCAAGGGCTTCCTCGGGAGAGGGGTCCTCGAGATCGACCGTAACGGTATCTCGCATAGCCTGGACGTCGGCACCCGCCGATCCGAAGTCCTTGACCCACCACTCGACGGTGTAGGAGGCGGGGACGAGCGGGTGGTTGTTTTCGACGAACTCGCCGTAGTTGACCAGGTACTCCCCGATGTCGAGGACTTCCTCGACGCCGTTGCGGACCTCGATGGCCTCCTCGGGGTCGTCGATCCGGCGGACCTCGCCGTTCGCGAGTTTGACCATCGGTCCCTCGATGGAGTCGACGGGAACGACGCCCGCGGCCTTGCCCGGGCGCTCGGTCTTGAGCTGGGTCCCGGCCGCCAGGAAGTCGTCGACCAGATGCATCGTCGCCGGATGGACGCCCGCCGTCGCGTTCCCGTGGTTGCGCGCCCGGCCGTACCGGAGCCGGAACCCGCCCGGCTCGCTCGGATGGGTGAACACCGGCCGCCCGGCGATAAGGTCCCGCAAGAACTTCTCGGAGGGGTCAGCGCGTGGCGGTCCCGCCGGTTCGTCGTCCGGTTCGCCGTCCCCGTCGTCTGTGTCCGCGTCGTCAGCGTCGGCCTCGGTGTCGCTATCCTCCGCGTCCGTGTCGTCCTCGCCGTCGTCTTTCCCGATCGTGCCGTCGATCAGGTCCTGGAGCCAGGGCCACTCGACCTCCTCGAGGTTGCGCGTGTAGCGCTGGATCTTCGGTGCCTTGAGCGCGATCCCCTCGGCGAAGACCAGACACATCCCGCCGCGCGAGGAGTTGGTGTCGACCCGTTCGAGGTCGCGAAAGCCCGAAACTTCCTCGTCGCCGGTCGCCTCGCCGTCAAGCATGATCGGGATGTGCTCGGCGATGAACGTGCTCTCCTTTTCCTTGGGCGAGTACTGCAGCCCAGTCTCCTTGTCGTAGAGGGCGACCTCCTCGGCGTAGCGGTTGATCTCTTCCTCGCGGGGCTTGTACTGGTCGATTCCCAGCAGCGCGCGTGCGTAGTCCGCCACGAGTACCGACAGTGCCTGGGCGGTCCCGCCGGCAGAGCGGATCGGCCCGGCGTAGTAGATGTTGATGAACTCAGAGCCGTCGTCGTTTTCGAGGATCTCCACGCGGTCGATCCCCTCGATGGGTGCGGCGACGACGCCTTCGGTGAGCAGGGCGACTGCCGTCCGAACCGCGCCCTCGATCTTGCCCGCATTGGAGTCGTAGTTGCCGACGCTGCCGTCGACGAAGTCCTCGACCAGTTCCAGGGCGGCCTCCTCGCGGGACATCTCGCCTTCGAGTTCGCGGACTCGCTCGGCGACACCCTCGATCCCGAGGATGTTCTCGACGCGATCGGCCATGTCCCGGGCGGTCGGGATCTCGACCTCTGGTTCGGGATCGCCGCCGCGCTCGCGGGCCTCGTTTGCGACCGCCATCGCCTCCTCAAGGCCGTCTTCGAGCGTCTCGAAGTATCGCTCGTCGACCTCTCTCATAGCGGCCAGAGGTCGAGATCGGTCGTCTCGTCGTGAGCGCGTTCGAGTGGCTCTTCGAAGGCCCGGACGTACAGTTCACCCGCGAAGACCGTCGCGCTATCGAGGTGACCGCTGACAGTCGACCCGTCCGCCCGCGAGAGGACGGCGTGCGTGTGCGCGAACGGTTCGTCCTCAAGCAGGGAGACGTTGCCCACACACGAGGCGACCTCCAGCGGTTCGTCGAACTCGATCGGGGCGTACTCCTGATCGGTCTGATCGTAGTACCACAGTTCGGCGTCCTGGACGGCACCGAGGCCGAGGAAAAAGGCGGCCTCTATTTTCTCCGCGCGTGCGAAGTCCTCGATCTGAGCGCGCCAGTCCTCGCCGTGTGCGAGACGCGCGACGAACTCGCGGGTTCCCTCGACTTCGCGATAATCCATACCCGAATCACAGGGGAGGCTCCGACAAAATAGTTGCGAGCAGAGAACCATTACTTCGAGTGAAACAGAAAGACAGTCAAACTAGTCCTGCCAGCGATCGGGCACCTGGATGGAGTACTTGCCGTCTTCCTGTAGGGCGATGATGTACTCCTCGCGGTCGTACAGTTCCATGAGATTGAGTTCGTACTGGCCGGGTTCGACGACTTTGATCGACTCGAACTGATCGTTGAGTTCCTCCCGGAGCTCCGAGAGGTCCGGGCGATCCGCCTCGTCGGGCTCCTGGACGACTGTGCCGTTGTCCCTGTCTGAGTCCGGCGATTCGGCGGGGGAATCCGGTAGTTCGTCCCGGCTGACGACGTCCGACCGAGCACTGGCCTGAGCGGCGTTTTCGGACTCGCCGTCCGAGGTGTTTTCGAAGCCGCCGGCCGACGTACCCTGGGATCTATCGGCCGAGGTATCAGCCGGAGTCGAACCGCCGTCGTCGAGAGCGACTCCCCCGACGTTTTCGGACTCGGTAGCGATAGATCGATCCCCCTTGTTTCCGGTGGAGACGCCCTCGTTCCCGGAAACAGGAGGGTTTTCAGTCGGGGAAACCCCCCCGTTTCCGGTGGAGGTACCACCGACGAGATCCCTGACGGTCGCCGCAGCGTTGCCGACCGCGCCGGCGACCGAATCGTCGGGCTCCGGCCGGTCAGGGGGGTCGACGTCGCCGGGCGGCCGCTCGGGAATGTCCGCACCCTCCGGGTGAAACTGGAACTTCGTCCCGCCACAGTCCGGACAGCCCGAGAGCATCTCCTTGGAGCCGTCCTCGAACACGTGCCCGCAGGAGGTACACTGGTGTGGCATCAGTTCCGGGAAACGAGTGCGCTGATGAGTGTCTCGTCTTTGTGTAGCGTCTCGATTTGATCTGCCGGGCCGATCACGGTCAGCTTGTTGGGCGCCGAGTCTTTGCCCATCAACCGACCGAGGAAGCTCCCCCCGTCGTCGTCGGACTGGGGATAGCTCTCGATCTCGATCCCGTTGAACTCGTCGGGGCTGATCTCGGTCATCGTGACTTCGATCAGGCGCGATTCTTCGTCAGGGGTGAGTCCCTCTTCGAGGATCACGATGTTACCCTCGCGGACGCCGTCGAGGATCATCCGGATCTTCTCCATGCTGGTCAGCCCCTCCATACGCTGGGCGCTGATCATGTCGATCTGGACGCCGTCAGTGTCGTCTGGTGTCTTGACTTCTGCCATCGTGATCACCCGAAGTACTCCGCGATCTTGCCGTAGACTTCGTCCATGTTGTCGCCTTCCAGCGCAGAGAGGGGCACCGTCTCGTGCTGTGGGAAGGCATTTCGGATCCGCTTGACAGAGGATTCCTCGAGGTCGATCTTGTTCGCGAAGATCAACACGGGCAAGTCCTGACTCTCGATGATGCCGATCAACATCGTGTTGACCTGCGTGAACGGATCCTCGGCGCTGTCGAGGACGTAGATCACGCCGTCGACGTCCTCGCGAAGCCAGTGCATAGCCTCGGCAACGCCTTCGGTAGCCTCCCGGGAACGACGGACAGCGTCCTCCTTGTCCATGTCGTGATCGAGAAACTCCGTGTAATCGACTTTCGTCGTCACACCGGGCGTGTCGACGATGTCGATCGAGACGGACTTACCGTTCCGTTCGATCTCGACGTTTTCTTTCCGACGGGCGCGTCGCGTCTCATGGGGTATGTGACTCTCCGGTCCGACGGCGTCGCCGTGTTCCGTCCAGTCACGAGCAATCCGGTTTGCCAGCGTCGTCTTGCCAGCGTTCGGCGGCCCGTAGATGCCGATACGTTTCGGGTCCTGTTCAGAGAACAGCGACGCAGCTGCACGGGAAATGCTGTCCCTGAGTCCTGTGAGCAGTCCCATCCTCGGTGTCCTCCCGCGCCCGATACCGGGCGTCTGAACGTACAAGCTACCCGTATTCACTTAAGTATACGTCAGACATCCATAAACAACTATACACGACGAGCAGTCGAGCCAGCCAACCACGGCGACCTTCCTCCGACCGATTTTCATAAGATATCATACTTTTGGAAGGGAAGTATAACAAAAACGTCCATTTCGGCCGATGAGGGATACGAGATAATATGTCATGGGTATCGTTCGCGAATGTTACGTCACTTCCCGTGTCCTAGATTGTCGGTCCTCTCCCTCCCCCACCCCTTCGTTTCGACTGGAACAGCCAGAGACACGGAGTGGGTTCGAGTGGAGAGAGCGGTGAAACGGTGACGATCGGGAGAAACACCACCGGGTAGAGTCGGGCGCAGTATATCAGAGTCTCTAGAGAACGGTTAAAACACTAGGAGCAGACTCGAAGAGAGGTGTTAACTGGAGGGTGACTTGAGGACGGAAAGTGAGTAGGTCTGCACTCTATTTCATGAGGATGGCGTCACTCTATATTTCATGAAGATGGCGCTACTCTAGGAAGATAGCTTCACTTCAGGGAGATAGCTACGCCCACAGAATGATAGGCTCAAAGAATGGCTCAAAGAATGGCTCAAAGAATGTGGCTACTTACACTCACAATCCAGGAAAAGTGCTAGGAGCTCTCAACTCAGGAAGAGCGTTAGGAAGGAAGAGCGCTAGGAAAAGAGTTGGAGAGAGAACAGTCTATCTTTCACTCTAGGAAACTAGTACTCTAGGAAGCTAGAAGCAGATCAATAACAGTCTCGTTCTTCTCTACTACGGGTTTGGTATCCATGGTAGTATCTTAAATCATTCGCTTTCTACAAGCCCTGTTCTCACCCCCTCCCTCCTTTCTGCTGTTCCAGTCGAAACGAAGGGGTGGGGGGGTCTCATGGGATGTCTTGTCATCTCGGATCCCGTCTCTATCGTCTTTCGGTCCACCCGGAGCACATATAACACATAGTAGATATTATCGTCTATGTGCCATTCGTCCACTCTTCACTGGGTTCTCGTTCTATCGGATTCATCCGACACTCGTTCCCGATCCGGATCGTACCTCTCGGTCGATCACGACTGATCTACTGTATGCCGTAGCCGTGTGTCTGTGACGAATCTTCCACAGTCCTACCGAATATCAACGTCGCAACTTTTCCATGGTTACGACGGACATCGACAGGACCCAGCTGGCGTTCCACCGTAATATTTAATATGCTGTCAACCACGGGTACCTGTTAGTTCAACTGGACACGGCCAGACTCGGGAAACGGCGGAACACCTCTGCTCTCTGCTCTCTCCCGCCATATCTCTCTGCGCGCCGTGCCATTTCCACCTGAAAGTCAGGGGTTACCTCATGACAGATGAAGACAACGACACCGATTCAGGGATCGACTCCGGGGCGGGACTTGACTCCGGGAGCGGCGGTGCCGGGCCGGGGTTCGTTGCTGACCGGAGTGGCGCTGACGATACCGAATCAGTCGGCACGTCGTCGCTAGACGATATCGTCCTCGACGATGTCGACGGTGAAGACGACGCTGGCGAAGCGTCACGCGGTCTGTTCGACGACCTGCTGAGCGGCGAGCCGATCTTCGAAAAGAAGGAAGTACTCCGCCCCTCCTACACGCCCCGCAAACTCCCGCATCGCGAGGATCAGATCAACAACATGGCGACCATCCTCGTCAGTGCACTCCGGGGTGACACACCGTCGAACATCCTCATCTACGGCAAGACGGGAACCGGCAAGACCGCCAGCGCCAAGTTCGTCAGCGAGGAACTCGAGGCGACCTCCGAGAAGTACGCCGTCGCCTGTGAGGTCGAGTACATCAACTGCGAGGTTACCGACACCCAGTACCGCGTCCTCGCGCAACTCGCGAACAAGTTCATCGAGAAGAATCGCGAGCACATCTCCGAACGGATCGACCGACTCGAATCCCTTCGCGACGACGTGCGCGATGGTGGGTCGTCGCTTGCCCAAACCGACTTCGAGTCGATCGAGAAGATCGAATCAACACTCGAATCACTTCGCGAGGAACGCGAGAACTTCGAAGAGGTTCCGATGACCGGCTGGCCGACCGACCGCGTCTACAGCACGTTCTTCGAGGCGGTCGACTACACCGAGCGCGTCGTCGTTATCATGCTCGACGAGATCGACAAACTCGTCGAAAAGAGCGGCGACGACACCCTGTACAACCTCTCACGGATGAACTCCGAACTGGAGAACTCCAAGGTCTCGATCATGGGTATCTCGAACGATCTGAAGTTCACCGACTTTCTCGACCCCCGCGTCAAATCCAGCCTCGGCGAGGAAGAAATCGTCTTCCCGCCATACGACGCCAACCAGCTCCGGGACATCCTGCAGGCGCGTGCCGAAGTCGCCTTCGAAGACGATTCGCTCTCCGAGGACGTCATCCCGCTGTGTGCCGCTTTTGCCGCCCAGGAACACGGCGACGCCCGACGCGCGCTCGATCTGCTCCGGACGGCCGGCGAACTCGCCGAACGGGACAATACCGATCGCGTCGAGGAAGACCACGTCCGACAGGCCCAGGAGAAGATCGAACTCGACCGCGTCGTCGAGGTCGTCCGAACGCTTCCGACCCAGTCGAAACTCGTCCTCTTTGCGATCATCCTGCTGGAGAAGAACGGCGTCCACAACATCAACACGGGTGAGGTCTACAACATCTACAAGAGTCTCTGCGAGGAGATCGACGCCGACGTCCTCACCCAGCGCCGCGTCACCGACCTCATCTCCGAACTCGACATGCTCGGCATCGTCAACGCCGTCGTCGTCTCGAAGGGGCGGTACGGCCGCACGAAGGAAATCTCGCTGTCGGTCCCGATCGACGAGACGGAAGCCGTCCTCCTGAGCGACTCCCGGCTCGGCGACATCGAGGACGTCCAGCCGTTCGTCCAGGCTCGATTCGATCAGTGATCGGATTCGCTCGCCTCTGACGTCTTCCGGTCCGTCAGTCGTACGAAGTGACAGCGATCAGCCGCTCGTCGCGTTCGTCGCCACCGTTCCGTTCCACGCGTTCGTCGCTGCTGTCCCGTGCCACGTCGTGTTCGTCGCGCCCGCCTCCGCGCTGAGCCGGATGTTTCCGAGATACGGGAGTGAGTACTCGGCAGTTCCGATGACCCACTCCGGCTTGACTGGTCCGTCCGCGATCCCCTTCACCTGATCGTAGGCGTCGTTATCGTCTCCTTTGGTGATGAACCCCGAGTGAGGGGCGGGGCAGGCACGGACGTCCGTTCCTCCGGGAGTCGCCCCATCGCCCTCACAGACAGCGTCTTCGGGGAGATAGTCCGGGTTGGCCTTGTCGACCCAGTTTTCGCCCGCCTCGACCCAGAACATCGCGCGGTGAATGACCGGTGTCCTATGGTCACTTCCGTCGGGTTTGAAGACGATCACGTCCCCGTACTTGCCGAACTTCTCGTAGCCGGTTGTCTGTCCTGTTCTCTCGGTAACGACACCGCTCTCGTGGGCGCCGGGACCGGGGAACCGATCGGCTTCCATGACGAACACCAGATCGCCGCGCTCCATCACCGGCTCCATACTTCCGCTTTCGATGGCGACCATCGGCGGCCAGACTCCACTCGCAGTAAAGAGCAATACGCCGATCAAAACGACGATCCCGACGCTGCTGAGCAGGTCGTAGAGATACATCACCCAGTTCGACCCGCTTTCTTCGGGGTTGTCTCCGTGATGGATTCCCGGACCTCGCTCCGGTGGTCCGCCATAACCACGGGTCGAACGATCCGGCAGCTCCCGCGGCTGTGAGGTGTCGGCTCCATCGGATCGAGAGCCGTCCGCCGTTTCCGGTCCCGACTCCGGGACGTCGTCTTCCATTATCGTTGTCAACCCGACGGACGGCCACCAATCTTTCGCTTGGTCGGTGTCTCGCGCCCTCGCCTACCGTCACCCTTTTGCTCGGCGGCGCGAATCCTCGCGGTGTGCCTCTCGAGACGCCCGCTCGGATCGTCAGTGAACTCACAGCCCGTGGCTACAACGCCGAACGCGAAGCTGTGACGCTGCTCGCCGACGCGCCGGACACTGACGCCGCTCTCGACCGGGCTCTCGAAACGCTTCCCGACGACGCGCTCAAACTGCGGGCGACACACGTCCGGGACGCACTCGAAACGGACGGCTCCGAGCGCTCGCTCGGTGATCGCTCGCTCGCCGATCCGGCCGAACCTGAATCGACCGCGTCGCCGACCTCTGATACGTCCGTCGCTGACTCCGCCACCGCCCCTGACCGCGCGAACGGTTCGGCGAATACCGACCCCGACCCCACTGTTTCAACTGGAAACGAGCCGACGGAATCGTCGGACAATGCTACTGACTCTCCAGCCGAAACGAAGGGGGTTGGGGCGGATGCAGCGGGGGAAGACGGAGACATCGAAGAAGTGAGCGATGGCGTCGATTTCGAACGCCGGGCCACGAGTCGGGAGATAGATTCCGACCAGTTGTCTGTCGAGATCGACGGCGATATGACCGGCCAATCGACCGGAACGGGCGAGTACAACGATTTCGTCGCCGTCTTTCGCGATCGCTACGAACGCCTCTCGAAACAGCTCCGTGGACGGGTCAACCATCGACCGACGGACGCACTGGAGTCGCTCCCCGGAAACGAAGAGGCAGCTATCGTCGGGATGGTTTCGGACATCCGATCGACAGCCAGTGGCCACTGGTTGATCGAACTCGAAGACACCAATGGAACCTTCCCGACCCTGGTGATGAAAGACCGTCCGATCGCCGATCTCGTCGCCGAACTGTTGCTTGACGAGGTGATCGCCGTCGAGGGGACACTCGCCGACGACGGCGGAATCCTCTTCGTCGACTCGTTGCACTTCCCGGACATACCCCGCACCCACGAACCCTCGACGGCGGATCGGCCGGTAAAAGCTGCCCTCATCAGTGACGTCCACGTCGGCAGTCAGGAGTTCAAGGCCGACGCCTGGCATCGCTTCGCCGACTGGCTCCACACCGACGACGCCGAGGGCGTCGAGTATCTGCTGATCGCGGGCGACATGGTCGAGGGCGTCGGCGTCTACCCCGACCAGGACGAGGAACTGGACGTCATCGACGTCTACGACCAGTACGAGCGCTTCTCGGAGTACCTCAAGGAAGTGCCCGGCGACATGGAGATCGTCATGATCCCGGGCAACCACGACGCCGTCCGCCTGGCCGAACCCCAGCCGGCATTCGATTCCGAGCTCCGACAGACGATGTCCGCCCACGACGCCCGCTTCACCTCGAACCCCTCTATGGTCACTATCGAGGGCGTCTCGGTGCTGATGTACCACGGGGTCAGTCTCGACGAAGTGATCGCCGAACTGCCCGATGAGAAAGCCAGCTACGACGAGCCCCACAAGGCGATGTATCACCTCCTCAAGAAGCGCCACGTCGCCCCCCAGTACGGCGGGCACACGCGGCTTGCACCCGAAAAACAGGACTACCTAATTATCGACGAGGTGCCGGACGTCTTCCACGCCGGCCACGTCCACAAACTGGGCTACGGCAAGTACCACAACGTGTTGACGATCAACTCGGGCTGCTGGCAGGCGCAGACGGACTTCCAGAAGAGCGTCAACATCGACCCCGACGCCGGGTTCGCCCCGATCGTCGATCTGGAGACGCTGGAGCTCACTGTCCGGAGTTTCGGCTAGTTCCCCCACTGGAAGATGCCTGAAACTGGATCCTGGCGAGTATTGCCGTCTGTCACTCCTCACGGCGATACCGGACGCGAGGGGATGGTTATACGGGCACGACGCGCCAACGACCGGACGAACGATGACTGACGACGACCGCGGATTCGAAACGAACGCCCTGCACGTCGGGCAGGAAGAACCCGACCCTGCCACGGGCGCACGCGCACCGCCGATCTATCAGACCACTAGCTACGTCTTCGAAGACGCCGAAGACGCCGCCCAGCAGTTCGCCCTCGAGAAGCCGGGCCACATCTACTCTCGGCTCATGAACCCGACCACGGGACTGCTCCAGGAACGACTCGCCGCTCTCGAGGGTGGGGTCGGTGCCGTCGCGACGGCGTCCGGGATGAGTGCACTCAACCTCACGACGTTCCTGCTCGCGGACGTCGGCGACAACGTCGTCACTGCTTCGGCACTGTACGGCGGCACCTATACCTACTTCACCCACACCGCGCCGCGAAACGGCGTCGAGGCGCGCTTCGTCGATACCCTCGATTACGACGCCTACGAGGAAGCGATCGACGAGGACACGGCCTACGTCCACCTCGAAACCATCGGCAACCCCGCGCTGGTGACGCCGGATATCGAACGCATCGCCGACATCGCTCACGACCACGGCGTCCCCCTGTTCGTCGACAACACGTTCGCGACGCCGTACCTGTCGAACCCGATCGAACACGGCGCGGACCTGGTCTGGGAGTCCACGACGAAGTGGATCCACGGCTCGGGGACGACCGTCGGCGGCGTCGTCGTCGACGGCGGCACCTTCCCCTGGGCAGAGTACGCCGAGGACTACCCCGAGATCGCCGGCGACAATCCCGCCTATCACGGCGTCAACTTCGCCGACCGGTTCGGCGAGGCCGCGTTCACCTACGCCGCGATCGCTCGCGGGCTTCGGGACCTGGGCAACCAGCAGTCGCCGTTCGACGCCTGGCAGACGATCCAGGGGCTGGAGTCGCTGCCGATGCGGATGAAACGCCACTCCGAGAACGCCCAGCTCGTCGCCGAGTACCTGGACGACCACGACGAGGTCGCCTGGGTCAACTACCCCGGACTGGAAAGCCACGAGACTCACGACAACGCCTCGAAGTACCTCGACGGCGGCTACGGTGGGATGATCACTTTCGGACTCGAGGCGGGCTACGATGCCGCCCGCGAGACCGTCGAGTCGACGGAGCTTGCCAGCCTCCTGGCGAACGTCGGCGACGCCAAAACCCTGATCATCCACCCCGCCTCGACGACACACCAGCAACTCACCGACGAGGAGAAGACCGCTGCCGGCGTCACCGACGACATGGTCCGGCTCTCCGTCGGCGTCGAGGATCCACAGGACATCATCGACGATCTGGACCAGGCGATCGCGCAGGCGACGCGGTAACGGTCGGTCGCCTCGTCCTGGCAGCTCAGTCCTCCCACACGGCAATCTCGATCAGTTTTCTGCACCGTCGCGAACGGCAACCGCCATCCCGGTCTCGAAATCCAGCATGTCCCCGGCCGGTAGCTCCGCGCGACCGACCGCCAGCAACTCCCCCTCGTGATGGGTCACGAGGACCTCGTCGCCGGGTCGCACGTCCGGATCGACCTCGCGGACGAACTTCGCGAAGACGTTCTTCCCGTCCCGAACGAACGGCTCGCTCTCGTCGCCGACAACGACCCGGTAATCGGGGTGAGGGAGCGATTCGTGGAGTCGACGGCCGCCAGCCAGTCCGAGCGTGAACCGCCCCGTCGTGCTGTAGGTCGCGAGTCGGCCGTCGGGCGCGATTATCTGTCGCGGCCGGCCGGAACTCGAACGAGTGATCTCCAGGTCGGGATCGTCGAACAGCGCCGCACTGTCCGGCCCAAACTGGTAAGTCACGACCCGGGCCAACGTGTCGAGATCCATCTCAGAGGCGGCCTCTGTCATGCCTGCTGGTCGGACACGGGCGGGCAAACGCCTTTCGACCCGATCCTCCCTGCGGGAATCGCCGCTACGCTGGCGTTTATTTATCGACTGCCCGAATCGCGTTGTATGGCAACGGATACGCGCAAGCTCGCTGTCGGCGGCGGTCTGCTTTTCATCTGCAGCGTCGTGATCATCATGCTGGGCGTTATCGACTTCCCGGTCGTCGTCGGGGCCGTCGCCGCGCTCGGCCTGGCGGCGGGTGCACTGCTGGTCGGCACATCCGAAGGTGGTCGCCCCGTCTAGGGTCGAAGACGCCAGATCCGCCTAGAGCAGGTACCGGTCGGGATCGGACCCGAGATCGATAAACCCGTCAGCCGCCGCGATGAGGTCCTCGGCGGTCGACTCCTCGAACGCGATGACGTCCACCCGGACGCCCTCGTGCTGGAGGTGTCTGCAGAGCCTGGTGAAGTCACCGTCGCCGGTGCACAGTGCGACGGCGTCGACGTGGTTGGCCAGCGAGACGGCGTCGAGGCTCATCCCGACGTCCCAGTCGGCCTTCTTCGAGCCGTCGCCGAACGTCCGGATCTCCTTGATGCGGGTCTCGAAGCCGATGTCGACCAGCGCGTCGAAAAACGACTCCTCTTCGGGCGCGTTTGCCTTGATCACGTAGGCGATCGCCCGGGTCAGCGACCGGCCGTCGACCGCCGCGTCGAGCAACTCCGCGTAGTCGATGTTGCGCTCGTGGAGGCTCCTGGCGGTGTGATAGAGGTTCTGAGAATCCGCGAGGACCGCGACCCGCTGTGTCTCGTGGGTTTCGTTTCTGGTCATTGCGTGGCGTTCCTCGGGCCATCCTGAAAGCGCTTGTGACTCATCCACGTGAATTGTATTGCTGTGATCGGACACGCACGGCTGTCGCAGCGCAGCAATAAACATATAGGATATTGTAAAAATATAAAATATGTCATGAACATCCCGGATACCTATGTAGATCGAAAGTGAGGGCCTCATGGGCTGAGAATCCACAACCACTGTCGTTGTAGTGAATATCTCGACGGTATTCGAACTACAACAACGACAGTAGTTAAGAAAATTGATAAGTCTTATACGTGGTCGGGCTCAACGTAGAATTGTATGATAGCTCAAAAGATAACCGCTGCTGACGACGAACAGTCCACCCAGAACAACGCCCCCTCCATCGAAGTGTGGCTGATGGCGGTCACCACCGGCGTGTGACGACCAAACTGTTTTGCTGACGGACGTTTTCGGCCCTGTATGGACAGCGAGCGACTGGTTTCGGTCCTCCAGATCGGCGGGCTCTCGCGCTATCAGGCTCAGGCGTACGTCGCGTTGCTCGAACTCGGGACCGTCTCGGCCGGCGACCTCGCGGACGCCAGCGGCGTTCCCCAGCCCCGGATATACGACGTCTTGCGGGACCTCGAGGCCGACGGGTACGTCGAGACGTACGAGGGCGAGACCTTGCAGGCCCGGGTCCACGATCCGGGCGCGCTCGTCTCGGATCTGAGTACCCGGATCGCCCAGTTCCAGTCGGCCACTGACGAGATCGAACACCGCTGGACGGAGCCGGAGCCGACCGGTCAGGAAGCGGCGATCGTCGCTCAGTTCGAGACCGTACTCACGCGAACGATCGCGTTCATCGAGGACGCCAACAACCACGTCCAGCTGTCGGTCACGCCAGATCAGATCGAACAGCTCGAGTCCACGCTTCGGGCGGCCCACGAGGATGGTATCCACGTCCAGCTTGCGATCCACTCGTTCAGCGAGGACGACTTACCCGACGAGGAGTACCTCGCAGGGCTCTGTACCGAGGCACGCGTCCGTGAGCGACCGGCGGCGTTCCTGGCGCTGATCGACCAGCAGCAGGTCGGCTACGCGCTTTACGTCGATTCGCCCAGCGAGTACGGCATGCTCATCGACGATCGGGGTCTCGCCTACGTCTTCTCGTGGTTCTTCTCGACGATGCTGTGGGAGCTGTGGGACACTCACTACGACGGCCGTTCGAGCGACCCTCCGTTGCGATACTTCGAGATCAGGCGGGCTATCCCCGAGATCGAACCGCTGCTCGAAGAGGGTGCGACTGTCCACGTCCGGATCACGGGCCAGTGGGTCGACAGTCGCCGTCCCTGCCAGCTCGTCGGCACCGTCTCCGAGGTCACCTACGAGGGCAAGCACCTCGACGAAGGGCCGATCACGCTCAGGGACCTCGTCGGCAAGGCCAGTCTCGTCGTCGATACCGACGGCGGTGCGTTCTCTGTCGGTGGTATGGGCACGCACCTGGAGGACGTCGAGATCGACCAGATCGTCGTCGAGGAGATCGCACTCTAGAGCGTCGGCAACTCGACTTCCTCGCCGTCGGCGTACACCGTCGGCTCGCGGACGATCCCGTCCAGGTGCAGCGGCGCTTCGGTGTCTCCCCCGATTGAGGCGTCGTCGCCGATCGCGAAGTGGACTGTCCCCCCCGCTTTCTCGTCGAGCAACACCGAGCCGAGCAACTGCTCGACGGCGACGTTCGTCCCGATCCCCAGTTCGGCGAGGTTGTACGCGGCGTCACCGACTTCCTCGGCCGCCTCTTCGACCTGCCCTCGGATCGCGTTGTCCTCGATCGCGGTGACCTGCCCGTCCTCGACGTCGAACGCGACCGTCTGGCCGTCTTCGAGCAATCCGTGAGGGCGCATCGTCCCGTCGACGACGACGCGTCCGTCGGCGGTCTCGGGACTGACGAACACCTCGCCGGCGGGCAGGTTCGAGAACGAACCGGGTTCGTGGACGATTCCGGTGTCTTCCCGCCACTCTCGACCGCCGGGTTCGAGCGTGATGTCCGTCCCCGACGGTGCGGTCACGCGGATCTCCGTCGCGTCGCCGACCGCTGTGAGCATCTCTTCGCAGTGCTGGCGGATCGATTCGTAGTCGGCGTCCAGCCCTTGCGTGAACACCTCGTCGGTGATTCCCGGGAGCGTCGCCACCCGGGCACCGCCCTCGGTGGCCGCCGAGCGTGCCCGGGTGTGGCTGAGGCTCTTGGTCGTCGGCGCGAGCAACACGTCCGGTTCGCGCATGGCCGCCGCGACCGTCGCCGGAGGTTCCTCGCCGTGCTGGTCGCCCGGCGGATACCGGACGATGGTCACGTCGTCGGTGATCTCGCTCGCGACGTCGTACAGCACCTTGCCGATCTTCCAGCGTTTGTCGTCAGTCACGATCCCGCAGGACTCTCCCGCTTGCAGTCCCATGCACTGGTTCAGCGCCGTCTCGGCCGCGACGCGGAGGTCGTCGGTCATAGACTGATCTGCGGGCGGGACGAGGATAGGCGTTACGAGAAATCCGAGGCGAACGAGTCGTCATCATGGGGATTGTCCCTTCCGCATCGACCGCGGGGCGGTCGGAGCGGCACATCGGTACAATCACCCGTATCAGTCGAGAGCCGGTTGAATTCGGTGCCGAAACTGTACACGTAGCGAACCTCGCTGTGGCGGGTGCCTGCGACGAGGATTGCGTCGGCGACCGACAGCCGCGAGACCTGATCGAACACTCATACTGGTGGCTATAAGTTCGTAAAGATATCCGGCACGCCGTCGTGCCGGATCACTTCGAAATGTTATAGCCACCAGTATCACACTACCGCGTCATCCGAGATCGTGGAACTCGACGTCGCCGGTCTCGGTGTCGAGGACGATCGCTGCCGGGTCTTCGGGTGCATCGGGGATCGGGATCCCGCCTGGATTGAGATGGACCGTCTCCCCACGGCGTTCGTTGATGCGTTCGTGGGTGTGGCCCCGGCAGACGTAATCGTAGGTACCACACTCGAGCAACGCGTCGACGATCGGTTCGCTCGTGCCGTGATAGACAGCGAATTCTACGTCGCCGAGCGTGAGTTCGCCCATCTCCCCGAGATACGTGCCGAACCCCCCGACGGTGCGTTCGAGCGCCCATTCGCCGTCGTTGTTCCCCCGCACGGCGTAGAAGTCGAACCCCGACTCGAACGGCGTCGCCGAGAACGGGGCGACGATGTCGCCACAGTGGATCACCGCGTCGACGTCTTCCTGTTCGAACGTCCCGACCGCCCGCTCGACGATACCACCGTTGTCGTGGGTATCCGAGACGATACCGACTTTCATAACGGGTGGTTCGACCCCCAGTAGCAAAAAGGTCGTTTCCCTACCCTCGGATCGCCCCTCACTGGCGCAGAATCGATTATACCCTCTCTAATCGCTTGAGAATAGCTGGAACCCGCATCGCAGGGGCTAAACGACCCCTCCGTGAACGTCAGCGTATGCCGGCAACGCAGCCTGACGGTACGATCGCGTACTTCAGCATGGAGTATGGTCTGGAGAACGGAATGAACACTTACAACGGCGGGTTGGGGATCCTCGCGGGCGACGTCGTCCGCGGCTTCGCCGATCTGAACGTCGACGCCGTCGGTCTCACGTTGCTCAACGATCACGGGCTCGGGAAACAGTACATCGACGAGCACGGCGCCCAGCATATCGAGCCGGCTCCGTGGCCGGTCGAAGAGTTCTGTGAGCCGCTCGATGCGACGGTATCGATGACGCTCGACGATCAGGAGATCACGATCGGTGCCTGGCGCTACGACGTCGAATCCGAGCACGGTGGCACTGTTCCGGTCATCATGCTCGATACCGACCGCGAGGAGAACCCCCACTGGGTCCGCGAACTGACTCGCCGCGTCTACGCCCCCGGGAAGGACGACCGGTTCAAACTCGCCGTCTACCTCGTCTTGGGTATCGGCGGCGTCCGGATGCTCGACGAGCTGGGCTACGACGTCGCGACCTACCACATGAACGAGGGTCACGCGAGCTTCCTCACGCTCGAGTTGCTCGATCGCCACGATCTCGACGCCGATGCGGTCCGCGAGCAGTGCGTCTTCACGACCCACACTCCGGTCGCGGCCGCGCACGACGAGTATCCGATCGACATGCTCTACGACCTGCTCGCCGACGACCTCGTCCCGATGTACGCCATTCGCGAATACAGTCCCCGCGGGAAGGTCCACACGACGCGGCTCGCGCTGAACCTCTCGCGATACGTCAACGGCGTCGCCAAGCGCCACCAGGAAGTCTCCCGGGAGATGTTCCCCGAGCACGCCGAGAATATCGACGCCGTCACCAACGGCGCTCACGTGCCGACGTGGGTCGGTGACCACGTCGCCGAGGTCTTCGACGAGAACATGCGGAACTGGCGGCGCTTCCCCGGAAAACTCCAGCACGCCACGCTCATCGACGACGAGCCCCTCTGGGAGGCCCACCAGGCCCAGAAGCAGGAACTCATCGACTACGTCGCCGAGCGCCAGGGCGTCGAACTCGACCCGGACGTGCTGACGCTCGGGTTCGCCCGCCGCGCCGTCCCGTACAAGCGCGCTCCCTTGCTGTTCGAGAACGTCGAACGCCTGCGCGAGGTCATCGCCCGCTCGGGCGACATTCAGGTCGTCTACGCCGGCAAGGCGTTCCCCGGTGACCCCCGCGGCCGGGAGATCATCCAGGAGATCTACGGGTACGCCGATCAGCTCTCCGAGGAGATCACCATCACGTATCTCGAAGACTACGACATGGAGATGGGGGCGAAACTCACCTCCGGCGTCGACGTCTGGCTGAACAACCCCCGTCGACCGCGGGAGGCTTCGGGTACCTCCGGGATGAAAGCCGCGTTCAACGGCGTCCCGCAGTTCTCGACGATCGACGGCTGGTGGGTCGAAGGCCACATCGAGGGCGAGACCGGCTGGTCGATCGGCCCCGAGCCCCACAGCCCGCGCGAAGAGCGGATGACCGACGCAAAGGAGACGCTGGTCGACTCGACTGCCCTGTACGACAAGCTCGAAGGGAAAGTCTTGCCGACCTACTACGACGACCGCGAGAAGTGGGTCGACATCATGCGCAACGCCATCGCCTTCAACGGCTCGCGCTATCACGCCCGACGGATGATGGAGGAGTATCTGGCCGACGCGTACGCGCCGGAGTAGTCGCTACTGCTGGGCGGACACAGTCAAACTTCGACGTCACTTTTCGGCCGAAACGATCAACACCGGCGTTTCGGCGACGCGCAGCACCCGATCGGCGACGTTCCCGATGAGCTGTCGGCGCAGCCCCGTCCGGCCGTGAGAAGCCATGACGATCAGGCCGGCTCCGGTCTCGCTGGCGAAGGACCCGATCACCTCGTGTGCGATTCCACGCTCGACGGCCGTCTCGACGGGGATGTCGGGGGCCCGTCGCTCGATCGTCGCCGCGAGTTCGGTGACGATCGTCTCGCCCTCCTTTTCCAGGCGTTCTAGGAACTCCTGTGTGACGCCGCCGGCACTGAAGCTCCCACCGGCGGCCTGCACGTCGACCACGGTGAGAACTGCGAGTTCGGCGTCGAACGCTCGTGCGAGATCGGTCGCTTCTGGTACGGCGGCCGCTGCGTTCTCGCTCCCGTCGGTCGGCACCACCAGTCGCGAGGGGTTCGCGGCCGCTCCGTCGGTCCCGAGCGGTACGACCAGTACCGGTGGGTCGGCGCGGTGGACGACCGTCTCGGTGACGCCCCCCAGCAATCGATCGCGGAGATTGTGATGACCCTGTCGTCCCATCACGATCAGATCGGCGTCGATCTCGCTTGCAGCCGAGACGATCTCTTCGCCGGGCGTCCCCTCCCGCAGATGCGTTTCGACGTCGTCTCGTTCGTCTGCCAGCTCGAGCGTCGACTCCAGGATCGATTCGCCGTGCTCGCGACGCTCGGCGACGCTCAGACGCCCCCCAACCGTCTGGAGCGTCGTGTCGACGACGTGAACGAGATCGATCGATGCGCCCGTCGCCGCCGCGAACGCGAATCCGTACGCCGCCGCGTCTCGGCCGCACTGACTCCCGTCGACGGGAACGAGTATCCGATCGTACATACTCGGTAGTACGACGCCCGAACCCATAGTACTGCGTGCGCTATCCAGACAGCGGATCGATCACGCCGTGTACGTCCGAATCCCACCGATACGGCCGCGATCGAACGTCAGCACGTCGACGAACGCCGTGATCTGTTCGCCGTCGGCGGCGAGCAACCGTCCTTCGACCGCGAGGCCCGCGTCGCTCTCGTAGATCGCGTCGATCGGGTGCGTTGTCTCGGTCTGGGGCCGCTCCTCGCGCATGAACGTGACGAACCGGTCGCGACCCTCGAGCGTCATGTCGGGTCGTCGCTGGACGAACGACGGCGTCAACACCGACCGCAACGTCTCGTAGTCGTGCCTGTCGAGTGACCGATAGTACGTTCGGGCTGTTCCGACACGGTCGTCCATACCGGTGGTGGGAACCCGAGCCACTAGAACCTCTCGCCGTCGCGGTGCTTCTCTCTCACTCGTCGTCTTCGAGTTCAGCGGCGATCTCGGCGACCTCTTCGTCGGTGATGTCCGAGCTATCGGATTCGTCGGACTGCTTGGTGTCCGATTCAGCCTGCTCGTCGTCTGCCGCTTCCCCGTCGAGGTCGCCGACGGCCTCGGCGATCTGGTCCTCTCCGGCCCCATCCGCCTCGCCCATCTCGACGCCTTTCCCGCCGTACTCGCGGGCCCGACGCCCGGCGTCGGTCTCCAGTCCGCGCGCTTCGACCTCGTCTCCGTCGTCGATCTCTACCTCTTCGACTTCGAGATCGATCCCACCCGCGGGCTCGTCGTCACTCGCCTGCTCGTCGCGGATCTCGTCCATGACTGACGTGTCTTCTTCCGGCTGGAGGACGATCTCGCCGCCCTCGTCGACGATGTCGTCCGGGTCGATCGGCTCTTCGAGGTCCCGCGCGGTCTCGAGCGGCGCTTCGGCGTCTTCCCGGTAGGCCGTCCCCTCCTGTCCGTTTCCGCTGGAGAACTCGTCGGCGGCGGATGCCAGCCAGTCGGCCGCCTGCCACAGTGCGTTTGCCTTGCTCTTCGCGCGATCGAACGGCTCGTCTAGCACGGCCGTCTCGCTGAACCGATAGGCCGTGTCGAACTCCTCGGCGGCTTCTTCGAACTCCTCGCGAGCCCGTTCGAAGTCGCTTCTGGCGAGCATCCACTCGCGGTCGCTGAAGGCGTCCATTGCACTGGTGAACGCGCGTCGCCCTTCGACGTAGTGGGCGTGTCCGACCCGATACCGCGAGAGCGCCGTCGAGTCGCCCCCGATGGCCTCGATCGTCACGCGGATCGGCTCGACCTCCGGCAACTCGTGGGGGTCGCTGGTGGCCCAGCGATACTGGATCCGACCGTTGAGATCGATCACGAACACCGCACGCTGCACCAGATAGCCCTCCTCGCGGTCGTCGACGACGCCGTAGCGCTCGGCGACCTCGCGACGCGTGTCGCTCAACAGCGGCACTTTCAGGTCGTACCGATCGGCGAACGCCCGGTGGCTGTAGACGCTGTCGGGCGACACCGCCAGGATCGTCACGTCCTTTTGCATCGTGAATACGTCGAGCTCGCCGACGTCCGACCCCCTCTCGTCACAGGCCGGGTTGAAATCCGCCGGGTAGAACATGAGCACGATCACGTCCTCGCCCAGCAGATCCGAGAGTGACCGGGTGTCGAGGTCCCCACCCGCTACTGCCGGCAGTTCGAACGATGGCGCTCGCTCCCCCAGCGTCACCATGTCTGCGAGCAATCGACGTATCCAGTTAAGACTGCCGGGCGTTCTCTCGCGGATTAACTACTCGTCCGTGGATCGGACCCACGACGTTCGCTACCAGTCGAACCCCCGGTGAACGTCCAGTCCCTCGGATTCGAGGATGGGGCCGTCGACGTCGGTGGCACCGCCCTTGCGTTCGATCACTTCCGCGCACGGGACGCCGTGCTGTTCGTCGCCCCGGACGGTCGCCAGGGACGCGCCGGAGACGCTGTAGACGACGCGATCCATCCCGGCGTAGTGGATCGCCGCCGCGCACATCTCGCATGGTTCGGTGCTAGTGAACATGGTGCACTCCGCCAGCTCTGCAGCGTCGAGCTCGCGGGCCGCCCAGCGCGCGAGTTTGAGCTCCGGATGGGCCGTGATGTCCTTTTCTGTCACCGTCGTATTCGTCGACCGCCTGACGACCGTCCCGTCGACGACGAGCAGCGACCCGAACGGGGTGTTGCCGTTCGCGACCGCCTCGCGTGCCAGATCGATCGCTTCCTCGATGTACCGTTCGTCTTCGCTCACAGGCATCGTTTCCGGTAGTCAGTTGCCTTCGGCCTGGAGCAGTTCACGGCCCGCACGGAGTCCGCTGCGGAGGGCGGCCCGCGTCCGGCCGATACCTTCGACCCAGTCGCCGGCAAGCGCCAGATCGTCCTCCAGTGTCGCCTCGCGCAGCGATTCGTCGGGACCGCGGGTGGGGATGGCGTCGCCCCACCGCTGGTACTCCCACCAGGCCGGCTCGGCGAGACGGTCGTCCTCGAGTAGTTCGACGACGCGGTCGGTCGCCGCTTCCGAGGCGGCAGCGGGGGACGTCTGTGGGTGAGTGACGGCCCAGCTGGGACCGAACTGGACGATGAGGACGCCCCTGCCATCGGGGACGTGCCCGGGCTTGTGTCCCTCGTTCGACACCCAGGCGACGTCGTAGACGTCTTCCTCGCTGACGAGTCCGAAAAAGTCCGTCTCTATCTCGAAGGGATAGCCCAGTGCGACGGTGTCCATCGTCCGGTAGGGAATCCCCTCGACGGCCCGGGCGAGTTCCTCTCTGACCGGGTTGTCCCACACGGCTGTCTCGAACAGCACTGACGCCGATGCCCCGGGGACGGCCAGCACGACCGCGTCGAACGCGCGGTCGCCCTCGTCCGTGGTGACCAGCCAGTCGTCCTCGCGTCGTTCGAGGCGGGTGACGCCGACGCCGACGTGCAGGTCGGCCCCGCTGTTCTCGAACAGCGCCCGCACGATGCCGTCGAGACCGTCGGGGGTCGTCCAGCGAGTGTTCTGGGGCACCTCACCCGTTCGGATCTCGCCACTGGCGGTGAATTGCTTGACCGGCGGTTCGATCTCGACGGCGACCTCGCCAGCGCCGTCTTCGATCACGGACTCCAGATCGCTGTCACCCAGTTCGAGGTAGTTCGCGCCGAAGTCGAACACGCAGCCCTCCCGGCGACGACTCGCCATCCGACCGCCGACGGTGTCCATCTCGTAGACGGTCACGTCCGCGTCGTCTAGCGCGTAGGCTGCTCCGGCCCCAGCGATGCCCCCGCCGACGATACAGATCTCTTCGTCTGTCATGTCCTCGCTTCGGCGACCACGAACAAAAACCCCCACGTAGGGACAGGTACTGCCGCGGTCGGCCTAGCGAGGTAACTCCCGACGCCGGTCGTCGTGCTGGGGGCGATACGTCCGGAACCATGTACTGGTGGCTATGTCATTTCGAAACGGTGTAGCCACCGGTATCAGCAACCCCTATCAACGCTCGCCGAGTACGCTCGCACGTGGAGTTACACGTCCGCTACGAGGGCGACGACGATCCCGAGAAGTGCAGCGCCCGGAAACTCGCTCGCTTCGACCTCGCGGAGTTGCACCGCTCGACGCGGGCGACCCCGCCGGGGATCGTCCTCAACCCCTTCGCCGAGCAGGCGCTCTCGCCCGCCGACGCCGACCACGACCGGTTGGTCGCGCTCGACTGCTCCTGGGAGACCGCCCAGCGGGAGGCGTTCGACCTGGACGGCGTCCACCGGGCGCTCCCGTTTCTCGTCGCTGCCAATCCGATCAACTACGGGACCGCTTTCCAGCTCAACACCGTCGAGGCCTTCGCCGGTGCGCTGACCATCCTCGGCGACCGCGAGCACGCCGAACGGATCCTCTCGAAGTTCTCCTGGGGCCACACCTTCCTGGAACTCAACGAGGAACCGCTGGCCCGGTACAGCGAGTGTGACGATTCGACCGAGGTACTCGACGTTCAGGACGATTATCTTGCTGACGAAAACTAAATTGGCATAATTTCGAAGGGGCAGAACGAATCTGAAAGGCTGCGCATATTGCCGAAACCGAAAAGAGATTTTAATCTATACGTAAATTCCTTTCGCCAATTCTCAGGGCTCGGGAGCGCAACACCGGTTTATCGTTTTGAGGGTCTGAGGCGTAGGAAAACGGATGTCTGTACTTTCCCAGCTACTCGTCGACGGAGGGATTGCCCTGCCGATGCTCGACGGGTCCGCGTTACAGCTGTCGCCCGAGATCGCGAGCCGGGCGCAGTTCGGGTGGACGATCAGCGTCCACATCCTGTTTGCGGCCCTGTCGATCGGCCTCGCACCGTTCATCATCTACTTCACCTGGAAGGAGGTTCGGACCGACGACGAGCGGTTCACACGCCTTCGGTCGTTCTGGGTGAAAGTGTTCGCTGCCGGGTTCGTCATGGGGACGGTCACCGGCATCCCGATGAGCTTCCAGTTCGGGACGAACTTCCCGCAGTTCTCCTCTGTCGCCGGCGAGATGATCGGCGGTCCGCTGGCCTTCGAGGCGAAGATGGCCTTCTTCCTAGAGGCCGTGTTCCTCGGCGTGTTGCTGTTCGGCCGCGAGCGGGTCAGCGACCGGACCTTCATCCTCTCGTCGGTGCTGGTCGGGTTCGGTGCCTGGCTGTCGGGTTTCTGGATCCTGGTCGTCAACTCCTGGATGCAGACGCCCCAGGGCTACGAGATGATTACCCGCAACGGGATGGAAGTCGCCAAGCTGACCGATCCCATTGCCGCCTTCTTCAACCCGCGGATGACCTGGATGTACGTCCACATGATCAACGCGGCGGTGATCTCGGTCGCGCTGCTGGTCGCCGGCGTCTCCGCGTACATCGTCTGGAAGAAACGCGACTCGGAAGCCTGGGGCACGGCGCTGAAGATCGCCGTGTTGATCCTGCTCGTCTCGGCACCGCTGCAGGCGATCCACGGTGACGCCTACGGTCGTCACGTCGAGGACACCCAGCCCCAGAAGTTCGCGGCCATGGAGGCCCACTACGAGACCGGCACGGCTGACTTGCACCTGCTCGCGTTCCCAACGGATCCCTCCGCGCTGACCGATCCGCGGGCGGAAAACCTCTTCACGATCAGCCTCCCGCGCGTCGGCTCGTTCCTCGCCAGCGGGGGTGATTTCAACGCCGAAGTGCTCGGGCTGAACGAGTACGAGGAGAACCCGCCCGTGGCGATGGTGTTCTGGTCGTTCCGGTTCATGGTCGGACTCGGGTTCCTGTTCATCGCGCTTGCGCTGTGGGGTGGCTACCTCCTCTACCGGGGTCGACTGTCCGACAGCGACCGCTACCTGAAGGCGATGATCATGGCGTCGCCGTTCGGATACGCCGCCCTGCTCACCGGCTGGTACGTCACCGAGATCGGCCGCCAGCCCTGGGTCATTCAGGATCAGCTCACGACCAGCGAGGCCGTTTCCACGACGCTGACAGCGACGGAAGCGACGCTCACGCTGGTCGGGTTCCTCGTCATCTACGGGGCGCTGGTCCTGGTCGCCCTGTACATCCTCCGGTGGCTCATCCAGGACGAGCTGCGAGAACTGGGCGTGCAAGAAACGTCCGGTGATCGCTGGTACGGTCCGATCCCGGGGGTGAGCGACGATGACTGAACTGCTGTTGCCCGTCGACTCTTACCTCGTCGAGCCGCTCCCGGAGATCTGGTTCGGGCTGGTCATGTTCGCGCTGACGATGTACATCGTCCTCGACGGGTTCGACTTCGGGATCGGAATGCTGTACGCGACCCGTGACAACGACCACGACCGCGAGACGCTCCTGTCGGCGTTCGGTCCGGTCTGGGACGCCAACGAGGTGTGGGTGATCGCCTTCGGGACGATGACGCTGGCGGCGTTCCCCGACGTGTACTCCCGGTTGCTGGCCGATCACTACCTGCTCGCGCTCGGGTTCGTGCTGGCGCTGCTGTTCCGTGGACTCGGCCCGGAACTGCGCGAACAGCGCGACGACGAGCGCTGGATGCGCTACTGTGACTACTCGTTCATCGGCGGCAGCCTCTTCGCGCCGCTGCTGTTCGGGATGATCGCCGGCCGCTGGGTGTTCGACGCGGCGACGCTGTCGGCCCCGACGCTACTGACCGGGATCGGCCTGGTCGCGGTTTCGGTCGTCACCGGTGCAGCGTTCCTGGCAGCCAAGACCGGCCCCGCGCTCGCCAGCGAGATGCGCGATTACGGGATCATCGCGACGCTTGCGTATCTGGGCGGCGTCGTCGTCCTGCTGGCGACAGTCGTCTTTACCGACGCTGGCGGCGCTGCCGACACGATCCTCTCGATACCTGCGGCCGTGATCGTCGTCCTCTCGGTCGCCGCGGGACTCGGCGGGATCGTCCTGGCAGGGCGTGGCGAGTATCGCGCCTGGCTGGCGAGCGCGCTGGCGCTGCCGGTCCTGTTGAGCGCGCTGGTCGCTCTGCTGCTGTACCCGACGATCTACCCGCCGACCGGCCTGACCGTCCAGGACGCGGTCGTCTCGCCGCTTGCGCTAAATCTCACCACGGTCCTTGGAGTACCGGTCCTGCTGCTGGTCCTGTGGTACTTCAAGTTCCTCTACGGCGTGTTCAGCGGTCCGATCGAGGGCGAAGGATACGGGGCCTGATCGGTACAGCGACGATTCTCGAATCGCCATCCAGTCTCGATTCTCAGATGTTTAGATGTTCAGCTTCGAGCAGTGTTGCCTGTCGGGGTCGTAACAGTCCGGACAGTCCGCTTCGAGGTCGACGTATCGATCGAGCCGCTCGGCGATGTCGTCGCTCATGACGTGTTCGAGCCGGCAGGCCTCCTCGTGAAACCCTTCCTCGACGCCGAGATGCTCGACGAGAAACCGCTCGATCCGGCAGTGCTTGCGCAGGAGCCGTCGCGCGCGGGATTCGCCGTCGTCGGTCAGGACCGCCCCGCGACGTTTCTCGTACTCCAGCAGTCCGGCTTCCTCCAGCCGGCCGAACATCTCGGTGACGCTCGGCGGGGAGACGTCGAGTCGCTCGGCCAGCTCGCCCGTCTTTGCGTACTCGCCGTCACGGGAGAGCAGGTAGATCTCCTTGAGGTACATCTGGACGCTTTCGCTGATCGGGGCGTCGCGACTGTGACTCATTGTCGGACATCACTGCCCGGCGAGCAAAAGCCTAGCGGGCCCGCGCTGGAGCCGGTCGGCCGGCTGGGAGCAAGCACGCTTATACTGTCGGCTGTAAGCTCGTGGAGATTTTCGGCATCCCGTGTGCCGAAATCCTGCCGAAATGTTACAGCCGACAGTATTAGCAACCGTTAAAAGCCGCGATGTGAAAGAACGTGTACGGATGAGCGAGAGCCACCAAAAGCGGCGTCAAAAGTGCATCTCGTGTGGGATCAACGTCTCCGGCACGAACGCCGCCGCGTTCAAGTGTCCCGAATGCGGACACCAGATCTACCGCTGCGCGAAGTGCCGCAAGCAGAGCAACCTCTATGAGTGCCCCGATTGCGGGTTCACGGGACCATAACCATGGGAAAAGTCGCTGCCAAGATCAAGGTCATGCCGAACAGTCCGGACGTCGACCTGGACGCGCTCCAGGACCGTCTCGAACAGGCCCTCCCCGAGGGTGCGAAGATCAACGGCTTCGAGCGTGACGAGGTCGCCTTTGGCCTGGTTGCGCTACTGCCGACTGTGATCGTTCCCGACGAGTCCGGCGGCACCGAGTCCGTCGAAGAGGCCTTCAGCGAGGTCGAGGACGTCGAGAGCGTCTCCGTCGAGAACGTCGGTCGCGTCTAGGCTGTTTTGGGTCGCGGCTCGCGTGTCACGCCGAGCCACGACGGTAGCGGAACGCACGTTTTATATGCCCGACCGGACTACCGGACGGCAAGAATGCCCAGTTCGAACGGTCCACTCAAGGGAACACGGAACAAGCTCAAGAACGACCCGCGGGATCGGGGAGCGTCGCCGCCACAGCGCGCCGTCCAGCAGTTCGAGGACGGCGACACTGTCCACCTGGCGATCGATCCCAGCGTCGACGACGGCCGGTTCCACCCGCGCTTCAACGGCCACACCGGCACGGTCGTCGGCACGCAGGGGAAAGCCTACAAGGTCCAGATCGAAGACGGCGGCGTCGAGAAGACGCTGATCGTCAAGGCCGCGCACCTCCGGCGACAGGAGTAAGCGATGACCATATTCAAGGAGAAGCTCGAGGAGGAGTACCTGACTCTCGCCGAGGCCAAGGACATCCTCGAGGACATCGAACGCGAGCGCGCGCTCGACGAGGACCGGGAGATGCGCTACGAACTCACGCGCGCCGTCGAGCACGTCAACCGCTTTGCGGTCCTGGACGTCGAGGAGTCCGAGGAGTTCGTCGCCGAACTGCAGGACTTGGAGAAAGTCGACGAGGCCACCGCCTACAAGATCGCTAACCTTCTGCCCCAGGACCGGGACGAACTGCGGGCCGTCTTCGCTCAGGAACGGTATTCGCTGTCGGGCGAGGAACTCGACGACATTCTCAACGTCGTCGCCAAGTACGCCTGATACGGATTCGGCTCTCGCGAGCGTCGACTGTCACTCCTCGGCGCCCGCCTCTTCTTCTTCGTTGTCCTCGTCTTCGCCGTCCGCGTCGGTCCGGCGAGAGACGTCGACGCGGTAGTGCTGGAGGATGTCACGGCCGAGCAACACGGGATACTGCATGTGGCTGCGGTCCTCGACGCTGGCGGTGACGGTGTGGCGGCTCCCGCCGACGGCGACGACGAGGTCGATGACCGGCCGGCTCTTCGATACTTTCTGGCTGCCGGACTTGACCTTCGTGATGGACTTGATCGGGCCGGCCCCGATGTCGGCCGCGAGACCGGTATCGATGCTGGTCCGGGTGGCGCCAGTGTCGGACTTGGCGAGGGCGGCCGTCGAGCCGCTGGTCCCGCTGACGATGACCTCCTCGATGTAGCCGATAGTCTCTCGCTCGGGAGCACTGGTCGGGGCAGTGCTGGGCCGACACGTCGGCACCGAGTCGTCGAGGACCGTCGCCAGCTCGGCGACGCGGTCGGCGTCGACGGTGCCGCCGGCCGACTCGATGGCGTGGGCGGCGATGTACGGTGCGGGGCTGCGCCCGGTCGCCTCGTAGAGGCCCTTGAACCCTGCGGTCGGGTTGACTTCCAGCACCAGCCAGCCGTCGTCGCTCTCGACGAGATCGACGCCGGCGTAATCCAGGCCGACAGCGTCGGTGGCCCGGCGGGCGATGTCGAGAGCCGACTCCGGGACCTCGTCGCTGGCGTCGGCGACGTCGCCGCCGAGGGCGACGTTGGTGCGCCAGTCGTTGTCGGGCGCGTACCGGAACATCGAACCGACGATCTGGTCGCCGACGATGTACACCCGGAGGTCGCGCGCTCGCTCGCCCTCGCGTTCGATCAGTGACTGGAGGAACGCGTAACGGTTGCCGACGCGGGCGTTGACGCGTTCACCGGGCCCGACCTTCCAGGTCCCGCCGCCGTTCGTCCCGATGGCGGTCTTGTAGACGGCCTCGGTGTCGCCGGCGGTCAGCCAGGCGTTGAGTCGCTCCGATTCCAGCGCCATCAGCGCGTCCGGGACGGGCACGTCCGCCTCCACCAGTGCCGCGGCCGTCGCGACCTTGTGCACCGCGGTCAGCGTCGCAGCGGGGCCGTTCAGCGTCGGGCGAAGGTGTGCGAGCGTGCGGGCCAGGCCGAGTTCCTCGCAGGGCTCGGTCGACTTCGAGAGCAGCAGGCGGTTGACGACGACGTCGACGTCCGGCTGGAGCGTCATGTCGCCGTCCGTGACGTCGATCACCAGGTTCTCCCGGCGGAGCCACGCAGGTTCGTGACCCAGTGCCTCGATGGCGTTGCAGATCGCCTTGGTCTCCTTGCTGTTATGCAGGCTGAGAACCCCGACGGTGACGGGTGTCGACGTGGTCATAGACGGAGATGCGAGGTCGACGGTGAAGAACTCTCGGGCGACTGTCTTCCGGTGCGGACACGCGGCTCGCGTCGACAGTCGACGGCGGCACGGAGCACTGCCGACCGTCGCAGTCAGCTGGCCGTCACACGTTTTACCGTCCCACACGTCCGAGCAGTATGGAGCAGCCAGCGCCGTTCACCTACGACGGTGGGCGGGTCGATCCCGGGGAGACCCAGAACGTCCGGTACACGGTCACCGAGACCTACCTCGGCGATCCGGTCAAGATGCCCGTGACGGTCGTGGTCGGCGAGCGGACGGGACCGACGGTCGTCATCACGGCGGCCACGCACGGCGACGAACTCAACGGCATCGAGGTCGTCCGCGAGGTCGCCCACGAGTGGGACCACTCCGACCTCTGTGGCCGGCTCGTTTGCCTGCCGATCCTCAACGTTCCTGGTTTCATCGCTCAGCAGCGATACCTGCCGGTCTACGACCGCGACCTCAACCGGGCGTTTCCCGGCGACCGGACCGGGACGGGTGCCCAGCGGATGGCTGCGCGGATCTTCGAGAACTTCGTCGCGCCCGCCGACCTGGGGATCGACCTGCACACCTCGACTCGCGGGCGGTCGAACATGCTGCACGTCCGGGCAGACATGAGCGACGAGACTGTCGAGCGGGTCGCCAGGGCCTTCGCCTCGAACGTCGTCATCGACAGCGAGGGTGCCGAGGGGACGCTCCGCCGCGAGGCGACGGCTGCCGGGACGTCGACGGTCACCGTCGAGATGGGCGAGGCACACCGCTTCCAGCGATCGCTCATCGACCGGGCGCTCGACGGCATTCGATCGGTCTTCGCGGAGTTCGGCCTCCTGCAAAGCGAACACGTCGACTGGCCGGGCTGGCGGACGGTCGTCGAAGCAGCCGACGAGAAGACCTGGCTGCGGGCCGACGCGGGCGGGCTGGTAGACGTCCACGTCGAACGCGGGGCCTTCGTCGAGGAAGGCGAGCGCATCGCGACCATCGCCAACCCCTTCAAGACGACCACGACGGCGGTAGACGCACCGTTCGACGGGGTGCTGATCGGCGTCCTGGAGAACCCCGTCGTCTACCCCGGAAATCCGCTGTGTCACATCGTGAAAGTCGACGAGCGAACCAGGGGGGCCATCGAGTACGGCGAGACGTGACTCGCTGGCTTTTAAGTACACTGTCACCGTACAGACTGGATATGACTACCGGCCACCGCGACGACGAGTCGAGTGCCCCCACGGCAGTCGTCCTCGATTTCCTGCCCCACGGGCGCTCGGACGACGAGCGGCCCCAGTACGAGAAAGAGCCGCTGGCGTACGCCGTCTCCGTCGAGGAGTTCCGTCTGTTCGAGCTCGTGCTCACCGAGGACGCCGACGTTTCGATCGGCGATCGCGTGTCGGTCGAGCGCGGCGACGATGTCGAGCGCGCCCGAGGGATCGACTACGAGGACCTCTCGGGCGGCGCGCGGTCCGAGCTGGAGTACGCGATCGAGGACATCGTCGACGCGGACGAAGACCGTTTCGTCGAGTTCTACAACGAGGCGCAGCCGATCACGACGCGGCTGCACGCGCTGAATCTCCTGCCCGGGATCGGCAAGAAACTGCGAAACAACGTCCTCGAAGCGCGCAAGCGCCGCCCGTTCGCGAACTTCGAGGACATCGAGGCGCGGGTCAACGGTCTCCACGATCCGAAAGACGTACTCGTCGAACGTATTCTCGAAGAGATCGAAGAGAGTGACCTCAAGTACCGGATATTCGCCCGGCGCGACGAGTAAGATGGACGACACTGACTTCCGCGATCCCGACACACTGTTAGCCCGTGCCGGTGTCGGAGGGAATCCGGGACGCGATCAGCACTTCCTGATCGACGACCGCGTGCTCGATCGCGTCCCGACCTACGCGACCGAGGCCGGCGCGGATCTGCGCCACGTCCTGGAGGTCGGGGCCGGAACCGGCGCACTCACGGACCGGCTGCTCGCGGTTGCCGACCACGTCACGGCTGTCGAGCGCGACCCCGGTCTGGCGGCCTTTCTCCGCGAGGAGTTTGCCGACGAGATCGACGCCGGACGGCTGACCGTCCTGGAGGGCGACGCCCTCGAGGTCGAGTTGCCCGAGTTCACCGCGTCGATATCGAATCTCCCCTACGGGATCTCCAGCGAGATCACGTTCCGGCTGCTGCCACGGGGTGTGCCCCTCGTGTTGATGTTCCAGCGGGAGTTCGCCGACCGGATGGCCGCCGAGCCGGGATCCGACGACTACGGCCGACTGTCAGTGACGGCAGGCCACTACGCCGACGTCGAGGTGGTCGAACCCGTGCCGAAGGAGGCGTTCAGGCCACCGCCGGCCGTCGAGAGCGCGATCGTCCGGACGACGCCGCGCGAGCCGGAGTACGAAGTGCCAAGTGACGCGGTGTTCATGGATCTCGTGAAGGCGATCTTCACCCAGCGTCGCAAGACGATGCGCAATGCGATCCGAAACACGGCGCACATCTCCGGGCTGGGGGATCCAGAGGCGGTCGTCGACGCCGCCGACGAGGACCTCATGAGCAAGCGAGCCGGGGACGTGACCCCGGCGGAGTTCGCGAAGCTGGCGCGGCTCGCGGTCGAGGTGGGCGATCCGTGACCGGTGCGGTCGTCACGCTCTCAGCGACTGCTCCTTCAGTCAGCCGGTCGGTATTAGTTATCGAACTTCCGATCGTCGGCCAGCTGTTCGCGACGCCGACCGGGCGATGGCTGGGGACGCTCGCGGTGCTCGTTGGTGTGCTCGCGGGCAGCTGGGCGATCCGCCAGACTGGTCGCTGGCTCCGGACGCACTACGATCCTCGCGGGACCCTGCTGGAAGCGGTGCAGGCGGCACTGATCGTCGCCCTCTCCGGAAGTGCGATCGTCGCCGTGCTCACGATCTGGGAGGCAACCGCGGAAGCGACAGCCATCTCCGAGGTCCTCGATCCGGCTCCCATGACGATCGTCCGCGGGCTGGTGTCGGTGTTTCTGCTGGTCGGGGCCTGGGGTGCGACGGTGTTCGCCAAGCGCGTGACCGGACTGCTCTTCGAGGAACACGACGCCTTCTCGCGCCACCAGCACGAGGTGACCTACCACGTCCTGCAGCTGGTCCTGTACTCGCTGGCGATCGTCGTCGGGCTGGCAGTCTGGGGGATCGATCCCTCGGACATCCTGCTCGGGGCCGGGTTCCTGAGCGTCGTGATCGGCCTGGCAGCCCGCCAGACGCTGTCGTCGGTTCTGGCGGGGTTCGTTCTGCTGTTCGGTCGACCGTTCGACATCGGCGACTGGGTCGCGATCGACGATCGGGAAGGGATCGTCACCGACGTGTCGGTGTTCAACACCGAGATACGCACGTTCAGCGGCGAATTCGTCACGATCCCCAACGACGTGGTGACGGCGACGGGACTGGTCAACCGCTCCCGGCGCGGGCGGTTGCGCGTCGACGTGGAAGTCGGCGTCGACTACGACGACGACGTCGAACGCGCCCGCGAACTGGCCACCGAGACGATGCGTGACCTCGGCCGCGAGGAGATCCGCACGCATCCACAGCCCCGGGCGCTCCTGACCGGGTTCGGCGACTCGGCGGTCGTCCTGGAGTTGCGGTTCTGGATCGACGAACCGACGGCACGGCGACGCTGGGCGGCACAGACGGCCGTCGTCGCGGCGGTCAAGCAGGCGTTCGAACGAGAGGGGATCACCATCCCCTTCCCCCAGCGGACGCTCGGCGGACGACCGCCCGGCCTGCAGGTCCAAAGCGAAACGCCGAGGGGATCTCCGGACGAAGACCAGGATCGATGAGCGACGACCGGCCCGAACTGGCCAGACAGCGCGATCTCGACCAGGTGTACGAACCGGCCGAGGATTCCCACCTGCTCGCCGAGACGGCCCGCGAGTACGTCGGCGAAGGCGACCTGGTACTCGAAGTGGGAACGGGGTCGGGCTACGTTGCGACCGCGCTCGCGAAGACGGGGGCCGACGTCGTCACGACGGACATCAACCCGATGGCCTGCCGCGAGGCGCACGAGGCCGGACTCCCGGTCGTCCGGGCGAATCTCGTCGAGCCGTTTCGGGACGGTGTCTTCGACCTCGTGGCGTTCAATCCGCCGTATCTCCCGACGCCACCGGAACACGAGTTCGACGACTGGATGGAACGGGCGCTCTCCGGCGGCGAGGACGGTCGCGCCGTGGTCGATCCGTTCCTCGAGACCGTCCGCCGCGTCCTCGCCGCGGACGGCGTCGTGCTCTTGCTCGTGAGCTCGCTCACGGACATCGAGGCCGTACGAAAGCGTGCTGCGGCCGGCGGACTGTCGGCCAGAGAGGTCGCCGACGAATCCCACCCCTTCGAGCGGCTCGTCGTACTGGAACTTCGACCGACCGAACAGTGACACCCCTGCCTTTGTATTTTTCTACATATATATTTTTGATATTTTACAATTGTTAGATAATACGTCGGCCGGCTAGTACAGGTACGGGCCGACGATGGCCGAGATCATCGAACTGGAGGGAGGAGAACACCCGGGCTCGAACGAGCGGGTCGACGAGCGACTGGGTCCGCAATACCTCGCGGAGGGGCCGCTGTCGTCGTACCTCGGCGAGCGGGAGGAAGTCGCGTTCGTCATGCACGCAAAGCGGGGTGGCGTGACAGTCGAGCGTGACGGGGTCAGCGAGACGTACAAGCCGGCCAGGGGGTGTCGGACGGTCGTCGCGATCACCGATCTGCGTGTCGTGATCGCGATTGGCGGCGCGGACGAGGGCGGCGATCGGGTCGTCCCGATCCCGTTCTCGACCGTTACGCGGGTCGCGACCGATCGCGGCCTGTTGCGCGAGCGGCTGGTCGTGCGCACCGAGGCGGGCGAGCAGTGGTCGATGCCTGCCGGCGGCGACCTCGATCCGGTCGTCGCGTATCTGGAAGAAGCACGGGAGGCATGGTCGCAGGCGGATCGGTCCGCAGCCCGGATCGAAGAGCAACTCACGACCGCGCGAGCACACCTCGAGGACGACCCGGACGCCGCACGCGAAGCGGCCGAGGAAGCCGTCTCGATGATCGCTGCCGGACGCGAGGGGGTTCGCGCGTTCGATCTCGGCGATCGAGTGCTCGTCCACGCCGGGTTCGACGAGTATCGCGCGGACGTCCGGTCGATCCAGCGCCGCGCACTCGCGGCGCTGGCCGAGGCACACGCCGGTCGCGCCGACCGCCACGAGGCCGCAGGCCGACTCCGGGCAGCCTGCGAGGCACACGAAGACGCCCGGGATACCGCCGAGCAGGCCCTGGCGATCGATGCCGAACAGCCTCCGGACGAGCAACTCGAGGCACAGATCGGAACCGCCGAGCGCGAGCGAGCACGACTCGAAGGGCTACCTCGCGAACGCGCGACTGCCACACTCGAGGACGCCAGGTCGATCGACGATCCCGAACGGCGCGCCGAGCGACTGGCCGACGCTCTGGCGGCGCATCGCGACTGGATCGGTCTTTCCTGGGGACCGAGCGCACCGTTCGCGGGCGATCCCGATTCGATCCGGGCGCGGATCCTGGACGTCGTCGACGAGATCGTCGACGCGCGGACGGCCGTCATCGACCGGCTGCTCGCGGCCGCCGAGCGCCTCCACGCGGGGGGCCGAACCGAACAGGCACTGTCAGCCTGCTCGCAGGCCGACGACCACCTCCAGCAAGCCCTGACCGTCGTCACCGAACTGGCCCCCGACCGCGAAGAGACGCTCCGGACGTGGCGCGTCGAGATCGACCACCGGCGCGCGCTGATCGAACGCGAGGCAGTCGGAGTCGACGACGGGAACGACCCCGATTCCGGGTCGAGCGGCCACGACGGACCGGGCGAAGGCCCGCCGGAGAGCACTGACGCCAGTGCGTCGACAGACAACGGGGGCGTCGTCGCGGGTGTAACCACGAAGACGGCCGACCGGACGACACCCGAGCGCGAGAGCCGTCACGACGACGGTGGCTTCGGTGAGGCGTGGGAGCGTCTCGACACAGCGCCGGATCGAGGCGCGGACCGGCGAGTCTCGGCCGAGGCGGACCTCCGGGCGATGGACGACGGGGAGTTCCGGACGTTCGTCGCTGCGTGCTGGAGCGAACTCGGCTGGGAGACGACGATCTTCGCCCAGTCGCGAGGCCAGTACGACGTGATGGCCATCCGCAGACAGCTGATCGACCTCCGCGTGCTGATCTGGACGGTCCACCGTCCTGACGGGGATCTCGACGCGTCGACCATCGACCGCTGTGTGACCGACCGCGACAACGTCGACCGGGCCGACGCCGCTGCAGTCGTCACGACCGCGAACGTTCCCGACTCGGTCCGGGACCGAGCGGCCAGCCACGACATCAAACTGCTCGATCTCCAGAATCTGCTCGATCTCCTCGAAGACGAGGGACTGACCGATCTCGTCCTCGGCGAAGATAACTGACAGACATTCATCGAAGTAGTAAATATTAAAGCGCGTCATTCCATATTCGTGGGCAATGGCAGAGATCGTATCAACGACACCGGGACTGTATCCGTTACCGGACTGGACAAAAGACGAGTTGTCGAGGCTCAAGGGCCATCAGAAGGGCGACCTGATCAGCGGCGACGAGAGTGGGGAGATCGTTTCCGTTTACGAGGAGGCACGAGCCGAGGTCATCGGGGCCCAGCAATCGGCCGGGCTCGACCGGATCATCGAGGGGCAATTGCGCTGGGACGACATGCTCGCGCATCCGCTGGCCGTCCACGATAGCGTGGACACGCGGGGCATCGTCCGATACTACGATAACAACAACTTCTACCGCGAACCCGTCGTCACCGGCGAGCTAACGGCCGACGGCGACGTCGCGGCGGAACTGACCGCCGCGGACGAGCAGGTCGACGCGGGACTGCAGGCCGTCCTCCCGGGACCGTACTCGCTTTCGGAGCTGGCGACCGACGAGTACTACGGCGACGACGCGGCGTTTCTCGACGCTATCGCGGACTTCCTGGCCGGCGAGGCCGAGCAGTTCCCCGACGTCGAGACGCTGCTGTTGCTCGAACCGTCGCTCGTGACCAACTCGCCCGGAGACGGCGAGGACGAACGCGCCAGTGCGGCCATCGACACCGTCGCCTCGGCGCTCGATACCGACGTGATCGTCCAGACCTACTGGGGCGCACTCGAGGAGAAGGTCCACGCTCACCTGCTGGACGCCGACGTCGACGCCGTTGGCTACGACTTCGTGACCGACCACGAGGCGAACCTCTACAACATCAACGAGTACGGCACGAAGGACTCGATCGCGCTGGGCGTCGTCGACGGCCAGAACACCCTGGTCGAGACGCCCGGCGAGATCCGCGAGCGGATCGAGTGGGTCGACGACCAGACCGCGACCGACTTCGAGACGATCTACGCGACGGCCAACACCGAACTGTTCTACCTGCCGGTGAACAAGTTCGAGGAGAAACTCGAAGCGCTGGCTGCGGTGGCCGACGCCGAGGAGGTGACAGCATGACGGACACGCGCGAGCAGTTCCGACCCGAGGACCACTCCAACGACCACTTCCTGCTGACGACCGTCGTCGGCTCCTATCCCAAGCCCGAGTGGCACGACACGGCCCGGGAACTCTTCGAGGACCCCGACTCGGACTTCGATATCGAGGACTGGGAAGAATCCAAGGACGACGCCGCCCGGCTGATCACCGACGAGCACGAACGGGCCGGAATCGACGTCGTCACCGACGGCGAGATGCGGCGCAACGAGATGGTCGAGTACTTCGCTCACCGGATCGACGGCTACGAGTTCAACGGCCGCGTCAAAGTGTGGGGCCACAACTACTTCGACAAGCCCTCCGTGGTTGACGAGGTCGAATACGACGAGCAGTGGCTGGTCGAGGAGTTCGAGTTCACCGACGAGGTGGCCGACGCACCCGTCAAGGTCCCGATCACCGGACCGTACACCCTCGCCTCCTGGAGCTTCAACGAGGTCTACGACGACGAAGAGCAGTTGACCTACGCGCTCGCGGACCTGGTCAACCAGGAGATCGAGTCGCTGGTCGAAGCCGGCGCGCGCTACATCCAGATCGACGAGCCCGCGCTGGCGACGACGCCGGACGACCACGCCATCGTCGGCGAGGCGCTCGAACGGATCGTCGACGACGTTCCCGAGGACGTCCGCCTGGGACTGCACGTCTGCTACGGTGATTACTCGCGGATCTACCCCGAGATCCTCGAGTTCCCCGTCGAGGAGTTCGACCTCGAGCTGGCCAACGGCGACTTCGAGCAGGTCGAGGTCTTCAAAGAGCACGAGTTCACCAAGGACTTCGCGATGGGCGTCGTCGACGTCCACGACGCCGAGGTCGAGTCCGTCGCGGAGATCAAAGAGAACATCAAGCGCGGCCTGGAGGTCGTCCCGCCAGAGCGACTGACTGTCTCGCCGGACTGCGGCGTGAAGCTGCTGCCCCGCGAGGTCGCCTACCAGAAGATGGCCAACATGGTCGAGGCGGCCCGCGAAGTCGAAGCAGAACTGGACGCCGGCGAGATCGAGATCGGAGCCGTCGGCTCCGCGGACTGATCGGGCTACCGAAAAAACGAGCTATTTTCCGACGTCTCGACGATCAGGCGTACTTCTTCAGCACGTCGACGACGACCAGTTCCTGACCGGTGAGGGCGTTGAGGTACGCGCCGCCGGCGATGGAGACGTGGTCGTAGTCGTCTTCGTCGAGGCCGTACAGCGACAGCGTCCGGGCGGTGTCACCGCCGCCGACGACCGAGAAGCAGTCGGTCTCGCCGATGGCCTTGATGAGTTCGACCGTGCCGTCTGCGAAGCGCTCGTCCTCGAAGACGCCGACTGCGCCCTTGACGAAGACGGCCTCGGACTCGCGGATGATCGGCTCGTAGGCCTCGATCGTCTCGTGGCCGATGTCGAGGTAGCCGGTGTCCTTCTCCTCGATGTCCTCGAGGGCGATTTCGGCGCGCTCGCCGTCGTCGTCCTCGTAGGCGAAGTCGACGGGCAGCTCGAACTCGTCGCGGCGGTTCTCGACGAGATCTTCGAGAGTGCCTTTCGTTTCTTCCCACTGATCGTCCAGCAGGTCCATGTCGCCGACGTCCATCCCGACGGGCTCGCCCTCCGCGCGGAGGAACAGCTCGCCCGGCAGACCGCCGACGAGGAACGTGTCGACCTTCTCTTCGAGGTTGTTGACGACGCTGATGACGTCCTCGGACTTGTTGCCACCGCAGAGCATCGTCACCTGGCCGTCGAACTCCTTCTCGGCGACCGAGGTGTTGTACTGGTACTCCTTGTCCATCACGAGGCCGGCGTAGGTCGGCAGTTCGACGGCGAAGCCGACCGTCGAGGCGTGGGCGCGGTGGGCCGCCGAGTAAGCGTCGTTGACGAAGGCGTCGAAGAGCGGCGCGAGCGTCTGGACGAAGTCGCTCTCGGCGTGTTCCTCGGCGGGCTTCTCGGGCAGTTCGTCGTCGGCCATCCGGGTGTTCTCCAGCAGCAGGATCTCGCCCGCTTCGAGGGCCTCGATGGCGTCGATGGCGTCGTCACCGTAGATGTCGTCGACGAACTTGATCGGCTTGCCGACGTACTCTTCGAGGATCTCCGCGTGCTGGTCGAGCGAGACGAAGTCGTCACGGCCGGGTCGGCCCTGGTGGGCCATCAGCACGACCTTGTGGTCGGCTTCTGCGAGTGCAGCAACGGTCTCGGAGTATCGGTCGAATCGGTTGTTGTCCTGTACCACGCCGTCCTCGACAGGGGAGTTGAGGTCGACCCTGACGAGGACGCGCTGGCCGGGCTCGAGGTCGTCGAGCGTGTTGTATTCGGGCATGGTGTCGTATCTGGTTCGGTGGCGTGTGTCTGAAAAAACGGTGCAGTTGGGGAGAACGGCTTACGCGATGTACTCGGCGAGGCGCATCATCTGGGCCGTGTAGCCCATCTCGTTGTCGTACCAGGCGAAGATCTTCGCGAGGTCGCCGCCCTCGACCGTGCTCGTCTGTTTCAGGTCGACACAGGAGCCATACTCCCAGCCGAGGATGTCACGGGAGACGATCTCGTCGTCGGTGGCACCCATCGCGCCCTCGAGTTCGCCGTTGGCGTACTCGCGCATGGCGTCGTTGATCTCCTCGGCGCTGGGGTTGCCCTCCAGGTCGGCGACGATCTCGGTGATCGACCCGCTGGGGGTCGGCACGCGGATCGCCATGGCCTCGAACTTCCCTTTCAGGTCGGGCAGGATGTCCGTCGTCGCCGTCGACGCGCCGGTCGTCGTCGGGACGATGTTCTCCGCGGCTGCGCGGCCACGGCGGGTCTTGCTCTTGGGACCGTCGACGATGTTCTGCGAACCCGTGTAGGCGTGGATGGTCGTCATCTCGGCGGCGTTGACGCCGAACTCCTCGAGCAGGACGTACATCGGCGGGGAGACACTGTTGGTCGTACAGGAGGCGCCGGAGACGATGTCTTCGCCGTCGTATTCGTCGTGGTTGACGCCGTAGACGAACTGCGGCACCGGTTTGTCACCCTTCGGCGGCGCGGAGATCAGCGCCTTGTCGGCACCGGCATCGAGGTGCGCCGAGGCCTCGTCTTTCGTCCGGAAGATCCCCGTCGACTCGATGGCGACGTCGACGTCCAGGTCGTCCCACGGCAGCTCCTCGGGACTCTGGATGTTGTACAGTGAGATGTCGTTCTCGCCGACGCTCAGCGTGTCACCGTCGAGCGAGACGTCGTAGGGAAGGTTGCCCAGCGTCGTGTCGTACTTCGACAGATACTCCATCTGCTCGAAGCTCATCACGTCGTTGATCCCGACGATCTCGACGTCGTCGTTGTTCAGCGCTGCGCGGAATGTACACCGTCCGATACGGCCGAAGCCGTTGATCCCGATCCTGACCGTGTCGCTTGCACTCATGATTACTACTCCGTCTGAAATTGCTACGGTAGCGAGTAAATGTTTTTCGGTTATTGTCGCGCGCGTGTAACTGAATTACCTAAACAATAAGGCAGATTTAGACGCGTGCTGAATGAAGTCCTCCATTCGGTTCCGATCGGTAACACTGCCCGCTATACGTTTGTAACGATATTCGGCACCTCGTCGTGTCAAATCAGTTCGAAATGGTATCGCCGGCAGTACGAGTTCTCTTGTGGTCGATCGGGACTCGAGTTCCGAAGCTGTCGATAGCTTCGGTCGGAGCCGTCTCGCTTCTGTCTGCCGGCCTGTTGGGCCCCGAGGCGAAGGCTTTTGGGACGGACAGCCCTACCGGCGGGTATGAGACGTGACGATCGCGACGATCCCTTCGACGATTTCTTCCGCGAACTCGAACGGATGATGAACGAGATGACCGGCGGCGAGTTCGATATGCACGTCGAGCGCCACGGCGACGGCGGCCAGAACCCCGGTCGCGACATCCACCTCGACGTCTACGAAGAGGACGGTCACATCCGCGTCGTCGCCGACATCCCCGGCGTCGAGAAAGACGCTATCGACCTGAAATGCGACGGCGAGGAGCTGACGATTGACGCTTCCGGCCCCGAACGCGAGTACTTCGAGCGCGTCCGACTGCCGGTCGCCGTCGACGAACACTCCGCCAGTGCGACCTACAACAACGGAATCCTAGAAGTGTCCTTCCAGCGGCAGGATAACTCCGCCGACATCGATCTCTCCTGATGTCCGACCGCGAGAAACTGCTCGACCTGGTCGGCTCGCCGTTCGGGATCGGAGATCTACTCGACTATCAGTCCGATGCCGTCGTCAGTCAGACGCTCGTCGACGAGGAGGCAGTCACGGTCACCGTCTTCGCGTTCGACGAGGGCGAGCGTCTCAGCGAACACACGGCACCGCACGATGCCATCTTGCAAGTCGTCGACGGCACCGCGCTCGTCACCGTTTCAGGGACCGAACACGAGGTCGCGGCCGGCGAGGCGATCGTCCTGCCGGCGGACGAGCCCCACGCCGTCGAGGCCGCCTCGCAGTTCAAGATGTTTCTCACAATGGTCCGGTAACGCACGTCGAGTCCGCGTCTGCCGAAGCGGTGGCACACAACCGATTGTCCTTTAATCCCGGCGACGATTCCTTCCAGTATGGACCGGTTCGCCGACGTCGACGACCAGTACGATCCACACGCCGTCGAAGAGCGTGTCTTCGAGTACTGGGAGGAGGTCGACGCCTACGAGAAGACGGTCGAGCATCGCGCCGACGGCGAGGACTTCTTCTTCGTCGACGGGCCGCCCTACACCTCGGGCGCGGCCCACATGGGGACGACCTGGAACAAGACGTTGAAGGACATCTACGTCCGCTATCTCCGGATGCAGGGCTACGACGTGACCGATCGCCCGGGCTATGACATGCACGGGCTGCCCATCGAGACGAAAGTCGAGGAACGGCTGGACTTCCAGAACAAGAAAGACATCGAGGAGTTCGGCGAGGACGCCTTCATCGAGGAGTGCAAGGCCTTCGCCAACGAGCAACTCGAAGGCTTGCAGAGCGACTTCCAGGACTTCGGCGTCTGGATGGACTGGGATAACCCCTACAAGACGGTCGAGCCCGAGTACATGGAGGCGGCCTGGTGGGGCTTCGAGCAGGCCCACCAGCGCGGCCTCGTCGAACAGGGCAAACGCTCGATCAATCAGTGTCCCCGGTGTGAGACAGCCATCGCCAACAACGAGGTCGAGTACGACCAGGTCGGGAAGCCCTCGATCTACGTGAAGTTCCCATTGAGCGAGCGGGAGCGCGAGGACGAGCGAAGCGAGTCCTCGGAACGCGCGAGCGGCGAAGCCGCGAGCGACGAATACCTCGTCATCTGGACGACGACGCCCTGGACCATCGTCGCAAACACCTTCGTCGCGGTCGATGGCGACCTCGAATACGTCGGCGTCGACGCCGAAAAGGACGGAGAAACGGAGCGTCTCTACGTCGCCGAGGCAGTCGTCGAGGACGTGCTCAAGGAGGGGCGCTACGAGGACTACGAGGTCGTCGAGCACCTCGACGGCGAGGAGCTGGTCGGCTGGAAGTACGACCACCCCCTCGCGGAAGAGGTGCCCGATCACGCCCAGGCTGAGGGATCCGGGCAGGTCTACACTACCGAGTACGTCGAGGCCGACCGCACCGGGCTCGTCCACTCCGCGCCCGGCCACGGTGAGGAGGACTTCGAGCGCGGCCAGGAACTCGATCTGGAGATCTTCTGTCCGGTCGGTCCGAACGGGGACTACACCGAGCAGGCGGGGAAATACGCGGGCACGTTCGTCCGGGACGCAAACGAGGAGATCATCGCCGATCTGGACGCTAAGGACCTGCTGCTCGCACACGATACGACCAGCGTCCGCGAGGGACACTGCTGGCGGTGTGACACCGACATCGTCCGGATCGTCACCGACCAGTGGTTCATCACGATCACCGACATCAAAGACGAACTACTGGAGCTCATCGAGGACAGCGAGTGGCACCCCGAGTGGGCCCGCGATAATCGGTTCCGTGACTTCGTCGAGGAAGCCCCCGACTGGAACGTCTCCCGCCAGCGCTACTGGGGCATCCCGATCCCGATCTGGACGCCGGAAGACTGGAATGGGGAGATGAGCAACGCCATCGTCGTCGGCGACCGCGAGGAACTCGCCGAGCGGGTCGACCAGGACGTCGATCCCGAGAACGTCGATCTCCACAAGGACACCGTCGACGAGCTGACGATCACCGAAGACGGCACCACCTACACTCGCGTCGAGGACGTCTTCGACGTCTGGCTCGACTCCTCGGTCGCGACGTGGGGGACGCTGGATTACCCCGAGCAGACCGAAGACTTCGAGCAGCTGTGGCCCGCCGACCTCATCATCGAGGCCCACGACCAGACCCGCGGGTGGTTCTGGTCGCAGCTCGGCATGGGCGGGGCGTCGATGGGCGAGATTCCCTACGAGGAGGTGCTGATGCACGGCTACGCCAATATGCCCGACGGCCGCGGAATGTCCAAATCGAAGGGGATCTTCGTCGATCCGCACGAGGTCATCGACGAACACGGCCGCGATCCGATGCGGCTGTTCCTCCTCTCTGTCACCGCTCAGGGTGAGGACATGAACTTCTCCTGGGAGGAGACCCAGGAGATGCAACGCCGGCTCAACATCCTCTGGAACGTCTTCCGCTTCCCGCTTCCCTACATGCGGGCCGACGGCTTCGACCCTGAAGAGACGACTGTCGAGTCCGTCGAGGATGACCTCGAACTCATCGACGAGTGGCTGCTCTCCCGGCTCCAGACCGTGAAAGCCGAGATGGACGCGGCCTTCGAGGCCTTCGAACACGACAAGGGCCTGACCACGCTGCTGGATTTCGTCGTCGAGGACGTTTCCCGGTTCTACATCCAGGAAGTCCGGGAGCGCATGTGGGAAGAGGAGAACAGCCCGAGCAAGCTGGCCGCCTACGCCACGCTCTATCGCGTCCTGGAGGAGATCGTCGCGCTGCTGGCGCCCTACGCACCGTTCATCAGCGAGCAGGTCTACCAGCATCTGACCGGCGACGCCGGCCATCCGACGGTCCACATGTGTGACTTCCCCGAGCGCGACGGAGAGTGGCAGAACGTCGGCCTCGAGGATGACATCGCGGTCGTCCGCGCCGTCGAGGAGGCGGGCTCGAACGCCCGCCAGCAGGCAGAACGCAAGCTCCGCTGGCCGGTCAAACGCGTCGTCGTCGACGTCGAGACGGACGAGACTGGCGACCTGCCGGGGACGGTCGACCTCCGTTCGGAGCTGATCGCCGACCGGCTCAACGCTCGCGACGTCGAGGTCATCGAACCGGAGGCAGACTGGGGCGAACTCGCTTATAGCGCCGAGGCCGACATGAGCAAGCTCGGCCCCGCGTTCGGCGGCGACGCCCAGGAGGTCATGCAGGCCTGCAACGACGCCCGGATCGCCGAACCCACTATCGAGGCGCTGGAGGCGGCAGTCGCCGACGACCTCGGGCGTGGCGTCGACCTCAAGGAAGACATGGTCGAGTTCGTCCGCCAGCTGCCCGACGGTGTTGCAGGCACGTCCTTCGAAGCGCTTTCCGGCGAGGGTGTCGTCTACGTCGACACGACACTCACCGAAGACATCGAGAGCGAGGGCTACGCCCGGGAGGTCATCCGGCGCGTCCAGGAGATGCGCAAGGATCTCGATCTCGATCTCGAAGCGCGGATCCGAGTCGATCTGGACATCGCGGACGACCGCGTGGCCGATCTCGTGGCCGAGCACGAGGACCTGATCAAAGAAGAGGTCCGTGCCGACGAACTCGGACGCGTCGAGGACGGTCACCGCAAGACCTGGGACGTGGAAGGAACCGAGATGGAGATAGCGGTTGTGTCGGTGGCTGAGGCGGAAGCGTAAGCAGAGGACCAGCATACGGCGCGAGCGGAGCGAGCGCCGTTTCGCTCGACCGAACGGTAGCGCGGTCGCCTCGCGACCGCGAAAAGCCGAGCGGTGAAGCCGCGAGGCAGTGAGGTCGAGGTGTTTTTCCCCACGTTTTTCTGACTGAGCGGCTCCCGCAGGGCCGAAGGCCCGAGGACACCCGAGGAGGAAAAGTGGTTGCTCAATCCCCGAACGCCAGTGCCGTCGAATCCTGCTCGCGCGAGCGGACGAGCCCGACGACGAGATAGACGAAGGGCGTGTCCAGCGCGGCGATTCCGAGCTTGAGGAGGTACTGACCGACGATCAGCGAGACGACGGCCTCCAGCGGGAGCCCCTGAAACACGAAGAATGCGATCCCGACGAAGATCACCGTGTCGATGAGCTGGCTCGTGGCGGTCGAGCCGAGGTTTCGTAGCCAGAGGTGCTCGCCGTCGGTGGCGTCGCGGATCCGGTGGAAGACGATCACGTCCCAGTTCTGGCTGACGACGTAGGCTGCGAGGCTCCCGACGACGATGCCCGTCGAGGCCCCCAACACGTCCGCGAACTGCGCCTGCGAGACCGACGACGCGCCCGAGATCGGCGCGGCGATCGTCGACCAGACCAGCGCCAGCAACACGAAGTTCATCGCGAACGCGACGTTGACCATCACCTGGGCCGCACGGCGGCCGTACAACTCGGCGTAACAATCGGAGGCGAAGAAGGTCAGCGCGTAGGCCAGCGCCGCGCCCGGCAACAGCAGCGTATCGCCGGCGACCGGGATCGACACCGGCAGGTCGAACGCCAGCACCTTCGCGGCGGTCACCTGCGCCGTGATCAGCGCCGTGACGAACAGCGCGAGCAGTGCGACCTGCGGAACCGCGAGAGACGAGCTATTCCTCGACATCGTCCAGCCGATCGTGGCGGGCGTCTATCTCGTCGAGCATGTCCAGCGTCTTCCGGACCGAGGCGCGGATCGCCTCGCTTCGGTTGACGAACTTCCCGTCCTCCCCGACGTGTCTGTCCAGGTCCTCCAGGAGCTCTTCCGGCACTTCGACGCTTATCTTGGGCATATCTGGATCTTCTTCAGCGAATACTAAAACGCTATCGGAGCACCATCACGCACCTCTCGGACGGTCCGATCGTCACTGAAACGGTCGCCGGTTCGGTCACGCCGGCTCCTCGACCATGGTACCACCACCGCCGCGACGGCCGCCCAGCGTGGCGAGCCACAGCACGGCCAGCCCGAAGTAGAACGCCAGCGCGAGCGGGATCGCGATCATCAGCATCGTGAACATCCCGCTCGGGGTGATGAACATGGCGAAGGTGAAGATCCCGATCGTCACCTCGCGCCAGCGGCCCCACATCGTCTTGAAGGAGACGAGCCCGCCGAAGTGAAACAGGAACATCGACACCGGGACCTCCGCCAGCAGGCCGATTCCGATCGTCGTGTAGACGACCATCCAGGCGTAGTATTTGATCCGGTAGGCGATGATCATGTTCGCGCCCAGCGCGTCCTGGGCGAGCCAGGATATCACCGCGGGGGCGACTATCGAGTAGCCGATAGCGCTGCCGATCCCGATGCCGACGAACAGCGTGCCGCCCCACACCAGCAACACGCGCTTGTCGCCCGTGACCAGCCCGCGCTCGCGCAGCGCCGGCCAGGCGTAATACAGGACCAGCGGCAGCGTCACGAGCGCGGCGACCAGCGCGCTGAACTTGATCTCGAAGATCAGGTGCTCGACGGGGTGTAACGCGACGGGTTGAACCTCCTCGGCACTCATCCCGGCCGGCAGCCGCGAGAGGAAGTCGGCGTTGATGTCCCTGATCCCGCGCTGGTAGAGATAGAAGAACAGCCCGCCGAGCACGACCATGAACAGCCCGACGATCCGGAACGCCTTCGAGGTCAGCGACTCCAGGATGAACGCGATGTCGTAGTAGTACCCGCCGATGTCGTCCTCCGTGGTTTCGTCTTCGGTGAACGCGTCGACCATGCCCGCCGTCGTCTCGGAGACCACGTTCGAATCCTCGTCACCCGCCTCCGGTGGGGCACCGCCACTCTCGCCGGCTGCTTCCGGTGTGCCCTCGCCCGTGGATTCCGCCTGTGGCTGGCTCGTCTCCTCGTTGGCCTCGTCGAACTTATCCAGCAGCGCCTCTGCGCGCTCGGGATCGTCGTTTTCGAGCGCGTCGGAGGCGATCGACATCAGCTCGTCCTCGTCCATCTCCTCGAACGGTTCCAGGGGTGCCGCACGGACGCCCGCGGCGTCGAGTTCGCTGACGTCTAGTTCAGCCGGATCGCCGACGCTCGCGGCCGCCGCCGGGTCAAGTGTCGTCAGCTCGCGGGCGATGATCCGATAGAAGACGACCACTGCGACCAGGATTGCGACCCCTGCACCCGAGAGGACGCCGATCGCTCGACGGGAGAGCCCGGTCGATTCCGGCAGCGGCGTCAGCGTCGGCCACAGCGACGACGACCCGAACAGATCGTTCAGCGTCGTCAGCCCGCCCGTGGTGAAAAAGACGTAGATGATCACGAACGACAGCAGCGCCATGCCGGCGATCCGGTTCCAGTTCTGTCTGGCGATATCACGGAAATCGAACTGTTCGCTGCTTCGCTTGACAGTCACGACGATCCGGGTAAACTTCAGGCTGCCCGCGTACAGCGCCACCAGCGGTGTCGCCCACATTAGCTGGGTCAGTGGGTCGGGCGGGGTGAACAGTGCCCCACCGGCATACAGCCCGACGATCGCGTGTTTCCAGTAGTCTCGAAAGGTCTCGTAGGGGACGATCTCGGCGTACGCGAGGGTGCTCATCACCAGCGGTAGCTGGGCTGCGATCCCGAACGACAGCGCCAGCAGCACGATGAACTCCATCCACTTGGTGATCGAGTAGGTGGGATTGAACCCCGAATTCGTGGCCGTGCTGATGAGGAAGTCGAACATCAGCGGGAAGAAGAACAGGTAGGCGTACGCGATGCCCAGCACGAACAGCGTCAGCACGCCGCCGAGTAGCAGGGCGAACTTCCATTTGGCCAGTGGCACCTGTGGCAGCCACCCCCGTTGCCGGAGTTCGTCCCGGGAGAGATACAGGAGTACGGGCACGGAGACGATCGCGCCGACGATCAACCCGATCTTGAACTGCAGGAGGATCACCTCGAAGGGCGTGATCGTGACGACTTCGGCCCCCTCTGTCAGCAGGTCCTGCTTGAGCGCTTCCCAGATGTAGTTCTGCAGTGCGACGATCGTGCCGACGAGCGTGACGACGAAGACGACAAAGACGACCTGGAGGTGTCGCTGGACGGTCTTGAGTGCTGCACCGAGTGCCTCTCGACCGCCAGCGATAGTGCGACGGGTGTCCTCGTCGATTGCGCCGGCCATAGCTCTTCGGGGGCATTTACCGACTCGCTATTATCAATTTATTCATCGACGACGGCCGCTCGCCCCGCTCGATCCATCCCGACCCGTCTCATCTCGGCTTCCCAGAGAAAAGAAGGCTTACAATAGGTGGGAACAAACCGCCGTCCACTATGGGCGAGGGTGAGACCGGCGGTGCCGACGTGCCCGGCGAGGAGCCGACGCCACCGGCCGAGCCCTACGACCCCGAGCCCGGCCCACCGGGCGGCCTCGAAGGCGCACCTGACGACGAGGAACTCCCGCTGACCGAACACATCGAGGAGATGTTCAGCCGGTTGCTGCGGGTGCTCCTCGTGATGGCGGTCGTCAGCGGCGTCGTCTTCCCGTTCTCGGAGTGGATCATCAACTTCCTCTGGTACTCGTACCTCCAGCCGGCCTCGGCGGAGGCGTGCGCCCAGGCCGCCGACGTGGCCAAGGGCAGCGCCTGTCCCAGGGTGTACCATCCGCTCGGACTCATCCTGGCACGTCTGAAAGTCGCGACGCTCGCGGGCTTCGTCATCGCGCTTCCGGTGCTGGTCTACGAGAGCTACCTGTTCATGCGACCCGGGCTATACCCCCACGAACGGCGGTACTACCTGGCCTCCGTGCCGACGAGTCTGATCCTGGCTGTCGTCGGCCTCCTGTTCGCGCACGTCATCGTGTTGCCGGCGATCTTCACGTACTTCCTGTTCTACTCGGAAGGCGCCGCCGAGATCGCGTTCAGCCTCGGCCAGACGTTCGAGCTGATGGTGTTGATGCTCGGCTTCTTCGCCTTCGTCTTCCAGATTCCGCTTTTCATCATGCTTGCGATCATGATGGGCGTCACCTCCCGGCGCTGGCTGGCCGACCGGCGGCTGTACTTCTGGGCCGGCTTCGCGACAGTGGCGTTCATCTTCAACCCCGACCCGACCGGGATGGCGCCGTTCATCGTCACGGCGACGATGATCGCCCTGTTCGAGGGGACGCTCGCCCTGCTGTACTGGACTGGTGAGGGGTCGCTCGCGCCGACGCTTTCGAACGCCACTGCGGCCCGTCCGTACGTCTGGGGGACGACTGCACTCGTCGGCTACGTGCTCAGCCGGCTCCCGATGCCCGGCAGCTACTTCGGCGCGATCCCGGCCCCGGTCGTCGACGCGCTTGAGAGCGTCGGGGTACTCGGATACCTTCCCGTGCTCGTCGCGCTCCTGATCGTCGGCCTCTTCCAGGGAACGCTGCTGGCGCTCAAAGGGCGGGCCACGCGACGCAGTTACCAGGCGTTCCTGCGACTCCGCCGCGCCCGGATCCCGGTCCTGCTCGGCGCGATCGTGATCGGCTACTTCGCGAATCCCGACCCGCCGCTGGTCAGTGAAGCCGAAGCGATCGGGCTTCCCACCGGCGAGGTCGCGGCGATCGTCGTTTCCGTGATCGTGCTGTACGAACTCGGGCTGGCGATCTGGCGCTGGCGACGACCCGGGCAGTGATCGTCGGTGCCGGTCGGCACCCCTCTCAGTGCCGATCGGAAACGATGGTTCGATGTCTCCAGAGAAGTCGGTCGATCACTCTGCTGGGCGCCGATATCAAGACCCTGCTATGCCATATGCTCGGGAAAACCAGGCGAGATAGCTGTGTCGAGTTCCTCAGGCGGTCAGCATTCCTTTCTCTCGGGCCAGCTTGAACCCGGCATACAGGGCCACGAGCCCGATCGCGGCCATCCATAGGCCGACCGTCGTTTCTCCGCCCGTGATCGTCTGCATACTCGCGGTCTCGGCGAGCACGCCCAGCCCGGTCAGTCCACCTGCGAGAACCGTATAAAATAGCTCCGGTAGCACCTCTGTGAGTCCTTCGATCATATCCAGTCCTCTCCCAGGCGTCATTATGACTCTTTTCATTTCGCCGTCGACGAAGTAGAAAGGCTTATTTCGTTCTCTCGTCGCCAAGTGGGTATGGGACGATACGGAGATCTGGACTATCCGAAACTGACCCGGCGCGGATTCGCCCTCGGCGTCGGCCTGCTCGTCGTCGGCCTGCTCGGAGAAGTGCTCGGCCCCGCCGTCGTCGGTTCGCTGCCAACGTGGGGGCACACGCTGTTTCTCGATCTCGAAATGCTCGGGATCCTCGTCGGCCTGTTCGCGCCGCTCGTGTTCGGCATCGCGCTCCCGCTGACTGAGTGATCGGCGCGCTCGACCTGCAACACGTATCCGTCGGCTTGTATTCGCGATAAAAGCGGAACGCGGGGACCGACGGTAGTCGCGGACGATGGGTCTTGGAGGGCAGCGGTTGGCAGGTGGTGTCGGGAAGCGACATTCGTGCGTACAGCGGCGTTGCGGGGACTGTTGCGCGATTGCCTCCGCGGCGCACAACGGATACCCCCACCACTGAACGCATCGGCTGTGCTCTCCCGCGTCACTTAAAATATTCCATTTACCAGCGGAAGATACATGTTTCCAGTCGCGATCACAGTGATCGTCGTTGCCGCAGCGGTCCTCGTAGCCACAGAGCACGCCGAACCATTATCTGGTTCGCCGTCACAGATACGCACATGAGCGAGGACTGCATCTTCTGTCGAATCGTCGACGGCGAGATTCCGAGCCGAACCGTCTACGAAGACGACGCCGCGCTGGCGTTTCTCGACGCAAACCCGCTGACGATGGGGCACACGCTGGTCATCCCGAAAGACCACTACGAGCGGCTCGAGGACGTGCCCGCCGAGCAAGCGACCGACCTCTACGCCGCGCTGCACGAGGTCGTCCCCGCGGTCGAGGACGCCGTGGGCGCGCCCGCCACGACCGTCGCGTTCAACAACGGCGAGGCCGCCGGCCAGGAGGTCCCACACGTCCACGCCCACGTGATCCCGCGCTCTCCAGACGACGGGGCCACCCCGATCCACGCTCTCTTCGAGTCCCGTCCCGATCCGTCCGACTCGGAACTCGACGACGTCGCTGACGCGATCGCCGACCGGCTCTGATCGGGACGTGTCCCTTGTCGACACACCTCTACCGAGACTTAAGTAGACCCTTCGATCGAATCGGACTGATGCAAGCGAGCGGCGAGCAGCTGTGTCCGGAGTGTCGGGGGACGCTCCGGATGGGGGAACAGGAAACGGTCTGTACCGACTGCGGTCTCGTCGTCGAGACGGACCGGATCGACCGCGGGCCGGAGTGGCGTTCGTTCGACGAGGACGAGCGTGAGCGTACGGGCGCGCCGTTGACGCCCGCCCGCCACGACATGGGGCTTTCGACCGAGATCGGTCGCGACCGCAGCGTGCCCGCGGAAAAACGACGCCGACTCGCGCGGCTTCGCACACAACACCACCGGGCGAACGCACCCTCGAAAGTCGCGCGCAACCGGCGGGAGGCGTTCATCGAGATCCGGCGGATGGCGGGCCGACTGTCGCTTCCGGACGCGATCCGCGATCGGGCGTGTGTCCTCTTTGCCAGTGCACAGGAGGACGACCTCCTCCGCGGTCGCTCGATCGAAGGGATCGCGACGGCGGCACTGTATGCCATCTGTCGGATCGCGGGGATCTCTCGCACGCTGTCGGAGGTCGCAGCGGTCTCGCGGATCGACCGTGGCCGACTCAAGAACTGCTATGGGGTGCTCAATCGCGCGTTCGACCTCGAAACCGGGCCGGTCGATCCCGCGGAGTACCTGCCCCGGTTCGCGACCGAACTCGGTCTCGACACTGCGGTCGAACGCCGTGCTCGGGAACTGGCCGCCCGGGCCGGAGACGAGGGGATCGCGAGCGGGCGCAACCCGGCCGGCGTGGCCGCGGCCTGCCTGTACACGGCTGCGCGCGAATCCGACGCGTCACTCACTCAGCGTGAGGCTGCCGACGTGGCAGACGTCGCGGCGGCGACGCTCAGAGAGACGTACCATCGGCTGCGGTGAGTGTGGCCCACCGGCTGCGGTGAGTGCGGTCTCCGGACACCAGTCACTGCGGTGTATTTAACTCGCCTGCCCCGGAAGAACGGGGCATGAGTACAGCGACCAAAATCGTTCTGGGGACGATCGGGCTGTCGGCGTTGTTGGCCGTCGCCCTGATCGTCAACACCGCGCTTGCAGCCTGATGTTCGCCGAGCGACCCCTGTCCGACGCCGTCGAACAGGTGCGCGCTGTCCACGCGCCCGAAGCGCTCGTGCTGGACGTCCAGCGGGACTTCGAGACGCTCCCGCCGGCGAGTGCCGAACAACTCGGGCTGTTCGTCGAGTCGCTCGACCCGGCGAGCTATCCGCGGTCGTGGGTGCCGGCCGACGCCCCGGAGGTGCTCGCCGAATACGCGAGCGACACCTTCACCGTCGGCGCACCCGGTGATGGCGGCGTCGCCTGGACGCGCCAGACGGACCCGCCGATCGTGCTGGTCAAGCCGCGGCTGTCGGGCTTGCCCGACGCGTTCGTCCAGTTCCTGCTCGCTGAGGCGCTGGTGCAGGTCGGACTCGGCGTCCCCGAGCAGTTCCTCGGCTTTTTCGAAGACCGCTACCGGAAGTTCGCCGGGGCCGTCTCCGGACGGCTCGACCCTGCCGACACGTACCAGCTCGCGGCCGCACTCTACGAGGGGTACCTCGGTTTGCACACCCGGCCCGTGTTCGCCGACTGGGCCGACGAGCAGCCACCGCTGTACGACGCCTGGGTCGACGCCGGCCAGCGTCTCCAGCCGCGCCTGTCCTCGCTTTCCGAGGACGTCGCCAGCGGCCGGACGGCGTTCGGCGACGCCGCCGAACTGGCCTGCAGCGCGATCAAACACGATCTCGAGCTACCGACGCCGTTCGGGGCGTTGAACGCCGACGCCTACCGCGAACATGGGGCCGACTACGCGCTGAAATGGGCGGAAAAGACGCTGGAATGACGTTACGCTCAGCTTTGCACGTTGAAGTAGGAGCGTGACGTAGGCGGTAGCAAGGACAGAT
>JAOPKD010000016.1 GCA_025517565.1 Halapricum hydrolyticum
CGCTTCGAAACCGAATCCGAACACGAATTCTACTTCCCCACCGGACCCGGATCCGAGGAGGCTGCCTTCCCCGAGGAAGAGTAGCCGACAGGGTGTCGTTTTCGCGCTCGCGTGACACGGCCGACAATACGAGCGACGTGACAGCAGGATCCTCGCCCCGCGTTCCCGAGAACGGGAACCTTTAGACTGCCGGGGCTCGGAATACGCGTATGATCCTCTCGGATGCGGACATTCTGCGACGTCTGGAAGACGGCGATCTGGTGATCGAACCGCTGGATGATCCGGACATTCAGATCCAGCCCGCCAGCGTCGATCTCCGCCTGGGGCGGGAGTTCCTGGAGTTCCAGCGAACGAACATCCCCAGCATTCACCCCAACAGCGAACAGGAAGTCGAAGAATACGTCGAGGAGACTGTCGTCGAGGAGGGCAAGGAGTTCATCCTCCACCCGGGTGATTTCGTGCTCGGAACGACATACGAGCGCGTCGAGATCCCGCCGGATCTGATCGCGCACGTCGAGGGGCGATCGTCGCTGGGCCGGCTGGCGATCGTGGTGCATGCCACAGCCGGCCTGTGCGATCCCGGATTCGAGGGCAAGATCACCCTCGAACTGTCGAATCTCGGGACTGCTCCGGTAGCACTCTCGCCCGGGATGCGGATCTCGCAGCTGACGTTCACCGAGCTGAAGACGCCGGCCGAGCGGCCATACGGCGAGGAGCGGGGATCGAAGTACCAGGACCAGAAGGGGCCGCAGGCGTCGAAGATACAGGGGGATCGGGAGTTCGGAGGCGACCAATGAGGCGAGTCTCGTCTCGCGAGTCTGTCGTCGAGAAGCGACGTGGAGTTCGGAGGCGACCAATGAACGGGCGCGAGCACTGCGAGCGATCGATCAACGGAGGGAGCCAGTAGTGCGCTTCATCGAAGAAGTCGTCGTCGAGGAGTTCCTCCCGACGTTCAGATCGCTGCTGGCGGAGGCGCTACGCGAGCGTGGGTTGACCCAGAGCGAGGTCGCAGACCTGCTGGGGATCAGCCAGAGCGCCGTCTCGAAGTACGTCCACGGCGAGGTCGAGCGCAACGAGCGGCTGCTCGCGGACGACCGTCTGGCGGAGCTCGTCGAGCAGCTGGCCGACGGGCTGGCCGCCGGCGAGATGACACCCGTCCAGGCGCTGGTCGAGGCGGAAGTGTTCGTCCGGCGACTCGAGCGCGGGGACCTGCTATCGAAGCTGCACGAGGAGGCGTTTCCGCCGCTGGCCGAGTACGAGGACGAGTTCGACATCCACGACCCCGAGAGTCAGCTCCGGCAGACCGAACAGGTCCGCTCGTCGTTGCGGCGCGGGTTGCGCGTCCTCGAAAACACGAGCGGATTCGCGAGGTTGATCCCGGCAGTGGGGTCGAACCTCGTGGAGTGTCTCCCGGACGCGAACGGAATCGACGACGTGGCCGCCGTACCGGGCCGGATCCTCGACCTGAAAGGGCGGGCACACGTCCCGGGCAAGCCGGAGTTCGGCGTCAGCGAGCACGTCGCGGGCGTGTTGCTTGCCGCCCGAGCGGCCGGAAGCGACGCCCGCGCGGCGCTGAACGTCGGGTACACGCCCGAGACGGTCGAACAACTCGAAGCACAGGGACTGACGACCGCGCAGTTCGACGCCGAGCGCGAGGCCGAGACGGCGATCAGCGAGGCGCTATCCGACGAACCCGACGCGGACGTGCTCTACCAGACCGGCGGATTCGGCGTCGAGCCGGTCGTGTACGTCCTCGGTCCGGACGCGCCGACTGTCGCCGGGATCGTCCGAGAGATCGTCTGACATGAGCGACATGAGCCGCGTCACCGATTTCTACGAGGGGTTGGCCAGCTGGTACGATCCTCTCGCAACTGCACCTGTGGTTCGTGGCTGGCGAGCGATGGCTGCGGAGGAACTGTCGCTCTCGGCCGGCGATACGGTCGTCGAAATGGGCTGTGGGACGGGCGCGAACCTGCCGTACCTGCGCGAGCGCGTCGGCAGCGAGGGACGGGTCGTTGGGATCGACCTCACCCCGGGGATGCTCGATCGGGCCAGAACGCGGATCGAGCGGGCCGGCTGGGCGAACGTCTCGGTCTGTCGCGGCGACGCGGCGCGGCCGCCGGTCACGGAGGCCGACGCCGTACTCGGATCGTTCGTCGTCGGGCTGTTCGACGACCCCGCGACGACCGTCGACCGCTGGCTCGACGTGCTCCGTCCGGACGGTCGCATCGCGATCCTGGAGGCTGGCCGGAGCGAGCGCACGGTCGCAGCGCCGCTGAACCTCGCGTTTCGACTGTTTCTGCGGTTCTCCTCGCCGGGTGGCTGGCAGCGAGGGCGTTCGCCCGCCCGGGAACTCGACCGGAAGATCACCACCGCACAGGAGGTGATCGCCGCGCGGACGGTCGAGCGGCGATATCGAACCGCCGCGCTCGGACTCGTCTCGGTCACGTCCGGGCGACTGGAGTGACTCGGTACCGCGCGGTGTGGTCGGTGCGGAGTTCAACTTGAGGTTCTAGTCGTCGGCGGGCGCGACGTCCTGGCTGGTCAGATCGACCGGCCGGGCGTCGACACCGAGTTCGTCGAGCGCGACTTGGGCTGCGCGCTTGCCCGAGACGAGCATCGCGCCGAAGGTCGGCCCCATCCGCGGGAGGCCGTAGGTCGTCGCGGTCGCCATCCCGGTCACGATCAGGCCGTCGTGGGCCAGTCCGGTGTGTTCGACGACCGCGTCCTCGCTCTGGCCGACCCACATCGAGTCGTGCCCGGGCGAGTCGTGCCCGGGCGCGCCGTAGCTGTCCTCGTCGGTCTGATCCATGCCCGTAGCGTTCGACTGGGCGTCCTGGATGCCCGGCGCGTCGAGGACGCCGCGCTCGTCGAGTTTCTTGACCGCCATGGCGTCGTGACCGGTCGCGTCGATGACCAGATCCGCCTCGACGGCGATCGGATCGACGCAGGTGATCTCCCGGGGCAGCGAGTGCACGGGCGTCCAGTTCATGACGATTCCCCCGACCCTGTGATCCTCGCGGATGACGATGTCCGTGAACTCGGTCATGTTCTGCATCTTCGCGCCGGCGTCACACGAGGCCTTGATCAGCCCCGAACAGGCTTCCGGTCCGTTTGCGACGTACAGTCCCTCGGTGTCTTTGGACCGCTTGTAGTCGACCGCCAGTTCGTCCAGCACCTGCTGGGCCGGATCCCGGACGGTGACCTTGTTCATCAGGAACCCGCCGAGCCAGAACCCGCCGCCGAGGTAGTTGTTCTTCTCGACGACCATCGTCTGGACGCCCCGCTCTGCGAGTTCCTTCGCGGCCATCAGCCCCGACGGCCCACCGCCGACGACGATCACGTCACTGTCTGAGAAATCCATGAACTCCTCGGTCCACTCCTGGCCGATCGCGCGCGTCACTTCCGCCTCACCGACGTCGCTGAACTGGTCGAATTCGGCCATACAACTCAGTTATATTACCGCGTGGTTAATAGGGTTTGTGGAACCCGTGAAGGTCGGAAAACCGAAACGGGCGACGGGCCGGCGCTACAAGAGGCCGAACAGGTTCGCCAGTGCGATTCCCAGGACAGCGGCGAACGCGAAGTGCAACAGTGTCAGGACCGCTGTCGGGACGACGTCGAGGTCGTAGACGCGACTTATCGCCAGCGCGTCGGCCGAAAGCGTCGCGGCGACGACGATCAGCACACCGAGTCCGCGAGAGACGAACCCCACACTCTCGAGTCCGTACCGGCCGAGCAGCACTGAGACGAGCGCCGGAGCGGGAGCGACAGCGGCAGCCTTCTGTGTCGGCACTGTCCCGATGAAAAAGGTCGCTGCGAGATGCAGCGTGACGGCGTAGAACAGCGTCGCAACTACGAACGCCACGAGAAGTGCAAAGAGACCGCGACCGATCGGGGCCGCCTGAAGAGCGTGCGATCCCGACAGCGCGGACGGAGCGACCGCGTTCGTCACAGAGACCCACATGGCTTCACGTGTCGTGACCGAACGCTATTCGAGCAGACCGAGCTCTTCGAGTCGAGAGACGATCTTGTCGACTGCTTTCTCGGCGTCTTTGGGTTCCTTGCCGCCAGTGATGACGAGTTTCCCGGACCCGAAAAGAAGCGCGACGACGTCAGGTTCCTCGAGACGGTAGACGAGGCCGGGGAACTGCTCGGGCTCGTACTCGATGTTCTCCAGTCCCAGCCCGATCGCAATCGCGTTGAGGTTGAGGTTGCGACCGAGGTCCGCGGACGTGACGATGTTCTGGACGACGATCTCGGGGTCCTCGTCGACCTGAATCTCCAGGTCACGCAGTTTGTCGAAGACGATCCGCAGGCTCTCGTGGACGTCGTCGGTACTTTTCGCCCCCGTACAGACGATCTTGCCCGACCGGAAGATCAGCGCCGCGGATTTGGGTTCCTGGGTCCGGTAAACGAGCCCCGGGAACTGCTCGGGATCGTAATCCGCCCCCTCGAGATCCATGGCCACGCTCTGGAGGTCGAGTTCCTGGCCAATACCCGTCGAGGCAACGACGTTTTCGATGTTGATGGTTTCCTTGGGGTCAACCATGTCTCGGGCTAACAGTCGTATTTAAGGCTTATAAAGGTTGGTATTTAATGTTTATAAGCGAGGGTAGTCGATCCTCACGGACGAGACGCGGCCGCGATCGGGTCGTTTATACTCGTCTCGGGCAGTTGTCCCGATGTGTACGTCCTCGAACTCGCCGGACAGGACGACGGGTTCGCCGTCGCCGAGGCAGCCACAGCTGCGAGTGACGTGACGCCGATCGCCGCGGGACTGGCGACGGCGCGCGGGCTCGAGGCGGGCTTCGAAACGCTCGCGTTCACCCATCGGGCGGCCGAGTTGATCGGCCTGACCGGCGTCACTATCGAGAGTGCGGTCGCGCTGCTCACCGCGGCGGGTATCGACAGGACGGGGACAGTCGCAGTGCGCGCGCGAGACGTCCGCTCGACGACCGGGATCGACACGCAGGCCGCCGAGCGTGCACTCGGCGACGTGCTGGTCGAGCGCGGCTTCACGGTCGACCTGGACGATCCCGATCACGTCTTGCAAGCGCTGTTCGCCGGACGCGACGGGGCGAGTGCGGTCGAATCCGGCGGCGCGTCGCCGACTGGCGGGCAGGACGTAATCGACCCGGACGACGGCGTCTGCGCGCTGGGCTGGCTCGTCGCCGAGACCGACCGCGATTTCGCCGACCGCCAGCCGACAGATCGGCCGTTCTTCCAGCCCGGGAGCATGGAGCCGGCGCTGGCGCGCGCGATCGTCAACCTCGTCGGCGCGGGCCCGGACACGACGATCCTCGACCCGATGTGCGGGACCGGCGGGCTCCTGCTGGAGGCGGGTCGGGTCGATGCGACGCCGATCGGCGGCGACGTCCAGGCGAAGATGGTCCGCGGAACCCGAGAGAACCTCCGCGCGCTGCTCGCGGGTCCGTGGCACCTTTACCGGGGAGACGCGGGGCGCGTCCCGCTGGCCGACGACAGCATCGACGGCGTGGTCTTCGACGCGCCGTACGGTCGTCAGTCGAAGATCGAGGGCGACCTCGACGACCTCGTCGCCGACGCGCTGGCCGAGGCACGCCGGGTCGCCACTCGTGGTGTCGTTGTCGGCGATCGCTCCTGGGCTGGGGCCGCCGAGCGCGTCGGCTGGACGGTCGAGGCGACGTTCGAGCGACGGGTTCACCGGTCGCTGGTCAGGTACATTTCGGTTCTGCGGTGATGAATCGGTCGCCGAGTCACCGAAGAGCGAGCGCGTCGCGGGCACGACCGTACTCGCCGTGCATCCGTTCCAGCAGCGATCGGGCGTGATCTCGGGTCTCCGGACCGGCGGTGACGAGCACCATCCCTTCGCCGGGCTGGCCGTAGACGACGCTCGCGCCGTCGGGGACGGCCAGGATCGCCGGCAGCGTCGCCAGATCCTCCTCACCGTCGACGACCACGAGCGTCGATTCGTCGGCATCGATCGCCCGCCGGAGCGTCGACAGGAGATCCGCGGTCAGCGTCCCTGCGGGATTGGTCGCAGTATGCCGACTGTCGAACGCAGTCGGGCCGTTATCGCCGACGACTGCCGCTTTGACGTCCTGTTCGACGGTTTCGCGTTCGGTCCGCTCGTCGACGAGCGCAACGGCTGGCGTGTGGCCGGCCTCGAGGAGGTGATACGTGACGATATCGCCGACCGCGACGATCGGGGTCGTCGCATCGGCTAACAGACGTTCAGCGTCGGTATAGACCGGTCCCAGCGGCGTTTTCAGTTCGCTCCGAAGGTCCACCGGGAGTTCGAGCACGACGTCCCCGGGCACGTTAACGAACCTTCAGTGCGTACCTGCCGGGCTCGGTGATCTGCATCTCGCCGGCGATTTCGGATTCCTCGGGATGTGCGATGACGACGTAGCCGGCCCAGTCTTCCGTCAGCGAGGTCGATCCGCAGGCCTGGCAGGCGTCTTCCTCGGAAATATCCGAGTCCTGAACGCGATGACACTCTCGACAGACCAGCCGAGTCGCCATCAGTTCTCACCCGCCTGGGCCTCGCGTGCCTTCCGTTCCTCTTCGAGCCAGCCGTGCTTGCCCAGTCCGACCTGCTTTGCGGTGAGCCCGATCTTGCTGTCGCGAGGGTTGCGCTCGTCGATGGACTTGGTGACGATCCGGGCGCGGACGGCGTCGCCGACACCGAGCGTCCGGTTGGAGTCGCGAGAGGCCAGCATCTGCCCTTCCTCGTCGTAGGCAAGGTACTCGTCGGAGATCTGGCTGACGTGCAAGAGTCCGTCGACGGGACCGATCCCGACGAACGCGCCGAAGTTGACGACCTCGACGACCTCGCCGTCGACGATCTCCTGCATCTGGGGATCGAAGGTCAGCGCGTCGAACTCGGCCTCGTAGTAGACGCCGGGCTGGTTGGGCAGTACCGACCCTTCGCCGATGTCGTGGACCTCGATCACCGAGACGACCGAGCCGACGTCTTCGTCCATGCGACCTTCGAGTTTGTCTTGCAATAGTTTCTTGATCAGTTCTGGAGACACGTCTGCGAGGTGTTCGGGGGGAACCTCGACCGTGTCGCGGAGTCGTGCACGTTTGTACATATGTTATGGGTGAGTGATAGCGAGTTTGTGCTCGCCGCGTAAACTAATTACCGGAACGCCAGCAGCGAGCAGACGTTCCTGCAACGGTCTGTCGTTCGTCAGGGCGTACTCGACACCCTCGCGCTGTGCGACCGCCAGCACGGCGTCGTCGGCGTAGTCCGGCGCTGCCTCGACCATCCGGCAGCGATCGGCCAGGTCGAGGCCGACGCTTGCGGCCGTCGCCTCCTCGCTCGCGCCGCCGGACAGCGACTCAAGCTCCGCGAGCACCTGCGCGGGGACGATCGGATCGACGGATCCGAGCAGCCGCTGCAGTTCCTCGAACACGCGGACATCACATTCGACGGGCATCATCAGCGCGTTGGTGTCGAGGACGACTGTCATTCCCGCAGGGTTCCGATGCCGATCAGCCGCCAGCGAGTGCCGACGCGTCGGTTGATCGCGATCTTGGCGCCCTCGCGAGCACACACCGGGCGCTTGAGCGCGACTTCGGCTTCCTCGTCGCGAGCACTGGTGACCGTGCCGACAGTCGTAGCGGTTCCGACGGTCAACATGAGTGGCTCGTTGGTCGAGATGGGTTCGACCTCGTCGGCCTCGTCGCCGACGATCCGATCGAGCAGCTGAACGTCCATCGTGAACTGCTGGTGGACCGGCGGTAGCGTTCCGGGTGGACCGGCGATCTGTCCGGCGAGTCCGTCGCCCTTCGTCAACGACGGGTCGAGGCCGGTCCCGACACCCAGCAAGCCGCCTGGCGTCGCTTCTTCGACGCTCTGGCCGCCGGCCTGCAACGAACGGATCGTCGCCGTGACCGGTTCCCACTCGCTCTGGCCGCCTTCCTCGACCTCACGGCCGGGCCGGAGTTCGATCTCGTCGCCCGGTTCGAGCCGTCCCTGGGCAAGACTGCCGCCGAGCACGCCGCCAAGAAGCGATTCCCAGGTCGTCCCCGGCCGATTGATGTCGAAACTCCGGGCGACCAGCATCTCGGGATCGGCGTCGGGATCACGTTCCGGCGTCGGGATGTGTTCCTCGACGGTCTCGATCAGCAGGTCGACGTTCGCGCCGGCCTGAGCGCTGATCGGGACGATCGGCGCACCCTCCGCGACCGTGCCCTCGACGAACTCCTGGATCTGTTCGTAGTTCTCGCGGGCACGCTCGGCGTCGACGAGGTCGATCTTGTTCTGGGCGATGACGATGTTCTCGATCCCGATGATGTCGAGCGCCATCAGGTGCTCTTCGGTCTGGGCCTGGGGAACGTCCTCGGTTGCCGAGATGACCAGGACCGCGCCGTCCATGATCGCCGCACCCGACAGCATCGTCGCCATCAGCGTCTCGTGTCCCGGGGCGTCGACAAAGGAGACCGTCCGCAAGTGCTCGGTCTCGACGCCGTGTTCGTCACACTCCTTTTCGACCGTGTATGCCGACTGATCGTCGCACTCGGGGCACTGCCGGAACGTCGCGTCGGCGTAGCCCAGACGGATAGAGATACCGCGTTTCATCTCCTCGGAGTGCTGGTCCGTCCACTCTCCTGAGAGGGCCTCGACCAGGGTCGTCTTCCCGTGGTCGACGTGGCCGACGAGTCCGATGTTCACCTCCGGTTGATTGTTCGATGTCATCTCGAAAGTAATCTTGCTGGAACTTGGCTCCGTGCGCCTGATAAACCTACTGTTCTCGCCGCCAGCAGTCTCACTCCGGCGAGGACTGCCAGGTCCACCGCGACTCGACGTTGCGGTTCGCGAGCACGACCAGTTCGCCGCTGTCCAGTCGGAGCCGACTCTTGCGTAGCCCGATAGATTCGACTGTCCCGGTCACGGATTCAGTCGTAACCGTGTCGCCGGGGTTGAAGTCTGGATCCCGCAGCAGGTACACGCCAGCGACCGTGTCGGCGATCATGTTCGACAGCGCATACGAGACGCCCAGCGCGATGAACCCGGCCGCGGTACCGAGGCTGGCGGCAATCGCGCCAAGCCCGAGGATACTCAAAAACGTCAGTCCGGCCCCGAACCACAGGAACACCACGACGATCAGCACGAACAGATCGGCGATCAGCGCCTGTCCGCCGTAGACCTGGCCGATCACCGACCGCAGGACGGCCGTCGCGATCTTGATACCGAGGTAAGCGATCACGAGAAAGAGCAGTCCCGAAATTACTCGCGGGATCGCGCCAGCCAGGTCGGCTCGAAACGATTCGAGGATCGATTCGACAGTGATAGCCGCGATCGGTACGCCGAACATGCCAGTACATCACCCGCCAGCCGGATATGCGTAGTGCCGGCGCAGAGCAGTCAGTTCCCAAGGCGCGCCTCACGTCTGGATCGACGTCGATCGACCGTGGAGCGCGAACGACAGGCGACAGTATCATTACGCACACGCCCATGGGTTAGCACAATGTCGGCAACGTGGAAACGCGATTTCGCCAGCGGCCTGATCGTCCTCTTTCCGTTGCTGGTGACGATATTCGTACTCACCTGGCTATACAACCGGATCAAGCAGGTCCCGCTCCAGGGGGTGGTCGAGTCGGAACCACTGCAGGTTCTGCTGACGATCGTCGTGTTCATACTGCTGGTGTTCGCGATCGGTTACCTCATGCGGACGGCCGTCGGATCGCTTCTCGAAGCCGGACTGGACGACCTGATGAACCATCTGCCGGGGCTGCGCGTCATCTACAACGCCTCGAAGATGGCCGTCGAAACGGCCGTGGGAGGAACAGACGAATTACAAGCTCCGGTCAAGGTCGAAACCTGGAACGGGATGCGGATGACTGCGTTCAAGACGGGCCAGCTCGCGTCCGACGGGCGCGAGCTTCTCTTTCTGCCGACCGCACCGAACATCACGACCGGATTCGTCATCGAGGTCGAACCCGACGAGTACGAGGAACTCGACGAGAGCGTCGAAGACGCGCTGACGCGGGTTCTCAGTGCCGGGTTCGGCGAGTCCAGCGACAACGAAGTCTCGCTGGACATCCCCGTCGAGAGAGTGAACGACAAGCAATCGGAGTAGGCGGTGAGCAATCCGGCACTCACAGCGTGCCAGCCAGTCAATCAGTCGAGACGAGCGTGTGGCAGTTGATCAGCGATTCGTCAGACGAACGTGAACCAGCCTTCAGGCTGCCCGTCCTCGACGACCTCGAAGAAGCGCGTCTGGATCTCGTCGGTGACCGGGCCTTTCGTCCCGGCACCGATCTCGTTGTCGTCGACCGTCCGGATCGGCGTGATCTCCGCCGCCGTCCCGGAGAAGAACAGTTCGTCGGCGGTGTACAGCTCGCCCCGAGAGATCGTCGCGTCGTCGTGGACGGTATAGCCAAGCTCCTCCGCGAGTTCGATCACGGTCCGGCGAGTGATCCCGTCGAGGATCGACTCGGCGAGACCCGTCGTGTAGATCTCGCCGTCCCGGACCAGAAAGAGGTTCTCGCCGGGGCCCTCGGCGACGTTGCCCTCCTTGTTGAGGACGATCGCCTCCTCGTAACCGTTGCCCTTGGCCTCGAGGCTGGCCAGCACGCTGTTGACGTACGTTCCCGTGGTCTTGGCGTTGGTCGGGATCTGACTCGAGGAGTACTTCCGCCACGAGGAGACCGCCACGTCGACGCCCTCTTCGAGGGCCTCCTCGCCCAGGTACGCGCCCCATGGCCAGACGGCGAGCGCGACCTGCACGGGCGACGCCTGGGGGTTCAGTCCCAGCGGTCCGTACCCGTAGAAGGCGATCGGCCGGATGTAACCCGACTGCAGATCCTCACGGTCGATGAGTTCGCGCGTGGCCTCGTCGAGTTCGGCTTTCGTGTAGGGGATGTCGATGTCGTAGACCTTCGCAGAGTTGTACAGGCGATCGAGGTGTTCCTCCCAGCGGAAGATCGCCGGCCCCTGATCGGTGTCGTAACAGCGGACGCCCTCGAAGACGCCCGTCCCGTAGTGCAGCGCGTGGGTCAGGACGTGGATCTGCGCGTCCTCGAAGTCCACGAACTCGCCGTCGAGCCAGATCTCCTCGACCCCCTCGAACATCTCCGGTCGGTCACTCATCGGTCGACCCTCCATCCGTCGTGCTATCGGCGTGCATACGTCCCCCAAAGAGGGGGACCGTTAAGAACGTTCACGGTCTCCGTCCGAGAGGAACTCTCCGAAGTACATCGGGCGTCACGGCCTACAGGTCGCGCCAGGAGTGGCGGGGCACCCAGTCCAGCAATTCGGCCGCCTTGTCCGTCTCGATCAGCGACTCGTGGCCCGCAAACTCCGCCCGCAGGTCGACATCTGGATAGCGCTCGGCGACGACTTCGGCGGTCGGCGTCTCGCAACTCGTGTCAGGGGCCGACAGGAAGACCGATTCGTGGCCCGTGAAGTCGGCCTCGACGGCCAGCCGGATCGCGCGGACGGCGTCGTCGATGTCGAGATACGAAAAGAGAGTGTTGTGATCGGCGTGCATCCGACCCGCCGCCTCGATCCCCGGCAGGCGACGGTCGGCCTCGAGGAAGGTCTCTCGTTGCGTCTCGCGGTCAGTCACCCACGGGAAGCGCAGCGAGGTGATCGTCCTCGGCGAGCCGTCGCGTCGGCCGAACCCGTCGGCGACCAGTTCCAGGGCCTGCTTGCCCATTCCGTAGGCATTGGACGGTTCGAGCGGGACTGATTCGTCGATCGGCAGATACGGAGGCGAGATCAGGTCGGGTTCGAAGCCCGCGCCCATCGCGCTCAGACTCGACGCCAGCACGACCGTCTCGACGCCCAGTTCCTGGGCCGTATCGAGGACGTGGTAGGTGCTCATCGCGTTGCTCTCGAAGACGGCGTGTCCCGGCTCGTGGTCGGGCGTCGGGATCATCCCGAGGTGAACGACCGCGTCGGGGTCGACCGTCGAAAGCGCCGCCGAGACCGCGTCGAAATCAGTGAGGTTCACCCGTCGGTAGTCGGCCTCGGGGCTGCCCTCGGGCTCCCCGCGGTTGCAGTTGACCGTGTGGTAGCCGTGCTCGTTCAGTGCCGCCAGCGCGGCCCGGCCGATCGTGCCGCTGCCGCCAGTGACGACAATCGTCTCGACGGACATGCCCGACCCACGAGCGCCGGCGGAAAGAGACTGCCGGCCGACTGTTCCCGGAGACTGTTCAGAAAGAACATATTTTACATCATTCCGACCGACGACAAGCGGATCGTCCCATCGGTCTCGACGTCGGTAAGAAGTCGATAACAATACACACGAAGAAACTACTGCGTGGCATGGATAGGACCGGTGACCGCGGGAATAACGACCTCCCGCTCGGAGAGTGTCCGGACTGTCAGGCGACAGTTCCGCGGGAGAACCTGCTGATTCGGTACGTCCCGCGGGAGGGCTGGCCGCGCATTCTCGCCGAGTGTTCGGAGTGTGAGACGGCGGTCTCGCCGGAGTGATACTAGATGGCTTCCGCGCTGTAGCCGCAGTGACGCGGCGTTATCCAAGCCGTTCGATCAGATCACGACCTTCGACGTAGACGAGGTCGTGCCCGGTGGCGTAGGCCCGGGCGTCCGCTGGCGAGAGAGCGCGGCCGGTCTCGTCGTCGAGCATCTCGCAGACGACGACCGCCGGCGGGAGATCGGCGGCCTCGGCGAGTGCGAGTCCGAGTTCGGTGTGGCCCTTGCGGTCATCGAGCAGTTCGGGCGCGGCCCGCAGCAGGTGGACGTGCCCCGGCGATCGGAAGTTCTCGGCGAAGTCGAAGCGTCCGGGGTCGGCGGCGGCCTCGGCCAGTTCGGTGATCGTCAGCGCGCGGTCCTCGTCGGTGATCCCGGTGTAGGTGTCCCGGTGGTTGACCGTCAGCGAGAACGACGACCGCTCGTCGTAGCCCAGCTCGTGATCCGCGGCGGTCGGGTGGTCGATGAGGTCCTGCGAGAACGGCAGGTCGAACGCCTCGGCGACCCCATCCGAGAGGGCGACGCAGATCAGCCCGCCGGCGTCGTTTCGCATCCGAGCGACGGCATCGGAATCAACCGCACCGGCGGGATAGACCATGTCGGTCTCACCTTCCCTGTCGGCAGCGTCGTGGACGAGTACCGGTTCGCCCTCGCGGAACGCTGCGATCGCCTGGTCGATACTGGTCGCTCCGCCGGTGGTATCGTTACTCGTGGACATGGATCGTGAGGTGGTCGCCGTCGTCGGCGTCGAACCGGTCGCGCAGTTTCTCCGGTGCGATCAGTTCGAGCTGGTCGTCGCCGTGATGCGTTCGCTCGGGCGCGATGACGTGGGCACCGTCGTACGTTCCCGCCTCGAACTCGATGGTCGCCGGGTAGCAGTAGGCCGGTCCGTAGGTGCGTTCGTCGTCTTCCCAGCCCTCGATCTCGATCGGATCGAGTGCATCCATCCGCGCCCGTGCGCGAACGCTCTCGACGTCGAGGTCGACGTTCAGTGTCCCCGCGTACGGCTCGTAACCGAGCTTCTGTTCGAACTGGCGCATGTATCCCGGCAGCGTGATGTAGTGGCCGCCCTCGTGCATCCCGCTGGTCAGCCGCCCCGTCAGCGTCACACCGACCTGTGACTCGAAGATCCGCTGGTAGTGAGCGTACTCCCGCTGGAGGAGGGCCTCGCCCTCGCGAGTCACCGACACCCACTGTCCGTCGCTGACGATCTCGCGCTCGAGCATGCCGGCGTCTTCGAGGCTCTGGAGACGTCGTGAAGCCGTCTGATTCGACACGTCGAGCTTGCCGGACAGGCCCGCACAGGAGACTTTCGCCTCGCCGTCGAGTGCGCCGGCCAGAGCCAGCACTTTCAGCGTCCGGAGTTCGTCGTACCCGATCACCCGTCCCGACAGTTCCATACCCGAAACTGGGATATCCTGGCTGATAAGCATACCGACTATTGTACGCGTCCCAAAATTGGAATGGAGAACCGTGAAGATACGCCGGGCGAGCACCGGATCATCGGGTGGACACTGGATCCCCGAGAGGCGAGCGTCACTGTGAGGATTCGGCGAGCGGATCGCCCGCCCAGAAGTCGCTGTCCTTCTGCAGTTTCGGGACCCAGGTGTCCGAGTCGGTCGCGAGCATGGCAACCCGGGAGTCAGGCACGTCCACGAGGTGGTCGTGTTCGGGCAGGAACCCGCGGACCTCGCGTGCGAACGCGACGACATCGTCGTGATCGAGCATCGACGAGCGATCGAGACGACTCCGGGAATGGCCGACGTGCATGTAGGCTTTCAGTTCGAGAAAGTCGGCGTCGGCGCGGTCGACCATCGCGGCGTACCACGCGGGACGGGAGTCGTTCTCGCCGCCCACGAGGGTCGTCCGGATCACCGTCCGGGTGTCGTCTTTCCCGGCGAGCACGTCCAGCGTCTCGATCAGCCGCTCCCAGAGATCGTCCTCGGCGGGCTTGACAGTCTCCTCGAAGGTCTTGCGGTCGGGCGCATCGACAGAGACGTACAGTTGGGTGGGGTCACACCGTTCGAGCATCTCCGGTTTCGTGCCGTTCGAGACCAGGAACGTCGTGATATCCCGGTCGTGAAACTCCTCGATGAGTTCCGGCAGGTGCGGGTAGAGGGTGGGTTCGCCATCGAGCGATATGGCGACGTGACGCGGCTCCATCGCCTGCTCGAAGACTTCCCGCGGGACGTCGTCGTGGCCGCCGTAGCCCGACAGGAGCTTCCGCTGGAGTTCGATCGTGGCGTCGGCGACCGCCGCGGGATCGTCCCACTCGACGTCACCGAGTTCGTATGCGTGGCCGGCGTGATCGCGCCAGCAGAACACGCAGCGCTCGTTGCACTTGACAACCGGCGTCATCTGCATGCAGCGGTGGCTCTCGATGCCGTAAAACGCGTATTTATAGCAACGATCATTCGATACAAGTGCATTATCCGTCCACCCACACGTCTGCACCGCAGTATGGTTGACGCTGTGGTACTCTGGATCGTCAACCTGTTTCGGCCCGTCCGAATCGCTCATAGGCCAGTCAACAACGTGGATACGCAAAAGCAATCTGGTAGGGGAACGGGGGAAAGGATCGGTTCGTGGGGGATAGCCACGCGAGGGTGGCACCGGCAAATGCACAGTCGGGGTGTATAATTCCTTCGAGATTCGTCCGGAGAAAGCAGACTGCCGCGTGGCTATACCTGCAGCGCCTTCAGGAATTGCTCGCGTTCTTCGTCGTCGCTCTCTGCCTTAGCATACAGACCGTGCAGGTCTGCAGGCTTTTCTTCATACCGTGGGATACTCGCGCCGCGTTCTCGAAGGCGCTGCACCGCTTTCCAGTAGTCTTCTCCACTGGGGTAGTCTGACGGACTGGTAATTATCCGCTCTTCAACTGCCACAAGCGCCAGAGCGTCCATGTAGTGCTCGCCGTCCCGATCCATCCAGATTTCATTATCCGGTAGCCACGCTAGTCCGGTCCCTGATTCGCTCTTCCGATACGCCGGATCATAGTCAATAACGCCGCTGTCCCGCTCGCGCGTTTCAGTCGATTTCAGCCTAAGATCCGATTCACCCACACTCTGGATTGCCTTCGAGAGTTCGTCAATATCGTCTGTCGTCTCAACATCGTCAAATTCGCTGTTGTCAATATCCGGCGTCTCTATGGGTGTGTTGTTCGTGGGTGTTGTCGTGGTAAACCGGCGTGAAAGACGGCGAATCCAGTAGTCGCACTCTGTGACTTCCCGATTGCTACGATTCAGCCATGTGCCGGTGACTGCCGTAAATCGCTTGCCGTCGTACACTTCTATCTCGGCGTTCGGGAAGTCTGGATGTGCTGGCAGGTCGTCTTGAATCGTCTTCACGCCGTCCGGCAGTTCCCCAACGCCATAGATGTGGATACCACTACCGGACACAGAGAGATCGGCGTAGCTGTCCATCCGGTCAACCAGCATTAGCGCGAATGGGTGGACTTCACCCGTCTCTGTATCAACCACGTCGTCTAGATCCACCAAGAAAACCGGATCGGCTGGCTCTTGATAGGCGTCACCCTGTCGCTGCACGACAAAGCCAACGCCTTCCAGTTCCGGGTGCATATCTCCCCACTTCTTTGCCGTCTCATAGTCGGTGAAGTTCTCCGGATCGGACCAACTGTACTCATTCTCGGCGTCAGACCACGGGCTGAAGGGTTGCTTCCGTCCATCAATGTACTCCCACGTCACCCACGACTCAAAGCCGGTGAGAACGAACGGATAGGCACCCTCGACTATTTTCAGAGTCATGCTATCACCCGACGTTTGATGTATTCAATCGGTGGGGCAATCGGCCCGTCAAAGAATGTCTCAATGATGTGCAGTTCTTCGCTGGCTCGCGTTGCCCCGACGTAGTAGGTCCGGTGTTCCTCTGCCGCGTGGTCGTCGTTCCGGTGATACCGCTGCACACTTCGCGTGCTCGTACTGGCGAATAGGTAGACTGCCGGTGCCTCAAGCCCTTTCGCCGTGTGGAATGTCCCAACACGGACTTCCTCTGGCGTCAGACTCGCGGGCGCTTCGAGGGCATTCACCAAGGCCGTGAGCTTCCACTGTGGGATATCAAGCCGTTGTGCTGTTTCCAGTGGCGTCAAGTCCTCAAAGGCCGGTCTGACCGCTTCAGCACCGATCAACCCACCCATACCGTTGCCCAACTGTTTCGTTCGTTCCTGGCCGTCCGGTAGGGCCTTGAGCACTTGCCGGACGTTTGACTTCGCAAACTGCTGGCGGTCGTTTCGCCAAGATTCGAGGAAGGCGAGATATTGGCCCATTTCATCGTCCCATAGCCCCTGACGCTTGCCGAGAGTTTCAAACGGTACGCCAGTCCCCTGCAGCACATTCATCACCCGGCGAAGGTGGTAGTTCGTCCGGGTGAGCAACATGACTGAAGGCGTCCGGTCGTACTGGCTTGCTGTCTCTATCACGGCGTCTCGAAGGCCGAACCGATCCCGTACATCCAGCCATTCAACCGTGCCACCGTCGTCTTTGCCACTGAAGCCTCTGCCGTCCGTCTGTGGGTGGCTGTCCAATATCTGCCGGGCTATCTGTGCTACCTCTTCCGGACACCGATAGGACTCTTTCAACGTCTCTGTCTCTGCTACGTCCGTCTCTTCAAAGTACAGCGGTGTCCCGCCACGAAACGAATAGATAGACTGGTTCGGATCACCGCTAATGTAGATTCGCTTCATCTGGCCCGAACCACGCCACTGCTTGAACAGTTTGTACTCAATCGGAGCCAAGTCTTGGAACTCGTCGATCAACAGCACATCCACATTCGGCACTAAGTTCCGCTCTATCGCTTCCTGCAGATAGTCACCGTGCTCGAATAGCCGATCATCGAAGGCGGTTCGCTTGAAACTGTCCCACTCTTCCAGCAGTGTTTCAACACGGTCGCCCGGGATTCGGATATCAACCGGAGCTGTCCGCCACTGTTCTGGCGGCTTGAATGTCTGCCGCAGGTAGTCATTGATAGCGAACAGTTTGTTTCCGGTCTGTTCGGTCTGTTTCTCACCGGAAAGCAACTTTCGAGGATTCGCGGTGTCCGGATCGTACCCCATAGCGTGCCGGTCGCAAAACTCTTGGAACGGATCGGTTTCATCGTCCTTGAACCCACCCTGTTGAATCACCACATCGTCAATATCGCCATCTATCACGTCGTGGCGAAGGCAGAGCGACAACGCCAGTCCGTGCACCGTCTTCGCGCGCTTTTTCACATCGTCGTCTTCCGGAAACACATCAACTAACTCTGGCTTCACGTCCGCTCTGCCGGATGTCGTGAAATTCAGCCACCAGAACCCTGTTGGACCGACACCCTTTCGCTTCTCTTCCCGGAGTTTCCGCTTGAGAGTCGTCGTCTTCCCTGCACCGGGTGAGCCGTCAATCTTCAGCACTTCAGTCATGGTTTCACCTCTGACGTGGCTGCTTCACTTCCAGGGTGGCTATCGTCCGGATCAATCCCCACCGCTGCAGGCTTGAAAGCCCACACGCGAAGGCGTCCGTTGTCTGTCCATGACCGTGGCCGAATCTGACCGTGCAGCACACCCGACGACTTGAGTTTCTTGACCAACTCTGACTTGTCTGCCAGCGTCAGACTCACCGCTTCCATTTGATCGAGGAAGAAATCGTCTGTGACCCACACGACAGGCATACCAGGCTCTATATCCAGGCGGGTGCCGGTTGCCCCTTCGCCGTCGCTGTCAACCCACGCTGTTCGTGGGGAGTTCTCAATGTCGTCTCTGTTCGGCGTTGGCTGGATTGAATCAGCCAAGAAGTCCAAGAACCGCTCGGCAATCACGTCTTGCCCCGACTGTTCGACTTCCGCAGTGACTTCTTTGTGGTCGGCCCAGTAATCGGCTATCGCTTCCCAGTCGTCGCTTGTGACTTCCGCCCGTTCGCCGTAGAAATTGTGGGCAATCTTGTTCATCAACTCGCCAGCGGCGTCATTGACCAACACACCCACGTCAAACTGTAGATCGCCCGTCTGACCACGAAAATCCAGCGTGACGTGCAGCGTTGTGTTTTCGTCCGGTGCCGGGCGGATTTCAACCGGCGTATGCGTCCCCTCGATAATCTCTTTCGCGTCCGGACCGACCAAGTGCACGTCGTCAAGTTGCTTCTTGAGTTCCTGCAGCCAGTCGTGCACATCTTCGCGGATAGCGTCCGGGTTTAGCGTCTCTGCCTCCTTTGACAATTCGTCCCGAATCCAGTTCGCCACAGTCGCCCGCTGTTGGCGTGGATACTGGCCCGAATCAAAGACTCGCTGATAGCGCCGTATGTCAAGATCGGTGCCGTCGTGCCGGACGGTGATATCAAACGTGTTCGTTGCCACCACTTCGAGGCGGATTGTTACGGCACCGCCAGCGAATGACTCTTCATAGCTCGCTTCGGTCATGCCGACCGCCTCCTTTGGTGCACGCACGTAGCCAAGACTGTCAGTCGATTTAGACAGACTGTGTTTTGCCGCAGACCAGTGGTCAGGGTGGTCAGGGTGGTCAGGGGGTTTTCGACCATAGGGGGGGTGGGTAAATTGGGGGTACCCTCCCCCTGTCCTCGCGCGAGCGCGCATTGACAGGCGACCCCCTGACCACCTATGGCAACGTCACTCATGGCGACCACCTTGTGTGACTTCCATGATATGCCGGACTTCTCGCCACCCTGTGGACGGACTCGACTCGCGGCGTAGCTGGCGGTCCCGGATCATTCGCTCACGCCCCCAGTTTCAAGCAGTGTTCGGGCGATTGCCCCGGCGTCGTCGTGTCGGTCAGACAGTCGCTCAAGCGCGTCCGCGTTCTCTCCCACTGCCTCGTGGATTCGTTCGCCACAATTCCGACACTCAAAGATACTCCCACTGTCACGGAACACGTCGCTACTGTTGCACGACGGACAAGAGAAGTCCGCCCGCTCATTCATCATTTTGCCACCCCATAAGCGTCGTCTGTTCGCCCGGCTTGCCCTGCCATTCCTCGAACAGTTCCGGTAGGTCGTCAAGGTCAGGATTAAACCCCTCCTCGCGTTCCCGGCGTTGCCCAATCCAGAGAAGGAACCTAGCGCTGCCGTGAGTGATAGTGTCGTGGTTTGGTGGACTCTGGCCGTCGTTGCCCGGACGAAAACCGTCGTCTGTAAATTGAGAGGCAGCCATCACCGCTCACCCCACACGTCCGCCGGACTGTCGTGCGTATGGTAGGCTTCGATAACCTCCGCGAAACTAGCCTCTGGCGGTGCTCGAAACAGCCAGTGGGCCACGCCACGCTTGGGCCAGTTGCTCGCTTCTTCGGTGTCTTTACTGTCCTCCGCGTTCGTACTCCCGCTAGGCCGGGAGCGGTGTTCGTTCGTCGCCATGATTGGATACCAGGGTGCGAACGTCGCCGCGACCGGCCTACTCTGCTAAACGGCGCATTTATGCCAAAACAGCCCGTTGATCCACGTGTGTAGGACGTGGGCGGGCTGTTTTCCGTCCAACTTTCTACCGTCGAACAGCCACGGCGTCGTTCTATCTCAGACATATTATGGCTAGGGTAAAGTATATAATGGGGCGTTCCTATATTCATAACGCAATGGTTGACGATAGCGAGATCCCCCAAGTGCCGGGCCGGAGCTTCCTCACAAAATCGCAGAGAGAGTACCTATTTGGAAAAGAGTTTGATGACGATAGGGAACGACAGTTGAGGTTTCAAATCAGGAAAAACATCCAAAGCGCGCTGATGGATTTTCAACTCATTTGGAATCTGTCTGAAAAAGACCGCCTACTTGCTACGAAACCGCTCTCATCATACTATCAATTTGAGGGGGTAGCGGACTGGTTGTCTGAGAAAGACCAGGATCTTCTAAAAGACCTATCGGACGTTAATCTCTCCGAAGGCGACGAGCACATTGGTGGATTAATGCACGAAGGCATTGTGGACTTGCTGATTTTGTACGCCACTAGTTACGGGATTGGCACCTTTGAGAATTTGATCCAACGGGCGCTTGATGAAGCAGCTTTCAAAACAGCCCTTGAGATGGATCGGGATATTGGAGCATTCGACGTGCAGATACAACGGACTGAATCAGTGACTGACGCCTTGCCGGAAGAGGACTGACCCTGGCCGTCCTATTATAACTGATTTTAGTCCCTTCTACCAATTGTAATGAGTCAACACCGACCGGAGAAGGGTATTGCCCTATACTCGGATACGGAACGTGACTTGTGGGAACGTGCGGAAGCGAAAGTTAGGCAAGACATGGGGAGAAGCGCCCGCGAAGGAGAAGTGCTCGCTAAAATCTGTGCTGAATATCTCGGGGAAGAGAAACCATTCAGGGAGATCGAAGCATGAGCCAGAGACAACGCACCGGACTGTTGAATGTCCAACTCCGGCGTGAAACCGATCAACAGGTGTGGCAAGAGGCAGAGCAAGCGGTGGCAGAGTCGCTTGGGGTTGATACAGACGACCTATCACGGGCTGACGTAGCGCGGGAACTCGCGGAAGCCTACACCGGCAGAAACCCGCTTGGCGGGTGGCGGGAGGATTGAGACAATGAGTGGAACCCACGGCGGCACCGGGCGCGCGGACCTAGCCCTAGCGTTGCTCACCTTCGGCGGGATCGTTGCCGTCACCGGCTGGATTGCGAACAGTGTGTTGGGGGAGTTATCGGGCATAGACCGGACTGGTACCGTCGAAGGGTGGTATCTGATTTTAGGCGTCCTAATGCCTGTGCTGGCTATTCTCGGCGTTGTGGCGTATTCAATCTGGAGTGGATACCAATGAGTCGAGATCGCACCTTTCGCCCGCGAATCAGTCGTGAAGAGAGAGACAGGGTGTACCAACTGGCCGAACGGTTGAACGGTGCCGAAGTGACCGGCGGGTTCCCAAAGGCGCTACGGCTGCTGCTACGCTGGTTTACGGTGATTCAGGAAAACGTCAAAGAGTGTCCTGAGTGTGGCAACGACGACCTACACGACTGGTTTGAGACAGACAACGGTGATACTGTCGAACTACCAGATGGAAAGTGGTACTGCACCGAATGTGGGGAACCATTCGACGTATGGGACTACGTAGGCGTCGAAAACAGGGAGCAAGCACAGTTCCCAATCTTCCGTGATACCATTCGCTACACCTTCGAGGCAGACGACAAACCGACTGGAAACGTCGCTACCGAAGTGGACGTGTCGGGTACCAATCCGATCAACGACTCTTGGTAGTGTCTGTTTCGGCACTTTTGACTATCACGTATCAGACACCACTCCCCGATGTATGGATAGAGGACATTCTACCAGGACAGGGTAATACGGGCGGCACAGACTTCACAGAACAGAAATTCAGAACGAACCACTACCACAAGCAAGCGGCATACAATGTATCAATATAACGTATAGAGCAGAATGGTACCCAAGTTGTAGTGGGTGCAGGGTGGGACTGGCGGCAGGGTCACATCTACGGCCAGTGAATCGGCTACTGTCCGGCGATTAGGCGGCTGTGAGTGAATCGGATAAGCAACCCTATAACGGACAACACGCGAAAGGCAAGACTGCTCTGGATTCCTAACGCTGTCGCTGATACATACACGGTATCGGGGACTACAGTTAGGGTAAGAACGTGCGAAGCGGTGTCTGTCGTCTGTCGGTGGACGGTCGTACTATGTGGCTCGAAGGGATGGGGACACACACATACACACGGGCCTACCGTCCTATGCGTACTACAGATTTTCCTGTACCAGCGTATCGGCTGGTTTGTCAAACTCGGCGTCGATCCCCAGTTGGTGCAGGAAGTGTCGGGCGTCACCCCGTCCGATTCGAGCCTCTTGGGTAAATTCAAACATCGTGTCGCACTCTCTGGCGAGCTGTTCCATCGTTTCGCGGTCAAGGTGTCGTGGTAGTTCCGTCGTCATGATGTGGTACAAGCCTTGTGCGTTGTGTTTTCCGTACTTTCAGAGTGTCTTTTTCGGATATTCGCTAAGTGGTGGTTCTCCCCGTCTCAAGTGTAGGGGTGAGAGTGTCCGATTCCACTCCCTTACAGCAGATTCCCGAATCCTGGCAGGCTGTCGGTATCACTGTCACCGTTGCCTTGGAGTGGGTCAAGGAACTCGACTTCATAGCCTTCCCCGAACTGCTCAAAGCGCGCCCTGCCGTCGTCGTCACTGTCGCCACCGAGGTCTAGATCCGGCAGTCCCGGCGTTCGCGGGCGTCCAGTCGGTGGATCAAACGGCGGGCGTCCGGTGCCACCGCCACCTGTTGGGTCACCCGGCCCGCCAGTTGTGGGTGTGTCTGTGGTCGTTGTCGGCGTGTCTGTCGTGGTCGTCGTTGTGGTCGTTGGCGTCTCAAAGGTCCGCAACTGCTGGCTAGTGTCGATATCCAGCGTCGGCGTTGTGCCTACGTCTGCACGGATATCTGTCCGCCCGTCAAGCCCCTCGAACACATCCGGCAGTTGGTCGGCCCTGTCACGGAACCCGGCGGCAATATCCAGTGTGGATTCCTGTGCCTGTGCCGTCCGTTCGGTCGTCTCTGTCACCGGATCAAACGGTGTGGTGTCTTCGCGGGTTCCGGGCGGTGTCGTTGCCTCTTCCGTCGCCGCTGGCTGTTGGGCTTGCTCTAGCCGAGTAACTGCACTACCGATTTCAGCACCGAACAGTGGCGAGAGTCCGGGCGTGCTGATATCCGCTGCCGTCGTCTCGAAGTCACCGCTACGGCTTCGCCCGGTTCGGCTGCCTGTCCCGCGTGTGCCTGTGCGTCCGCTTGTAGATCGACCACTGCCACCGCGTCCACTTCGGCCACCGCGTGAGCCAGGACTACCAGTCACGGGATCACGCCGGTCAACGTCCGGGCGCGTCCCGGCGATATCTGGCATATCGTCACCGTCCACATCTGGCGTCTGACTCCGCTGCCGTCCAATCTGTAACTGTCCGCGATTGTCGGTTGTGAACTGCCGGAGTGTGTCACTGCCAGGGATTGGTGTTGATGTGGGATCAACGTCACTGTCACCCTGGCGGAACTGCCGAATGTAGGAGTCACGGGAGAGGTCCGATGTATCGGCTCCTCGAAGTCCACGGCTCTCGGCACGCAAGCGGCGTGCTGTCCGCGTGGGAAGATCAACCCGGCGAAGGAACTCCCCGGCGCGCCCGCTCAAGAGTCCGGCGCGTGTCGCTGCTGCACTCACACCGTATCCAGCGGCAGCCCCGGTCAATAACTCTCCCGTGAATCTGGCCGGGTTCTCTTGGGCATACTCGGCTTGCTGCTGTGCCACTGTCTGCCCAACATCAAGGGCGGCACCCGGCGCGTCTGTCGGATTCTCATAGGTGAACTCGGCGGCGTCTGTCCCGACATTCACGGCTGTCCGTCCGGCGGCTGGCAGGCCAAAGAGTAGCATACTACCGCCACGGCCCAAGCCAGTCGTCAACTCCCCGGCTGTCTCACCTAACTGCCCTTCACCGCTAATGTCGGGATCGTCACCCTGTGCAAGATCAATCGGTGCGCCGAGGATATCCACGCCGATATTGATTCCTTCACCGACAGATTCACCCACATACGGAATCGCCTGATTGACTTGTGCTGTCGTTCTCGCGCTCGCGTCTGCAATCGCGTTCGGCCCGAAGGCACCCACCAAGCCACCGATCCCGGTTGCCCCTCTTTCTGGCGTCTGCACGGTCGATTGGGTAAATCTGGATTGATCCGGGCGGTAGATATCACCCTCGAACACATCCCCCTCTGCCTCTATGTCTGCTGGATCGTCAACACTGCCTTCGGGATCAACACCGATTGCGCCAAGGTCCGGTGCCGGTGGCTGGCCGTCCGTCTGTTCATCAACCGGCTGAGTAGCGTCCCCGTCGCCAACAAGGGCGTCGATGTTACTCCCAATCGTCTCAAGCGCGTCTGCCACCTGTTGACTGCTTGCCTCAGCAAAGCCACCGGCAAGGTCAAGCGCGGCGTCCTGCCGCTGTGCAATCTGGTTCTGCACGTCGTCTGTGAGTCGCGCCTGTCCGTCGTCAAGCGTCACATCATCGGCTCCTACGTCGATCTTCGGTATCTGTGGGTTCAACTCTGTCGCAATCTGCTCACGCCGTGTCTGCTGTAGGTCTGCCTGCGCGCCTTCGGTGAGTCCGTACCCACGGCCACCCTCAGTGAGTCGCACATCACTCGACTGTAGGTCAATCGGCAGTTCCCCGCTCAGTTGGGACGCGATTGCTTGCCGTTGCCCGGATTCTGTTACCTCTGTCTCAAAGCCGCCACGGTAGTCTAGTTGGATATCTTCGGCAGTAAGGTCCGCCCCTGTCTGATCGGCTATCTGTTGGGCTGTCTCTTCTTGAAGGCTCTGTAACCGTTCACTCTGGATTTGCCGCCGGATACCAGGGCGAAGTGTTGGGGTCACTTCGCCGTCGTCACGCTCCAACTGCACCGCCCCCGTACCGATATCCACCGTACTGAACTCTTCATCAAACCGCTCTGCCGCCCCCTGCCGGATCTCTGCAAGTTGCTCTTGGACTTGTTCGGGTTCGTCTTGCCGTCGCCGGGGTGCCCCACGGTTCGCCTGCCGTAACTGCTCTTCTTTGCGTTCACTGTACCCCCTGGCCGTCTCTGCACCAAACGTCTCGTCAAACAAGTCTGGTTTAGCGAGGTCGTCAGCGTTCTCGATTGCCGGGCTAATGCTACGGATTTCACCGCCAGAAAGACCCAAGGCTCGCAACTCAAGCGGGGACCGTTGGGCAAGCCGGGCTTGGGCTTCAACGGACGGGTCAATGGTGGGGTTATTCACGGCGTAGGCAAGCTGCTGTAGGCTTGCCTGTGCGTCAAAGGCTGGATCGGACGGGCGCACCGGTGAGCCAGTCGCACGCCGCTGCTCATCAAGCGGGATGTCCGTGCTCGCACCTTGGTATTGCTGTTTCCCAAAGCCTTCGCCTTCACCGATCAACTCACGCGCCCGCTCTGGCGACAGTTCGTTGAGGTTGACGCCTTGAAGCGCGTCTTCTGGTTGCTGTTGATCAACGGGTTGTGTGGGTTCGCTCGCGGATTCCTCTGGTTGCCCGTCTTGGATTGTCTCACTACCGCTCGGGATTCCTTCGGACGGGTCGCGTGGCGTTCGCCCGCTTGAATCTGACTGTTGTTGATCTCGTTGTTCTTCGGCTAGTTCACGCGCCCGATCAATCCCCTCACCAATCGCATTACGCACTGTATCAAGCGGACTGTCTGTAAGCCGGTCCACAAAGTCGGGCGTCCCTAGCCCGGCAGAGTCCGGGCTTGGATCGGGGCCATTCTCCGGATCTGGCGGCGTTCCCTGTGGGGTTTCAGGGCCGTTGTCTTGGGTGTTTTCCCGTTCGTCTTGCTTCTCAGAGTCGTCTTGCTCTTCTTGCTGGTTCTCGATATACGTTTCAGCACCGCCGAAGGCGTCACTCACCCGCGTTCCGTCAGATAAGACGGTTTGTTCATCAGCCATATGCGTATATTCGTCATTCGCTAGTAAAAACCGACAGGGCCAGGGGCGATTTCAGAAACTCACACCCTCGAAGGCGTCGTTTATCACTTGCTCAGAGGGTGCGTTAAGATACGGTTCAATCGCCTGCCAACTGTCCCACCCACCCACTGCCATGACAACACGCGGGTTCATGCTCTCATCAACCAGCAACCGCTGTGCATACCGCCTGCGTAGGTCGTGGCTTGAGACATACTGGTAATCCTCTTCGCCGGTCGCTTCCGCTGTGCGTTCTGCCACACGTTTCACGACGGCTCTCACGCCACTCTCAGACAGGTCTATGAATGGGTCACTCGGGCGTAGATCATTCGCCTGTCGGTATTGGTGTAGATCCCGTTCGGTTGACTCTAACAAGTAAGCGTCCCGTGGCTTGCCACCGTTGCCTGTCGTATCCTTCCCTTCCGGCACACGGAGGCGGTAGTGTTCGCCGTCGTCTGTCCGCTTGATGTGCTTGGGCTGTATCTGTGGTATCTCGAAGGCCCGGAGTCCGACATAGCCACCCAACTGAATGAGTAGATCGTTCCGTGGGTTGCCAGCGTGTCGCCGGAGCTGTTCTAACTCACTGTCGGTGAGCCACACCTTGTGTTCGGTGCCGTTCGTTGCTTCGATTCGCATAGTAGTTTGTTTAGAGAAGATAGCACTAATACCCGAATGGCCAGGGTGGATATAGGCCAGTATCAGGGTGATGTGGTGGATTCAGTCACGACTTGTGTAATAAGTCGGCAATAGACTAGGTTCCAATAGGTCGAAACACCCGATTCCTCTCAGAGGCGCGCATTTGCCTCAGATTCGATTTCTTGCCCAAGACGATGAATCCCCTTCACCACTGCCGAGAAATAGCCGGGTCTGGCGTGGGTGTAGCCACGACTGGCCTAATCGTCAACCATGCTTTCGAGCACGTCAACCAACTCGGGGTTCTCGCGGATTAGTCGCTCTACTCTGTCCAAGTCCTTGTGCTCCTGCAGACTGTCGGCGTCGTCTTTCGCGTCCTGCACAGAGTCTTCTATCTGTTCTTGTGCCTGTTTCGCGTCCGGTGCGAAGACCGTTCCACACGACGGACAGGCTTTCGCGTTCGGTTTCAACTGTTCCTTACAGGTCGGACAGACTTGTGGCGTCAACGGTGAGGTATCCTCTTCCTCGCGCCTGCCGGTGGCTATCTCTGCCTCTTTGATGTGGTCTTCGTCGCTCAAGTGCTGATAGGTAGTTTCCATCACCTTCGAGCCTGGCCCGTGCCCAATGAGATACTTGATTGTGGATTCGTCCATGTCGTAATCTCGCTTGCACGTCGTGACGAAATAGTGGCGGAAGTTGTGGGGGTTCGGTGGCTTCTCAATGTCCGCCCGATCCGCGAGAATCTTCAATCGGGTTCGGATCGCGTCTTGTGACAGCATTCCGCCGGGCGTGCCACGGTTCGCACTCGGCAAGACGGTAATCAGGTAGTCGTCACGGTCGCCAGTCGGGTGGTTCTGCAGCCAGTCGTACACCGCCCGCTGTGCACCAAGCAACGGACGTTTTCGCCCGGTCTTCTCGGCACCTTTGAGTCCGTTCACGTCCGTATTGAGGTAGTAAATCCCTTCATCCGGCTTGACATCCTTGATTCGGAGTGTCTGAATGGCTCGGATTCGCTGGCCCGTGTTCAACAGCAATTCGAGGATACACCGATCCCGTGCGTTGCTCACCGCGTCACGTAACTGTTCCACTTCCTCGCGGGTGTACATATCCCGGTCGTCAACCGACGTTTTTTCCTGTGCTCTCACAACCACTTCCGCCGGATCAACGCCTAGCTCTGAATGATACTCAAAGAATTTCGTCACGGCAGACTGCCACTGTGAGAGGGTTGATTTCTGGTACCCACTGTCTTTCACATCCGGGTGCTCACCGGACTCTAAGGACTGGAATAGCGTGTTCACGTCCGTTACGTCCATCTCAACTAGTGGTTGCTCTGCGAACTCTCCGAATCGCTTCAATCCCTGGCCGTATGCAGCTACTGTGCCGTGGCTTTTCTGTTCGCGGTCCCCGTTCCCGTTCACGAATACCTCAGTCGGCACGTCCGGATGAATCGCGTCAAGGAACTCGACCATTGGCTCTTTGTCTGCCTCGAAAATGTCCGCTTCGAGGATTCGGTCACGGGCTATCTCTGCACGGTGCTCTGGATCGTCCGTCCCCATACTCCCCTATTCAATCGCGTTTGTTATACCGATTGGGGATAGTTACAACGCGTATTTGTAACACTTGCCCTCACCCTGGAGGGCGTTGTCGGTCCACCCACAGGTCTGGACGGCGGTGTGATTGACGCTGTGGTAGTCGGGATCGCCGACCTGCCGGGGACTACCCTCGTCGCTCATACTGACGGATACCGTCTCTGCGTCCATAACCGACACGGAACCGGATCGTCACGTGTCCCGGTGCCCACGACCGACACGGAACCGGATCGGCACGTTCCGGTCGGAGCCGAATCGTTTCGCTCGTCGGTCGAAACCCACACGAATGCCGGCGACGAACGACAGCACATGCCGACCGCGCATAACGGATCCGTCGCGATCGAGTACGCTGTCCACGGCAACGGACCGACCGTCGTCTGCTGTGGCAGTGCCGGCCTCGGGGCCTGGCAATGGAGCTATCTCGTCACGCCGCTCGCACGCGAGTACGAGGTCGTCGTCTTCGACTACCGCGGGACCGGAGAGTCGGACGCTCCCGACGGCCCCTACACTGTCGCGGACCTCACGGCCGATCTCGACGCCGTCCTGTCCGAGCACGGCGCCCGCTCGGTCCATCTGCTCGGGGCTGGTCTCGGCGGGGTCGTCGCCGTCGAGTACGCCCGCCGGGCCGGTCGGGTCGAGTCGATCGGCTTGGTGGGGACCCCCACGTCTCCGTCGGACGTGGATTTCGACGCGCTCGATCGGCTGCGCGCACCTCGCGACGACCCAGACGCGCTCGAACGGTCGCTTTCGGTCGCGTTCGCGCCCGGCACCGTCGAGTCGCATCCGGACGAGATCAGCCGTATCGTCGAGTGGCGAGGGGCGGACGACGCCGGACCGGCGGGCTGGGACGGACAGCTGGCCGCCATGCGCGAGGCCGACCTGACCGACCTCTACGAGGTGACGACGCCAGCACTCGTTTTCCACGGCGTCGAGGACGCGATCGTCGATCCTGAAGCCGGCCGGCAGCTGGCCGAACAGCTACCGCGGGGAGAGCACCGCGCCGTCGAGAGCGGCCATCTCGTCCACGTCGAACAGCCCCAGGTCGTCGCCGACGAATTGCTCGCGTGGCTGGACGAACAACGGGCGTAATCGCGACACTAAGCACGGCGACGGGCGAACACGACGGAACCAGGATGGGTGAACACGACCCGGAGTCGCGACACAACGCCTATCCCCCGCGCTGCCCTCAGAGTCGTCTATGACCGATTATACCACCGTCTCGATCCCGAAGGACCTGGCTGACCGCGTCGAGGAGACGATCGAGGGAACGAGCTTTTCCAGCACGAGCGATCTCGTCCGATTCCTCCTGCGGAGTATCGTCATCGAACACCAGCGAGAGGGGCAGCTCACGGAAGCGCAGTTCGCCGAGATCGCAGAGCAGCTGCAGGATCTAGGGTATTTAGAGTAGCAGCGACACGAATTTCGGAGACAGTCACAGCACGCCTTCGGGCGGTTCGACCGCGAGCACCTCGACCGGCAGGCGGCGACCGCTGCGGTCGAACGCCGCGAGCGATTCGCGATCCCACGGCGGGACGGCGACGAACACGACCGCGTGGAGGTCGTCGGTCTCGGAGACGCTCAGTTCACCGGTCGGATGCGAGACGAACCGTCCGTCCGTCTGGCCGACCGGCGTTCCCAGATCCATCCCGAAGACGGCGTTGACCGACGAGCCGGCCTGGGGCAGGTAGACGTGGGTGAACACCGGCGTCTCCGGATCGACGTCGTCGACGCCGAGTTCCCCGGCCGGCGTCGAATCGAGCGAGACCGTCACCGACTGCGGATCGCGGTCGCCCGCGTACTCCAGTAGGTATTCGAGTAGCCCCTCAGTGATGTATCGGGTTTCCATCATCCGAAGAGCATCGAGCGAACGGTCTCGGCGTACAGTCGGGGTGCGCGCCGACGAGCGCCCCTGAGCGCGTCCGCGATCGCTCCTGCTGCGTCCCCGAGGACGCCCTCACCGTGACCGACGAGCACGCGCTCGGGAGCGAACCGTCGGAGCGACCGGGGCGGCTTCAGGCGCAGCGCGGGATGGACGCCCAGCGTTTCCTCGCCCGTCAGGAAGTACTCGGCCGTCCCGAGCGCCTCGGGGACGACCAGCGTCTCGTCGTGTTCGCCGTAGAGGACCGCCTCCTGCCAGAGCGGCGTGTCGATGAGTTCGTGGACGCCGAACCCGGAGTCGCCGAGGTCGACGTGGACGCGCTCGACCAGTGCGTCGAGTTCCGACGCGACGCCGCTCATCCACTCGGGGACGTACACCGGCACGTCGTGCCGGCGCGCGACCGTGGCCGCGTCGCGCTTGTGCCGATCCAGCAGGACGGCGACGCCTTCGACCTCACCGTACTCCGCCAGGAGGTCGTCCACGCCGTCAGTGTCAACCGGATCGAGAACCCAGACGCCACCGTTTTCGCCGACGACAGCGTGGCTGGCGCGTTGCATCTGCTCGTCCGGGTGGGCGATCCAGCCGACGCCACCGTCGTAGCGATCGATCTCGCGCATCCGAGCCGGTCCCGACCCTTTCAGAGGCATAAACGAGCCAACGGCTCCCACGGGTATATACTGTCGGCTGTCGGAGTCGTTTGCGGCCCCCTCTCCTCGCGGTTCCCGGATCGATCCACACGGCCGACGACGAAAGATCCCCACCCGTTAAGTCCGGGCGCTACGACGCCGCCGCTAATGGACGTCATCGAGACAGTCGTCGTCGCGTTCTGGGCGATGTTGCCCGCCTACGTGCCGAACAACGCGGCCGTCCTGTTCGGCGGCGGTCGACCGATCGACGGCGGACGGACCTGGGGAGACCGACGCCTGCTCGGCGACGGCAAGACCTGGCGCGGGACTGTCGGCGGAACCGCAACCGGACTCGCGCTGGCGCTCGCGTTGAACGCCGTCCAGCCGGCAGCAACGGACGTGCTCGCCGTTCCCGTCCCCGAGTTCCCGATCGTCGCCGCCGTCACGCTCGCGGCCGGGGCGATGGCGGGAGATATCACTGCCTCGTTTATCAAACGCCGAAGCGGACGCGATCGCGGCGCGGCGTTCCCGGGCCTCGACCAGCTAGATTTCGTCGTCGGCGCGCTCGTCCCGACCGCGATCCTCGCGCCGGGCTGGTTCGGGGAGACGTTCACTGCCCCGGTGCTCGCGGTCGTCCTCGTTCTCACGCCGCTGTTGCACGTCGGGACGAACGTCGTCGCGTACTATCTCGGGCTGAAAGACGAGCCCTGGTAGCGCGCCCGTCGAGCGCACCGCCGATCCGTCCGCTGTGCGAACGTGGACATGGACGAGCGCCATCGACCCGAACTGGTGGGCTTTTCACTCCCGGCCGCCGAGATACGAACAATGAGCTCTCGCGACAGCACGCTCCGGCTCGCGACACGTGGCTCCGATCTCGCGCTTCGACAGGCGGCCACGGTCAAGGAGGCGCTCGAAGGTCGGCGACGGTCGGTCGAGTTGATCGAAGTCGAAACGACCGGCGACCAGATCCGCGACGAACTGATCCACCGACTGGGCAAGACCGGCGCGTTCGTCCGCGCACTCGACGAACGGGTACTCGACGGCGACGCCGACGCTGCCGTCCACTCGCTGAAAGACGTGCCGACCGAGGGCGGCGACAGCATGGTCGTCGCGGGCGTCCCCGGTCGAGGCCCCGCAAGCGACGTGCTGGTAACACCCGACGGAAAGACACTCGAGGAACTCCCGGAAGGCGCAACTATCGGCACGTCCAGTCTCCGACGCGAGGCCCAGTTGCGGGCCGAGAGTCCAGATCTGAACGTCGAACCGCTCCGCGGGAACGTCGACACCCGGATCGAGAAGCTGCTGGCCCCGACACTCCAGCGTGAGCACGCTGACCGCAGCGACGCCGAAAGCGAGCGCAAAGAGCACGCCGACGACGAAGACTACGAACACCCCTACGACCGGACGGTCGAGGAGTGGTTCAACGGCCTCGCCGAGGTCGAACGTCGCGCACTCGAACGTGACGCCGAAATCGAATACGACGCGATCGTGCTGGCGGCCGCGGGCCTGAAGCGACTCGGTCTGGATCATCACGTCTCGACCGTCGAACTGGACCCCGACCGGTTCGTTCCTGCCCCCGGACAGGGAGCTATCGCTGTCACCGCGCCCGACGGCGAGATTGCCGAGACGATCAACGACGCGATCGACCAGCCGCCGACGCGCGTCGCGACGACAGTCGAACGCACCGTCCTGGCGACGCTGGGTGGCGGCTGTATCGCGCCGATCGGCGTCCACGCGACGGTCCAGGGCAGCACGGTCCGGACCACGGCCCGCGTCTCGAGCCGCGATGGAAGTGACGAGGTCACGGCCACGCGAGATCTGCCTATCCACCGCCATCCGGACGCTGCGCGCGAGTTCGCCGAGGAACTCCGCGAACAGGGCGCGGCCGAACTGATCGAACAGGCCGTCGCGGAGGCAGAAGACGAATGACGACGGTGCCTCGCGTGGCGGTCTTCCGGCCCGACGACGATCGACTCGCGAGGGCCGTCGAACTGCTCGAATCGCTGGACATGGAAGCGATCGCCGACCCGATGCTCGCGGTCGAACCCGCCGGATCGACGCCGCGCTCGGACGCCGATGTCGTCGTCTTCACGAGCACGACCGGCGTCGATCTCGTCGCGAACACCGAGTGGACGCCGGACGACGCGACGATATGTGCGATCGGCGAGACGACCGCCCAGGCCCTCCGAGACACGGGATTCGAGGTCGATGTGGTCCCCGAGACCTACACGTCCGGGGGGCTGGTCGAGGCACTCGAAAGCGAGGTCGAGAGCGCGCGCGTCGAACTCGCTCGCAGCGACCACGGGAGCCCGGTACTCGTCGACGGACTGTTCGAGGCCGGCGGGTACGTCCACGAGACCGTGCTCTACCGGCTGGTCCGTCCCGACGGTGCCGGCGAGTCGGCCGAGATGGCGGCCGCAGGCGAGCTCGACGCCGCGCTGTTCACCTCGTCGCTGACCGTCGAGCACTTCCTGGAAGCGGCAACTGAGCGCGGCGTCCGCGAGGCGGCGATCGACGGGCTGAACGAGGCGGTCGTCGGTACGATCGGTCCACCGACCAAGGAGACGGCCGAATCGAACGGGATCGACGTCGACGTCGTCCCCGAGACGGCCGACTTCGAGCGGCTGGCCCGTGCGGTCGTCGAGCAACTGCAGTCGAACTAGATGGGTGGTGTGTTTTTGCCTGGAGCGGTCCCAGATCGGGTATGGAACGCGCGAAAGCGATACGCGATCGACTCGCCGACTCGCCGGTTGCACTGGGAGTCGCGGGGGTCGTCCTGCTGGGAGCGCTGGCAGCCGTCCTGGTCAGTCAGATCGGCTTCCCCCCGCGCGAGGCACTTTTCACCACCGGAATCGCCGTGTTCGTCCTCCTGATGGTCGCATACGACTGGTATGCGCGACAGTAGGATCTCGACACACCGATATACGTCGGTCCCGCAGTACCAGCACGAACACCGCGACCGACCACGGTCGCAGCTAACTATGCATGTCGGTGTAATCGGCGCAGGGATCTCCGGACTGGCAACGACACACGAACTCCGCGAGCGCGGCGCGACCGTCGACACCTTCGAGGCGAGCGACGAACCGGGCGGGATCGTCCGGTCGCGTCGGGTCGACGGGCACGTCCTCGATCTCGGCCCGCAGCGGCTGCGCGGCTCGAAGCTGATCGAAGACTGGATTGACGAGTTCGACCTCCGCGAGCAGCGCTTCGAGGGCCACGACGATCAACCGCTGTTCGTCCTTCGCGACGGTCGGCTGCGGGTCGCACCGCTCTCTATCCGCGAGTCGATCACGACCGATCTCATCTCCTGGCGGGGGAAAGCCCGGATTCTGGCCGAGCCGCTGACCGGTCCGCCACAGCCGGACGAGACCGTCGCGGCGTTCTTCGCACGGAAGTTCGGCAGAGAGGCCGAACGGACGCTGTTCTCGCCGCTGTACACGGGGCTGTACGGCGCGCACGCCGACGAGATGCTCGTCCGTCACTCGGTCGGCAAGGCCCTCGAAAAGCGCGGGATCGACCGCTCGATCCTGCTGGCGGTCGCCCGGAAGCTACTCGAAGGTGTCGACATCCCGCCCATCGTCTCGCTGGAGGAAGGGTTACAGGCGCTCCCGAAGGCGATCGCCGACCGCTACGCCGATTCGATCCACTTCGAGACGGCCGTCGAAGCTGTCCGCGAAGACGGCGATGGCTTCGAGATCGTGACCGCCGACGGGACGACGGCCGTCGACCAGATTGTCGTGACGACGCCGGCACCGATCACGGCCGACCTGCTCGAACCGCTCGACGAGGAGCTTACGGACGTCCTCGGCGGGTTGACGTACAATCCACTCGCAGTCGTCCACCTGGAATCCAACTACGGCCGGGTGGGACACGGCTGTCAGATCCTCGATAGTGAAGGGTACGAGACGCTGGGGCTGACCTGGAACGCGAGCATGCTCGACCGCGAGGGCGTATTTACGTCCTATCTCGGCGGATCGCGCTCGCCCGAACTGGTCGAAGAGAGCGACGACCGGCTCGGCGAGCTGGCAGCCGAGGAGTTCGAGTCGATCACTGGCTTCTCGGCACGACCGTTGCACGTCACCCGCTGGCGGCCGGGGATGCCCGCCTATGACGCGAGCTGGAACGCGCTCGATACCGTCTCGTTCCCCGATGGGATTCACGTCTGTGCGACCTACACCGAGCGAGCCGGTATCCCCGGACGGCTTCGGGACGCGAAACGGACGGCAGAAGCTGTCCTCGACAGTTAACAGCGTGGCTTTCTGGGGCGAAAAAGACAGCGTGGCGATCAGGCGTCCGGACCGGACCACTCCGCCAGCGTCGTGGTCTTGGTCGAGCCCGGTGCCTCCCAGACGAGGGTGATCGTCGCCCCGCTGAGATCGACGTTCGAGCCGGGCGCCAGCGAACTATTCGACACCTTGATCGAACTGCCGGCACTCAGCTCTGGCTGTGTCACGATGGGTTGTACGTCGTGTCGTCCGTTGGCTGCCGATACGTTCGCGTCCTCGATGACGAGCGTTAGCTCGGACGCTTCGAGGTTATCACCCGACTGGTGGGAAAACGTGACCACGTCGGAAGGCCCCGAGGAGTAGTCCGTCTCGAAGGCAGCAGTCGGCGGTGTCGTCGGACCCGATTCGTTCCCGAATTCGAGGAAGAACACGGCTGCTGTCGACGCGAGCAACACCGTGATTGCGACCATCAGAACGACACCAACGACTTCCGATACCGCCGTGTCGTCTGTCCGCAGTGCGTGCATTGTTGATCCCCCTGTGAGGTTGCACGAACCTGGTGTCGCACGATCGCGACGGGGTCGCCCCACCGATCCCGTCGCCGTGCGAACCCCACCTGGCGCGTGCCTACAAGAAAGTTCCCGATAGCGATACTTAAATCTAGCTGAATATTGGTGGGTCGCGTTAAGTTAGAGGATGAGGCGTTCGTTCTCTGAGTGTCCATGCCCGAGATCGAACGCCTCAGCGAGAGTATCACGTGGATAGATTTGTCGTTTGTGGAGCGTCGGCGGACTCCCGAGTGGGCGATTCAAGTGGGCATCCGATGTCACTTGGCGGGTATGTCATTACGGGATGCCAGTCAGTTTCTCGATGAGTTGGGAGTCCAACGGAGTCACGTGGCGATCCACAAATGGGTTCACAAGGCAGAGTTACAGCCGATCTCGACGGTTACTGCGGATCAGCTTGCGGTTGACGAGAAAATGATCCGCCTGCACGGCCAGGAGTTCTGGCTGTACGGTGCTGTCGATCCGCAAACAAACGAAATCCTCCACGTCAGTCTGTTTCCAACGGCGACGAAACAGACAACGCGATGGTTTCTGGACGAGCTCCATCGACGCTATCAGCTCAACGACGTGCTGTTTCTCGTTGATGACGCCGATTACTTGAGTCCAGTCTTGGCCGAAGATGGCTACCGATTTCAGATACTCGCGCACGGAAATCGGAATGCCATCGAACGTGTCTTTCGTGAGGTAGAACGACGAACATCATCGTTTTCAAATAGTTTCAGCCATGTCGAGCTAGAGACTGCTCAAAACTGGCTCGAAGCCTTCGCCGTCTACCACAACTCACGCCAAAGTTAACGCGACCTATTGGTGTCCGGCTTAATATTTCGGCTCGGCACCCGTCGTCTCGTAGACGCGATCGAGAAGCGTATCGCGCTCGCGCTGCCAGGCTTCGAACCCGTCCGGACTCGAAGGATAGGACTCGTAATGGTCGAGCACGTCGTCGGCGAGCCGTTTCGTCCGATAGAGATCGAGTATCGTGCCCCAGTGGCCGGCACTCTTCAGCAGGGTCTTGATCTTCAGCCAGAGGCCGACATCGGTCGAGCCGGAGTACAGCGCCTCCGAGAGTTTCTCCATGGGAACGGACGCGAGCAGGGCCGTGAGGTCGTCGACGTCGTAGGCCGTCGTGAAGATGTTGTAGACGTCGAGCGCGGCGTACCGGGCGCCGAAATGGTCCATCACGCGTTCGTTGTACTCCCAGAGTTCCGATTCGGAAACGTCGCCGGCACTGATCGCTTCGATAGCCTGGTCGGCGGCGTACTTGCCGGCGTAGGCTGCTCCAGCGATGCCGCCGCCGGTCGTCGGGTTGACGTGCCCTGCCGCGTCGCCGACAGCGACGTATCCAGGTGCCACGGCCGAGTCGTAGGGTCGCCGGGTCGGCAGTGCCGCGCCGAGTTTGTCCTCGACGGTCGCGTTCTCGAACTCCGGTCGGTTGTGGATGTCGTTGCGGAGTGACTCGACCAGCTTCATCGGCTCTTCGTTCATCTGAAAGCCCAGGCCGACGTTGATCTCCGTCGGCGTCCGCGGGAAATACCACAGGTAGCCAGCGGCCCGCTCGGTCGGCTTGAACACCAGCGCGTCGTCGTACTCGACGGGTTCGTCTACGTGGATGATCTCTCGATACGCCGAACAGAACTGCGAGTACCGGACGTTCGTATCGAAAGTCGCGTCCGAGAAGTCGGCCTTGTCTTGCAGCAGCGAGAGCGCGCCCGCGGCGTCGACAACGACCTCGCTCTCGTAGGTCACCTGGCTGCCGTTGCGTTTCGCCTCCAGACCGCTCACTCGACCCGCCTCGTCCTGGCGAACGTCGTTGATAACCGTCTCGTAGTGGAAGTCCGCTCCGGCGCGTTTGGCCCCGTCGATGATCCGGCGACCGTACTCCCAGCGGTCGATGACGGCCAGTTCCCCCGGTACGGGAATGTCGACCGCCGTGTTCTGGCTCGGTAACTCGAAGCGACCGTGGTCGACGTCCGTGTTCGTGAACGCGGGTTCGATCTGGGACTTCGGGATCGACTTCGGGAACGCGCTGGCCCCTTTCAGCGCGTCGCCGCAGGCGATGTGACCCGCTTCTTCCTCGTCCTTTCGCTCGACGACGACGACGTCGAGCCCCTCGTTGGCCACCGTGGCAGCCGCATAGCAGCCGGCTGTCCCGGCACCCGCAACGACGACATCGTACTCGTGAGTGGGCATAGATGTCCTGAACACCCGACGAACAAAACGCTTTACCTACCGGTGCGACTGCGCCACCGGTCCCGAGTCGCGGTGGAGTAGCCGGTGGCCCACCGGACGTAAAGCGTTTTGTAGGGCTTGGGCCAACGTACGCCTATGAGCGAACACACCGTGGAGTTCGTGGGCACCGACGAGACGGTCACCGTCTCCGAGAAGGAGACGATCCTCGATCGGTGTATCGAGGAGGGAATCGCCCAGGAGTACTCCTGTCGCGTCGGCATGTGTCTGGCCTGTTCGGCGAAGATCATCGAGGGCGAGGTGACCCAGCCCGCCGCGCGCGGGCTCACCGAACAAGAACGCGAGGAGTACGCCCTGACCTGCATGGCACGCCCCCAGTCGGATCTGAAGCTTCGTCGCGGGGAGTACCCGCCGAGCATCGAAGCTGAAGAAACCGAGAGAACAGCGGACGAAACCGCGGCCGCGGACGACTGATTACGAACACTCGATCTCGTCAGGATTGACGCTTCCGCTTGCCGTCGCAGGTCCGTCCCCGTTATCGCACTTTTTATATGTCGTATTAGTCGAGTCGACGTACACGGCGGTAATCGGTCCATCCGAGTCTTTGAGCTGGTTGCCGTTCACAGAGTCAGCCGTGAAGTCCTGCTGACCGCCTGGCGTCCAGTAGGTCCCGCTTGCATCTGCAACGTCGACTAGTGCCCCGCCACTGTCACCTGGGAACGTGACGACCCTATCATTCGGCATCGTACACTCTGTCGGCACAGATCGATCGAGTTCGGCGGAGACCCCGTCTCCTTCGGCAGTAACCGTGACCGGATCTTCGGACTCGACGTTGATGAATTCGGTCGTCACGGCTTCCCCGGATGCGAGGGTGTCGAACTCTGCCCCGGTATCGCCGACGGTCACCGTCCCCGTGATGTCGCTATCGAACTGATTCGTGATCGTTATTTCGAGTGTCTGGCCGTGACACGTGGCATTGTAGCCGACGTACGCCTCGTCGTCGCCGGCCACGGTGACGGAGACGCCGCGGTCGGCCGAGATCGCACTGAACCCGCCCGTCCCGAGTAGCAACAGGACGGCGAGTGCGAGCAGCGCGCCGTACGCCCAGCGGCGGTTCATACTATCCCCTCACTTCGGGAGGAGTCTCGGAATCGCCGAGTCGCATCTCGGTGCGGCTGTAGTACGTGTGGACGAGCGCGGAAACGAGAAAGGTAGTCACGACGAACAGTCCCCAGCCGGCGTCCGGAACCAGTCGGAGCGGATAGGTCCCGGCCAGGGCTGCGACGAACAGCCCGAGGTTCACCGCCGCGAGCGCGAGGTAATACTGGCTCCAGGGGACGTCGTTGCCCTCGACGACTTCGAGGTAGACGTCCATCTGCTCGGCAGCGGGGGTGAGCTCGACGACGCCCTCGCGGTCGTCGAACTCGACGACCCCCTTGTCGTCCATCTTCGGCAGGTGGAACTGCTGGAGCGAGGTGTAGACGCGCTTGCGCTCAGTCGCGGAGATCTCCTGGACCCCGGTGTCGTTCTCCCAGGCGGCGACGTGCTCGGAGAGTTCGCCCAGCTCCGCGCGCTCGCCGTTGTGCTGGAGGTGGTGCAACGCGAATCGACGCCGACGGTTGCTGAGTATCTCGAACGCGTCGTCCCGGGAGAGCGCCGGCGCGTCCGGTCCCGCCGGCGCGCCACGTTCGTCCTTTCCCTGTGTCCCGCCGTCCGGCCCCGTGCCGGCGGCTGACTGCTCCATTGAGGCCGTAACTGCCCCTGTTTTGCTTCCCATTAGGACCCACCTAAGCGTCAGACACATCTACCTAATCCAACAAAAAGGTGTTGGCCAATACAAAACTCTCAGTCGTTGAACGGTCGCAAATAGCTGCTTGCGGTTATTTTTCCGATGTATTTGTTGATGTTTACCCCCTGGGCTCGAAATGATCCAAGACTGATTGATTTACCGGTGAGAGAAGGTGATTTCAGGTGCTGTTTGAGCGGCGTGTCAGCGTTTCAAAGAGAGTAATCCGAGGTTTCAGACGGTGATAGCGGATCGGTCAAGCGGGTCAATACAAGGTGGGAAGGGCCACACGTAACAGGCAAGCGCGTCCCGGAACCGGATCGGTCGGTGACGCCGAACGCGGTGTCGGTGTCGAAGTAGGTGGGGTTCGGGGGCGTGCGGACAAGAGGTAGACCAACTATGACAAAACGACGCAAGTTCCTGCTCGGAATGGGATCGCTCGCTGCCGGTGGGGCAGCTGCAATTGGTAGTGGCGCATTCAGTAGTGTGAGGGCAGAGCGGTCAGTATCGGTCAGTACCGCTACTGATGCTGACGCTATGTTAGCATTCGATACTGCTGACGCCGAAAATGCAGACTACGTTCAAATTGATGATGGCGTCGTCAATATCGCTCTCACAGATAGTAATGGCTACGAGGAAGATGCTACTGGCGTTAACCCGGACGCGATCACCCGAATTTTCGATCTGTTCGAGATTAGGAACCAGGGGACTCAGGCTGTAAAGGTGTACGTTGAACCATCAAGTGTGCCCGAAGAGTACCAGACCTTCGGTGGGTCTGGCCTCACACTTGATCCACAAGCGTCTGACCGTCCGAACGGGACTGATAATGACCCGACCGGTTCGGACACTCCGTACAACAACCCGTCCCAGATTCGAGACGAGATCAGTATGACTGGTCTCTACGCGGAATATAACGACTTCCCCGAAGAGAACCAGTACAGTAAGGGGAGTCTGGTTCTGGAACCCGGAGAATCGTTCAACTTCGGACTTTATATCAATGGTGGAGATGTAAAGGACTCTCTTGATATCAATATGACAATCAACGCGGTTGCCGACCTTGTGCCGGATGAATACCCCGGGCAAGGAGAGTAAAGAAGCGGATAGCCCACCCTCTCAACTATGAACCGACGCACCCTCCTTGCCAGTCTTGGTGGTCTCACAGTCGGTAGTATCTTTGCCGCCGGATCGGGTGCGTTCACGAGTGTCAGAGCTGACCGTGGTGTCGCAGTCCGAACAGCCGATGACAATGACTCACTCCTGAAGCTAGACGCAAACGGGGTTGCCGAACGGAGTCGGGATGCAGATATGATTGAGTTCGAGTTTCCAAGTCTCGCAGAAAGAGAACTTGATGATCCAAATCCACAGAAGCCGCAGGGACTCGGAACCGACTCAGTCTACCGGTTCTCAAGTGACGTTAACGGGAGTGAGGGACTATTCATCATTCAAAATCAAGGGACACAGCCAGTTGATGTCTACAGTACTCAGGAAAACACGAATAATCTTCCAGATGTTGATATATTCGACATCGAAACTGGCGATATCCTTACCGAAAGTGACCCATACAGGTCACTTGATGTCGGCAAAGCAATTGCACTCGGAATCCAGGTCGACACGTATGGAGTCGATGTGAAAGATGACGCTTACCAGGTCGCTCTGATAATCAACGCTGTCGCATCAGACCAATAACCCACTCACTGGTGTTCACGGCGGTTCGATTCCGCTGGTGGGTTTCCCCGTAGGTGGGGTAACGTATGAAACGACGCAACGTACTGGCCACACTCGGGACGCTCAGTGCTGGTGGGGCCTTCACAGTGGGATCGGGTGCGTTCACCAGCGTCAGTGCAGACCGGTCGGTGACTGTTGCTGTCGCTGGCGACGCTGATGCCTTCCTTCGAATCGCTCCCTGTGATGGATCTCCGAACGGCAAATACGTCGCGAACGCCGCAAACGGTGCGATGGCAATCGATCTCGCGGATGGTGACAGTGGCGTTGCCGGCAGCGGGGTCAACCCCGAAGCACGTTCGGTGTTCCACAACGTCTTCGAGATCTGCAATCAAGGAACGCAACCCGTCTGTGCGGATTTCGCGGTCGACGTTCCAGACATTCCTTCAGAGGCGGAGGTACCTACCCAATACGACTTCGGTGCGGGCGACCCGGCAATCGTCTTCTACCGCGGCGGCGACAGAAACACTCCGGTCACCGTCGACCAGCTCGACACCGGCCGACCTGGCGCGGTCGCGCTCGATGTAGGCGAGTGTCAGTGCTTCGGCCTTGAGGTCCGAGCCTTCGGGTTCAGTTCCGGCAGAGACCTCTTCGAGAACGCAAACTTGACCATCCATGCCGATGCCGGCGGTGGCTGTGTATCCAGCGTCTCCGACCCGGTGCCGCAGATTCTCGGACCGACTGACGGCCTGATCGATTATTGGCCTCTGGACAGCATTGAAGACGGAACGGCCGAGGACATTGTCGGGGGGAACGACGGGACGCCACAAGATGTCGGGAGCAGTATATCGACCGCCGACGGCCAAGTTGGGAATGCTGCGCTGTTCGACACCAGTGACAAGTACATTCCGGTAGGTCAGAACCAGCTCGTCTCCACCTCGTTCACCGTGGCCACGTGGGTGAACGGCTACGGATTCGATCACACTGATTATCCCCTCGCAGTTTCGGAATGGCAGAAGGCGCAGAATCGTGATTATCTCATTGGGGCCCACCAGAACGGACAATTGTACGCTCAATTCAACCGGGAACCCGACGGGAACAAGGACACGCTGTTTGGCCCGCAGCCATCAACAAATACGTGGTATCACTGCGTGCTCACGTATGATGGGACAACCGGGAAGTTCTACGTGGACAATTCGGAGGTTGATTCGACGACAGGACCGTTCAACAGCACTTCCTCAGACTTTGTTATTGGGTCGAAAGATGGTGGCGGAAATTCATGGCATGGTCTCGTTGACGATGTCCGGGTCTACGACCGCGCGCTCTCGGCTTCGGAAGTGAGCGACCTCTATAATGCCACGAACTGATACTGCCGTCCCAGTGGTAGACAGACGCGAGTCAGGCGACTAACGAGACCTGCAGTGCCCTACTCTATTGTGCAAGGGCTGCTCGATACCGCTGACGAGTCATCCCTTGAAGAAGCAGAACTCACTAGCGCCGGCCTCACTCATCGATCTCCATGAACACGACCTTCTGATACGCCTCCCGGAGATGATACTTCGTGGTCTCGCTCTCTGCGTTCTCCAGCGCCTCGGACAGATGGCGCTGGAGCGAAGAGAGGTCTGCACTGTCGGTCCGTTTTTCGATGGGCATCCCAGTAAGAGCTTAGACCTCTATCCCTTTTGTAATGTCGTGTGTGTGCGTCCTCAGGCAGTCTCTACTCACAGTACCGGGCATGATAACAGGAAACACGAAAATGGCGTCGCCGATCCGTAGCCAGCAGCCGAACGACCTTCTTCAGACGATGCTTGAACCCCTTCTCGCGGATCAATACAAGGGACGTTCGACCGGTAAGTCACTCGCACCGACAGCACCGTCGGCAGTCTATCCGTGACCCGAACGTCGCTCCTCGTCGCCGTGCTCGTCGCCTCGACAGCCCTGCTCGTCTCGACCGGGGCAGTCCCGTTCTCGGACGGCACCGACAGTATCGACGACGTCGACATCGAAATGTCGCCGGCCGACGGCCCGAACGGAAAGTATGCCGTCATTAACCAGAACGGGGAGATCGAACTCCTCCTGAGCGATGACAACCCCGACCTCGACGGCAACGGGATCCCCGGGGACAGCCGCACGCCGATCCATCGCGTCTTCACGATCACGAACAACGGTACCGAAACCGCACGCGTCTGGATCGAAGACGACGCCGATGACGTCCGCTTCTACCGAGACGACGATCCCGAAAACGGCCTCGAAGGCCCCGACAATGAACTCGAACTCGGGCCGGGCGAGACGATACACATCGGCTTACTCGTCGACACCCGCGGCGACCACGACGTTGAGGACGTCTCGCAGTTCACCGTCCACGCCGAACAGGGCACGCCGACTTCCACCCCAACGCCAACAGACGGTGACGGCACTGACGGGGAAGGAGACGGCAGTGACGGGACTCATGGAGTCGGTGAGAATGACGGCACTGACGGGGAGAGCGGAGACAATGGAACTGCCGGGGAAAGCGACGGTAATGACGGGACCGGCGGCGATACGATCCCGCCGTCCGTCTCTGCTTTCGACGCAGCGAACCCGGAGGGCCAGAACGTCTCGGTTAGCTTCGACAGCGATGAGGAACTGTCGAGCATCAACGTCACGCTTCGCGGCCCGGAGAATGCCACGCTCACCGAAGGCGACTTCACGTACGACTCGGCGAACGACACCTATGCCGCCACGTACGACAGCAGCAGCGACGGGATCTATACCGCGACGTTGCACGTGGCTGCGGACGCCGCCGGTAACGACGGTGCAACCGGACAGTCCGACCAGGTGACTGTCGATACGGCCGGGCCGACGGTGACAATTTCCGAGCCGACTGCCGGGGAAGACTACAACAATAGCGACGTGTCGCTCGCCGTCAGCGCCGACGAGCCGATCAGTAACTGGAGTTACAGCGTTGACGGCGCCGCCAGTCAGTCGTTCAGTCCGAACACGACGCTGACTGATCTCTCAGAGGGCCGGCACAGCGTGACCGCCTACGCCGAAGACAACGCGGGCAACGTCGGGTCGGAAACGGTGGCGTTCACTGTCGACACGACTGCACCGACGATTCCGGACGACTCGTTCACCGCGACGAACCCGGAGGGCCAGAACGTCTCGGTGAGCTTCGACAGCGACGAGGAACTGTCGAGCATCACTGTCACGCTTCGCGGTCCGGAGAACGCCACGCTCACCGAAGACGACTTCGTGTACGACCCGGCGAACGGCACCTACGCTACGGCGTACGTCGGGAGCCGCGACGGCACGTACAGCGCAACCCTGACGAGCGCGAAAGACGGGGCCGGCAACGACGGGGCAACTGGTCAGCTGGACACAGTCACTGTCGACACGACCGCGCCGACGATCGATTCGTTTGCCGCGACGAATCCGGAGGGACAGGACGTCTCAGTTAGCTTCAACAGCACCGAGCCGCTGGCGGTCGTCAACGTCACGCTCCGCGGCCCGGAGAACGACACGCTCACCGAAGACGACTTCGTGTACGACCCTGCCAACGGCACCTACGCCGCCACGTACGACGGCAGCAGCGACGGCACCTATACGGCGACGCTACACGCGGCCACAGATGCCGCCGGTAACGACGGTGCCCTCGATCAGAACGACACCGTCGAGGTCGACACAGCGGATGCCGGCGACGGTGATGGCGGCGGAAACGTGGCGGAGATCGGTGGTTTCGAAGTGACGACGCTGCTCGGGGGACTGTTGCCCCTGGCGCTGTTGCTGTTTTTCATTGCCGTATACCGGCGACGTCGTGGCGAGGAGGAGTGATCGGACCCAGCCGAACGCCGACGAGACCGCGGGTTCGGTGGCCGATCGAGAGACCGCCAGTGATACGGGAGTGGGAGGCGACCGTGCAAACGAGACCGGATGAACTCGTCCGTGCCGTCTCCACGGCGATGGATCCGAAAGGGACCGAGCATCGCTGATGTCCTGTTGCTGGCGGTCGTCCCTGTCGTCCTGGTCAGCGTGTACACCTTGCCGGCTGGCACGCGAGAGGCGCTGGTGTTCAGATATGCGGATCCGGCTCTCCCGACCGCGTTCGCTGCCCCGTTCGTCCACCTCGACGCGTCACATCTGCTGTTCAATCTCACAGCGTACGGGCTGATCGTCGGGGCGATCTACGTTCTGAGCAGAGTTAGCGGCCGCCGCGGCGAGTTTCGGGTCGTGTTTGTGTCGCTGCTCCTCGCTGGTCCTCCCGTGCTGTCATATCTGAACCTGACAATCGTCCGCCTGGGCGTCACGTACGGGTTCTCGGGCGTTCTGATGGCTTTCTACGGGTATCTGCCGCTGTCGATCGCGGAGTACCTTGACTCGCGGCTGCGGATCGGCCAGTTCAGAACCCTCGCCCCCCTGCTTTTCTTCGTCGGGCTGTTGCTCGTGACGATCCAGACGCTTCGGGCAGTCCTGGATCACCCTGTGACAGTCGCTGTCGACGGCTCCCCCGCCTCTGTCACGTGGGTACTCGTGGCGACGCTCGCGGAGTTGCTGGTGGTGCTATCGCTGGTGGTGGCGCTGTACGCACTTTCGATCACTGACGGTGAACCGATCGGACAACAACTCCGCCACGCTGTCGGACAGAGCGGCGCGTTCGAGTTCGCGATCGGGACGTTGATCCTGTTTCTCACAGTTCCGTTCGCGACGTTTCCGGCCGACCCGGTCTCTGGAACCCGCGTGGTCAACCTCTACGTCCACGCGGTCGGGTACGGACTGGGGTTCATCTCGTCGTATCTCTATTACGTGCTCGGTCGCACGGAAAGCTGATCGGTCTCTTGCGTCCCATTCCTCTCTGGCCCAGCAGCGTTTCCACCGAGTCACTATGACCCCACCCATCAGACATTTATCACGACCGGCGTAAAGGAATAGTAATGAACTGGCGGGGGACGGCTACGAAGGCCATCGGAGCGGTGATGGCCCTCGCGCTCGTCGCGCTTGTCGTCGGGCAGTTGCTCGGCCAGCCAGTCCTGTTGAGTTACGTCACGACCGGGAGCATGGAGCCGACGATCGACGCTGGCGACGGCTTCGTCGCAGTTCCGACGGCGGTCGCAGGGCCGATCGAGGAGGGAGACGTCGTCGTCTTCGAAGCCGAGGAGATACAGGGGGGCGGACTCACGACACACCGCGTTGTCGAGGAGACAGATCGTGGATTCGTCACGCGGGGGGACGCCAACCCCTTTACCGATCAGGACAGTGGCGAGCCACCGGTCAGACGCGAGCAGATCGTCGCCGTGGCCTGGCAGGTCGGAGGTGAGCCGGTCGTGATTCCACACCTGGGCACGGTCGCCGAGAGCGTCCAGGGGTTCGTCGAAGCACTTCAGTTCCGTCTCGCCGGCCTGCTGGGGACGCGCTCGTTGCTGGGCACGCAGGGACTCGCGTATCTCATCTTCGGACTGACGGTCGTCCTGTACGCGGTTGACGTCTGGCTCAGTGACGATCGCCGTCGTGACCGAAGCAGGCAGCGGGACAGCGGCCTCAGCGCTCATCTGCTCATCGGGGTGATGGCAGCGTCGCTGGTGTTGGCCGCGACAGCGGCGATGGTCGGGCCCGCAGGACCCCAGTCGTTCGAAATCGTGAGCTCCGAGTTCGAATCCGAGCGCTCGGACGTGATCCAGCAGGGGACGAACCAGACTCTCCAGTACACCGTCGGCAATGGAGGCCAGGTACCCGTATACGTCTTCTTCCAGGAAGGAAGCCAGAACGTCGACATACAACCGGAATCGTTCCGACTGGGGGGAAACGACGTCCAGAACGGAACGCTAACGCTCACGGCCCCGCCCGAGACTGGTGCCTATCGACTGTTCCTCACCGAGCACCGATATCTCGCCTTGCTCCCGGAATCGCACGTCCGATCGCTCTACGAGGTACATCCCTGGCTGCCGATCGTCGTCATCGACGCCCTCATCGGCGTCCCCTTCTACGTGGTCGGGATCGTACTCGTCGGCACAGGACGGGTCCGACGGCGAGACAGAAAGGGGTCGTCGACGATCGATCGCGTGCTCGCCAGGTTGCGGTAGCGACGTCAGCGGGCCGACTGCGAGGTCGACCGGCGACAGTATTATTATCCGACCGTTGAATGCCCAAGGTGATGGGACCACGGGGACTCCGCGTCCGAGCCGTCATCGAACGGTACTTCGGCGTCGTCGCGCTGGTGCTCGCGTTGCTGGTCGTCGTCGGTGGGGGAGTCGCGTACGGCGCACACGCCGGACCGGACGAGCGAGCCGAGACGACGACCGAGAGGGTAACGACCTGGAACTCGACCGGACAGTTCAGCCACGAGGCGACGGTCGTCGAGGACACCAGGGTCTTCGACGCGGGTGAGACGCTCGCGAACCGCACCCAGTACTTCCAGCGGATCGCTCCGACGCTCGAAGGGGCGTTCGTCTACGACTACGCGGCCTCGAACGGATCGATCACGGCGAACGCGTCGATGACACTGGTCATGCGCTCGGTCACCGAGGACGGAACCGAACAGTGGCGGGTCTCGGAGACGCTCGACCGGACGAACCGGACGCTCGCGCCCGGCGATCCGCTCCGGCTGTCGTTCGAGCAGAACGTCACCGCGGTCGAAACCGAGCTCCAGGAGATCCGGTCGGAGCTCGGCACGACCGCCGGCACCGCGGAGACGGTCTTCGAGGCGCGGTTGCGGCTCGACGGGACCCGGAACGGCGAACCCGTCGAGACGACTCGCTCCTATCGGCTCCCGTTTACTATCGAGGACGGTCTCTACCGCGTCAACGACACCGGCCCCGTCGTGAACGAGGGCGAGCGGACGATCCGCGAGGAACGGACGGTGCCGATAACAGTCGGCCCGGTCCGTTCGTACGGGGGCCCACTGGTGGCCGTTCTCGGTCTCGGTGGCCTGGTCGGGCTCGCAGTCGGTCGCCGACAGGACTGGTTCGACGTCGGCGAGCGGGAACGGGAGTACCTCGCCTACCGTTCGGACCGCCGCGAGTTCGACGAGTGGATCACGGAAGTCAAACGACCGGCTGACCGACTCGCCGACGCCGACGCCCGGATCGAAACGGCGTCGCTGGCCGGACTCGTCGACCTGGCCATCGACACCGACCGGCGGGTGCTCGAAACGCCCGACGAGCGGTACCTGGTCTTCGAGAACGATGTCGTCTACAGGTACGAACCACCACAGCTACCGCGGGACGGTGGCGACCCCCTCGAGGAAACAGATGGCCCTATCGGGGACGGGCATGTCGATCAGTCGGGCTTGCTCGGGCGACTCGGCGATAGTGCCGACGACGAACATGACAGCTCGGATGTGGGTCCCGGAGCGTCGGAGACGAACGGGCAGGGGATGGAGTCAGACGCCGATGACGGAACGCAAGAGACCGACGATGACGGAACACAGGATACCAAGAAGTGAAAGCAGCCGCTCGCGAGTTTGCTCGCGGTAAAAGTGCGGACCGGGCGCGATTTGAACCACGTCCAGACGTGCTCGCTTCGCTGCGCGCGACTTCTCTCATTCAAATCGCTTCGGCAACGTACAGCAACCGCTCGCGAGTTTGCTCGCGGTAAAAGTACGGGCCGGGCGCGATTTGAACACGCGACCGTCTGATTAAGAGTCAGACGCTCTGCCGGACTGAGCTACCGGCCCTTGCACTGCAGGGTAACGGCAGGGCAGTAAAATAGGTTTCCTTTCGCGACTGTACGAGGGACGGCGACGCGATCCGAGAGATCGACAGCTCCGTGGTTCGACGGGCTCCGCGATCCGATCACTCCTCGGGAGAGACCCGCGAGAGTCGCATGGCGTTGCCGGTGACGGCGGTCGTCATGCCGGCGTCGCCGGCCAGGACAGCCAACCAGATCGGGACGTACCCGAACGGGACCGCAAGCGCGAGACCGGCCTTGACCGCCAGACTCGACCAGATGTTCTGCCTGATGACGCCGTTGGCGTCGTTCGCGAGGTCGTACAGGTACGGCAGTTTCGAGAGGTCGTCGCTCAACAGCGCGATATCCGCCGTCTCCAGGGCCGTGTCCGTGCCGGCAGCACCCATCGCGACGCCGACTGTCGCGGTCGCCAGCGCCGGGGCGTCGTTGATGCCGTCGCCGACCATCGCGACGCCGCTGTCGAACTCCGCGACGAGATCTTCGATCGCCTCGACCTTCTGCTCGGGCAGTAGCTCGGCCTCGAAGTCGTCGACGCCGACCTCCCGTGCGATCGCCCGGGCGGTGCGCTCGTTGTCGCCTGTCAACATGACCGTCCGCTCGACGCCCAGTTCCCGCAGGCGCTCGACGGTCCGGGCGGCGTCGGGCCGGATCTCGTCGGCGACCGCGACCACGCCCTCGATCTCGTCCGTGGTGCCGACCAGCACGACCGTCTTGCCCTCCGACTGCAGGGCCGGAACGGTCTCCTCGAGCAGATCCAGACAGTTGTGCCGATCGCAGAGCTGCTGGGCCGTGCGCGTGACCACCCCGCCATCGGTCGTCGCGTGGACGTGCGACAGGTCGAAGCCGAGGTCCTCGAACAGGCCGGGCTTGCCCGCGTAGTGTGGCGTCCCGTCGAGTTCTGCACGCACGCCCCTACCGGTCAACGTCTCGAAATCCTCGACGGTGCGGCCCTCGATGCCGGCACCGCTGGCCTCCTCGACGATCGCCTCGCCGATCGGATGTTCGCTTCGAGATTCGAGCCCGCGAGCGCACCGCAGGACGTCTTCCTCGGTGTTACCGTTGAGCGGGATGACGTCGGTGACAGTGAGTTCGCCCTTCGTGAGCGTGCCGGTCTTGTCGAACGCGACTGCCTCGACCGCGCCCATCGCCTCGAGGTGGTTCCCGCCCTTGATCAGGACGCCGTTCTTCGCGGCACTGGTGATCCCCGAGACGACAGAGACCGGCGTCGAGATGACGAACGCACACGGACAGGCCAGCACGAGCAGCGTGAGTCCGTAGACGACCGCCGTCGACCAGCTCCGGCCGAGCACGAACGGGCTCGCGAGCGTGACCGTGATCGCGAACGCGACGACGACGGGCGTGTAGTACGACGCGAACCGCTCGACGAACTGCTCGCGTTCGGTCTTGTTCGACTGTGCGTCCTCGACGAGTTCGATGATTCGCGAGAGAGTGTCGTCGCCGGCGGCCGCTGTCGCCCGGATCTCCAGATATCCCTCTTCGTTGATCGTACCGGCGAACACCCCCTCGCCGACGGTCTTGTCGACGGGGACGCTCTCGCCGGTGATCGGCGCCTGATTGACCGCGCTGGTGCCCTCGATCACCTCGCCGTCGACCGGGATCTTCTCACCCGGCTTGACGATTACGACGTCCCCTGGTTCGACCGCCTCGACGGGCACGGTCCGGGTCTCGCCGTCCCGACGGACGATCGCCTCCGTCGGCGAGAGGTCCATCAGTTCGCGCAGCGAATCGCGGGCCCGGTCCATCGAGTAGCGTTCGAGGAGTTCGGCGACGCTGAACAGGAACGCCAGCGTCGCGGCCTCCAGATACAGCGGCTCGCCGAACCCGAGACTCGCCAGCAGCGCGCCGAGGATGGCGATGGACATCAGGAAGTCGATATCGAGGTTCCGGTTGCGAGCCGAGTAGTAACCGTTCCGGAGGATCGCCTGTCCGCCGACCGCGACCGCGAGCAGGAAAGCGACGTCTGCGAGGGAAAACGCGTTGTCGAGGACCGTCCCGACAGTAGCGTTCTGGCCAGCGAGCGGGAACTCGAGAGCCAACCCGAGTGCGACGAAGACGCCGCTGATCCAGGTTTTGACGGCCCGTGAGCTGGTCCAGATGCTCTCCCGATCGGATTCGGCCTCGTCGGACGCGTGGCCGACGACCTCGTATCCGGCAGCCTCGATAGCGTCGGCGATCGTCGCCGGATCGGCCGCGCCCGGGTCGTACGTGACGACGACCGTGCCGGCAGTCGGACGCGTCTCGCAGTCAGTGACGCCGTCGACGCCCTCGAGTGCACTCCCGACCTTGCCAGCACACGAGGGACAGTCCATCTCCGGCACGTCGAAGGTCGTCGTCTCGTCGCTGTTTTCGACGGTGTAACCGGCGGTCTCGACCTGCCGGGCGATCTCTTCGGGCGTCGTGACGTCCCCCTCGAACGTGACCGTGACCCGACCGCTCGCTACCTGGGGATCGACGGCGTCGATCCCATCGAGCTGCTCGACGCTGGTCTCGATCTTGCCAGCACACGAGGGACAGTCCATCTCCGGGACCTCGAACGACGTGGCGTCCCGCCCTCCATGCTCTCGATCGGTCATCGCCTCGAACTAGCCCACGTCATTATATTAACCTGGCTGTTGCTTATCCGGTCATTTATGGCCATCATTAACAATATTTCGGCATTATTCTAGTAACTCGTGCGACGAACAGCCACCGATCACTCGGACGGTTCGTCGGTGTCTGTCTCGTGGCTCCCGGTGTCTTCGTCGGAGTTCGTTTCGTGGCCCTCGGTGTCCGTCTCGTCGCGAGTCAGTCGGACCGATTCGATTCGCGGCCCGTCGATGGCCGTCACCTCGACGGTGAACGCACCGATCTCGACGCTGTCGCCGACCTCGGGAGCGCGTCCGAGTTCGTCCAGCACGAGTCCGGCGATCGTTTCGTAGCCTGCGGCCTCGAAGTCGGTGCCGAGTGCGTCGTTGACGGTCGAGATCGGGACGGCACCGTCGGCGTCGTAGGCGTTCCGTCCGTCCTGACGGATCGCGGGATCGCGGCTCTCGGCGTCGAACTCGTCGCGGAGGTCGCCGACGACGGCCTCGACGGCGTCTTCGATCGTTGCGATCCCCTCGAGTGCGCCCCACTCATCGACGACGACAGCCATCTGCCGTTGCTCGTCGCGGAACTGCAACAGCAACTCCCGTAGCGTGGTCGTTTCCGGGACGACGACGATCTCGCGGGCAAGCTCCGCCGCAGTCGCATCTTCGTCACCGGCGTGGGCAGCACCGAGCACGTCTTTCACGTCGAGATAACCGATCACCTGATCCGGTTCGTCGGCCGCGACGACGGGATACCGGGTGTGTCCGACCTCGAGGACGATTTCTCGGATGTCGGAGAGCCGCTGGTCGGCAGCGACGCTCACTACGTCCGGACGCGGGACCATCACTTCTCTGACGATGGTATCGTCCAGATCGAAGACGCTCTCGATCATCTCGACCTCGGCCTGTTCGACGTGGCCGGCTTCGCCGGAGCGGGCCAAAACGCGGCGGATCTCACGTTCTTCGAGCGTCTCGTCGCTTTCGGAGGCCGGCGGAACACCGAGCAGCGTCGTGAACGCGTTCGCAGTGCCGTTGAACACGACAATTCCGGGAGAAAACAGGTAGTAGGCGATCTTCATCGGGGGTGCAAGAAAGAGCGCGAGGCGCTCGGCCTGCGAGATGGCGATCGTCTTCGGCGCGAGCTCCCCGAAGACGACGTGCAGGAACGTGATAATGCTGAACCCGATCGCGAACGCGACGAGATGGACGAGCCCGGACGGGAGGAACTCGCCGATGAGCGGTTCGACGAGTGCTGCGACCGCCGGTTCGCCGACCCACCCCAGACCGAGTGAGGCGATCGTGATGCCGAGCTGTGTCGCTGCCAGATAGTCGTCGAGGTTCGCCATCACGTCCTGCAGCGTCGCCGAGCCGGTCCGTCCTTCCGCGGCGAGTTGCTCGACCGACGTCGCGCGCACCCTGACGAAGGCGAACTCCGAGGCGACGAAGAAGCCGTTCAACACCACCAGCACGAGCGCGAGCACCAGCTGTAGCGACGACACAATGATGTCTACCATCGACGCTCACCGGGCCAGCGCCCGCAGGGCTCGTATGTGTCCATACTGGCGTCTCTCAGCGAGCCCACAAAAAGATCGTTCGGTCTGGCACCAGGGTGGTGCTTCGGTACCGGCCGTACGCGTCTCAAAAGTTTTTTCAGTTTCGAGTTAATATGTTCATCTGCATGGGACGAGAGGCATATCGACTGACCGAATCAGTAGCGGGTTTCCCGGAGGGAGAGGTACTGGACGTGACTGCGCGGTTCGGCGACTGGCACATCTACGATCTGGAGCTGGAGCCGCGCCGCGAGACGGCGACGTCGCCGAGCAAGCTGGTCGTCTCCGAGGCGGACGCGGGCTTCAGCGAGGAAGAGATCCTCGACGGGACGGCGCGGATCGGCGACTGGCACGAGTACGAACTGGCGTTCGAGCCGGGCGCGTCCGAAAGCGACGAGCCGACGGCGCTCACGATGGACGATCTGGTAACCGTCGCCGAGCGCGTCGAAGCGTCCGGCTAGGGTCTTCGCGCCCCGATCGCACCGACAGCGCTGCCCCCTGCTTTTCGCCGAGCGAGCGTACAATTGTCGTCCTGTTACTGGGGACTGCCGCTACGGATCGCCTGTTCTGCCGCCTGTAGCGCCGCATCGGGGTCGAACCCGTCGACGATCGCTTCGAGCGTCGCGTCCGACTCGTCGGCCAGTTCGCGGGCGTGAACAGTGATGTTCGGGACGGCACGCAGGACGTTGTCGACGATCGGCACGGCCGCGACCTGCGCGGATCGCGACAGCGGGTTCAGGTCGATCACGATCTCGGTCTTGCCCATCTCGCCGAGCGCCTCGGCCCGGTCGCCGTCTTCGAGCGGGACGAGTACGACGTCGGCACTCCCGATTCCGTCGGCGTCGACTTTCGCGCGTTCGTGGTCCAGTCCGGGGATTCGCCCGTCGCCAGCCAGCCCTTTGACGTTCCGTGCGCCGTGCTCGCGAAGGTGGTCGTCGATCGCTTCCATCCGCTCGTCTGTCCGGTTGAAGAGGTTCACCTCGATGTCGGCACCGGTCGCGGCAGCGAGTTCGACGATCTCCCCGGGGACGAGTGCGGCGACGTTGCCGTTGACCGAGAGCACGGGATTGTCGGCCAACAGCAGGTGTGCGGCGGCGACGCGTTCGGCCTCGTCGGCGCTCTCGATGGTCCGCTCGCCCAGCAGGTAGTCGAAGGCCTCGCCGCGTCCTTCGGCGATCAGTCCCTGTTTGCTCGTGATTCCCTTCTCGACCCCCTCCTCAATCCGGTGGCGCGTGAAAAGCGACTCGTAGCGGGGGTGGCTCTCGGGGACGTCGAGTTCCTCGGCCATACGCGTACTCGGAGGAGCATCGAAAAACCGCTTTCGTTACCGCTCGTATTCCGCAACACCGAGTGCCGACTGGACGTCCGCTTTCCGGACGTGTTTCTCCGCAGTTGCAAACGTCCCGCCGTGTTCTCGTGCCGCAGCAACAGCAGCAGTGACCGGGAACGGAGAGACTCTGACCCTCAGACAGTTGGGAATCGCCCGACTGCGGCGACAGGGATCGAACCGGCAGTGCCGGACCTACTAAGTGACAACGGTGCGAACGATCTAGCATATGAAAACCACCGCGGAACTCGGGGAGTACATCCAGGTACAGGGGGAGCTCTTCGAGGCGGTGCAGTTGAACCGGGTGTTTGCTGATTCGAAGACGTTCGTGGATTGCATCCCACGAGCCGATCCGGAGACGATTCTGGACCGGTTTCGGAATGTCCGGGACGAGCCGGATTTCGATCATCGGGAGTTCGTCACGGAGCACTTCGAGTTGCCCGACGAACCTGGATCGGACGTCGATCTCCCGGCGGATCGAACCATGGCCGAGCACCTCCAGGCGCTGTGGGATCACCTGACGATCGACCCGAGCGATTCGATCCATCCGCGGTCGACGCTGCTCTCGCTCCCCTATCCGTACGTACAACCGGGCGGACGGTTCCGGGAGATCTACTACTGGGATACCTATTTCACCTCCATCGGACTCGCCAGGACCGGTCGGTTCGACACCGTCGTGAATATGGCGAACAACTTCACCGAACTGGTCGATCGATACGGATACGTTCCCAACGGAAACCGTCTCTACTTCCTGGGCCGGTCGCAGCCACCGGTCTTCTCTCTGCTCGTTCAACTCATCGCGCGCGAATCGGGCATCGAATCGGTACTCGCGTACATTCCCGCTCTCGATACCGAGCACGATTTCTGGATGCGCGGCGAGGACGACCTCTCGTCGGACACTCCGTCGTCCCGACGCGTCGTGCAGGTCGGTGACGGGCAGGTACTCAACCGGTACTGGGACGAGCATGCGATCCCTCGGCCGGAAGCGTATCACGAAGACGTAACCCTCGCCGAGAAGGCACCGACGGACGACGAGAACGCGGTCTATCGAAACCTCCGTGCGGCCTGTGAGTCAGGGTGGGACTTCAGCAGTCGGTGGTTGCGCGATCCGGACCGGCTGGAGACGGTTCGGACGACCGAGCTCCTGCCCGTCGATCTCAACGCGTTTCTCTACGGGCTGGAGTCGCTGCTGTCCGAGTGGTTCGACTACGCCGGCAACGCGGAGAAATCGAGCGAGTACGGGACGCGATCGGCGGCCAGACGCGCGGCCATCGTCGAGTATTGCTGGGACCCACAGCGGGAGTATTTCTTCGATTATTCCTGGACCGATAGGGAACGGACGGACGTCTGGTCGCTAGCTGGCGTGGTACCGGTGTACGCCGGACTCGCCACCGAAGCCCAGGCGACTGGCGTCGCCGAGACGATCCGGGAACGGTTCCTCTGTGACGGCGGCTTGCCCGCGACGCTGACCGTCTCGGGGCAACAGTGGGACAAACCCCTGGGCTGGGCACCGCTACACTGGATGGCTGTCCGCGGTCTCGAACGGTACGGATACCGTGACCTGGCGCGCACGATCGCCACACGGTGGCTCTCGCTCAACCGAACGGTGTTCGAAGACACCGGGGTGATGATCGAGAAGTACGACGTCGTGAATACGACGCAGGCAGCGGACGTCGGCGAATATCCGCTCCAGGACGGGTTCGGGTGGACGAACGGCGTCGCTGCCGGCCTCCTGGACGAATACGGCGAGTATCTGGAGTGGGCGCCGGAGTAGTAGTTGCCGTCCGCCCCTTCTGGATCAGGCGGGGGAGTGCGGTCACATCGGTAGATCGCGACACTCTCAGATGAGCCGCGCGCCGGCAGCGTCGACCCGGCAGGCGTCGGGGTCGTATCCGGCGTCGGAGAGTCCAGACCCGAGCGCGAAGACCGTCTCGCCGAGCATCGCCATCGAGGCCTCGCCGCCGGCCTCGCTCACGTCCTGGATGACCTCCCGGAGGCGGTCAGTCAGCAAGCCCGACTCGCGGGCGAACCGCCGGGAGGCGTAGGCGAACTGGCTGGGTGTCGGTTCGGAGACGAGCCGCGAGAGCGCCTCTTTGCCGGCCTTGCTGAGCAGTTCGGTGTCGCCGCCGATCACGTCGCCGGTGTCGAGTTCGCCGAACGTGACGTACTCGACGCGGGGGCGATAGGGAACGGCGTCGATCTCGTTGTGGTGTGGCCCGCCCGGTTCGAGCCGGATCGGCATGCCGCCGGCCGCCTGCGCGACGACGTCGCCAAGTCCGGTCCCGGCCTGAACGTCCGCACCGTGGGCGATCGTGACGAGTTCGTTTCTGGAGAGTGCGCGCTCGTAAACGCAGTTGGTCGCCAGTGCCGTGCCCAGAGCCATCGCCCCGGAAATCCCGAACCCCGATCCGATCGGGAGGTCCGTTTCGGCGACGACGGCCGCCTCGACGTCCAGCGTATCGAGGACGGTTTCGACGGCGTCGACGCTCGCCGGCTGGCCGTTCAGTTCGACGCGCCGGTCGTCCGCTCGCTCGACGGTCACGCTGACGCCGTCGGCAAGCGTCACCCCTGCCCCCTGTGAACCGCTCGCCGTCGGGTCGTCGTCTCGATGGACCGTGAAAAAGCCGGTCACGTGCCCCGGGACGAACACTGTCGCCTCGTCGGTCATCGTTCGAACGTCCGCACGGACGGACAAAAGCGGGGCGGTTGCGAGACGGCCGCTCGATCGAGTGGTCGGGCAGCCCCTACCTTCAAGACGGTTTCAGCTATACAGGCGTGTATATGCCGACACTCAGTGCCGAGGTGGCCGATGAGACCGCCGCCGATCTCGAGGCTGTCGCCGACCTGCTCGGGGACGACGAAGAGACGACGATCGAGAAAGCCCTGCAGGAGGGGCTGGAAACGCTCCGGATCCGAGTCGCCGTCGAGCGCTACCAGACCGGCGATGTCTCGATCGGCGAGGCCGCCGACATCGCCGACTGTACCGTCGCCGACTGGCTGGAGATCGCCCACGAGAAGAATCTCACCGCCCAGTACACGCCCGAACAGCTGACAGAGGACGCCGCGACTGCGATCGATCTATGACGTTCGTCCACGTCGGGCCGACGGTGCTGTACGACCTCGGCCAGATCGGCGAGCTCGACCTGCTGACGTACTTCGACGGCGCGATCGTCGTGCCGGCTGCGGTCCGCGCGCAGATCACGACCGAGCCCGCCGCGACCAACCTCGCACAGTTCCTCGAGGAATCGACGGTTATCACCTCCGTTCGACCCGAGGTCCGCGAGCAGGCCGCCAGCGCCCTGGGGCTCGATCCCGACGGGTACGAGGCTGCGCTGCTCGGCGGGTTGTTCGACGAGTCGATCGACGAGGACCGGACCGTGCTGGTGCTCTCGGACGATCGACGCTTGCGGGCGCTGGCCGAGGGGCTCGGCGCGTCCGTCACGGGCACGTTCGGCGTCGTCGTTCGCGCCGCCGTCGAGGACAAGTATCTCTCTGCCGGACAAGCAAAGCGGATCGTCTCCCGACTCGACCACCACGGCGTCCAGCTGACGGGGCAGCTGAAGTCCGCCGCGATCGGCGAACTCTAACGCCACTTTTTACTTCGTCGGGTTTCCTCGCTCGCTCCGCTCGCTGCGGGAACCACTCCTCGCAAAAACTTGGGGAAAAACTACCTGCGGCCTCCTTTCAGTCGGCCGCAGTGAAACGCGCCTTCGGCGCGTATGCTAGTCTCCGACCGCTCCCTCGACAATCGCAATTCCCTCGTCGATGTGACGGGCACGAACACCTTGATCAGGTCTGCCACTCTTGTGCCTCTACAGCACCCGATCGACCACAGTCGACAACTTCGCTTCGAGTTCGGACGCCTGGAGGATCCGGATCGATCGCTGCTCGTCCAGCGATGCAGTCTTCGTGTCTTCCAGGTCTTGTACCACGAGCACACCGTTCCAACCGGCTCCGAACGCTGGGTCGTCGTAGACGAACGTCTCGTCTTGCTGGAGAAAGGCCAGATACTCCAGCGTCTCTTTAATACCCCCTCGGATCGTCTCGGGACGCGTCGAATTCTTGACTTCCGTGATCAGGTACTCGCGTCGGTCGTCAGAGGTCACCTCAAGAACGATCACGTCAGGGCGGCCCGTCGCGTCGGAGAACTCGTCGTCGACGAAATACGTGTTCGCGACGCGCCGTGATTCGCGCTGAATGAGTTCCGTTCTCGAAAGGTCTTCGCGGTCTTTCTCGGAGACGTCTGAGAGGAATTTCAGTCCCCGATCACGCCCTGAACTGTTGTGATACAGGACGACTTCGGTGCCATCCTGCGAGAGTCGTGCTACTTCCTGTCTCGCAGACTCTATCGTCCGCATTTCGAAGCGATCGTCGCTCAATTCCTCGATCGCCGCGACGTACCGGAATAGCACGTACAACTCGAACAGTGTCTCGTCGTCATCAGGCGTGATCGCAGTCGTCTCAAGCAGCGATCGGATTGCGGCCTCATCACCGTCGAGACTCCGTTCGTATTCTCGCAAGAGGCGGGCTGCGGTCCGGTATAGCTCACTTCGAGAATCGGCGGCACGCTGAAGCATTCGTGGGGTCGGCTCGTAGCTCGCAGGCGATCGGATCCGGCGAACGTGGACGTTCCGTTCGAACAGTTCCCGCATCCGCTCGATCAGGTCTGTACTCTCACGCCATCGATCGGTGATCCACTCGTAGTCGCGACGCAGGTACGGCTCGGACTCGTCGAGCGTCGTGTAGATAATCGATAGCAGGCGTTTCAACACGAGGTTCTCGTCGATGTCGTAGCTTTCTGTGCGGTGCTCACAAACGAACAGGGACCGGTCGTCGGGATTGCGAGAGTGGCGGGTCCGAACGGTCTTTCCCCAGTTGATACGACCGTCGACGCTGCCGCGGGTGCGCCGAGAGGTGTTCTGCGTCTGGGTTTTGATACGGCGGAGCTGCTCGGGGAGCGACTCGACGAAGTCGACGACAGTGGGTCGGAGAATAAAGTGCAGTCTGACGAGCTGCTCGTAGTCGTGAAACCGCTCGTCGAGTGCGTCCGGTGCGATCTCCGAGACGACGTGACGCTCCGGAAAGGAACCGTGCATCACGTACGCCAGAACGTCCTGAGTGAGCTCGTCGAGGAGTTCGTTCCTATTCATCGATTGTGACCTGTAGCACGTCCGCAGCGAGACGACCCAGCCGCGTCTCATCGACGTCGTCGACGGCGGCGAGTTGTGCAACGATCCGTTCGCGACGTGGCACCCCCTCCAGCTGCGGGAAGACGTAGCTCCCTACGGCCTCGGTAAGCGACCGCTCCAGCGAACTAGGTGTTGCCGTGACGTGTGCGAGCATGTCCTTGATGATCGCCGGGCCGATCTTGCGGTCGTCGACGGCGTTGTTCGTCACGTACCACACGTCGCCAACCGCCTCGCGAACGTCTGACTCGACATTCATCCCCCAGGTCTTCGCGTACGTATCGACGAGCGCAGCCCGTTCGTCGTCGTCTTCCGGGATCGTGGGCGCGTCGACGTACACGAACGCGAACCGTCGCATGAACGCGTAAGACATCTCATACAGCGAGGTCTTGTCGTAGCTGTTCATCGTCGCGATGAGTCGCCAAGATTCTGGCACAGCGTACTGATTGGGTGCAAGCTCGCTATCGATGTCGCTCGCGGGCAGCAGTTCGATCTCCTCGCCCTCACGAGTGAACGGCAACGTCACTGCCTGGCCCGAGAGAAGCGTGAACAACTGTCCGAACGACTTGTCGATGTCCGATCGATTGATCTCGTCGATGATCAGGATCTCGTTGCGCTGGCCGTCCTGTCGCTTGAAACACCGGAGGATCTGTCCGGGCGTGAACGACAGATCGTCACTTTGCTCTTCCGGCATGTACCCGCCGACCGTCTCGAACGTTGACCAGTCTGCCGTCGCGGTCGTCGTTTCGAATCCGGTGAAAACGTCGGGGTTCCGCGCTGCGAGATGAGACGCTACGAGCCGTGCGATCTCGGTCTTGCCAGTTCCTGGCGGTCCGGTGAGAACGATGTGCTTGCCGGCATCCAGTGCCGCCGTGATCTGCTGAGCGATCTCCGCGGCACGATCGTCCGGAAAATACAGTTCCGAGAGTACGTCTGGATCGACATCGAAATCCGGTTTGCCGTATAGATCGAGCTGTTCGTCCGTGTGCGTATCGCCGTAGACGAGCGATTCGACGGAGCCGTATCGACCGCGGATCCCGCCCACGCCCATCTCGTTGAGCGGCGAGAAGCCGAGTGGATAGTCTCGATCGTATCCAGCCAGTTCGTGTATCTCAGAGGAGTCGACGCCGAGTTCGACGGGCGCGTCGAGATAGATCAGACAGACCCACGGCTCGTCCGGCTCGTGATTGGGCCAGATATCGCGGCCGATCCGCTCGCTCTGTTCCGTGGCCTGCACTTCGGCAGCGTACTCGTAGAATCCATCGCGGTAGAAGAATAGGAAGTCACCGGGAGAGACTTTCTTCCACTTCCCCTCGATTGTCGACTTCGTTCCCCATAGACGGACCGTCTCGCCGTCGACGTCTGTTTCCGCATGTGGGCGAACCTGATCGGCTGAGACGCCGTCGAGGACCGTCCGCCGGAAGTTGTCGGCTGCGGCCTCGTTTCCGATCGGCGCGAGAAAGACGTCTGGCCCCGAGTAGGTCATGGCCCGAACATGGATCCACTGATGGATAAAACATCTAGAGAGACGTGGGCTATACGTCGATCGTGTCCGACGATTTATCACTGAATTCGCCACCAACCGGAAGTGATGAACTTGCGTCGACATCCGACTGCTCGGTGTGAGTGCTGTGACAGTTGGCTATGGTACGGTCTGAAATCGGAGGGAAGCGGCTGGAAGGTGCTCTACAAGTGCCAGACAGCAGGATGCGAGGGCGAGGTCGCCACTTCGTTCATCGACATGGCGTCGGTTTCGAGTCGTGACGAAGTATACGAGCGTGCTGAAGATATCGGTCGGACGCTGTGACTCCGAGAAGAGGTGTGTAACCGCTATCCACCGTATGACGATTGATTACGTCCGAAATTCGAGATATGCCCTATCACACGATTGAGACTCCCGACCGCTGTTCGTCCCACCCGCACATCCCTCGGGACGAATAAACGGTGTTTAAGTCAGGCCAACCAATAGGCCAGAGCATGGACGAGCGAACCTACACCGCGGAGGCCGAGCCCGGCGACGACGTAACCGTCAAAGGTTGGGTGCACGAGATCCGCGACCTCGGCGGCATCGCCTTCATCATCGTACGGGACACGACCGGCAAGATCCAGGTCAAATTCGAGAAAGACGAGATGGACGACGACCTGGTCGAGACTGGTCTGGGCGTCCACCGCGAGAGCGTCGTCGCGGTCACGGGCGCTGTCGAGGAAGAAGAGCGCGCCCCCACCGGCGTCGAGATCGTCCCCGAGTCGGTCGAGGTCATCGCCGAGGCCGATCCGGAACTCCCGCTGGATCCCTCCGGGAAGGTCGACGCCGAACTCTCGACGCGGCTGGACAACCGGACGCTGGACCTGCGCAAGCCCGAGGTCAAGGCGGTCTTCGAGATCCGCGCTGAGGTCCTCCGGAGCGTCCGGGAGGCCTTCCGGTCGGTCGACGCGACCGAGATCAACACGCCCAAGATCGTCGCCACCGGGACCGAGGGCGGGACCGAGCTGTTCCCGATCACCTACTTCGGCCGCGAGGCGTTCATGAACCAGAGCCCGCAGCTGTTCAAGCAGCTGATGGTCGGCTCCGGCCTGGAGCGGGTCTTCGAGATCGGCCCGATCTTCCGCGCCGAGGAACACAACACGCCGCGACACCTCAACGAGGCCACCTCGATCGACTTCGAGTCGGCCTTCTTCGATCACCAGGACGCGATGGACGTCTGCGAACACGTCGTCAAGTCCGCTTACGAGGGCGTCGCCGAGAACTGCGGGGCCCAGCTCGAAGCGCTCGGCCTCGAAGACGAGTTCGAAGCTCCCGACGGCGAGTTCCCGCGGCTGACCTACGAGGAGGCCATCGAGCGGATCAACGCGACGGGCGAACTCGACGAGCCGCTGGTCTGGGGCGACGACCTCTCGACGGAGGCCGAGCACGTCCTCGGGCAGGCGGTCGGCGAGCACTACTTCATCACTGATTGGCCCAGCGAGATCAAGCCCTTCTACATCAAGGATTACGACGACGACGAAGAGATCTCGACGGGCTTCGACATGATGCACCCGTCGATGGAACTGGTCTCGGGGGGCCAGCGTGAGCACCGCTACGACCACCTCGTCGCGGGCTTCGAACAGCAAGGCCTGGACCCGGAGGCCTTCGAGTACTATACCAAGATGTTCAAGTACGGCATGCCGCCCCACGCCGGCTGGGGGCTGGGCGCCGAACGGCTCGTGATGACTATGCTCGGGCTCGACAACATCCGCGAGGCCGTGATCTTCCCGCGAGACCGGCAACGGCTGAGCCCGTAGCGAGACGCGAACGAAGTGAGGGTCTCGAATGCGAACGGGACGCAACGCGACCCGTGAGCAGAGCGAAGTCGCTGGGAGCCAGCGAGACGAACGGAGTGAGTCTCGCCAGATCGCCAGCGACTCTCTCCGTAGAGTCGCTCGATCTCGCCGCGGTTCAAGATCGTCGACGTCTGAGTCCTCGAGGAAGACGTTGAGAGCGCACAGGAACAGCGAGCGAAGCCAGCCGTTTCACTGCTGGCGAACACAGCGAGCCAGCAGGTGTTTGAAGTTGCAAGGCTAAAACCTCGCCTTCAGCAGTAGTTGCCGAAGTAGCTGAGAGTCGGATTTCTCCGGTGACAGCGTACGATGA
>JAOPKD010000017.1 GCA_025517565.1 Halapricum hydrolyticum
TCAACGCCGTCCTCGCCCGCGAGCAATCCCCACGGGCTGGCCTCGAATCGCTGGCGGCCGAACTCCAGCGTACCGAACAGAACGCCTGATAGTGATTACTGTAACGATTTACCGGTACGACCGCACTACTTCGTGCGGTCGACCCGGAACAGACGTACAGTAATCACTATGACTCCCCCGGAGTCACGGTCAGGGGACCGTCTCCGTCCCGCTTGTAAAGGCAGCTCGGTGGTCAATGGGCAATGCAATCTTACCAGTTGGTTCACTCGATATCGACTGGAATCTATACCCTGTGAATAGTTCTATGACCCCTGGTCAATATCTGGACGGTCGCGTTCGTCGACCGGCTTTTCTGTTCGCCTTTCGAACCACTGGCCATGCCGACGATTTCGATCGAGACGACCGAACGATCGGACGTGCTGGACATGACCGAGGACGTTTCACGGGCGATTCCCGACGACGCCGACGGGATCGCGACGGTGTTCGCGAGACACACGACTGCCGGGGTCACCGTCAACGAGGCCGAGTCACGACTACTTGAGGATCTGGCCAACGCGCTGGACGGGCTGGTTCCCGACGCGGGCTGGGCGCACGACGAGATCGACAACAACGCCGACGGACACGTGCGAGCGATGCTCGTGGGGCCGAGCGTGACCGTGCCGGTCAGCGACGGCCAGCCGGATCTGGGCACCTGGCAGTCGATCCTGTTCGTGGAGTGTGACGGACCGCGAACCCGGACGATCCAGGTCGAAACCGTCGACGGGTAGCGGGTCGGTATCGTCGACCGGGGGTCTGTCTGTGGTTCGGCCGTCCGACTGGTCCGCCACAGCGGTAAGGTAGCTGCAGTCCACAGGAGAAGCCATGACCGAGACGGCACTCGTCTGGTTTCGCCGCGACCTGCGCGTTCACGATAACCCGACACTTCGACAGGCGACCGCCGAGAACGACTGCGTCGTCCCGCTGTACACGTTCGACACCCGGCAGTTTGGGCAGTCGAGTCGATGGATCGACGAACGACGGGTCGGCACCCTTCGGGCACAGTTCGTTCGCGAAAGCGTCCGCGACCTCCGGGAGCGACTGAACGACCGCGGCGGGTCGCTGCTCGTCCGCCGCGGTGACCCTCGCTCGGTCCTACCCGAAGCCGCCGAGTCTGTCGACGCCGACGTCGTCCACGCCCAGCGGCTCCCAGTACCCGAAGAGCGCGAGACCGAAGCGGCCGTCGGGGACGCCCTCGACTCGCGCGGTATCGATCTGGCGACCCACTGGACGCACACGCTGCACGCGATCGAGGACCTGCCGATGGCCGTCGAGAACGTTCAGGACACCTTCACGCCCTGGAAAGACAGCGTCGAGGCGAACTCTCAGGTCCGCGATCCGCTGGGTCCGCCCGCGTCGGTTCCGACGCCCGATCTCGAGGGGACTCCGATCCCGACGCTTGCCGAGTTAGGGGACGACGAGCCGGACCAACCTGCCGACGATTCGCCCATGCCGGTCTCCGGTGGGGAGTCGGCCGCCCTGGAGCGACTGCAGACCTACATATTCGAGCGCGATCGCCTCCGGGAGTACCGCGAGACGCGCAACGGACTGCTCGGGATGGACTTCTCCTCGAAGTTCTCGCCGTGGCTGGCCCAGGGATGTCTCTCGCCGCGACGGGTCAAGCAGGCCGTCGATCGGTACGAAAGCGAGCGGGTCGCAAACGACTCGACCTACTGGCTGCTGTTCGAGTTGCGCTGGCGGGACTTCTTCCAGTTCCAGTTCGCGAAACACGGCGAGGCGTATTTCCGGTCCGGCGGGATCCAGAGCCGGGAGGTCGCCTGGAATCGCGATGAGACTGCCTTCCGGCGGTGGACAGACGGTGAGACCGGCTTCCCGTTCGTCGACGCGGCCATGCGAGAGTTGCGCGCGACGGGCTATCAGAGCAACCGCGCCCGCCAGAACGCTGCGTCGTTTCTGGCCAACACGCTCCGGATCGACTGGCGCTGGGGGGCCGCCTACTACGAATCGCGGCTGCTCGATTACGACGTCGCCTCGAACTACGGCAACTGGGCGTACGTCGCCGGCGTCGGCACCGATTCGCGCGACCGGGCGTTCGACGTGCTCTGGCAAGCACACAACTACGACCCCGACGCCGAGTACGTCCGTCGCTGGGTGCCTGAACTCTCGAAACTCCCGCCCCGGTACGCTCACGAACCCTGGCGGATGGATATCGACGAACAGGCACGCTACGGCGTCGAACTCGGCGTCGACTACCCCGAGCCGATGGTCGACCCGACTGCCCACTTCGAGGGTCCCTCATCGTAGCCGTCTGCGGTCGCTTTTCGGCGCTGTCCGATGCCAGAGCCCGGTCACTCCGCGTAGATGTCCTCGACCTGCCCGTTGAATCGCTGGAGGATCGTCCGTCGCTTCTTCTTCATCGAGGGCGTCAACAGCTCGTTGTCGGGCGTCCACTCCTCGGGCGTGAGTCGGAACTGCTTGACCTGTTCGACCGGTTCGAGCCGCTGGTTGACGCGCTCGACCTCCTCGCCGATCCACTCGCGGACGCGTTCGTCCTGGCAGAGCTGTTCACGGTCGTCCGGCAGGTCGATCCCCTCCCGGTCGGCCCACTTCTCGAGCCGCTCGAAGTTCGGTGCGATGAGTGCGCTGACGAACTTCTGGCCGTCGCCGACGGCCATGATCTGCTCGATCCGATCGCTGGTGGCGAACTCGTCTTCGATCCGGCCCGGTGCGACGTTCTTGCCCGTATCGAGCACGAGGATCTGTTTCATCCGGTCGCGATAGATCAGATACCCGTCTGCCGTCTGTTCGATGATGTCGCCCGTCCGGAACCACCCGTCGTCGGTGAACACTCGCTCGGTGTCCTCGGGCTGCTCCCAGTAACCGGGGTAGACGTTCGGGCCTTTGACCTGTAGCTCGCCGACTTCGCCCTCGGCGTCCGGGAACTCCTCTTCGGTGACCAGTTCCGTGTCCAGACGCGTCTCCACGTCGGCGACTGGCGGCCCGAGCGTCCCGGGCCGGACGTCCTCGGGAGGATTGACGGACACGACCGGGGACGTTTCGGTCAGTCCGTACCCTTCCAGGATCGGGAGCCCCATCCCGACGAACAGTTCGGCCAGTTCGGTGCTGAGGCTCCCGCCGCCGCTGACCATGAACTCGATGTTGCCGCCGAGCCGACTCCGAACGCTCTCGTAAACCAGATAGTCCGCCAGCCTGCGTTTGGCCCGGAGCAACGGCCCCGGCGGGTCCGCCCGGGCATAGGAGCGGGCGACGTCGACCGACCACTCGAAGATTCGCTGTTTGGTCGCCGTCTCGCCCGCCGTATCCCGCATCCGATCGAAGATCCGCTCGTAGATCCGCGGGACGCTCGTCCCGGTCTGTGGCCGGATCTTGTTGATGTCCTCCGGGATGGTGTCCGGGCTCTCGGCGTACCCGACGGTCGCGCCCGAGGCGAACATGAGGAAGTGACCCGCTGTCCGCTCGAAGACGTGCGCCAGCGGGAGAAAGGAGATGGTCCGCGTGCCGCTGTCCAGAGTGGGGGCGTCCGCGGGCTTGTCTGGCCGCGGCCCGATCCGCTTTCGGGTCTGGTTGACGTTCGACCGCAGGTTCCAGTGAGTGAGTTTCACGCCCTTGGGTTTGCCCGTCGTTCCCGAGGTGTAGATCAGCGTCGCCAGGTCTTCGGGGTCGCGGTCCTCCAGCCAGCCCCGGTAGGTGGACTCCTCGAACGCGTCCGCACCGAGGCGTGCGACCTCGCCGAGCGTATAGATGTCTTCGCGGTCGCCGTGGCCGTAGATCTCGTCCATGGCGACGATGAACTCCAGATCGAGTTCGTCTTCGACCTCCAGCACGCGATCGAGCAGGTCGCCGTTCTCGACGACGACACCGACGGCGTCGGGATCTCCCAGCAGGTACCCGACCTGCTGTGGCGAGGACTCGGTGTAGACGGTCGTGACGACCCCGCCCGCCGCGAGCAGCGCGAAGTCGGTGTGAGCCCACTCCATGCGCGTGTTCGCGAAGATGCCGACTCGGTCGTCGCCGCGCACCCCGAGTTCGCGAAACCCGGCCGCCAGGTGGCGGACGATCTCGCGCATCTCCGCGTACGACAGCGCCCGGTAGCGGCCCGACTCGGTGCCCGGCGTCTCGGTCGCCGGTAGCGTCCGCTCGTAACAGCCCGTCTTGTACAGCTGTGCGTCCTGCATCGCGTTGCGCTCTGCCGCCCCCTCGAACATCTCCGCGAGCGTGTCCCGCCCGATTACCTCGTCGGTGTGCTCGCGCTCCGCGTCACGCCAGCTTGCCGTGCCCATGACCGGCCGTTCGTTTCCTTTATGAATAATAACAATGAAAGGGGCAATCGAGGATTTGAGGAGTGAGCTACCGATTCAGCAACTCGTCGATCGAAACCGACTCGGGAACCGATATACAGGGGGAACGTATACACATCGACAATGACCACGGACACAGGCTGGTTCGAAGGCGTCGATCCCGACGACCTCGACGCTCGCGACGCGATCGAGAATGGGACCGCCGAATCGCCGGCGGCGTGGCCCGACAGAGCGGTCGAGTCGGGCTTCGCCGAGGACGAGGACGACTATTACGACAAACTGCGCGAAGCGACCATCGAAACCGCTCGCGAGGCCGTCGCCGAGCGCGAGCGCGCCGACGATCAGCAACTTGTTCACGCCGTCCGGGCCATGGACGACTGTGAACGCACCGCGAACGAGCTGGCCGAACGGGTCGCCGAGTGGGGCGGCAGTCGGATCAGTGAGACCGGCGGGGGTGTCGCCTTCGCCCGTGAAATCGCCGACCGAGAACCCGATAGCGACCTCGACGAGCAACTGCGCGCCCTCGCCGAGCAGGTGGTCAGTCTCGACGAACGGGCCACGGAGCTCCGGACGTCGATCGAGCGGTTCGCTCCGGAGGTCGCGCCGAACCTCGCGTCGATGGCCGGACCGGTGCTCGCGGCGCGACTGATCGCGCTCTCCGGCGGGCTGAAACAGCTGGCACGCTCGACCAGCGGCACGGTCCAGGTGCTGGGTGCCGAGGACGCGCTGTTCGCCCACCTCCGGGGGAACGCCCCCTCGCCGAAACACGGGGTCATCTACACCCACGAGTACGTCCGCGGGACCGACCCCGACCACCGCGGCTCGGCGGCCCGGGCCCTGGCGGGCAAACTGACGCTCGCGGCCCGCGTCGACTACTACAGCGGCGAGCGCCGACCCGAACTCGAAGCCGAACTCGACGACCGCATCGAGACGATCCGCACGCGGGGTGAGAGCGAATGAGCCTCCCCGAGGGCGTCCAGCGCCGTTCGTTCGACGGCCAGGAGTCGCTCGCGACACGGGGGCCGCAGGTCTCCGAGGAGCCGATCGTCGACGGGTGGCGACGCTGGGATCCCGACCGGTCGAAGGTCGGCGCGATGTTCGAGCACGGCCTGGATCACGGCCTCGACGGCGGCGAGCGCGTCCTGTATCTCGGGGCCGCCAGCGGGACGACGGCAAGTCATGTCGCCGACTTCGCCGGTCCGACCTACGCCGTCGAGTTCGCTCCGCGACCGACCCGCGATCTGATCGAGGTCGCCGCCGACCGCGAGCGGCTGTTCCCGCTGTTGAAAGACGCCCGCAAACCCGAGACCTACGCCCACGTCGTCGAACCGGTCGAGGTAGTGATCCAGGACGTCGCCACGCGCGGCCAGGCCGAGGTCGCGCTCGCGAACCGGCAGTTCCTGGAACGCGATGGCCGCCTGCTCATGGCGATCAAAGCCCGCAGTGAGGACGTCACGGCCGATCCCGAAGCCGTCTTCGAGGACGTCTGTGAGACCCTCGAATCGAGCTATGAGATCCTCGATCGGGCGCGTCTGGAGCCGTATCACGACGACCATCTGGGCCTGATCGCGACCCCGCGGCAATAACCCAGTAGTAACGGGAAGGTTTTAGCGGGCCGAAACCAAACGCGTGGTAGCGATGGATACGGGCACGGAGTCGCCGTTTACCCGCCTGGGAACGCTGGGTATCGAGGAGGAGTTCTACGTCGTCGACGATGCGGGCCGGCCGACTGCTGGGTCGGACGAACTGATCTACGAGTCCGACCCGCCCGCTGTGCTCGAGGACCGAATCGATCACGAACTCTTCAAGACTGTCATCGAAACCCGGACGCGGCTCATCGAGGATCCGGGGAACGCACGGGACGCTGTCCTCGAGGTGCGAAACGCGCTGCTCGACCACGCTCGTGATCACGGGTTCGGTATCGCAGGTGCAGGACTGCATCCGCTAGCGAAGTGGCGCGAACTCGAACACGCTGAGAAGCCACGCTACCGCAAGCAACTGGATCGGATCCAGTATCCACAGCACCGTAACACGACCGCCGGTGTGCACGTCCACGTCGGCGTCGACGACGGCGAGAAGGCCATGTGGATCGCCAACGAGGTTCGATGGTATCTTCCCATCGTGCTGGCACTGTCGGCCAACTCGCCGTACTGGAACGGGTACGACACGGGACTTGCCTCCGCGCGGGCGAAGATCTTCGAGGGACTGCCCAACACCGGGATGCCGACGGCCTTCGATTCGATCGAGGACTACCGGACGTTCGAAGGGCGGATGCTGGAGACGGATTCGATCAGCGATCGCGGCGAACTCTGGTTCGACGTGCGACCGCACACCGAATACGGCACCGTCGAGATCCGCGCGCCGGACGGCCAGGCCGATCCGGACCGAACGATGGCGTTCGTCGAGTACGCCCGAGCGCTCGTGCTCGACCTGGCTGCCCGGTACGAGGACGGCGAATCCGGCACGGACCTACGGCGCGAACTGCTCGACGAAAACAAGTGGCGGGCGATCCGTCATGGTCACGACGCCTCTTTTATCGCCCGCGATGGCGATGGGACGGTCAGCCTCGAAGAGGTCGTCTCCCGGGAGGCCGACCGGCTCGGCGTCGACGGCATCCGCGAGATCTACGAGGGCGAAAGCGGTGCACAACGGCAGCGACGCCTCCGAGACGAGGAGGGCGTCGACGCGCTCTGTGAGTCACTGCGCCTCCGAGAGCGGTGACAGCAACGGCGTGTCAGCCAAGGGTTTTTATCCGGGAGTCGCTTTTGTCCTCGTAGAAACGACGAATGTCACCAGACGATACCACAGACGACGAGCAGACTGACGCAACGGACGGAGAAGCGGTCGACGTAGAAACCGAAGACACGGAAGACGGCGGCGAGGCCGTCGAAGTCACGGTCGAGGACGACGGGAGCGTCCGCGATCGGCTCGAAGAGGAAGCCGACCGGGCTGTAGAGGAGTTCGACGACCGGCTGGTCGACCTGCTCGCGTGGGTGCTCGACACCGAGACGCGCGCGCGGATCTACGTCCACCTCCGCCAGCATCCCCACAGCACGAGCGAGGAGATCGCCGAGGGGACCGGTCTGTATCCGAGCACGGTCCGGGAGGCGCTGGCAGAACTCCACGAGGAAGAGAAAGTCACGCGGCGCAAACGCGAGAGCGGCGGTGCGGGCAACAACCCCTACGAGTACAGCGCGATGGCCCCGAGTGACCTCGTCTCGGACGTCGTCGACGACGTGCAGGAGCAACTCAACACCGTGTTCAACCTCGATTCACACCTCGGTGAGAGCGAGGACGAAACAGAGGAACCCGTGACGATCTCGGTCGAGGACGCGAGCGAGGACGGCGAGGAGTAACGCGGACGGCCACGACGTTTCATCCGACCTGACTACTGTCGCTCGTGTCCGGACGGCCCGCCCCGGTGACGTTCGCGCCCGGATTCCATCCCGGAGCGCATAAACGCCGCGAGAATTCGACCAATGCTGGAGTCGCCGGTCCACAGCGCCTCTTCTTCGACCGGCGAGGAATCTGTCTCGGCGGCCAGCAGGACCGTCCGGTCGTCGACCATGAGCGCGCGGCCGGCGAAGTCCGCCGGGTTGTCCTCCGACATGACGAACACGTCGATTTCGGTGCCAGCAAACCGGTCGCGCAGCGACGGTTCGGCCGTGACGACGGTCACAGAGACGCCCGAACTGGCGGCGTCCCGAAGCGCCGTCGCGATAGTCTCGGCCAACGACTCGGCGGTCGGCGAGACGAAGACCACCGTCGAGTCAGCGTCGGCGACGAGCGTCGCGATCCGATCGTCGATCGGCCGTCTGCCCCGCAGCGTCGCGACGTCGCCACCGGTCGGTGAGCGGTCGCTGGCGCGGAGTTCCTCGAGGGTGTCGAACGCGCGAGTCGTCTCGCGTTCGAGCCGTTCGGTGAGCAGTTGCCGGGCAGTCGAGAGCTCGACCGGCCTGTAGGTCTTCGGCGAGGACTCGATGACCTCCAGCAGGCCGCGCTCGGCCAGATCGTCGGCGGCCCCGTAGACTTGCGACCGCGGCACTTCGGAGTGGCGACTCACCCCCTGGGCAGTCCCTCCCCCGAGTCGCTGGAGCGTGACGAACACCTGCGCCTCGTAGTTCGACAGCCCCAGCGTCTCCAGCGCCTCGGCTGCCTCGCGTTCGCTCATTGCCGTCGCGTTGTCCCGGCTCATGTTTGGTTCTTTCCGATGTCCAGCTCCCGCGTTATCACCGTGCCCGCTCGCTCCGGCTGTCGCACACGACTGGCTGCAAATATAGTAGGAATCTACAAACACTTAAGTTGATCGTGGCTACTGGACACGTATGAGCAGCCAGAACCCGCGAGGAGCGAGGATCTAAAATGGCCGGGTCGATCTCGCGTCGGTACGCGAACTGGATCGCGGCCCACAGCAAAGCCGTCGTGTTCGCCGTGATCGTGCTGACGGTCGTCGTCGCGGCCGGTGCCGCGCTCGGGGGCGCCGGAAGTTCGGGTGTCGGCCAGTTCGAGATCGACTCGCCCGAGACGGAGGCCCAGGAGTTCGTCCAGAACAATTACGGGGACGACGACGGCGTGGTCGCACAGATCGTCGTCCGCAACGAGAGCGGTGACGTCCTCACGCGGGAGTCGCTTCTGGAGGGGCTGTATCTCCAGCGCGAGGTCAGAGACGACGAGAATCTGAACGCGACGCTGTCCGGGCAGGGAATGGTCGGCATCGAGAACGTCGTCGCGACCGCCGCCGTCCACGCCGACTCCGAAAGCGGCCAGCCGCCGACGGGAACGCCGTCGCTTGACCGTCAGATCGCGGCCCTCGAAGGGCTCGATCAGGCGGCGTTCGAGCAACTGCTCGCGCAAGTGCTCGACCCGAATGCCGAGCTGCCCGGCGAGCAGGATCCGTACGCTTTCCTGCCCCGGAGCTACGACCCGGGCGACACGAGCGCTGAGGCGCGGCTGACGCTGCTGCTGCAGGTCGACGACAGCGGTCCCGACGAGAACCCGCAGGCTGCCTACGACGCACAGGTCGAGATCGCCGACCTGCTCGACCAGCGCTTCGAGGACGCGTTCGTCTTCGGGCAGGGGATCCAGGACGACGCCTCGACGCGCGCGATCGGCGACAGCTTCGCCATCATCACGCCGTTCGCGCTCGCGCTGATCGTCTTCGTCCTCGGAATTACCTACCGGGATCTGCTGGATATCCTGCTGGCGTTCGTCGGCATCGCGGTCGTGATGGCCTGGCTTTCGGGGATCATGGGCTGGCTCGCGATCCCGATGAACGTCATCCTCATCGCCGTCCCCTTCCTCTTGATAGGGCTGAGCATCGACTACGCGTTACACGTCGTCATGCGCTATCGCGAAGCGCGCCGGGGAACGCTCGACGTCCAGAACGGCGACGGGAGCAGCCTCTCTGTCCGGGCGGCGATGGCACTCGGGTTCGGCAGCGTCGTTCTCGCGCTGGCGGCGGCGACCGTCTCGACAGGCGTGGGCTTTTTCTCGAACATCGTCAGCCCGCTCCCCGCGATTCAGGACTTCGCGGTCCTCAGCGCGGGCGGCATCTTCGCGACCTTCGTTGCCTTCGGCGTGTTCCTGCCGGCGCTGAAGGTCGAGGTCGACTCGTTCGTCGAGAACCGGCTCGGCCGAAGTCGAGACAAACCGGCGTTCGGCGTCGAGAGCGGGCTCGCTCATACAGTGCTCGAACGGCTGGGGGCACTGACCACGCGTGCGCCCGTCGCGATCGTCGTCGTCGCGCTCCTGCTCGCGGCCGGGGGCGGTTACGGCGCGACGACCATCGATACGGAATTCAACGAGGCAGACTTCCTGCCCCGGGACGCCCCGGACTGGGCCGGATACCTGCCCGGACCGCTGGAACCGGATACGTACACGATCGCCGACGATTTCGAGTATCTCAGCGACAACTTCCGGCTGCGGGGTGAGGGGGGCCAGTCCCAGATACTGATACGCGGCGACGTGACCGACGGCGCCGTCCTCGCTGCGATGGATGACGCTGGCACCGGCGTCGATCCGGACAGTGCTATCCAGCTCCGGCCAGGCGGCACAGCGGCCATCGAGGGGCCACACACGGTCATTCGTGCGGTGGCCGACGACGACGAGGCGTTCGCCGCGCTGGTCGATCAGTACGACACGGACGGCGACGGGTTGCCTGACGAAAACGTCGCCGAGGTCTACGCGGCACTGTTCGACGCCGACGAGCAGGCTGTGAGCGAGGTCCTGAGTCGCGACGAGGACGGGACCGTCACGTCTGTACGTCTCTTGCTGTCGGTTCGGTCCAGCGAATCGGCCCAGACCATCGCCGAGGACACGCGCACGTTCGCAACGCAGATCGAGCGCGGCGCTGTCGACGCCAGCGGCGGCGCGGCCGAGATTACGGCCGTGGCGACCGGCGGGACCGTCACGACGGCAGTCATCCAGGACGCGTTACTGGAGACGCTGATCGAGGCCTTTGCGGTAACGCTCGTGGTCATCTTGCTGTTCCTGACGGCGCTGTTCCGCGTCCGGTACGGCTCGTGGTCGCTGGGGCCCGTGGCGCTCCTGCCGGTCGTGGTGGCGCTGGCTTGGCTTCTCGGGGCGATGTCGGTACTCGGCGTGTCGTTCAACAGCGAGACGGCAGTGATCACGAGCCTCGCGATCGGGCTCGGCGTCGACTACAGTATCCACGCGAGCGAGCGATTCATGGCCGAACGCGAACGCGCCGGAAGCCTCGCGTCCGCACTGAACCGGACGATCACCGGCACTGGTGGAGCACTCCTGGCCAGTGCCGCGACGACTGCGGCGGCCTTCGGCGTGCTCGCCTTTGCCCTCTCGCCGCCGCTACAGCGGTTCGGAATCGTCACAGGACTGGCGATCATCTTCGCGTTCGTCGCCGTGGTCACGATGTTACCGGGCTTGCTCGTTGTGCGCGAGCGGTCGCTCCCGGACTGACGTTACGAGCACGCGGTCGAGTCGCTCCGGAAGATTCTGTTGAGGTGGTGCGTTCGCAATCGTTGCGGGTGTCGCGCTGGCTACCGGCGCGACCGGCTGGTACGCGGCGATGAGCCTGGATGCGGGCCCGGTCGTGTCGCTGTCGGCGTCGGTGTTCGCGGTCGTGCTCGCCGAGACGGTCGGGACCGCGACCGTGATGCTCTGGAGAGTGGAGATTCGCGACCATCTCGGCGCGTAGAGGATCTCGACATCCCCTCAATATTAGGCAGTGCCGCTTTCACCCTCGCACATGACGACTCCTGAAAGCGTCCAGTCGCTGATCGACCAGTTACACGAGCAAGCCGAGATGGATCTTCCGGACGAAGAGACGCCTGACGTGGGCATCGTGATGGGCAGCGACTCGGACCTGCCGACAATGGCCGGCGGCAAGGGCAAACGACCCGGTGCGTACGCCGCCCTCGCTGAGGAACTCGGCTTCGAGGAGCAAACCGACTACACGGACGCCCCCGAGGCGCGGTTCACGTTCGAGACGTTCGTCGTCTCCGCCCATCGCACGCCCGAACTGATGTACGCCTACGCCGAGACCGCGGAGGACCGTGGCCTGGACGTGATCATCGCGGGAGCGGGCGGCAAGTCCGCGGACCTGCCGAACATGACCGCCTCGATCGCCTATCCGCTGCCCGTGATCGGTGTGCCGGTCCAGGAGAAGTCCGTCGACAGCGTCATCGGCATGCCACAGGGCGCCCCGATCACCGCGGTCGACGCAGGCAAGTCGTTCAACGCCGCGCTGAGCGCCGTCCAGATCCTCTCGCGACAGCATCCCGAACTCCGCGAACGGCTCGTGGACTATCACCGAGACCTGCAGCAAAGCGTCGGTGAGGTTTCCCGGAACCTGCACGAACTCGGGACGCCGGGGTTCAAGACGGAGTACTGGAAGGAGTAACCGCGAGCGAAGCGAGCGGGTTTTTCGCCCACGTTTTTCGACGAGCGGTACCCGCAGCGTCGCGAGCAGAAGCGAAGCGATCAGCGAGCAGAGCGAGGATACCCGAGGAGGAAAAGATTGATGTACACGAGCTCGGGACGCCGGGGTTCAAGACGGAGCACTGAGAGACGTGACGACGAGCGAGAAACGGTCAGCGTTGCCGAAAACGGCAACACTGAATCCTTATATGCAACCGCTCCCAAGCGGTGATCAGGAGTCTTATGAGCAATCCGTGGATCGCGATCGGCGCGCTGGCGGCAGTGGCGATTCTCATCCCGGTGGCGATGATAGTCGTCTCGGCATTGCTTCGTCCGCGCGTCCCAGAACTGAGCAAACGCGCCACGTACGAGAGCGGGGAGATCCCGACGGGCGGCACGCGCATTCGATTCAACATCCAGTACTACATGGTTGCGCTGCTGTTCGTGGTCTTCGACATCGAGACCGTCCTGATCTTCCCCTGGACTGTCATCTATAACGACGCTGTCCAGGCTGTCGGGATGACACGAGCGCTCGTTCCGATGCTCGTGTTCATCGGAATTCTCGTCGTGGGCCTCGGCTGGGCGTGGCGCAACGGCGCAGTCCGGTGGGTGCGGAGCCCGCGGGCACAGCGTCAGAAGGTCGAACGGTAACCATGAGTAGTGAACAGACACCACAGGGAGACGGTACAGGCGGGAAATCAACCCAGGAAGCGCGGATGGGCGAGGGAGTCGACGATCGGTTCAACTCGAAGTTGCGCGATGCCTTCGGCACGTCGCCGTTCATCCTCACGAAGTTCGACAAGTTCATGAACTGGGTTCGCGGGTCGTCGATGTTCATGCTGCAGTTCGGGATCGCCTGCTGCAGCATCGAGATGATGCACACCTACTCGGTCAAACACGACCTCGACCGGTTCCACGCGGGCGTGCCCCGGGCGTCGCCGCGGCAGGCCGACGTGATCATCATCCCCGGGACGATCGTCTCGAAGTTCGCCCCGCGGATGAAGCGCATCTACGATCAGATGCCCGAGCCGAAGTTCGTCATCGGCATGGGCTCGTGTACGATCTCCGGCGGTCCCTTCCAGGAGGGGTACAACGTCATCAAGGGGGCCGAAGAGGTCATTCCGATCGACATCCACGTCCCGGGCTGTCCGCCCCGTCCCGAGGCGCTGATCTACGGTGTCGCCAAGCTTCAGGAGCGGATCGCCCACGGCGAGACTGCACCAGTGACGGTCAAACCGTACGAACTCGAGGAGTTCGGCGACCTCGAGCGGGACGAACTCGTACAGCATCTGGCCGATCAGATCAACGAGGACGACCTCGTCATGCGATACGACTGGACTGAGCAACCATGAGTTTGGAGAAACCCGTCCCGGACGCCCCGGACGAAGTCGGCGTCACCGAAGACGGACTCGACTACGACGCGCTAGAGGAGCTGGTCTCCGAGCACGTCATCGACCGCGAGAGCCACGTCAACGCCGAGGCGCTAGTGATCCGTCCCGACGCGGTCCAGGATACTCTCTCGGCGCTAAAAGAGGAGGCCGGTTTCGATCACTGCTCGGCGGTCACGGCCCAGGAGTACGAGGACCGCTACGAGTCGATCTATCACCTCAAGAAGTTCGACGACCCGACCCAGCAGTTGAGCGTCGTCGTCCCCGCCAACAAGGACGAGCCGGTCTCGGAAAGTGCAGAATCGGTCTACCGGACAGCCGACTGGCACGAACGGGAGGCCTACGACCTCGTGGGCATCGAGTACGACGACCACCCCGACCTGCGCCGGATCCTCCTCCCGGAGACCTGGCAGGGCCATCCGATGGGGAAAGACTACAACCAGAACCAGCCACAGGTCGTACCGCTGCGCGAGCACGTCAATCCCCTCGCAGAGGACCACAGTGCGGGCGAGGATTCGGACACGATGTTCGTCAACATCGGTCCGCACCATCCCGCGACCCACGGCGTCCTCCACGTGAAGACGGTGCTCGACGGCGAGCAGATCGCCGACATCGACCCGGACATCGGCTATCTCCACCGCAACGAGGAGCAGATGTGCGAGCAGTCGACCTACCGTCACCAGATCATGCCCTATCCCGACCGGTGGGACTACACGCCCGGCGGGATCCTCAACGAGTGGGCGTACGCCCGCGCGGCGGAGTCGATGGCCGACATCGAGGTGCCCGAATACGCGCAGGTCCTGCGGACGATGAGCGCTGAGCTGACCCGTATCGCCGCGCACATGCTTGCGCTGGGGACCTTCGGGCTGGACGTCTACGGTGACTTCAACGCGATCTTCATGTACGCGGTCCGGGACCGCGAGGCCGTTCAGAATATCCTCGAAGACCTGACCGGCCAGCGACTGATGTTCAACTATTTCCGGCTCGGCGGGGTCTCCTGGGACGTGCCCGAACCTCGCGAGGAGTTCTTCGAGAAGATCCGCGAGTTCCTCGACGGACTGCCGGAGTACATAGAGGAGTACCACAACCTCATCACGGAAAACGAGATTTTCCAGTTGCGGTGTATCGACACTGGAATCCTCCCGCCGGAGGTCGCGAAGAACTACGGTGCGACTGGACCCGTCCTCCGCGGGTCGGGCGTCGATTACGACCTGCGCCGGGACGACCCCTACGGCTACTACGACGAACTCGACTGGAACGTCGTCACCGAAGACGGCTGTGACAACTATTCGCGCGTGCTCGTCCGCATGCGCGAAGTCGAGGAGTCGGCGAAGATCATCCGCCAGTGTGTCGACCTGCTGGAAGACTGGCCCGAGGACGACCGCGAGATCCAGGCCAACGTCCCGCGGACGCTGCGGCCCGAGGCCGACAAAGAGGTCTACGAAGCCGTCGAGGGGGCGAAAGGTGAACTCGGGATCTACATGCGCAGCGACGGCACCGACAAGCCCGCTCGCTTCAAGATCCGCTCGCCGTGTTTCTCGAATCTCCAGACGCTGCCGGAGATGAGTGAAGGCGAGTACATTCCGGACATGGTCGCCTCGCTGGGGAGTCTCGATATCGTGCTCGGGGAGGTGGATCGCTGATGGTCGAGTCGGCGCCCCTTCCGGAGACGTTCTCCGATCTGCTTGGGCTGGAGCAGTTCGGCGTCGCCGGGGAGTTCCTCGCCGGATTGCTCGCTGCGGGGTTGGTCGGGACGTTCGTGTTGCTGAACACGGCCGTCGCCGGCCCGTGGGCCAAACGGAAGATCACGGCCTCGTTCACCGACCGGATCTCGGTCAATCGGGTCGGCCCGTGGGGTCTGGGGACGATCATCGTCGACTCGGTGCGCCTGCTCAGCAAGGAGCTGATCATCCCCGAAGACGCCGACCGGCCGGCCTACGATCTGGCGCCGCTGGTGCTCGCCGGCTCGGCACTGCTCGGGTTCGCGGTCATCCCGATGGGCAACGGCATCCAGGTTGCCGACCCCGAGGTCGGCCTGGCCTACGTCTTTGCCGTCGCCTCGATCGCTTCGCTCGGGCTGTTGATGGCCGGATATTCGTCGAGCAACAAGTACTCGTTCCTGGGCGGGTTGCGTGCGGTCGCGCAGAACCTCGCCTACGAGATCCCGCTGGTGTTGACCGGTGCGTCGGTCGTCATCTTCGCGGGGACCCTCCAGATGAGCGAGATCGTCGCCGCCCAGCAGGAGACGCTCCTCCAGCTCGGACCGGTCGCGATCCCCACGTGGTTCGGCATCCTCAACCCGTTCGCGTTCGCGCTGTTCGTCGTCGCGAACCTTGCGGAAGTCGGACGCAATCCCTTCGACATCCCGGAAGCGCCGACGGAGATCGTCGCAGGCTACCAGACGGAGTATTCCAGCGTCTATTTCGTGCTGTTCTACCTGGGCGAGTTCATCCACATCTTCCTCGGTGGTGCGCTCATCGCCACGCTGTTCCTCGGCGGTCCGGCCGGCCCGATCCTGCCCGGGATCGTCTGGTTCACCATCAAGATCTGGGCTGTCTTCCTGTTCACGCAGTGGGCGCGTTCGGCGCTCCCGCGCGTTCGCATCGACCAGCTCATCGAGATCGGCTGGAAGGGACTGCTCGTGTTGAGCTTCGCCAACCTGATCCTGACTGCCGTCATCGTCGGGGTGGTCGGTGTATGACGGCGCGAGTAACCCACGGTGATTCCCAATGATCGGACTGCTCAAATCGATGGCAACGACGATGAAACACGCGCTCGACGGCCAGACCTTTACCGTCGAGTATCCCGAAGACACACCCGAAGTGAGCCCTCGTTTCCGCGGGGTCCACAAGTTCAGTCAGGAGCGGTGTATCTGGTGTCGCCAGTGTGAGAGCGTCTGTCCGAACGACACGATCCAGATCGTTCAGGACGACCAGCGCAACGGCGAGCAGTACAACCTCCACATCGGGCAGTGTATCTACTGTCGTCTCTGTGAGGAGGTCTGCCCCGTCGACGCAATCTTGCTGACCCAGAACTTCGAGTTCACCGCCGACACGAAAGACGAACTCGCCTACAACAAAGAACAGCTCAAGAACGTTCCGTGGTACAAGGACATCGATCCGCTGGAGGCACGCGAACCGGACCGTGGTGCGTGGATCGGTGAAGGCGAAGGCGAAGTCGACTATCAGTAAGAGCGGTAAACCGGTTGTTTGACCTCGACCGAACGAAGTGAGGTCGAGATTTTTGGTCCAGCTTTTTCGAGGAGCGGTGGCGAGCGAAGTGAGCCACCCGACGAAGAAAAAGGTGGATCGACATGCTCTTTTCGTCGCCCGCGCGAACTGGATCCATGAGTCACCAGATCGCGGTGATACCCGGGGACGGGATCGGCCAGGAAGTGACGCCCGCAGCAGTCGATGTGTTGAACGCCCTCGACGTCGACTTCGAGTTCCGCGAAGGGGAAGCCGGCGACCACGTCGCCGAGGAAACCGGCGAACCGCTGCCCGAAGAGACGGTCGAACTCGCACGGGAATCCGACGCGACGCTGTTCGGTGCGGCCGGCGAGCGCGCGGCCGACATCATCCTTCCGCTCCGTGGGGTCGTCGGCTCCTACGCCAACGTCCGTCCGGCGAAAGCCTATCCCGGTCTGGAGGCAGTCAAACCGGACACGGACATCGTCTTCATCCGCGAAAACACCCAGGGCGTCTACGCCCAGATCGAGAGTCAGCTCACCGACGACGTCGCCACGCTGACCCGCGTCGTCACGCGCGAGGCCTCCCGAAAGATCGCCGAGTACGGCTTCGAGTACGCCGAGGAACACGGTTACGACAACGTGACGATCGCACACAAGGCGAACGTGATGCAGAAGACCGACGGCCTGTTCCTCGAAGCCGCCGAAGCGGTCGCCGAGGAGCGTGGCGCCGACTACGACACCGAACTGATGGACGCGCTGGCGATGAAACTCGTGATGTATCCCGAAGACTACGACGTGATCATCACGCCCAACCTCGCGGGCGACGTCCTTTCGGATCTGGCAGCCGGGCTCGTCGGCGGGCTCGGGTTGTTGCCCAGCGCAAACGTCGGTGACGACAACGCGCTGTTCGAACCGGTCCACGGCTCGGCTCCCGACATCGCCGGGCAGGGAATCGCTAACCCCTCGGCGATGATCCTCTCGGCTGCGATGCTGCTCGACCACCTGGATTACGACGCCGAGGCGGCCCGCGTGACTGACGCCGTCGAGACGGTCCTCGATGAGGGGCCACACACCCCGGATCTGGGCGGTGACGCCTCGACCGAAGAGTTCACGGCGGCTGTCATCGACCGCCTGTAGAGCGCTCCGGACCGACCCGTTTATGAAGCCTCGGTGAGTCAATGCCGGCTAGTAGACCGCGCCGTGTGATACGGACTGCTGTACCGATCTACTGCGACGATCCACAACTGTGTGATCGGTACAGGACAGACGCACAGCAGTCCGTATGACGGCGTGTCGAGAGCCATGATACTGACAGTAACACCAAATCCGGCAGTGGACCAGACTATCGAGATGAACGAACCGCTCGAGGCCGATGCCGTCCAGCGCTCGGCCGGTGCGCGGTTCGATTCCGGCGGGAACGGCATCAACGTCTCGCAATTCGTGACGGCACTCGGCGACGAGACGGTCGCGACCGGGATCGTCGGCGGCTTTACCGGGTATTTCATCAAACAGGATCTCGCGTCGTTCGACGTCCCGACGGACTTCTGTGAGGTCGAGGAAGCGACCCGGATGAACACGGCCATCCTCGCGCCGAATCACCAGTACCGACTCAACCAGTCCGGTCCCGAGGTCGACTCAGAGGTCATCGATGAACTCGTCGCTGTCCTCCGGGAGTACGATCCCTCGATCGTCAACGTCGGGGGGAGCCTCCCGCCGGGCATGGAGCCGGCAGACATCGACCGACTCGCAGGCGCCGGCGACTGGGACACCGCGATCGACATCCACGGCGACGACATGATGGCACTCGAGGGGACGTACGAGTACGTCAAGCCCAACGAGGTCGAACTGGAAGAGGCGACCGGGATCGAAGTCGAGGACATCGACGACTGTGCGGAAGCCGCCAGGCAGCTCCAGAGCGAAGGGTTCGAGCGCGTCATCGCGTCGCTCGGTGCGGAGGGTGCGATGATGGTAACGTCCGAGAAGACGCTCTACGCGCCCGCACTCGACGTCGAGGTCGTCGACACCGTCGGTGCCGGCGACTCGATGTTCGCCGCCGTCATGTGGGCCTACGAACAGGGCTGGGACGACGAGCAGGCGCTGCGCGCCGGCGTGGCGACCTCGGCGACGGTCGTCGGCCACTCCGGGACCGGCGTCAGGAACCTCGATCCGACGGAACTGATGGACGACGTCCGGGTCTGGACGCTTCGTGGTTGATACTCTCATCTGGCGACTCCCGAGTATCGGTCCGATACTGCCCTCTAACGAAAGGCAGCGCGAGTTCCCCGCCCCCTGTGGGCGGGGGTGAAGCGCGTCACTCCGGCGTGTGTTCCGTCTCTTCGATATACCGCTCAACCACTTCTTCCGACACCGCTCCCGTCGTTCCCACGTAGTACCCAACCTTCTAGAATCCGCCACCCCAGAAATACGACTCTCGAATTCCGGGATACCGCTCCAGCAAGTGCTTACCCGAATACGACTTGAACTGCCGAGCGATGTCAGCCGGACTATGCTTCGGGTCACACTGGACAAACAGGTGAACGTGGTCGTCTGCAATCTCCAGCGCCAGAATCTCGTGACCGAAGTGGTCAGCAGTCTCACCAAACAACTCTCGCACATCGTCTTTCACTACATCAAGAACCGGGTGGCGGTACTTGGGACACCACACGAAGTGATACTTGCAAGAACTAACCGAATGCGCGTGACTGCGGAACTCTTCCATCCCTAATCCATATATTTCTGATGAGTTAGAACGATTGTCAAAATATGGGTGAGGAAGCCACGAAGACGATTCAGACGCGCCTTCACATAGTCTGGTGAACGGTCGTGGCTTCACGACGCCCGCCTCGCCTCACGCGAGATATTCAACGACACCATCCGCCTCAAACAACAAGGGTACAATCGCACCGAGATACAGAAGGAGGTTGACCGCGACGACTTCTTGCGGAACAACAAGTGTGCAGTCGTCGGCAAAGCCCTCCAAACGTGGGGTTCCTATCAATCCCTCAAAGAGTGGTGGGAGAACCAAGACGACCCTGACGGAGGGAAGCCGACGCCGCCGAGTACGGACAGATCTGGTGCGTATCCGCTCGTGATGGCACATACGGAAGGCTACCGCCTCACCGTAGATGATGACACGAACCGCGTCCAGTTCCGCATCAGCCCGAAACCCTACAAGAAGGTGAGGGGGCATCTTCGTGGCGAACCGGACGCGATGAACGAACTTCGGGACGCTATCACGTCGGATGAGGTGGATGTGGGGCAGGCCGAACTCCTGTCTCGAAAATCGAAGATTTTCGACGAGTCATCGAAGTGCTCCGCACTTCGAGATACCGCGATGGCGTGTACTACCTACACGTCACGGTCACACGAGAGTTCGACGTGCCCAAACCCGACACCTCTGATACTGTGGTCGGCGTGGACATCAACGAGCGTAACGTTGCTCTCACCGCCCTCGACCGCGATACAATGCGTACGAAGGGCACACTCATCCTCGACTACGGACGGGTCAAGGAAGAACGCCAACGCTACCACACCATCACCACTCGCTGTCAGGAACACGGCAAGACGAGCATCCACCACAGGCTCGGTGACAAGGAGGAACGATTCACCGAGTGGGTGTTGCATCGGCTCTCCCGTGCTGTCGTAGAGTTCGCAGAACAGTTCTCGAACCCGGTTATCGTGTTCGAGGATATGAGCGGTATCCGCGAAGGAATGCAGTACGGGTCATATATGAACCGTCGATTGCACAAACTGCCGTTCCACAAGTTCGAGACGTTCGTCTCGTACAAGGCGACGTGGCGGGAGATTCCTACGGACACAGTGGACGCGTACTACAACTCAAAGACGTGTTCGTGCTGTGGTGAACGCGGCAGTCGGCAGGGGCGTCGGTTCCGCTGTACGAACGACGAGTGTGATGTGGCACAAGACCACGCCGACCGGAATGCGTCGGTGAACATCGCGTGGCGCGAGACGGCGAAACTCGACGGTAACACGACGAATTACCGGACTCACAAAACCCAGCCGCAGGTTCGGTTGGTGCGTCTGTCCGGGTCGGGGCGTGTAAGCCGCCCAACCTCATCCCGCTCGCTTGCCGAGCAGGGAGTGCTAGCGCACGGCTGAGGGAACTACAAAAGCCTCGGGCCACCGCGCCCGAGGCTGTTTACTAGCCATTCTCGCTGACACTCTCTCCGTCAAGAGTAGCCCGATTTTCGACTCTTCGTGATCGGACCGGCGAAGAATAGCGGTCTCGCGATAGAAAACAATCAGATACGAAGGAAAAAAGTAAATCCGTTCGGTAGTTACGGGTGATTATACGCGAGATAGATATGCTCCCGGAAAAACGCCGGCGGACGATCGTAGACATCGTTAACGAACGCGGTGGCTGTTCGGTATCTGAGCTGGCCGAGGAGCTTGAATACTCGAAGCCGACGATCCGCCGCGATCTCACTACGCTCGAACAGGAGGGGCTCATCGACCGGTCACACGGTGGTGCCGTGCCGGTCGATAAGGTCGGGGCGGAACAGTCCTACAGACAGCGGGAGGTACGGAACCTCGAAAGCAAACAGGCTATCGCCGATCGTGCTATCGAGGAGGTTCTGGAAGACGAGATCGCGTTCTTCGACGGCGGGACGACGACGATGCAGATCGCAAAACGGATGCCGGAGGAGAGGTCCTACGTCGCGGTGACGAACTCGCCGCTGCTGGCGGACGAGCTCGTGACCACGGCTGACGAGGTGAAACTGACCGGGGGCACGCTCCGCGGGAAGACCCACGCGCTGGTCGGCCCGACCGCCGAGCAGTTCATGCACCGGACGAACTTCGATCTCGTTTTCCTGGGGACTAACGGGATCTCACCCGACGCGGGACTAACGACCCCGAGCGAGGACGAAGCCGAGATCAAGTCCCTCATGGTCAAAAACGCCAAGCGGGTGATACTGGTCTCCGACGCCTCGAAGTTCGGACAGCGGAGTTTCGCGCAGTTCGCGGAGCTTGAGGACGTCGATCTGTTGATCACCGACGAGGATCCGCCGGCGTCGCTGCGCAGCGAACTAGATGGCGCGAACGTATCCATCACCGTCACGAGATAACCATGATACTAACAGTCACATTCAATCCGGCAGTCGACCACACGTTACGCATCGAAGAGTCACCGCAAGTCGGCCGGGTTCATCGGGCCACCGAGGGGGGGCAGTTCGACGCTGGCGGGAAGGGGATCAACGTCTCGCAGTACCTGGCTGCGCTAGACTCGGACACCGTCGCGACCGGTTTACTGGGCGGGTTCACTGGTGACTTCATCCGGTCGAAGCTCTCCGATGAACCCTTCGAGACGACGTTCGTCGACGTCCCGGCACCCACTCGCGTGAATACCACGATCCTCACCGCGGACGGTGAGTACAAATTCAACGAGAACGGCCCGAAAGCGACCGAGGCGGCCGTCGACGAACTACTCCAGTGGATCGAGGCACTGCGTCCGAATCGGGTCGCTGTCGCGGGGAGCCTTCCGCCGGGGATCGGTCCGGACGCGATCGACCGGATCGCCCGGGCCGGCCCCTGGAAGACCGACGTCGACGTCGGCGGCAAGATGCTGACGAACCTTGCGGCGGCGTACGACACCTGCAAGCCCAACGAGGAGGAGCTGGCAGCGGCGGTCGACCGGGAGATAGCGGACGTCGACGACGCCGTCATGGCAGCCCGGGAGCTGCTGAATCGGGGGTACGACCGCGTCGTCACGTCGCTCGGTTCGGAGGGTGCGGTACTGGTCACCCCGGACGTCTCGCTGTACGCCGAAGCCGTCGACACGGAAGTGATCGACACCGTCGGTGCGGGCGACTCGCTTTTCGCCGGCGTCCTCTCGGCGCTGGAACGGGGTCTGAGCGAGCGTGAAGCCCTGAAGACCGGAATCGCCGTCGCCGGTCGCGTCGTCGCGACTGCCGGCACGAGCCCGCCGTCGTTCGAGGATCTGGAGTCGCTCCGGGACGAGGTCGACGTTCGTTCGGTTCCGCTGGCATCAGACTGATCGCCAGTCCTGGCACCGTCTTCGCTGTTGATAATCCTCTGTTACTACCCCGCAATGTTGTGCTATCATGATCGAAACTCATATAATATCAAATTAAACAAAACGAAATAATCACATTCGAAGATTACTTTTCACAAGACGTTCATCGATCATGATGTAGCATGTCGAGCACAGACAGCGACTTCAGATCGAAACTCACGTCGCTCAAAGACGACGTGATGACTGGGGTATCGTACATGATCCCGTTCGTGACGATCGGCGGGATCTTCCTCGCACTCGGGTTCGCGTGGGCGTCCCTGCCGTTCTCGGGGACGACCGTAGAGACGATGTTCGAAGAGAGCGCGCGGGGAACACTCGCGTGGTTCTTGGGACAGATGGGTGGTCTCGGCCTAGAGATAATGATCCCGATACTCGGGGGGTACATTGCCTACGCTATCGCGGACCGCCCGGGTCTCGCACCCGGTTTCCTGCTATCGTACCTGATTCAGCAGGGCGGCGTCCTCGCCGAAGCGAACGTGGTGCTGGGCCTACCAGCCGGTGACGGCGGCGCTGCAGCGGGGTTCCTCGGTGCGATTATCGCCGGGCTGCTCGCGGGGTACGTCGCCCTGTGGTTCAAGAACCTGGACGTACCGAACGCGATACAGCCGATGATGCCGGTGCTGATCATTCCAGTCGCGACGACGGCCGTGCTTTTGCCCGTGATGTTGTTCGCCGTTGGCGTACCGGTCGCGATCGCCAACGCTGAACTGACTGGGTGGCTCGAAGGCCTGGAAAACGCCGCCGGGGCAGGTACGGTAGGACAAGCAGCGCTCCTTGGGGCGATTCTCGGGGCAATGATGGCCTTCGACATGGGTGGTCCAGTAAACAAGGTCGCGTACGTCTTCTCGGTCGGACTGGTCGGCGAGCAGATTTACGGACCAATGGCCGCCGTGATGATTGCCGGGATGACCCCACCGCTGGGAATGGCGCTGTCGAACTTCCTGGCCGAGCACAAGTACCCCGATGAGATGTACGAGAACGCGAAAAGCGCGACCGTCATGGGCTTCTCGTTCATCACTGAAGGGGCGATCCCGTACGCCGCGTCGGATCCCGGCCGGGTGATTCCGAGTCTAATGGTTGGTAGTGCGACCGCGAGTGCCCTGGCGATGGCACTGGGTGTCGGAATGCCTGCTCCCCACGGCGGTATCTTCGTCCTCCCGCTGGCCAGAGGTGGCGGCGCGATCCCCGGCCCGCTCGCGTTCCTCGGCTGTATCGCGGTCGGTACTATCGTCACCGGCGTGCTGGTTACGTTGCTCAAACCCGACCACGTGCCGGAAACGGAGACCGCCGCCGAAACCACGACCGCGGACTAAACACAGTTATTCTGATTTCAAACAATGGATAAAGAAACCGTAGATCGCGTTATTTCGCCGGATCTCGTCTCTCTCGAGGAACCGCCCGCAGACAAACGCGCCGTCATCGAACATCTACTCGATCTGGCCGTCGAGGCCGGTCGCGTGAGCGACCGCGAACAGGCGCTCGAAGACCTGCTCGCCCGCGAGGAGGAGACCTCGACGGGCGTCGGCAAGGGGATCGGTATCCCCCACGCCAAGACAGCCGGTGCGATCGAGCCGACCGTCGCGTTCACCCGCTCCAGCGATGGTGTCGACTTCGGCGCTCCGGACGGAAAGCCGGCGACGCTGTTGTTCATGATTCTCGTGCCCGAAGCGGGGAACTCCGAACACCTCGAGATCCTGAGTTCGCTGTCGCGAGCGCTGATGAACGACGAGGTGCGCGAGGACTTACACACTGCCGATTCGCCGAAAGAGGTAACGACCGTCCTGACGAATGCTATAACATGATGGAACGAACCGTCACCATCGTCCCGGAAGCAGGATTGCACGCTCGACCCGCCTCGAAACTCGTCGAGACGGCCAACGAGTTCGAGTCCGAGCTGCAGATCGCCACCGACGGCGCGGAGCCCGTCGACGCGCGCAGCATGCTCGCAGTATCGAGCATGGCCGCCGAACAGGGCGAAGACGTTCGGCTGATCGCCGACGGACCCGACGCCGAGGCGGCACTGGACGCGCTCGAGGAAGTACTCTCGACGCCGGAAGGAGAGTACGACGATGAGTGAGCGGCGGCTCGAGGGGATCGGCGTCACGCCGCTGTCAGGTGTCGGGACGGTCATCTGGTACGATCAGGAGGTCGAACTCCCGGAGCCGCCCGCGTCCGAGAACGTCGACGCTGACGCCGAACACGATCGCTTCTCGAACGCGCTCGGCACGGCGCGCGAGGAGTTGCAGGCCGAGCGCGACCGGACCGCCGAGGAGGTCGGCGAGGAAGAAGCCGAAATCTTCGACGCCCACCTGCAGTTCCTGAACGACCCGCAGATCACCGGTGCCGTCGAGGACGCCATCGACGAGGGGTTGCCCGCCGACCATGCCATCCAGGAGGGCTTCAAGGGCGCGATCGAGCAGATGGAAGCGGCGGGCGGCCGGATGGCCGAACGCGCGGACGACCTGCGTGACATCCGCGATCGGCTGCTCCGGATCGCCACCGACGCCGAACGCCTCGATCTGTCGGCACTCCCCGAGGGCACGATCCTGCTCGCGGAGATGCTCACCCCCAGCGACACCGCACAGCTCGATCCCGAACGCGTGGCCGGGTTCGCGACCGCGAAGGGCGGACGCACCTCCCACGCGGCGATCTTCGCCCGCTCGATCGGGATCCCTGCTGTCGTCGGCGTCGGCGAGCAACTGCTGGAGATCGAGGCCGACGCCGAAGTCGCTGTCGACGGCGAAGCCGGCGAGGTGATCGTCGATCCCAGCGAAGAAACTCGTGAGCGTGCGGCCGAGGGTCGCGACGTCGAGATCCGTACCGAACGAGTCGAAACTGCGGACGGCGAGCCCGTCGAGGTCGCGGCCAACATCGGCACTGCCGCGGAGCTGGAGGGCGCAGTCGCCCAGGGGGCCGATGCAGTCGGCCTGTTCCGGACCGAGTTCCTGTTCCTCGACCGGGAGACGCCACCGGACGAGGCCGAACAGCTCGATACCTACGTCGAGGCGCTGGACGCGTTCCCCGAGGGGCGCGTCGTCGTGCGGACGCTCGACGTCGGCGGCGACAAGCCGATCCCCTACATCGACGCTGAAGAGGAGGAGAACCCCTTCCTCGGCACGCGGGGGATCCGCCGGTCGCTCGGGCCTGACGCGGAGCTGTTCCGAACGCAGCTGCGGGCGCTGTTGCGCGCGGGTGCCGAGGGCGAGGGCGACCTGGCCGTGATGTTCCCGATGGTCGCGACGGTCGAGGAGGTCGAGCAGAGCCTCGACGTGATCGAAGACGTCCGGGCGGAGTTAGACAATGAAGACGTCGATCACGAGGTGCCCGAGCTCGGGGTCATGATCGAGACGCCGGCCGCGGTGTTCATGGGCGAGCAGCTAGCCGAGCGACTCGATTTCTTCAGTATCGGGACCAACGATCTCACCCAGTACGTGATGGCCGCCTCGCGACAGAACGAGGCCGTCTCGCACCTCCACAATCCGCGCGATCCGGCCGTGTTGCGCGCGATCGACCAGGCCGTCGATGCGGCCCACGCGGGCGACGCCTGGATCGGGATGTGCGGCGAGATGGCCGGCGACCCCGAGCTGACCGAACTGCTGCTCGGACTGGGGCTGGACGAGCTGAGCATGAGTGCGGTCACGATCCCGGACGTGAAAGCAAACATCGTCGATATCGACACGGAAGGCGCACGAGAGTTCGCGGAACAGGCGCTGGCAGCGAGCACCAAAGACCAAGTAACTCAAATGTTAACAGATAACACATGAAGTTCGTCGCAGTCACGTCATGTCCGACAGGCATCGCGCACAGCCAGATGGGTGCAGAGGGGCTTGAGCAGGCAGCGGAGTCGCTCGGGCACGAGATCACCGTTGAGATCCAGGGTGCGATGGGGGCCGAAAACGAACTCACGGGCGAAGACATCGCCGAGGCGGACGCGGTCATCATCGCGGCTGACACATCGGTGAGTCGTGATCGTTTCGAGGGGAAACCGGTCGTCAAAGCGCCCGTCGCAGACGCGATCAACGAAGCCGAGGATCTGCTGCAGCAGGCCGCTGAGAAGGCCGAAGGCGACACAGCTGAGACGACGTCGGAGGAAGGGGAGACGACGGAGTCGGAAGCCGCGACGATCGAACCCGAGAAAGAGACTTCGGCCGAAGCAGATGCGGATACGGAGTCCGAGCCCCCTGCTAGCAGTGATCGCTCCGAAAGCACGGGACTCCTCGGAAAGATCAAACAGTTGTTCTCCTGATCGCGTTCGGATTTCGTTTCTGCGGTCTCCGCTGGCGGTCACAAACCTCACCGGGAGTCGAGTCGACCGTTACTGCGTGCTGTCCTGCCCCACGAGCAGGTCAAACGGCACGTCTGCCGGCTCGTCGTCGGGCGTGAGATAGCCGGCAGCGAAGGCCGTGTAGACCGTCCCGCCGTCGAGGCTGACGTCGAAATCGGCGACGACGTCGCCGTCGTTGTCGTCTGTGTCACCGCGGATTTCGACGGTGTAGTCGCCGGCCGCGACCTCAACATATCCCGATTCACCGTATTGGACGCCGTCGAAGAGCACGGTGTCCCCGCCAGCGGCCGTGACGTCGACTGCGGGCGCGTCCGGTGACGCGTGGACGACACGGAGCCGCGACTGGTCGCCTTCGACCGCGCTGTTGTCGTCTTCCAGCACCAGCGGCTCGAACGGCTGATCCGCGTCGTCGCCGAGTTCGCCGATCGCCGCGACGGTGTAGTCGGTGTCCGCAGCGACTGTCACGGGGCCGGAGAACACGGACGTATCCGGGTCGCCGGCGGCCGTGATCTCGATTTCGTGTTCTGCGGCCGGCACGGTCAGGTAATCACTCACGTCCCCGAAGGGTACGTCTTCCAGCACGGCGTCACCGTTCACGTAGACGTCGACGTTCGGGGCGTTTGGCGACATGTGTGCGACTCTGAGCCGAGCCTGCTCCGTGTCAGTGTCCGTCTCCGTGTCAGTGTCCGTCTCCGTGTCAGTGTCCGTCTCCGTGTCAGTGTCAGTGTCCGGCTCCGTGTCAGTGTCCGGCTCGGTCGTTCCGTTTCCGTTCCCGTCCCCGTCAGTACAGCCGGCCAGCGCGATGGTTGAGGTCGCTCCGATCCCCACCAGCAGTTTTCGCCGCGTCGTTAGTTTGTCTGTCATGGGCACGTCTGCCTGGCAGTGTAATACGGTTAACAGTTTCCGAAAATCAGACTCAAATTCGCCGTGAAAGTGCCGAAGTTCGCCCGCAAACCCCTTCATAGTCCAATCCAGTTTTGAGAGAGAATTGCGTCTGATCTACCAAAAATCCTATTTCGCTGGTTCGGATAGGCCAGACCGATGAGTTCGTTCGCGCGGCCACGCCCGCTCGTGCCAGGCACTTCCGACAGCAGCTACCTTCGAGCCCCCCGCGTGGACAGCCGCCGATCGCTCACTCCCGGAAATCGAGTTGTCCGACCGATGGGTTATTTTGTGCCGAGAGCGAATCAAAGGGTGTATGGAGGGGGTTCTATGGCAAACGTTGGCAGGGACGCGCGGCGGCCCCAATCGGGCGCGCATTCTGCGTGCGCTCGACAACCGACCGCGCAACGCCAACCGCCTCGCCGAGGACCTCGATCTCGCGTACAACACCGTCCGACACCACCTCGACGTGCTGGAAGACAACGAGATCGTCACGAGCACCGACGAGAGTTACGGCGTGGTGTACCTCCCGAGCGGGCAGGCGCGCCAGCACTGGGACACCGTCGAGGAGATCACCTCACAGGTAGACCATTGAACTGCAGAGCGACCACGACTGGCGTCGCATCACGTTCGACCGGGGAAGACCGATGACTGTGCCGCTGGAGCTCGTCCCGGGCACGCTCACGATCGCGCGTCTGGCAGCGGTGATCAACGTCGTCCTCCTCACAGCGCTGATAGTCGTCTGGGGCCGTCTGTACCGCGAGATCCGCTCGACGTTCACGCTCGGCTCGATCGTCTTCGCAGTCTTTCTGCTCGCGGAGAACGTCATCGCGCTGTGGTACTACTTCAACCCCACGCCCGGGCTGCCGCCGTTCGCCGTGGAGATCATGATGGTCCTGCAGGTGCTCGAGGCGCTGGCGATCGCGACGCTACTGTATATCACCTGGCAGTGAGAGCGGTCGCCTCGTTGCTCCCGGTCGTTCGGAAACACCTTTTACCCGTCCCCAAGTAGCACCGATATATGATATCCCTTGACGAAGCAGTCACGGCTCGCTTGGAGAGTCACGGCGAGCGCTTCGAAGTGCTGGTCGATCCGGATGCCGCCCTGGCGATCAAACGCGGGGAGTTCGACGGCGAACTCGAGGACGTCATCGCCGCCGAGGACGTCTTCGAGAATGCCTCTCGCGGGGACCGTCCGCCCGAAAACGCGCTCGAAGAGGTGTTCGGTACGACCGATCCGCTGGAAATCATCCCGGAAGTGATCGAGCGCGGAGAGATCCAGATCACGGCCGAGCAGCGCAAGGAGATGCAAGAACAGAAGCACAAGCAGTTGATCCAGCGGATCACGCGCAACGCGGTCAACCCCCAGATGGACGACGCGCCCCACCCGCCGGAACGGATCGAATCCGCACTGGAGGAAGCCGGGTTCCGGGTCGATCCGATGGAGCCCGTCGAGAATCAGGTCGACGAGGCCCTGGAAGCGCTTCGCCCGGTAATCCCGATCCGGTTCGACGAGGTGACGATCGCCGTCCAGCTCCCGCCGGATTACGCCGGCAGCGGCCAGTCGAAGATTCGGGAATTCGGAGATCTCGAACGCGAAGAGTGGCAAAACGACGGCTCGTGGGTCGGCGTCATCCAGTTCCCGGCCGGACTGCAAAACGACTTCTACGATCTGGTCAACGAGGTCTCCAGCGGGACCGCCGAAACGCGGATGATTCAAGACGAGGACGAGATCAACCGTCGGTGAAGGCGGTCTCACCTTTCTCCCGCCATTGGTACTATCAATCTGCCGTCACTTCGAGGTCCACGTCACCACTACGGACTACATCGACGAACTCCCAGGGATAGTAGTGGGTCCAGTCCTCGATGTACGAGAGGTCTTTGTCGTCGACGACGAGATAGTCGTCCGCGTCGGGGAATAGTTCGGCGAGCATCTCCACGCGGCGAGCGCGACGCGGCCACCCGTCGACGTGTTCGTCGTCGTCGGTCTCGTTGAACTCCCGGTACCACTCGTTTTCGAGCCGCATGACCGCCTCGCGAACGCCCGGAATTCCGGCTTCCGATTTCAACCGCTGGTTGCCGATCGCCCAGACCTCGTGGTCGGTCTCGTTTGCCCAGTGTTCGATCCAGGACAGCGGCACAGCGGACCGGTCAGCGGGGGGATTGACGTCGACGGTCCGATCGCGATCGAACGCCAACACGAGATAGCCACTCACTGATGTGGACATCGGTAGAAACAGCCCCTCCGCTCACGCTTTCTTGAATCCCAGTGCGAATCCACCGATGAACCCGGCCCCGACGCCGGCCGTCGAGATGAACGTCGTTACCCAGTCTTGCGCCTGTTCTGTCCCGGCTTCTCTGGCCTTCGTCAGCCCGGCCGTCAGTCGGTTCCAGTCGACCGAAATGATTCCCCGGGATTCGAGAAACTTGAACAACACGAGTTCGGCGCCGATGATGACTGCGATCACTTTCGCGATTTTCTTGGCGGCGAACCCGATCAGAAATCCGAGTGCACCGCTGCCGCCGACTTCGAGTCCGAACTGTGTGGCGTCGAGTTCTACCATGTCCGGATAGTTTCCGCCGGCCATAATGATTCTTGTGTCCGAGGACACCCGTCAAACGGCGACGGCGGTCACTACAGCGAGTTGAACAACGCAAGAGACACCGCGAAAAACAGCGAGCGAGGCGACGACGGAGCGACGGCCGATTAGACCGGCATGTCCCGGACGCCGTCGGACTCCAGCAGTTCCTTGTAGCGGTTGCGGATCGTCACTTCGGAGATGTCCGCCACCTCGCTGACCTGGCTCTGAGTGACGCGCTGGTTGCTCAGCAGGGCCGCAGCGTAGATCGCGGCCGCCGCGATACCGACCGGGCTCTTCCCGCTGAGGATCCCCTCTTCTCGGGCCGCCTCAATCAGCCGTCGGGCGGTCCGCTCGACCTCGTCAGACAGGTCGAGATCGGAGGCGAATCGGGGGACGTAGCTCTCGGGGTCGGCAGGCTTGATCTCGAGACCCAGCTCGCGGACGATGTAGCGGTAGGTCCGGGTCAGTTCCGTCTTGTCGACCCGGGAGACGGTCGTCATCTCGTCGAGGCTCCGGGGGACGCTCGCCTGCCGGGCGGCGGCGTACAGCGCGGCCGTCGCGACGCCCTCGATGGAGCGGCCGGGCAGCAGATCCTCCTGCAGCGCACGGCGGTAGATGACCGAGGCGGTCTCGCGGACGTTCTCGGGCAGGCCCAGCGCGGAGGCCATCCGGTCGATCTCACCGAGTGCCTGCTTGAGGTTGCGCTCCTTGCTGTCGCGGGTGCGGAACCGCTCGTTCCAGGTGCGCAGCCGCTGCATCTTCTCGCGCTGGGAGGCGTTCAGCGACCGCCCGTAGGCGTCTTTGTTCTGCCAGCCGATATTGGTCGACAGACCCTTGTCGTGCATCATCGTTGTCGTCGGCGCACCGACGCGGGACTTCTGGTCTTTCTCGGCGGCATCGAACGCGCGCCATTCGGGCCCGCGGTCGATTTCGTCCTCTTCGACGACCAGTCCGCAGTGGTCACAGACCGTCTCGCCGCGCTCCTCGTCGGTTACCAGCGGACCGCCACACTCCGGGCAAACTTCCTGCTCGGTCGTCGGCGTCTCCGCTCGTTCGTTGGCTTGCTCGTACTCGCTGTTGGTGGTTCGTGTCGTTGTCTCGCTCATGGTGGTGGGGAGGGCGAAACCGCGTGGTTCGGGGGACCAGAGCCCTCTTGACTCATAGTTAGTCCGAAAAACATATAAACCTTTTGGTCACACTTATATACTGGGGATCTCTGGTATTTATTCATCACGGTCTTTTCGTCGTGTGAGTGTGGCACACGCGGATTCAAACAGTAAAAAGGTGTCCCTCTGTCGGGACCTCGAACAGTCCGAGTCGAGCGCCGGCATCGAGCCAGGCGTGCCCGTAGGAAAACGCTGCCAGCGCGTTGACGAAATCGTCCTGTTCGCGGAAGTGTCGTCCGTCTTCGAGGTACGAGCGGGCCATCTCAAGGTACTCGGCAGCCGCCGTTTCGAGCGGGGTGTCTTCGGGCGGGGCGACGGTCGCTTCTGCAAGTGCCTCGCTGAGCAGTCCCTCGTAGCGGTCGGTTTTCTCGACGATGTCGGCCATAGCGAGTACGACGCCCCCCGCGTGCCTGAACGTGACGGTTCGGCATAACTCCGAGCGACGGCTCGCCACGTCCCGCAAACCGTTTGTAGCCGACTCGACTAGGACAGGCAGTGACAGAGGACGATACTCCCGAGCCGACTCTAGAGGCGTTCTACGACGCGCTCGAAGCGATCGGGCAGCCGGTCGTGACGGCGACCCGCTACGCCCAACAGCGTGGGCTCGATCACGACGAGGCGACTGACCACCTCGATGCGCTGGTCGAGGCGGGCTCGCTGGAGCGACAGGACGTCTCCTCGGATCCGGTCGTTTACTATCCCGAAGAGTGGTCACGGATGACAGATCGCGAGCGGATCATCGCTTTCCCCGACCGCCGTCAGCTGGTCGTCGATCAGCCCCGCCAGTTCACGCGCGCGCAGCTCTCGCAGTTCGCCCGCCTGATCGACACGACCGGTTCGGAGAGCTACCTCTACGAGATCCGGCCGGCCGACATCTGGCAGGCACCCTACGACGACGTCGAGGCCTTACTCGGGACAGTACGGGACGTGCTTCCCCGGCGAGAGCCCGACCTCGAATCGTGGATCGAGAGCCAGTGGGAGCGAGCCCACCAGTTCACGCTCCGGACTCACGAGGACGACTACGTCGTGCTCTCGGCCGCCAGCGCGGATCTGATGGGCAACGTCGCCAGGCAGAAGCTCGAGGCGGGCCAGCTCCGGGCTGATCTCTCTGACACCGAGAGCTGGGTCGCCGAGGAGGCGGTCGCGGAGGTCAAGCGCACGCTCTACGAGGCCGGTTATCCCGTCGTCGACCGTCGCGATCTCGACACCGGCGAGCCGCTCCCGGTCGATCTCCGCCCCGAGTTGCGACCCTACCAACACGAGTGGATCGAGTCGTTCCTCGAACGCCGGTCCGGCGTGCTGGTCGGGCCGCCGGGCAGCGGCAAGACCATCGCCGCGATGGGGATCCTCTCGCGAATCGAGGGTGAGACGCTGATTCTCGTGCCAGGCCGGGAGCTTGTGACCCAGTGGCACGAAGAACTGCTGGCTCAGACGACGCTCACCGACGACCAGATCGGCGAGTACCACGGCGGACAGAAAGAGGTCCGCCCGGTGACGATCGCGACCTACCAGACCGCCGGCATGGACCGTCACCGCCACGTCTTCGACGACCGGGAGTGGGGACTGATCGTCTTCGATGAGGTCCATCACGTGCCCAGCGACGTGTTCAGGCGGACTGTGGATCTCCAGAGTCGTCACCGACTGGGGCTGTCGGCCTCGCCCGTCCGCGAAGACGATCGCGAGGAGGAGATATTCACGCTGATCGGCCCGCCGATCGGCACCGACTGGGACGCGCTGTTCGACGCCGGGTTCGTCGCCGAGCCGACCGTCGAGATCCGGTACGTTCCCTGGGCTGACGAGACCGCGCGCAACGAGTACGTCAGCGCCCAGGGCCACGAACGCCGCCAGCTGGCCGCGAGCAACCCCGCCAAGATCGAGGAGACGCGACAGTTGCTCCGCCAGCACGAGAGCCAGCAGGCCCTGATCTTCGTCGACTACCTCGATCAGGGCCGGGAGCTTTCGGCGGCGCTCGACGTCCCGTTCGTCAGTGGCGAGACCCGCCACGCCCGCCGGTCGGAACTGTTCGATGCGTTCCGATCCGGGCTGCAGGACACGCTGATCGTCTCCCGGGTCGGCGACGAAGGGATCGACCTCCCGAACGCGGAAGTCGCCGTCGTCGCTTCGGGACTCGGCGGGTCGCGCCGACAGAGTTCCCAGCGTGCCGGCCGAACGATGCGCCCGGACGGCCGAGCGAGAATGTACGTGCTCGCGACGCGCGGCTCGCGCGAGGAGGACTTCGCCCGCCAGCGCATCCGACACCTCGCCGAGAAGGGCGTCAGGGTGACCGAGCAGTCAGCCCAGACCGTCGAACCCGACTCGTCTTGAGCCCGTCGATCACGCCACTGTGTGGTTCACGTACTGACCTCTGCGTGGAACTGTCCTACTAGCTTCTGTGAGGTTCTCATCCTGACTTTCGTCTGGTTCCCAACCTGACCACGGTGTGGTATCTATTCCCATGTGAGTGGTTTCCAATAGTGCAAAAGAACTAATATATTCCCCCTCACAGGATGAGATACAGCGATCAGGTGATCCAGATGACCGACGTCCACTATCCGTCGCCGGCCGTTGCGACCAGCAACGGCACGGCCGCGATCGAGGGGCTGATCCCAGCCCCGTCGATCTGCGGCGAGGTGGCGGGGGACGTCGGCCCGATTCTGGGTCGCTGGTCCACCCGGTTCGCAGCCAGCCTCGCCGCGTAACCCGCTCCGCGGGAGATCGGCACCCATTGGGTGCCCGACGGCGGCGAGTGGCCGCGACCGGCGTGGACGCGTCCGTTTTCCGCCGTCGATATCTCCCCGAGCGACCCGTCACCGGAACCGCCCGGCGCATACGGCACGCTGCTGTTCGTGTGACCGGCGGTCCCGCCTGTAGCGGCCCGCCAGACGCATCGCCGTCGATCAGCTGCAGCACCCGGCGCACGTGGTCGTGACTGCCGGCCGTCCGTTCGGGAAGGCTCTCGGTGCCTGAGGTACCGAGGATTCCCGAGACAGCACGGCCGGGAGTATGGCCGGTTCGATCCCGGCCGCCGGTCTATGGCAGTGCAAGCCAGACACACCGACGTGACGGTGACAGTCACGCTCTGGGTCCGCCGCGACGCGGGCGGCGATCTCCAGACCAGCGTCGAAGGCGTTCTCGGCGACGTCGAGGGCGTCGACACGGCCCAGGTTCGGGACGTGACCGACGTGCAGCCGCGGGCAACCGACATCCAGGTCACCGCCGTTGCTGACGTGACGATCGTCGTTCCTGGCGACGACGAACAGCCCGTTCGGGAGACGCTGGCCGATGGCTTCGGCGTCATGGACGTCGGCCGCTGCACCGTCGAGCCGTGACCGGACGACCGATCACCCCGGCTGGTACGCCGACGATGTCGGCGTGTGGGTTCGATTCCCGCACGGGGACTGGGGATACTACCCCCGCTGATAGCATGTTCCAAGAAACGGTCCTCCAGGCTGCACTCCTGCGACAGGAGTACAGACGCAGACGCACAGGTCACAACCACCGACGACACACCGGCCGTACACATCGACGGTACTATCGGTGACCGTCGGTCGCTGCGGTCGATCAGTCGCTCGTTTCCGTTCTGACGACATCGACGCCGTCGTCTTCGGCGTCGTCGCCACCGCGTTCGAACGCGAGTCCGGCGAGTCCGGCCGCGATCATCCCGACGCCGGTCGCGCGCGTGGCGTCCGTGTACCACTCGCGCGGTTCGAGTTCGTCGGCGTTCTCGAACCCCATCGCCAGCATCTTCGTGGACAGTTTGAGCATCAATCGCGGTGCGATCGCGTACAGGAATCCGTTGAGCACCATCCACGCGTAGCCGAGTTTACGACACTTGCTGCACGGTGACGGACGCTTGTTGAACATCACCAGCAATAGGGGTTCCAGTACCGTCAATGCACGCTTTATCGCGACCACCGGGCGTCAGAAAGCGTCCGCTGGACGGCCTCCTGGCCGATTGCCCGCGCGAGCGTGTCGAAGCCGGCCCGCTCTTCGCGGTCGTCTGCGTTGGCCACGAGTCGCGAGACGATGAACTCCGGGGTCGAACGTCCGACGGTCTCGAAACGCGGCTGGTAGTCGACTTCGAGTTCGAGATCCGGCGTCAGCCCCTCGGCGAAGATGCCGTCGACGCGGGCCGACTCCGGCAGGGGCTCGAGATCGTCCGCAAGGTGGGTGACGAACACGCCGAGTGCCTCGCGTTCGACGGTCAGTGTCACCAGTCCGTGCAGCAGGTCGGCGGCGCTACCGGGTTCGGTGATCGCTTCGAACTCGTCGACCAGCATTAGCGTGTGCCCCTCGTTAGTCAGCGGTGGGACGACGTTCTTCAGCGTCGATTCGAGCACGCCGGCGTTGAAGCTGGCGTGGCGCCGGTGGAAGACGACCGCATCCACGAGCCCGACTTCCGCTGTTTCGGCCGGCACGGGCAGCCCCATCTGTGCGAGCAACTGCACCTGTGCGAGCGTCTCCAGCAGCGTCGTCTTCCCCCCGCTGTTGGCTCCCGTGAGTACTGCCACACGATCGCCGCTGGGCGGAGCGTTCGCCGTCGGATACTGGAGTCTATGATCGCCGACTGCGTAGTTCACTGTCTGGACCGCCTCGTCGCTCGCTTCGAGAAAGAGGTTCCGAGCGCCCTCGACCGCGAGGACGTCGCTGTCGTCGGCGAGCGTCGGACGGGTGAGTTCGAAGTCGATCGCAAAGCGGGCCAGCGACAGCGACAGTGCGATGTCGTCGACGGCCTCGACGGCGGCATCGATCTCCGAGCGAGCGTCTTCGGTCGTCGATCGCGCGTCCGCGGCGACGATCTCGGCCCGTTCGTCGACAGCCGAGCGGAGGTCGTCGGCGAGCGACCGAAGCGTCTCCGCGACGAAATCGCGGGCGTCGGCAGCATCGGCCGGCATCGCGGCCCGGACGCGATCCCGGCCGACGTCGGCCTCGCGGACCACGTAATCGAGCACGCCTTCGTCGAACTCGTCTGCCGTCCGGATTTCGTTCCGGACCGCTTCGACGACGGACTCGCTGTCCGCCGCCAGGTCCTCGGCCGTCCCGAGCTGTGAGTCGAGCCGGTCCAGCGTCTCGTCAGCGCCGGACGCGACGCTCCCGTCTCCTTTGAGGGCGGCCAGCGCGTCGGCCGCGTCGGCGAGGACGCTGGCGTCCAGCTCACCCAGCGGCGCGAACACGCCCGAGTCGAGCCCGGCGTCCCGGAGCGCGAGCGCGGCCCGGACCGCCGACTGTTCGCCGTCGAGACGCTCGTAGGTCTCGAAAGCGTCCAGGACCGTCTCCCGATCTGCGTCGCCGAGACGACCCCAGGTGTCTCTGGCCTCGATCACGTCGTCGAGGCGGTCCTCGATGTCGGCGCGGTCGACGAGCGGCGTGAGCAGACGGATCCGATCGGCGGCGTGATCGGTCACAGCGTAGCGCCCGACCACCGCGAGCAGGTCCTTGTAGACCTCGCGGGTATCCCGCGTCGCGAGGATATCCATCGCTGACCCGCCCTCGACGCGTCGGAGGATTCGCGTCGCTCGGCCGCGGCTCAACCCGGCCTCGGTCAGCGTCCGGATGTCTCCGCTCTCGATGGCCTCGATGGCCGTCTCGACGCCCAGTTCGGAGGCGAGCAACTCCCGGGTCTTCGGCCCGACGCCCCAGTAGTCCTCCAGTCGCATATCGGATCGTCGGACCCGGTCCGGGTATAGCTTTCCTCGTCTCGCCGGTTATCGGTAGGTGATAATTCTTCCAATCCTATATTTGCTGGCCAGGTCTACAACCAGTCGTCCAGTAATCGGACGTGTTCAACATGGACGGGATCAGCGACAGCGTCGCGATCGTCACGGGTGCGAGTACAGGGATCGGCCACGCGGCAGCGCTTTGATTCGCCGAAGAGGGATCCAGCGTCGTCGCCGCCGACGTGAACGTCGAGGAGGGGGAAGCGACGGTCGAAGAGATCGAGGAGATGGGTGGTGACGCGGTCTTCGTCGAAACGGACGTCAGCGCCTGGGACGACGTGCAGGCGATGGTCGACGCCGCGGTCGACACCTACGGCGGGCTGGACTTCGCGTTCAACAACGCCGGCATCGAAGGAGCGAACGAACCGACGGCCGACCAGCCGATGGACAACTGGGAGCAGGTCATCAACGTCAATCTGAAAGGTGTCTTCCAGTCGATGAAAGCCGAGATCCCGGTCATGCTCGAGGACGGCGGCGGCTCGGTCGTCAACATATCCTCGATCGCCGGGAAAATCGCCGGGAAAGTCGGCTTCCCCGAGATCAGTTCCTACGTCGCCAGCAAGCACGGCGTCATCGGGCTCACCAAGACCGCGGCACTGGAGTACAGCGAAGCAGGGGTTCGAGTCAACGCCATTTGTCCGGGTGTCATCGACACGCCGATGGTCGACCGTGCGTCCGGTGACAGCGAGGCCGTCAATCAGGCGATCGCCGCGACACCGATCGGTCGGCTGGGCGAGCCGGAGGAGATCGGCGACGCCGCCGTGTGGCTCTGCTCGGACGACGCGACGTTCGTCACCAGTGAGGCACTTGTGGCCGACGGTGGCCTGACGAGCCAGTAGCCCCACACACTGAAATACGTCGGGCGAGAACCGTCGCCGGTGAGTGACGAACGCCCACGGGAAGACGTCGAAGCCACCTGCCCGCAATGTGGCACGTCGATCGCGGATCACGACGGGTCGTGTCCCTCCTGCGGGCTCGTCTTTCTCGACGACGAGGGTGGCTTGACCGACGAGGCTGCGGACGCACTCTTCGAGGACAGCAATCTCGATCTCGAGAACCTCGACCTGTCTCGCAGTGAGTATTACACGCCACAGTGGATGCGATTGATCGTCGGGCTGGCGATCAGCACGCCGATGGCACCGCTCGTGCTGTTCGTCGTCGGATCGATCGTGTCGCTCCCACTGTGGGTCAGCGGGCTCGTCTTCGTGCTCGGCTGGCTCCTGCCGGCGGTCTTGCTCTCGCGGCTGGCGTTACCGAGCGTGATCGTCGCCGTCGGGCTCGTCGTCCTCGGTTCGACGCTCGCGCTGGCCCCGCCAGCGATCGTCGTCGGACGCGCGGTCGTCGGCTCGGACGCCGAGACGATCGGGACGTTCGGCCCCGACGCCTGGGCGGCGCAGGCCGCGTTCCTGGCTGTCGGCATCGTCGTGCTCGGACTCGGTGGATTCCTCTACCGATATGCGAGTGTGAAACGCGGTGCGTGGGCCGAGGACGGGCATCGATAGACCGTTTAGCCGGCAGTATGAAGTGCCCGACTCCCCAGTCAGTATCCACTGACACATCGGGCGACTGCCGTTCCCGGTGGGGTGTCGATTCTTCGTGCTGACGCCTCACTTGCCGCACGCGACCGTGCGATATCCGGCGACTGGTGGCCCGGACACGACTGAAACATGATCTATCAGCGATCAACTACGATACAGGACGTTTCGAGCGAACCAGTCGTTGACCGAAACGCGACTGGCCAGCGAGACGGGCAGCGCTCCGGTCGAGCAATCTCGATTCCCTGTGGGAGGGACACCGATCAATGACCCGCATCGGCGTCGACATCGGTGGCACCTTCACCGACGTCGTGATCGTCGACGACGAGGGGCGCCTCAGGGGAGTGAAAACCCCGAGCACGCCGGAGCAGCCGGATGACGGCGTCGTCGACGGGCTGGAGCAGGCCCGTGACGACGGGATCGACGTGGCCGACACCGAGTTTCTCGGTCACGGGACCACTGTCGCGACCAACGCTGTCCTCGAGGACGACCTCCCACCGACCGCGCTCGTCACGACCGACGGGTTCCGTGACGTGCTCGAAATCGGGCGACAGGACCGGCCGGATCTCTACGATCTCGATTTCGAGCGGCCGCCCCCACTCGTCCCGCGGGACCACCGACTGACCGTCTCGGAACGGATCGGCCCCGACGGGAACGTCGTCGAGCCACTGCGCGAGTCGGAGGTGGCCGAACTCGCAGATCGGCTCCCGGACGTCGACGCGGTCGCGGTCTCGACGCTGTTTGCCTTTCGCAACCCGGTCCACGAGCGAGCGATCCGCGAGGGCCTGCGCGAGCACGGCGACGACGTCGCCATCGCGCTCTCGTCGGCGGTGCTGCCCGAGTTTCGAGAGTACGAACGCACGTCGACCACGGCGCTCAACGCCGCGCTGAAACCGCGACTCGACGCGTACCTCGGCCGACTGTCCGACAGGACGCGAGCGACCGGCATCGACGAACAGTGGGCCGTAATGCAGTCACACGGCGGGCTCATGAGCGTCCGCACGGCCCGCGAGAAGCCCGTCAACACGGTTCTTTCGGGCCCCGCTGCGGGCGTCCAGGGTGCCCAGTATCTCGCCGACGAAGCCGGATACGAGGACATCATCACGATGGACATGGGCGGGACGAGTACCGACGTCAGCCTGGTCGATGGCGGCGAACCGTCGCTCTCGACGGACTGGGAGATCGCCGGCCACCCCCTCGGCGTCCCGACGATCGACATCCACACGATCGGTGCCGGCGGCGGCTCGATCGCCTGGATCGACGCCGGTGGCGCACTCCGGGTCGGTCCCAGGTCGGCCGGTGCCGATCCCGGACCCGCGGCGTACGGCCGGGGTGGGACGCAACCGACGGTGACTGACGCACACGTCGTCCTCGGACGGATTCATCCCGAGTACCCGCTCGGTGGCGACCTCTCGGTGGACGTCGACGCGGCCCGGGAAGCCATCGAACGCGGGATCGCCGACGAGCTGGGACAGTCAGTTCGCGACGCAGCGCAGGGCATCCTGGAAGTGGCTCGCGCGAACATGGAACGGGCACTGCGTGTCGTGAGCGTCGAACAGGGCTACGACCCGCGATCGTTCGCGCTGGTCGCGTTCGGCGGTGCCGGACCGCTTCACGCGCCCCGACTCGGCGAAGAGCTGTCGATCCCGACAGTTCTCGTACCGCGTCTCGCGGGCGTCCTGTCGGGACTCGGGCTGCTGGCGTCCGATCTCGAACACGCCTACGTGACGTCCGTCGTCGAGCCGCTGACCGACGTGACCGCTGACGAGCTCCGCGACTGGTTCGCCAAGCTCGCCGCCGAAGGGACAGAGACGCTCGCGGCGGACGGGATCGACGAGGCGTCGATGCGATTCGAGCGATCGCTGGACCTCCGATATGCGGGACAATCGTACTCGCTGAACGTTCCGATCGAGGGCGATCCGTCCGAGGAGACGCTCGCGGCCGCTACCGATCGGTTCCACGCGGAACACGAGGCCCACTACGGCCACGCGAACCCCGACGAACGGGTCGAACTCGTGAACGTCCGCCTCCGAGCGATCGGAGAAATCCCGTCGATCGACGTCCGAACCAGCGTCGAGGGAACCGTCCGGGACGCCGTCCTGGGCGAGCGGCCGGTTCAGTTCGGCGACGAGAAACGCGAGGTCACGGTCTACGAGCACGGTCACCTGCCATCCGGCGGCGAGTTCGACGGGCCCGCAGTGGTACAGGCCGCCGAATCGACGACTGTCGTGCATCCGGGACAGTCTGTCTCGGTCGACGACCGCGGCACGCTCGTCATCACCACGGGGAAAACATGACTGACGACAGCCATCAGGAAGACGACAGTTACGGCCGTTACGAGAGGGGCGACGCATACGACGGTCACGAGACGGACGACGCGTCCGACAGTCACCAGACGGATCGAGATCACCAATCGACCGACCCGGCAGGCGACACGACGACCGGAGGAAACCTGGCCACGGACGGAGGAGAGATCGACCCTGTCACCCTGGAGGTGCTCCGGAACGCCTTCGCGACGGTCGCAGAGGAGATGAGTGCGAACCTCATCCGGACGAGCTATTCGCCGAACATAAAGGAGCGAAAGGACGCCTCCTCGGCGGTCTTCGACGCACGGGGGCGGATGCTCGCCCAGGCCGAGAACATCCCTGTCCACCTGGGCGCGATGCCACACTCCGTCCGGACGGTCGTCGAGGCCTTCGAGGGAGCGTTCGAACCCGGCGACACGGTGATACACAACTCCCCGTTCAGCGGCGGGGCACACCTGCCCGACATTACATTCGTCAGTCCGGTGTTCGTGGACGGTAAGCTGGTCGCGTACGTCGCGAACCGCGCGCATCACGCGGACGTCGGTGGCAGCCTGGCGGGGAGCGTGTCGGCCGACGCCACGAGCGTCTTCGCCGAGGGGATCCAGATCCCGCCGGTCAAACTGTTCGAGCGCGGCGAGATCGTCGACGGCGTGCTCGATCTGCTCACCGAGAACGTCCGCACGCCGGACGAACGCGAGGGTGATCTCCGGGCCCAGCAGGCCGCGAACGAGACCGGCCGCCAGCGGTTCGAAGCGCTGGTCGAGAAACACGGCCGCGAGACCGTCGAAGCGGTGGCCGATCGGGTCCTCGACTACAGCGAACGGCGGATGCGCGAGGAGGTTCGCGACCTCGCCGACGGCGTCTACGAGTTCGCCGACGCTCTCGACAGCGATGGCGCGGGAGCCGAGGACGTCACGATCCGGGCGACGGTCACCATCGATGGCTCGTCGATCGCGGTGGACTTCGCGGGCTCGGCCCAACAGGTCGCCGGCGCGGTCAACGCCCCCATCGCCGTCACGACGAGCGCCACGTACTACGCGCTCCGTGCGGTGACCGACCCCGACATCCCGCCCAACCAGGGATGCTACCGGCCGTTCTCGGTATCGGCACCCGAGGGGACTGTCGTCAACGCTTGCAAGCCGGCCGCCGTCGTCGGCGGCAACCTGGAGACCTCTCAGCGGATCGTCGACACCGTCCTCGGCGCGATGGCTGAGGCGGGCGTCCGCTCCATCGCTGCCGCAGCCAACGGGTCGATGAACAACGTCACCTTCGGGAGCGCGGACTCGACACTCACCGACCCGTACACGTTCTACGAGACGATCGGCGGCGGATACGGTGCACGCCCCGAACGAGACGGCGTCGATGGCGTCCACGCCCACATGACGAACACGCAGAATACGCCGATCGAGGCGCTGGAACTCGCCTATCCGCTCCGGGTCGAGCGCTACGAGCTTCGGCCCGATACCGGCGGTGCAGGGGAGTTCAGGGGCGGTCTGGGCATCCGTCGAGACATCCGCGTGCTCGGTCACGACGCGTCGTTCTCCCTGTTGAGCGACCGCCGTCGCAACCGCCCGTACGGCCTCGACGGCGGGCAACCGGGAGCCACCGGCGAAGACCGCGTCGTTATCGACGGCGAGGAGCGTCACATCGACAGCAAGACGACGCTCGAACTGAGTGACGGCGACCTCGTGAGCGTCCGCACGCCCGGCGGCGGCGGGTTCGGCCCGCCCGAGGACAGGTCGCTGGCGGCTATCACCCGGGACCTTGAAGACGGACGTCTCACGGCCGAACACGTTGCAGAACACTATCCGCACTACGACGGAGAGTGAGCGTCGTGACGGACGCCTTTCAGCAATTATAGTGGACCTTGCACCCGTTCGTTCCCGATTCGAAGGGGATCGCCGGTCACGTGCAGGAGTTCGTGCGGGGTTCGACAGCCACGATCAGGACGTGGCCGCCGGTGCATAACACACCCAGTCGACCGGTGGGAGCGACAGTGTGACGGCCCCGTCGGCGTCGGTCGTGACCTCCTGTCCGGTGTTGGCGTAGTCCTGCAGCGTGGCCCTCTCCCAGGACGTGTCAACTGTGACGGAACGACGGTCGTCAGCGCGGTTGAGTCCAACCAGCAGGTTCCCCTCGCGTTCGAACACGTAACAGGCTGAGTCAAGATGGCGCGTCAGTGCCGGCCCCGCGGCGAAGCGCCGCCGGATCGATAGCAGGTTCGAGATCGTCTCGTCCCCGACGTCGAAGCGCTTGCTGTACACGCGAGGATACCCCTGGTACGTGAGGATGAAGGCGTGTGCGAGCGCCTCGTACTCCGGCGGTGGACTGTCGTGATTGGAGACGAACGTCATCGATCGGCCCGGATGTCGGTTCACGAGGCCAGCCCCCTCCAGGGCGTTGAAATCGCCGTCCCGGTGGAACACGTCTTCGTGCATCGTGAAATAGAGCGGATAATCCATGACCGTCATGCCCGTCTCGAGATACGTCTCACAGTACGAGACCGAGCCGTGCAGCACTTCTCCGACGGTGAAGAGGCCGCGTTCGGCCGCCCACGGGTTCGCGTAGTCGCGGAAGAACGGCGCCTGAACGTGCTTGACCGCGTCCCAGCGAATGCCGTCGACGCCCATCTCGGCGTACTTGTCGACGTACGATTCTAGCACGTCCCGGACGTGATCCGACTCCTGGCGGAGGTCCGGCAACCCCTCGAGATCGCGGTACTGGAGCTCCCAGTCGTCCTCGTCGTCTCTGATCGGACCCTCGTGACGGAAGTCGCCCCAGCTAAAACGCGGGAACTTCTCGAAATCGACCCCCTCGGCCATGTGGTTGATGACCGCGTCGGCGATGACGGCCAGCCCGTGCTCGTGGGCCGTCTCGACCATGTCCCGGTACGCCGATTCAGTACCGAAGACGCTGTCGAAATCGAGATGATCGATCGGCTGATAGCCCCGTGGCTCTGGGTCCGACCAGGTGCGTTTGCTCCGCTGGGCCGGCGGGACCTGGATCGCGTCGTAGCCGGCCGCGGCGACGGCGTCGAGCGACGCCCGTATCTCCGTCCAGGGCGTGTGATAATACTGGTAGACGGCACCCGCACCGAGGTCGATCTCGGCGTCGGCCTGGGGCCCACCCCCGACGGCGGCCGCTCCGTAGCTGGACATTGATATCTGCCCCATCACAACGTAGTACTGAAGTCCTTTCGCTATGGGACCGCAGTGCGTCTATTCGCTGTGATACCGCACCAGCACGCGACACCCGTCCGCCAAACGGATGCATTGAAATCGAAACTGTGGGCCTGAACCGAAAGAATGCGGCGGTGCAGTCCTGTCACGGTCGTTCCGGTGATTCGGCTATAGAATTGCTGCCAGCTCGCTCAGATCGACTAGCGACCAGTTGTCGCCCACGCCGTCCCTGAGCGCCCGCCTTCCGAGCGACCGAGATTCACCCATCGCCGACGATCTCGGCGAGATCGAACAGGCGGAGATCGTCGCGGTCGGCGGCGGCTTCCCGGATCGACTGCGCGAACCCATTTCTGGCGAACAGTGTGTATTCCCGACTCACGTCGTCACCACTGTCTGGCGACCACCGGATCTCAGCCGCGTGTTTTTCCAGCGATGCGAGCGCGCTGTAATCGAGTGGATCGCTGGTGAACTTACACTCGCCGGCGACCATCGTCCTGTCGTCGGTCAGCCCGACGATATCGACTTCGTGTTCCTTGTACCACCATCGGCCGATATCGACGAACGCCTCGTCGGGATATAGGTCCGGGAGGCGATCCTGACAGAGCCGCTCGAACTCCTGGCTCACGAAGTCGGCCATCTCCGGTTCGACGACGGTCTCGTAGGCGTCCTCGCCCAGTCGTTCGTACCGGTCTTCGTTCCCGTAGACGAACCGGAACCAGAACCGGAACAGCGGGTCGAGAATCCGGTATCGGCCCCGACGTGACTTGGTCGGGTCCTCGGTGACGGGGACCTCACGCTCGACGAGCCGCAGCCGCTCCAGTTTCTGGGTGTACGTCGAGATCTGTTTGCCGTCGATGCCGACCGTCCCCGCGATCTCGTTGGCGGTCGCGTTCCCGGCGGCGATCGCTTTCAGGATCGCGAAATACCGGTTCGGCTCTGTGAGTTCGGTGCGGAGAACGTACTCGGGTTCGTTGTGCAGGAACCCCTGCTGGGAGAGGATCGACTCCTGGATAGCCATCCCGAGGTCGTGGTTCGGCTCGATACCGTCGAGATAGTACGGCGTCCCACCGAAGACGCCCCACGCGAACACCTGCTCTTCCGGCGTGTAGGTCTCCGGGAAGAACTCGCGTACGGCGTCGAAGTCGAGTTTCCGAAGGTCGATCTTCTCGGTGAATCGGCCGTACAGCGGACTGTTCCCCAGCAGAGTCGCCTCTTCCATCATGCTGATCGACGAGCCGACCAGAACGAACGTCGCTGTGCTGTCCTGGACTTCTCGATCCCACAACCGCTGGACGACCGACGGGAGACTCCCGTCAGCGTCGATGAGGTACGGAAACTCGTCCAGTACGACGATTGCACCTTGGTCGGCGAGGTACCCGAGGAGCGATTCCCACTCGGGCTTGATCCGGTCGATGCCGGGGAACGACTCCGCGGCGACGTCAGCGAACTCGTCGAGTTGGATCTGTTGTGTCGTCTCTGTCGCCTGGTACAGCACGACATCCTCGCGGCCGGACAGCGATTGTTGTACGAGTTCGGTCTTCCCGAGGCGACGCCGGCCGAAGATGACGATCATCTCCGCGTCGTCGGACTCGTAACAGTCCCGAAGCCGCGAGAGCTCGGATTCGCGGTTGACGAACCGATCCATACGTATCAGTGCGTACGCCTCTGGGAAAGTAGTATCGGCTAACCAAATACAGAATAGGCTAATCTCAAATTGGCTATTCTGCGTTTGCAGAAGTGCGCGGAAAAAGCCTCGCGCTTTAGGATCTCCTCTCAGTTTCGTGTGCTCGTCATCCGGCAGGAACCGCCGCCACAGGCCGAGAGCACTGCCCTCCACCGAGTGAGATTTTTATATTGGCGCGAGAAACAGCCGACGAAATGGGCCTGTTCACGTCGGCGGCGAACCGGCGCCGCGTTGCCGTCCACGTCGCGGTGGTCGCGGCCGTGCTGGTGGGGTCGTATCTCCTCGCTCGACAGTATCTGCCCTTTCTGCGGTCAGCCGAACAGTTCCGTGCGTGGCTGCTCGGATTTGGCCCGTGGGCACCCGTGATGTTCGTCGCCGTTCAGGCGCTGCAGGTCGTGGTCGCTCCGATCCCGGGGCAGGTCGTTGGTGTCGCGAGCGGCTACGTCTTCGGCGTCTGGTACGGCACCCTCTACAGCATGATCGGTACCCTCATCGGCACTACCTTCGTGTTCGTGATCGCTAGGCGGTACGGCCGTCCGTATGTTGAGCGGTTCGTCGCCCCCGAGTGGATCGACAGGTTCGACACGAACTCCGCTGACAGGGGGGCGCCGCTCATCTTCGGCTTCTTCCTTATTCCGGGCCTACCCGACGACGTGATCTGTTTCGTCGCCGGCATCACCAAGATCTCTATGCCGTACCTCGTCGTCCTCGCCGCAGTCGGCCGGTTCCCGTCGATCCTGCTGTTCAATCTCGCGGGCTCACAGGTGGCTGACGACCGGATCATCAGCGCCGTGACCCTCCTCGTCGCTCTGCTCGTAGTCAGCACCGTGGCCCTGTACTATCGCGATACGCTGATCGCCGTGCTCCGCCGGGAGCGTGCCTGATACTGCCGGCTATATGTCTGTCACGAATTGCGGGCCTCGAATTCTACATTTTGATGGTAATATAGACGTAATATAGGAACTCATAAGTTTCAAAAGGACCACATTTGTCCCATGCTAGTTCGTACAATAGATAAGGTAGTTGATATTATTACGGGCCGCAGCAAACTCACGGTTGCGGTCATGCTCGTTCTGACCGTCGTGATGCTCGTGGGTGCGGCCAGCCCCGCCGAACCGGCGAGTTCTGAACTCGGTGAAGACAGTCTCGAACAGGAAAAACTGGACTACATCAACGCGAACTACGGTGTTGGCGAAGAGGAAGTGACGCCAGTGCAGGTGTACGTCCGCAATACTGACGGGAACGTACTCTCGCAGGAATCGATGGTAGCGACGCTTCGCGTCCAGCAGGATCTCCTCGCTGAAGAGGCCGTTGCAGATGTAGCCAATCCGAACACGCCGGTGTTCGACATTTCGAACCGGGTGGCAAGCAGACTCGCCAGCGAGCAGAACCTGGATCTCGACGCACAGATCGCTGCACTCGAAACTGCCGACGAGCAGACTGTCTCCGAAACTGTGAGACAAGTGCTGGCAGAGGAACCTGATGCCCAGCAGTTGCTACCGCGGACCTACGAATCCGGGTCAGCGACTGCCGAATCGCGGACCATGGTGTTCGTCTTGGAGGGGGCACCCGAGGACGCGTTTGCTCCAACGGGTCCGATTGCCGACGCACAGGAAGTCATCCACGACCGAACCCAGGCCGAACAGCAAGACGAGTACTTCATGCTCAGTGGCCCTGCAGCTCAGGAAATCAACGCCCAGGCGGTCTCTGATACGCTGACGCTGATTGGTCCCATCGCACTCCTGTTGATCCTGGTGGCCCTGGCCTTCGCCTACCGGGACGTCGCCGACGTTCTCGTGGGGATGTTTGGTGTGATCGTCACGCTCATCTGGATGTTTGGGCTCATTGGCTGGCTAAACGTTCCCTTCGGGCAGGCAGTCATCATCGCGCCAATTCTGTTGATTGGCCTGAGTATCGACTACGGCCTGCACGTGTTCATGCGTTACCGGGAGGAACGTGGTCCCGACGAGCCGATTCGCCCGCCAATGCGTCGGGCGCTGTCCGGTGTGGCCGTCGCCCTGGTGCTCGTGACGGTCACGACCGCGCTTGGCTTTCTCTCGAACTTCACAAATCCGCTTTCGGAGATTAGATCGCTCGCGTTCGCCACTGCACTCGGAGTCATCGCTGCACTCATCGTGTTTGTGACTCTCGTACCGGCGGTCAAAGTGGAGATCGATGGCCTCCTCGAACGCTTCGGCAGGAACCGTCGCAAGCCTTCGATCGGAGCCAGTGAGGGCCGCGTCAGGAGCTTCCTCACCCTCGGCGTTTCGGCTGCCCAGCGGTCGGCAATCGTAGTCGTTGTCGTGGCGCTATTGATTACGGCAGGCGGGATCTTCGCCTTCGGCGCGCTCGATACGTCGATGGGAGACCAGCCTGACCAGCCCCCAGCGTGGCAACAGAACCTCCCCGAACCCTTCGCAATCGAAGAATACGAGTATCTCGACGACTGGAAGTATGTCCAGGAGAACTTCCAGCGGGCGGGACCCGGAGTCTCTCCGGCGCAGATTCTCGTCGAGGGTGATGTCGCGACGGCGGAGGCACTGGCGCGGATGGATGAAGCAGAACGACAGTTCGCCGAGTCAGATGTCGCCTTCCGGCGGACAGACGGGTCGGTGCCGAGCCAGACGCCGCTGTCGGTGATGCGCGCGGCTGCGGCCGAGGACCCCAACTTCCGTGCGACTTTCGAGGCCGCTGATACAGACAGCAACGGCGTGCCTGACCAGAACATCCAGGAGGTGTACGACGCGCTGTTCGCCGCGGCCCCACAGGAGGCATCACAGGTCCTCGAACGACAGAACAACGAGTACCGGTCGGCTCGACTCGTGCTGCCAGCGACGCAGGACCTTGATTTCACGCGTGTGGCCGGTACGGTCCGTGGGAGTGCCAGCACAACAGGCGAGGCGCCCGGGGTGATCGCGACTGCGACTGGTGAGGATGTGATCATCCAGGTCCAAGTCGAACTGCTGACGGAGAACATCCTCCAGACGCTCGTGATCGCGCTGATCGTCATCTTCGTCCTGATGTCGGTGTTGTACCGGGTCAGGCGGGGCAGTGCTACCCTCGGCGCACTGACGGTGCTACCGATCGGGATGGTCATCGCGTGGGTGTTCGTCGCGATGTGGCTACTGGACGTGCCGCTGACGCTGTTCACAGCCCTACTGATGAGTCTAGCAATCGGACTGGGTACAGACTACACGATCCACATCAGCGAGCGCTTCGCTCAGGAACTGGAGGAGACCGGAGATACCACCGAAGCGCTGGAAACAGCCGTCGCGGGCACTGGTGGCGCACTGCTGGGCAGCACTGCCACGACAGTCGCTGCGTTCGCTACACTCTCGCTGTCGACGTTCCCCGCAATGCAACAGTTAGGGATGCTGGTCGCAATCGCGTTGCTAAGCTCGCTGGTGATGGCGGTGTTCGTGCTCCCGAGTCTCATTACGCTTTGGGTACGATACGGTGGGCGGGAGCCGACAGCTCCCGAGACGATGTCCTCCGCAACGTCGAGTGAAACCGAGCCGATAACCGATGGCGGGTTCGACCAGTGGTCTGAGACCGACAACGGGGGCAAACGTGACTGAAGATAGTCCAAAGGCGGCCAAACCTGGCGATCCGGACGGCTCCGCTTCGTTCGGTGCACTATACGATCGTGCGGTCGAATCACTCCTGAGCGTCCCCGTATCGGACACATGGATCGACTCGGCGAGCGGCCGGACCCACCTGCTCACTGCCGGCGATCCCTCCGCTCAACCAGTAATCGTCTTTCAGGGTGGCAACGTGACGAACCCGGTGACTTTGTGCTGGATACAGACGCTGGCCGACGACTACTATCTCATCGCGCCGGATACCCCTGGCCAACCTGGGAAGACGACCGTCGAGATAGCATCCGATTTCGGACTGTGGGTTGTCGAAGTGCTCGATGGGCTGGGTCTCGATAACGTAGCAATGCTCGGAATCTCCCACGGAGGTGGCATCGTGCTGGAAGCGGCTGTCGAAGCACCGGCCCGGATCGACGCCGCTGCGTTGATCGCCCCCGCTGGCTTCGGAACGTCACTCTCCCTGGATCTCGTGCGGATTGTTCTCCTCTCGCTTGGCTATCGGTTTCTGCCGCGGCAGCAGTTACTGCAGCGTGCCCTCGCACCGATGTTCACACAGTCGATTTCGACGGTCGACGAGACTATCATCGAAACCGTGGGCACCGCACTCCGGACTGAAGATTTGCGGGCGGAGTTCCCGGGACCAGCGGATCCCGAATCGCTAGCAGGGTTCGAAGCCCCGACACTGGTCATTACAGCCGAACAGGACCCGTTTTTCCCGGGGAGACGAACCTGCAAGCGGGCAGCGCGTCACCTACCATCGCTCGAAGAATGTGTCATGCTTACAGAGGAGCGTCACTTCCTCTCACCAGCGGGACAGCACCGCGCGAGCGAGCGGATCCAGACATTCCTTGGCGAACACACAGGTGTGACTCAATGACGGGTGCCTACAGCCCCCGTTTCAGTCGGAGCTCTGTCTTCTGGATATCCCCAGATAGCACCCTCTAGTGCTACTTTATCCCAGTTCGAGATGTAGCGTCTACCGGGATGGTACAATCTTCCTCACGCGGTATCGGAGATATCCGGACAACGAGACGACGAGTACTCGCGACGACAGCGACACTCGCGGTCGTTGGGCTGGCTGGTTGTGCTGACGAACCCAATTCCGACGGGAGTCTCAGAGTGACCGTGAACAACCAGCGCGGGACTGCCCAGCGGATAACGGTAACTGTCACCGACAGTGACGGTGAACAACATGTGAAGAAAACTGACACCGTCCCCGCGAACGTCAGCCAGCCTTTCGAAAGCAGCGGGTACGAGGATGGCCAGTACACGATTCAGGTTCAGGGCGAAGACTGAGCGACCAGTAGCGTCTGGCGGCCCAGTGTGTGTCGGAATTTCGAGTTTCTCACACGTCTTAACTCTCCCGACCAGACGCCGATGGTAGCCGCAGAATCGTCCTGTCTCGACGATCAAGAATAACTGCTTGCTATCGATTCTTTCATCTGATGTGCCAGGTAATGTGACTCACTGCTAGTTTATGCTCTGGGAGAACGTTTAGACATATAACATGTCTTCAGAGACTGATTCGTTAGAGAGTCGACCGTCACTCGTCGCCACAGTCACGACCGAAACGATCCCGGATCGAGAGATAGTGGAAGTCCTCGGAATCGCCCGGGGAAACACAGTCAAGGCGCGGAACCTGGGTCGAGATATCACACAGGGATTTCGGAACATCGCTGGCGGTGAACTCAAAGCTTACTCGACGTTGCTTTCGCAGGCCCGCGACGACGCTATCGCGCGAATGGAAGCGGACGCAGTCGAGATGGGCGGCGATGCCGTCGTCAACGTCCGAATGGAAACGTCTGAAATCACCAAGGGCGCTTCTGAAGTGATCGCCTACGGAACCGCTGTTCGACTCGACTGATCCGGACGACTCCTGGCGGTCTACCATTGAAGTGGCCAGCCAGTCGCCCTCCGATACTTCCAACACACCTACAGTATTATTAGCTCTCGACACCTCGTGGTCCTGATGAGCGAGCAGCAACCGACACCCGTCCGAGGAGAAGTAGCGGCGGGTTTCGAGCCAGTCGAACGCGTTTTTCGTGCAAATTTCACAGATCGGAACGAACTCGGTGCAGCATGTGCGGTCTACCACGCCGGTGAGAAGGTTGTCGACCTCTGGGATGGATACAGGGATACCGCCGCGACGAAGCCCTGGGAAGAAAACACGATGGTGCTCGTCTTCTCCACGACCAAAGGTGTGTCCGCGGCCGCGATGGCACTCGCCCACGCTCGGAACTACTTCCAATACGATGACCAGGTGAGCATCCACTGGCCGTCGACAACTAGTACCGGTTTTATCAACCGGCGGATCGGGAGTAACGTCAAAGCCGGATTCAAACAGATGAACGAGGCCCTCAAGGAACGAGTTGAAACCGAATAGCTGGCAACAAGATCGTGTATCCGTTACCGGCTCGAAACCAATAAAAACCGATCGGGATCTGAAAGTCGATTCCGTTCACGTACTGCACGTTTGTCCCGCAATAGCTCGGCTTCTCAGGCGTCGGCAAGTTGTATGCTACGAGCGATTACTCGTCAGCTTTGTTTGTTTCGTGTAGTGCTTCGAGGCGTGACTGCGGTCAAAGCCGGCGGCATCAATCCCGGCGACACCGTTGGTCGGGAGAACGTGACTGAGAGATTGAGAAGAACCCGCCAAACAGCCATGTCAAGGCGATTGAAGGCCTTACACAACGTCGAAGGAGACGAGATCCCCTCAAGATTGAGGAGGGACTCCGAATCCGGGGTATCTCGATAAGTTCGTCAAGAAGCGTCCGGTACGTCGTATTCTTCCGAACCTTGAGACAGAGGAGGACGATGTGTTGATGAAGTGTGTACCGCCATCTCGAGAACTTTGAGGAGTAACGAGCGACAGCTCGCCAAGCCAGGTGCATCGCTTGCTCAACGAACCGGAGTAACTGCGACTTCGGGAGGGCTTCCATCCGGTCAGACTATGGGACGAACCTGTAACTCTCTGAGGATTTCAACAGAGCCACTTTATCGTAACCGCTAGATGGCGATGGGGCGGGTGCACTAAGCGACTCCGACCTAAAGGAGACTGACCCTGGGGTCGCAAGACTGCGAGGCAGTGTAGTACTTCACGCGAACGAAGGAAGCGGATGGGTCGGGGCGGATTTGGAAACCGGCCGACATGACGGGCCTGCTCAAAACCGCTTGCGCGGGCCCGTCTAACATCGCCCGCGCTCGCTCCGCTCACGAGGGCGATGCTTCCTCCGTGTGAATAGGGAGCGATCCCAGCCTGATACGGTTCGACTGGCACAGTGCTGCGGAACCCTGTCGTGGTAACACGAAACAAAGGGTACATCATGTACAGTGAACCGATTTCACCGTCCCAGGCGATCGAAGAGTATCTTACCGCCCGATCGAACGAACTGGCCGACGCAACGGTCCAGAATCATCGATACCGATTGAAGCAATTCCGGCTCTGGTGTGATGAAGTCGAGTTCACCGATATGCGTGAGCTCTCGGGTCGAGAAACGGAGTCATTCCGGCTGGCACGTGAAAGCGAGGGCTTAGCTCCGATGACAGTCCGGAACCACCAGATGACGCTTCGTGTCTTTGTCGAATGGTGTGAGACCCAAGGATACGTCAAGCCCGGTGTATCCGAGAAAATTCGCACCCCAGCAGTAGCGAAGTCCGATCGAACTCGAGACGACAAGATTAGCCACGAAACCGCTCAGGATATGATTAATTCCCTGAGCCGATTCGAATACGGCTCTCTGAGGCACGTTCTCATCCACGTCCTCTATCACACCGGGATGCGTACCGGAGCAGCCCGAGCATTAGACGTCGATGACTTCGTCTTGGATCCGGATCCACATCTACAGGTCCGACATCGCCCCGAGACTGGCACCCCATTGAAGCGGGGCATCGATGGCGAACGGAACGTGTCGATCGTTGACTCCGAACTCGTTAAAGCGCTCCAAGACTATCGCGATCGGACCCGTCCTGAAGTCACTGATGAAGACGGCCGGGAACCACTATTCGCATCCCGACAAGGCCGGATAGCGAAAACAACGATCCAGGCCCATAGCTACAGAGCGACCCAGCCCTGCGAATGGACTGGGGCCTGTCCTCACGATCAAGAGGTGGACGCGTGCCCGTACCGATCAGCAGATAAGGCATCACAGTGTCCCTCATCGATCTCCCCGCACGCGTTAAGGCGATCGGCCATCACCTCGCATCTAGACCGTGACGTTCCGAAAGATATCGTCTCGGGTCGGACCAACGTTTCACGGAAGCGTCTGGACCAGCACTACGATGCCAGAGACGAAGAGTCGAAACGGCAGACAAGACGTCGCCAGTTGGAGAATATGGATATATAGACGGTATTAATTTCATCCGAATCTCTCTACTATTTCGAACACAGAGAACCAGTTGGAGATATCAACACAGCAGGGATCACACGTGGGTGGGCAGTGAACCCAGCAACATCCAGATTATCCGGTCGCTCATACCGACGACTCATGACTTGGTTGAATCCCGGGTAGTGAAGCTTCTAATGCGTTCGATTTCGGCGATCTCATGCTCAGGTTACGACTTCGCAGGATGAGCGAAATGCTCTTTCTTCACTTTCACCGTGGTCCGGGAACCTTCTTATAACAAGATGACAAATTAGGGCACATGGATCCAATAGATGATCCATACGCGGATGATTCGCTTGACGCGGACTCCTTCGGTCTCGAAGGGTGGGATGGGATAGACGAGATCGAGGTGGAGGATAGCGAAAACGAAATATGCGACCACGACGAGCACAAGGAGGTCGTGCCTCTACAAGAAATGCGAGGGGCATCAGCCATGGGTTATGGCGGGCAGTTCAGCACAAGTGAAGCGATGATCGTTTGCAAAAAGTGTGGGAAGGCTAAACCCGCAGAAAGAGTCGACCAAGGTAACGATTTCTTCGGGTTGTAGGGCGTTTCGGGCCTACATTATCATAAAGTGAGTGTGTAATATCGTGTTGGGGTATGGCCGACGAACGAGACTGGACAAGGATTTTCCAAATAATGTGTGATACAGATGAAATCAAAGCACGCGCTGGTGCCGAACACACTGATGAAACCTCACACGCCATCAATTTCTACTCAAAACAAAACGAACGCTCGATATGGGTGATCGGGTAGCTGTACAGGGAGACACCAAATTGGTCAGTTTTGAAGATAGTGTAGACTTAGTCGGTATCGTAGACTCTCCGAACTATGTCCGTAACTCGATACTGGATGAAAAAATAGCCAAGCGAATCGTGGAGTACCTCGATGATCGGGAGAATATATTCGACGACTGTGTTGAGGAAGTAGGACGGTTGAAACGAAAACGGAGAGAGAATGAGCATGACGACGTCGTCTTGCCAACCTCTTCAGGTGGGTGTTGAATTCGATCCCATTATGTGCGATCGAAAGCTCTCTATCGGGGAATAAGACCACGGCACTCAGTAGGATTGCCGATATTTTTGACTTCTATAGCTGATACCGCAAAGTAGAACCTCAGTCAGAGATTAGTTATATTAACATGGTGAACAAGCGGGAGCGTCTGATTCGAAACAAGGCAGCCACAGTCGCCAATCAAGATTCATATCAGATCCGGGAAGCCGATATTGACCATCTTGAGACTCTTCGTGAGGCATGTGGTCTGAATATGGGTGAAATTAGCAATCTTCTCGGGAAGCCCAATAATTGGTACTCAAACCATCAACGAGCAGGTGGGACGCATGAGTTCTCACGACCAGACTATTTCAGAATCAGAGATCTACTGGAAGTCGAATACCTTCGAGACCGCGTTGGATTCAGCGAAAATGAGGTTTCGCGTGGTGTCAACAATTCGTCAGGGTGGTACGAAAAACATCTAAAAGACGGATTCAAAATAGATGAGTACAATAAAGTTCTTGTTTTCCTTGTGACAGCAGCAGTCATCCAATATAAAAATGATGTCCTTAATGAGGAGACACTAAATGAGTTTGTCAACCACGGAATTGTTGGTGAGGACCTCATCCAAGATCTAAAGAGCTCCGTCGATATTGACTATGGTCATTAGTAGATAATGAGTATTCATTAGAGTCCGATATCAAACCTATCACGTGTTACTCTTTCTGTAGGTGTGTCATTAAGATCAGTAGACCGTGGACGTCCCTCCTCAAGCGTGTATAGGTCCCGAATTTGGCGAAGTGGATAAACCAGGCTCCAAGAAAGTTGATCCCCGTCGGAGTAGCCCTACGTCTCAGTGAGTAATTCGACCGCTCTTGGATCTATTTGGTACGTGATGTAGCCAATATCGGGTGGTTTCGCGGTAATATAGTACTCAGTCTGTCGTGGGTGAAGAGTTTCGGATGCACTCACACGTCGATTCAGGGTTGGCATCGAGTATGTAGAGAATCAAAGACGACGGTAATGAAGCTACCCCAGTATCTTGCCACCTGAGAGTGGGCTTGACGACCACTCCAAGTTATTACCAGGAGAATTAATTACTTTACCATCTATACGGAAATATTTATGTTATACACCTCTAACTCTACTTGCCATGGTATCCGTACCATGACAGCGATTGAAACCTAGAATACAATGAACAAAGAAGATGATCTGAACAAATCTGATTTGGATGAGAAGCAGCGTGCTGTTTACGTTAGTGAGGAGGTCTGGGATGCCGTTGACGACGTATTTAGAAAGACAAACGCTCTTCGTGAGCTTGACGACAAGGAACAGTTTGAGAAGCACAAGCACTTCATGGAAGCATTATTCAAATTCGCGATTGAGCACAAGGACGAGATAGAGGAGAAGGCCGAAGAGGAACTGAAGTAACACAACAGTAGACAACGATTAGAACCCGAATTGTTACAGTATAAATTTCCAAGTAAACGGTTCGAGACGTTAGTTTGCAATGAAAAGACTAGCGGGAATAATCTCCTTGAGATTGATCGCATGAGATCTAGGTGGTGCCAACCAGATCTTTCAGGGACTGAATATCACCTCGATCCACCTGCCCACACACAAAATAACACTCGCAAAGTGGAGTCTCACTCGGCTCCGAAAGTAGTGGGATGACTTATGAATCAGAGTTTGCTTAGGAATCACCGGCTCCAAAACAGCTTAGCAAGATGAGGTTACTGAGGATTCTTGAGAACCAATTTTCCTGCCTTCTTGGAACTCTTAGTAGTTGGTTCCAACAGAGCCATGCATTCGACGAACTTTATTTCCAACCGGGTTCCGGATTAACGTGGGTTGTTCAGCTACGACGACTCCCTGAGATTAGCCAAGGAGGTTCATTGTCCCAGAGATGAAGGGGGGCTTTTCTCAGAGGCAGATTACATAGGAGTTGTAGCAGAATACTCGTCTTCAATATCTACTCGGCTCTTTCGAAATGCCCGCCTGCCCCACGCATCCACTGTCGACGAATGAAGGAGCTCATCCTGCTCCATCTCGTCAACCTCTCCGAGATGAGGTAATTGGGTTAGAGCGTACACTGCACCTTGTGAATTCTGCCCCTGGAACTCGTAGTCGGTAGCGTTCACTTCATCTGCGTCGACAAGCGGGATCTCGTCTTCGCCGTTACCTCGGATTGAAATCGTATCCCTGTCGACCCTGTTTCCTCGCATGTTATCAGGGGAGTATTCACACTTCTCAACGAACTTCTCCACGACCGGCTTGAAGAGATCTCGGTCGACGTCGTCGTTACAATACACCATAATGTGTGCGTGTGGTGTTGCACGGTCATCTGTGCCTGCGATTACCAGAAAGTACTCCCAGTCATCAGACGAAAAAGGACTGTTCGGACTCTTCTGAAGCCGATAGCGAAGCGACTGCAGAGTGGGCGTCAATGCTTCGTTGAGTTCTGTAAGCAGGTCCAATCGACCGTGCGATTCTGGAGACAGTCGCAGAGACAAGAGGACTGTTGTCGGATTCTCATACGTGTCCAAGCACTGCCGATCGAGTGCCATCCCTTTTTTGTACCGGCTATTAGCGGTGTGCCGGCGACCTCGTCCCCAACCGTACTGATCGCTCGTAGAGCTCTCTCCGTGTCGTTGTTCAATGTAGGACTGAATGGCTTCTGACGCCGTCAATGGTTGCCCGTCATCGTCGAGATAACGATCCTTGTCGACAAGATCTGCGTTGGTCGCGATAGGTTGATGAAGTCCGAAATAATCTTGAGTCGTATCATCGGATGACTTGGGCCCAGATTGTCCACTGGGTTTGCTCCAACCGTTTGTGTCGTGGCCGTCTTTTGCTGTACATCCTATGTAATCTGCGTTCTCACTAGCCTTGTCTTCCCATAGGCTGTTCTCTTGAGGGACTGGGATCTGGTTGAGACTCAGAGCGTCGTTTTCTATCAGAAGGTGATTGATCTCAGTCTTGCTGTAGCCGTTCGCTTCAGCTTGCGCTCGGACTTCATCAATGCTTATCGGCTCGCCGGGGTCTACACCGACGCACTTCGCTGCTTCAACTATTAATTCGTCTAATGTGTTCGATAGTTCGCGAGATTCCATGCGACAGGCGACAACGTCAACGGCTCCGATGCGACAAATCTGCTTATGGATACTTGGATTTAAGCACTCTTTAAACTAACGAGATAGCATCACGCTCGTTAAAAATCACAATCTCAAACAGAGTAAATATCTACATCCAGTAAGCGTATATTTGGATCGACTCGGGTTTTATACGCTCTCCCTCATCGTCGATCTTGATCAGTTCGTTTGCTGACCAGCGGTACCTGAAGTCCGACATCGGCCCGAACTCGGGACACGTCTGAAACGGAGTGAGACTCACGAGCGGAACATGAGCGTGACTGACAACGTCGCAGATACCGCCATCGACGCGCACATCAACACCGCCTGATCGCCAGCAAGATAACACGGAGGGGTGGGAGATTACCACTGTATCAGGGTGTCATAGAACCAGTCACAAGGTATAGATTTCAAATATATCTTAATCGAATATATTGCTCACACCAGTATGTTCACAACGAGAAAAGGGTGATGAGGAATAATAGAGGATCGGACAGTAATTGTACAGTATGGGTGATGGGAGAGTCTATAAAAGCAGTAAGGGCGAGTATTTCGGTGATGCAGACGTTTGGGATCGGTTAGAATCGGGTCTGTGGGAACCCTGTTGCTGGTGCAGAGAAACAAACAGAGAATGGGTCGAAACACAACAGGGAGACTTACTCCTGTTAATCCCGATCTCTCGGCACGCAGTGCCTGACTGGAAAACCATCAGCTCTGATCCCGATGGTCTCAGGATACAGGAGAAACAACAGGTGTCCGTAGAGTGACCTCAATTCACCCTGTCTCTACCAATTCGCTCCACGGGTGTGCCAATCGTTCTATGACACCCTGACTGTATACTTGAATCTGTAGCCTTTCCTCGTACGGTATTTGGCCCGAATCAGAAACTACCGTGAAACGTCGTGCGACACATGACTGATAACAGCGACCACTGAGGACGACCCATTAGGAACGATTCTACAGTACAAAACAAAATGCACCTGTCCGGGAAACCCTATACTCGAAAAGACGCTCTAGAAGGTCATCTTGAAATGCGAATCAACTGGACTCCCAGTAATTAACAGCTGCTTCCAGTCTGCGAACAGTTCCGAGCAACATGAGTAGACCAATCGCTACCGCATACATCATAAATCCAATACTTATATAGAAATTGTCGGACAGGCTCACATCTACCGAGACACCAGCACCCTCCGCCAAAGCGCCAAAGATGAAGAATGCAAGACCAAGAAACAGTGCCCCAGATATAAGATCCCGAATCCCACTTCTATCACGGAACGTGATCAAGTCAAGGATGTTCGCATTTCTAAGACGACCCCCGTCGGTGACTATCGGATTATATGCGAGGTCATAGAGAGTGACATTATTGTAATTGTACTCGTCTAGTACATCGAGCTCGACTAGTTCATCCAACCGGTCATTAACTGTCTTCTTTGCCGGATCTCCCTCAAGATGCTGTTGTATCATGTATCGAGACCAAGGCTTCTCCTTTTTCTCTTCGTCCATCACACGGACGATATCTTCATGCTGAACAACCCAAGAAGGGTCAGAGTCCAGCTTGTCCTGTATGTCATCGGGAATCGCCATATTCGTTCATCCTACGCGAGTATGATAAAGCCAGTACAATGTTTAACTGATATTAGTTGTTACACGGCCGGATGGCATGATTATCCGGGCGGATAAATGGTCTAATCGGGCGTATTAGGACTTCATGGGCGCAATATTGGGTAAAACGGCCACCAGGGTATTTTACCACCGAAACCATTGTCAGTTATGTATGGTGTCACAACCTACAGCTGAGATATTCAGTGCGTTCGTGTATGGTGTAGCTGCAATGATCGGTGGCGGGATTCTGTTCGAGGGAGGAAAGAGATACGTCAAGACAGCTGGTAGTAATCTGTTTAAAGGGAAGATCGAGGCGCTACCATTCTTTTTCAGCGTGCTTGTACTAGGATGGATTCTTAAATACTTGGATCCAGCTGTGAGTGTGTTTGTCTATTCTATTCCAGTATTGCAACGATTGGGGATAATGGTCCTTGGCACAATGCTGCTGTTCAACTATTCGGTGGACAACTTCCGGTACACTGACCCAAAATCAATAGCAGTGTATGCTGTGGGCGTGGCCCTTGTTCTCTCTCCAACGTTCGGATAAGACTCTCACGAAGGAGATTATTAGTGGAAAGCATCCTGTCAATGTTGACAGCTACCGATTGATGATTCTGAGGAGGTATTGAGTCATTCCCTGCTATACTAAGCATTCATAGGGTAAGATGCTCTTCTCCGTACCAACAGTGAGATTTCGAAGATCGTCAAAGAAAGACGATTAGGACCTGTCTACAATAAGCCATATTACGTGAGATAACGACCCACTGCATATTTGTGGAAGCTGAATCAATTTATTCGGCTGTGGCAATTAATGATATTCCGTGGGTCACGATCATCTTGACCTTGGTGATGGGGGCGACCCATCTCGTATCGCCCACTATTACACCCCTCTCTTACACTATCCTCGCCCCGTGGATGCATGCGGGTTTCAATCACCTTTGGCAGAACCTCCTCGTGTTCGTTCTACTTGGTACGTTGGTAGAGAGGCGTGTGGGCTTAGTCACGTTCCTCTTGTTCGCAGTGTTGATTCCTTATCTCGCGCTTCATCTACCAGTAGTGTTTGAGTACGGCGGGCCCTCAAGAGGCGCAAGTGGTCTTACTATGACGTTGACTGGATACGCAATTCCGGCATTAGTCGTCGACCTTGCTGAGCGTATCGAGTCTTTTGAAGCTGATGCAAGAGATGTTGCTCTCGGAATCGGGATTCTGCTCGTCTTGATATACTTGAGCTTGGATGTATGGGTGACAGTCCAACGGTTCGCAGGTATTCAGTCGCGACCAGATGGTGTAGCGGTTTCGGCGCACGCGACTGGGCTTGTTCTTGGAGTGCTATGGTTTGGTTGGCGGGTACTTCGTCACGATCTGGACAACGCATGACGGGCGTGTTGCAAGCTATTCGCGCTGTGTATCGTGGCCTGCCCGGTTCGATCTAACGAGAAACTTCAGTAGAGGCAGGGAAATATAGAGAATGTATTCAGCAGGCTCATCCTGGTCAGACTGCTTGAGTACTTCGCCACCCACTCTATTCATTGCGTTATGAGGGAATCATCAAGGCATTCAGGTTACTCCGCTGCTGCTACCTCTAAGCGGATCTCAATGTTGCGTGCATCGCACATTTTCTGAAATTTCTGTTTTGACTCCCAATCAACTTCATTTAAGAGAAGTGTGACCTCAACTTCCCAAGAGCTTATAGAGAATTCCGATTGAAAACTCTCGCTCTCCATCAAGAGCTCACCAATGACTTCTTCTGGGACCTCACCATCAGTGTTTTTCACTTCAACCAACTCATAGCAGTGAATCTCTTTCTCTGGCCAGCGTTCTGAGTCTCTTGGCCAGCGAACGACACTATCTATCCGTTTTCGCGTTTGGAGAGCAACCTCTTTGAATACAATCGCATAGTCTTCTTTCCGGGTTTTCGATGGGTACTCTCCCGGTGTAGTTTCCCAGACATCGGGCCCATCCGAGCATACTTTGTCTAACCATCGGTTGAATATCTCCTCTTCCGCTTGATTTTGTATTTTGCTTCTGGATTTGTCAGTTAGGGAATGGAGCAGATCATCTCCTGGTGGTTGTCCATTGGGATCTGGCACGGGCATTCTATTAATTGAATACGTGGTTGTTTCTTTTAGCACTTTTTACAAGTTACTGAGACGAGCTACTCCTTGATTGTCACTAATTTGGTCTTCATCGGTTTCGGGCGAATACTGGCCCGCTGTCAGCGACCACACGTGCCTTGATCTTGACTCCTATCGGTCCTCCCGTCTGTATCGAAGAACCTCGCCTTCTGTCTCGTCATCCGACAGCGGGGCTGTTCTTCCGTATTCTGCGAGTCATCGTCGGCAAGCCGACTGAGATCTGCCCGTAATGCCTTGTTCGTGTCTTGCTGGGACAGAATGTCTAGGTCAAGAGCAACTTCTCCGTGCCTATCCATTATCACGATGGGGGAGATAAAGAGTCGAAAAGATAGACCCGGCGTCGCCAGTTAGAAAACATGGAGCTATAGCAACGGTATTGATAATATCTTTACATACGCGCTCGCGTCGAACGCGTATCTGATCTTCCAGACCCTCTACTACACGGGGATCAGACGATCAGACATGTGGTCGCTGGATGTCGACGACTGGGTCGCTGACCAACGGTATCTGAAGCTCTAACATCGGCCCGAGCTCGGGACACGTCTGAAACGGGGTGAGACTCACAAGCGGAACGTAAGCGTGACTGACGACATCTTAACTACCGCTATCGACCATCCGTGTTCGGTTAAGGAGAGAAACCGAGAGACGCTAGCGTTTTGATGAG